>CAWEHF010000012.1:0-88265 GCA_963808695.1 uncultured Acidobacteriaceae bacterium
ATGTTGTGTACGTCTATTGGTTCAGTTCATCGCTGGGGTTATCAATGATTTTCAAGATCGGCGAATGCCGGGAGGTCGTGTTCTGGGTGTTGCTGCTCGGCAGTTGGCAGTTTTTGGCATCGCCAGGGAGCAAGACCGGCATCATCGGTGCCATTGGCGCAACAGCATTCCTGGTTTACGCGTGGGCAAACCTCGATCGATTGAGAGGACTGGGCCTCGATTACGCGCGCTGGCGGTCAGCCGCCCGCGCGGACTGGGTGCTCGCCGCCGTGAGCCGGCGTACTGGCCGGCATCATTGTCTTTGTGATCGGGACGGTTTCGGGACAAAACATGAGGCTGGGCGAAAACTGGAAGCTCATCGCCCTCCAGGTGACGTTGGGGCCGGTGCTCGAGGAGATCGTGTTCCGCGGTTATCTGTTCGCGTTCCTCATGTGGTTGTTGAGCAAGGCAGCCAATGACGCTGGCCGGAGCCGGTTGGTCGTGGTTTTCGCGGCTGTGGTCTTTGCTGCTGGTCCATCTCGCACAGCCCGGCGTCAGTTGGCTACAATTGGCGTGCATCACCTCAACGGGAACCCTCTACGGCTGGATCAGGTGGCGCTCTGGATCGACGGCTCCGGCGGCCCTCTCACACGCGGCATACAACCTGTCCCTTTATGCGATCAGCGGTGCCGTGTTGCTCGGCGAGAAGGCCTGTCCGCGATGAATTGCTTGTTGTCGTTCCACATTGACAGCATAAATGTTGACATTTATGATTGTCCCTGAGATGATGGAGGTGGCTTTTGATTCCGGCGTTTGACCCCAGCACTGGCGCGTTGCCACCGGGAAATCATCAGGCGACGTTGGAGCAGATCGGGAAGCGGCTCGGTTTCACGCCCCGTCGTCGATGGTTGTTGAAGGGACTCCGCGCCGCTGTCGAGGCTTTTTGGGCGGCCGGCATCCAAGAGATTTACATCGACGGCAGTTTCTGTACGGAGAAGCCGGATCCCGGGGATGTCGATGGCTATTGGGTTGAGCCCGACGAAGGCGTCTATGATCGCATCGATCCCTACTGGATCGACTTCGACTTCGTTTTGGTTCCGCTCGTGCGGAAGTGGAAGTGGCGAATGTGGGCCGACTATGGGGTTGAGTTCTTCATCCATCCGGCAATGCAAGCCAGCCCGGAAATGGGTTTCCCGGAGTTCTTTCGACAGGACCGCGATGGTCAACCTCGCGGCGTGATTCAAGTGGTGAAGGCGGCACGACCATGATCAAGAGCGACGCTCAACGAGACCGGACATTGGCTCAGATCGAGGGCTTCCGTCGAGCACTCGCGAAGGCGGAGCAGGAGAAGCCAGGCAAACGCTCTGCGGCAATCCGCGGAAGCTACGAGGGGATGATTAGACAACTGGAAGACGAACTGCGCGAGTACGATCAGGTGAAGTCCGGCGAGTTGACCCTACCCCACGTCGAGCGGCTGGATCAAATAGCGCCGTTCATCGCAAAGGTCCGGATTGCAAAGGGCGTCTCGCAAACCGAATTGGCCCGGCGGCTGGGCGTGAGCAAGCAAGTGATCAGTCGGTATGAGGAGAGCGACTATCAGACGGTCGCGATTGCGCGGCTCCAGGAGATTCTGGATGCGATTGGAATCAAGACAGTGGTCACCCTCAGCGCGTAAACTGTCGGCCCGGGCCGCCGCCAAGGGTAATGACTGAACCCCGATCAGTATCCATCCTGCTGAACCCAACAATTGGCTGGGGAGGAACCAACGGCCGCGATCCCGGAACCAAAGAAACAAGATTAACAGAACCAGACGCTCCGCGGCGGACTGCGGGAGGACGCTGGCTTCACCTGCGCCGAGCGGTGGTTGCCCCTTGGGATACTAAACTTCAGGCGACGGCGTGCGATACCGAATGGCTTGAACCAGACCGGCTGAGGATGGTTTCTTGGAGGCATTGATTTCCTCGACCGTTTGGGATTGGCGAGACTGTAGGCGTAACACTGCTTCCGTGCGCTATACCGGCAACCAGTTATTTCGACGGAGCCGACGACCACTCCTGTGGGGAAGTCGCTTGGCTCCGCTCCAAGGCTAATAAATCCGTTGAGATCGCCAGGGCGGAGACTTGCGTACACGTAGACGCGGCCCCGAGTACTTGGTTGGACGGCTCCGGTACTCTTCTTTCTTGATGCTCCTGAGAATCTGCTCCCCACATATGGCACGCGGATGCTTCATGCGCGAGTTCGATCATTCAATGATCATTTCCGCCCGGATTCGTGAAGCGGCGGGCCAATCGTAGAGGCGTCCCGGGCGAACGGGCCAAGGGGTGCGTCCGGTAGGCACTCGGCGAACTTGGGGCGGAAGCGTGGGTCGATTTCGGGGTCGCGATTCCTGCGGCGGGGCTGTCGAGGGAGCGTTTCAGTTCGATCGGGGAGCAGCGGGCGCGAATGGTCAGGCTGTCGAAGGTGGCGGGGAGGGCGAAGCGTTGGACCAGAGCGGCGTTGGCCTTTCAGGCCGGCGTACGTCCACCACTCGCAGCCCTCTCTTGTGGACCGAAGGACGGTGCCTTCGGGTCGGTGGTACCTTGGCCAGCGAGAAGTTCCAATTGCTCGGTGGCGCGGTGGGAGAGCGTGGCGGTGGCTCCCAGTAAGAGTCGCGCATGGCTTGGCAGATCTCGAAGGAGAGGCCCTGGCTTGGAAGCCAGCCAGGTCGAACGGCCGGGCAGGTCGTCGGCGGGTTCAACGTGGGCGATGCGGTGCTTCTGGTCAACCGAGGTGACCCGCCAGGGTCGGCCGGCCAACAGGACCATGGCATCTTCGCGGCGGAAGCTCAGCTCGTGAAGAACTCCGAGTTCCTGAATGCCAGCACAAAACAGTAAAGAGGTCCGGGCGTATCGAATACGCTCAGCAGTTCCATGTAGTTACGGCCGCCCCAGAGGCGTTGGGCTTCTGGGCCGATGCTGACCAGGCCGCCATCGACGATGCAGCAATCCACGTTTCAGCAGGTGTGTCGAAGAGTCCATCGTAGTCTTGCAGGAACGAAGCCAATTTCGGGTACGGGAGCGCGCCACGCTGCATGACCCGGCACAGGGCTTGCTGCGCCATACACATGCACCGGGAAGGGCGGCGGAGTCACCGGCTCGACCCCAGCCTCCCTCCAAAGCTTCTCAATCGCGGCGGCTCGGACCAGAGAGTGCGGGTTGGTGGCCAGAAAGAGGCAATTCCGGCGAGTGCCGGCCCGGCGGCCGGTCCGTCCCAGCCTCTGCAGGAACGAAGCCACTTTGGTGGGAGCATCGATCTGGATGACCCGGTCGAGATCCCCAACATCGATGCCCAGCTCCAGCGTGCTCGTGGCGACGATGACGCAGTCGCGTGCTTCGTGGAACGCCTGTTCGGCTCGGAGGCGTTCGTCCCGGCTAAGGAGCTGTGGGAGACGAAGGTCTCGACACCCTCCCCGCGAAAGAACGAAGCCAATTCCTCTGCCTGAGAGCGGCTATCCGTGAACACCAGGCGCTTTTCGCCGCGGTGTAAGCGCGAAATCACGTGGGCGGCGTTCGGGACGCTGCCAACGTAATCGATGAGGACTTCGGCGTCCACCGGCCTGCAGCCGCAGGTGAGATGACCTCGGCAGGCCGCTCCGACTCCCGCAGAACCAGTGTAGCAGCGCCTCTGGTTCACCCACGGTTGCGGAGAGGCCGATGCGCTGTGCATCGAACCGGATAAGGCATTGATTCGGTCGAGGATGTGCAGCAAGTGCCAGCCGCGATCATCGGCTCCAAACGCGTGTAACTCGTCGGCGATGACGAACTGAATTCGGGAGAACAACGCGGCATTGTTGACCCGCGTGGAGACCAGCATCGCCTCAAGGCTCTCTGGAGTGGTGAGCAGGATGTCGGGCGGATCGCGTAGGACGGCGGACTTATCGGCCTGGCTGACGTCGCCATGCCAAAGGGCGCAGGTGCGGCCGATCAGTTCGGCATACCAGCCGAGCCGGATCTCCAGATTGTTCAGCAGGGCGCGGATGGGCAGACGTACAGAACGCTCGGCGCCGGCAGATCGCGGCGGAGGATCTCGGAGAGGACCGGAAAGATGGCGGCTTCGGTCTTTCCGCCGGCGGTGGGGGCGATCAGCAGAACGTTGGCGCCATCCAAGATCGGGCCAATCGCCGACTCTTGTAACGGGCGGAGGGTGCGCCATTCGAGCGAGTTGAGGATATGGTGTTGAAGCGCGGGGTGGAGTCGCGCGAAGCTCCACAGCGGCAACTCGATATCGTCCACGGAAACGCCGCGCTCAGCGTCCGTCATCTCGGCGTTGGAGAGCGTCAGTTCGTAGTGGCGGCGGGGATCGAAGTCGGGGAACTGGTCGACTCCGGTCGAGAACGTCGCTCACCAGCTTCTTCAGGAACAGCCGGGGCGCAACGCCGACCTTGCCGCCCAGACTACCGGATACCGCGTTTGCGAGGGTCTGGATTAGGGGTCGTCGCACAAGTGCGAAATCCTGCCGGGGGCGGCGGAGCCAGCGGCATAAATATCTCGCACCTTGCGGCCGACTTCCAGCAGCGAATCGAGGTCGAAGCCCCGGAGCCGGACTTGCGGGGCGCGGGGGTTATCGAAAAGCGAGCTCGGTCGCGAAGTCCGTGTGCAGCCGCTGGGCCAAGGGCGTCAACCGCCGAATGCCTTGGGGGCCATCGAAGAATGCCGGGGTGCCGGTAATCAGCAGGTAGAGCCCGGGATAGAGCGGCAGTTCATCGAGCAATTGGCGCAGAGCGTTGAGCGCCTTTTCGCGTACGTCGCCGCGCACGCGCTGGAGGGTTTCCACCTCATCAAGCACCAGGACCAGGCCAGCGTGCCCTCCCCCTACCGCGAAACCATCCGCGGCAAAGCCGAGGCGCAGGGCCGCCACAAAAAGCAGTCCGGCGGCCACGGCCAGTTCGGCGATTGCAAAATCCGCATGGAGCCCCTGCCCCGCGGCGGCGGATTCGAGTTTGAAAACGACGTCTTCGGCGGAGCCATCCCCCGCAACTTCATTCCCGCTGTCGAAAAGGGCATCGTCGAGTCGGCCGCCCGCGGTTATCTCGCCGGCTACCCCGTGGTCGACTTCAAGGTTGTTGTCTACGACGGCAGCTATCACGACGTCGACTCCAACGAGCTGTCCTTCAAAAAGGCCGGCCGCCTCGCCTTCCGCAAAGCCATGGAGCTCTGCAAGCCGTGCCTGCTTGAGCCGATTATGAAGGTTGAAATCGAAGCGCCCGACGAGTTCGCCGGCACTTTGATGGGCGACCTGAATGGCCGGCGCGGCCGCGTTGGCGGCATGGAGTCAAAGGGGCGTACGACTGTTATCAACGCCCAGGTTCCCATGGCCGAGATGCTGACCTATGGCACGCTGCTCACCAGCATGACCCAGGGCAAGGGCAGCTACCGCATGGAAGTGGACCACTACGACATCGTGCCGCAGCTGGTGGCCGAGAAGATCCTGGCCAACGCCAAACGGCCTGATGAGGAAGAAGAAGAGTAGGCGGCCTGAAGGGCGGAACCAACTCAGCAGCAGACATCCCAGGTCCGGATTCCCGGACCTGGGGTCAACATCGATCCTCAAGTATTTTCTCTCTCGACGGAATATCCTAGAAGTGGGATAATCATGACACGGCTGAAGGTACCGGGTGAAAAGCCGCTCCACTGGATGGGTTCCGCGCTCAAAGAAACCAGGCAATTCCCCTCTGCGGTCCAACGCAGCATCGGCTTTGCCCTCAGTGCTGCGCAATATGGCGGCAAGCATCTTTCAGCCAAGCCATGGCGCGGCGAAGGGCCAGGAGTTATGGAGGCCGTTAAGGATTATGACGGCGATACCTACAGGGCGATCTACACAGTTCGTTTCGAGCGCGCTGTCTATGTTCTTCACGCATTTCAAAAGAAATCGCCGCGCGGCATTGAAACTCGGCAATCCGACATTGCTTTGGTCCGGGCGCGCTTGAGGATGGCGCAGCAGGACTACCAGGAGAGATATGGCTAGGAAGATCATCGAGCGCGTGATCGCAAGCAGCGGCAACGTTTTCGCCGACATGGGCCTGCCCGACGCCGGCGAACTCGATACTAAAGCTCGGCTGGGAGCCGCCATCTGCCGCATCGTCGCGCGGCGCAAACTGACCCAGATTCAGGTCGCAGCCGCTCTCGGCATCAATCAGCCCAAGGTTTCCGCACTGTTGCATTACAACCTTGAAGGGTTCTCAGTCGAGCGCCTCATGCGCTTTTTAACTGCTCTCGGCCACGATGTCGAGATTGTGATCCGGCCCAGGCCCAGAGCGCACGGAGCGCGCATCGCAGTTCGTGCGGCATAATCCTGGCGCCCCACCCTCACCGAAACTCGGGTGCCTCGCCCTTGCGGTGTCTATGTCTTTGCCGTTGGGGTGGGGCACCGCCGGCCCTCCGGCCCGCTGACTCGCCTACTCTCTGACTTGCCGGCCCGCCATCACTGCCCCACCCCGCTGCCCCGGTGGTATCATTTCGCGTCATCGCAAAAGACCTAGGAGGATGACGTGAAAAAGCGCATCATTTTTCTGGCCGGCGCGCTGCTGCTCCTGGCCGGATGCAATTCAGGCAACCAGGCTTCCAACACGCCTCAAACGCCCAAATGGAAGGGCGCACCCTACCGCTTGGCATTTGACACAAAACCCGTCAAGCCGAACCCGGCGGGCATTACCCTTCCCGGCATCAAGTTCACGGCCAACCCCGAAGATGTTGAAACAAGAGCCGATCTCGTGGTGCAAGTCGATGTTTCCGGAGTCAAGCAGGCAACGCAGGTCCCGGACATGATGATCATGGCCCCGACGGACATCTCTGGCTCCGAAGGCGCCCTCTCCGCCGATTACCTGGACCTGACCAATAAAGAGCTGGCCAAAATGCTAGCGGGCTACTGCATGAAGGGGAAGGTAAAGCTCTCCGTCGCCCTGGCCCGGTCGTCGCTCAACATGACGTCCACAGACGACCAGATCGACGCCAAGCGCCTGTCAGACTGGCTGCCCATCGAGCTCGAGTTCAAGAACCCCCATCCGAAGTGCTAGCTCTCGACCGCTGACTAGGCGACCCACCGGGTGCCCCACCTGGGGACCCTTTGGGTAGTGCGTCTTTGTTTTTGCGCCTAGGCTGGGACGGCCGACTCGCTGACTCGCTGACTTGCCGGCTCGCTGCCTTGCCCCTTCGCCGTCCCGTAGAATTGATGCGAGTTTTAACCACACGCGCGATCGGGCCTCTATAGCGGAACCAGAGTCGATGTATCAAGAAAGCAAGGACCTCAAGTCGGCGCGACCCCCAGGGAGCGCCGACCTTGCGCAAGGCCCAACAGGGCACAGTTACTCTGGTTCCGCTCGAGGTTCCCGTCAAAAACGCACTGACCGAAATCCAATCGCCGCAAAAGGACTCCATGCCGCGCTTGAATCCCTATGTTGTTCTGCTCACCCTCATCGCCACCCTGGGCGGATTGCTTTTTGGTTATGACACGGCCGTCATCAACGGCGCGGTCGACAGCCTGAAGGCTTACTTCATCGATCCGCGATTTGCCGACCTCGCCAACCCCGCGCAGGCCAACGCCGCCAGCTCGCTGCTGGGGTTTGTGGTTTCGAGCGCGCTCATCGGCTGCATTATCGGCGGCTTGATTGGCGGGTGGGTCAGCACCCATGTCGGCCGCAAGCGCGGACTGGTGATTGCCGCCGTGTTCTTCCTCATTTCGGCCCTGGGCGCATCGGCGCCGGAGTTTCCCTTCGCCCCCATCGGCCACGGCGGCCCGGGCTACATGGCCAACTTCGTTTTCTACCGCATCCTTGGCGGAATCGGCGTGGGCCTGGCCTCCATGTTGTCGCCCATGTACATCGCCGAGATCGCGCCGCCCAAAGTCCGCGGCAATCTGGTCGCGTGGAACCAGTTCGCCATCATCTTCGGCATGATGGTTATTTACTTCGTCAACTTTGGAATCTCAAAATCGGGCAGCGGCGACGCCTGGCTCAACTCCATCGGCTGGCGCTACATGTTCCTTTCCGGCGCTGTCCCAGCCGGACTTTTCCTGCTTCTGCTGTTCCTTGTACCTGAAACCCCGCGCTACCTGATGCTGAAGGGCGATGAGAGCGGCGCGCGCGCGGTGCTGGCCAAGCTGATCACAAAGGAGGAGGGCGAAAAGGAACTCTCTGAAATCCGCGCCTCGCTCAGCGAGCATCACTCCGGCAAAATGCTCTCCTTCGGCATGCTGGTCATCTTCATCGGCATCATGCTGTCGGTCTTCCAGCAATTCGTCGGCATCAACGTGGTGCTCTACTACGCAACCGACATCTTCAAGGGCATGGGCCTGACCACCAACGCCTCGCTCTTCCAAACCATCATTGTGGGCGCGGTCAACCTCACCTTCACCGTGGTGGCCATCGTCACTGTCGATCACATGGGCCGCCGCCCGCTGCAGATCATCGGCGCGCTGGTCATGGCGGTAAGCATGATTGCATTGGGCTCGACCTTCTGGCTGGGCGGCCCGGGCATGCTCGCGCTGGTATGCATGCTGGTCTACACCGCCGGGTTTGCCGTCTCATGGGGTCCGGTCACCTGGGTGCTGTTGAGCGAGATCTTTCCCAACCAGATTCGCGGTAAGGCCATGGCCCTGGCCGTCGCCATGCAGTGGATCGCCAACTACCTCGTCAGTTGGACCTTCCCTATTCTCGACAAGAATCCTTACCTGGTTGACCACTTCAAGCACGGTTTCGCCTACTGGATCTACGGCGTGATGGGCGTTCTTGCCGCCGTATTCATGGCGAAGATGGTGCCCGAAACCAAGGGCCGAACCCTCGAACAGATGGAAGCCATCTGGCTCACGCAGGGCAAGTAGCCGCGGGAATTGCCCACAGCTTCACAGCGCGAATGTGAAACTGCGTGCGGTTTCGTCACCGCTTCACAGTCAAACTGTGAAGCTGTGGAGGCGGGTGGTACGCCAAGTTATTGATTCTGTTGAAGGGGTTCACGGTTTCACGGTTTCTGCGTGCCTTGGGAAAAAAACGGCCCAGCGTGAAAGGGCGGGCGAGGGACTGGCCCATGAGGCGGGCCATGCGGGTGACTGAGAGGTTGCTGTTCTTCATGCTCCCGGACCGATCCCTTCCTATTTAGAATTGTGCGCTGGAAGGGCATAATTATCTGCAAAGGCCGGGTGCCCCATCCTAATCGCGCCTTCCGCTGATGCCCGGACCCCATGAGGCACATAATGAGGTCCAAACCTGCTCGCCCCTCCGCCGCGCGCTCCGCCAACATGGCGAAGATTCGTTCGAAAGACACAAAACCGGAAATGCTTGTCCGGAGAGCATTGCATCGGCTCGGGTTCCGTTTCCGTCTCCACGTTAGGGACCTGCCGGGCCACCCGGATATTGTCCTGCCTAAACATCGAACCATCATCGAGGTAAAGGGCTGTTTTTGGCACGGGCACAATTGCAATGATGGCAGGACTCCCAAAACAAACAAGGCGTATTGGCTCCCGAAATTGGAGCGAAACGAGGCACGAGCTCCCCTCCGCCGACATATTAGACAGGCTAACCAATGAATCATCTATCCAGGACCAGCCCCGAGCAATCCCTAACCAACTGCGATCGAGACCACGACTCAGCAACGCTGTCGCTTATCGAACGATCGATTCTCCAACGCGTCGGGGGTAGAGTCTGCCTTGAGAGAGATCTGCCGATGATTGCGCGCCAAGCTATCGAAGAAGTAATTGACCGGCCTAGAACCGGTCGAGAGAGAATCGAGGAGCTTAACCGGGCCGAGAGAGCTTACCTCGGAACAAAGATAGAGATCATGTTCAAGCATTGGCTCGGCGTAGCCGACAGGAAGATTCTGAACATCGGCGTCGACGGAATTGAGGCGGGAGTTAAAAACGTATTTGGCGCTAGATGTTGGATCTCAAGCGTGAGAGTCGGGCGTCCCTTGTTAGTGATACAAACGGACCTGATCCGTTCCCGCGTCTCCCTTGCGGCTCTCGTGGCCCGATCAAACCGAACGAACCTTGCATCACGATGTTCAGCGCCAAATCACGTCGAGGCGCCTTGCGGGAGTTTGATTCTTTGGCTGTGCGTGGACTGTGAAATCAAGAACTCTGCAGTGTTCACCGAAATGATGCTCATGTATCGAAAGCGGGCGGAGCAAGAGAGGCTACAATTGCGCGCCTTGATAGACTCCTCCCACAACGAATTGTCGACGCGAAAAAACTGAGATTGCGCCGCACTCTCGGAAAGGGAGCCCCGCTAGGATTGAGGGGCTTCGGCTTGCCGGAATTTCTCAAGCAGCGTTTTAATCTCCGTCTCCGCGAAGGCCTGACACTCGGTATAGAGCACCACCAAAGCCCTCGGCAGTTCCGCCACAGCCGCTGAGACTGCTGCGTCCGTAACAGCGAAGCGCTTACGAAACATCCTTATCCTTTCACGGTTTTCCGCCAAGACGGAGGATCGTTGTTGCGGATCGGGCCACCGGTCGCTCCAATAGGCACAGGTGCGGCAGGACGCGCCGCACCGTTGGCCGTCGTGGGAAAGGAAGGACTCCCAACCCGACTCGGCAAGGCCAAGGGCCCTCAACGAGTCGTCGCGGCGTTTCTCAGAGTTGCACCTTGCACAGGCCACGAGGACATTGCCGGGCACATGAAGGCCCCCACGGAGCCGGTTCATCCCATCCAAATGCTCGATTACCGCCTCTGAAAATGTGAGATCCCTCCCGCAATAAGGGCACTTGTTCCCAAAATATTCGCGGACAAGGGTTTCATATTCCTCGCCATCCACACGAACTTCCCAGGCTGAGGAAATCGAGCGGCTCAACTCGTGCAAAAACATGCTTACGAGCTTGTTTGCCACGTCGGATTTGGCACGCCGCGTAGCGGTCCGCAATCTGGAGGACGCGTCTTTCAATGACCGGCCCCCAAAAGCCAATCGACTCTAACATCCAACACTGCTGCGATCGCTTTGAGCTCAAAGTCGAGAACTCCCCTGCGGTCACTCTCAATCTTGGCGATGGCCGCTCGGTCCAACTGTATCCCGAGGAGAGCCAGCTTGCCTGAAAGCTCTTCCTGAGTAAGCGGAGGTCGCGCATGAGCCCGTGCTTCGGCAATGCGCCTGCCCGATATGTTCTTTCGATTTGTCGCCTTGGGCACAGAGCAAGCGTAAAGCGCATTAATCGAAAAGATGTTCTATAAGAGAACATCGAGCGCCGGGTATGGCTCTAACGCCGGCCGCATTCATCGTTCGCTCTTTCCCGCAAGGGGAGGGAGACCACAGGACCAATTAGGGATTAGGGTGGCCCCGAAGGCATGGAAACCAAACTTACCGACTTTGCCACTGACCAGGAATACTCAGCTTCTCTAAGTACTCCGCCGGCGACACCACCGTCACTCCACGGCGCACGCTCTTCGGGAAGTGCTTGATATTTCCTGTGACCAGCCATGCGCCGGACGCGCGAGCCAGAGCAAGAAACACCGCATCCTTGGGGTCGGGCAGTTGCAGGCTGAGCGCAAGCAGGTCTTCGATCCACTCCGGTGGGAACCCGTGGCGCGTGAATTTGGGCCGCCAAAGCACCTCACGATATTCGCGGACGACTGACGGACAGGTCACCGCCTGAACCTGCCCCGCAAGCACCCAGTCCATCACCACACAGTAGGGCACACTGCCCAGCTTCAATCCGGCAGAGACGATCACGTTGGTGTCGAGCACGGCGGTCCGCATCAGGCGATCTTCTTCTTACGCTCTTCGCGCCGCTGGGCGCGAGTGTCCCGCTCCGCGCGCGCCGCGGCGATCTCCTGCTCGATCTCTTCGTCGGTGATAGGAAATGCTGCGGCCAAAGTCGCCGATTGGCGCAAGCTCGCCCTCGCCATCGCCCGCCGCAAATCCATGTCCTGCGCGGCGATATCACCCACGGCCGGGATCAGGAAATACGCCGGACCCTGCTGCCCGGCCAGCAGCACGGTTTCTCCGCGCGGAACTTTGCTCAGGGCCTTGGCGCCGCGCGTCCTAAACTCCCGCAGTGAAACTTGACGCATTGCTTGTCTCCTGTATTAAGTGTAGCCATTTTGGCTACGCCCTGCAACAGCCCCCGAAACCCCTGCCTCACTGTTTCACCGGCCCGCCCAGCGGCGTTGGAGCCGCGTGCATGACGTCGCTGAAGAGCTGGCCCGAGTCGGTCAGATCGTAGTCCCACGACTTCAGCATCGACGGTCCCCACTCGGGATCGAAGCACCACGCTGTCCAGCCGATGCCGCGCGATTCGAGGTAGCTGGTGATCTGGTGCCCGTAATCGATACCCAGTTCCTTTGGTCCGTACTGGCCGGAATCGAAGCCGATCTCGGTGGCGATCATGGGATATTTTGATGCCGCGAACCCGAAGTCCTCTTCCCACTTGGGCGGCCACGGTTTAAAGCGCTTGTTAGGATACGGGTGCGCGACGTAGCCGATGTTGTCGGCGCGGATGGGACTGGTGCGAATCCCCGACAGGTCGTAGGCCCAGTCGAGCCCCGCCACCAGCGGAATCGCGTCTTTGTTGTAAGCGCGGATGATGGTGATCATCTCCTCGTTAATGTCGCGCCACTCCTCCCACGTCATGGTGCCAAAGCGGCCGCTGGCGGCCGAGGGCTCGTTGAATAGTTCGAAAAACGCCACCGTGTGATTGCCCTTGTAGTGCGCCGCAATGGTACGCCAGAAGTTCAGCGTCTCGGGCAGGCTGGTCTCGTAGATCGGGCTCTCAAAGACGCCTTCTTTCAGGTTGCCGATCGAGTGCCAGTCGATGTCGACATAGATGCCCAGGTCGGTCGACCACTCCACGGCCTGGTCGAGCAGCGCAAGGTACTCTTTGGCGCCGCGGCCTCGCCACGCCGCCGGATGCACGGGAATCCGCACCACGTTGGCGCCCGTTTCCTTCACCTTTTCGAAGAGTTCCTTGTTCCAGTGCCCCTGGCTGTCAACCTTGTCAGGATCGGCGATGTTGACGCCGCGGAACAGCATCGGCTGGCCGGTGGGATCGACGAACCGATTGCCCTTGACCGAGATCAGCGGCAGCTTGGTTGCGTCGGGCGCATTCCACGGCCGCAGGAAATATTGGCCGCTCCACCAGCTGTGCATCTGCCCTTTGGGGGGCGCGGCCTGAGGCGCGGTTTGACGCGGGGTCTGAGCGGCCTGCGCCGTTACTGCACTCGCCGGTGCGGCCGGCGCGGCGTTTTGGCCCCAGGCCATCCCTGCGCAAATTATTCCCAACGCTATCGCAATTCCTGGGTAGCTGTATCTTGAAACCGTTGAACTCAAGTCGACGCGACCCCCAGGGAGCGGCGACCTTGCACAGAATCGGAAAAGGCCACAGGAACCCAGGAATTGCCGAACACACACCAAGGCATTCCGCATCATGTCGTTCAAGTCCCCTTCAGGTAAAAGTGCGGCGCGCCCGTTTGTAACCGGCCGGGGCGGCGCCATCAAGTCGCCTAATGCTAAACCGGAGTATCGCGCCCCGTCGAACCGGCAAGTGGCGACCAACTCCGCGCAAAAAATCCGCGCACAAAAAATCCCCGGCAGCATGACGCCGTCGAGGACTCTTGTCGATCGTTTGCAGCCAGACGAATCCCAGCGCTGCGCTTTTATGCTGTTACGGCCTCAATCCGTCAACGAGGATGAGTTTGGCTTGCGCATTCACCCGGCCGGTGACTGTAACGAGCTTACCGTCGAAGCTGCGCGCGTGGCGCACATTTTCGAGCTCATATAGTTTTCCTGATCCGAGGCTCAGGTAAACATTGCTGCCGTCGCGCATCACGGTACCGCTGAGCGTTGCGGTTTGAGCCACAACAAATCCGGCAGGCGGCTGGTACGTGGCAAGGAAGGGGCCACCCCATGCGAGCGCACCGACAAATACGAGCGCGCTGAGGACAATCACTAAAGTTAAATCGCGCTTGATGAAATCAAAAAAGGTGCTCTTCATCTGAATGATCCTTCTGTATTGATTGAGAAAATGCGCCGGACTCGGCCAAAACTTTCGCTCGGCACGCCCAGACTGCTTTGGTTTTGATGCAAGTTCGAAACGAAAAGACCAGGTTTCTTATCGACTAAACGGGGAAGAGCAAGAATCTCCTGCGCCTACCTGGTTAGACTCACGAACTCGATCGGAGTTGCCCGGCACGGATGAATTGCGCAGGATTTTAACGGGGGGATTTCACAGCGGCGGCGTGAAGCGCAAATTGGTGGGTTAGCGAACTCGCCTGTGGGTCGGGAGACCGGCGGTACATTATGTTGCGGGCCCCGTTCAGCCGGTCAGGAGACCGGCGGCACCTCGTCGGCCGGCCGCACGCGCGCGGCCAGCGCCCACTTGAGTTCCTCGATTCCTTCGCCCGTGACGGCCGAGATGGCGTGGAACTCGAGCTTGCGCCTTTTTGCGTAGGTGGAAAGCTTTTTGAGCTTGTCGGGGTTTACCGCGTCGATCTTGGTGGCGACGACGATCATCGGTTTCTCATCGAGACCGTTGCCAAAGTTGGCCAGCTCTTTGTTGATGATCTTGAAATCTTCAACCGGATCGGGCCGGCCGGAAGCGTCAGAAACATCCACAAGGTGCGCCAGCAGCCGCGTGCGCTCAATGTGGCGCAGGAACTGGGTGCCGAGGCCGTGGCCCAGGTGCGCGCCCTCAATCAGCCCAGGGACATCGGCAACCACGTAGCTTTGTTCGTCCGGCTCCTGGCCCACTGTAACGACTCCCAGATTGGGTTCGAGAGTGGTAAACGGGTAATCGGCAATCCGGGGCCGAGCCGCCGAGATGCGCGAGATGAGTGTTGACTTGCCGGCATTGGGAAAGCCGACCAGCCCCACATCGGCGAGCAGCTTGAGCTCCAGCCGGTAGTTGCGCTCCTCGCCCGCTCGGCCGAGTTCGTGCTCGCGCGGGGCCTGGTGCGTGCTGGTGGCAAAGTGCTGGTTGCCGCGGCCGCCGCGCCCGCCTTTGGCCACGACGATTCGCTCGTCGGGCTGCTGAAAGTCATGCACCAGTTCGCCGGTTTCCTGATCGTAGAGAGCAGTGCCGACGGGCACCTGCAGTACGATCGAACGGCCGTCCTGCCCGGTGCAGTTGGAGCCCATGCCGTGCTCGCCGCGCTGCGCCTTGTGCTCGGGGTTGAAGCGGAAGTGGATGAGCGTGTTGTGCCGCTGGCTCGCCTCCATAACCACGTCGCCGCCACGGCCGCCGTCCCCGCCGGAGGGCCCCCCGCGCGGCACGAACTTCTCGCGCCGGAAGGCCATGCAGCCGTTGCCGCCGTCGCCGGCCTTCACGCGGATTTTGGCTTCATCGATAAACATGTTGCACACACGACAAGGCTTACTGAACCCCGTCTCTCCAGTTTATCGGATGGATGGGCCTGGAGCGCCGGATGTGGCAATCGCGCGGCCGGCGGTGCTGTTCCTCAGCCTCAATTCTGTGCCTGCGCGGATAGTTTCAGCAGATGTGATGTGCGTTACGTTTTGAGCTCGTTCCGAGCGCATAGAATCGCTTGCAATCTTCAATAGAGACTCGAACCGCGGATGCCTTTGCGCGTTCACGGGTTTCGTTTTCCGCCGGATCGGCCGCGCCTCGCGCCTGCTCCGGAGGCTGATGGATTTGCCCTGGCTCTGCCGTAAACAGGCCCTACGGCCTGTGATTGGCTCCTGAAATGACCGTGTTGAGGCGGTGCCTGTTTGCGCCCTCGTTGGTCGCCGCGCTGTTTTTTACCGCGTGCACGCCGCTTTTTGCCCAAAATGCTGCAACGGAACCAGAAGCTCAAAAGGGCTCGCTTTCAGGCAGGCTCACCGACCTGAATTCTTCGCCGCTGGCGGGGGTTGCGGTCATACTGCGCAATGGGTCAACCGGCGCGGAGACGCGCACCATTACAGCGGACAACGGCAGCTACCGCTTTGCCGCGCTCGATGCGGGTGAATACACATTGGCCGCTGAAAGCGCGCAGCTTGGCCGCGGCCAGCTCGAAGGAGTCATGATCTCCGCCGGCCACGAAGCGCGGGTTCAGGCGGCAATCGATCTTGAACCTGGAACACAGAGCGCCCCGGCACTGGCGACAAGTGCCGGCCCCGCGACCTCTCGTGAGACGCCAGCCGAAGCGCGTACCGTGGAACCGCGAACAACCGAGCCGTCACCGACGGCGGAAGCCCTGCAAAAATCAACGCCGGCTGCCGCGTCCTCAGCGCCCGTTGCCGCGCCGACTCCCGCGCAGGAAATGCCTCAGCCTGCACCGTCCGCGCCGGCTGAGTTCGCTTCGGTCGAGCCAGTCCCCCTCAATCAGCCGGATGCAGCGGTTGAAATGCTTGAGCCCGCGCGACCCGCTCCCTCGACCGTCGAAACGGCATCCGTAGCAGCGCCGGTCGCACTTCCGGCACGGCCGGCATCGACGCCCGCGCCCGACCTTTCCGCCAGCCTTGCAGCGAGCTCATCAGCAGCGAGCGGCGTTCAACCCATGATCAGCACACAGCCCCTTCAGTTGCTGCCGATTGCCGCCGCGATTGCCAAAGTTGATCCGGTGATTCCCGTGCTCCAAACTACCGTGAGCGACGCCGAAGTCGCCGCCCTTCCCACGGCCGGCCGCAACTGGCAGAACTTTGCGCTTGAAACGCCCGCGTCTTCAGCATCGGCGGACTCTTCGCAGCCGGTTTACCGTGGCGAAGACCAGGAACCGGCCGAAATCACCATCGACGGAGCACCGACGCGTCTGGCCTTTGGCGCGGCGGCCGATACAGAACCCTCCAATCCCGACTCGGGCACGCACGGCGGGAGCGGGGCTATCCAAGGATTGGGGGGCCAGGCGTGGAACGGCGGCCGGGGATTCAGCGTAAGCGAGGCCGGCGTACGCGAAGTGGAGACCGTTGCCGGAAACGTTGAGGCCGAGGAGGCGCGGGGAACCGGCGGACGCATCGCGGTAAAAACTGCGCACGGAGAGAACCAAATTCACGGCCAGGCGTTTCTCTTTGACCGGCAAAACACGTGGGGCGCGCGGAATCCCTTTACGCAATGGGTTGAGAACACCGGCACGGCTGCGGCGCCATTGTTTACGGCCGAACCTTTCACGCCACCGGATCACGAGATGGCAGGAGGCGCGGGGCTGGGCGGCCATCTGCGCCGCGACAAGCTCTTCTGGTTTGCCGCTCTCGACAGCTACCGCCGCAACGATCCGGGCCTGAGCACGGTAAAGCTTCCGATCGGCGCCGATTCCTACGGTCGATGCGCGGGATTCTTCTGTGCGCCGAGCATTCCCGAAACTCAGTTGCTGAGCGCGCAACTGAGCGAGAGCTTCAACCAGGCCAGCAATGACTATCTCGGCATTGCCAATGGCTCTTATACTCCCGCGGGACTTGTGCAATTGCAGACGCTGCTCGGGCCGGCGCCGCGCAGCGCGGCGCAATGGGTGGGGTTTGGCCGCATCGACTGGCAGGCGGCAGAGCGCCATCGCGTCACGCTTGAAGGCATTGGCGCAAGCTGGAACGCGCCCGGCGGCGGACTGACGCGCCTCTCAGAGAACTACGGCAACCACAGCTACGGGTCGAGCGAGGCCAACGAGCAATGGCTGCTGGCGCGCTGGGAGGCGTTCCTTACGCCGAATCTTTTAACCACCACGCAAGGCTCGGTCGGCCGCGACATTCTGACCGCCAGGCCCGATACACCTTCGGCGTTTGAGCAAACTCTGCTGAGCGGGAACGCATGGGGCCAGCTTCCGCAGATCGTGGTCGATTCGCGCTATGGGTTCACCATCGGCAATCCCTCGCGCTTCGGCCAGGGCAGCTACCCTGACGAGAAGCTTTACCACGCGCAGGAGCTTGTAGATTGGGTCCACAACAATCTGCTGCTCAAAGCCGGGTTCGAGGTGGACCACAACGCCGACGCGACCAGCCTGCTGCGCAACCAGACGGGCACCTACTACTACTCCAAGGTGCAGAACTTCATAGCCGACGCGCTGGCATTTGAGAAATTCGGCCTCACCAATCTCTTCAACGACCAGAATCCTCACAACTGCAATCCGCCGCAGAACAGCCTCGGCGCGCTGCCTTGCTACTCCTACTATTCGCAAACCATGGGGCCAACCAACTGGCGCCTGAGCACCAGCGATATAGCGGGCTTTGCGACCGCGCAGTGGCAGCCGGCGAAACAGGCAGTCGTCAGCTTCGGCCTGCGCTGGGAGCGCGAACAACTGCCTCCTCCGATCGCTGCGGTCAGCAATTCCCAATTGCCGCTCACGCAGAAGCTCCCCGATCTCGGCAATAACTGGGGACCGCGCATCAGCCTGGCTTTTGGCAACAGCGACTCGCGCTGGCCGGTGCTGCGGCTGGGATACGGCATGTACTACGGGCGCACCGAGAACGCAACGCTTGAAACGGCGCTGACCCAGACGGGCTCGCTCAAAGGCGACCTGAACTTTTTCATCCGCCCCACTGACGGCATGAACCCCCTCACCTATACAAGCGATGCGCCGCCGTTTCCATACGTGCTGCAAGGCCAGCCGACCAGCGTCGTCAAGCCCGGAGCGGTGGGGTTCGCATCCAACTTCCGCAATCCTGAGGTCCACCAGGCAGTGGTTTCGGTGGAAGAGGCGCTGCCCGGCCACATCCAGGTGACGACTGCGGCCATTGCCAGTCTCGGGCGCCGGCTGCCAATCTCAATCGACACGAATCTCGACCGCCCCTCGTCTACGCAGACCATAACTTACGGCGTGGTTGACGGAACCGGCACGGGCCCCATCAAGACTTCGCAGATCACGGTGCCGTTTTACGCGTCGTGGCCGGGGAGCGAGGCAACCTGCCCCTTGTACACGCCGGCAAGCACGCTGCTTCCGGGCCGGCCCTGCCCCGATTACCAGCAGATCACCGAAATCATGAGCCGCGCCAATTCGACCTACGAGGCGGCGATGTTTAAGATTGCGCGTTACGGCCGCCGCGGGCTGAGCCTCCATGCGCACTACACCTATTCGCACGCCATGGATTGGAATCCCAACGAGACGACGCTGGTCGCAGGCAGCGACGTGCTCGATCCGGCAGACTTCAGCCAGGAATACGGAGTGAGCGACCTGGACGTGCGCCACTCCGCCGCTGCCATGGCGATGTATGAGACGCCGTGGAAGATGAAGAACCCGGCCGGAACGCTGGGCAACGGCTGGATGCTCTCGAGTATTGGCCAGTTCCGCAGCGGGATGCCGTACACCATGCGCACGTCAGGTTCGTTGCCCGAGCTGGTGGAACAAGCCACGGGCACAGCGATCGAAGGACTCGGCCCTGGAATGAATGGCTCAGGCGGCGACAACCGCGTGTACGGAGTGGGCCGCAATACCTATCGTTATCCTCACACGTGGAAGGCCGACCTTCGGCTTGCCAAGCGATTCGACTTGGGGCACATGCGCGATCTCGAGCTGCTGGCCGAGAGCTTCAACCTCTTCAACCATCAGAACGTGACCGAGCTCGAAACCACCGGCTACTACCTCGAGCCGGGCTCCGAGTCGTCGTTCCCGACACTGAATTTCCTCACCGGGCTGAAGGCCAACACGACCGCTTTCGGCCAGCCGCTTTCGATTAACGGCTCTGACTTGCTCCGCGAACGGCAGATCCAGCTCGGTGTGCGCATGCGATTCTGATGCGCGTCTCATCCCGAATCGACAACCGCTGCTTATTCAACGATGTCATCCTGAGCGACGATTGGCCGCTCTTTCGGCCAATCGGAGTCGAAGCCGAAGGCTCGCTGTGGCGAGGATCTGCAGTTGTCTTTCAAACAGCAGACCAACCACGCTAACAGACGGAGACCGATACCGCTTGACTCCATCGCGCACACGCCAATAGCTTGGTTTTCGTGCAGATGAGATTGCTTTCAGCTCAACGCAACACTTTCCCCCGGCTTCTTCGCCTTGTCGATTCGGTGCGCCTGTTGGGCGCCGCGGCTGTGATCGCGATTCTTTTGCTCGGCAGTGCCCTTTGCGCAGGCCAGACGGCTGCGCGGTCCGCACAGCCTGTGGCGTCTCCGGGGGATTCGCTCCCCACGCCGGGACCCTTGGCGGATCTTTCGTCAAAAATCGATCGGCGCGACATCAGAAAAGCCGTGCGCCTTGTCGCCGACTGGCAGTTGAGCCGCATGCCCGAAGATGCCCAATATGACTGGACATGGGCCGCGCTCTACGACGGATTCATGGCCGTGCCGCATGATGTGAACGGCGACAAATACCAGCGCGCCTTGTTGCAAATTGGCAATGCGCTCGAATGGCAGCCCGGTCCGCGCACGATGCATGCCGACGACCAGGCCGTGGGGCAGATGTACATGGAGCAGTACTTCATCCACAAGGATCCGCGCATGATGGCCGCCATGCGCGCACGGCTCGACGCTGAGATAGCCGCGCCCGATCCCGCCGACCCGCAAAAGCCGCTCTGGTGGTGGTGCGACGCGCTGTTCATGGCTCCGCCGGTATTCGCGGATATGGCCAAAGCAACCGGCGATGCAAAATACCTGACCTATATGGACCGCGAGTGGCAGACGACGACCAACCTGCTCTACGACCGGTCAGTGCATCTGTATTCGCGCGATGCAACCTTCCTCGACAAGCGCGAAAAAAATGGCGAGAAGATTTTCTGGTCGCGCGGCAACGGCTGGGTGATGGCCGGAATCGTGCGGGTGCTGAAAGTACTTCCCGCCGACTCGCCGCTCCGGCCAAAGTATGTTGGGCTCCTGAAAGAGATGGCGTCGGAGATGCTCTCAATCCAAGGCCCCGACGGCCTGTGGCGCCCAGGTCTGCTCGACGCCGATTCGTATCCGCTACCTGAAATCTCCGGCAGCGCGTTTATCACGTACGCGCTTGCCTACGGAGTGAACGAAGGCATTCTCGATCGGGCAACATACTGGCCTGCAGTCGAGAAGGCGTGGGCGGGCATGTTGAGCCACATTTACGCCGATGGGCGGCTTGGATGCATTCAGCCGGTAGGCGCGGCGCCCGGCGCATACACCGAGACATCGAGTTACGTATACGGAGTGGGCGCTTGGCTGATGGCCGCGGAAGAGATTGAACGCACTGCGAGGTAAATCTGCCTTACTGATTTGGGCGCAGGCGTATACGCGACCGAGGCCCTCTATCTCCGGGAGCCTTTCTTCCCTTGATACTTGATACTCGCTCTCCGGCCCCTGTTCCCTATTCCCTATTCCCTGTCTTCACGATCTCCGACGCGCCATTCAGAAACGTGGAATCCATCTCGGCGATGTCGACGCGATAGCTCACCGTCTTCGCCGTCGGAAAGTCGGCTGGGACTTTTTGCGTCACTTTGCCTGTCGCCGCCCATTCCGTGCCACGCTGGAAGATGGTCGTAAAGCCCACGCAGCTCAAGGCAAACACGTCGTGACCCATCGGCGTGTGGAAGATGCGTCCCTTGCCGTAGCTGAGCACCATCATCATCGGCTCTTCTTCGCCCGTACCGTGATTCTTAAGATCGGAGTGCGCCGTGGCCAGCACCGTCATGTTTTTGCCCGGCCCGCGCAACATGCCGTAGAGTTCGTCAGTGGCGTGCATCCATACCGGCGGCAGGCCGCGCATGATGGGATGATTCGCAACACGCGTGGTCACCTGAAAAGGCAATCGCTGCCCATGCTGGCCGGCCGGACCGGGCTTCGGGTCCGAAACCACCTGGCCGTCTTTCCAATACCAGTAGGGGCCGGCATTCTCATTGCGGTTGCGCCATCCCCCGATGCCGGTCATCAGGTTGTACGCCGGCCAATTTGGAAATGCGTTGTCGGCCGCGTGTACAATCACGAGTCCGCCGCCGCCGCTCGCGTATTGCTCGAATTGCGACTTCAGCCCCGCAGGCCAGTCGGGCCCGTCGTAGTTCATCACCAGGGCCTTGTACTGCGCAAAATTGGGATTGAAACTCGTGAAGTCGCCGTCCGCCGGAGGCGCGGTGATCACTGTTACATCGAACAAGCCAGTCTCTTCAAGCTCGAATTTCATTACCTGCGTAGTGAGTTTCCAGTTGTGGTAGGCGCCGCCGCTCTGGCCATCGACGATGGCAACGGGAATCTTGGCCGCATGGTGCAGCGAAGTTCCGGTTTGAGCCAGGAGCGGCATCGATATCAAAATCCCCATCATAAGCTGTTTCATCGCAATCTAAGGCCTCACCGACGGAATGGTTCAGAAAGAGAGGAATACTCCACAGACTCCTACGGACGTTCCACGGTTGGGGGAGAGCTGCGAGCACTGTTTTATTCCAGCGGAAGTGTAAACGGAAGTATACGGATTGCGGGCACGAGGAGGAAAGTCACGGCTTCTAAGTGCAGCAATGAAAGGAACTTAATTCTTGATTGCGAATGGCACAGCATGTGCTGCATCAAAGCTACCCCGGCTGAGGCTGGGAGATTTGTCAACTGGGGAGTACACATATGGATGCCCTTTTTCTGAAGACGATGGCTGTGGCCCAGAGTCTGATGAACCGTGAAGAAGGTCAGGATTTGGTTGAGTATGCCCTGCTAGTTGCCCTGATTGCCTTGGTCGCCGTGGCTGGCGTTAACCAGGTTGCGTCTGCGGTCAATACCGTGTTCAGCAGCATCAGCACCACCTTGGCCTAGTTTCCGGGCCCTCAGTCACTGACCCCTGGTCTCTGCCTTTCTCAATCCGGTGGCGGATAAAACGGCAGCTTGTCGTTCTTCTCGTTGGCGCGCTTTACGGTTGCGTCGTCGAACAACAGCGCGGGAGCGATCACCGTCTGCGGCACGTCGCCAAAGGAGTTTGCCACCCAAAGATCTTTGCCCGCCGCGTCGACGCTTGAGCGCAAGGCACGCAGGTCAATATCGTCGATCTCCGCACCGCGCACCAGCTGCCGCTTACCGTCGGGAGTAACGCGATAAAGCAGGCGCGGGTTGCGCGCGCCGGCCAGCGTTTCAACATAATAGACGCTTGCCAGGCCGCGCTCTTTGGCCATATCGAGCAACTTCTGGTTCAGGTCCGCGTCGCTCAGCCCATTCGCATCGGTAATTCTCAAGACACCGATCGAAGGCCGCGGCCCGGTGGTGAACGCAGCGCGCCCGTGGCCGTTCGACGCCGGAAAATCCTTTACCGGCTCGCGGCCGAGGAGGTAGTTCACCAGCCGGCCATCGGTCACCAGCTTTACTGCCTGCGCCGGCACGCCCTCGTCGTCAACATCGTATGCGCCCAGCAGGCCCTTGCCGTTGAAGGTCTTGAGCGTGGGATCGTCGACGACATTCATCGACTCCGGCATGATGCGCGCCTGGTAACTGGAGGCAAGGGGACCGTTGGTGCGGGCTTCAGTACCCAGCTTGGGACGCGTGGCCGTTACTGAACTGGCGAGAAGCGATCGCAACGTGTCGGCCCCGGCGTCGGCGCTCATCAGCAGCGGCCCATGGTACTCCTCATCGACGAGAGGCGACTTGCGCAGATCGCCAAGCGAGGCGATCTCTGCCACGGCATGTTTGTTGAATGCATCTTCAGGGTCGAGATCAGAGGGCGAAGTCCCCGCGGAAGAATAGGAACGGTCGAGGCGCATTCCGTCGTCCGCCTGGGTGCCGGCACCGAACGATTCCTGGTACTCGGTCGACGATTTGCGCACGATGGTTCCCTCGCTGGTGACGAGCCACGTGGTAACGGCGCGCGAGTGATACGCAGCCGTGCAGTACTGCACATCGCGCTCACTCGCCTTTACAGTGGCATCGGTCCGGTAGAGACCGCTGGCGCGGGAAACGCGCTCTGTCCACGCCGATTCGTCCACGCTCAACCGCGCCGGATCAGCCAGCGAGATCAGCGGCTTCTCGTGGCTGAAGTCGTCGGCCTGGGGCGGCGTTTGCACCTGCTTGAGCGCAGCCTGCTTTTGCGCCAAAGCGGCGAGCGCATTCTTGTAAGCCTCGTCGGTGGCCATCCACAGCGCCGAGCGAATGGCGATCGGATCGTCATCGAGCCCGGTCAGCTCAACTGCCCCGTCGCCGCGACCGCCAGAGCTGTCAGTTTTGTAGTCGCCCACGCGCACGGTTACGCGCGCCACGCGTTCATTCGTTCGAAGGGAGCCCTCGGAGGCGCCAAACTCGGCCCTGGACTCAAAGTCGTCGAGGCCCTCGATGCGATACTGGATGAAAAACGGCTTGGCGAAGCCCTGCAACTGGAGCTCGTCTCTGCTGCGGTCGAGCTCGGTGAGCATGGCCTTCAGCACGGGATCTTTTTCGGCATCGGCGCGGGTGGGCTGAGCTGACGCGAGCGGAACAATGAGGAGAGAGGCTGCGAACAGCGCCGTTGCAAAGATGCGGTTCATTGGGTCTCCTTGTTCGCTGGAGCTTCAGTGCCCGGCTTGGGCAATATCGGCGGTCTTGCCGTTCCCTGTTTCTCGCGCTGGGTTTCAAGATCGCTGAGCAGCATGGCCGGCGCAACCGCGCTCACCGGAATGGTCCCCGACTCAGCGCCGCACTCGCCGTTGAAGACTTCGTCTTTGTCGCCGGTGGCAAGAATGCTCTTCATCGCCGCCAGCGGCGTACCCACAATGCTCACGCCGCGCACCAGTTCATCGGGACGCCCATTCACATACACGCGCCACACCACAAGCGGGACGACCGAAAAGGCCTGGGGTGAATCGCGCGTTGTTACCGCAAACCCCGAGGAGATGTCTTCGAAGTAGAGCCCATAAGGCTTGCCCTGCTTTTTGGCCTCGTCAATCAGCTGCTGCCGCAGTTTGGCTTCGGGCACCATGTTGGTAGAGGTAACAATCAGGTTGCCCTGGCGCCCGGTGGGTATATGTCCTGTCTCAGCGCGGCCGTGCCCGTTGGAAGAACTGAAGCTGGCGATGGGCAGGCGCGACATGAGAAATGTCTTGAGCACGCCGTCCTGGATGAGATCGACGCGCTGGGCTTTCTCGCCTTCATCGTCATACTCGTAGCGGCCGCTGAGCCATGTGTCGCCAAACTTGGTCATGGTGGGATCGTCGGCCACGGAAAGGAATTTGGGCAAAACTTCCTGGCCCACGTCCTTGGTGAATGTCTGCCCTTCCTCGTCGCCTCGCTGGCGCTGGCCCTCGAGTCTGTGACCCAGCACTTCATGGAAGAACACAGCCGCGGCGCGGCCTGAGAGCAATGCCGGCCCATTGAAGGGCTCGGTGACCGGCGCCTTGCGCAATGCTTCAAGGCTTTTGCCAAGCTCGCGCAACGCGGCCTCCATTACATCCTGCGAAGGCAACCCGTCGACGGTCTCCGCTTCAAAGGTCTGGTCGCGGAAGAGGTCCATTCCGTCATCGGCCCGCGTAACCGCGATGGCCACCAGCCGCGCCTGCAAGTGCGGTATGACGATCTTCGACCCTTCAGACGACGCGTAATAGTCGGTCTCATTCTGCACGCTTAGTATCACCGCATTCTGGTAAACGCCGGGGAACTCTCGAAAGATGGCGGAGAGAGCGCGCACACGCTTTTCCCACGCCGCGCGGTCGACCACAACCGGCGGCGCAACTTTGCCGATGTGCGTCTGAGGCTCTTCCTTGCTGAAGTCCGGCGAAGTATCTTCTTCCTTCGCTCTCACCTCGGCTTCGGTCTTCACCCGCAGGTAGTTGTCAAGCGCATTGCCGTAGCCGGTGTTGGTTGCCAGCCACAGCGACCGGGCCAGCGCCTCGCGGTCGTCGACTATCGGCAGTTGCAGGCTGTTGACGGCGGAAGAGCGATGGTCGCCGTGCGTATTGTCGAGGTCGGGGCTGCCCACGCGCACCTGCACGTCGGCAACGCGCATGCGATTTGCGGTGCTTAAACTGAGCGCGCCGTACTGCGCGCGGATGGTGACAGAGCTCGCGTCGCTCACTGCATAACTGAGGAAGTACGGCGGCAGTTGCTTGTCGGCGCCCGTGCTGCCGGTTGTCTGCTTGCCCAGTTGCGAATAGGCGCGTTGCAACTCCTGGGTCATGGCGTCAAGAATTACCGGGGTGGCTTGCTGCGCACGCGCGGCCTGAAGAGTTACAACCAATATGAAGAGAGCGGCAGCAACGAATGACCCCGAACCGAAGCCGCGTTTTTGCGAGAGCGCGAGGAATGATTTGAACATGAGCCGGAAGAAACCCGCAATTTGCATTTATGCTCGATTGTCGCAGACTTGGGCCGTCCCGGGAGGGCGCAGGATGAGATTCACAGGCCGGTGGTTGGTTCTTGGCATTTTTACGCTGATTCTGGCGGGCTCGAACGTGCTCCCTGCCAGGGCCCAGCAGGCGCCGGCCGCGCCGCAAACCTCGGCCACGGCCAATCAGCCCGCAGCCAGCCAGCAGGCCTACACGCTCCCGCCCGACAAGCTCGCCATGGCCATTGACCTCAGCCGCATCCGCAACATTCTGGATATCGTCGGGTCGCTGTGGCAGATCCTTATCGTATGGCTGCTGCTGGCCTCGCGTTTCGCGGCCAGGCTTGAGGCCGAGATCAAGGTGATCGCATCGCATCGCTGGGCCCAGGGGATCTTTTTCTTCGCCGCGTTCTTTATCATCCTCTGGCTCTCGGGCCTGCCGCTCAGCATGTACGGGCATTACGTTGAGCGCAGCTACCAGATCAGCGTGCAGTCGTGGGCCGACTGGTTCAGCGACGATGCCAAGGAACTGGGATTCGCCATCGCCGTCTCCACGCCGGTGCTGCTCCTCTTCAACTGGATCGTCCGCCGATGGCCGCGCCGCTACTGGCTGGGCGCGTGGGTTGTTGCGCTGCCCATTCTGGTCATCGTCTTTTTCGTGGAACCGCTGATCGAGCCGCTCTTCGAGAAGTTCGAACCGCTCCAGGCGCACGATCCTGCGCTGGTTGCCGACCTCGAAAAGGTTGTGGCTCGAACCGGCACTGCGATCCCGCCCAGCCGCATGTACCTGATGAAGGCCAGCCTGAAGACCAACGGCCTGAACGCCTACGTGACGGGCATCGGGGCCACCAAGCGCATCGTGGTATGGGACACGACGGCCGGCCGCATTCCAAACGACGAGATCCTGTTTATCTTCGGGCACGAGTGCGGGCATTACGTGCTGCATCATCTGCCCAAGGGGATGGCTTTGCTTTCGGGTTCTCTGTTCTTCATCTACTGGTTTTGCGCGCGGCTTGGAAAATGGATGGTGGAGCGTTACGGAGGGCGATGGGGCGTCACCGACCTGGGCTCGCGCACCGGATTCCTGGTGCTCCTCTTTGCCGTAACCATCGTGATGTTCCTGCTGCAGCCGGTTTTCAACGGCTCAAGCCGCTACTTCGAGCACCAGGCCGACGTTTTTGGCCAGGAAGCGATCCACGGCATTGTGCCCGACCCGCAGAAGACCGCCGTCGCCGCGTTCAACGACCTGGGCAAGGCGTGGCTCGACGATCCGAACCCCAATCCCTTCATCGAATTCTGGCTCTACAACCACCCCAGCACGCAAGACCGCGCCAATTTTGCCGCGCACTACGCTCCATGGGCCAATGGAGGGCATGGGGAGTTCTTTGGAAAATGAACCTTGTTCGTCGTTCGTGAATCGGCCCTACTCCGCAGGCGCGATCGGCTTGGCGGGCGGCGTGAGCGTGAATCCCTTGCGCACCAGCGCGAACCCCGGCTGCGGCAGCTCCGCCTGCAGGAGTTGGTTCTCCGGTCCCGAGAAGAGATCGGTCTTGGCGCCCGCAATGGTGGCTACAAGATGATGGACGACAACCGGTTTACCGTCGAGGGTGCCTTTCTCATCGGCGTAGGTCGCCAGGGTCACCGGCTCAATGGAACCGCTGTTCTTGGGAAGAATGGCCCAAAGATCGCGATTGTTCTGGGTCACGGCGAGCGCAAGCAGCGTCTCGAGCGCGCCGGGATCGAAGTCAGGAAGAAAGACAGCGCCCTGATGACCGGCCAGCCGCGTGGTGGTGCTGCGGCCATTGGCTGAGATATTGAGCAGGAGCTGTGCGTCGTCGGGCTTGCAGACCGCGGTCGCCGCCGAACCGTTCACCGTGGCGCTCAGCAGCACATGCACCAGGTTGTTGCCCGGGCTCAGCCGCTCAGTCTTCGACAGCGCGTAATCCAGGCCCTGCATGGCCACGCGGACCACGGAGGACGAATCGTAGCCGTCTTTAGTCGCCGTCACCTGAAACGAAGCCGTGCCGGTGTCGTGGCCGTTCTCGGCGACGACAAACTCGCCCGACTGGGCCGCGAGAGGCGAAACGGCGGCGGCGAGAGCCAGGGCAATCCAGAGAAATCTGCGTGCGAAAGACATTCCATCTATTTAGACACAAATTGCGGGATTGGGTTGCAGGGAGATTCAGATGCGGTGGCCCCCGACCCGGAGATTTGGCGGAATGGCCGGTTGCATGTGGCCTTAGAGCTTGGCCGGCATCCGCTCAAATTGCTCGACAAGACCGCAGAAGCAGGGTAGGCTCATCCCCATCTAACCGGGTTTCTATGTCGCGGCGCAGCAAGACCTTTGCGCAACTTCAGATTATTACCAAATCACGGGTCTGAAGCGGCCGCCTGGGCCTCCCCAATCAGATTTGAGCGACCCATCAAGGCCCCCTTACCGAAAAAACAGGAGTGAAGCCATGCGAGCACTTCCTCTGCGTGTCGCTCTGTGGAGCGCCGCGCTCATATGCACTGTCCTCTTTGCCTCCACCGCCGCATTTGCGCAAATGGATCGCGGATCCGCGCCAGCGGCCAAACCCGTTATCGAATTGGCTCCCAGCGCGACTCCGTTTTTGCAAAAGGAAGGCGAAGCCTCGTTCGCGAACGCCCCGGCCAACTTCCATGCCTTTGCCTCGGCACGCGTAGGCGAAATCGCAGACGAGGAACAGCTCACGCTGAAATTCAACGCTGCAACGCAGCTGACCAGGATCGAGTCGACCAGAGACTTCTTCGTGGACCCGGCGTCGGGTTGCCAGGTGGGCAACCGCTATGCTGAAGGCGACAGTTGCACCCTTTGGGTGCGCTTTACGCCGCAGGGCGCGGGACGACGGCTGGGCAAGCTGACCGTCGCGAATACCGCTTCGCCACAGCCGATGGCGTTCGGGCTGGGAGGAAACGGGTATGCGCCTACCCTCAGCTTCACGCCCGCCCTCATCACCACGGTGCCCGGCACTTATCCGTCGAGTGTAGGCCTGCTGAGCGGTGCGCAGAACCTGGCCGTGGACGGCAGCGATACCCTGTACATTGCCGACACAGGCAACGACGTCATCCGCTATATGGATTCGAGCGGAACCTTGACCATCCTGGCTTCAGGTGGAGGCATTCCACCTTTCACCTCTCCGCTCGGTATCACGGTCGACACCTTCGGCGATGTGTATTTCGATACGCCGGCATTCAATGAGATGTTCGAGATCTACGATGACGGCACGGTGAATCAGGCGAACGGAAACGGCACGGATATCTGCGACGTTTCGACTCCCTGCACCCTCGAATATGAAGCGGTAAGTGATCCAGGAGAGCTGAGCATCGATCCCAACAACAACATGTTTTATCCTGAGGGAACCCATGGGGCGGCGATGTCCACCGTTCAGCCTGGTCCGCCGAGCCTGATCGACCTCTCTGACCCATTCATCATATTCAACATCCCACCCACCGCCATGGCCGTGGATTCCAGCGACAATCTCTACAGTCTCGCAACCGACCCCTTGGACGACCATTGCGAGATCCAGCAGCAGTCTCTCAATAACGCTGAGAACTTTTTACTGGACTACACCAAGATTGCGGGCGGCAGGATCTGCGGATTCTCAGGCGACGGCGGCCAGGCGGGCAACGCCGAGATTGGCGGCGCCATCGGCCAGATTTACTTTGATATTGAAGGCAACCTGTACTTCAGCGATACCAAAAACCAGCGCGTGCGCCGCATCGATTACACGACCGGGCAGATCAACACCATCGCCGGTAACGGAATTGCCGGCTATGCCGGCGACGGCGGCGACGCCCTTTTTGCGGAACTGAATACGCCCACCGGGGTGGCCGTAGACTCGCAGGGACAGGTGTACATTATCAGTTCCGCGTCCAGTGGCCAGGTGATCCGCAAGCTTGGACCCAACGGGCAACTGGGCTTTGGCAACCAGTTAAGAAGCACCAGCAGTACGGCGCACCTGGTGACCGTGGCCAACACCGGCAACTATTCCATGGTGCTGACGCGCGCGTATATCGCCGGAACGAATCCCGGCGATTTCGCGATCGACCCCAACACCACGAGCTGCAATCTGACGGAGGGAGCGGCGTTGCACAACGGCGAGAGCTGCAAGGTGGGCATCATCTTTACTCCCGCGGCGGCAGGCACCCGTTCAGCCAGCCTGATCTTCCTCGACAACACGGTGACCAACATGAACACCGTGGGGCTCGCCGGCACCGGTACGCTGCCGTTGCCCACATTCACCATCACGGCGCCCGCTTCCGCCGCCACCGAAACGTCAGGGACTGCGTTCACGTTCTCGGTGAGCGTGACCTCGTCAGGGACGCAGCCGACGGGAACGGTGAAAATGCTGCTCAACGGGACAGCCATCAGCGGCAGCCCGGCCACGCTGAACGGCTCAGGCGTAGCTTCGCTGAGCGTGACCTCAACAAAGACCGGCTCGAACACACTCTCGGCCACGTACAACGGCGACTCAAATTACTCCTCCGACGGGCCGATCACCCGGACTGTCACGGTGAATGCTGAGGCTGTGACGAAAGAGTCGAAGGTCGCGGTGGCCTCATCGGCCAACCCGGCCACGGCGTGCAGCGCGATCGCCTTCTCAGTCACAGTGACCGGAACCGGCAGCGAAAAGCCGACCGGCACGGTGAAGCTGATGGATGGAGCGGCGATGCTGGGCGAGGCTACGTTGATCGAAGGCTCGGCCAGGGTGCCGAGCATCCGGCTTACAGCCGGAACCAACGAGCTGACCGCGCACTACAGCGGCGACGCCTCGCATGAAGCGGCCACGTCTGCACCTTTCAAGCAGTTGGTCGTAGCCGGCGCCGGATGCGAGTCGGGGGGCGACCCTGCACCGCCGATCATCAACCCGGTTGACCTGAGAGCCAGGTAATCGAACCCTCGGGCGGGAGTCATTCCAGTCCTCCCGCCGAGGCCATTTCCGGGAACAAGCTGGGAGGCTATTCCCAGACCTAAGGCGAATATTCTAAAGCCGTCTGCACGTCAGAGCGGACCGCCATGCAATATAGGTCAAATAGTTTTCTGAACGGTCCAGCATCGATCTCGGCACCACCAATACTCCAGGGTGTATCGACATATACATGCGGGCAACGACCGGCAAAGGCGGCGGAATGGCCGATTGCATGTGGCCTTAGAGCTTGGCCTGCATCCGCTCAATTTACTCGACAAAGCCCCAGAAGCAGGGTAGGCTCTTCCCTATCTAACCGGGTCCCCAATGCCGCGGCGCAGCAAGGCTTTCGCGCCAGTTCAGATTGTTGCCAAATCACGGGTCTGAAGCGGTCGCCTGGGCTCTCCCCACGCAGATTCGAGCGACCCATCAAGGCCACCTCACCGAAAATAAGGAGTGAAGCCATGCGAGCTCTTCCTCTGCGTGCCGCTCTGTGGAGCGCCGCGCTCATATGCACTGTCCTCTTTGCCTCCACCGCCGCATTTGCGCAAATGGATCGCGTATCCGCGCCAGCGGCCAAACCCGTTATCGAATTGGCTCCCAGCCCGACTCCGTATGTGCAAAAGGAAGGTGAAGCCTCGTTCGAGAACGCTCCGGCCAACTTCCACGCCTTTGCCTCGGCGCGCGTAGGCGAAATCGCCGACGAGGAGCAGCTCACGTTGAACTTCAGCGCATCGACACAGCTTACTCATATCGAGTCGACCAAAGACTTTGTTATCGACCCGGCGTCGGGTTGCCAGGTGGGCAACCGCTACGCAGAAGGAGAAAGCTGCACCCTGCTGGTGCGCTTTACGCCACAGGGCGCAGGACGCCGGCTGGGCAAGCTGACCGTCTCGAATACCGCTTCGCCCCAACCGATGGCGTTCGGGCTGGGAGGAAGCGGTTATGCGCCAATCATCAGCTTCACGCCCGCCATCATTACCACCGTGCCCGCATCTCATCCGTCGAATGTAGCCTTGCTGAGCGGCGCGCAGAATCTGGCTGTGGATGGCAGCGATTCGCTGTATGTCGCGGACTCCGGCAACGACGTCATCCGCTATATGGATTCGAGCGGAAACTTTAAATCCCTGGCCACAACGAGTACAGCTCCGCTCGGCATTGCGGTCGATACCTTCGGCGAGGTGTATTTTGACACGCCATCGACCGATTTTATGTACGAGGTTTTCGACTACGGTCCGGTGGTTCAGGCCAGCGGGACAGGCACGGATAATTGCCCATCTACGACGCCCTGCGAGCTCGAAAATGAGGCGCTGGCCACTCCCGGGATGATGAGCATCGATCCCGACAATAACCTGTTCTTTGCCGACAATACCCGGGGGGCAGCTTTGTCTACAGTACAGCCTCTTCTGGCCACGCTGATCTATCTTTACGACCCATTCACCTATCAAACAACCCCATCGAGCGCCATGGCCGTAGATGCCGGCGACAATCTCTACAGCCTTTGGTACGACGGCGGAGAATGCGAGATTGCACAGCAGTCGCTGTATAACGCCGAGATCCCGGAAGTGATCTTCAACAAAATCGCCGGCGGGCATACCTGCGGATTCTCGGGCGACGGCGGCCAGGCAGGCAACGCCGAGATCGGCAGCCTCATCGGCCAGATGGCCTTTGATATTCTAGGCAACCTGTACTTCAGCGATACCAACAACCAGCGTGTGCGCCGCATCGACTATACGACAGGGCAGATCAATACCATCGCGGGTAACGGAACTGCCGGCTATACCGGCGACGGCGGCGACGCCCTTTTTGCGGAACTGAATACGCCCACCGGGGTGGCCGTGGACTCCCAGGGACAGGTGTACATCATCAGTTCGGCGGGTCTTGCCCTTGGCCAGATCATTCGCAAGCTTGGACCCAACGGGCAACTGGGCTTTGGCACGCAGCTCAGAAGCACCAGCAGTGCGGCGCACCTGGTGACGGTGGCCAACACCGGCAACTCCGCAATGACGCTCACCCGCGCTTATATCGGCGGAACGAATACCGGCGACTACAAGATCGACCCCAACACTACAAGCTGCAACCTGACGGCCGGTGCGACTCTGGCCGCAGGCCAGAGCTGCAAGGTGGGCATCATCTTTACGCCCGCGGCGGCAGGCACCCGTTCAGCCAGCCTGATCTTCCTCGACAACACGGTGACCAACATGAACACCGTGGGGCTCGCCGGCACCGGTACGCTGCCGTTGCCGACCTTCACCATCACGGCGCCCGCTTCCAGCGCTACCGAAACGTCAGGGACTGCGTTCACGTTCTCGGTGAGCGTCACCTCGTCAGGGACGCAGCCGACGGGAACAGTGACCATGCTGCTGAATGGAACCGCCATCAGCGGCAGCCCGGCCACGCTGAACGGCTCAGGCGTAGCTTCGCTGAGCGTGACCTCAACAAAGACCGGCTCGAACACACTCTCGGCCACGTACAACGGCGACTCAAACTACTCCGCCGACGGCCCCATCACCCGGACTGTGACGGTGAATGCGTCGGCTGTGACGAAAGAGTCGGAGGTCGCGGTGGCTTCATCGGCCAACCCGGCAACGGCGTGCAGCGCGGTTGCCTTCTCAGTCACAGTGACCGGAACCGGCAGCGAAAAGCCGACCGGCACGGTGAAGCTGATGGATGGAGCGGCGATGCTGGGCGAGGCTACGTTGATCGAAGGCTCGGCCAGGGTGCCGGGCATCCGGCTTACAGCCGGAACCAACGAGCTGACCGCGCACTACAGCGGCGACGCCTCGCATGAAGCGGCCACGTCTGCGCCTTTCAAGCAGATGGTGGTAGCCGACACTCAATGTGCGTCGGGGGGCGACCCTGTGCGGCCGATCATCAGCCCGGTTGACTTGAGAGCCAGGTAATCGAACCCTGGGGCGGGAGTCATTCCGGGATTCCCGCCCGGACCCCGTTCCGGGAACCAGCCGGGCGTGAATTCCTGGGCGATTTCCGGATTCGTGGAGGGGTATTTTAATGCCGTCCGCAGGGCAGGGCGAACCGCCGTACAATATAGCTTGAAAAGTCCTCAGAACGGCCCCGCTGGGCCTGTTGTGGAGAGCTGGGCTTACGCCTGAGTCAGGAAGTTCATCCAGGAATGTCATTAAACGGTTATCCCTCCCGCTCCTCGCGGTCGCACGGCCTGCGCTCGCTCTTCAGCATGTTTTCGAGCGATCTGGCCATCGATCTCGGCACCGCCAATACCCTGGTCTATGCGGCCGGCAAGGGCATTGTTGTGAACGAGCCCTCCATCGTCGCCATTAACAAGAACACCGGTGAAGTTGAAGCCGTAGGCAAAGAGGCCAAGGAGATGCTGGGCCGCACGCCGGGCAACATCGTGGCCATCAAGCCGATGAAGGACGGCGTGATTGCCGACTTCAAAGTGACCGAGAAGATGCTCAACTACTTCATCCAGAAGGCGCACAACCGCAAGATGCTGGTGCATCCGCGCATCGTGATCGGCGTGCCCTCTGAGATTACGCAGGTTGAGAAACGCGCCGTTGAAGACTCGGCTTACCGCGCCAAGGCCAGCGAGGTTTATCTGGTGGAGCAGGCCATGGTGGCAGCGATCGGCGCCGGTCTGCCCATTACCGAGCCGGGCGGCAACATGGTTGTAGACATCGGCGGCGGTACGACCGACATTGCCGTGATTTCGCTGAGCGGCATTGTCTATTCGCGCTCGGTGCGCATGGCCGGCAACCAGATGGACGAGGCCATTACCAACTACCTGAAGCGGAAGTACAACCTGCTGATCGGCGAGCGCACCGCGGAGGCGATCAAGATCGAGATCGGCTCGGCCTATCCGCTGGAGAAGCCGCTGACGATGGAGATCAAAGGGCGCAACCTGATTGAAGGCGTGCCCAAGACCATCGTGATCGACGACAGCGAGATTCGCGAGGCCCTTGGCGAGTGCATAGCGGTGATCATGAACGCGATTCGCGTGGCGCTGGAGCGGACGCCTCCGGAGCTTTCGGCCGACATCAGCGACCGCGGCATTGTGCTCACCGGCGGCGGCGCGCTGATCAAGAACCTCGACAAGCGCATCCGCGAAGAGACCGGCCTGCCCGTTTCGGTGGCCGACGATCCGCTGGCCTCGGTGGTGCTCGGCACCGGCAAGATGCTTTCCGACTTCAAGCTGCTGCGGAAAATTAAGATCGATTGAAAAACAGGGAATAGGGATTAGGGAACAGGGAACAGAAAACAGGTTCGAGATGGATCGATATGTCGAGGCTTCTTGAGGGCGATGAGCTTGAGAAACGAGCCCGCGAGCTGGGTATCGATACTTTAGGCGATCAGCGTGCACAAAGTTCATCTGGCCGTACTCCACGTGCTCCAGATTTTGAATTGCAGCGAAGGATCATCGAAGCGGAGCGGCGGAATCGCGAGGCCGGGCTATGGATTCTCGCTTTAATCTCGGCAATTGCTTCTGTAGTAAGTGCAGCTACTGCGCTTGTAGCTGTACTTTGGAGAAGGTGACGGTTTAGGGTTCGGGCCCTGTTCCCTATTCCCTAATCCCTGTTCCCTGGTTTTTATGGACTCCTTTTTCACCCGTTATCGAAACCTGGTGGTGCTGGCGGCAGTGCTTGTGGCGCAGATCATGGGCCTTGCCATCCAGGTGAGGCGATTCGGCAGCGGGCATAACAGCCTGGATGTGCGCGATGGCTCAGGCGTACGGCTCATCAGGCTGTGGGCTGAAGCGGTGGTCTCTCCGGCGGAGCGCGCCATCCACGGCACTGGTCTGGGCGCCTCCTGGTTATGGAACAACTACGCCGATCTGCGCCACGTGCGCCAGCAGAACCAGCAACTGCAGCGGACCGTCGACCGGCTCAGGCTCGAGCAGGCCGCGCTGCTTGAGGATGCGCGCCAGGGAGAGCGGCTGCAGGCGCTGCTCAACTTCCAGCAGAAGTACATCTACTCCACGCTCGCCGCGCAGGTCATTGGCTCCAGCGGCAGCGAACTGTCGCACGTCTTCTACATCGACAAGGGCGAGGACTACAACCTGAAGCCCGACATGGCCGTGATTACCGGCGACGGCATTGTGGGCAAGGTGCGCGACGTTTTTCCCCACACCGCGCAGGTGCTGGCCATCAACGACCAGACCAGCGGAGCGGGTGTGATTCTCGCAACCACGCGCATCCGCGGCATTTTGCGCGGCGACCCAGCGGGCCGGCTGATGGTGGTGGGCGTTCTCTCTGACGAGCGCATTCAACCCGGCGAATCAGTGCTGACCGCCGGCGGCGACCTGATCTTTCCGCGCGGCCTTCCTGTCGGAGTTGTCGACAAGGTGGTTCGCGATCCCCTGCGCGACGGCCTTATCGACATCATGGTCAAGCCGGCGGCGCATCTGGACCGGCTCGACGAAGTCATGGTGATCACTTCAACCCAGCCGCGATTCAACAATCAGGAACAGAAAGACATCGACACGAGCCAGGCCGAGAAGGGCGCGGACGCGCAGGCGATCAAGGATCAGTTGAAGGCTTCGCAGATTATGGCCGAGCATTTGCCGGGGCTGATGGATCCCAACCTGCCGCCAGACCAACAGCCGCTAAACGATACCAGCAACCCCGCCCTGGTGAAGCCTCCGCCGCAGCCGCTCCATCCCGATCGCTTCACGCCCGGCAGTGCCGAAACACCCGGCGGCAGCGCCGCCGATTCCACTGATTCCAACGCGGCTGCAACAGGCGGCCAGGAACAAAAGCCGGTCACGACTGCGCAGCCCCGCACTGCCGCGCCCAGTCAGGCCAAGCCGGGGCCAGCCAAACCGAATCAAAACCCTTCGAATCAGCCCGCGCCGGCCAAAAAAACGCCGCCCCAGGGGAACCGCTAGCATGAAACTGCTCGGCGCCGACGACCGGCGCGATATGGAGATTCATCGGTACCCGCTGCTGGTTTACGCGCTTGTCCCGCTCGTGGCGCTGGTGTTGCAGGCATGGCTGCCACGTGTCCTTGGCCAGTACGCGTTCTTCGATCTGCCGCTGGTGGTCACTGTTTATTTCGCGCTCGGCCGCCGTTCCCCCATCCAGGGAACGCTGATGGGCGCGGCCATGGGGCTTTTCGAGGATGCGCTCACGCACCACGCCATCGGCGTGAACGGAGTTGCCAAAACCGCGGTCGGCTTTATCGCCGCATCCACAGGCATTCGCATCGACGTCGAAAACCACGCCATTCGCGTGATTCTCAATTTCGTGCTGTCTCTGCTATCGAGCGCCATTTACTACGGCGTCTATCGCGGAATGCTGGGCCTCGAATTGGATTGGCGCTGGTTCACGCAGTTGTTCATCGCGATTGGGAACGCGGCGATTGCGCTGATCTTGTTCCCATTCCTCGACCGGCTGCAGATACGGGACTGAGCGGAGCCAGAGGCGTCAGCGGGTCGCGTTGACCACTGGCCTGCGCCCCTCCGGTACACCACCTCCTCATCCGCTTCAGCCTGCGGCCAGGTATCTCCGCATCCAGTCGATGACCAGGCTGCGCATTTCGGGGAGTTCCTCGTGGGCGCAATCGAAGAGCTCGATGCGGCAATCCTCCTGGCGGCCGTGTTGACGGTAGAGCGGGAAGAGATTGTCGCGAACTTTCTCGACTCCCTCGGCCGGCGTGAGGGGATCGTTGCGGCCGTTGACGCTGAGATGAGGCCGCGGCACGATCAACTCATTGATCCCGGTGGTGTCGAATTCCTTCAGCAACGACGGAACGTAATAGAAGATGCTGTGAAGGGTGATGCCGTGCGTGGCAATGAGCGAATCGAAATCGGTGAGGCAACAAATGTCGATAGCCAATCGGATACGGGGATCGAGCGCGGCGAGCCACCATGTCTTGGTCGATCCCATCGACATACCGGTCACGCCGAGCTTTTGCGGGTCCACTTCCGGCCGGGATGCGAGGTAAGAAAGAGCGCGATACTCGTCGAACATCATCATGCCCCAGAGCACCTGGCCGCGCCAGAGCATGAGCTTGAAAGCGTCTTCTTCGCCGTCGTGGCCCGCGTTATTGTGCTGGCGCTCGCCAAAGCACCAACTGTCGATGGCCAGAGTAACCACTCCCATTTCGGCGAGGACGGGAGCATAGGCGGGTTGAACGCTGGTCCCTTTGAGCAATTGTTCCTTACCCAGGTCGTACATTCCCGCGTGCCAGTGAATGAAGAGCAGGCCGGGCGCGGGGCGCTTGAGCTTCTTGGGAATCAACAGGAGAGCGGGAACCGGTTCGATGCCGTTCAGGTCGAGGACAAGCCGCTCGATTGTGTAGGTGTCGTGTTCTTCGGTGCGGACCAGTTTGGGCGGCGCGGGTTCATGCTGCCAGGGCAGATCGCCGAGCAGGCCCCAGAGATCGGCGCGCCGGCGCTGCTGGTAAGCGGAGAACGCGGTTTCTGTTTCGGCGACCAGGTTGCCGGCAGCGGAATTCAGGCCGAGAGAGACGCCGCCGGTGAGAAGAGCGGCTCGAGATACAAATTGGCGGCGGGTAGTGTCTTTTTGTCCGGAGATTTTCATGGCGGTCGATTCTAGCACCTTGCCTGGCGAAACGCTGTGAGGGAGTCGAATTTCAGGATAAGCCGCGAGCATGGATCGGCCGACAATAAACACAAGGCTTCGGCTTATGCTTCAAAAAAACATGTCCAATATGAGGTGCAACAAAGTTCAGTCGGTTTGGCTGTATTCTGAGATAGAAGCGCAGGATTCATGGTTTCAGGCATCAACCGCGGCGAAAAACTCTCCACTCTCAAAGCGACGGTGGTCCAATACGGCGTATTGCTGATGATGCTGGCATTGGGCGGCGGCCTGTGGCGGCTGCAGGTTTTGGGCGCGCAGAACTTTCGCCAGCTCGCCGAGGCCAACCGCATCCGCAAAGAGCCGATCCTGGCGCCGCGCGGCAAGCTCTTCGACCGCGAAAACCGCCTTATCGTCGACAACTACCCGTCGGTGAGCTGCTTCCTGATTCGCGAGCAGAAGAAGGACATCGAAGCCGACCTGCCGCTCATTGCCCAGGGCCTCAATCTCGATCTCGACCAGTTGCGGGCCACGGTGCATCGTTACCGGCTTTCGCCCGGCTATCAGCCCATCCCGATTAAAGACGACGTGACCGCCGACGAGCAGGCTTTTATTGAGGCGCACCGCAACGAGCTGCCCGAGCTTGAAACCATCGACGTGGAGCGGCGGCTGTATCCGCGTGATGGTTTTGCGGCCCACCTGATCGGCTACGTGGGCGAGGTGAGCGAAGACGATTTGAACAATCCGCGCTTTGCCTACTACGAGCCGGGCGACGTGGTGGGCAAGGCAGGCGTTGAGGAGACCTACGACGAGCTTTTGCGCGGGACCGACGGCAGCCGCGACGTGATCGTGGACAGCCACGGCCGCGAGGTGGGTTACATCGGCATCCAGCACGCGATTCCGGGGCAGGACCTGCGGCTGACCATCGACAACGATCTGCAGCGCGCGGCAGAGCTGGCGCTGGGCGACAGGACCGGCGCGATTGTGGCTATGGACCCGCGCAACGGCGAGATTCTGGCCATGGTTTCGCGGCCCAGCTTCGATCCCAATGAGTTTGCCGTCAAAATCGACCGCAGCGACTGGAACAGACTGGTCACCGATCCCGACCATCCGCTGATGAACAAGGCCATCCAGGCGCAACTGGCTCCGGGATCGACGTTCAAGATCCTGATGTCGGTGGCGGGGCTCGAGGAAGGCATTGCGCAGGACATGCACATTACGTGCAACGGCGGATGGGGTCCTTACGGCTACTTTCATCATTGCGACGAGCATCACGGCGCGGTCGACATTCACAACGCGATTCCCTACTCGTGCGACACGTTCTATTACATGCTGGGCGACAAGCTGGGTATCGATCGCATTGTGAAGTATGCCGATGCGTTCGGCTACGGACAGAAGACGGGTATCGATTTGCCCGGCGAGCAGGCCGGCCTGATGCCCTCGCCGCAGTGGCTGATCAAGAACTTCCATCACCGCTGGTACCCTGACGAGACGCTCGACGTGGCCATCGGCCAGGGCGCAGTTGAGGCCACGCCAATTCAGCTTGCGCGCATCATCGGCGGAATTGCTTCAGGCGGACACCTGGCGCGGCCGCACGTGGCCTTCCCCAGCGAACTGCCGCAGGACTTCCGCAAGGCTCTGCTGGAAAGCTTCCCGGGCACGGGCGACGCGTATGTGCCCATCGATCCGGATACGTGGACTACGGTAACCGACGGCATGTACCAGGTCACTCAGCCGGGTCTCTACCACACCGCTGGCGCGGAGGGTTTGCCGGGCATCGACTTCGCCGGCAAAACCGGCACGGCGCAGCAGATGAGTCACGAGGCTCTGGGGAAAACAAACAAGGGACGGTCGACGTTTCCGAACGTGTGGTTTGTGGGCGTAACGCCGCGGCGGAATCCCGAACTGGTGGTGGCGGTATTGTGGCAGAACGGAGAGTTCAGCTACTACCCGGCGCGCATCGGGGCCCAGGTGGTTGAAGCTTACGTGGACAAGCAACGCCGGCTGGCGGGGAACCTGCCACCTGAAAAAGTGCAGGCGCCGGTTGAGATGAGCGCGGTGTGGTCGCAGCCTGAGAATGAACCAGGCGCGAAGGAGCCGGGCAAACAAAAGATCGGCACGGGCAGCTTCGTGGTTGCGAATGGGCAGGCGGTTCCGGAGAAGGCTCCTGCCGGCAAAGCGCCCAAACAGCAGGTTTCAATTGCCGGCGCCCAACCCATGGAGAGGCCCACCGCGAGCCACAACCGGCCGGATGGCGTGGCAAGAAAGCAAGAGTAGACCGAAGAATGCGCCGCTTTTTGAGCTTCCGCGATTTCGACTGGCCCCTGCTGCTGTTGATCCTGGCCATGTGCGGGGTATCGCTGCTCGAGGTCTACTCCACCACGGTGCACACGCGGTTTTCGAGCTTCGAGTCAAAGCAACTCATGTTTATTGGCGCCGGACTGGCCGGCATGTTTGTGATGTCCAGGATCGACTATCACCGCCTGCTCGACATTTCGCCCTGGGCCTACGGGATCTTCGTGGTCTCGCTGGTTGCCGTCAAACTGGTGGGCCACAAGGCGCTGGGCGCACGGCGCTGGATCGGCATCGGGCCGGTGCAGTTCCAGCCTTCGGAGTGGGTCAAGCTTGTTTTGATTCTCGTGGTTGCGCGCTACTTTTCAAACCTGGGCGGGCGCAACCTGACCTGGCGCGAGATATTCAAATCCTTCGCCATGGTCGGCGTCCCCATGCTGCTGGTGCTGGTGCAGCCCGATCTCGGCACAACGCTCACCTACGCCCCGATCCTGGTGGCCGGGCTGTTCCTGGGCGGAATCAGTTTGCGCCAGGCGGCGATTCTGGCTGTGTGCGGGACGGCGCTGATTGCCGGGGTCTGGTCGAGCGGCAAGATCCTCAAGCCGTACCAGAAGGCGCGGCTCACCAGCTTCATCAACCCGCAAAACGACCCGCGGGGCGCCGGTTACCAGGTGTTGCAATCTGAGATCGCAGTGGGTTCGGGGGGAATCTGGGGCAAGGGGACCGAGAAAGGAACGCAGACGCAGGGGTATTTCCTGCCCATCCCCTATACGGACTTTATCTTTGCCGCTTTCAGCGAAGAGCACGGGTTTGTGGGCGCGGTTTTTGTGCTGCTGCTATACTTCCTAATATTGATGCGTTTGATTCAAAACGCACAAACAGCCGCCGACCTGCCCGGATCCCTGATTATCATGGGAATCGTGGCTGTGTTGACCTTTCAGATTGCGGTCAACGTAGGCATGGTCATCGGGTTTATGCCCGTCACCGGAATCCCTTTACCCTTAATGAGTTACGGTGGATCTTCGGTGCTGTTTGCGTTTCTGGCGCTGGGCGTGGCGATGAATGTCCGCATGCGCAGCTTCGTGAACTGAGCGTTGCCGTCCGATTTGGACGCGGCGCAGGAAGCAAGTTTGACTCTTACCCCGAGCTACGACTGCCGGACCAGTAAGAGGAAGTTTTAATGAGTATTTAGCCGGCGGGTTCTGATGGATCGCGCCCGGCAGGATTGGGTTCATGAGCACCGAGAGACGGAACGGCCTTTGGCCCGTACGTTCAGTGGCATGCGCTGGCACATCCGGAGTTGAAATCCCGGTCCCCTATGCTTGGCGCCGCCAGAGGTACAGTCAAGGTCAAACGGCCCGGCCGGATGGGAAGTCCGGCAGCGTCGGCCACAAATCTCTCAAAATGGATCGCCGTACGTTAGAGCTCGTTCGGCTAAGAGTTTTCCGGTTCCGTCACGGGTCGCCGCCCACCACGGGTGGCACTGTTGGCCAGCCAGCCTCTCGAGCACTATTCAGGTCGTCCTTTTCGCCCATCCCATCGCCTCCCGGAACAGCGCGTCTCCATCACACCTTGCCGCAAGCGCCGACAGCTGAAGGCTGCCGGCCGGAAAGGTACGATGGCAAAGGAAATTTGTATCTCCAGCACGCCGCATGAAACGCGGCTTGCAATTCTTGAAGACGATCAGCTCGCGGAAATCTACTACGAACGCGAAAACGAGTACACGCTTGCGGGTTCGATCTATAACGGACGCGTCACGCGCGTTTTGCCCGGCATGCAGTCGGCATTTGTCGACCTGGGGCTGGAGCGCGACGCCTTTCTCTATGTAACTGACTTCGTCGAGCTTGAAGATCAGGAAGACACCGACGAGCTTGAGCGGGCCACTGCGACAGCCGGCAACCTGCCTCCGCATGAGGTTCGGCACACGGGCGGCCAGGAGGGACGCGACGAGGGACGTGGGCAAGGACGTGATTTGCGCCGCGAACGCGTTGACGACCGGCGGCGCGATCAGGGCCGTCCGAGCCAGGCGAGCCAACCAACCGAAGCCGCGGTAACGCAAGGCGGCGACGAGCATCCGGTGGTTCCGGAACTGGAAACCGCCAACCAGCAGGCCCAGGGAGCGACGGGCGGAAAGCGCTGGCGGGGACGCCGTCATCGCCGCGGCCGCGGACCGATTCCCGCGCAGGTTGAATCTGAGAGCGCAGGCGGCGAACAGGTTGAGTTCGAGGAGAAACCGGTCGCCGAGATTGAGATCGCGGACGAAATTCAGGCATCAATTCACGCATCAGAGGCTCCGCAGCGTGCGCCTCGCGCGCAACAGGCTCCGGCTCCCTTCGTGCTTCCCGGCGAATCGCTGTCAAGGTACGGCGGCGCGCCGGTCGAGGCCGGCAAGCCTGCCACTGAATCCGCGCCGCGCCCCACCTATGGTTCAAAGCCTTCGACACTGATTGAGGCTCCGCTCGCGTGGGACGGCAGCGGCGTGCTGCCGGGCGAGTCGCTGTCAAAGCACCGCGGGCGCCAGGCTGAAACCGCTGCAATGCCGGCTGAAGAGTCCTTTGAGACCGAAAGCGCGGAGATCACTGAAACGGCTGCAAACGAACCGGTTGAAACCGTCGCGCCCAGCACCGGCCAGATGGTGGAAGAGGAACTGGTAGAAGAAGAACCGGCCGCGCCGCACGAAGAATCGGCTCCTCCAGCACTGCGCGAGATTGAGTCGGCTCCGCATGCAACCGGTTTCGAGACGCGCCATGAGGAGCACGCCGAGACGCTCAAGCCTCCCGTGGAGGAAGAGCTGAAGGTCGAGTTCGAGGAGTTTACGCGGAGCGATGAGTCCGCTCCCGCCGCGGCTGAGATCTCAGCTGCGGAAGAGTATCACGGGACGGCCCAGCATGAGGTGACGGTTGCCGGTGAGGCCGAGCCCACCGCCGAGGCAGTGGCGGAGGTTGAGCCGCTGACAGAAGCCGAGGCCGAGCATCGCGTCGATCCCGCATCGCCGCTCGAGTTTCGCATCTTCGGTTTCGGCAAGAAGAAGAAAGACGAGGAAGCCACGCCGGTTGAGGCGAAGCGTGCGTCTGCGGCCAGCGTTGCGGCAGTTTCAGCCTACGCACCCGGCGATGGCCTGGTGGAAGAGGAAGTGATCGAAGGCGAGGAATTCGATGCGGTTCCGCATCACCGGCGCCACAAGGCTGAGGACCACGACCTGGAAACCTACGAGGAAGAGACGCTGCCACCGCATCTTCGCACCGGCGACCTGGGCGAAATGCTGCAGGAGGCGCACCTCGATCACAGGATCCAGCTAGACCTCGACGACCAGAACGGCGACGAAGAGGGCGACGAGGAAGAGGACGAAGAAGAAGAGGCTTCGGCCGAATCTCAGCCCGCTCCGGGCCAGCCGCAGCGCTTCGCCCGAGATCGCGGACGCCGCGGACGCCCGCAGGGCAACCGCCGCGGGCCGTCGCGCCGCTCGATGCAGACGTCAAACCTGCCCATCATCAGCGACCTGCTGAAGTCCGGCCAGGAGATCCTGGTGCAGATTGCCAAGGAGCCGATCGCCAAGAAGGGCGCGCGCATCACGAGTCACATCGCGCTGCCCGGCCGCTTCCTGGTCTTTATGCCTACAGTGACACACGTTGGTGTCAGCCGCAAGATCGCTTCCGACGAAGAGCGTCATCGCTTGAAGCGGATTCTGCTTCACGAGCGCGGCGAGTCGTCGGGCGGATTCATCGTGCGCACGGCAGCCGAGGGCGCGTCAGAAGAAGAATTGCGCACCGACCTGCGTATGCTGATCAACCTGTGGTCTGAGATCAAGAAGCGTTCCGACGAATCCAAGTCGCCGGCGCTGATCTATCACGATCTCGGCCTTATTGAGCGCATTTTGCGCGACCAGGTGAGCGACAACTTCTCAAACATCTGGGTCGACTCCGAGGCCGACTACGAGCGCATCGTGCGCTTCCTCAGCCGCTTCTCGCCCTCGCTGGTGCGGCGCGTGAAGCTCTACGCCAAGGAGACTCCGCTGTTTGAGCACTTCGGCATCCAGGACGAGATTTCGAAGGCGCTGCGCTCGAAGGTGTGGCTGAAGTCGGGCGGATCGATTGTGATCAACCAAACCGAAGCGCTGGTAGCCATCGACATCAACACCGGCAAATACGTGGGCAAGAGCGCGCGGCTTGAAGACACCATCGTCAAAACCAATCTCGACGCAGTGCCGGAGATCGTTCGCCAGATCCGGTTGCGCGACCTGGGCGGCATTATCGTGATCGACTTTATCGACATGGACGAGCGCAAGAACCGCTTCAAGGTTCTGGCCGCCCTGGAAGAGGCTCTCAAAGCCGACCGCGCGCCGACCAAGGTTCTGCAGTTCAACGATTTTGGCCTGGTGGCCATCACGCGCAAGCGCGTGAAGCAGTCGCTCGAACGCACGCTGTCGATTCCCTGCCCCACCTGCCAGGCCACCGGCATGGTGAAGAGCCCGGCCACGGTCTGCAACGAGATCTACGTTGAGCTGCGCAAGATGCGCAAGCACTTTGAAGGCGCCGACGTGATGCTGCGCGTGAACCCCGAAACCGTGAAAGTGCTGAAGAGCAACAACGCGCGCTGGCTGAACGAGTTCGAAGACCTGGTGGGCAAGAACATCCTGGTCAAGAGCGACCCCGCGCTGCATCCCGAGCAATTCGATATACAGGGATAGCGGGGCTAGCGGGGTTAGAAAAGGCAAGGGCCGGGGTGATTGCTCCGGCCTTTGTTGCGTCTGCAGTTGTTTTTCTTGCGCTTATCGAATCACGTGGATCGGAACGTCAAGCTTGAGGTTCCTCCAGGATTGCTCGGTGGTATACACCGGCGCGTTCAGCGCAATCGCCAGTGCCAGACAGGAACGATCGCCCAACGACAACCCAAGCTTCCCTGTTGTCGCGATCAGGGTACCCGCAGTCTTTGCATGCTCAGCGATGAAAGGCTCCGCCGCGGAGACAAGTTCAAGAGTGTCTGCCCACGCCTCGTCCGGATCGAACCCGTTCTTGACGAGCTTCGACTGCACTTCCGCGAGGTTGACCGTGCTGGCAACGGCATTCTCCATGACTTCGTCCGTCATTTTTTCCTCGCCGGGTTCGTGTTGAATTACAGCAAGAATGGCCGAGGCATCCAACACGACTTCATTCATGTTTCGCCGCCTCGCGCCGTTCCGCGCTCAATTCCTCCGATAGGCTAACTCCGGGCGGAATGATCTTGCGAGCTCTCTCCTGGACGCGCCGAATCCGGCTACGCAAAGTCGAAATGCGCAGCTCGCCGTTTTCCACGCGCAGATCCAGTGAATCGCCGACGTCCATCCCGAGTGCTTCCCGCATCGCCGCGGGAATCACCACGCGCCCCTTTTCACTCAGCCGCGTCCTGGCCTGTAGTTCCATGTGTCACCCCTCACGCATTGTGCCACTATTCTATCAGAGTGCCACTATTTCATAAAGTGGGAATCTTACTCCATTTTCCCACCGGCCCCGCCGCGCCCGGGCAACCTCCGGCGAGATTTTGTGTCTAACCCTGTGCAGGGTGTTATTCCCTGTTGATCTGGCTTAAGACAATTCGATCCTTGAGGTTCCGATATGACACTCCGCTTTTGGACGCCGTCGATGCGTCGGGTCTTTTTCTCGGGAGCTGCCCTCGTTCTGGCAGCCACCTTCGCAAGTGCGCAGTCACAGGCCTCCTCAACCCAATCCACCACTCCGGCCTATTCGGCTACGCATGAGTCGAGCTCGCTCGCGTTCAACAATGAGAGCGTCAGTTCGATGTTCAGCGCAGACGCTGCCGAGCCCTCGGCAGGCGGCGGCGCCCATGCAGCGGCCGCCGGCCAGCAGTACGGAGGAGGCGGCTGGAAGCATTATGTCGGCAGCCGATTCGCCTTTGAAGCCGGCGGCGGCGCTAATGCCCCCGCGGGCGACAAAGCTTACATCACCTGGGGCGGTCAATTCACCGCGGGCGGAGGACTGAATTTCTCGAAGAACGTCGGCGCACTGATCGAGTACCAGTTCATCGACGACAAGCTGCCTGGCGCATTGATCGCCGAGACTGGCGCCAATGGCGGCCACGCACACATCTGGTCGTTGACCATTGCCCCGGTCATCGATCTCTTTCCCAAGTCGACCAACGATGTTTACGTGACCGGCGGCGGTGGGTTCTACCGTAAGGTGACCAGCTTTACCGACCCTGAAGAGGCAGAATACTGCACGTACTATTACTGCGGCACCGAGACTGAGAACGCAGTGGTGGGGCACTTCTCGTCGAACCAGGGCGGATTCAACATTGGCGGGGGGTTCCAGCACCGCATGGGCGGCGTGTACGGCGACAGCAAGACCAAGCTGTTTGTTGAGGCACGCTACCTCGAGGTGCTTACGCCGGCTTCGGTCAGCAACCCGAACGGCCTGGGCACGACGGCGGTTGCAGCCGATACCAAGGTCGTTCCGATCACGCTGGGCGTACGCTTCTAAAGCTCAGCGTCTCGAGCGCATTCCAGCCTTCTCTCCGAAGGTTGGAGTGCACATCTTGCTGAGGGATGGCGCACTTTACCAAGGCTTTTTCTCTGTAGGCGTGCCCACCTCGCCACGCTCGATGCGCTCCAGAAACACTCGCGCCAGCTTGCGCTCGCCGGGGTGCGATTCGCCGTGCATCGAGCACAGGTCAAGGAACTCATCGGCCAATGCGTTGCGCTGCTCGTTTTGGCTGAAGACGGCTTGCAGCGCCAGAGCAAGTTGGCGGAGCCGCACGGCCTCGGGCCAGGACGATTCACCCGCTTCTTCACCAACGGGTTCGCCAAAAAGGCCGCGCCGGCCGCGCGCGCATTCATCCAGGCACGCCAGCAATTGATCGGTAAAGGCACGGCTTAACGCGTCAAGCTCGTCAGCGGCGAGTTGGTCGCGGGGGTCCATGAGGGATTGGTCCTCCCGGGTTGTTATCTGTTTCATTTTCGTCCCCCAAGCTCGCGAGAGGAAAGAAGAATTTGAGCATGCGCGGACGCGATCTGTCATGCTTCAAGGCTGAACGGCATCTGAGCAGCGCCAATCCAGAAGCGATTGCTCAACCGCGCAATGGGGCTTGGGGGACGACCTGAGAGGCGAGCCTGCGCCTCGTGCCACGGGCCAATGAAGCGAATCGCCGCCGGAAGCCGGCGATAGACTGCGGGGATGCGCCGCAGGGCACGAGCCGCGGAGAGTTGCTCGGCCGGGCCGAAGTTGAGCTGGAATTCTCGGCGGAAGCATGCGGGAAGCCAACTCGCAGTGAGTGCCCGATACCATTGGGGCGGCCTGATCCAAGAGCCCGCGCCGGCAAGCAGGTTGTGCGCCATGGCGCGGGCATCGGCGGTGACGCCGAGCGCGCCGGATGAGTCGCCGGCTTGGCACATCTCCCGGATGTAGGCGCTGAAATCCTCGAGGTTGACCGGCAAAGATGCCGCGGGGATTCCGAAGAGCGCGGCCAGGGTCTTCGTTTCCTGATAATAACGCTCGCGGTGCTCCCGCGAGAGAGCCCCGAAGGCGGCTTCATACGCCAGCAGGGCGCTTTCGACGAGCGTTGCGTACACCCATCGGAGCGCGTTGATTTCGTTGGCTTCGTAACGGTCGCCGCGCTTCCATGCGGCGGTGTCTTCAGCGAGCTCGCCCGCGATTCGCGTGTGCCGCGCGTAAAGATGCCGGGCCGCGGCCAACGCCTGGTCTGCCGTGCCAAAGACCATGGTGAAGACGATGCGGAATGTGTTGTGGAAACGCGCGATGGGTTGATTGAGCAGCGATGAGTGCTGGCGGAGAGCAGCCGCGACCCAGGGATGCGCGAGCTGGAGGAGCGCCGCACGGCCCGCGCCGAGGAAGAGCGCCGACTCGCGGTTGATGCGCCAACTGATGGAACCGGGACCGAAGATGCCGGCATTCCGGTCGGTGACGTGCGCCGAGATTTCGGTCAGCAGCGCCTCGATTTCGTGCCGGGAAACCGGCTGCGCGCGGCGAATATCCGTCGCAGGTTCCATAACACCATTAAGGCATTTCTGCTTCAGGGAAAGCCAGTTTGAAGCACAAAAGCGAGCTGAAAAAGGGCCGAATTGGGGTCAAAAGGGCGCTTTTTGCACTAAAAACGGGCATGAGTGTAACGACCTTTTCGGTGTTACATTCTGTAACACGTTGATTTATATAAGGAATTGTTCACAGTTTCACAGTTACACAGCGGCCGGTGGGGGGATGGGGGTGGGGGGATTATTTTTTCCAGTCAACAACGAGCTGCGAGTCGTTACCGGAGAGTAATAGGTCGCCGGGCTGGGGTCAAAGGTCATGCATTTCCAGTGTGCAGGAAGGAGAGGAAATTAAATGCAAAGCGGCGAGTTAGCAAGTTAGCGTCGCTGGCGCGACATTGGCAAGTTGGCGGGGTGGTCTTGAAGATAAAGCCATTCTGGTTTGGACCCCGGGGCGCGCGAATAGGATGGCGCCTGCAAATTGCTATTTCTTCTGCGCCGGAGCGACTTCAGGCAGATCGAAGAAGCCGATGTGCAATTCTGAAGCAGGGACAAAGTTGGTCAGGTGGACCTGAAAGTGGTCGGCGTCGAGCTTTCCGACCGGAGCGTTTTGTGGGGAGCAAAAACTGACAAATGTCCGGCTGTTTCCAGCGTCAGGTTTACCGCGCTCGACGATCAGCGTAAAGTCCTCGATGGGCTGCTTCCAGGTATTGGCGCTGGTCAATATGAAGTCAACCCAGTGGGGATAGGCATACGGGCCGTTCTCCGGATCAGTGTTTTCGATCGCCCTGATCGAAGCGCGCAGGAGCGATGGATCCGGACAGAAGCGCCTCAGAAGTTGAAGGTCTTCGCGTTGGTAACGCACGCTCTCGTCGTTCCCGCCAGGCTGGGTATGCTGCAAGAAATTCCTGAAAGTCTCCAGCGGCATCATTTCGAATCCCTCAACCGGCGTGTATTCGTGGCGGATGTGAACCGTGGAATGAGCTGGGAATGTCTGCGTCCAGTGGTATTGCAGATGGGCGTCCCACGTGCCCCAGCCGTCGTCCGCATCGAAGAGACCCAGACGCGCCAGGCGCTGTTGCTCCGCTTTCGGTAGGCGCTCTACATCCGGAGTGTGAACCCGCGAGTCCGTTGCGCCGAAATCGCGGAGGTGGCCGAAGCTGGCAATGTCGATGCCGTCAGAGGTCAGGATCCCGGTGACATCTTTGCCGTTGAGGGTTGCCTTGGCCTCGGTCTGATACTTCACGGGCTTTCCATCGACGAGCAGCTTAAAGTCAGAGAATGATGCGGAAGAGATTTCGGGGCTTTCAGGCCCGTAGCCATACGGCGGGATTGGAAAAGCCACCTCGGTCGTCACGTTCTGATCTGAGTCGTTGCGGAAGTCGTAATCGACCACAATCTTTGTGGGGCTGATTCGGAGGACCTCTTTGGCCATCACGATGCGGGTCTCTCGGCGAGGCACAAGGCCGCCGGCGGCGATCGACGCGGCGGAATCGTCAGCCCACACAGGAATGGGCGTAGATGCACACGCGCCAACTACAGTCAGAAGCGCGCAGACCAGCACTTTGGGATTCATGGCAGAGAGTATCGCAGATTATTCTGGTTCCGGCGCGCGGAGCCCGAATCAGTTTGCGGAAAAGAGTGGTCGTGCCCTTTCAAAACTACCCGAGGCTAAAGCCACATGTCCTGTCGCCGCTCGTTTCAGAGGCCTGAAGGCCTCTGCTCCCTCCGCACGCTTCGCGCTTGAACGGGTACTTACGATTCGCGCCGCCTCTACGGGGCTGCGGAGCCTTTTTGTTGTACCTTCCCAGGGTGACGTCAAGCCGCTTGTGTAAAAACGCGGAGGGTGCGATTTTTCCATTCCAGGTTGAATCTCTGGAAGATGGAGTAGATGATGCGGTCCACGGATTGCACGTTGACGAAGCAGACCATGGGCCGGGTTCTTCGGCGAACTTCGACGAAGCAACGTTCGATGATGTTGGTGGTGCGCAGCTTGCGCCAGAGATGCTTGGGAAAAGCGAAGAAAGCGAGCAGCTCGGGCAGATCGCGCTCCAGTTGCCTGACCACGGAGGAATATTCGCTCCGCCAGCGACGGCAGAAGGCGCGCGCGGCAGCCTCTGCCTGACGGCGGCCTTTGGCCAGATAAATGGCCTGGGCGTCGACCTTGACGGCGTCGTAGTCGCGCTTGCGCACCTTCTCCAGGATGTTGCGCATCTTGTGCACCCAGCAGCGCTGGTGGGTCGCGCGCGGGTACACGGTTTGGATGGCCGCCGCCAACCCGGGACATCCGTCGGTGACGACCAGCAGCAGCTTGTCGCCCCTCAGGCCGCGCCGGTAGAGATCGTTGAGCAGCGCCTCCCAGTGGGCCTGGCCCTCACCTTTGGTGCGCAGAAAGCCGAGCAGTTGCCGAGTGCCGTCCTGGCGCACACCGTAGGCCACCAGCATCTGCACGCACTGCCGTCCTGCGGGCCGGCGCACCTTGAGATTTACCCCGTCCAGGAATAGATAGGCCCACTCGTCGTTCAGCTTGGCCTGATGAAACTGCCGGACGGCATGGTCCAGATCGCGAGCCAGGTTGGAGACCGTCTGCGCGCTGACCGTCTCGCCCGTCAGCGTGGCCACCACACGGCCCACCTGACGCGTGGAAATGCCGCGCAGAAAGGCCTCGCGAATCAGCAGCGCCACCTCCGGCGCCCGGCGCTGGAACTTGTCCAATCCGGCGGGAAGGAAACCCTTGTCCCGGGTGCGCGCTATGCGCAGCCGCAGGGTGCCGAAGCGGGTCACAAAGTCCCGCTCGTAATAGCCGTTGCGATAGCCCGCCGCCACCCTGGGGCCGCGTTCGTACGACTCGTAGCCCATGTACAGATTGCGCATCCGCTCCGACTCCGCCTCCAGAAAATGCTTCCAGGCCAGCCGCGTCTTGGCTTCCAGGTCGCCCCAGAAGCTCTCCTTCAAATCACTGAGAAAGTGTTGGAAATGCTCGTCAATCGAGATAATCTTCGCCATGGGGTGTAAGTCTCCTTTTCGGAATCGGCTTTAGCTCGTCAGGCCAAAGCCAACTTACACCCTCCTGCCTTTTACACAATCGAATTTACGTCACCCCTTCCCAGGACTGCGTTCGCTCGCGAACTTGTCCTGTGCTAACATCGTTGTCTCCCTACGGGAGGCGATGTGTCGGTACAAGTGAATGAGTGCCCTGGCACAAGACCTGGAGTAGGAGTTCTTGCCATCCCACCCCAGCGACAAGAACAAAGAAGTCGCCAGGATGGAGCACCCGCCTTGTGGGCGGCGGCTGCCGCATCGCGGGTGGTTGATATTCCCTGCGAATCGCGGTACTCTAAGCATGCAAACGCGTTTGTCTGCCAGGCTGTTTCACCGTGTGCGCACCGGGCTGGCGGAGAGATGAGTGGGCTGATAGCCCACTTTTTATTTGCGGCAAAATCTGGCCAGATAACACGGATTTAAAGGGTTTAGGCCGGTTTAGAACCGCGGATTTTCTTCGGGACCGAATCCTGGCGGCAAATCGGGCGCGTCGCGGGTGTAGGTTCAGGAGTCGCGTTTCAGGATCGGGTTTCAAGGGTTTTGAACGAATGGCAGTAAGGCTGGACGAAATAAGATCGGCGGCAGAGCGAGTGGCCGCAAGCCATGGGCTGGCGGTGGTGGACATGGAGTTTGCCGGGCCGGCCAAGGAACGGACGCTGCGGGTGTTCCTTGAAAAGAACGCCGAGGGGCGCGCCAGGCTGAAGGCCGAGATTGCAAGCGGGGCCGAGGGACTGCCCGAGAGATTGGTTGAAGGCGCGCTGAGCGGCGACAGCAGGTTCAATCTTGAGCAGCTTTCCGGCGTGACGCACGAGGATTGCGCAGCTTTCAGCCGGGACTTCAGCGTGTTGCTCGACGTGGAAGACCTGGTGCCGGGCGCGGAGTACACGCTGGAATCAAGCTCGCCGGGACTCGACCGGAAGCTGACCAAGGCTGAGGACTTTGAGCGGTTCACCGGCAACCTGGTGAAGGTGCAGACATTTGAGCCGGTGCGAAACAACCGGCACTGGCAGGGGCGGCTGATCGGCATAGCTGACGCAGAAGGCGGAAAGACGATCACCATCGACCTGGCCGCGACCAAGCAGAACAGCAAGAGCCGCAAGGCCGGAGTGAGCAAGGTTGAGATAGCGTTCTCGAACGTTGAGAAGGCGCAGTTGATACCGGAAATCTGAAGAGCAGGGACTGAGGGACTAGGGACTAAGGGACTAAGAACCGGAAAACCAGCCTCAGAGGATGAGAGTAAGCATCATGGCAACAAGCCCTTTGTATCAAAGCATCGAACTCCTAAGCTCGGAGAAGGGGATCGACCCCAGAATCGTTGTGGGCGCGGTGGAGGAAGCCATCGCCCTGGCCACGCGCAAGTTCTACAAGACCCAGGAGAACATGCGTGGCGAATTGAACAAGGAAACCGGCGAGATCACGGCATATATCTATAAGACCGTTGTGGCTGACGAGGACGAGATCGAAGATCCTGTCAACCAGATTTCGCTGACTGAAGCCAATGAGCTGGCTCCCGGCGTCGAGGTGGGCAGCGAGATCCGCATGTATCGCGACACCAGCCCGCTGGGCCGCATCGCCGCACAACTGGCCAAGCAGATCATCTTCCAGAAGGTTCGCGAAGCCGAGCGCGACACGGTCTTCCAGGAGTACGCGCACCGCGAAAAGGAAGTACTGAATGCGACGGTGAAGCGGGTCGAAGGACAGGACGTGATCTTCGATCTGGGCAAGGCCGAGGCGCGCTGCCCCAAGCGCGAGCAATCGCGGCTGGAGCAGTTCAGCGTGGGCGAACGGGTGCGCGTGGTGCTGCTCAAGGTGGATCGCGCGGCCAAAGGACCGCAGGTGATTGTGAGCCGCGCGGCTCCAGAGCTGGTGTCGAATCTGTTCCAGTCAGAAGTTCCCGAGATCTACGACAACACGGTGGTGATCAGGGCCATTGCGCGCGAAGCCGGCGAGCGAACCAAGATCGCCGTGCAGAGCCGCGACAAGGACGTTGACCCGGTGGGCGCATGCGTAGGCATGAAGGGCATGCGCGTGCAGTCGATCATCCGCGAGCTGCGCGGCGAAAAGATCGACATCATCGAGTTCAGCGACGAGATTACGACCTTTGCCGAGAAGGCATTACAGCCGGCCAAGGTAAGCCGCGTGTCGATTACCGATTTAACTGAGAAGCAGCTTGAAGTGATTGTCGACGACACGCAGCTGTCGCTGGCCATCGGCAAGAAGGGCCAGAACGTGCGGCTGGCGGCCAAGCTGCTGGGCTGGAAGATCGACATCAAGAGCGAGGAAGAGAAGCGCCAGGAAGTGGAGCAGCAGATGCAGGCGCTGGCCGGCGCTCCCACCACGCCCATTGAACAGGTGAGCGAGCTGGGCGACGGCATTATTCAAAAGCTGATTACCGCTGGAATCACCACCGTCGAGGCGCTGGCGGATATGACGCCGGAGCAGTTGGAAGAGATACCGGGCATCGGTGAAAAAACGCTGGAAAAAATCTCGATTGCGGTTCGCCACTACTTCGGGCATTTTGAAGAGGGCGAAGCTGCTGAAGAGGGCTCGGAAGAGGCAGCGGCAGGCAGCGAAGCAGCCGTGGAGATCGCCGAGGCGAACGCTGTTCCCGATGGCGAGACTGAAGTTCCGGCTGTGGAAGCTGGAGCCGCGGCAGAAGCAGCCGAGGAAGTTGCGCCTGAGACTGAGCCGGCTGCGTCCGAATCAGTTGAGGCAGAAGAGATCGTGGAAGAAAAACCGGCCGGTGAGAGCGCCGAGTAAGATGCGCAGCTCGCAACCAGGCCACGCGAACGTAAACGGAAGTTTGAAGAGCAGCCATTGCCATGAGGTAGCTATGAGCGACTAAGGGGCGTTTTGGCAGCACGTTGAAAAGAGGCGGATGAGTAAGATTCGAATCAACGATCTGGCGCGCGAGTTGGAGCGGAAGAGCCGCGAGATTCTGGACGTTCTGAACGAGATGGGCATGGGGGCCGGGAAGACTCACTCCAGCTCACTCGAAGCAGACGAGGCCGAAAAAGTCCGCGGGCATTTTGGCGGCGGCGATCGTGGCGCCGGCCTCGCAAGCACCGCGACCTCACGCGCAAGCCAAACGATCACCCCGAAGATCGACCTCTCACACATCTCCAAGCCCGGCGATGTGATGAAGGCCATCCTGGCCAAGAAGAAGGAAGAGGAAGCAGAGGCGCGTCACGCTCATGCGCCGGCCAGGCCCGCGGCAGCTCCGCCGGTAGTCAAGGCCGCCGCGCCGGTTGCGGCTCCCGCAGCGCCAAAGCCGGTTGCCGCGCCGGCTCGCCCGGAGCCCCGAAAGATTGTTCCGCAACCGCGCTCGGCGCCGCCCATCATTGCGCCACCGCCGGCTCCTCCTGCCATAGCTTCGCGCCCGCCCGCTGGCCCAGTAGTTGCCAAAGCTCCGGCAACGGCCGCAGTTCCAGCGCGCCCGGTGGTTGTAGTTGCGCACCCGGCCACGGCGGCGGCCAAGCCCGCTGCGCCCATCGCGCGCGAAGAGCAGCCCCGCCCTGCCGAAAAACCGATCATTGCCGTCAAGCCGCCCGCGGCTCCGATTGCCGCGGCGCCTGCAGCGGCCGCCTTGGCGCCACCCGTCGTCGTCGCGCCTCCGGTTCACGTTGCTCAGCCGATCTCGGCGCCAGTGATTGAGGCCGCTGAAAGCGTGCCGGCAGCCATGGCTGCGGGGCCGGTGGAAGCTCCAGTTGAAAGCGGCCCGGCGCCTGCAACTCCCGCTGAGTCACGCGTCAAGACCAGCCAGTCCGCAGCAGCGCCTCCGCCGCCTCCGCGCCGGATGGTGGTTCCGCAAACCGGCCCACGGCCCGTTTACAAAGCCACAGTGATGCCTCAGGCTCCGGCCGCGCCCGCAACAGGAATTCAGCGCGGAAAGCCGATCTTCGATCGCCGCCCGGCTGCCGGCGCAGGTGGATTTACGCAGCGTCCCCAGGGTGCGCCCGGTGGTCCCGGACAATTCCCGGGCGGACCAAGGCCCAAACATCCCACGCGCACCACAGCGGGTGGATTTGCGCCTGGCGGAGGTCCCGGCGGTCCGGGCGGACGGCCCGGTTTCGGCCAGCGCCCTGGATTTGGAGCGCCGCGCCCCGGCTTTGGCGGACCACGTCCTGGAGGGGGCGCACCGCCGCCGCCTGAGGCAGGCCGCCCGCAGCGCGCTCCGTCGCGCGGACGCGCCCGCGGACAGCAGCAGTATCCCAAGACCAAGGAAGGCCCGATGAAGGGCTTTGTGCCGCCGCCGCGTTACAGCGGCATGCAGTACGGCACAGAGCCGATGCCCATCACCCGCGAGATCACCGTGACTGAGGGCATCAGCGTGAAGGACCTGGCAGAGAAGCTCGAAGTCCGCGCCAAGGACCTGATTGCGAGCCTGTTGATGGGCGGCGTATTTGTGACCGTCAACCAGTCGCTCGACGCCGAGATGGTGAAGGATGTGGCGGCCAAGTTCGGCGCCGGCGCCAAGGTCATCAGCTACGAAGAGGCGCTGGAGAACGAGGCCATCGAAGAGGTTCTGGACGAGGATAACACCCAGTTCGTCGAGGCTCCACGCGCGCCGGTGGTGACCGTGATGGGCCACGTGGACCACGGCAAGACCTCGCTTCTGGACGCGATTCGCGAGACCGATGTGGCCGCGGGCGAAGCCGGCGGCATTACCCAGCACATCGGCGCCTACAAGGTGAAGTTTGCAAAAGAGGGTTCGCCGGCATCGGGGCGCGAGATTGTCTTCCTCGACACGCCGGGCCACGAGGCCTTTACGCGCATGCGTGCGCGCGGCGCCAAGGTGACCGACATTGTGGTGATTGTTGTGGCCGCCGACGACGGCGTGATGCCGCAGACGCTGGAGGCCATCGATCACGCCAGGGCAGCCGATGTTCCCATCATCGTGGCCGTGAACAAGATCGACAAGCCCGAAGCCAACCTCGACCGCGTGAAGAAGCAGCTCGCCGATCGCGGGCTCATTCCCGAGGAGTGGGCGGCCGGCGGCGAAGGCACGGTGTTTGTCGAGGTCTCAGCCAAGAAGCGGATCAACCTGGATTTGCTGCTAGAGATGATCTGCCTGGTGAGCGACATCAAGGCGCCCAAGGCCACGCCGGGACGCAAGGCTGTGGGCTCGGTGCTTGAAGCCAAGCTCGATCGCGGGCGCGGCGCCGTGGCCACTGTTCTGGTGCAGGACGGGACGCTGAAGCTGAACGAGAGCTACATTGTGGGCAACACCTTCGGCAAGGTTCGCGCCATGTTCGACGATCGTGGCCGCGCACTTGAGGAGGCAGGCCCATCCACCCCTGTCGAAGTTCTCGGCCTCGAAGCCATGCCCGACTCCGGCGACACGTTCCTGGTGGTTGCCGACCGCGACAAGGCCAAGGGCATTGCGCAGTACCGCAAGATGAAGGAGCGCGAGGCGCAGCTTGCCAAGAGCTCGCGCGTCTCGCTCGAGGGGCTGGCAGAGCAGATTCGCCAGGCCGGCGTGAAAGACCTGCCGCTCATCATCAAGGGCGACGTGACCGGCTCGGTTGAAGTGCTGGCCGACTCGCTGGGGCGCATGTCGACCGAGAAGGTGCGCATCAAGGTTATCCACTCGGGCGTTGGCTCAATTACCGAGAGCGACGTGCTGCTGGCGACGGCGTCGAACGCCATCATCATCGGCTTTAACGTTCGCCCCGAGCGCAAGGCAGCCGAACTGGCGCAACAGGAGAACGTTGAGATCCGCCTGCACTCGATCATCTACGAGCTGCAGGACGAGATTCGCCTTGCCATGTTGGGACTGCTGGAGCCGACCTTCAAGGAGAACTACCTGGGACGCGCCGAGGTGCTGAACATCTTCAGGATTCCGAAGGTGGGCACCATCGCCGGCTGCCGCGTGCAGGACGGCGTCATCCGCCGCGATGCCGAGGTGCGCGTGATGCGCGACGGCGAGCAGGTGTTCAAAGGCAAGATCGGATCGCTCAAGCGCTTCAAGGACGATGCCCGCGAAGTAACCAACGGCATGGAGTGCGGCATCGGCATCGCCAACTTCAGCGACCTGAAGGAAGGCGATTTGATTGAAGCCTTCTCGACGGAAAAGATGGCGGCCGATCTGGGGGCGTTGACCAGCGCAAAGGCGTAACGGTCCCGGCGCGATTTCGCCGCTATAAAACAAAAGAGGGCCGGTCCCGGCCCTCTTTTTGACAGTATCCCCGAAAATTTTACTCCTGTTCGCGGACTCCGCGCCGTGTTTTTCAAGCTATCCAGTCGTCCTTCATTTGCGTATCAAATCCAGTCAGTCACGATCTCACGGCAGGGTCGGTTCGGTGTGAGATGGAAAGTGAGTTCCATGAACTTTTCAAATCCTGAACGCCTTTCGCATCCTGATCGCGATCGCAATTTCCTGGTGGCCATGAACTGGTGGAGGTGGGAGCACGAGATCCCCCAGCGGACTGTGGCGCACCCGGTTTCGCTCCCGCGCCATGGGACTCCCGTCCAACTCCCCGCTCCGGCGGCGCCCGAGCATGCCGGGCCTGTCACCAGCTCCCCCAAAGCCACTAACCAGGGGCGCTGACGCCGTTCAAGGCGTGATTCCGGTGTAAGCCGCCGCTGCCCAGTTCCTTCCTTCAAATCTTTCTCCTACCGATAGCCCGCCTGCTGCGGAGCATCCCCGAAAGATTTCTGAACACCGTGCCCCGAGTTACCGTCTTTGTCTATGTAAGGGAATTAAAATCCTTTGCATCCGGCGGGCGCTCTAAGCCAACAGCCTTACGTGTTTCAGCCAGCGCCGAAACGGAGTGTCCAGGCCTTGACTATCGGCGATGAAACGGAGTTCGCGGAGTTGGTTCAGCGCCAGTCCCGTTTCGTATTCCGCGTGGCTTACGCCGTGCTGCTCAATCGTGCCGATGCCGAGGATGCCGTTCAGGAGACGTTCTTGAAGCTTTATCGCAATCGCGGCTGGCGCAATGTGGAGAACGAGCGCGCGTTTCTGGCGCGCGTGATGTGGCGGGTTGCGGTCGATCGCCGGCCGCGGCAGCCGCAAGCGCTGAGCCTCGATTGCGCCCCGGAGCGCGATATTCCAAGTGAAGCGCCGTCAGCCGATCCCAGCCCCGAACAGGCATTGCTGCTCTCCGATCAACATGCCCGCATCCACGCCATGATCGACGCGCTTCCCGAGGAACTTCGTCTTCCGCTGGTCCTCTCGGCTGGAGACGAGCTCAACTCACGCGAGATTGGCCGCGTTCTCGGCATTCCCGAGGGCACCGTTCGCACGCGCCTGCAGCGGGCTCGCGAGCTGCTTCGCCGGAAACTGGGCGCGGCGGCAAGACCACAGCTTCGTAGGTCGCAAGCGCTGGAGGCTCCGTATGCCTGAGCACGACCATCGCGATTTGCAACCCGGCGCCGAGCAGCCCTCCGCTGACTTTGACCTTCTGCTGCGGTCGTCGCTCGAGACCTATGGCGATCCCGGCCCTGACTCCGGCCTTGCGGAACGCGTTCTGGCCCGCATCGCGGCTGAAGGCGCGCGTCAGCAGGCACGCCAGACGATTCGCTGGGCAATCGCACTGCCGGTTGGAGCGTGTTTGATTGTTGTGATCGTGTTGGCAGGCTTGAGAGGCTTGCACAACGCTCCAGTTGGCGCCAATCAGGCGCGCGTGACACTGCCAAGGTCAGCCGATACTGGCCGGGATGAGCCGATTAAGAACTCGCCTTCGCTTACGGCGCGGCGCAGCGATTTCTCGCGGCCGGAGCGGCATTCGTCACGCCCTGCAGCCGCGGCAACGGTCGCGCGCCTGCCCAAACTCGACGTCTTCCCGACTCCGCAGCCGCTTACTCCGGCAGAAAAGGAGCTTATCGCCTACGTTGCTCATGTTCCGGAGGCGGAGCGCCAATCTCTGGTCGAGGACGAGCAGCGGATAGATACGCCGCTCACGATCGCAGCTCTCGAAATTCAACCAATCGCTCCGCCCGAACCTCAAGGAAATTAAGGAGATTTCCATGCAAAAGATCACAGTTGTTTGCCTTCTTCTGCTTGTCACCGCAGGGTTTGGTCACAAGATTCTTGCTCAGGACCAGCCCAACGCCCAGCAGCCCAAAGCACAGGAAGCCGCGCCTCCCGAGCACTTCTATCACCTCGACTTCGTCGTCGAGGATCTAAACGCGGACAGAAAAGTACTGAACAGCCGCAGCTATTCCACGACGGTCTCGACGAATACACACAACACGTCGATTCGCTCCGGCACCAGATTTCCCATCATCACAGGTTCGGCCTCAAGCGGGGATGGGAAAGATGCGAATGCCGCGGTCAATACCCAATTCCAATACCTGGACCTGGGCGCGAGCTTTGACATCCACGATGTGCATGAAGTCTCGAGCCAACTAGCCTTTGACCTGACCGCGGCCATCTCCAGCGTGGCCGCAGAGGTTGATCTGGGTTCGAAGGAGCCCGTCATTCGACAGAACAAGTGGCAGGCTTCGGTTCTCGTTCCCATCGGCAAACAGAGCGCCGTCTTTAGCTCCGACTCGGAAGACAACAAGGGCAGCATGCGCGTGCTGGTTACCGCTACGCAAATTCAGTAGGGCCGACCCAACAAATTGGGGCTCGGTTTCGCGGGCGCGATCCCTCTTGGATCGGGTGACGTCAAGCCGCTTGTGTAAAAACGCGGAGGGTGCGATTTTTCCATTCCAGGTTGAATCTCTGGAAGATGGAGTAGATGATGCGGTCCACGGATTGCACGTTGACGAAGCAGACCATGGGCCGGGTTCTTCGGCGAACTTCGACGAAGCAACGTTCGATGATGTTGGTGGTGCGCAGCTTGCGCCAGAGATGCTTGGGAAAAGCGAAGAAAGCGAGCAGCTCGGGCAGATCGCGCTCCAGTTGCCTGACCACGGAGGAATATTCGCTCCGCCAGCGACGGCAGAAGGCGCGCGCGGCAGCCTCTGCCTGACGGCGGCCTTTGGCCAGATAAATGGCCTGGGCGTCGACCTTGACGGCGTCGTAGTCGCGCTTGCGCACCTTCTCCAGGATGTTGCGCATCTTGTGCACCCAGCAGCGCTGGTGGGTCGCGCGCGGGTACACGGTTTGGATGGCCGCCGCCAACCCGGGACATCCGTCGGTGACGACCAGCAGCAGCTTGTCGCCCCTCAGGCCGCGCCGGTAGAGATCGTTGAGCAGCGCCTCCCAGTGGGCCTGGCCCTCACCTTTGGTGCGCAGAAAGCCGAGCAGTTGCCGAGTGCCGTCCTGGCGCACACCGTAGGCCACCAGCATCTGCACGCACTGCCGTCCTGCGGGCCGGCGCACCTTGAGATTTACCCCGTCCAGGAATAGATAGGCCCACTCGTCGTTCAGCTTGGCCTGATGAAACTGCCGGACGGCATGGTCCAGATCGCGAGCCAGGTTGGAGACCGTCTGCGCGCTGACCGTCTCGCCCGTCAGCGTGGCCACCACACGGCCCACCTGACGCGTGGAAATGCCGCGCAGAAAGGCCTCGCGAATCAGCAGCGCCACCTCCGGCGCCCGGCGCTGGAACTTGTCCAATCCGGCGGGAAGGAAACCCTTGTCCCGGGTGCGCGCTATGCGCAGCCGCAGGGTGCCGAAGCGGGTCACAAAGTCCCGCTCGTAATAGCCGTTGCGATAGCCCGCCGCCACCCTGGGGCCGCGTTCGTACGACTCGTAGCCCATGTACAGATTGCGCATCCGCTCCGACTCCGCCTCCAGAAAATGCTTCCAGGCCAGCCGCGTCTTGGCTTCCAGGTCGCCCCAGAAGCTCTCCTTCAAATCACTGAGAAAGTGTTGGAAATGCTCGTCAATCGAGATAATCTTCGCCATGGGGTGTAAGTCTCCTTTTCGGAATCGGCTTTAGCTCGTCAGGCCAAAGCCAACTTACACCCTCCTGCCTTTTACACAATCGAATTTACGTCACCTTGGATCGCGCCCGTTTGCGCCTGCACCCTCGAAGTGATAGATTAGAGCCGCTTCAAATAACCATCGTCCCGCTTTCCGATTGCCCCATTCCAGTCTGCGAATAAGACAGACTCGCGCTTCAAAGCCAACAGGGCCGCAATCGAACCGGCTTCACCCGGGCCTTTCTCAGCTTTCCTCGATCCGCGAAAGATCAAGAGGCAATGCTCTCGACGATCCCGTTGAGACCGTTGCTCCAGAGAATGGAGACGATCTATGCCTTCGAAGAAATCCCCTCGCAAAGCAGCAAAGAAAACCGCCGCGAAAAGAGCTACCAAAAGCGCCCCTAAGCCCGCGGCAAAGAAAGCAACCAAACCCGCGCGCGAAGCGATTGTCCGCCGCGCGCCCGTGACCAGACCCGCTGCCAAGCCAGCAAAACCTGCGCCTAAGCCGGCTCCCAAGCCAAAACCAAAGCCCGCGCCAATACCCGCGCCCAAGCCAAAGCCCGCCCCAAAGCCCGCTCCCACACCCAAACCCGCTGTCAGCACTTACACGCTGGTGACTGAACCGGATCAGGGTTTGACGGCCATCTACGCCCTGATTGCGACGGCAACCAAGTCCATCGACATGACCATGTACGAGCTTACCGATGTGACTGTGATGGATGCATTCCAGAGCGCAGCGGCCAAGGGCATCGCGGTGCGCGTCATCCTGAACCAGAGCGGCAGCCAGAAGGCGACCAACACGCCGGCCTACACATTTTTGCAAAAGAACAAGTGCGGCGTGCACTGGTCGAACCCGGCGTTTGCCGTGACCCACCAGAAGACCATCACTATCGACGCAGCGACGTCGGCGATCATGACGCTCAATCTGACGCCCGACGATTACGCGATGACTCGCGACTTTGCCGTGATTACCAACAACGCGGCCGATGTGGCGGCGATCGAGACCACCTTCAACGCGGACTATATCAATGCCAAGATCACCGCGCCCACGGGCGATAATCTCGTCTGGAGCCCGTCGAATTCGCTCAGCTCGCTGCTCGCGATCATCAACGGAGCACAGGCTTCGCTGCTGATTTCGCAGGAAGAGTTTGAAGAGACGCAACTTGAAAGCGCGTTGCTGGCGGCGCTGAAACGCGGCGTCGCGGTCAACCTGGTGCAGGAGAATCTGGAGAACAAGTACAACACCACGCTGACGGCGCTCAAGAGTGCCGGCGCAAAGATCGCGGTTTACACGTCGTCGACCGGGTACTACATCCACGCCAAGACGGTGTTGGCCGACTACGGAACGGCAACGGCGAAGATGTTTGTGGGCTCTGAAAACTTTACACAGAACTCGCTCCAGAACAATCGCGAGCTGGGGCTGATCTTTTCTGACGCGGCGTGCATGACGGGTGTGCACGATGCCATCACCAAGGATTTTGCCGGCGGGACGGCGTATTAGGTTCGATCGAAGTTGTGGTCTCCCACCCTTGCGACGGAAAGAAGTCGCAAGGATGGGGCACGGGTCGATTACGAAGGATTTTGCCGGCGGAACGGTGTTCTGACGATGGTTTCGGCCCGGCGCGCAAGCACAGGGCCTTCGGCGCCACGATGTGACGCATCATGACCCCGGTGCTACAATTCGAGCCGACCGGCGGCGGCAGGAATTCCATGCGCTCCCGCGGCCGAAGAGGAACAGATGAATCTTCAGGCTCGAATGCAAAGAAAAGCATCCCTGGCACTATACACGGCAATATTCTGCGCGTTCACTGCCGGCACAACTCAAGCTTCTGCACAAACGGTCAATCTCTTCCCGGCCGATTACCAAAGCCAGTGGACGCGCATTGCGATTCCGCCGACGCACCCCGTGAGCGACATTGCACAGTGGCACATCGATGCCCCGAAAGGCGAGATCAAGTGCGACGGCAACGGCGGCCACGAGTGGCTGCGCTTCAATCGCGAGCTGGGAAACTTTACTTTCCACGTGAAGTGGCGCTTCATTCCGCAGCCCGGAACGCCGCCGTACAATAGCGGCGTTTTCTTTCGAAATGATGAAAAGGGAGTCATCTGGCATCAGGCCCAGACGTCGACTGGCGGTGGGTATATTTTTGGCGAAACGCCGGTCAACGGCAAGCTCACGAGCTTCAACCTACAGAAAGACATGAAAGAAAACCGGCTGCATGAACCGGGTCAGTGGAACACGTACGATATCCGCTGCTCCGGCCCCACCTGCACGCTCGCCGTCAACGGTGAAGTGGTAAATACGGTTCAAACCGGGGTCGAGAAGGGCTATATCGGCCTCGAGGCGGAAGGCTTTCCAATCGTGTTCAAGGACTTCAAGGTGCGCGAACTGCCGTAAGCCGCGCCGCGGGCTTCAATTCAGATCGGATACTTCTCGGCGTCGATGCAGAAGCGGGCCACGGCGCGGCTCAGCGCAATGGTGTCGGCCGGTGCGTATCGCGCCAGGCGGCGCAGAATGGCGAGCTGGGTGCGGAGCGCATCGCCCTCGGCGCATGCGGCCAGGATGCGGCGCGCGGCGCTCTCGGCAAGGTCCATGGCATCCGCTGCAAGCAGGCCCGCCATGGCCCCGGCCGCCGATGCAGAGCTGCGCCCCGCGGCGGCCAGCTTTTGCGCGCGCAGCAGCGCCGACTCGAGCGCGTAGATCTGCGAGATCGTATCGGCCAGGGCAACCATAATCTCCTGCTGCTCTTCAAGCCCGGTGATATAGCGCTGGCTGGCCACGCCCGCGGCAAACAGCGCGATCCTCTTTACCGACGCCAGTACCGCGGCCTCGCTCGCCAGCACGGAGCCGGCTTCGCCCACGCCATCGGCCATGCCATTGAAAGCGGGCGGCGCCATCGCTTCGTCCATTACCCGCTTGATGGCGGGGAGCAGCGCGAGTTTGCCGGCCATGGCGCGCTTCATCAACCAGCCGGTCACAATCAGCCGGTTGATCTCGTTGGTTCCTTCAAAGATGCGGTTGATGCGCGCATCGCGATAAAGCCGCGCCGCGGGATAGTCCTCGACGTAGCCATAGCCGCCCATGGTGGCCACCAGCTCATCGGTCACGTGCGCCAGCGCCTCACTTCCGTAGACCTTCAGAATGGAGCACTCGACGGCGTACTCCTCAAAAGCCTTTTGTGCTTCGCGGGCCTTTTGCGCCTCGCGCGCGGAGTGTTCGCCCAGCGCGGCTAGCCGCGCGTCGATCATGCCAACGGTGCGGTAGGCCATGGATTCGGCGGCGTAAAGCCGCGCCGCGCTCGACGAGATCTTCTGCTGGATGAGGCCCAGCTCGGCGATGGGCTTGCCGAAGGCCTGGCGCTGTTTGGCGTAGCGGATCATCTCACCCAGCGCGATGCGTGCGCCGCCGATGCAGGCAACGCCGAGCTTGAGGCGGCCCACGTTGAGCACGTTGAAAGCGATGTGATGGCCCTTGCCTGCCTCGCCCAGCAGGTTTCCTTTGGGGATTTTGCAGTCGACGAGCAGGAGCGGGCAGGTGGAGGAGCCGCGAATGCCCAGCTTGTTCTCCTCGTGGCCGACGGTCAGGCCCGGCGTGCCGCGTTCCACCGCAAACGCCGAAAACTTCTCGCCGTCGATCTTGGCAAAGATGGTGTAGAGGCCGGCGATGCCGCAGTTGGTGATCCAGTGCTTTTCGCCGTTGAGGATGTAGTACTCGCCGTCGGGCGAGAGCGTGGCGCGGGTGCGGATGTTCATGGCGTCGGAGCCCGAGGTGGACTCAGAGAGCGCGTAGGCGCCGACGAGTTCGCAGCTCGCCAGCCTGGGCAGGTAGCGCGCCTGTAATTCGCGGGTTCCGTACCAGACCAGCGGCAGCGTGGCAATGCCCACGTGGGCGCCGAATGCCGTGGAGAAGCTGGCCAGCACCGAAATGTGATCGGTAATGAGCACGGAGCTGGTTTTGTCCATGCCCATGCCGCCGAATTCCTCGGGAATGTCGACGGAGGTAAAGCCGAGTTCGGCGGCCTTGCGCAGCAGGCCGGCCATCACGCCAGGCTCTTTGGTTTCGATGGCGGCGATCGCGGGCACAATCTCTTCGCGGGCAAAGCGCGCGGCGGTAGCGGCGATCTGGCGCTGCTCCTCGTTCAGGTCTTCGAGAGTAAAGATTTCAGCGGGCGTGCGGTTTTCAACAAGAAAGCTGCCGCCCGAGGCGGCAAGGATGGGGGAAACGGAAGAAACTGGCATGCGTGACGTTCTCCAGGTGCGCTTTCAGAGTACGGTGGGGGATGGGGTGGCGGCAAGACGGGGGTGGAAAAGCGAGTCGGCGAGTCAGCGAGTCAGCGAGTCAGCGAGTCAGCGGAGTGTGCGGGTACGGAGGGTGGGCCGGTGCGAGTTCTGGAGGCGGAGAGGCCGCAGATTCTTGCAAAGCTCACAGCAAAGTAGCAGAATATCTGATATTCTGATATCGGAGATTCTGAAATGCAGACTGTGATCATGGGCAAACGCGGAACGATGGTGGTTCCGGCAAAGATTCGCAGGCGTTACAAGGTTGACGAAGGCTCTCCGATGTTCGTGGAGGAACGCGAAGATGGCTTCTTTGTGAGGCCGGCAGTGACGAAGCCCGTTGAGGCAGAAATCTATACGCCGGAGCGTCTGGCTGAGTTTTTCCTGAACAACGTGTTGACGAAGGAAGGCTATCTTGAAGCCCGCAAAGACGTGGAGCAGATGGGAATCGACCCGGATTCGATCGACCATATCCGGTGGCCTGAATGATTGACGAAACTGCCGGGCCCACAACGATCTTCCTCGATGCGAATGTGCTGGTCTCCGCAGCCTGGAGAGAGGGCTGCGAAATCGCACAAATCTGGCAAATGACCGGCGTGCGGCTGATTACCTCAAACTACGTCATGGGCGAAGTGCAGCGCAATTTGCCGCGGATCGAACAGATCGAAAGGCTACGCAAGCTGATGCGATCCGTCCGGGTGTTGACATTCGACCTGTTACCCGAGATCGACGGGGTGGCGCTTCCGCCAAAGGATCTTCCGGTGCTTGCGGGAGCAGTCCAAGCTAAAGCGGACTTTCTTGTTTCGGGCGACAAGAAGCACTTCGGCCCTCTTTTCGGGAGGATTGTCTGCGGCGTCAGAATCATTGCGCCGACTGAGCTGCTGTCTGCTCTTCGAGCCGGTGGCCGGTAGTGTTCATCGCGTAAAATCCTTGTTAGCCGGACCGTGGAGGCTTGCCCTGTTTGCCGCGTTTGTAAACGCTCTTGATTCTGCTGCTGTGCAGGTCGGTTCGCTCCGTCTCCAGGGCGCGCTGGGCATGTTTTTTGCGCCGCAGAACGGCTGGCGCCACTACTTCAAATCGCAGTACGCCGATCAGACCTTCAAAGGCCTCTACCACTGGAACGCCTTCGATGCGCTAATGTTGATTCCCTATTTCGCGGTGATGATCGTGCTGGCGCTCTACGGCATACACCGCTACACGCTGTGCTACCAGTACTTCAAGTACCGCAAAAACTACGATCCCAATCCGCCCCGCCAATTTGACGAGCTGCCCATGGTCACGGTGCAGCTACCCATCTTCAACGAGCAGTTTGTGATCGACCGGCTGATTGAGGCCGTGTGCTCGATGGAGTACCCGAGAGAGCGGCTCGAGATCCAGGTGCTGGACGACTCGACCGACGAGACGCAGCAGGTTGCCGCGGGGATTGTTGAGCGCTACCAGGCACTGGGACACCCGATCGAGTACATTCACCGCGAGAACCGGTACGGATTCAAGGCCGGCGCGCTGGACGCAGGTCTGAAGGTAGCGAAGGGCGGGTTTGTGGCCATCTTCGATGCGGACTTTGTGCCTCCGCCGGAGTGGCTGATGAAAGTGATCCACCACTTCTCAGAGCCGGGCATCGGCATGGTGCAGACGCGCTGGGGCCACCTGAACCGCAGCTACAGCATGCTGACGCAGATTGAGGCCATCCTGCTGGACGGGCACTTTGTGATGGAGCACGGAGCGCGCGCCCGCACCGGCGAGTACTTCAACTTCAACGGCACGGCAGGCATGTGGCGGCGCAAGGCAATTGAAGACGGCGGCGGCTGGCAACACGACACGCTGACCGAAGACACCGACCTGAGCTATCGCTCGCAGATGGCGGGGTGGAAGTTCAAGTACCTGCCCGACGTGGAGTGCCCGTCGGAGCTGCCCATCGAGATGACGGCGTTCAAGACGCAGCAGGCGCGCTGGGCCAAGGGGCTCATCCAGACCAGCATCAAGATTCTGCCGCAAGTTTTCCGCTCCAATACATCGCGGCAAAACAAGATTGAGAGCGTGTATCACCTGACGGCGAACATGAGCTACCCGCTGATGGTCATCATGTCGGCGCTGCTGATTCCGGCCATGATCTGCCGGTTCTACCAAGGTTGGTTCCAGATGCTGCTGATCGACGTGCCGCTGTTTACGGCGTCGACATTTTCGATTGCGGTGTTTTACCTGATGAGCGAGCGGGAGCTTTTTCCCAAGACGTGGAAGAAGACGTTTTATTACTTGCCGTTTCTGATGGCGCTGGGCATCGGGCTGACCATTACCAATACCAAGGCCGTAATGGAAGCGCTCTTCGGCATCAAGAGCGCGTTTGTGCGCACGCCCAAATATCGCGTAGCCAAGAAGGGCGAAAAGTCGCAGGCCGCCAAGTATCGCAAGCGGCTGAAGCTGGCGCCGTGGGTCGAACTGTTGATGGGCTGCTACTTTGCCGGAGCCATCTGGTACACCTTCAGCAACAAGAACTACTTCACCGCGCCGTTCCTGATTTTGTTTGTGGTTGGGTATTGGTACACCGGCCTGATGAGCCTGCTGCAGGGGCGATTTGAGCGCTGGCGCTCGGGTGTGAACCCCGAGGAATCGAGCCCCAAGCCTTACCCGGTGGGAGTGTAGGGCCCCGCTCCCACAAAAGTTCGGAGTGCATGGCCCTGCCCGTCGGGGGAAACCCCGGCCGGCCATGTAAAATTGCTTGAACCGGATGAATCAAGCGACTCCAGCGGCTGTCAGCCAGGCATCCCGCTCCCAGCGGGACCAGGAGTCGCGGATGACGGAAAGCGACGCTCCGGTCATTCACGTTGAAAAGCTGACCAAGACCTATCAGACGGCGCGCGGTGAGCTGTGTCTCTTTAACAGTCTCGATCTCGAGGTCCGGCGCGGCGAAATGGTGGCAATCGTGGGCCAGTCGGGCGCGGGGAAAAGCACTCTTTTGCACATTCTTGGCGCCCTTGATGCGCCCACTGCGGGAACGGTATACTGCGCCTCAACCAATGTGGCCAGTCTCTCGGCCCAGCAGGCGGCAGGCTTTCGCAATCGCGAGATTGGATATGTTTGGCAGTTCCACTACTTGCTGCCTGAGTTTACGGCGCTTGAAAACGTAGCACTGCCGCTGCTGGCTCGCGGCGCAAGGAAACTTGAAGCGATGACGCAGGCGGCAAAATGGCTCGAAGAGGTGGATCTGGAGGATCGCGGACTCCATCGCCCCGGCGAGCTATCGGGCGGTGAACAGCAGCGGGTGGCGCTGGCCCGGGCGCTGGTGAACAATCCCCGGCTCTTGCTGGCTGACGAGCCCACCGGCGACCTGGATTCGGTGACTGCGGGCCGGGTCTTCGAGTTGATCGAGCGTCTGCACGCGGGCCACGGGTTAACGTCGGTAATCGTTACCCACAACCATGAACTGGCCCAGCGCTGTACGCGTGTGCTGCGCCTTGAAAACGGACGACTTAGAGAGATCTCGACGGCTGCCTGAAAGGACGCCACAGAGACAGAGCCGCTCCGGGGGAAAAGAACCTTTCCTGGCGTCTTTTGAGTCTTATAATTAACAGCCTCTGCAGCTTTCAAGGTGGCACTGGCTGCGGCAACAGGATGGGAGTCTTCCGGCAGCTCGCGGACCGGCGACGTGGGAGCAAAACAGATCCCGAAACCATCCAAAAGAGCTGTTCGAGAGCGGGAACCGGTTTTTCTAGCAAGAGGCTCTCGGCGGCGAATCAAGCGGAAGGGCACGCGCAGTCTGGGCTGAAGCCGTAGGAAGAAAAACGGGCGACGGGTTACTGCGGACAGGCTATTGTTCGCGAAGTGATAGACAAACACTCGCCACCGGGGTTCAATCTGAACGGACGGCCACAGCTGCCGATAGCCTGATTACTGGGGGATTTCAATGTTCGAACGCTACACGGAGAAGGCGAGGCGCGTCATCTTCTTTGCGCGGTACGAGGCCAGCCAGTTCGGCTCGCCGTACATCGAGACCGAGCATCTCTTGCTGGGTCTGCTCAGAGAAGACAAGGCGTTGACCAATCGCTTCCTGCGCTCGCACGCCTCGGTGGAGTCGATCCGCAAGCAGATCGAATCGCATACCACCATCCGCGAGAAGGTTTCGACGAGCGTCGATCTGCCGCTCTCGAACGAGTGCAAGCGCGTGCTGGCCTATGCCGCCGAAGAGGCTGAGCGCCTGGGCCACAAGCACATCGGCACGGAACATCTGCTGCTCGGATTGCTGCGTGAAGAAAAATGCTTTGCTTCGGAGATCTTGCAGGAGCGCGGCCTGAAACTCGCCCAGATTCGCGACGAGCTGGCCCGTGTCACGCAGGAGAAGGCTCCGCCGCAACAGCGCCAGCGCGAGTCGAGCCTGCTGGCGGAGTTCAGCCGCGACTTGACCCAGGCTGCTCTCGACGGGCAACTCGATCCGCTGGTAGGCCGCGACGGCGAGCTGGAGCGCGTGGTTCAGATCCTCTGCCGCCGCACCAAGAATAACCCGGTGCTGATAGGCGAGCCCGGCGTGGGCAAAACCGCCATTGTTGAAGGCCTGGCCCAGCGCATCGCCGACGGCGAAGTGCCCAGCTTCCTGGCCGACAAGCGCGTCCTCGGTCTCGACCTCTCACTGATTGTGGCCGGCACCAAGTACCGCGGCCAGTTTGAAGAGCGGCTCAAGACCATCATGAAAGAGCTGATGGAGAATCAGAACTCCATCGTCTTTATCGATGAGCTGCACACGCTGGTGGGCGCGGGTTCGGCTGAGGGATCGCTCGATGCGGCCAACATCCTCAAGCCGGCTCTCTCGCGGGGAGAAATCCAGTGCATCGGGGCGACCACGCCCGCAGAATACCGCAAGTCGATTGAGAAGGACCGCTCGCTGGAACGCCGCTTCCAGGCCGTCAAGGTTCCACCGCCGACCGAAGCTGACGCGGTCAAGATCATCATGGGCATCAAGGACCGCTATGAGAAGTTCCACGCGGTCAGCTACACCGACGATGCGGTCGAATTCGCCGTGTCGCATTCCAACCGCTATATCCCCGACCGTTTTCTGCCCGACAAGGCCATCGACCTTATCGACGAAGCCGGCGCGCGCGTCAAGCTGCGCCAGACCTCGCTCCCGGATGAAATTACGGAAGTGCAAAAGCGCATCAAGTTCATCGTGCACCGCATGGACTCGGCCATTGCCAATCACGAGTTCGAGAAAGCCCGCTTCTACAGCGACGAGGAACGCAAAGAGCGCGAAAACCTGCGTGCCCTGCGCGACAAGTACCACCTCGACGACTCCGCTGCCGGCATTGTGGGCCGCGAAGACATTGAAGATGTGGTCAGCCGCTGGACCGGCGTCCCCGTGACCAGCATCAAGGAAGAAGAGACGCAGAAACTGCTGCGCGTTGAAGAAGAGCTGCACAAGCGCGTGATCTCGCAGGACAAGGCGATTTCAGCTCTCGCCCGCGCCATCCGCCGCTCTCGTGCCGGATTGAAGTCACCGCATCGGCCCATCGGTTCTTTCCTGTTCCTGGGTCCGACCGGCGTAGGCAAAACCGAAATGGCCCGCACCCTGGCGCAGTTCCTCTTCGGCTCCGACAAGGCGCTTATCCGCTTCGATATGTCGGAGTTCATGGAGAAGCACTCGGTGTCGAAGCTGATCGGGTCGCCTCCGGGATACGTGGGCTACGAGGAGGGCGGCCAGTTGACCGAGCGCGTCAGGCGGTCGCCATATTCGGTGGTGTTGCTCGACGAAATCGAGAAGGCGCATCCGGATGTGTTCAACATCCTGCTGCAGGTGTTTGAAGACGGCCAGTTGACCGACGGCCTGGGCAACACGGTCGACTTCAAGAACACCATCCTCATCATGACCTCGAACATCGGCGCGCGGCACCTGCAGAAGAAGCAGGGCCTCGGCTTCCAGAGCGAGCGCGAAGACCTGGTGAACGAAAAAGTCGAAGAGCTGGTGAAGAACGAGGTGAAGAAAACCTTCAACCCCGAGTTCCTCAACCGTCTCGACGAAGTGATCCTCTTCCAGTCGCTCTCTGACGCCGACCTGATCCAGATTGTTGAGCTGCTTGTGCAGCAACTCAACACCAACCTGGCGCAGAAGTCGATCACCATCTCGGTGACCGAAGAAGCCAAGAAGTGGATTCTCGACAAAACATTAGTTGACCGCAGCTACGGCGCGCGTCCGTTGCGCCGCGCCCTGCAGCGCTACGTGGAAGATCCGCTCTCTGAGGCGCTCATCGCCGGCCAGATTACTACCCGTCCTGCGTTCCTCGAGGTCTACCTCGACACGAACCAGCTCTTCTATCGCCCCATTACCGCGGACGAAACGGAAGAGAAACAGGCGGGAGTGCTGCTGTTCAGCAACTGAGCTTCATAGCGCATCAAGGACAAAAGCCCCCGGCCGACGGCCGGGGGTTTTGTTTTCCAGCGACCATTTCATTAACCCAACCGCTTCGGTTTATGTTATACTTTCGCCATGCCAACCGTTCTGAGGATTGGCGCGCTGCGGGTCGTCGTCTACCTGAACGATCATCGTCCTGCGCACGTACACGTAATCGGGCAGGGCAATGAATCAGTATTCGAACTGAATCAACCGCAGGGCAGCGTGACGTTGCGTGAGAATTACGGGTTCACGCGGCGCACGATCACCGCAATCGAGCGCGCGCTGATCGCCAACCTCGGACTACTGCTGGCTGAATGGGAGAAAATCCATGGCGCAGAATGACCGATTCACCGTTGCAAACCGGAAGGCCAAAGCGATGCGCGCCTCGCATCCTTATGCAGTTGAGGCGCGTTTCGACCGCCGGCTCGACCGCGTTATCGTCCGCCTATCGACTGGACTTGAAATCGCGTTTTCTCCGCGCGATGCGGAGGGGCTCGAAGAAGCAACACCCACGCAGTTGAGTTCCATCGAAATATCCCCCTCCGGCTTCGGCATTCACTTCCCAAAGTTGGATGCAGACATCTATATCCCAGCCCTGCTCGAAGGATTTCTCGGTTCACGCAAGTGGATGGCAAGCCGGCTTGGCGCTGTAGGCGGCAGATCGAAGAGCCCGGCAAAGGTGGCCGCCGCCAAACGCAACGGCCAATCCGGCGGACGGCCACGCAAGCGCGAAGCGGCCGCCTGAGATTCACGACGATCGGGGCGATCCCGATTGCCTCGCAGAACAACTCAACCGTCAACTCAAACGAATTCGCCGGGGCGAGCACGTGGAAAGGCTCGTGCTGCGTCTCTAAGTCGGCTACGCAAACGCCCATTTACCGCGCCCCACAGCCCTCCGGCTGCTGGTTTTGCGTTAACCCCTTCCATTTACACTGGTATTGGAGAAATTTGTGCCGTTAGACAAGGTTTTAACAAAGATTTTTGGCACCTCGAACGAGCGCATCATCAAGCGGCTGCTGCCGAATGTGGACGCCATCAACGCTCTGGAGCCGTCCGTTCAACTGATGGCCGACTGGCAGTTGCGCGACAAGACGACTGAGTTCCGGGCCCGCATGGCCGAGCGCATCAAGGGGCTGACCGACAAGGACGAGATCAAGGCCGCGGAAAGCGCCGCCCTCGACGAAATCCTGCCCGAGGCGTTCGCCGTGGTCCGCGAGGCCGGCTGGCGGACCGTGAAGATGCGCCACTTCGACGTGCAATTGATCGGCGGCATGGTGCTGCACCAAGGCAAGATCAGCGAAATGAAGACCGGCGAAGGCAAAACGCTGGTTGCCACGCTGGCCTGCTACCTGAACGCGCTTGCCGGCCACGGCGTTCACGTGGTGACTGTGAACGACTACCTGGCCAAGCGCGACGCCGAGTGGATGGGCAAGATCTACACCTTCCTCGGCATGACTGTCGGCGTGATCGTGCACGACTTGAGCGACGATCAGCGCCGCGAAGCCTACGGTGCCGACATCACTTACGGCACTAACAACGAGTTCGGCTTCGACTACCTGCGCGACAACATGAAGTTCGAAATCAAGGACTGCGTGCAGCGCGGCCACTACTACGCCATCGTCGACGAAGTCGACTCGATCCTCATCGACGAAGCGCGTACCCCGCTCATCATCTCCGGACCGACCGACCAGACAACCGACAAGTACGCGCGCGTGCGCAGGATCATTCCCCAACTCGAATTGGGCGAAGAGGTTGAGTGGACCGACACCAAGCGCCAGGAGCAACTGGGCATACGGCTGGCCGAAGGGCAGAAGCATTTGACCGGCGACTACTTTGTGGACGAAAAGCAGCGGACGATTGGCGTGACGGACCCGGGTTGGGAGACGATCGAAAAGGCGCTGGGCATCGGCAACATTGCCGACGCTGAGAACTGGGACCTGAAGCACTATGTTGAAACCGGCATCAAGGCCCACGCACTGTACAAGCGCGACGTGGACTACGTGGTGAAAGACGGCGAGGTGATCATCGTTGACACTTTCACGGGCCGCCTGATGCCCGGCCGCCGCTGGTCCGACGGTTTGCATCAATCGATCGAAGCCAAGGAAGGCGTGAACATTCGCAAGGAAGATCAGACGCTCGCGACTATCACGTTTCAGAATTACTTCCGCCTTTATCAAAAGCTGAGCGGCATGACCGGCACGGCTGAAACCGAAGCCGCCGAATTTGAGAAGATCTATAAGCTCGAGATCGTCGTCATACCCACGAACAAGCCGCTGCGGCGCGTCGAAAATTCCGACGTGGTCTTCCGCACCGAGAAGGAAAAATACAAGGCCGTGGCCGACAACATTGCCGAGCTGCATGAGAAGCGCCAGCCGGTGCTGGTCGGCACCACGTCGATCGAAAAGTCGGAGCGCCTTTCGGGAATTCTGCAGCGCAAAGGCGTTCGCCACGTGGTTTTGAACGCCAAGTTCCACGAACGTGAGGCCGAAATCGTGGCCCAGGCTGGACGTCCCGCCATGGTGACCATCGCCACCAACATGGCCGGCCGCGGCACCGACATTCTGCTTGGCGGCAATCCCGAATTCATGGCCCGCCAGGAACTGGTGAAGACCAAGGACGCAAACGGCGCCTCAAAGGCCCGCGCCATCAGTGATGCCGAAGGCGCAATCAATCCCACCGCGCCGGCGGGATTCCTGCGCTTCTACTACCAGGGCCAGGAGTTCGAGGTCTCAGAGGGCGACTGGCAGGCGACGCTCGTGGGCCACGCCGAAAACGCGAACGGCGAGCACGAAGATGTAATCGGAACTGGCGGCTTGTTTATCCTCGGCACCGAGCGCCACGAGTCGCGGCGCATCGACAATCAGCTTCGCGGCCGCGCCGGACGCCAGGGCGACCCAGGCGAGTCGCGCTTCTATCTTTCACTTGAAGACGACCTGATGCGCATCTTCGCCAAGCAGTGGATCAGCACGCTGCTTGAAAAACTCGGCATGGAAGAGGGCGTGCCCATCGAATCGAAGATGCTCTCGAACCGCATCGAGGGCGCGCAGAAGGCAGTTGAATCGCAAAACTTCGAATCGCGCAAACACCTGCTTGAGTACGACGACGTGATGAACAAGCAGCGCGAGGCTGTTTATGGCCTGCGCCGCCAGCTTCTCGAGGGCGTCGAGCAGCGCGAGCTCATCCTTGAAGACTACGTGGGCGGAATCTTCAGCGGATTGCTCGATGAGTCTGCCAATGAAAGGGTCCGCGCCGATCAATGGGATTTGAAGGGCCTGGAGCAGAAAATCTTCGATCAGTTTGGCCTGAAGCTGTCGGAGTTCGGCCTCAAGCCGGAAGAATTGAGCCGGCACGAATTGGGCGAGGAGATCTTCGCCAAACTGACCGAGGCGTACGAGGCGAAGGAAAAGATCCTGGGCGCGGCGACGATGCGCTATCACGAGCGCATGGTGATGCTGAGCGTGATCGACGGGCTCTGGAAGGACCATCTGCTCTCGATGGACCACCTCAAGGAGGGCATTGGCCTGCGCGGCTACGCGCAGCGGGATCCGTTGGTGGAATATAAGCGTGAATCCTTCGACATGTTCGAAGCGATGATGCAGAAGTTTCAGGAGGACACGGTCCGTTACCTGTTCAGGATGCAGATCCTGGGACCCGACGGCCAGCCCGTGGATGCGGCGCCGCGTCCGAACCGCGTTGTTCCCAAGGCTCCGCCGGTGGCCAGCGCCGCGCAGCCCGTGGTTGGCGACGGCGCCCCGCGCGAGATCGGCATTCCCACGCGGCAGCCGTCAACCACCATCGACGCGCTGGAGAAGGAGTTCCACCGCAAAAAGCAGCGCGAACTCGATGCGGCAACGCGCGCCGGAGGCGGCGATACCAGCCAGCCCACGCAGCGGCGCACCGGAGAAAAAGTGGGCCGAAACGATCCTTGCCCCTGCGGCAGCGGCAAGAAGTACAAGAAGTGCCACGGGGCCGAGGCGTAGGACTCTTTCCTAGTTGTGACACGGTCAAGGTGAAATGGGCTCGTGGTCTCCCACCCATTTCGCAAAGAACGCGAAATGGATGGGGCACGGTATTTTAGGGATCTCGTTTGCAAAGATACTTCCGTGCCGCGTCCTTGCGCTTTTTTTTCTGGCGCAAGGGCGGGAGACCACGGACCTTCGCAGTAGCATGAGTTGGGCAAGGTGAGATTTGTGGCTTCCCACCCTTGACTCGGTTTTCTGTTCGAAAACCGAGTCAAGGATGGGGCACGGGTCTGACCTGCTGACTTGCTGCTTTTCTCACCGGAAGAAGCTGAACATTCTCTTCTTTTCTTCGCGGTCGGCGGGCAATCCGCAGGCGATGCGCGCCATCTGCCGGATGGCCAGCGCAATCTGCGAGTCATCGAGCGCGAGCGGCGTGGCCGTCATCTGCGTTCGCCGGGCACTGGCCCAGTCGTCGGGAATCTTCCACTGCGTGGGCCGCGTGAGCGCTTTCTCGACGTTCTTGTCGTCGAACAGCAGCGTGGCGGGCTTGTACCGGTTGAGCACAATCTGCAAACCCCAGTCGCGCTTTACGAAGTACCGCGTAATCATGCGATTGGCGTTGCGCAGTTCCGAGATTCCCACCTGCGTAATGAGATAAATCACCGCGTCGTTAGCGAAGAGCGCGGTGTCCATCAGGTCCACTCGCGATCCGAGGTCCACCACGATGTACTCGAAGTCCTGACGCGCGATGCCCAGTAGCTTGTCGAGGAACTCCCGGTTGGGTTGCTCGACCTGAAACTCGCTGGGCGCCGCGAGCACCCCCACCCCAGACGAGTGCCGCGCCACCAGCGTGTTGAGAAAGTTGGAATCGAGCCGGGTGGGATCCTGGAGGGCATTGGCGATGGAGAATTCCGGCACGATGCCCATGTTGATTGCCGCGTCTCCCAGGGGCAAGCCAAGATCGATCAACAGCGTGCTGCGCTCCGATTCCTGCGCCAGCGAAATCGCGAAATTGGAGGCAATCGTGGTGACGCCGCACCCGCCCTTGGTACCCAGAAAAGTAAACAACTTGCTGGAAGCCCGGATGGGTTCATGTTGCGAATTGGAGCGGTTCGATACGCGAATCAGCGCCTCGGCAATCTCGTCCTTGTCCAAAGGCAAAGTGAAAAACTCGCGCACGCCCGCGCGCATGAAGCGGATGGCCAACCGCACGTCGGGATCGGCGGAGTAGGCCATCACATATGTTTTGCCGCTGGCCGACAGATTCGCAGCCAGTTGCACCGCAAAACTGGGATCGCTGTCGGCATCGACGACAACCACGTCGTGATGCTGATCGAGCAGCTTGGGCAGTTCATCAAGATCGCGGGGAAAGGCGACATACTCCCGAACGGCTACGCCGGGCCGGCCCGACAGAGCTTCAGCCATGGCCCTGCGCCGCCCCTCATCGGGACCGATGAGCGCGACCGACAAGGACGCCTTGTCGAAATTGCCCGGAGCCCTGGTAAAGTCCGCCATAGCAAAACGGCTGCGTCACGCAGCCGGGCACGCCCCCCATTTTAGAGCGGTTCTCCTGATAGTACGTGGCATTTCCCGCCCTGCAGCAACTGGAGAACCGCTGGATCGTGCGATTGTGAGGCTCTTCATCGCGCGCGCCCCAGCAGCGTGTGCGTATTCTACCTTCAATCGCATGATCACACAAAACTTATGCTGGCGCGGCTTGCATGTGTTGGCAGATCGAGTACACCCTGCGCCATCAAACCAGATCATCGGCGATTTGAAGATTTGTATGACCGAAGGCGATTGAGACGGTGTTACCAAGGACGGCGGGCAGAGGGAAGTGAACGAGTGAAGAAGTGACGGGTTGGGTTTGGCGCCCTGTCAGCTCGTCTCGCGCGCCCCGCAGGCCTCAAACGTCAGGTCGCGGGCATCGCTCTTGTGGTCCGCGCACCATTGCTCAAACAGCCGTCCGTAGCTAAGGGTCAGATAACGCGATCGATCCACTCCCAGCCGCGCTGACGCCCGATCGATCCACTCTCCATCGCCTTCCAGTTCGGCGTAGTTCCCTATCGGCGTTTCGTCCACCACGCAATGGCCCTCGCCGTCGCTCCATTCGCTGCGCCACTTTTCATAGCGGAACGCGCAAATGAGTCCAAGCGAGCGAAAGACTTCAGCCAGCGCATTGCCGTCGGCAATCTCAGTCTCTGTCTCCACCCGGTGCTTGTGCCTGTCTTCTCCCGGACCGTCCTCGGGGAGCCGCTTGTGGGTCAATGTCCACTTTCCGGCATAACTGCGGATGCGCAGAATCTCGGTGCGGGCGCGCAGCCGGCGGTCGGGCGTGTCATATAAGACGTTCGACTCAAAGCTGCGTGGGGTCACAAGGTTGAAACCCGCAGCCCCGAGCCTTGCTTCCAGTGCGGCCAGGTCATCCACGAGGAATTTGATCTCAGTCTCTACAGCCATGGTAATGAGCGAGTATACAGCAGAGTCTGTTATTGACTTTCGCGTAGGCAGCGCTGGGAGCCAGTTTTTCCGAGTTCTAGAAGCGAGGAGTGACGCATACTGGGTGTCTGCTAGCGACGAGCGACAACGGAATCGGGAAAACTGGCCCCAGCCCGAAGGGTTGCGGCGCAAATCCGGTCATACTTTGTTCTCGCCCTTGACCTTGGACCCGCCAGAGCCTTCGGGCTCGGCCTCGTCTGACCGGATTTTCACTCGCAACGCTGCCTGCGGGAAAGTCAATAACAGACTCTAGGTGGCGCAGCAAGAGATGGCGCGGCCAGCGTTCGAGCGGCGAGAATGGAAGAGTGAAGACGCTGCGGCTCAAGGTCGATGCCAACCAGCCGGAAACGCCGGAGTTTGCCGCGGCGCTCGAACAGGCCGCTCGAATCCTGCGCGCCGGCGGGCTGGTGGCGCTGCCTACTGAAACCGTCTACGGCCTCGGCGCCAACGCGCTCGATGCCGCCGCTGTGGAACGCATCTTTGCCGCCAAAGGCCGTCCAAAATGGGACCCCATCATCGTGCACGTCTCCAGCCTGGGGATGGTGCGCGAACTCGTGTCTGCCGTTCCCGATTCGGCAACGCGCCTGCCCGATTCGGTAGTGCGTCTGATTGACGCCTTCTGGCCCGGCCCGCTGACCCTGCTGTTGCCGCGATCCGCCGCAGTTCCCGATGTGGTTACAGCCGGCCGGCCGCTGGTGGGCCTGCGCATGCCTTCGCATCCCGTCGCACTTGAGCTTATCCGCCGGGCCGGCGTGCCCATCGCCGCACCCAGCGCCAATCGCTTCTCCCACGTCAGCCCTACAACCGCAGCGCACGTCTTACGCGACCTCGACGGCCGCATCGATGCAGTTCTCGATGCGGGTCCGGCGCTGCACGGCGTCGAATCAACCGTCCTCGATCCCAATCCGAGCCCAATGCTCATCTATCGGCCGGGCTCAATCACGCGGGAGATGATCCGCAAGGCCGCGGGCCCGGTTGAGATATTCGCCGGCCATTCGGAACTGGGCAAAACACCGGCCGAGGCGCTGCCCTCGCCGGGCGTGGGCCTGCGCCACTACGCGCCAAGGGCGCGGCTCGTCCTGCTTGAGACCTCAGCGACGGAACACGGGCCGGCTGCGGCGGAACTCGCATCGCGCATCGCTCAAGCCGCTCGCGAGTTCGCCGGCGAAAAGGTGGGCGTGATGCTGCCGGCGGGGATTTCCGCCCCGGACAGCTCCGGGGCTTTCCGCATCTTCAATTGGGGACGATGGGACGCACCCGAGCTGATGGCGCAATCGCTCTACGCCGGTCTTCGCGCGCTCGATGAACAGGAATGCAGCGTCATTCTATGCCCGCTGCCGCCGCACCAGGGTATCGGCGTGGCCATCCGCGACCGGTTGAGAAAAGCAGGGAATAGGGAACAGGGATTAGTCAATAGGAAGTAGGGATTGTGCTGCAGGAAAAAGCCATCCCTCAGGGGCTAAAGCCCCGATCTTTCTAAAGGTTATCGGCCCGACTAAAGTCGTGCCCTTGTTACAAAACGGTCGCGGAGCGAGTCTTTCTGCAGCCTGTGAAGCCGCGCCCTTTCAAAGCAACTGCTCCAGGATGATTCATCCCGTCCATGCGATTGCCCGGCGGTTCGCTGGGCTACAGGCCAACCTCGCCCAGCTTATGCATGTACTTGATGGCCGATTTATAGACCAGCATGCGTGTGCGTCCACGCACCTTCAGCGCATTGCGGTCGTACCACTCGATGCAGCCTTCAATCCTCTCCCCGTCTTCGAGCACAATCACCATCGGTGTCTGCGACTGGATCTGCTTTTGCAGATAAAACAGCTCGGCGTGCCGGTTCTGCGAGTCCATCTCATAGTTTTGCGCGGAAAAGCGGAACGGCAGCGATGATGGAAGGTTCTTCGTCGCGTGCGCATTGGGCCCGCGGCGCTCAATCGCGCTCTCAAATCGTCTTGTCTGCAACGTAGAGGGGAAACTCATAAGGCATCAACCTTCCTGAAAAAACAAAAGATGTTCACAGCAACAAATCTGCGAGTCTTCGTTACAGGTCCGCCGTTCTTACCTGCAACCACACACATCATGCGGCAAATGGGAAGAAAGTCCCGGTACGCATGAAAAAACCATGCGCCTCATATCTGCAGTACCGGCCCGGCACTAGGGAAATCTCGTACTCGGAAAGATGCCCGGCGATCTGTGGAGGTTGCTCTTACCATTATGGGGTCAATGTCAAGCTAACGGGACGCATTTTCGCGCCCCGGCGCTCAATCGCCCGAAAACCTTCTGTCCAATAAAGAGATGCTGGCCGCGGCCGGCAGTTTCATTCCCGGTCGAGACTGAGCGCCATGGCATCGAGCGAGAGCGACCGCAGCAGATTGCGCCGCATTCCCTGTTCAACCTGGGTAACCGCGCGAACAGCAGCGTCGATCCAGTCAACACTCAGGCCTGCCGACAGTTTGGCGAGTTCCGCTTCCAGGTCCAGGTTGCGAATCAGGCCCGGAGTTCCGGCAATGGTCAGCAGCAGGTCTTCGAGAAGGCTTGAAAGCGCGCGCAGCAGGTTCACGGTTTTCTCCTGCCCATCGGCACCGGCCCGGTACGTCTCCGTGGCCTGGAAAAGCTGCGAGTAATCGCGCTCCTGGATCGCTCCCCGCAGAATCACAAGCGCATCCTGGCGGCAGATAAGGTACTTATCGAGATCGAGGGTCAGTGCGCGCCCCACGGCTCCCTCGGCCAGCCGCGCGGCCAGCGCCCGGTCGCTCGGCTTCAGCTCAGGCCGCCGGTCCATAAGCAGCGCCTCGATTTCGCTTGCCGGCAGCGCGCCCAGCCGGTGAATCACCGCGCGAGAGCGAATGGTCGGCAGCAATTCCTGAGGATTCCCAGTGAGCAGAACCAGGGTGGTGTGTTCGGGCGGCTCTTCGAGGAGCTTCAGCAGGCTGTTGGCCGCCTCTTTCATGAACGCAGACGAGGTGAAGATGGTGAACGCGCGCTTGGCCTCAACCGGCGGGCGATAGTAGGCCGCGTGGATGGCCTGTTTCACCTGGCCCAGCTTGATCATCAGCTGCGGGGGATCGGGCGGAATGACAAGCACGTCGGGGTGGGTCTGGACCAGGATGCGGGTCTCGCGCTTGTCGGTCTCGCGCAGATCTTCGCGGGCCGCAACCGCTTCAGCCACCAGCTCTTCAAGGTTTCCGGCGGCTCCGATCCTGGTGCAGTTCGAGCACCGGCTGCAGAAATCCGGCAGTCCGCCGGTCTCATTCGGCTCTAGGCAGTTGGCGACTTTGGCCAGCATCAGCGCCAGCGTGTATTTGCCAGCTCCGGCAGGTCCGGCCAAGATGAGCGAATGAGGCAGCCGGCTCGCGCGAACGCCTTCGCGCAGGTGCGTCACTGTGGCGGCATTGCCTAAAAACTCGTTGAAGCCCACGGATTGAGAATAGACGACCTTGGCGGCCAAGGCGCTGAATCTGGTGGATTTCCGATGGATGGCACTCAGTAATGACAAGTCATCTTGATTTTATGTAAATAACACTTGACATATTTCGAGACTAATTGTAAAGTTTGATTGTCTTTTAGTAAAGGAGACCAATGAAGGTAAGCATACTCTGCAATTCAAAAAGCGTAGCCGGACGCCGCTATGTCTACCGCATGTGGACTGCGGCGTGCCTCTGCGTGCTCAGCTCTCTTACCGCCGCGTTCACCCTCCGGCTCACACATTGGAAGGGACTGCCAGCTTACCCGGTGGCCGTGCTGCCTGCGCTGCCCATTTTGTGGGCTATTTATGAAACAGGCCGCTACCTCAATGACGAGACAGACGAGTTCGTTCGCAATGTGCTGGTCCAGAGCATGCTGGGCGGAATCGGCGGCTGCCTGGCTGTGACCACGGTGTGGGGCTACCTTACCGACTTCGCCCGGGCTCCGAACATGGACCTCATCTGGGTTTACCCCATCTTTTGGCTCTTCGTGTTGCTCTCTTACCCCGTGGTGAAAGCGAGGTACAGATGAAAAACCGGCTAAAGGTACTGCGCGCTGAAAGAAACTGGTCGCAGGCCGATCTTGCCGGGCAGCTCGAGGTATCCAGGCAGTCGGTCAACGCGATCGAGACGGGAAAATTCGACCCGAGCTTACCACTGGCGTTCAAGCTCGCGCGACTGTTCGGGCTCAGGATTGAGGAGATCTTCGCGGAGGACGAAGACGCGAGCAAGTCAGCGAGTCAGCAAGTCAGCGAGTCGGCTTCCTAAGCCTCGTACAGGCTCGAAGCCAGCCGGCGGGAAGAAGTTACATTCAAGGAGGCTGAAATGTTCGACCATCGATATCTGTCTGAAATGAGTAAGGCGTTGCACATCTTTCGGGATTTTTCATTCCTTGCCTGCGCCGTACTTACTTTCATCCGCATCTTGGCGGCTGCCCAAACGACGCGGGAGGTGGCCGGGGAGCCACGTATTCAGCCGCGTTTCCAGCGGAACTTCCGGGATCGAACCGGTCATTAGGGATGCGTTTACCAAGCCTGCCGCTGATAGAATTCCCTATGCACAAACGGTCTTTCCTCACCCGATTCGCAGCTCTGTTTGCGGCACTTCTGCTTTGCCCGGTTCTCAAGAGTGCTCTCGCGCAGGCGCCGGAGTCGAACTCCCCTTCAGTTCAAATCGAAGCGTTGATGCGCGGGGTGGGCCGCACGCGTTCCATCTCCCAGGTTGCCCTCTCTCCCGACGCCGGCCACCTGGCCTGGACTGAATCGCGACAGCTTTTTGTGGCGCCGGTAGACTCATATGGCTATCTTGCCAAGGCTTCGCGCGTGACCGCGGCGACCTCGCCGGACGCGCGTTGCAGCGATGGCGATCCGATCTGGTCGCCTAACTCGGCGTGGCTTGCGTTTTTTTCAGATTGCGGCAGCACAGACGGCCAGATGGATCTCTATATCAGTCACCTTGACTCGAATCCGCCGAGCCGAATTACGGAGTTGAAGGGATATGTGCACGAGCCGGCCTTTTCGCCCGATGGCACGAAGATCGCGTTCCTCTACGTTGAAGGCGCGACGCGGCCTGCAGGAGCGCTGGCGGCCATGAAGCCTCCTTCGGGCGTGATTGGCGAAGACGGCATTGAGGTGCAGCGCGTTGCGGTCATAACTATCCCTTCGGAATTGGACTGCAAGGAAGCGCCTGCCGCAGACTCGAAACTTCCGTTGGCTTCACGGACCAATTGCGTCGCTTCGCTCTTCAACTTCGTCACTCCTGCCAATCTCCACGCTTACGAGTTCGACTGGTCGCCCGACTCAAAATCCATTGCCTACATTGCCGCCGAGCCGCCCGGCGAAAACAACTGGTGGACGGCGAAGCTGTACACGCTGGAATTTGCCGGCGACACGCCTCACGTCGTCCTCGACCCCGTCACGGTCTCCGGCCCTCTCCACGGCCTGCAGATCGCCGTGCCGCGCTGGTCGCCTGACGGCAAGTTCATTGCCTTCATCGGCGGTCTGATGAGCGACCAGGGATCGACCGGCGGGGATGTGTACGTCGTTTCCGCTACCGGCGCTCAAAAAACCGTAAACCTTACCGCCGGGCGACATGAAACCGCCGCGTGGATCTCATGGGATATGCCGGGAATCGACTATTCAGCGCTCGCCGGGGGGGTCAGCCAATTTCGAACTGTGGCTTTCAATCCGCCAGTCAAAAATTCGCCGGCGCAGGATTCGGGGTCGAGCCACTCCGACCAGAACAGTAGCCTCTTCTTCCAGTTCCCCGCCAGCGTCGGTGACGGCCGCTTTGAGATGAGCCTTTCTCACGAGCGCGGCCAGTTCGTCTTCATCAAGAGTTCTTTTTCTGAGCCGCCTGAGATCTGGTATGCCCGGGATGTGGCTGCCGAGTGCACCGCTCCCGCCAACGATCCAAATATCTGTTACGAGTTTCATCAGCTTTCGCACTTCAACGACGGCGTGAAGCCTTTCTGGGGCGAGACCAAATCGATCGAGTGGTCGGATGACGGCTTTTACATCCAGGGCTGGCTGATGCTGCCCGCGAATTACGATCCGCACAAGAAATATCCGATGATTGTGGAAGTGCACGGCGGGCCGGCCGCGGCTGAAACCTCACGCTGGAGTGCGCGCGGCTCGCTTGGCCCGGCGGCGTTCTCGGCCTTGGGCTACTTTGTGCTGATGCCCAATCCCCGCGGCAGCTATGGCCAGGGCGAAGCGTTTACCCAGGCCAATCGCAAGGACTTCGGCTACGGCGATCTGCGCGACATTCTGGCCGGCGTCGATACGGTGCTCAAAAAGTACCCCGTCGATCCCAAACGCATCGGGCTCACCGGCTGGAGCTACGGCGGTTTCATGTCGATGTTTGCCGTCACCCAGACCCATCGCTTCCGCGCCGCAGTGGCCGGCGCCGGCATCTCTGACTGGTTGAGCTATTACGGCGAAAACTCCATCGACGAGTGGATGATCCCCTACTTTGGCGCCTCGGTCTACGACGACCCCGCGGTCTACGCCAAAACCTCCGCCATCAACTTCATCAAAAACGTGACCACGCCCACGCTGGCCGTGGTTGGCGACCGGGACGGCGAGTGCCCGGCGCCGCAGTCCTTCGAGTTCTGGCACGCGTTGCGCGACCAGCATGTGCCCACGGAACTGGTGGTTTACCCCAACGAGGGCCACGGCTTTGTCGACCCCGCCCATCGCCGCGACGTGCTTGACCGCGCTGTGAACTGGTTTGCGAAGTACATGCCGGCGAATTAGGGACGGTGACCTTCCGTGACCCATCCTTCCATGGCTTCATCGTGGAAGGGTGGGGAGCTGACAACTGACCACTGGCCACTGATACCCCGCTCCCAAATCCGCCTTTTCAGAGTCTATTTTTTGCAGGAACCCCACACTTCTGGCTCTGTGGCGGAGGGGGTCTGCCCTGATACACTTTTTGCTTGGAGTATTGATGAGCTTTATTCGCCTCGCAGGCCGTCTGGATGAGGCTTTCCGGGCGGTGCTGTTGGGACATTGTTCACCGGCGGCACGCCACTTTGCACGAGTGTGATGGGCGGTCTTATTTCAATCTTCTTTTGATCGGAGAGACCGTTCCGCGGTTCTTTCATGCGGGGCGGGGAGGATTCATGCGGCGGTTTTTGACGCTTGTTAGTTTGCTGTGCCTGGCTGTTCCGGCCGGGATTTCGATCTCTGGCTGCACTCGCAATCCGGCGGGCAATTACTGCAATGGCCTGGGATACGGCTTGACCGATACACAGGTTGCATCCATCGTGCTTCAGCCTCAGGTTACGGGCATCTCGCTGGCCTACGGCCAAACCCTGCAGGCTCAGAGTCCGAGCGCATACACCTGCAAGGGTTCAGCGGCCGTGGTGGGCGCCGGTTCTTACACATGGGGAACCAAGTACAATCAACTGGTCGACATTTCGCCCACCGGCAACCTCTGCGCCGGCACCTGGAATCGCAACACTGGCGGCGGCATTGCCGACTACACCTATTGCTACTACCCCAATCCCCTGCCCAATACGCATGGCCTTCCTTACGCCATCGACTACATCACCGCTTCGGCCGATTCGGTCTCCTCCAACCCCGTGGCCGTCTATGTTCACGCGCCGGTCACCTCCATCACCCTCGACGGTCCGACTCAATGCCAATCCCAGGGCACGGTTGCGCAGCTCGACTCAGAAGCCTGTTACGTAAGCAACGGCACGCAGTATGAATTCTGCGCGCCTGCGTCGGTCTCTCCGGCAAACTATGCCTGCCCCGGCAAACTCGCTCCCGGCCTCACCTCAGTGCCAACCTGCGAGTCTTCGATCGGCACCATGAGCTACTTTGTTGGCACCGGGTCGGTGGCAAGCATCAACAGCACCACCAATCAAATCACCGCCGAGCAGCCGGGAACCACGGCCATCACCGCGTCGATTGCGCAATCGGGATCTTCGGCCGGCTATTTCTCCACCTGCCCGCCGGCCTCGATCAGCGTGACTCTCGCCAACGGCTCAACTTCGGGCACCGTCGCTCAAGGAGCGACCGAGGGATTGACCACCACGGTGCTCGATACCAACGGCCACACAATTACCGGCTTGAGTCTGTCTTATCAGTCCACCGATCCCATCGATATCTCAGTCGGCTCCAGCGGATCCATCTCGACTTTGTTCCCAGGCACGGCCTCAATCAACGCCATCTGCCAGCCGAGCATTTGCAATCCCGCGCCCATTAACGAAATCGGGCTGAACGGAACCGGAGTGTCCATCTCATCCAATCCCGTGGCCCTCACCGTGCCGGGCACGGCAAGCGACTATGCCTGGTTCGGCGCTCCCGGAAACTCGCAGTACGTTGTCCCGGTTCAGCTGCTCACCGGTGCGGTGGGTTCCAGCGTCCGGCTGCCGTATGTGCCCAACTCCATGCTCATGGACCGGCTCGGAGACTCTCTTTACCTGGGCTCGCCCCGTGAGCTGATGGTGGTCAGCACCGCGACCAACGCTATCTCAAGGCAGGACATTTCCGCGCCCGGCGTTGTGCTGGCGGTTTCGCCTAACAACTCGCAGTTGCTCATCAACGACCAGGCGCGGCACGTCTTCTACCTTTACCCGGTCGCGGGCGGCACGCCCATCACCTTCGGCGGCATGGGCGCCGCCGCGCAGTGGACGCCGGACGGCCAGACGCTCTACATCTACGACAACTCGCAGCTCAACACGCCGGCGAGCTGCGGCTCGGTGTCGAACCCCATCACCGGCCATACCGACACCCTCTACGTGTACAACGTAAACACAGGCTGGACCGTGGAGGCATTGCCGCCGAGCTCACCGCTGCCGGCCGGCGGTGAGACCCCGTGCGCCGCTGCGCCGAATACGGCAATGCCGCTCATGCAGCAGAATCCGGCCATCATGATCCCCGGCGTTGGCGCCTATCTCAGCGGCGATCCCACTACCGCGCATACATGGTGCCCGATAGGTACGGTGGGTAACAACGCCACGGTCCAGTTCTATCCGCAGGGTGATTCGCAGCCGGTTCAGTCTGACATCGTGAACACCACCATCGACGGCCTGCACATCCTCGGAGCGACAGCCAACGCGGGCGGCAGCATCACGCTGAACGACATCCTCGATCCAATTCCGGCTTCAACACTTCAAGGCGCCGAGAAACCCACACCGGATGAGTGCAGCGTGACCACCAACTCCAGCACCGGCGTGCAGACCATGAACCCGCTCCTCATTAACGACGGCGGGAACAAATCCGACTTCACGCAGACGAGCATCGCCGACGTGGATGTTTCTGCCGCGAACCAGGTGGCGACCGGATCGATCCCGCAGGCCAACGGCGCGCAGACGGTTGCCTCGAACATCGCATTTATCACCTATACGCCCGCTTCCATAACGGCGACCACAAACGCTGTGCTGCCTTACTATCTCCCCGCCAGTTCGGGTCCGGGAGCCACGGGCTCAGTGACCTTGAATGTGAGCTCCAGTTGCACGAATTGCGGCGTCATTACCGCGCCGCTGGCCGGCGCATTCACGCCCGATCACACGCTCTTCTTCGTCTCGACAGCGGGCGACAACGAAATTCACTACATCAGCCTCAACCCGTCGGTGAATGCCGCCACGCCTCCC
>CAWEHF010000013.1:0-79580 GCA_963808695.1 uncultured Acidobacteriaceae bacterium
TCGTGGCTCCGCGCCAGCGTTGAGGGCGATTTCGCTGCGCGGCTTTCGCCCATCGCAGAGACGCATTGGAGATCGCGCCTCTTCACCGTCGAGCCCGAGCCAGGCCACAAGTTCAGTTTCTGGGCGTGGACCGATCCCGCCAAGGGCAAGCCCATCGCTCTCGAAGGCGATCTCTCTGCCGCCGGAATGCGCTTTGCCATTGTGGTGGCGCGCTGGAACGCGGTCATCGCCGACCGCCTGCTGGATGGGGCGCTCGATGCCTTGCTGCGCAGCGGCGCGTCGCGCGCGGCGATTCAAATCGTTCGCGTTCCCGGCGCGTGGGAGATCCCCGCGGCTGCACGCGAGATCGCCAACGCAGGGAAGGCAGATGCGATTGTTACACTCGGCTGCCTGCTGCGCGGAGAAACCGCCCACTACGAGGCCATCTACAACGAAGTGGCGCGCGGCATCGGCCAGTCGCAGCAGGAGACGGGCATTCCCCACAGCTTTGGCGTTCTCACCTGCGAGAATCTTGAGCAGGCCCTCAATCGCGCCGGCATCAAGGCCGGGAACAAAGGCTTCGAAGCTGCGGTTGCGGCCATTGAGATGGTCAGCCTCAAACGAAAAATCTCAGAAGGCGGCCGCGCTTGACCCAAGGAACCCGGCGCAAATCCCGCGAAATGGCCATGCAGATGCTCTTCCAGGCCGACCTGGCGAAGCAATCGCCGGAAGATGTGCGCGCGACCTTCTGGCGCGCCGCCGATGAGGTCAAGCCCGAAGTGCGCGGCTTTGCCGAAGATTTGTTTCGCGTGGCCGTCGAGCAGCAGGCGAAGATCGACGAACTCATCGCCAGCCACTCGCGCCACTGGCGCCTCGACCGCATGCCCGCCGTTGACCGCAACCTGTTGCGCATGGCCGTCGCCGAGATGCTCGGCTTCAAATCGACGCCCTTCCCCATCGTCATCAACGAAGCGCTGGAGATCGCGCGTCGCTATTCGGCCCCGGAGTCCATCAACTTCCTCAACGGCGTCCTCGACTCCATCGCCCACGCGCTGCTGCCCCAATAGGCCGGAGCAACGCGGCTGCGCGTCCTTGCCGCCCACCCTGATATCCTCAAAAGCGTGAGTTTTCGCAGGAAAATCAAGGGAATCGTCGTAATCGGGCTGCTTCTTCCCATCGCCCTGGTGGCTTGCCGCAAGGAAGAACGCGCGGTTGAAGGAGTAGCGCAGAACGCGGTCAAGGCCGAGCACCAGGCCCAGGCAAAAGAGAGCCAGCTCGACCTGGACCGCGCGCAACTCGACCAGATTCCGCTGCCCACCAAGAGCCTTTATATCGACATCCACGACCCCTCGCGGTGGGCCAATCCCTTCCTCGTTGTCGGTCCAGGCATCATCACCTTGCGCATCCTGGAGCCCGACGCCAATACCAGCACTGTGGGCCAGGGCACGCTGTTGCGGCCTGAGAGCGCGCGCCGCCAGGAGCTGCAGTTGCGCCCCGCCGACCTGGACAAAGCCATCGTCGCCATCCCCGCAGGCGCCTGGCACTATGGCCGCGTGATCGCCATTGCCGAATCGCCCGAAGCTCCCGCCAAAGAGCGCGCACAGGTCCGCCGCAACCTCGAAGCGGCCATCCAGGACCTGAACAATCTCGGCCTGGTGGTGCAGGAATGGCCGTCGCGGTAAGCCAACGCGCCGCCCGATTGCACCAAGTCTCAGAAGCCCGCCAAGGTGAACGGCCCATCGGGCAGAATTATGTCCGGGAGTGCGACTGGGTGTTCGCGCCAATTGAGAATTACTTTTGGATAATCCGTCATCTCAACAAAACCGAACATTCGGCTATTTGAAGCCGGCGATGCGGGAATGGCTGAAACGAGCGCGCATGGCGCTTCATGTGAACCAGTGGCGAGCATCACGGCAATGCTGTAAAGCCACCGCGTACAGTGGTTGAGCTGTGTGCGGGCGATCCCTTGCGCGCGGAAGACCGGCTTTGGAGGGGCTCGAAGCCTGCTATGACTTTTCCTCAAGCCAATCCATTCATTCTCAATCTGGATAGCCTTCAGGCGACACTCGAACGCGTGGGTGGCAAAGGCGCATCGCTGGCGCGGATGGCGGCGGCTGGTCTGCCCGTTCCCACCGGCTTTCACATCACTACCGATGCCTATCGCCGCTTCGTGGATGAGAACCGTCTCGACGGCGGAATTCTGTCTGCCGTGGCGCCGGCACAGGCCGATGACCCCGCCACGCTCGACCTTGCGTCAGAGCAGATTCAATCGCTCTTTACGCAAGGCACGATACCCGATGACGTCGCCGAAGCGATAGCGAGGCGATACGAGGAGCTGGGCGCCGATACTCCCGTGGCCGTGCGTTCGTCGGCGACCGCAGAAGACTTGCCGGATATGTCGTTCGCAGGCCAACTGGAAACCTACCTCAACGTGCACGGCAAAGATGAAGTGATCCACGCGGTCAAACGGTGCTGGGCGTCGCTGTGGACGGGGCGCGCGATCGGTTACCGCCAGCGGCAGGGGATCCGGCCCGAAGACGTCAGCATCGCCGTTGTCGTTCAGCAACTTGTCACCGCGGAGGCCGCAGGCGTGGCCTTCACCGCGAATCCCGTGACCGGCGCGCGCGACGAAGTGATGATCAACGCGGCATGGGGTTTGGGCGAGGCCATTGTTAGTGGCCGCGTGACGCCCGACACGATCGTCATCGGCAAGCAAACGGGTGCGGTTGCATCCCGGGAAATCGCCAGCAAGGACGTGATGACGGTGCGGCTGGAATCGGGTACGCGCGAAGAGGCGGTTCCGGCCGGCAAGCGCGAGCGAGCCGCGCTTGCGCCCAAACAAGCCGCGGAGCTGGCACGGGTGGCTGTGAAGATCGAGCAGCTCTACGGACAGCCGATGGACATCGAATGGGCCATGTGCGAAGGGCGGATCTTCATTCTGCAGGCACGGCCGGTGACCGCACTGCCCGAACCACGCGCGGCGCTCGAATGGAAGGTCCCGCACGCACATGGGCGCTACTTCCGCATGAGCGTTGCCGAGATTCTGCCCGAGCCGCTTTCTCCCCTGTTCGCAACGCTCGCGTTACCCGCATACACCGCGGCAACGCAGCGGCTCATGACGGAGGTGAAATTCCTCCCGCCCGGCTCGATCCGGCTGATGACGGTCAACGACTACGTCTACTACGAATTGACGTTGACCGCGGGCCAAACGGTGCGGTTTCTTCTCGGAATGCCCTTCCGCATGCCCGGAATGGCGAGGTGGATGCGCAGAGCGAACGCGCGCTGGGCCGAGGAAATCCGCCCGCGCTTCGCCAGCGTAACCCGCGAGTGGTCGGCTTGCGACCTGGCCGCAACTCCCGCGCGGGATCTGCTGGCCGGCGCGCAGCAATTGGCGGATGCCGCCGCCAGCTACTACGTGTGCATCCAGGGAGTAATCGGCATCACGAACATAACCGAACCCACCTTCAACATCGTGTACAACCTGCTCATCCGGCGCAAAAGCGATCCGCCCGCACTAACTTTCCTGCTGGGTTTCGATAGCACTCCCATCCGCGCCGAGAAGTCGCTCTACGATCTGGCCATGTGGGCGCGCGGCCACGACGAGTTGGCCGGATATCTTGCGCGGACGAGCGGCAACGACATTGCGGCCGCATACGAATCGCAGTCCACGCCGATTGCCGGCGAAGAGAGCTGGCGTGAATTCACCGGGCGCCTGGCGGAACACCTGAGTCATTTTGGTCACGCCGTGTATGACCTGGATTTTGCCAAAAGCCTCCCCGCCGAGGCTCCGGCATCGCTGCTGGAAACGCTCAAATTCTATGTTGCGGGACGGGGCCGCGACCCTTACCAGCGGCAGGCGGCGGCTACGGCGGCGCGGGAGCAGGCCGCTGCAATACAGCTCGCCCGTCTGCGCGGATTGCGCCTGCGGCTCTTCCGGCGCGTCCTCGGCTTTGCGCAGCGCTGGGCGCCGCGGCGCGAAGACGCGCTGGCCGACGTTGGCCTGGGCTGGCCCGTGCTTCGCCGCATGCTCCGCGAAATCGGGCGCCGCATGGTTGGCGCCGGCGCCATCGACGAACCAGGCGACGTCTTCTGGCTGACGCGCGAGGAGCTGGAGGCTGCGGCAGACTCTCTCGATACCGGCCAGCCCATCGGGGACCATCGCGCCGCGATTGCCGCCCGCCGCGAAAACCGGCAGACGGAGCGGGTTGCTACGCCGCCGGTGGCGCTGCCCGTCAAAAGCGGCTCGCGTGTCTTCGGCATCGATTTCAGCCGTTGGATGCCCGCGCGCAGCAGCCAGGCCTCCGGCAACACGATCACGGGATTCGCCGCCAGCCCCGGCCGTGTGACTGGCGCCGCCTGTGTGATTCACGGTCCCGATGAGTTCGAGCGGATGAATCCGGGCGCTGTTCTCGTCGCCAAAATCACCACGCCGGCGTGGACGCCGCTGTTCGCCTTGGCGTCAGGCATCGTGACGGATGTGGGCGGCCCGTTGAGTCACAGTTCCATTGTGGCGCGGGAATATGGCGTCCCCGCGGTGCTCGGAACCGGCGTTGCCACTCGCCGTATCAGCAGCGGGCAGCAGATCACGGTGGACGGCAACAGCGGTACAGTGACCACGAGTGGATGAGGCGAGCCGGGTCTGTATCGAGGCCGACAGCCCATGGCAAGCCCCCTGAATCCTGCGCGGTTTTGGAGGAGGAAATCCGGCTTTCCCGCGCGCGGGGAGGTACGTGGAAAGCTCCTGCGGCGAAACAGTGGTCATTTAGCACTGCGCAACAGGGCTAAAGTGTGGAACAATTCTAACATGTTTCAACTTCCACCCATCATTCAAGGTGGTATGGGCGTAGGTGTGTCGAATTGGCGCCTGGCGCATGCCGTTTCGCGTCTCGGGCAGCTCGGCGTGGTGTCGGGCACGGCACTCGATGCTCTGTTTGTGCGCCGCCTCGGCGATGGGGACAAGGACGGGGCCATGCGTCGCGGCCTCGAGGCTTTTCCGTTTCAGGCGATGGCGCGCCGCGTCTGGGATGAGTACTTCGTCCCCGGCGGCAAAAAGGCTGACACACCGTATTCGCTGACGGCTATGCATCAGCGGAACGAACCACGCAAGCTGACCGAGCTATGCATCGTGGCCAACTTCGTTGAGGTCTTTCTGGCGCGCGAAGGGCACGCCAATCCGGTGGGAATCAACTACCTGGAAAAGGTGCAGATTCCGCACCTGGCATCCATCTACGGGGCGATGCTGGCGGGCGTGGGCTGCGTGCTGATGGGCGCGGGAATTCCGTTGCAGATCCCCGGGGTCCTGGACGCGTATGCGGCGCAGCACCCCGCGGAGTATAAGCTTTCAGTGACCGGCGCGGCGGCCGACTTTGATACGAAGATGCGCCTCGATCCCGCGGATTACGCCGAAGGGCCGCTCCCCAAGCTGACGCGGCCCAGGTTCCTGGCGATCGTGTCGTCAAACACGCTGGCGACGACGATGCTGCGGCGCGCTTCGGGCAAGGTGAATGGCTTCGTGATTGAGAGCCCCACGGCCGGCGGGCACAACGCGCCTCCGCGCGGTAAGCTGCAACTGACCGCGGCGGGGGAACCTGTATATGGCGAGCGGGATCGCGTGGATCTGGCCGGGCTGCGAGCGCTCGCGGTCCCGTTCTGGCTTGCGGGCGGATATGGAAGTCCGGATAAACTGCGCGAGGCGCTCAAGGAAGGCGCGGCCGGCGTGCAGGTGGGAACTGCGTTCGCGTTCAGCCGCGAGTCGGGACTGCGCGACGATTTGAAGAAGGAGCTTTTGGCACAGGCCGCGGCGAGAAACGCCGCAGTGTTCACCGATCCGCTGGCTTCGCCCACCGGTTTTCCTTTCAAGGTTGCGCAGTTGGACGGCACGTCATCTGACGCCGATGTGTATGAGGCTCGGCTGCGCATGTGCGATCTGGGCTTTCTGCGGGAGGCGTACGTGACGCCCGAAGGCAAGGAAGGCTATCGCTGCTCCGCGGAGCCGGTGAACAACTACGTAGCCAAGGGCGGAGCGCTCGAAGAAACCGTGGGCCGCAAATGCCTGTGCAACGCGCTGCTGGCCAACGTGGGGAAAGCACAATTACGAAGCAGCGGCGCGGTCGAGCCGGCGCTGGTGACCGTGGGCGACGATCTGAACACTGTGGGGCAGTTTCTGGCTCCGGGCGCCACTTCTTACTCCGCTGCCGATGTCATCAACAAACTGCTCAGCGGAATGAATTCTGCTTCCACATAGACAGCCCATCCATCATTCCTGTCAAAACGGCGCAATGCATTAAGCAGCGCTCACGATTTGTGCAGCAGCTCCTTGTGCACCAGTTCGCAAAGCTTCATGGTCAGCGGATTGCTCATTCCGTAGTAGACAAACAGGCCGTTCTTCTGGCGCTTGATGACCCCCGCCAACCTGAGCAGCGAAAGATGCCTTGAGATATTCGATTGCGTCGCGCCGGTCGCAGCCACAATCTCGCCAACCGTCAGCGGCTTTGCGCAAAGCGCCTGCAGAATCTTCAGGCGCATAGGCTCGCCCAGCAGGCGGAATTGTCCGGCCACCTTCTCCAGATCGGCGTCGGTCAGATCCCGGGTTGTTCTGGAAATTGACATATATCACCGATTGATCATATAGTCACATATAGATATGGTCGAAATCAAGCCCTATTCCATTCCTCCCGCCGCGCTCGCGGCCATTCTCGGCGCCGGCGATGCGCATGAATTGCTGGATGTCCGCACGCCTTCAGAATATGCCAGCGCGCACGTGCCGGGCGCAAGACTGATTCCACTCAACGAATTGAAGGTCGAAACCATTCTCGCACGGCACAAGCCGGGCACGCCCATCTACGTCCTCTGCCAGGCTGGCGCACGGGCGAGCAAAGCCATCGAGCAGTTCGAGCGTGCCGGATGTGGCGACTGCGTCCTAGTCGAGGGCGGCATGCAGGCCTGGATCGACGCCGGACTTCCGGTCCACCAAGGCGCAGGCGGCGTGCTCCCACTCATGCGGCAGGTTCAGATTGTTGCCGGAACGCTTTCAGCCGCGGGCGCAATTCTGGCGCTCGCCGTAAATCCGTGGTTCGCGGTCTTGCCGCTTCTTATCGGTTGCGGATTTATTTTTGCCGGCATCACCGGAACCTGCGGGTTGGCGCTGTTGCTGGCTAGAATGCCCTGGAACCGTGGGCAAGAAAGTTGCTGCGATTGCAGCTCTTCGGAGTAAAACATGAAAAACGCATGCAGGATTGTCGTTGTTGGTGGCGTGGCAGGCGGCGCTTCTGCCGCTGCCCGGGCCCGGCGCGTGGATGAATCGGCCGAGATCCATATCTTCGAGCGTGGCCCCTACAGCTCCTTCGCCAATTGCGGCCTGCCCTACCATATCGCCGGCGAGATAAAGGACCGCTCAAAGCTCCTCATCATGACACCGGAAAAAATGTGGGCTCGCTCGCGGGTCCACGTTCATGTGAACCACGAGGTCCTGTCCATCGGCCGCTCCGGCAAGACAATCCGGGTCCGCCGCAGCGACGGCTCCGAAGAGGATTTCTCCTACGACAAGCTCATCCTGAGCCAGGGCGCAAGGCCCATCGTGCCTCCGATCTCCGGCGCTGACCTGCCCAACGTCTTCACCCTCCGCGACGTCCCCGACATGGATCGCGTGATCGCGTTCGCTGACTCGCACCAGCCCAGGACGGCCGCCGTCATTGGCGGCGGATTTATCGGCCTGGAGATGGCCGAAGCGTTTCATCGCCGCGGCATGCGGGTGACGGTGATCGAAAAGCTCCCGCATATTCTTCCGTTGCTCGACAACGATATGGCCATGCATCTGCAGAATCGTATTCGCGGCAATGAATTCGCAATCGTGACCGGCATGGAAGCAAAATCCTTCAGCCCCAAGGGCGTGGAACTGACCGATGGCGCGTTCGTTCCGGCGGAACTGATCCTGCTCAGCGTAGGCGTTCGCGCCGAGGTCGAACTGGCCAGGCAGGCCGGACTTGAAATCGGCCTCACCGGCGGCGTCAAGGTGAATGCCCGCATGGAGTCCTCTGACCCTGATATCTACGCTGTGGGCGATGCCGCCGAAACCACCCATATGCTCACCGGTGCGCGCGCGCGCATTCCCCTGGCCGGCCCTGCCAACCGCCAGGGCCGCATCGCAGGAGCCAACGCGGCGGGCGGACACTTCCTCTATCCCGGCGCGCTCGGAACCTCCATTGTCCGCGTACTGCACATGACCGCGGGATTCACCGGCCTCAACAGCGCCCAGGCGGCCAAAGCCGGATTCAGCTTCTTCACGAGCGTGACCATTGACCCGAATCACGCCGGCTACTACCCCGGCTCACGGCCGATGATGATCAAAATCGTCGCCGAAGACGGAACCGGGCGCCTGCTCGGAGCGCAGATCGTCGGCGAAGACGGCGTAGATAAGCGCACCGACGTTTTTGCCGCTGCGCTTGCCGGTAAAATGACCGTTTTCGATCTGGAGAACCTCGACCTGGCCTATTCGCCACCGTTCGGCTCGGCCAACGATGCGGTCAACACCGCTGGATTTGTTGCCGATCACATTGTGCGCGGCGATGTGATGACTATCTCACCCGAGGATTGGAAACCCAACGGCGAATTCCTTCTCGACGTGCGCGAGAGCAACGAATTGGCCGAATCCGGCTCTCTCCGGAATGCCGTGCATATTCCGCTGGGAGAACTCCGCAACCGGCTGGGCGAGCTGCCGCACGATCGCAGGATCCTGATCTATTGCCACAAGGGCCAGCGCGGCTATCTGGCCGCCTGCGCACTCAAGGGCAGTGGCTTTGAAGATGTCGCGAACCTCCGCGGCGGCTTTGCGCTGGCCAGGCTCAACGGCCTGTGATTTCTCTCCGGCCAGCGCTACCCTCGCCCATTCGCGCTACCATTCCTTCGTGAGCAATTCTACTTTTACAATTCTTCAATCGGGGCTCAATCAGTCGCGGCTCGATCACGAGCGTTTCTCGGCGCATCGCGAGCTCGAGTCCCTGCTCAAGAGATCCCTGCGCGGCCCGAATCCCTCGGACCTTGTCCGCTTTGACGCGGGCTCGCGCGCGCTTTACGCGTCAGACTCCTCGAATTACCGCCAGCTCCCCATCGGCGTGGTTTTTCCGCGCGACGCCGCGGATGTTGAGGCAGCGCTGGCCGCATGCCGCCAGGTTGGCGCGGCCGTATTGCCTCGCGGCGCTGGCACCAGCCTTGCCGGCCAGTGCGTCAACGTGGCCGTGGTCTTCGACTACTCGCGTTTCATGAATTCGCTCGGCTCCATCGACGCCGAGGCAAAAATGGCGCGCGTCGAGCCCGGCATCGTGCTCGACCGGCTGCGCGACGCGGCCGAGCTTCATCACCTCACCTACGCGCCCGATCCCGCGACCCACTCGCGCTGCACCCTCGGCGGCATGATCGGCAACAACAGTTGCGGCGTGCACGGGCTGCTGGGCGGCAAAGTGGTTGACAACGTGGAATCGCTCGACGTGGTTCTCTACGACGGCACCCGCCTCACAGTGGGAGCAACACCTTCCGAGCAGATTGAGGCGCTGATCAGCAGCGGCGGCCGCGTGGGCCAACTCTATGCGGGCCTCGCGCGGCTCCGACACCGTTATGCCTCGCTCATTCGCGATAAGTTCCCCAACATTCCCCGCCGCGTTTCCGGCTACAATCTCGACCAGCTTCTGCACGAGAACAACTTCCACGTCGCGCGCGCGCTGGTCGGCTCCGAAGGCACCTGCGCCAACATCGTTTCGGCAACGCTCAACCTCACCGCCAGCCCTCCCTTCCGCGTGCTCACTGTGCTTGGATTCGACGATGCCTTTGTCGCCGCCGACGCTGTTCCGCTTGTGCTCGAACACAAGCCCATCGGCCTTGAAGGCTTCGATCATCTGCTGGTCGAATTCATGCGCCGCAAAGGCCTGGCGCTCCGGGACCTCGACCGCTTGCCGCCCGGCACCGGTTTTCTGCTCGTCGAAATGGGCGCCTGGTCGCTTGAAGAAGCTCACGCCAAAGCCGAGGAAGTTGCGCGCGCTTCGCAGTCGTGGCCCCACCGGCCTGTGGCCCACATCTGCACGCCCGAGGAAGCAAAATCCGTTTGGCATGTCCGCGAATCGGCGCTCGGCGCCATGGTCTTCGTGCCCGGCGAGCCCGACCGCTGGGAGGGATGGGAAGACGCGGCCGTTCCGCCCGCGCAGCTCGGCAACTACTTGCGCGCCATTACTGCGCTGATGGCCGAGTACGGCTACCGCAGCCCGCTTTACGGCCACTACGGCCAGGGCTGCGTGCACACCCGTATTAATTTCGACTTCTCTACTCCAGAAGGAATAGAAAAGTTCAGGGAGTTTATTGAGCGCGCGGCTGACGTTGTGATTTCGTTCGGCGGCTCACTCAGCGGCGAACACGGCGACGGCCAGGCCCGCGCGGCTCTCTTGCCCCGCATGTTCGGCAACGAGCTCATCGAGGCCTTTCGCGAGTTCAAGGCCCTCTGGGATCCCGGCAACCGCATGAATCCCGGCAAGCTCAGCGATGCGGTGCGCGTCTACGATCCGATCGAAAACCTCCGCCATGCCGCTCATCCGGTTGCCCCATCCTATGTGCCCGGCGAGGGTCACCACGGCGGACACATAGGGTGGGAATCCAACTTCGCATTCGCGAAGGACGCCGGCTCCCTGGCCCGCGCCACCGAGCGCTGTGTCGGCGTGGGCTCCTGCCGCAACACGGTGGGCGGAGTGATGTGCCCCAGCTACCGCGCCACCGGCGAGGAACAGCACTCCACCCGCGGACGCGCCCACCTGTTGTGGGAGATGCTGGAGGGCTCGCTGCAGTCCGAAGGCTTCAAGAGCGACGCCGTCCACGAAGCCCTCGACCTGTGCCTGAGCTGCAAGGCCTGCAAATCGGAGTGCCCGGTGCAGGTGGACATGGCCGCTTACAAATCCGAGTTCCTGGCCCAGCGCTACAAGGGCCGGCTGCACCCGCTGCACCACTACATCTTCGGCTTCGCCGACCGCCTGGCGCGCTACGGTTCGGTTGCTCCCGCGCTCACCAATGCGATCCTGACCGGTCCGCTCACCAGCCCGATCGTCAAGCGCATCGCCGGCGTGGCCGCGGAACGCAAGTTGCCGCGGCTGGCGTCAAAGAGCTTCCAGAAGTCGCGTCGCCCTTCCACAAAACCGGGTGCCCCAGGTCCGGGGTCCCCACGGACAGGTTTTAGTCCGTGGGGTGGAAATCTCGCTTTTGAGACCTGGGGGACCGCCAAAATCGGTGCGCCGCGTCAGGTGGTACTCTGGCCCGACACCTGGAACAACTACTACCACCCCGCCACCCTTACTGCCGCCGACGCCGTCCTCACCGCTGCCGGATTCGCCGTGCACACGCCTACGGGTCACATCTGCTGCGGCCGGCCGCTCTACGACTTCGGCCTGCTCGGCGCAGCGCGCTCCTACCTCGCCGGCGTTCTCGCTCGCGTCGCGCCTGAGATCGACGCCGGCCTTCCCTTCATCTTTCTCGAGCCAAGCTGCGCCAGCGTCTTCAAAGACGAGATGCTCGAGCTCTTCCCCAACGACGCCCGCGCCAGGCGCCTGAGCGAAAACGTCTGGCTGCTGGCCGATTTCCTTGCCGCCCATGCCCCCGATTTTCCCAAAAAAGGACTTTCCGGCTCGCACATCCTCGTCCACGGCCACTGCCACCACAAGGCAGTCTTCGGCGGGCCGGCGAACGAGATCGCACTCCTGGGCAAAACCGGCGCCAGCGTCAGCCTCATCGAGGCCGGATGCTGCGGCATGGCCGGGCCATTCGGCTTCGAGGCCGGCAAGATCGGCGTCTCGAAGACCATCGCCAACCAGGGCCTGCTGCCTGCCATCGAAGCCTCCAGCCCCCAGACCATCCTCGTCGCCGATGGCTTCAGTTGCCGCGAGCAGATCGCGCAGCTCTCAGGCCGCACAGCCCTGCACTTTGCCGAGGTGCTGGCAGGCGCCTGCGCACGAAGCTTTGTTAACGGCTCGTAAACAAGGCTTCTGCCGCCACTTGCTGGCGGGCCGTCCGCGTCTGCCGGGCCGGCTCTTTGGAGCCATTCGACGGTACCCGCCGGCGCTTTGCGCGCTTTGTGTTTTGCAGCGCTGCGTAATCTTTTGCGATACACTGGAGGGGATTTGATTTCCCCAGGCATGATTCTATTGAAATGAAAGGGGCTCATTGTTATGGCAGAAGACAAATCATCCGGACTGGCTTGGTTTCTGGCAGGATTGGGCATCGGCGCACTCGCAGGCATACTCTATGCTCCCAAGAGCGGCAAGGAGACCCGCGAGGACATCGCAAGAGGCGCGCGTGAGGGCTCGGAGTATCTCCGCGTCAAGAGCCGGCAAGCGGCCGAGAGCGTCGGCGAGCTAGTGGACAAGGGCAAGGAACAAGTGGGCGTCCTTGTGGACAAGGGCAGGGAGCAGATGGGCGAGTATGCCGACCGTGGCCGCGAGGTGGTTGATCGCGGGCGCGCGCAGTGGGAGGAGTTTGTCGAGCGGGGCAAGAACCTGGTCGCTGAACAGTCTGGCCGCGTAACTGCGGCAGTGGACGCAGGCCGCCAGGCTTACCGCTCTGCCACATCCGGCCCCGAAGACGAGATCCACGAGCAATAGAGCGATTCGAGCGCGGGCATGTCCAGTGCATTTCTCGCAAGGCCGCCGGCTTCCAGGGGTTCGCGGCGGCTCCGGAGTCCAGTTGAGGTCACCGCAATTCTGAAATCGCCCCGACCCACTCGCATCCGCACTTTCTGCATTTCGCTCCGGGGCTGGGTCCCGGCATTTGGCCCTCGCGGGGCCGTTGCACGGCCTGACCGGCGTTTCAGCCGGCGGCTCGTTGCATGGCTGATTCAGCCGGCAAATTCCCCGGGGGCCGAATTGCCGGGCGCAGGCTCTCGAAGGCGGGCTGCTCTTTCCGGCGCCTCTTGGAGCCTTTGCCTCTTGCCGCCGCTTGGCTGTTAGCACTATGCTTCCGTAGGCTTTGCGGAAGGCGCCAACTCAAATGAAGACGGGAATACTTTCGCGGACCCTTGATGCGAGACCACTAAAATGCCACATTTCGACCCTCAAACACTCCAGATTGTTGTTGCCGGCGTTGTCGGCGTAACGCTTCTCCTGCAGGTGATTCTGCTCTTCGCCATTCTCTTTGGCGTTCGCAAAGCGGCTGCCGCATTGCGTCAGGACATCAACGAGATTCGCAATTCCGTAACGCCGCTCATTACTCAAACGCGCGATCTGCTGGTTCGTGTTGGACCCAGGATTGAAGCCACGACCGACGATCTGGCCGCATTCACCCACGCGCTGCGCGAACAGACTGCAAGCGTCCAGTTCACGGTGACCGAAATCAGCGAACGCGCGCGCCACCAGGCCGGCCGCATCGACTTCATGGTCACGTCGATGCTCGACAAGGCCGACCGCGCCGGAGCGATTGTGAACGATACCGTGACCAAGCCCCTGCGCCAGCTTACCGGCATCCTGGCCGCCCTCAGGGCTGTGGTTGAGAACCTGCGCGCGCCCCAGGCCCCGGCTCCCAAACCGCCGGTCGAAGGCGCCCAGGGCGATTCGGGCATGTTTATCTAGGGCCTGCTCACACCTTGCCCTAAACTCGTCTCGCGGAGGTCTCGCGATGAAATTGCTTCCCCGTTTTGTGCTGCTCGCCGCAGCGCCGTTCGCGGTCCTTTCGAGCGCTGCGCAAACTACGCCCTCGCCGGCCCTGCTCATTCTTTCCAAAACCGATCGCGCGCTGGCCATCGTCGATCCCTCCACGCTGCAGGTTGTCGGCCACGTCCCGGTCGGCAACGACCCGCATGAGATCGTCGCTTCGGCCGATGGCAAAACTGCTTACGTGTCGAACTACGGCTTCGGCGCTTACCACACCATCACGCCCGTCGATCTGATTGCGCAAACCCAGCTTGCGCCAATCGACCTGGGCGTGCTGCGCGGTCCACATGGGCTCATGTTCCAGGACGGCAAGGTATGGTTCACGGCCGAGGCCGCCAGGGCCATCGGCAGTTACGATCCCGCATCGGACAAAATCGACTGGATCATGGGCCTCGGCCAAGACCGCACCCACATGATTTACGTCTTCCCCGGCGCGCGCCGCATCGTCACCACCAACGTGAATTCGGGAACAGTCACAATTCTCGACAAGTTCGACACGCACCCGGCTGGCGGCCCTCCTCCAATGCCTCCTCCGGGCGCCGGCATGTCTGGTCCGCCGCCCGGAATGCCGCCCGGTCCGATTCTTCCGCCCGGTAGCGACTGGAAGCTGACCAACATCGTCGCCGGCGAGCGCAACGAGGGCTTCGACGTTACGCCCGACCTGAAGCAAGTGTGGACGGTGAGCCCCGTGGATGGCAAGGTCTACATCATCGACGTGAACGAGAAGAAGGTGACGGGCACGATCGACGCCAACGCGCAGCGCGCCAACCGGCTCAAGTTCACGCCCGACGGCAAGCTGGCTCTCATCTCCGCCGGCCCCGAACTCGTCGTCATCGACGTCGCGGCGCGGAAGGTCATCCAGCGTATCGCCATCGGCCATGGGTCAGGCGGGATTCTGGTTCAGCCGGATGGCGCGCGCGCATACGTCGCCTGCAGCCCCGACGACTATGTGGCTGTAATCGACCTCAAGACCTTTGCGATTGTGGGCCGCATCCAGCCCGGCGGCAACCCCGACGGCATGGCCTGGGCGGTTCAGCGATAGCGACACGCGCCCTTATTTCCGCGCCTACTTGCCAACTCTCTGGGTGCCCCACCCTCGCGACGTTTTTGTTTTTGTCGCCAGGGTGGGATAGCACTTGAGTTCGTTCTCCCGCGCCCCGCCGGCTCGCTGATTCGCTGACTCGCTGACTCGCTGCTTCAGAAGATCCAACCCCCGCCAACCACCTCGTCGCCGTCGTAGAAAACGGCTGACTGGCCCGGCGTGATCGCACGCTGCGGCTCGTCGAATGTCGCAACCACCTCATCCGGCCCTGCGGGCTCCAGCGTTGCCCATGCCGGCTCATGCCGGTGCCTGATCTTCGCGCGCACGCGCATCGGCGCCGTCAGCTTGGGAATACTGATCCAGTTCAGCCGTCGCGCGCGCAGCATTCGCGTGGCCAGTTCGGCATCGGCGCCCACCGTCACGCGGCGGCTCGCGGAATCGATGTTCAACACATACAGCGGCGAAGGCGACGCAACCTTCAATCCCTTGCGCTGGCCCACCGTGAAGTTAAAGATCCCCTCGTGCCGCCCGATCACTTCTCCATTCGAAGCAACCAGCTCGCCCGCGGTCTCGGGCACGCCCAAGCCCTGCTCCTCGAGATACGCCGTCAAAAACTGCTTGTAGTCGCCGCCGGGAATGAAGCAGATCTCCTGAGAATCGGGCTTCTCGGCCAGCCTCAGCCCATGCTCGCGCGCAACGTTGCGAACCTCCGGCTTGGTCATCCGCCCCAGTGGAAAGAGCGTCCTAGACAACTGCTCCTGCGTCAGCCCGAAGAGAAAATACGTCTGGTCCTTGGCCAGGTCTGCCGGCCGCTTCAAAATCCAACGCTCACGCTTCTGGTCGTATTCGTTCACCGCGTAGTGGCCGGTGGCAATGCGCTCCGCGCCAATGCTGCGCGCCGTCTTCAGCAACTGGTCGAACTTCAAGTGGTTGTTGCACAGCGAGCACGGAATCGGTGTGCGCCCCGCCAGGTACTCATCCACAAACGGACGCACCACGTCGCGCTCGAACCGCTCTTCCTGGTTCACCACGTAATAAGGAATGCCCAAGTGCTCGGCCACACGGCGTGCGTCGTACACATCGTCGATGGAGCAGCAGCGCCCCGCTTTCGGCGCATCGGGAATGCCGCGCTTGCCCGCCAGCCGCGTCTGATCCCAAAGCTGCAGAGTAAGACCGACCACCGTCACGCCCGAATGGGCGAGCATCGCCGCCGCTGTCGAGGAATCAACCCCTCCAGACATGGCTACGGCGATGGTGGTCTCACTAGACATGATCGTCAGCTCCCCTTTCAGCCATAAATGCTTCAATTCTCATAGGCTCGATCTTTCCCTCTAGCAGCAGAATCATATAAGGTAAGCTACGGCCGAGCCCATCTAACAGGTAATAGCGAGCCGAAGGATTTGAATCCATTTCGCAAGGCTCTGCTGAGCAGATTGCTAGCCTGTTTGCACCCTGTAACCCAAACTCAGAACGCTCCAAGCTCTCGTAATAGGCCCTCTGCTTCACGTTGCAACAGTCGAGAGAAATGTACTTCATAGCCTTCGCGCGCTGAGCGACTCGCAACAGAGTTCTGTAATCTGGCCCGTCGTTTTGCACAAGCCCGTTGCCCTTGGTCCAATCGCACTCTAGGAACACGAGCTTCTCCAAATCCGTGCGGTCAAGCTCAGCTAGGTACCAGCGCGTTGAATCGTTGAACCAAGGCCGAACCTTTCCCGAGTGACGTTCACTCATTACCCTCAGCTTCTCTGAATCTGAATTGGGGATTGGCCGCGTATCTCCGCTGAAAGCCGCGCGTCGGAGAAACCACGCAGCATACTCCAACTTCGAACTGGGTCTTACCAATCTCATCAGGCAAAATCTCAACAGCAAACGGGAGCACTGAGATCTCTATCATCCCAGCGTGCCAGCCTCCGCCGGTGCCAGCGCCCTCAAACGTTCGACCGCCTCAGGCACCACTTTCAGCACATAATCCACATCCGCATCGGTCGCCGTCTTTAACAAACTGAAGCGCAGGCTCGCCCGCGCCGCGTTCTTGTCCAGTCCCATCGCCATCAGCACGTGGCTCGGCTCGGTCGCTCCCGAGTGGCACGCCGACCCTCCGCTCACCGCAACGCCCTTCAAATCGAGCGCGATCACCAGCGCCTCGCCTTCAAGCAGGTCGAAAGTAATATTCGCCGTGTTCGCCGTGCGCGGAGCGCCAGCGCCATTCAATCTCGTGCCATCAATCGCGAGAAGCCCGATCTCGAGCCGGTCGCGCAGCTTCGCCAGCCGATTGATCGTTCCGTCTTCCAGGCTCTCCATGGCCAGCTCTGCCGCGCGTCCCAGCCCCACAATGCCTGGTACGTTCTCAGTGCCCGCGCGCTGTTTGCGCTCATGGCTTCCGCCAACCAGCAAGGGATCAATCGACGTGCCGCGCTTCACGTACATCGCGCCCACACCCTTGGGCCCGTGCATCTTGTGCGCGCTGATCGACATCAGGTGACAGCCAATCCGCCGCACGTCGAGCCGAACCTTGCCCGCGGCCTGCACCGCATCGATGTGGAAGAACGCGCCGGCCTCGACTGCGATTCTTGCAATCGCTTCAACCGGCTGCAGCACGCCGGTCTCGTTGTTCGCCAGCATCACGCTGATGAGGCGCGTGTTCGACCGCATCGCTTGCCTGATCTCTTCGGGATCGATCAACCCATCGTGCCGCGGACCCACGAATGTAACTTCGACTCCACGTTCGGCCACACGATCGGCCGCGCGCAGCACCGCCGAGTGCTCAATCGACGTGGTGATGAAGTGATCGCCCGGCCGCAGCACACCGAACACCGCGGTATTGTCACCCTCTGTACCGCCCGAGTTGAACACAACCTCAGCCTCACTGCAGTTGAACAGCCGCGCTATCGCCTCGCGCGCATGGTCGACTGCCTTGCGGGCCTCTTGCCCCTGCCTGTGAATCGAAGAAGCATTGCCATACACTTCCATCCAATACGGACGCATCGCTTCCATCACCTCAGGCAACAGAGGCGTGGTGGCGTTGGCGTCCATGTACACGCGGTTCACGAGCATTAATCTCCAGTATCGATTGTAACGGGGAATCGTATTTCAGCGCGACGCCCGACAGTGTGACAGGTTGAAGGGTACGGGCTTCAGCTGAAGGGTACGGGCTTCAGCCCGTACTTGAATCGAGCAAAAATTTGTGCGGGCTTTAGCCCCTGAGGGACGGCGACGCAAATTCAGGACACTACCCGACGCTCCGCCTTCACCCCTTCACTCCGGCGCTTCTTCATTTCTTCAATGCCTTTGCAGGCAATTTCCGCTCTTTGCTGCACAATGGTCCCAGTACGGACTCCGCCTACGCGCAGCCTTGCATCTCCACAGGTGCAATTGCCGCCCGTAACTCCTTATTTATGACGATTTTGCGTTTTAACCTCTTTGTTTTCATCGGATTACAGTGAGCTATCGTTGGTACAAGTAACTGAAAACAAACCACTTAACCACTCTTCATAGGGGGAGGGGGATACCCCGTTCAATTCAGCGGTACAGGCCGCTCACTTGGCACTCGGGTGCCTGTCCGGCACACGCCGCATGCGTGACCAAGGCGCGTCGATCGTCGCCGATGACTGCACAACTAGAATGAGGGAGGTAACTTCAACAGCATTTTGGGAGCTTAGCGTGAGCGATCATCAGTTGGATGGTTCATCGAGCGGCCGGCGCATCCTCATCGTCGGCTCCGCAGGCCAGCTTGGTGTTGAACTGCAAAAGAGTTTTGCCGGCGCGGGAACCATTACCGCAGTCGATCTGCCCACGGTCGACATCACTAACGCACCGCAGTTCCGCGCCTTCATCCGCGAAACCAATCCAGACGTCATTCTCAATGCGGCTGCTTACACGGATGTCGATCGGGCTGAGTCGCAGCCGGAACTCGCTCACGCAGTCAACGCCGAGGCCCCGCGCATCATGGCCGAAGAGAGTCGGCGTTTGAATGCGCTGCTCGTTCACTACTCCACTGACTACGTTTTCGATGGCTCGAAGACCGGCCCATGGGTTGAGACCGACACTCCCAACCCGCTCAGCATGTACGGCGCTTCAAAGCTCGCCGGCGAACAGGCAGTTGAATCGGTCGGCGGCAAAACCCTCATCTTTCGCACCAGCTGGGTCTACGGCAGCCACGGCAAGAATTTTCTACTCACCATGCTGCGCCTGGGGCAGGAGCGCGACCAGCTCTCCATCGTCGACGACCAGATCGGCGCGCCCACCACTTCGAGTGAACTAGCCGCAGCCACGCATTCCATCGTAAGCGGAATCCTGGGCGGCAAATTCGGCGACTCTGCTTCGTGGGCCGGCCTCTATCATATGACTTGCTCGGGATCGACGTCCTGGTTCGGATTCGCCGAGGCCATTTTCACGCGCGCCTCTCAGTTGATGGGCGCCAAGGCTCCCGAGCTCACGCCGATTCTCACCAGCGCATATCCCACTCCGGCCACGCGGCCGCACAATTCGGTTCTCTCAAACGAAAAACTGAAGACGCGATTCGGTGTCGCCCTTGCTTCGTGGGAATCCGCTCTTGACGACGTGTTTGATGCCCTTATCGAAAAGCAAAAGAACTAGACCTCTCACTTCGACTTAAGGTACGCATCCAGCAGCATGTGCGCCGCGCGGAACGATGTTGTCTGCCCTTCTACAACCTCGCGCTCCAGCATCGCCATTCGCTCCCGCACTTGAGGATTGGCCTCGAAGTGCTGCCTCAGTCCCTGCTCGATCAGATCGCGCATCCACTGGCGCTGCTGCTCGTTCCGCGCCGCCTGGCGCCAGCCATTGCCGCGCGTCAGTGCTGCGTGTTCTCCAACCACGCTCCACAATTCGCGAATGCCTTTGCCGGTCCGCGCCGAGCACGTGAGCGCGCGCGGTGTCCAGCCAGACGCCGCCATGGGAAACAGGTGCAGCGCATTCTCAATCTCGCTGCGCGCCTTCTCGGCCGCCTTCACGTTCGCGCCATCCGCCTTGTTCACTACAACGGCGTCGGCCAGCTCCATCACACCGCGCTTGATGCCCTGCAGTTCATCGCCTGCGCCGGCCAGCGTTACCAGCAGAAAGAAATCCACCATCCCACGCACCGCGGTCTCGGTCTGCCCCACGCCCACGGTTTCAACCAGCACGTTCTTGTAGCCGGCCGCCTCGCACAGCAGCATCGCCTCGCGCGTGCTCTGCGCAACTCCGCCCGCTGCTCCGCGCGTGGGTGAGGGCCTGATGAATGCATTCTCGCTTGCGGCCAGGCCCGTCATGCGCGTCTTGTCGCCCAGGATGCTTCCGCCCGAAATCTGGCTGGTGGGATCGACGGCCAGTACCGCAACTCTCTGTTGCCGCTCCTGAACCAAATGGCGGCCCAGCGTCTCAATCAAAGTGCTCTTGCCGCCGCCCGGCACGCCGGTGATGCCCACACGCAGCGAGTTGCCGCTGTGCGGAAGGCAATCCTCCAAAATCAACCCGGCCAGTTCGCGGTCCGCTTCGCGCGCGCTCTCAATCAGCGTGATGGCCCGCGCCAGCATTCCGCGATCGCCGCCGAGAATCCGTTCAACATATTGCTCGCGTTTATATTTTGTGCGGGCCTTCTCAACGCGCGGCGCCTCGGGTAACGCCACTCCTCGCCGTTCGCTCAACGCGCTCTTCATCGGCGTCTCAACCCCGCGCGCCCACCGTGCTCGCGCTCAGCGTCTCAACAATGTGCTGCGCGGCCTTGGTAATCACCGTGCCCGGCCCGTAGATGCCCGCCACGCCCGCTTTGTACAGGAACTCGTAATCCTGCGGCGGAATCACGCCGCCCACGACAACAACGATGTCTTCGCGTCCGCGTTTGCGCAGTTCATCGATGAGTTGCGGCACCAGCGTCTTGTGTCCCGCGGCCAGGCTCGACACTCCCACCGCGTGAACGTCGCTCTCCACGGCAAAACGCGCCACCTCGCGCGGCGCCTGGAAGAGCGGCCCCATGTCCACATCGAATCCGATATCGGCCAGCGCCGTCGCAATTACCTTGGCGCCGCGATCGTGCCCGTCCTGGCCCATCTTCGCCACCAGGATGCGCGGCCTGCGCCCTTCGGCCTTTTCAAAATCCTCAACCATCCGCCGCGCCTTCTTGAACTCATCGCTCATGCTCGCCGCCGCGTACACGCCAGCAACAGTGTGCGTTGAAGCTTCGTAGCGTCCCCACACTGCTTCAAGCGCGCTCGAAATCTCGCCCAGCGTCGCGCGCTTCCGCGCCGCGTCGATGGCAAACTCCAGCAGGTTTCCCTCGCCGCTCTCCGCGCATCGACGCAGCGCATCCAGCGATTCGCGCACCGCATCGCCATTGCGCTCGCTCTTCAACTGTTCCAGCCGGCAAATCTGCGCCTCGCGCACCACTCCATTATCGATGTCGAGCACAGGAATCTGCGGCTCTTCGGGAGCGATGTACGCATTCACGCCGATGATCGTATCGAGCCCCGAGTCGATCCTCGCCTGCCGCCGCGCCGCGGCCTCTTCAATGCGCATCTTCGGCAAACCAGTCTCAATGGCTCGCGCCATTCCGCCCAGGCCCTCAACCTCCTCGATCAGCTCCCACGCGGCGTGCATCAGCTCGTGCGTCAGCCGCTCAACGTAATACGATCCAGCCCACGGGTCAACCACGTGCGTGATTCCTATCTCTTCCTGTAGATAGATCTGCGTATTGCGCGCGATGCGTGCTGAAAAATCGGTGGGCAGCGCCAATGCCTCGTCCAGCGCATTCGTGTGCAAGCTCTGCGTGTGCCCAAAGGCCGCAGCCATGGCCTCAATGCAGGTGCGCACCACATTGTTGTACGGGTCCTGCGCCGTCAAACTCCAGCCTGAAGTCTGCGAGTGTGCGCGCAACGCAAGCGACTTGGGATTCCTGGCACCGAATCCCTTCACCAGCCTGGCCCACAGCATGCGCGCCGCGCGCATCTTGGCGATCTCCATAAACGGATTCATGCCAATGCCCCAGAAGAACGAGATGCGCGGTGCAAAGCTGTCAACGTCAAGGCCCGCGTTGACGCCGGTGCGCAGGTACTCGAGGCCATCGGCAAGCGTGTACGCGAGCTCGATTTCGGCCGTCGCGCCCGCCTCCTGCATGTGATATCCGCTCACGCTGATGCAGTTGAACTTCGGCATCTTGGCAGCGCAGTAGCGGAAGATGTCGCCAATGATGCGCATCGATCCCGCAGGCGGATAAATGTAGGTGTTGCGCACCATGAACTCTTTCAGAATGTCGTTCTGAATTGTTCCGCTCAGCGCCTCGGGCTTCACGCCCTGTTCTTCAGCGGCCACAATGTAGAACGCCATGATGGGCAGCACGGCGCCGTTCATGGTCATCGACACTGACATGCGGTCGAGCGGAATCCTGTCGAACAGGATCCTCATGTCGAGGATGGAGTCGATCGCCACGCCGGCCTTGCCCACGTCGCCCGCAACGCGCTCGTGGTCGGAGTCGTATCCGCGATGCGTGGCGAGATCGAATGCTACCGAGAGCCCGCGCTGACCGGCAGCCAGGTTGCGGCGATAAAACGCATTCGACTCTTCGGCCGTAGAGAATCCCGCATACTGGCGGATCGTCCACGGCTGCATCGCATACATGGTGCTGTAGGGCCCGCGCAGGAACGGCGGAATTCCCGCGGCGTAATCCAAATGCTGCAGGCCCTCAAGATTTTGGCGCGAGTAGGCGGGCTTGATGGCGATGTGCTCGGGAGAGAGCCACGCTTCGGCATTGGTCGCCGCGCCGGCAGGCTTCTCCACCGCCTCGCTCCGCCAGTCGATCTTTGTAAAATCTGGCCGCATCTTACTTTGCGATCCCCAATCTTTCCTGCCATCTCGTCAGCACTTCAATCGGGTTGCTGCGCACATGCACAAAATCCGCAACGCCCAACGACTTCAACGCCTCCGCGCTTTCGGAATTCCCCGCAACAATTACCGGCGTCTCGCGGCCGAGCCTGTTGAACTCGGCCATCAGCTTCGCGGCAATTCCCTCGTACTCCGCGTCAGAGCTGCACAGCACAATCAGATCGGCTTCCGCTCCGGCAATTACTTCAGCGTTCTTGAATCGCCGCACCGTCGTGCGGAATCCAGCGCAGGCACAAAAGTTCGCCGCAAAGTGCGACCGCGCCCCGCGCATCCTGGCGTCGCCAATCTCGGCCAGCAGAACTTGAGGCACGCGGCCGCCGGCCATTGCGTGGCGCTCTGTCCGCAGTCTTAGTTCCTCAAACACGCGCGCTCCGCGATGCCCGGCATTCATGCGCTCGAAATCGATACGCTCCAGCGCGTGTTCGGCGGGGTTCGCGTACAGGCTCGTTCCCGTGAATACGCGCTTCCTTGTTGCCGCTGCCTTCTCGCGCGCCGCCCGGCTCCGCGCCAGCCTCTCCGCAACCCCGCCCTCGGCGCGCAGCTTGTTGAATCCGCCGCCGGCCTCGATCTCCTGCAGCAGCTTCCATGCTTCGCGCGCGATGGAATCGGTGAGAGCCTCGACATAGTATGCGCCGCCGCCGGGATCGGCCACGCGCTCCAGCATCGCTTCATGCCGCAGCAGCAGTTGCGTGTTGCGCGCCAGCCTCCGGCTCGCCTCGTCCGGAGCCTTGTAGCACTCATCGAACGCAGCGATAATGATTGAATTTGCGCCTCCGAGCACGGCCGAAATGGCCTCGGTGGTGGCGCGCAGAATGTTCACATGGGAATCGTAGACCGTCTTGTTCCAGCGCGAGGTTCGCGCCACAATGCGCGTTCGCGCGGCATCGCGCGTCCCGCCAAAACTCTCAACCACGCGCGCCCACAGCAACCTGAACGCGCGCAGCTTGGCAATCTGGAAGAAGAAGTTCGCGCCAATCGCAAACCGGAATCCGAGCCCGGCCGCGGTACGATCCGCGCTTACGCCACGCGCATCCATTTCGGCAAGTACGTTGGCTCCCGCCGCCAGCGCCAGTCCAATCTCTTCCACCGCATTTGCGCCGTCCTCTTCGAATTGCCCCGCGTCAAGCGTGAACGGCGCAAAGCCATGCGGAGCGCGCGCAATCACCTGCGCCGCAAAATCCGCGTCGGCGAGCGGATCGCATCCCGTGGAGATTGCGCCATCTGCAGCATGCTCCCGCCGGCCTAACCTCTCAAACAACGCCGCGATCAGCGCACTGTCCGCGTGCTCAAAATGCACGCCAATCCCATCGAGATTGGCGAGCGCAACTTCAAGCTCAGCCCCATCGCGCACCTGGAGACGCGAGAACGCAATCTCCTCAGCTCCGCTGCGCACCGCCGCGCACGCTGCGCGATTTGCTTCTTCGGCAGCGGCCGCCTCAATCTCTTCGCGAATCTTCCATTCGGCCTCGGGCTGCGCGCCGCGCCGGTAAGGAAATTCTCCCGGCTTCACATCGAACCCCGCAACGCCCGCGAGATCTTCGCCCCGGTAATACGGCTTGACCGCAATCCCTTCATCGGTGCGCCAGATCAGCTTTTTCTCGTAGTCCGCCCCTTTCAGGTCGCGCGCAATGGCCGCTTCCCAATCTGCGGTGGAAACCGGCGGAAACTCCTCGAGCAGGCGCGCAGCGGTCATCTCTCTTCACCAGCTTTTGCGGCCTTGCCCTCGCAGCCGTCTTCAACAATCTCGATCAAGAAACCGAAGGGGAATTCGGCCCGCGACTTGGGATGCACGAAGAAGACCGTCGTTCCGCGCGAGCCCGGCCGCGGCGCCTTGTCGATGAGGTGAAAGCCGCTCTGCTTGATCGCGTCGAACGCACGCTGCGCATTCTCTACGCGAAATGCAATATGCGCCAGTCCTCCGCGCCCGCCGTTCCTGTCAATCAGCTTCTGCACCGGCGACTCCGGCGCAAGCGGCTCCAAAAGCTGGATCAGGTTCGGCCCCTCGCCGATCCTGAGCAGCACTTCGCGCACCTGGTCGGTCCCACGCACTTCTTCGCGGTGAACCTCTTCAAGGCCCATCAGCTTGTACGCATTCACCTGGCCTTCAAGCTCGCCCTGCTTCACGGCAATCGCAACGTGATCCACAAATCTGATGCCCGGAACTTTTTCAAGGCCGTCCTGCGCGCGGTTCATCTCCTGCCCTTCACTCAAACTCAATCAGCAGCTGGTCCACCTTCACCGGGTCGCCTGGCGCCACATGCACACTCTTCACTCTGCATGCGCGCGGAGCAGTCATGTGGGTCTCCATCTTCATGGCTTCAAGCACCATCACGCGCTGGCCGGCCTCAACCTGCTGTCCCGTTTCGACCTCAACACGAATCACCAGTCCCATCACCGGGCTGCGGCATTCGTTTCCGTTCCCGGCGCTTGCGGAGTCAGGCTGCTCGACTGCATAGTTGGGCGCTTCATACTGCGGTTCTTCGCCCTCTTCAAACTCTTCTTCCTCGTCCACCATTTCCACATCGGCTTCGTAGGTTGTTCCGTCGATGGTGATGCGAAGCTTCAATGCGCCCTTCCCTTCCGATGGCTTCTTCCGCCCGCCCGGCTTCAACGCAGGTTATGCGAACTCACGACGCCCACGCGACCCTGCTGCGACCACGCGCTGCCTGTATCCTGCGCCGCAGGCAACGCGCGCACCTTGCGCACCTTTGCCATTTCGCCGGCAACCGCCGCAGCCGCTGCAATCACCGCCTTGACCTCGGCCTTTACGCCGCGTTTCTTCGCCGCGCCCGGCGCGCTCGCAGCCAGCACCTCCACCGTGCCTTCCTGGTCACCGAAGTCCGGCTCCTCGCTCCGCTCTGCCAGCCGCATCTCCAGCCGCTGCACCGCCGCGGCTAGCGCGCCCAGCTGGCGCTCCAGCGCATCCTGGCGCTCGGCCATCGCCTTCAAAAGTGCATCCGCCGACGCGTCCGTTTTCCGTAGCTTCATCTCCGGTCTCCTCTTACAGCGGAATCAGCCCGTGCTTCTTCTGCGGGCGCATCTCGCGCTTGCCATGCAGCGACTCCAGCGCCTGCGCCACCACCCGCCGCGTCTCCGCCGGCACAATAATGTCGTCCACCAGCATGCGTCCCGCAGCCACATACGGGTTCGAGAACGTCTCCCGATACTCGTCGACCAATTCTTTGCGCCTCGCGGCCTGATCTTCCGCCGAGTCAATCTCGCGCCTGAAGACGATCTCCGCCGCGCCCTCGGCGCCCATCACTGCAATTTCCGCAGTCGGCCACGCCAGCACGCGATCGGCCCCCAGCCCCCGCGAGCACATGGCGATGTACGCGCCGCCATACGCCTTGCGCAGCACAACGGTGATCTTGGGCACCGTGGCCGCCGAGTACGCAAACAAGAGCTTCGCGCCGTGGCGAATGATGCCGCCGCGTTCCTGTTCCACGCCCGGCAGAAATCCCGGCACATCGACAAACGTGAGCAGCGGAATATTGAAGGCGTTGCAGAAGCGAACAAAGCGCGCCGACTTGTCTGACGCGTCGATGTCGAGCGAACCGGCCAGCACGCAGGGCTGGTTGGCGATGATGCCTACTGACCTTCCCTGCAGGCGCCCGAAGCCGATGACGATATTGGCGGCAAACCCCGGCTGAATCTCAAGAAAATCCTCGTGGTCTACCACCCGCGCGATCACCTGCCTCACGTCGTAGGCCTGCTTGGGGTCGGCGGGAACAAACTTGTCGATCTCGTCGTCGTCCTTCAACTTTGCGTTGAACGGCATGCGCGGCGGATCCTCGAGGTTGTTCGCAGGCAGATAGCTCAGCAGCCGTTTGCACAGTTGAATGGCGTGATCGTCGTTGCGCGCAATCAGGTGCACCACGCCGGAGTAGTGCATCTGCGACCGCGCCCCGCCCAGATCCTCGGCGCTCACCTCTTCGCCCGTCACCTGCTTGATGACCTGCGGCCCGGTGATGAACATGCGCGCCTGTTCGGTCTGGATGACGAAATCAGTGAGCGCGGGGCTGTATGCGGCGCCGCCCGCGCACGGCCCGCAAATGAGCGAGATCTGCGGCACCGTGCCTGAGAGCATCACGTTGTTGTAGAAGACCCGCGCATAGCCGGCCAGGCTGTCGATGCCTTCCTGCACGCGCGCCCCACCCGAGTCGTTGATAAAGATGAAGGGGCTGCCGGTCTTCAGGCTCATGCCCATCATCTCTGCAACCTTGTTGCTGTGCGTCTCTCCCGCCGCGCCGCCGGCCACGGTAAAATCCTGGCTGGCCAGGTGCACCAGCCGGCCGTTGATCGTCGCGCACCCGGTTACCACCCCGTCGGCGGGCAGTTCCTTACCGGCCATGCCGAAGTAAGTGGCCCGGTGCCGCGCAAACAGCCCGATCTCTTCAAAGCTCTCCTTATCCACCAGCCGGGCAATGCGCTCGCGCGCCGACAGTTTGCCGGTCGCGTGCTGGCGCTCGATGCGATCTTTGCCGCCGCCCAGCTTCAGCTCTTCCCGCTTTGCCTCCAGCTCGGCAATCTTCTCGTTGAATGTCGTGGCCGGGCGTTCCTCCGTCTTTTCCGTTTCTGCTTTCACGGGTGTCATTCTATGGCCGCGCAGAACCTCCGCGATGTGACCCAGTTCACGGTTCTAAATACCAGATAAATGAGCCCTTTCCCGCTGTTTACGTCATCAGCCGGCTGCCCCTGCACCAACTTCTCTCCCTCCCTCGGGAATCCGCCGGTAGAATGGTCCCAATGCCTGCTGCCGCGCTCAGTTATATCGACTCCAACGGCCGCCACACAGTGGTGCTCCGCGGCGACTCCACCACTCTCGGCCGCTTGCCGGGGCAGGATCTGGTGTTGAGCGATGCGCTGGTCTCGCGCCGTCATGCCGTCATCGTGCATGAGAACGGCGCCTATGTTCTCATCGATCAGAACAGCACCCACGGCACGTTTGTGAACGGCAGCCGTGTTCAGCGGGCCGAGCTTCATCCCGGCGACGAGCTGCAACTCGGTTCGCTCAAAGGCGTGGCGCTCCATTTTCACGAACGCGGCGGCGAAGACACCGCCAGCAGCGCCATCCGGTCCTCATTCGGCGAACTGCTAGCCTCATTCCGCAATCTCCACGAAAAGCACGGCGAAAAACCATCGCCCGCCGCAACCGACATGGAGCGGCTCAAGTTTCTTCTCGACGCGGCGCGCAGGCTCAACGAAGGCAGCGCGGTGGATGAGATCCTCGGCGCGCTGCTGCAGTTGACCCTCGAGCTCACCGGTGTCGAACGCGGAATCATTTTCCTTCGCGACGGCGACTCGATGCGCATGGCGCTGGGCCTAGCGGCCGATGGTACAGCCCTTGAAGAAGACTCGACCATCTCGCGCCGCGCCATCCAGAAGGCCATCGAAAGCAATCAGAAATTCTCCATCAGCGACACGCTCGAAGACGAGCGCGCCTCGGAGTGGTCGAGCGTGATGGCCCATCGCATCCGCAGCATCTATTGCATTCCCCTGCGCAAGCGCGTCTCAACCTCGGGCCCAGCTCAGCTCTTCGGCCTGCTATACCTCGACAGCCAGGTCAAGCCCGGCTCGCTCTCCGAGCTCGATCATCAGCTTCTCGACACCATCGCCAACGAAGCGGCCGCACTGGTTGAAAACGTCCTGCTCACACAGGCCGAATTCAAAGCGCGGCAGGCGCGCGAAGAACTGGCCATCGCCGCCCGCATCCACAGCGGCCTCATGTCCGTGTCGTTGCCCACGGTGCCTTACGCAACGCTAGCGGCGCGCAGCATTCCCTGCCATGAGATCGGCGGTGATTTCTACGACGTGATCGCTCTTGACGATTCTGTCTGCGTCGCGGTTGTCGATGTCTCGGGCAAGGGCATCACCGCTGCCATCGTGGCCGCAACCATGCAGGGAATTCTTCACGCGCAGCTGCTGGCGCGCCAGCCACTCCCTCAGATCGCGTCGCTGGTCAACGAATTCCTGTGCACGCGCAATGTGGGCAAATACGCCACCATGGTGGTCGTTCGCCTCTTCGCCGACGGCCGCATCGAGTACCTCAACTGCGGCCACATCCATCCAATTGTCATATTAGGCAGCGAGGTGCGCCAACTTGAGGAGGGCAGCCTGATCGTCGGCCTCATTCCCGGCGCCGCCTATGCATCGGCGCACGATGTGCTGCGTCCCGGCGAGCGGCTTCTGCTGGCAACTGACGGACTGACTGAAACCGAGAATGCGAACGGCGATCTTTTCGGCATCGCCGAACTGAGCAATGTCGCGCTCGATCAGGACATCGACGGAATTCTCGACGCCGTGGTGCAGTTCCGCTCTCCCGCCGAAGCTCTCGACGACTGTACGCTGCTCGATGTGCGCTACACCGGCCAGCCGTAACCGCGTACTCTGAAGCGTTTTTTAAGGCCAAGAGGGGAGATCAATGGCCGAACTCGTGAAATTGAACGCCTTCAAGGGCCCGAACGGCATCCGCGCCGGCTGGCGCCTGCTGATTTTCTTCGCTCTCATCCTGCCTCTGGGTTACGGCGCGGGCCTCATCGTCGACCGCATCAATGGCCCGAACCAATATCCCGATACACCCGCAGAGGGCGCCATCATGATGGGGATTTTTGCCGTTGCGCTGTTGATTGCAACCTGGATCATGACGAGAATTGAGGGTCGCAGCTTTGCTGACTACGGATTGCCCTGGCGGCGCGCATTCGGAGGGCCATTCTGGCAAGGGGCGGCGATCAGCTTCGCGTCGCTTGCGTTGCTGCTTTTCGTATTGCGACTCGCCGGTGTCTATTCTTTCGGCCCCCTGGCGCTGTATGGCAATGACATTTTGAAATATGGCGCTGCCTGGTCTGTTCCGCTCTTTATCTCCGCGTTGCTCGAAGACTTTTTGTATCGCGGCTACCTGCTGTTCACGCTGACCACAGGAATAGGGTTCTGGCCCGCCGCGGTTATCACTTCGCTTTGGATGGGCGGAATGCACTACTTCAACCCCGGCGGTCACGGACTCGGGCCGGTCGCCGCGACGATCTATTGTCTGGTGACCTGCCTTGTGATCAGGAGAACCGGCAACCTGTGGATGCCCATGGGGATCCACGCAGGCTGGAGTTGGGGAGTTGTCTTCTTCTTCGGCTTGCCTTCGAGCGGCCTCGCCGGTGTGGGGCATCTCTTGAACGGCAGCGTGCATGGCGCAACCTGGCTGACCGGCGGTGAATTTGGGATCGAGGCGAGCGTGCCTAACCTGATTTTGCTGGCGCTGTGGGGAGTTGGCTTCTTCGCTTGGCTGCGCGGAGTGAAGTATCCGAATCCTGCGGCTGTACCTGATCCACGGCATCGTTCTGCAGCCATCCAGACCGCTTGAAAGATAGAGCGGAGGTCTACTCTAAAACGCCTTCCTGTACTCCACACGGAACAGATTCCTGTACCAGATGTCCGACGTGATTCCCCTGCCGTATCCGGCATAAATCGAGCTGCCGTTGGAAAAGCTCACACGCCCGCCCAGCTTGGCGTTGAATACGTTGATGCCGGCCGCGGACTGCACCACGTTGTTCGCGCCCGTCTGCAACCCTCCGAACACATGCCACGCCACCAGTTCCAATACTGGCGCAAAGCTGTACTTGTCGCGCTCGATCAGCTCGTAGCTCGGCCCCAGCCCATACATCGCCACATCGGCCGACCACTTCTCGGGCGGCGCCGGCGGATTCGTATAATACGTTCCCCCGATCGGGTGCGTGTCTCCGGCCTCGCCTTCGAGCGCGGTGCGATCGTTCAGCTTCTGGTAGACCAGCACCATGGGCTCGACGCTGTAATGATTGGCGCCGAATCCTTTTGCTCCGTTCCCGCTTGGAAAATCAGCCTTCATCTGCAGCGTCACATGCGTCTGTTCTCTCTTGAGCGCGGCATATTTCACGCCCGCCTGCACATCGCCGATGCCGCCGCCGCTGAATAAATCGGGCGACTGGCCCGGCGCGCTAATGAAAAACGGTTCAATCCACCGGAACGGCGCCATGACAAACGCCGACAGTCGTTTGAACGGCGCGTATTCGCCGCTCAGGTAAAGCTGCTGAAAGTTAAGCGTGCGCTGCACGGCGCTGGCGCTGGGAGCGGGCGATGTGCTGCCCGCATAGAAGTACTCGGCGCGATCGGGCCGCGGCGCATTGAATCCCGCATCAAAGCGGATGCGCATTTCGTTGCCCACTGCCGCGTCGTCAATGTAACCCACCATGCTGGGGTCAATCGGCTCGGTATTCATCGGCTTTGGCGGACCGCTCTCAGCCTTCGTCTTCTTCGGCGCCCGCTGCCCTTCCGTGGCGCTCATCCGCCAACCCATCGGCGGAATCGACCACTCCGCCACAGCTCTCTCATTCGCAAAACTGTTCCCTGCCGGCTGCGGCGCCTCGATCTGCTGCGCTCGCGCGGCGCCTCCCATCCCAATTAAGGCAACCAGCCAGACAAAACACTTCTTCACTTCGCTCATATTCCCCTGAGGCCCAATGCAACCTTTTTTTCTTGTGGCGCGCCGCTATCGGCGTGCTCTCCTTTTCTTCAATTGCTGCTCGTAATACTCGTAATTCTTCTCCGCATCCGATTTGTCCTCGGGCGCAAGCTCGGGAATCACCAGCGCCAGGCTCTTCAGCGAGAGATCTGCGTTATCCATTTCGCCGCTCTTCAGATCCTTCTTCGCAAGTTCAATGTAATTCGATGCCAGCCTCGCATAAATCTTATGAACCAACGAATGCCGATGTGAGAGTCCACCCCTCTCCAAAGTCTCCATCAGTTTCTGCTCCTGTTCCGCCTCTTTCGATGCGTCCGGCGAGCCCTGTTTGAGCAATATCCTGATCCGCACCTCAAGAATCTTTGCCTCCTCCAGCCCAACCGCCTGAGAGGGCGCCGTGAGCGCTTCAATCAGATCGAGCGCCTTACGATTCTGTTCCGCGGCTTGCGCCTCGTCGCCTGTTTTCATCAACAGTAGCGCTTCGTTGTCGTAGTAATCGGCCAGCTCTGCCTTGTACTCGCGCTTGTCTTTTTTTGCCGCTGTCAGTTGCTCTCCAACCGCGATCGCCCGCTCGTACAGCGCGCGCGCTTCCGCGTTGTTCCCTTTCTTCGCTTCCAGATTGGCAAGGTCGTTGTCAGTCCGTGCCAGATCCTGCGCTGCAATCGGCGTCGTCTGCGTCGGGTCTTGGATTACATGCTTGTTGACCACCGGGTCCAGCGGCTCCAGCAGCCCCATCGCTGTGCGAAAATCCGCTTCTGCACTTTTGGGGTCGCCCTCGTCGTTCTCCAGGATCCCGCGGTTGTAGTAGGTCCTGGCCAGCTCCTGCGTGTACTGTGCATTTGAGGGCGACTCATCGTGAATCTGCTGCTGCAATTGGAGAGCCGCGTCATACTCGGCGGTCGCCTGCGCCGCTGTCGATTTGTCGGAAGTCTCCTCCTGCTCATACCACTGCCGCAGCGTTTCGCCCAGCCAGTTGTGGCAGTAACCAAGGGACTGCCTGTACTCGACCTCTTTCGGCTCCTCGCGCGCCAGGGATTCGAATCCCGCAATCGCGCTCCTGTACTCGCTCACCGCATCGTCGTGCTTGTCCAGCAACCGGTCGATATCGGCCAGTCGCGAATACGCCGACGCCGATTCGGCGCGCAGTTCCTCGGTGTTCGCGTTTGCCTGGATGAACGCCGTATAAAACGCCGCTGCTTTGTCCAGCAGTTCTTTGCGGAAGGACTCAATTTCCGGCGAATCCGGTGACTCGCGCGCCTGTTCCCTGCCCGCTGACAATAGGCTCTGATCCACCGCCAGCTTGGCCAAATCAAGATTCTTCTCGGCGAGCTTCTGTGCGCGCCGCGCCATGAACCACAACCCCGAGATCATAAACAAAAACACAATCAGGAGCGCCACGGCCGCGCGAGCCTGCAACATTCTCCTGCGATTTTGACGGCATGCAGAAAGGAACCGGCCTTCAGTCGGAGTCATGATGAGATACGACCGCTTTGCCCATCGCTCCGCCTCAGCCAGATCTTTCCCTGTCAGCAGCAAGGCCGACGGCTCGCCTTCTTTATCCCACTGCAGCGCCCGCTGCTGTACTTTGTTCAGGTGCTCGGCAAACCAGATCTCGTTGTCATGCAGAACCGGTTCGATCAGCCGGTCGTGCGCCAGCTCGTACCACGTTGCGCCGGCGCGCTGCTCCGGCCGCACCAGGTGCGTCTTGATCAGCTTCTCGATCAGCTCGTTCTTGAGCTTGCCGCTCTGGCCGTACTCACGCAGCACCGACCCGCGTACCTTGCCGCGCCTGATCAGTTTTTCTCCGAACCACAGGCGAATATCGCGCTCCGCGGGGACGTCGCCGTTCGCTGTCTTCCCGACTTCGCTCGCGTAGTAATCGGCCAGCGCAACCGACACATCGCCAAATTCGGCAATGTCGCTTTCCTGAATCTCGGTCCGGCCGGGCTCCATGCGCTGCCACAGATTCAGGCACGCCACTTGCAGATGCAGCGGCTCAATATACGGGCCCGGCTCGCGCGAGAACTCGCCGTTTGGCTGCTGCACCAGCATCAACGCCAGGTCCGATACCAGCCTCTTGAGCGCTTCCGGCGCAAAGCTCCGTCCGGCCAGCTCGGCCGTCTTCTCAATTGCCTCGCTCGCCGCATCCCGCCCCATCAAATCGAGCCGGAATCGATTTTTGAAATTCGTCGGAACCAGATGGGCATAAGGATCGAACGGCGCGAGATAGTCCTCGCGCAGTGCAAAGATCGCCCATACATGCGGATCCTTGAGCAGCTGCCCGAGTTGTGTGAAGAATTCGCACTTGGCGTCGATTGACACCGGATCGATGGTGAGAACCTCTTCAAACTGGTCGAAAATCAGTGCCAGGTTCTTTGGCGCCGACCTGCGCCGCGGCCTGGTTGCCACGTATTCGGCGAGCGTCATCTTCTCAATCGCGTCTGCCGGACGCTGCAATTCCTTCGGCACTTCTGCCTCGAATCCCAGGATGCAACTGCGCACGTAGCGGTTCACGCCAGTGACGTCGTTCGCGGCGAGGCTCACACGCGCGGGGGTCCACACATCGAATTGCGCTTGCAACCTGGGCAACAGCCCCGCCTGCAGCAGCGAACTTTTGCCGGCGCCTGAAGGCGAGTGAAGCAGAACGATGCGCTCGGCGCTCAGCAGATAGTAGAGCTGATCGATCTCCCGGTCGCGGCCGAAGATCGGCTGGCCGCGCTCCAGCGGCCTGGGACCTACAAACGGATTGGCAAGCTCGCCTCGAGCGGCGCTAGTACCATTCATCGCCGCCTCCCGATGCAACCGGCGCAGCGTCCTGGCCCAGGCTCGAGTTCAGATTTTCTTTCAGCTGGCTCAGGAAATCTGCCGGGCTGCCCCAGTAGATCGAAATCTCCGGCGAATCGTCTCCGCCCTGAAAGTAGCTCTCGATATATCTGCGGGCCTTGTTCACGTCGGCCACAGTCTGCTCGCCGGGATTCACCTGCACGCCGACGTGCGCCAGGTCGCGCAACGTCCTTGTTCCCGGCCGCGTCACAATCATGCGCAGCAGCACGCGGAACCGCCAGTCGTCGAGCCGGAACCCCAGAAACAATAGCGAGCTTTGCATCAGTTGCCCAACCAGCGTGGGCAACAACAGATCGAGCCGCGAGGTGGCAATCAGGTAGTCGAAGAAATCGTCTTCGGTGAGCACCATGGAGTTGGGCTTCCCGAAGATTCCAAAAATGTGATACACCCACGGACTCTCGGGCGTCGGCTTGGCATTCTGCGGCTGCGGTTTCTGCGGAACATCTTCGCCGCGCCACGAGGTAAACACCGGCTCGGCGTTCTTGCCCTCGGCCTTCAGCACCCGCACCAGCATCGGCTCGTAGCTTGCGCTCACATAAATCGAGGCCGGCAGATCGCTCAGCATGCGGTAGGGATGATCGCAGTTCGATCTGCATTGATTCACCGCGGCGTCGAGCAGAGCCGGCAGCGATCCCTGGCTTGCGTCCAGCACCGCTTGATCGAGCCTCCGGCTGATCTGCGCCAGAAACTCGTTCTGCACCGCTTCGCAGGCGTAGCTTCGCTTCTGCTCCACGCAAATCACCTGGGCAACCTTCGCCAGGTCGGTCCGCTCGTGCGGCGAAAGCGGGAACGCGTGTTTGTCCGCCAGATTCCCCGCCAGCTCCGTCGTTCCGCCAAAGATGTCCTCGCCCAGCTCCGGACCCAGAATCGGAATGAACCGCCCCGAACGCACCGAGTTGCAGATGGCCTTCCACTTGTCGAATTCGGCCTTGTCCTCGCCGCCAAACCCCGGCTCGTACCAGATGCATCCATCGCGCAGCCGCAAAAACAAGACCGGCATCCAGTAGTCCGGCGATCGCCGCACGTTGCCGCGAGCCACGGCCACGGCGCGGTCAATCTGCCCGTCCACCAGCAGCTCTTTGAGGAAGCTCTGCATGAACTCGGCTGCCGTGATCATCAAGACGTTGCCCTGCATGGCAATCACTGCCGGCACGCCGGCCTCGGCCAGTCGCGGCCCCAGCGCAGCCAGTCCAACCCCGCCGCTGCCTGCGCTCTGGCACGAGGCCAGAACCACGATTCGCGGCCGATACTCGAGCTCCCTGATGGCCTGCACCAGCTCCGCTCCCGCTGCCGGCTGGCCATCCTCGAGAAACAGGTACGGCTCGTTGTCCACCATTTTGCCGTGGCACACCAGGTACAGAATGTCGAAGTCCTCGCGCAGCCGGCCCGCGAGCCCGTTCAGCGTTACCGCTTCATTCGCGGCCCAGCGCGAAACCTGAATCCCGGTCATCGCTTTGGCAGCCAGAGCGGTCTCCCCCTCCGCGTCGATCGGCTCCAGCCCATACTTTGCGCCCGACGCGGGATTCGCCACCACCACCAGCGCGCGCAGCCCAGCCTTCGGCTTCAACCGGATCGGCCGCCAATCCGTTCCACTGCTCAGGAAACGCGAAACAACAATCTCTTCGCCGGTGAACAGGTGCCCGGTCTTGTCGTCGATGCGGTTCGGATCGCGCAGCGTCTCCCAGTGCACCGCGTGCAGCTCAGGCGCGTTCGCGTCAATTGTCAGCCGCACGCGCAAGATCGATCCCAGCGCCGCGGCCGCCGCGCGAAACCGGTTGAACTCGCCGCGCACATCGGGTGTAAAGAAGGCCGCGCTCAGCGTCTCCGCGTAGGCCTCGGCATCGTCGCCCGCGACGCCCGCCATATCGATCGCAATCACCGGCTCCAGCGCCGAGCGCTGTTCCGCCGCGTCGTCGGCGCTGTTGAAGCGGAAGCCGACTACATATTTCCGCTCATCGCGCTTGCTGAACGTGATCTCGAGATCGGAGTATCGGCTCATTTCAAAGTTCCTTACACGTTTGCGGGCAGTCGGCGGCAGAACTTGTGGGGCATGCATTCACAGATTGCGCAAAGAGAGTCACAAGGCAAAGTCCCCAAAACCATCCCTCAGGGGCTAAAGTCCCAGTCACTTTCAAGGCCTTATTGGCACGACTGAAGTCGTGCCCTTTCAAAACCTCGACTTTTCCCCCTAAATGGCTGCTTCGGCTGCCGCAGCCAGTTGTTCCAGTGATTCCTTCAATCGCCTTGCCGCGCCCAGCGCATTCATGGCCAGCAGCGGGTTTGCAGCCGAGGCCGAAATTGCCATCATCGCGCTTGCCGCCGAGGCAATGGCCCCGGCCAACGCTGCACGCAGCGCCAACACACGGTCCACTGAGGTCATGTGCGCCAGCGTCAATTCCTCGCTTGGAAACTGCGGCCACGCCGACGCCGCCCGGCCTGCGTAATTCACCGTCGTAATCGCCTTGATGCCGCCGCGCGTGGTCTCGATCGTCGCCACCGGCTTCAGCTTCATCAGCAGGTCGTGCACGGTGTCAGCCAGCTTCCGCGCGGCCTGCCCCATGGTGTCGAGCGCGCCAAAGGAATAGCTCACCGCCTCAACGCCGCCCTGGCTCACCGGCCGCTGAACGGCGCTGGTAATCGCATCGATCTGCGCGCGCAGCGCGTGCACCGCGGCCGTCTGGGCATCGATTTGCCGCTCGATAACACTCACAGCGCCTTCACTCCCGGAACCAGGCTTGCGATCGCCGACGCCGCCGTCTTCATCAGTTCCACGCGGTTGTGCAGGGCCTTGTCCAGCGTGTCGGAGTGAATCTTCCATAGAGCATCGTCGACCACCCCGTTGTTTTCGGGCACGCACACCAGTGTGTTCCCATCCAGGCTCGCGACCGTCATCGCGCGCAGCGTCGCTCCGGTAAATGCGCCGTTCTCGTACTTCACTGCGTCGATGTTGTCGCTCACATACGTTGTCACGCGCACGCTGGTCACGGTCTGGAACGACTCCGCAAGCCAGGCGCCCATCTTCTGTGCCGCGTCCTGCAGCGACGCAGCCGCGCCGCGAACCGAATCGAGCACACCATAATCCATCATTAGCGGATTAACAGCCGCCGCCGGCGCTGCCGGCGCGGCGGGAAGCGAATCTTGTGTCGTTGGCAAAGTCACCTCCAATACCGGCCTCAAAGCCGGCTTTCCATCTTCGGCAAGCATCAGGCGCACCGCCGGATCGCCCACCACCGAATAACTGCGCGCGTCGTTGTTGGCCGTCCACAATGCTGAAATCTCGTATGGATCGGGCGTGGTGCCGAACTTCACATCCTCGAGCACGGTCGACAGATCGGACGAAAGCTCGGCATAGCGCCCGTTAAAGTATTCGAGGGCCGAACCCACCGGGTGCCCTTCGAGCAGCCGCTTGATGGTGCTCTTAAAAACCTCGGTCTGGCTCCCCGCCCGGTTCCAGTGAAACGAGCATCCCCACGCCCGCTCCACGTGCCCGATCACCGCCAGTGCTCCGCCGCGTGGATGCGCGATCAGCCGTTGCGGCAGCCGGCCCAGAAAACTCCTGGGCGCAATTGCCGGCGGAGCACCCGGCGCCGAATAGTCGCTCAGCTTCGGCGTCCCCGCGCCAAAGCAGGCAAAGTGCATCATGATCGAGCCAAATACCTTTGCATCGCCCGCCAGATCGTCACCGGCGAAGAAAAAACTGTCGGGAATGGCCTGTTGCCATGAGGGCCCCGGCCAGTCCTGGCAAAGCAACGCGCCCTGTTGCGCCCCCTGGCGCGTGTCGCCGCTGTCGTAGCACATGCCGTGGCTGGCCGTGAACAAGAACGCCGGCGCATCGCCCATCACCGCGGCCAGCTTCGTCTTTGTGGCGTCACCGCTCACATACTTCTCCACCACCCAACCGTTCTCGCTCACGGCCCAATCGGCCAGCGGCGCGGCCAGCTCGTCGCGGCTCATGTTGGTGGCCACATCGTCATTGTTGGCCACGCCCAACACCGCCATGCGCCTCTTCAGCGCCAGCGTTCCGGTCTCGGCCGCCACCACGCTCCCCGCATAAGCCGCATACTCGGCCGTCGTCTCAAAGTGAATGCGGCCCACGGCATACTGCACGTCAAGCTGGTACTGGAACCGGAATGGAATCGTGTCCGGGTCGCCCACGATCAGCAGGTAGTAGGGAACAATGCTGGGGTCCACCGGTCCGGGACCGGCGCCGTTGCGCGCCAGAAACGCCTGCTTGCTCTCCGCCGGCGAGTCCGCGGTCGCACCCCGGTAGGCCAGCGGCCCCATGTACTCCTTGTACTTGTCTCCGGCCTGCTGTTTGCGCAACTTCAAAAGCGGGCTCAGCGCCTCGTACACCGCAGGATCGGCGCCAAAGGCGAAGATCACGCCCCAGCCCGTCTCAGCCAGATTCTTGGGGTTGACGCCTTCCTTCGGCGCGAAATGCGCCTCGGTGTCGCGCTGGAAACGCCGTTTCAGCTCGTCGAGATGCGCCTTCTCATCGGGCTGCCGGGGAGCAATGCCGAGGGCGACCTGGGAGAGAGCGGTGGCGGGCATTGGCTCCAGGTCGTACCGGCCAGTGGCGCCGTTGATGCCGTTAAAGTACAGCAGCGCATCAGAACCGCTCATGATTGTCCCTCAGTTGTTCGCAAACAGAAAGTAGCCGGGCCGGAAATCGGCTGTGAATCTGGGAGCGGGGAAGGCCTCGGTGGCTCTGTATCAATAATTTAGAGATGAATCGCGATTTCCGCAAGCTAAACATAAAGAGAAACTTAGATTGTGTGTCGAGAGAGTTGCCGGCGGTGCGTTTTTGTGCAGCCGGGCCGGAGCGCAGGGCGGAGCTAGCATGCTGCGCCGTCCTGCATCCGTATCGTCTTCCTTCGATCCCTGTGGAGCTTTTTTGCGTTCGTCGCTGCGGGAAGGTTAATAAAAGGCTCTAAGTTCCGGGTGGATGGCCAGCCACGCTGAACTCAATTCCTCCCATACCGGGTTTGATGACCAATGCCGGAGGAGTCTGCGGCGCGCCAAAGTCGAAGAAATTTGGAGCCTGGAACTGCGGTGGTTGTGAAAACACGCCGTAGGCAGCCGTTCCCACCGAAGAGACCGTGTAGCTCACGCTCTGACCGGGGGAAAGGGCAACTGAGGCGCCGGGTGAGGGCGAGAGAATCGCGGCGGTGGCGGGGGAAAAGTACAGCACCGCATTCACTCCCTGTGCTGCCGTAAACGTCACCTGCGTGCCAACTGCGATCGGCACGCTCTCAACGCTCGGGACACACAGGCCCATGCTGTCTTCGTTCAGAATGACCGTGGTTGTGCTCATAACGCACAACTTATCCGTTTTTGTTATGACTGTCCAGTAAATGTTTTTGCCGCGCGGCCTGTAAAGCCTTCTTGAAGTTGGGGTCCAGGCGCAGAGCGGCCAGCTCGGGCTCATGCTCGAACTCCGCGTAGTGGTAACCCAGCGCCAGCGCCTTTGCGATGAGCGGAATCGCCTGGTTGCGCATGTGCAGCAGTTCATACGCGTCGCCCGCAATATACAAAACATCGGCTGAATCCGGATCGAGCGCGACCGCCTGGCGCAAAAGGGGCAGGGCATGGGTAGCGTCGCCGATGGTTGCGTAGTATCCGGCCAATGATGCAAGCAGCATAGTGTCCCGCGGAGACTCCTTGCGCGCCGCCTCTGCCAGATCGATGGCTTTCATGTAATTCATGATTGCTTCATTCCGGCCATCCGGCGCGCGTAAATATGCCGATCCCAGGTTCCCCCACGCCAAGTAATTCGTTTGATTCAGCTCCAGCGCCTTCTTGCTCGCCTCGATTCCCTTCTGGTAGTTCCCTTCTGACTTATAAATCTCAGCCAGGTCTGTAAAACCCGCAAAAGAGGGCTGCAGATCGACCGATCTCTCCAGACTCTTCTCCGCATCCGGCAGCCGGTCCAGCTGCGTATCAACCAAACCTATGTCCTGCAAGGCGATTGCATTGTCAGGCGAGATCTTCACGGCGTTCTGATACTGCGCCGCTGCGTCCCCAAGCCTTCCATCGTTGTAGTAGTAGGCGCCCAGCAGCACCGGCCATCGCCAGTCGTCGGGCGCCAGGTCAATCGCATTCTGCACTGCGGCAATCGCATCGCTGTCGCGGCCTTCGGCCTCGAACACGTCGGCCTGCGCGCCATAGGCCTCGGCGCTGCGCGGATCGAGGTGCAGCGCCTTTTGCGCCTCGGTCGTGGCCAGCGCCGTGTTGCCGGCCATCGCGCTCATCCGCGCCAGCGTCACATAGGGTGGCGCCAGGCTCGCGTCCAGCGCAATCGCCCGGTTGCATGCTGCCTGCGCCTGCTTAAGCAGATCCTGCTCCAGCGTCACTCGATAGCGCAGAAAGTCGGCCCGGCAAAGGTCCGCCTGCGCCAGCGCAAAGTTCGGGTCCCTGGCAATCACTTTCGTCAAGATATCCATGGCTTCGGTGACGTTATTCTTCTGGTCGTATCGTTTCAGCAGCGCATCGGCCTTCAAGTACTCGCTGTTCCCATCCGCCGGGGTAGCTTCGAGGGAAGGTGCTGACTGCCCCGTGGCCCTGTGATGAAAGACTCCCGCGCGCCAGAAAATCACCACCAGGGCAGCCAGCACAAGCACCAGCACGGCCACGGTGTTCGCCACGCCTCCCGGTTTTGGCTGCTCTTTGACCGGCTCAATCTTCTCCGCCGGCAGGCCCAGCGTCTCGCTCAGCGCGCTCGACAATGCCCCCGCGCTTGCAAATCGTTTCGCCGGGTCGGGGTCGATGGCCTTCTCAATCACCTTGGCAAACAATTCCGGCAGGTCCGGCCGGTAATCGAGCAGCGAGCGGCCCGCTGCGTCATTCCCCGCCCGCATTCGCTGCGAACTCTTTCCGGATGTCAGAACCGCTGAAGCAAGAGCGGTCGGTTCGTCCCCTGCCGTCTGGGGTTTCGCCGACGAAGGCTCGCCTGCTCCGGGGTGGTGCCCCGTAACCAGGTAGAAGAGCAGCACGCCGACGGCGTAAATGTCGGTGGCAGCCGAGGCCTCGGCGCCGCGGAACAGCTCCGGAGCCATGTAGCGCGGCGAGCCGGCCAGCTCCTGCTGGCGCGTGGCCAGCGCGCTCAGGCCAAAGTCCATCAGCAGAATCCGCCCGCCCTCTTCGCGCATTACGTTTTCTGCCTTGATGTCGCGATGCACCAGCCCCGCCCGGTGCACGGCGCTCAGCGCCCTGGCCACGTCCAGGCCAATCAGCGCCGTTTCGCGGTAGCCGAACGGGCCCTGCTCGCACACCAGCGCCGCCAGCGTCTTGCCGTGCACAAAGTCGGTCCAGAAACCCACCCGCCCGTCGTGCCGGTCCACTCCATAGATGGGGAGAATATTGGTGTGCCGCACCGCGGCCAGCGCCCTCGCCTCGCGCAGGAGCTCATCGTACTGCACGCCCTCATCCGCCGAGCGCGGCAGCAGAATCTTGAGCCCAACCTCGCGCTCCAGGCTCGAATCCCAGGCGCGGTATACCTCGCCGAAGCTGCCCCGGCCCACCCGCTCCAGCAGCTCGAACTGGCCCCATGCCTGCCCGGCGTGAAGGCTCGGCTCGCCGGAGCTCGCGCTCCGCTCAACCGGCGGGTTTGTCTCGTCCTTCATGGGCCGTACTCAGCTCGAATTGTAGCGTGTAACTTGCAGACCGCAACCAGTACCTCGTAGCTTGCACCTTGTCACTTGTAGCTCCAAAGCATCAGCTACCAGCTACCGGGACATAAGCTACTGGCTACCAGCTACTGGCTCTCAGTCCTTTAGCCTCTGATCCCTAGTCGGTAGCCTCTGCTTTAAAGATTTCTCTTGACATATTCCTATATAGGAATGTATTTTCTCTTCATGGCCAGAGCCGCTACCACCTCTGACACCTTCAATGCCGTGGCCGAGCCCCGACGCCGCGAGATTCCTCACCTTCCTGGCCGGCTCTGAACGCCAGGTTGGCGAGATCGTCATCGCCATTGGTCTCGACCAGCCGTCGGTTTCAAAGCACCTGGGGGTTCTGCGCAACGTGGGGCTGGTGCACGTGCGCCGCAGCGGCCGCCACCGGCTCTATCGCATCAATGCGGAGGCAATCAGACCCATGCATGAGTGGACACAAACCTTCGAGCGCTTCTGGCGCCACCAACTGATCCGGGTAAGAGAGCGCGCCGAAGCCGAGATGAGCCGCGGCTCGCATACGGAGTAAAGGCTTCCGCCCGCCCGCCGCGGCCGGCTGCACAACACACAGTTCCCCGAGGAGAGTCTATGACCGCGTTCACCGCAACCGAGATTGAGAATCTGACGCTGCGCATCGAACAGGAGATCAGCGTCAAAGCGTCGCTTGAAGTCACCTTTGCCGCACTGCTCGAGCAGCTTGGGCCGGGCAGCGAAACGCCCGGCGCACCGATGCCGATGGTCATCGAGGCATGGCCCGGCGGCCGCTGGTTCCGTGACCTGGGCGACGGCAACGGCCACTTCTGGGCCACGGTGCAGGCCATCAAACGGCCTACGCTGCTGGAGTTCAACGGGCCCCTGTTCATGTCGCACCCCGTGACAAATAATGTGCAGTACCGTCTCAGCTACGAGAACGGCGAGACGATCATCAAGTTCGTCCACTCCGGCTTCGGGCTGGTCTCAGAGGAGCACCGTAAGGGAGTGACCGCCGGTTGGACCTTTATCCACGACGAGTTGCGCAAGCGCGCCGAGAAAAAGTAACCTCCCGAGCGAATCGAAGTCGAATTTCCTAAAACGCCAAGACATCAGGAGGTCATTATGTGCCCAGTTTGTCTCGCCACTGCCGCGGTCATCGCCGGCAGCGCCACCGGAACCGGCGGAATCGGCGCCTTCGTGGCCCAGAAGATTCTGCGCAAGAAAGACTCGTCAACCGAAGACAAGGAGGTCAACCATGGCAACCACAGCACCGGAGATTAAGCAGCCCAAAGTTGTCTCGCACAACGAGTGGGTGGAGGCCCGTAAGGCCTTCCTCGCCAAAGAAAAAGAATTCACGCACCTTCGCGACGAGCTCAGCCGCCAGCGTCGCGAGTTGCCGTGGGAGAAGGTCGACAAGCCCTACAGGTTCGATGGTCCGAACGGCATCAGCTCCTTCGGCGATCTGTTCGGCAACCGCAGCCAGCTTGCCGTCTACCACTTCATGCTCGGCCCCGGCTGGACAGAAGGCTGTCCCAGCTGCTCGTATCTGGCCGATCATTTCGATGGTATGGCGATGCACCTCGCCAATCGCGACGTGACGCTGGCCGTGGTCTCGCACGCCCCCTGGGCCGAGATCGCCGCCTTCAAGCAGCGCATGGGCTGGCGTTTCCACTGGTACTCGTCCTTCGGCTCCGACTTCAACTACGACTTCAACGTCTCCGCCACAACTGACGAGAAGAGCCAGAAAGAGGTCTATTACAACTACGAAATGGCGCCCTTCCCCAGCGACGAACGGCCTGGTTTCAGCGCCTTCATCAAGGGCGCGGACGGCTCTGTCTACCACGCCTACTCGGCCTACGCACGCGGCCTCGACATCCTGGTGGGCACATACAACTGGCTTGACTACATGCCGAAGGGCCGCGACGAAGAAGGCCTGCCGCACACTATGGCGTGGGCACGCCACCACGACAAATACACCGACACTTACTTCGACGATCTGCCCGCGGCCGATGTCAGGCCGGCAGCCGCCGGTTCGCATTCGTGCTGCCCGGGCGAGCACCACGGTTAGACTTGCTGAGTAACTGGAGTAGCGCCAATCGCCGGGCTACTCCAGTTTTCCATCGCGCTCGTCTTCGCCGGTCCGCTCGTCCGCCTGATTCTCGGCCAGTTTTTCAATCTGGTTGCGCCAGTCCAGCTGCTCCACAAACGCCTTCGACTCGCGCCATCCCGGCTCCACAATCACGTGCAGCTCAAGATAAACCCGCGTGCCCAGCAGCGACTCTATCTTGCGCCGCGCTCCCGTGCCTATTTCTTTTAATTTCGACCCGCCCTTGCCGATGAGGATTGCCTTTTGCCCCGAGCGCTCGCAGTAAATCGCGGCCATGATCCGTGTCAGCGGATTCTTCTCCCCCGGCTCCGGCTCAAGATACTCCTCTACCACCACCGCGGCGGCATACGGAACCTCTTCGCCCGTCTCAATCAAAATGCTCTCGCGAATCAGCTCGGCCACCATGAACCGCACCGGCTGATCGGTGTACTGATCTTTGGGAAAGTACCGCTGACCCTGGGGCAGAACCTCAACAATCTTTCGCACCAGCACGTCGAGACCGTCCCGTTTGCGCGCGCTCACCGGGATCACCTGCGCAAAGTTGTACTGCTTCGTCAGCGCATCGATCATCGGCAGAAGCTCGTCTTTGCGAATCAGATCAATCTTCGTCAGTACCAGGAATACCGGGCAATCCACCTTCCGCACCAGCGTGAACAGGAACTCATCCTCGGATGACGAATTGGGTGCCCCACGTCCCTCGCTTTTGGGGACGTGGGAAGGATGTTCGTTCAACCGCGTCTTACGCGTCGCATCCACCAGCACCAGCACCAGGTCCCGCGACTCCAGCGCGTCGTGAACCTCCTGCAGCATCCTGCGATCGAGTTGCGTCCCGGGCTTGTGCACCCCGGGCGTGTCGACAAACACGATCTGTGAGGCCTGTTGCTGCCCTTTGCGAGCCGGCGCCTCAACCACACCGAGAATGCGGTTGCGCGTGGTTTGGGGCTTGGCCGTAACAATCGCCACCTTCTCGCCCGTCAGCGCATTCAAGAGCGTGCTTTTGCCCACATTTGGGCGACCGATAATGGCTACGAATCCTGATTTCAAATTCAGCTCCAGGCTCTATTATCGTCGTGATTCGTGGCACGTGAATCGTGATTCGAGCTTCGCGGCCAATAATTGCAATTCGATCCACGGTTCACGATCCACGGTCCACGGTTCGTAATTCCCGCTTGACCTGTCTATAACTATAGGGTTGACAGTGGGAGTAGACCATGTGGACCGTAAGCAAACTTGCCAGTCGCGCCGGCCTGAGCCGCACCGCGCTCCTCTATTACGAATCCATCGGGCTGATGCGCGCTCCGGCACGCAGCCAGGGCAATTACCGCTTCTACGATGAGCGGGATCTCAAGCGCCTGCTCGAGATCCGCGCCTATCGCGATGCGGGCCTCAAGCTCGATGACATTCGCGCCGTTCTGGATCGGCCGGCCGGCGAAGCGGCAGGCGTGCTGCGACGCCGTTTGATGGAGCTGGACGACGAGATAAGAACTCGCCGTGAGCACCAGGCCGCGATTGTCAAACTGCTGCGCCACACGAGTCTCAGGAGAGAACAGATGATCACCAAGCAGAAATGGGTTTCAATCATGAAGGCCTGCGGACTGAGCGATGAGCAAATGAACCGCTGGCATGCTGAATTCGAACGCTCGGCGCCGGAGGAACATCAGGAATTTCTCGAGTTCCTGCACATACCGGCGGCAGAAATCGAAACCATCCGCGAAAAGAGCCGAACCGGCTTCTGAACGCGACCAACTCACCCGTGCCCCATCCTTTTCACGGCCTCATCGAGGAAAGGGTGGGAAAGCACAGAATCATACGGTCAGTGGCCTGTGTATCGACAAATATGCTCTACCCCCACAGATTTCACGCCCCCGGCTCGGTGGTATATAACTTCAACCGGTGATTCGATGAGATCTCAAGCGGTTTGTAACGCAATGCATTCCAGATTTTCTGCGGCGGCCGGCTGTTCGTCCGGGCTCCGTTTTTCGCCGGCTTGCCGGCTCGTTGTCCTGTTCGCTGCGGTTAGTCTCGCAGGCGTTCACGCCGGGTCCGCCGCCGCTCAATCGAATACGCAGCCTCTTGCTCCGCTCCCGCCAATGGGCTGGAACGATTGGGCTCACTATCAATGCGGATTCAACGCGCAGACCATCCTTGACAACGCCACCGCGCTGGTGAAGACAGGCCTGGCAGCGCGCGGATACTCGACCGTGACCATCGACGACTGCTGGATGCTGAAGACCCGCGACGCGCAAGGCAACCTGCAACCCGATCCCGTGCGCTTTCCCAACGGCATGAAACCGCTGGCTGATGCCATCCACCATCTGGGCCTCAAGTTTGGAATTTATGAGGATGCCGGTTCCACCACCTGCGGAGAATTTGCCGGCAGCGGCTGGCCTAAAGGAGGCGGTAACGATCACTTCATTCAGGATGCGCATCTGTTCGCATCCTGGGGCGTGGACTATCTGAAGCTGGATGGTTGCAACGTCTACGTGCACGACCCGAGCGAGAGTCTCGCAGCTTACCGCAAGGTATACTCCGCCGAGCAAGCGGCGCTCAAGAGCGTGGGCCGCCCCATCGTTTTTTCTGAGTCGGCTCCTGCATATTTCGAGTTCAGTCCCGAGTGGTACGACGTGCTGACCTGGGTTCGCGACTACGGCCAGCTTTGGCGCGAAGGCGACGACATGGCCAACTACAGCGCGAAAACTCCCGACACGCCGCGCTTCTATAGTGTGCTGTTTAATTATGCCTACAATCTGCCCCTGGGGCGCTTTCAGAAACCCGGCAACTGGAACGATGCGGACTTTATCATCGGCGGCGACAGCGGATTGAACCTGGCCGAATCCCGCAGCCAGATGGCTCTCTGGGCAATGATGTCGGTCCCGCTCATTCTCAGCTCCGATGTCGGCAAGCTCAGTCCCGATGCGATCGAGATTCTGGGCAATCGCGAAGTGATCGCAGTCGATCAGGATTCGTTGGGCCGGACCGCAACCCTGGTGCGGCGCACGCCGGACATGGATCTTTTGTTGAAGCCGCTCAAGGGCGGCGATTTTGCAGTTGCAGTTCTCAATCGCGGCGATGCGCCCCTGCAAATTCAAATCAATCCCGCCGAGCTTGACTTTGCGGCCACACCCGGTTGCACCCTCGACGCCGACAATCTCTGGAGCGGCGAGCGGCAGCCGTCACTTTCCGTTTTGCAAGCCGATGTGGCAACTCACGACACCGCCCTCTGGCGCGTTCATCCGCATGCAGCCTGCGGCGCGCCCACGCGCACTGGCGCTATTGTGATGACCACCGACAAGCCGAAAGAGTCGATCGACGGCTACGCACACTGCCTTGCCGCTGCGGGCACAGTGGAAGATTGTTCGGGTGCGCCCCGCGAGACTTGGACGATTACACCGGAAGGCGAGTTGAAATCCGCCGGTGGGTGCCTGGCATTCGCGAACGGCAGGCCCACGATCGAACCATGTAACGGCAGCAATGCGCAGGACTGGAATTACACACTGGCCGGCAACCTGGTGAATGCCGGCGACAAAATGTGTCTCACCAACCAGTCGGCCGCCGCAACCGGACAACCCGCAACCATGCAGGCCTGCGGCCACAATCAACTCAATCAGATTTGGTCGTTGCCAAACTAAATGGGCGCTTAAGAGCCAGCGAAAAGGGGCGAGGGCCATAGTTTCATAGCCGGACTGTGAAACTGTGAAGGCACGTCCGCCAGGTTGTTGATTCCATTGCGTCCACAGTTTCACAGCTCAAAAAAAGGCCTCCCCTCTTCTGTTATCGGGGCTCCCTTGCGAACATTGCCGGTGACTGGGGCGGTGCTGCTCTTCACGTTCCTAGACGCTCTATCTGAAATTGTGCGCCGGAGGGGCAAAATTATCTGCAAAACGGCAGAGGCGCCGGTTCCGCTGCCTCTCCGCTTTATCATCTCCGCATGACTCCGACGGGCCAGACCGCGCGCCTCATCCTCACGCCCCTCGCGCTTGAAGACGCGCCGCAGATTCAGGCCCTCTTCCCGCAGTGGGAGATTGTGCGTTACCTCAAAGCCATCGTTCCCTGGCCCTACCCGCCCGATGGCGCGCTCACCTACCTTCGCGACATTGCGCTGCCCGCCATTGAGCGCGGCGGGCAATGGATATGGACACTTCGCCTCAAATCCGCGCCTGACGCTATCATCGGCTCGATCACCCTCATCGATCGCGAATCCGACCATCGCGGCTTCTGGCTCGATCCCGCATTTCAAGGCCGGGGCCTGATGACCGAGGCCTGCGTCTGGGTCAACAACTTCTGGCTCGAAACGCTCGGCAAGACCGTGCTTCGCGTGTCAAAAGCTGTGCCAAACCGCGCATCGAGCCGCGTCTCGGAACGCATGGGAATGCGCCTCGTGGGCCACGGCGAAAAAGACTACGTCTCGGGGCGTTTCCCCAGCGAGAAATGGGAGATTACGGCGGAAGAGTGGCAGAACTGGAAGGCGAATACATCGCAGAGCGTCTAGTTACTCGGCGGAAACGGTCGCGGGAGTTGGTGCCGAGGGAGCAACTGGCTTACTTTGCGGACGCAACGAGCGCAAGATGCTCGAGTAGGAACTCGTAGTCCTTTTGATAGCGTGCAATCTCCGCCTGACTATCCGACGAAAGAACCACATTCAGTAGCAGACCACCGATGCCAATTTTCGTGACCTGATCTATGTAGGTCTTTCGTTCATGTTGGTAGACGAAACGTTGTGTCTTCACGGCGCAGCCCGACTCAAGAATCTCCTTCGGAGGCTCGTTCACAACCTGCGCGGAGGGATCGCTTTGCCGAAAATCGCGATCGTCATTCTTGACTGCTTGTTCGAAAGAACTGTCCAGGCGCTGCACATTGATGTACATCAGGGTCCGGGCGCTCTCATATTGATCACCGACCCTCAGCAAGAAGAACGGATTACTCTTCTTCTCCTCCCGAAGCCATCCCGACGGTAGTTCTACGGCAACGATTACCCCTGCGGTGCTGAGATATGTCGGGTTTGTCAAATTGACTTTGACATTCCCACAGCCGACTGCGGGCGTCGGCGCCTGCCCCTGAACAACGAGAGGAGGAGTGACAACCAATAAGAAAAGAATCGACTTGGCCAAGCGAAGAAATCGGGATGCAACTTGCATCTTTCACATCCTTTACGATGATCGGAAGCCAGTAAAGTATAACGCTCATTTGTTGAGGGGCCGAGAAACGACCAGCAGTTCACACTCACTCCGTCTCATCCTCATCCTCCACCGGCGGAAACACCCTCACGCGCTCCACCTTCCGCGTCGTTGACGCCACAATTTCTGTCCTGATCCCCGCCGGCTCAATCAGCACCACCTCGCCCACCAGCGGAATGCGCCCCTCGATCTCGCTCACCAGGCCGCCCAGCGTTGCAGCCTCGTGATCGCTTGTCATTTCAACCGGCTCGCCGAACAGATCGCCCAACTGGTCGACCGGGAAGTTGCCCGGCACAACCCACGCGCCCGAGGGCTCGCGTTGCGGCACTTCAATCGGCACATCTTTTTCGTGCTCGTCGCGGATGTTGCCCACGATCTGCTCGAGCAGGTCTTCAATCGTCACCAGGCCCGCCACGCCGCCGTACTCGTCAACCACAATGCGCATGTGCTGCTGCTCGCGCTGCATCTCGCGCAGCAGTTCGTAGCCGCGCTTGGTCTCAGGCACAAACTCCGCCGGGCGCTTGATCGAAGCCACCGTGCGCGTGCGCATCTCCTCGTCGCTGATCTGCAGCAGGTCGTGCGCAAACGCAAGGCCGCCGATGGTGTCGAGCGAGGTGGAATACACCGGCACGCGCGAGAAGTTATGCTGCTTCAGCAATTCCAGAAACCGCTCCAGCGTGATCGACTCGGGAACCGCAAAAACCTCCGGCCTCGGCGTCATAACCTCGCGCACCAGCTTGTCGCCAAACTCCACTGCCGAGCGCACCAGGTCGCTGTCGCTCTGCTCCAGGATGCCCTCTTCCTCGCCGGCCTCGATCAGCGCCTCCACGCCGGGCGCCGGCTCCTCTGTTGGATCGACCGGATGCTCGGCCAGCGAAGCCACCGAGAAAAAGAAGCGGATGAATACCGTGATGGGCGTAATGAGCCAGAGCAGCAGGCGGATGGGCCATACCAACCGCGCCGCCCACAGCCCGCGGGTGCGGTTGAACAGCAGCGACGGAATGAACTGATTGCAGAAGACGACCACAAGAACAACGCCCAGCACGGCTTGCGCAATTTCAGGCGTTGTGGGCGGGCCCGCGTGTGGGGCGCGATCGAAGAGAACCGCGCCAAGTTCCAGCGCAATAATCCCCAACGCCAGTTGCTGCAGCACTGCGGCCGAAAGCGCTGCGTGCTCGCGGCTCAAACCGATCTGCGGCTCCACGCGCTCTTCCCATGCGTCAAGATTCTCCTGCACCTCGCGGGTAAGAATCTTGCCGAACTCCGAATAGACGCGGCTGATGTACGACGCCAGCGTGGCAATTGCAGCGAGTACGAGAACGAGGATTGCGCCGCCGAGGCTCATGGCTTGCGGCTCCGCTCTGGCTTGCCGACTCGCTGACTTGCTGACTTGCTGGCAGTTCTCTCAATCAGCCCCAGCGGCAAACCCAACCTCGCCCTGAGCATCTGCTCCCGTTTCGCCATCTCGCCGTCGTCGGTCTCGTGGTCGTATCCGGCCAGGTGCAGCAACCCGTGCAGCATCAGGATCTTTAATTCGCAGGTCAGCGCGTGGCCCTGCTCGGCAACCTGTCTTCGGGCCGTCTCCACGCTGATTGCCAGGTCGCCCGCCAACCCGCTGGCCGCCGGCCCTTCCGCAGGGAACGAAAGCACATCCGTCGCCTTGTTTTTGCCTCTGAATTGCCGGTTGAGCTTGCGGATGGCCGCATCGGTAGTGAGCAGCACGCTCACCTGACCGCGCAGACGGACGGCGGCCTGCGCCTCGCGCAAAAAACGGTTGAGCGTTGCCGGGGTGGGCAGCCGCTCGGCCCAGGGCAGCGCAGCCCTGCGCCATTTGCTGCTCGGCGCAGCCGCTCCGGAACGCGGCGCGCAGCCGGAGCCCTTGCGGATTGGCAGCTCCTTGAGCGGGCTTCCGTGGGCTATTGGGCCGGGGTCCAGGTCTGGATCGAGGAGGATCATCTTGCGCGGAACACAGCTCTGTTCACAAAGCACGGCTCCGGGTCTATTCAGATGATACGCGAACGCGGGAATCGCCTCACGATCTTGAAGCGGTCGTACCGCATAAATGCGCGGGCCGCAGTCGTTAAACGGCTGCGGCCCAAGCACTACTCCCTATTCCCTACTCCCTGCCTTACTGCGGCTTCGCCGCATGCCCCGGTACCCGCTCTTCCGCCTGCGGCACGTCCACTTCGATCGACCCGCTGAGCGGCAGCTCCTGCTGTTGCGGCTTTGACGACTCGTAGGCACGCACAATGCGCTGCACCAGCGCGTGGCGCACCACGTCGGAGTCCACAAAGTGGCAAAAGACGATCCCCTCCACGCCGTCGAGCACATTGATCGCGTCCAACAGTCCCGACTTCCGCGGGTTCGGCAAATCGATCTGCGTAATATCGCCGGTAATCACGGCCTTGGAGTTGTTGCCCATGCGGGTCAGGAACATCTTCATCTGTTCGATTGTGGTGTTCTGTGCCTCGTCCATGATGATGAACGCATCGTTGAGCGTGCGGCCGCGCATAAAGGCCAGCGGCGCAACTTCAATCACGTTTTTCTCCAGCATCTTCTCAACGCGCTCCGGCTCCAGCAGATCGTAGAGCGCGTCGTAAAGCGGCCGCAGGTAGGGATCGACCTTTTCCTGCAGAGTGCCGGGCAAAAAGCCCAGCCGCTCGCCGGCCTCGACCGCCGGCCGGACCAGCACAATGCGGCCGATCTTTTTGGCGTTCATGGCCGCCACGGCCATGGCAACTGCCAGGTACGTTTTGCCGGTGCCCGCCGGGCCCACGCCAAAGACCATGTCGTTCTGCTCAATGGCCTCAACGTAGCGCCGCTGGTTGAGCGAGCGCGGCTGCACAATCCGCTTGATGCCCGCCGAGCGCTGCTTGCCCGCCTCGGCCACCGAACGCAGCGTAGTCGCCGGGTCGGCCACCACCAGGCGCAACATGCCGTTCAGTTCTCCATTGTGGGGATTGATGCCCTGCCGCCGCAGGGATTCAAAGTCCTGGAAGATGCGCTCGACCCGCGCCACTCCCTCGTCGGGCCCTTCTACGTGTACGGCGTCGGACCGCAGATCGATGCGGACCCCGAGCGAGTCTTCCATCAATCTAAGGTTTTCATCGCGAGTGCCGAAGAGCGGCTCGAGGTTGGGCGTGATCTCCAGTTCGATCTTCAAAGGTATTTATAGCCTCCCGGGCTTGGGTTGAGGGTTAAGAAAGAAACCGGCCGCTGCCCCGTGGGCGACGGCCGGAAAGGATAAGTGGACTTGTGCGGCAAACAATGCAGGTGCGCCCAAGGGAGCTGGCTGCTGGCTTTTGAGGAACCGGAGGACAGTAGGCAGGGCGGAGCGCTTGCTCTGGGCTGCCTGGAAGGACCGCGGGATGGTATTGGCGACCAAATCCGGTATCTGGCCTTGAGAGTAGCGCGACCCGTGCGGCGCGTCAATTCCGCCACTCATTAAATTTGATTCAGCAAGTGCCTTGTCGGATACCTGCGGGCTCTCCAAAGAGTTTGGAACCGGGTGCCCCAGGTCCGGGGTCCCCATGAACAGGTCCTCGTTCGTGGGGTGGAGATCTCGATTTTGAGACCTGGAATAGCGCGAACGGCAACCCAGCGCGCCTCTCGGCGCCCTCTCGGTACCTTAGTAGGTCAGTTCAGAATCACTGCTCTTGACTGGAGCACCATTGGAGCTAGACTTTCTTGCATGTGCTTCAAAATCACACCTTCGCTGCGAGAATACTTCAATTACCGCGGCATCTCTGCGGAGTTGGAGCGGCACGGCTATGGTTCGTCCCGACCCGAGCTTGCGTGGGCGATTCGGCAGAAGCAGCACAAACCGGAAGAGCCTGTAGACGATCAGAATAAGGGTGTGAATTCGAGTTCGCCCGGCGCCCCACATTCAAACTGACCGACCGGTGACGTCAAGCCGCTTGTGTAAAAACGCGGAGGGTGCGATTTTTCCATTCCAGGTTGAATCTCTGGAAGATGGAGTAGATGATGCGGTCCACGGATTGCACGTTGACGAAGCAGACCATGGGCCGGGTTCTTCGGCGAACTTCGACGAAGCAACGTTCGATGATGTTGGTGGTGCGCAGCTTGCGCCAGAGATGCTTGGGAAAAGCGAAGAAAGCGAGCAGCTCGGGCAGATCGCGCTCCAGTTGCCTGACCACGGAGGAATATTCGCTCCGCCAGCGACGGCAGAAGGCGCGCGCGGCAGCCTCTGCCTGACGGCGGCCTTTGGCCAGATAAATGGCCTGGGCGTCGACCTTGACGGCGTCGTAGTCGCGCTTGCGCACCTTCTCCAGGATGTTGCGCATCTTGTGCACCCAGCAGCGCTGGTGGGTCGCGCGCGGGTACACGGTTTGGATGGCCGCCGCCAACCCGGGACATCCGTCGGTGACGACCAGCAGCAGCTTGTCGCCCCTCAGGCCGCGCCGGTAGAGATCGTTGAGCAGCGCCTCCCAGTGGGCCTGGCCCTCACCTTTGGTGCGCAGAAAGCCGAGCAGTTGCCGAGTGCCGTCCTGGCGCACACCGTAGGCCACCAGCATCTGCACGCACTGCCGTCCTGCGGGCCGGCGCACCTTGAGATTTACCCCGTCCAGGAATAGATAGGCCCACTCGTCGTTCAGCTTGGCCTGATGAAACTGCCGGACGGCATGGTCCAGATCGCGAGCCAGGTTGGAGACCGTCTGCGCGCTGACCGTCTCGCCCGTCAGCGTGGCCACCACACGGCCCACCTGACGCGTGGAAATGCCGCGCAGAAAGGCCTCGCGAATCAGCAGCGCCACCTCCGGCGCCCGGCGCTGGAACTTGTCCAATCCGGCGGGAAGGAAACCCTTGTCCCGGGTGCGCGCTATGCGCAGCCGCAGGGTGCCGAAGCGGGTCACAAAGTCCCGCTCGTAATAGCCGTTGCGATAGCCCGCCGCCACCCTGGGGCCGCGTTCGTACGACTCGTAGCCCATGTACAGATTGCGCATCCGCTCCGACTCCGCCTCCAGAAAATGCTTCCAGGCCAGCCGCGTCTTGGCTTCCAGGTCGCCCCAGAAGCTCTCCTTCAAATCACTGAGAAAGTGTTGGAAATGCTCGTCAATCGAGATAATCTTCGCCATGGGGTGTAAGTCTCCTTTTCGGAATCGGCTTTAGCTCGTCAGGCCAAAGCCAACTTACACCCTCCTGCCTTTTACACAATCGAATTTACGTCACCTGACCGACCCTCGCCATTGACCCTCAAACCCCTTTCCCGTAAAATGGATAATTGCGAGGGATGCGTACTGAGCTGCATTCCACATCCGCCTTAATTTCCCTGAACATCTGGGGCCCTCACCGGGTCTGCCGGCAGCAGGGCTGAAATCAAGAAGGAATATCCATGGCAAATCATGTTTCGGCGCTCAAGCGCGCCCGCCAGACTGAGACCCGCACTGAAGTGAACCGCGCCAACCGCAGCCAAGTGCGCACCAGCCTTCGCGCTCTCCGCGAGGCCCTCGTCAAGGGCGACGCCAAGGCCGCCCAAACCCAGTATCGTGAGACGGTTTCGACCCTCGACAAGAGCGTGAAGAAGGGCGTTCTGCATTCGAACACCGCCTCCCGCTACAAGGCGCGCCTCAACGCCCGCCTCAAGGCCATCGCAACAGCCAAGGCGTAGTTGGGCGCAGCCGTAAGCCTGCAAAGGATTCCGCAACGACAGACAGCCGGGAGCGATCCCGGCTGTTCGCGTTTCGGCCGTCAAGGCACTGGATCCAATGTGCCCATCGGCACACTCTTCCTGCATGAAGCAATCCGCCGCAGTCCCATCCACCCGCCTTTCACGATTCCGTACTTGCGCGTTGCCTCAACAGCATAGGCCGAACAGGTAGGTCGATAACGGCACCGGAGGAATCGGGCGGTGAGCGGGTGAATTACATTGTGGTAAGCAACCACCGAAGCAGCAAACAGGCGCACGCTCACCTGATTTTGCGGCATACGGCAAGCATCTGCCCCAAAGAGCAAAGCCAACAGCAGAATTGCCCCCAGCCAGGGCTGAGGCCTTAGGAGCCAACTCCGCAGTGTGGACACTTCACGCTGGCCTGTAGCCGCTTGTTGCCGCAGTTGGGGCATGGCACAAGATTCCCCTGGGGCCGTGCAAGGAGATAAATTACGAGGCCGATCAGGCCCAGGAATAGAACCAGCAGCATCCACAGGACCGAACTATCCATCCCACGAGCCTTGGCATCGCGCGCCACCCACACCAGCAATGCAATGCTCAGGACGAACCAGGCAATGATGAAGAAAATCAGTCCCCCGCAGCTTCCACAGGCCGCACATCCTGCTGCACCGTTGTCTTGTTGGGCAAGTGCTAAAGCGGGGCCGGCGAACACGAGAACACCAAGCAATCCCGCTGAGAAGAATCGCATGCGCATGGCAATTTCGCCTTAAGGTGAGGTTTTCTGAGTCGCAATCACACTAGCCCAAACCACAGTGACCGTCAACCAAATTCTTGGATAGTGTGCGGTTTACAGCCGCTCGAAGATGCCCGCCGCGCCCATGCCTCCACCTACACACATGGTCACCATGCCGTACCGCGCCTCGCGGCGTTTCATCTCTTGGAGTAACGACGCGGTGAGTTTGGCGCCGGTGCACCCCAGCGGATGCCCGAGCGCAATCGCCCCGCCATTGACGTTCACGCGCTCAGGGTCGAGCCCCAGTGTGCGAATCACTGCCAGCGCCTGCGCCGCAAACGCCTCGTTCAATTCAATCAGCTCAATCTCGTCGAGCTTGAGTCCGGCCTTTGCCAGCGCCTTCGGAATCGCCGTCACCGGCCCGATGCCCATCTCCTCAGGCAGGCAGCCCGTTACCGCGTAGGCCACCAGCCGCGCAATCGGCGTCAACCCCAACTCCCGCGCGCGCCCCGCCTCCATCAGCACCGCAGCCGCCGCTCCGTCCGAGGTTTGCGATGCGTTCCCTGCCGTCACCGTTCCCTGCGCATGAAACACCGGCTTCAGCTTGGCCAGCGCCTCAGCCGACGTATCGGCGCGCGGCCCCTCGTCTGCTGCAAATACAACCTCTGCCGTCACCGGCTTGCCGGCCTTCGCGCCCGGCCTTGCGCCCTCCACATTTACCGGAACCAGCTCCTCCGCAAATCGACCCGCAGCCTGCGCCGCCAGCGCTTTCTTATGACTTGCCAGCGCGAATGCGTCCTGGTCCTCACGCGAGACGCCGTAGTGCTTGGCTACCCGCTCCGCCGTCAGCCCCATCGTCAGCAGCGAGGCGGGATAGTGCTCGGCCAGCCACGGATTGGGGCTCGGCTTGTTGCCGCCCATGGGGATCAGGCTCATTGACTCCGCCCCGCCCGCCACCACCACGCGCATGCCGCCTAAGCGGATCCGCATATCGGCCTGGGCAATCGCTTCCAGACCCGAGGCGCACAACCTGTTGACCGTCGCTCCGGGAATCTCCACCGGCAGCCCCGCCCGCAGCGCCGCCATCCGCGCCAGGTTCCATCCCTGCTCGCCCTCTGGCTGAGCGCAGCCCAGGACCACGTCTTCGATCTCAGCATTATCCAGAGCGGGAATCCGGTCCAAAGCCCCGCTCAACGCAGTTGCAGCCAAATCATCGGGACGCGTGGTCGAGAGCGCACCCTTCGGCGCCCGCCCCACCGGCGTTCTCACGGCGCTCACAATCACAGCTTCAGCCATTCCATCCCGCTCCCTTCACGGCCAACCCACTAACGTCGCTAACGTCGCGCCAGCAACGCCAACGTGCGCCTGCGCAGGCTAACTCGCCGACTTGCTGACTCGCTGACTCGCTGCCTTTCAATCCCTCGTCTCCACAGTCGTCCACGCATTCCCCGCATAGAAGTGGTATACCGTCGCCCCGTCAATAACCGAATCGGCAACCGAATCGTGATCGAGCCTCGCCGGCCGGCGTCGCATCTCCGTCTGCGCCTCGTGCACCAGCTCCGGCGTCGCCACGTCGATACCCCAGTCGAATTCCATGTTCCCGCTTGCGTTGTTCAACTGCAGCCGCGCGGTCTCCGCCGCCGTTGCCAGCACCGCCGGGCTGTCTGCCGCGCCCTCAAAAAAAACCAGCAGAGAGACCGTTCCGTGCACCGAGCACAGTGCCGCCCAATCGTTCTCGCCGGCACGCCTGAAACTCCCACGAATCACATTCTCCGGCCCGTGCGCCTCGTACGTCTGCGGAATCAGGCATCCTCTCCGGTTCAACTCCGCCGCCACCGCTGCCGGCAGCGCAGGAAACGACGATGCCGGCAAATGCTCCACCTTATACTGCCGCGTTTGCCCGTTCACCGTAATCTGCCCTTCGGTGCTGAATGCATCTATCACCTGCGATTCGCGAATCTGCGCCTTGAGCGCCGCGCTCAAGACCGTCAACGTTGAGCTGGCGATTACGGCTGCGGCGATTCTCCAACGAGCGCTCATCGAGCCTACTTCAACTGCAATCCAAGCTGAACGGCAATCGCCGCTTCTACGCGGTCCATATCCTCGGCGCTTAGCAGGTCAAGCTTTGCCCCAAAGCGCAATTTGCTTGCCGTAGTCAACTGGTCCGCCATGGCCTTGCGTCTCTCCCCCCTCACTTCGACAATCGCCTCACCAGGGTAAACGCGGTCGGTCTTCGAAGAGATTGGTATAACTTGCACCCGGTTCAGCGCAGCATTTGCCGCATCGTTCGATACCACAATCGCCGGACGGGTTTTCTGAATCTCCCCGCCCATTGCGGGATCGAAATTTACCCAATACACTCCACCACGTTCAATAGGCATCGCCGATCAGCCCTTCCGTCCACTCCTCTGCTTCAGACTCTCGCTCGCGGTCGGCAGCCATCAGTTTGTACGCCTCTGTCAGCGTCGCCTGACGTTGCCGCTTGAGGGCCTGCGCCGCAGCCAAAACCGCTGCACCGAGTTCCCCGGGAAGGACAAACCACGCGGGGTTCCCGCGCGCCTGCGGCAAGCCTTTACTGCTCACTGAGTCCCCATTCCACCGGATCCCTACCTTCGTTTCTTCGTCCCACTTGAGTCGAGCGACCGACCAGCTCCCGTCGACTGGTCCTGCATCATAGATAACTTCCACAGATTTCACCCGGTCCTTCGGGGAAAGCACCGTACTTGGATCGTGATACATATCGTTCCTCCTTATCACGATTTTATCATACATACGTACGTACGTCAGTTCCGCAACGGTTTTCCGGTTTTCAAGGTAAAGGCGATCCTCTCCTGCGTCTTTCGCTCGCCGCAAAGCGACAAGAACGCCTCGAGCTCCAGATCCAGCAGGTATTGTTCGGTCACCATCGCGCCCGCCGTCACCCGCCCGCCGGCCAGGATGTACGCCACCCATCGCGCCACCTTCTGGTCGTGCTCCGAGGCATACCCGGCCTCGCCCATCAAATAGATGCCCGTCTCCATGGCGGCCAACGCCGCAATTCCGGGCGCCGGAACGGTTCTCGGCTGTGGCGCCGTGTATCCGGTTTCGGCCAGCACCGCTGCCTGCGCCTTGGCCTCAAGCAGCAACCGCTCGCGATTCATGGTGATGCGGTCGGCCGGGAGCAGCAGCCCCAGCGCTCGCGCCTCCAACGCCGAGGTCGACACCTTGGCCATCGCGATCGCTTCCAGTACCCGCTTCAGCGCCGTACCCATCTCTGCCGATTGCGCAAACCGCGGTCCTCCCGCAGCCGCTTCGGGCCCAACCAGCCCCGCAGCCCAATCCACCGCGCGCAATAACATCTCTTTGGTCCCGCCGCCTGCGGGAATCAGCCCAACCCCGGCCTCCACCAGCCCGATGTATGTCTCAGCGTGCGGCTGCCTGCGAGCCGCGTGCAGGCAAATCTCCGCACCCCCGCCCAGCGCGAGCCCAAACGGCGCCGCAACCACCGGCCGCGGGCAAAACTTGATGGCCGCGGTCATCTGCTGGAACGCCTTGATCACGCCTGCGACCTCGTCCCACTCGCCCTCCTGCGCCACCATCAGCAACTGCATCAGGTTCGCGCCGACGCTGAAGTTTTCGCGGTCGCCCGTAATTACGAACCCCGCAAAATCCCGCACCGCGTCCGACCCCGGGCTGAGCACCTGCGAAATCATCGCCAGCACATCGCCGCCAATCGCGTTTTTCAGCGAGTGCAGCTCGATGCATCCAATCCCGTCGCCCAAATCCACCAGCGACGCTCCGGGATTGGTCTTCACCACCCCATTCGCCCGCCTGAAATCCGCAATCCGAGCGTGGCCGGGCGTCGCTGCAATCGGCTCCCATCCGCCCGTCACCGTGTTGTAGCACTGCGGTCCCTCCGTCGAATACCACGGAACCTGCGCAGCATCGGGCGCGGAGTCAAGCAGCGCCTCAACCCGCGCGCTCACCGGGAGGCCCAGCGTCTTCATCCGCGCGACCGTCGACTTCACTCCCGCCGCGTCCCACAGCTCAAACGGACCCAGTTCCCAGTTGAAGCCCGCCTTCATCGCCTGGTCGATTGACACCGCGTCGCCAGCCACGTCGCCAATGCGATCGGCCGCGTACGTCCACAACGCGCCCAAAAACGGCCACAAAAACGCCGCGGCCTTATCCTTTGCGGGATCGTTCCCGAGCAGCAGCTTCAGCCGCTCCGCAACCGTCCCCGCGGTTTTCGCCATCTCCAGGGCCGGCAGCGCCGGCTTCACCACAGGCCGGTACTCAAAGGTCGTTAAATCGAGCGCCAGCCGCGCGTCTTTCCCATCCGCCCCGCGCATCTTCTTGTAGAAACCCTGTCCGGCCTTGTCGCCAATCCAGCCGCGCTTCATCAGCTCGTCAAGCACTTCGCCAAACCGCCCGCGCGTCACGCCCGCGGGAAAATTCGCGGCCACGTGCGCGAGGATGTCGATGCCCACCATGTCAGCCAGCCGGAACGTCCCCGTCCTCGGAAAGCCCAGCGCCGATCCGGTCAGCGCGTCCACGTCTTCAACCGTCAGCCCCTGCTCAAGCATCAGGTTGGCGGCATTGAACATCACCGCGATCCCGATGCGGTTGGCAATAAAGTTAGGCGTGTCGTTGGCAAACACCACCTGTTTGCCCAGCAGCCGGTCGGCAAACGCGGCAAACGCCGCCACCAGCCCGGGGTCCGATTCCGCAGCCGGAATCACTTCGAGCAACCGCATATACCGCGGCGGATTGAAGAAGTGCGTCCCGAAGAACCGCTCCCGGTGCGAGCTGAGCGCCGCGCCGATCTTCGCAACCGGCAGCCCCGAGGTATTCGTGGTGAGCAGCGCGTCTTTTTTGAGGTGCGGCAGCACCCGCTCCAGCAGCCGCGTCTTGATCTCGAGATTCTCGGCAACCGCCTCAATCACCCAATCGCAGCCGGCGAGCTTGGGCAGATCGTTATCGAAGTCGCCCGTGGTGACGAGCGCAGCCAGCCCCGACTCATAAAACGCCGCAGGCTTGGCCTTCGCCAAACCGCTCAATCCCTTTTCAGCGAATGACGGCCCCGCGTCTTTTGCGGGCAGGTCGAGTAACAGCGTCGGAATCCCCGCGTTCGCCAAGTGAGCGGCGATCCGCGAGCCCATGGTCCCGGCGCCAAGCACGGCGGCGCGCTGAACCAGCAGGGGCCGAACCGAGGTTGGAATTGCGGGAGCCGTGGCCAGGCTTGCTTCGGTCATGCGGGCCCTCCCCACGCGCAGACGCAACTTTCGTGCCACGCGCAACTTTGGCAGCATACGGAAGTTCACTTAGCGGGGTCAAGGCGGGGGGCAGCCAGTAGCCAATAGCTTGTAGCCAATAGCTGATTGTTGCCAGCTACTGGCTCTTGTCTACTCCCTGCGCCGCTATAAGATTGTGCCGTACGGCGACTTGCCCGGCTCGTCCGTCGGCGGCTTTCCCGTTTTCACGATCAGCATAAAGAGAACCCCCATGCCAACCAACGTGTGCCCCAGCCACCTCGGAGCGCCCATCGTGTGCACCGCCAGGCCTAACAGACACGTGGACATGGTGAAGGCCAGCCGGATGATATGCGCCGCAAACCATCGCTGCGCCATGGTGGCGACGGTGCCGTGAGCCATCGCTCTCATCGGCGCCTTCATAAAGTACCGCTGGAAGACGATCCCCAGCACCACATCGGCCATCCCGACTGCTGCGATCACTTTATGAATCAGCTTGAGATCGCCAGCAGGATGATGAACCCCCATCAAATGGAGAACGGCAAAAAGAAGCAATCCAAAGGCAACAAAGCAGATTTTTACGATGCGAAGAACACGCTGTTGCGGAACCATGGGCCCCCTTCCGGCGCTCAAATTCCTGAACTCCAAACTGCTAACAGGTGGCTCCGAGCATAGTAGGCACTCTTCACCCGGTCAAGATTACGTAGAGCATCCGATGCGGCCGGCGGCTATCGGCTGATTTCTACTCCCTACTGGCTACTCCCTCGCTCCCTATTTCCCTGTTCCCTGTTCCCTGCTTTTCGGTACAGCACATGCCTCCTCAGCCAATGCCCCTCCGGCAAGTCCGGATGGTCGAAGTCATCCGCCGCATCGTGCGTCATTCCGATCTTCCCCATCACCCGCCGCGACCGCACATTCCCCACCGCCGTAAACGACACCAACTTCTTCAACCCCAGCTCGCCAAAAGCTTGCCCCACTGCAGCCCGCGCGCCTTCCGTCGCCAACCCCTTGCCCCAGTGCCCGGCAGCCAAGCGCCATCCAATCTCAACGCACGGCGTAAAGTGCGCTTCAAACCTTGGGATCCAAAGCCCCACAAAACCGATAAACTCGCCCGTCTCCTTCAGCTCCGCCGCCCACACGCCGCATCCGTTCGCGGCAAAGTGGGCCTCAATGCGGTCCGCCAACGCGTCGCTCTCTGCACGCGTCAGAAGCGCCGGCATAAACTCCATCACCGCCGGGTCGCTGTTCATCCGTGCAAACGGCACGCGGTCCTCCCGCCGCCACATGCGCAGAATCAGTCGCTCTGTCTCAATTGCCATTGCGGCCTCCGTCTACCAGCGTCCCGCTCCATCGCCAACTCGCCAACGTTGCGTCAGCAACGCCAACGTGCGCGAAGCGCACGTGACTTGCTGACTCGCCGACTCGCCAACTTGCTAACACACCGCCCCGCCAACTAGCTTGAGAAGGTACGCCTCAGCTTATTTCACGCCGCGGCCTGGAGGTATCATGCATCCCCCCCGCTTAATCCCTCGAGGCTTTGCCTGGCTGGTTACCCTCATATTCCTCCTTGCGCTCCCGTCCGCGCGCGCGCAGGATCTGAAGAGCTTCGAGCAGCGCATCACCACCAGGGTGCTGCCCAACGGCCTCACCATCATCATCTGCTACCGTCCAGAGGCGCCGGTGTTCAGCTACACCACGTTTGTCGATGCGGGCGATGTGGACGATCCCTCGGGCGATAGCGGCCTGGCCCACATGTTTGAGCATCTTGCCTTCAAGGGCACTACCGAAATCGGCACCACCGACTACGCCGCCGAGAAAGTTGCCCTCGAAAAAGTCGAAGAGGCCAACGACGCCTACGAGGCCGAGTACCTCAAGCCGGTCGGCCGCGACCCCAAAAAGCTCGAAGAGCTGCACCAGGCCTTCCTCAAGGCGCAGGCCGAGGCCGACAAGTATGTCATTCCCAACCAGTTCACTGAGGTTGCGGAGCAGAATGGCGCCCACGGCCTGAACGCCGAAACCGGCCTGGACGACACGCGCTACTTCTGGTCCATGCCTGAAAATCGCCTGGAGCTATGGGTCTGGCTTGAAAGCGGACGCCTGGCCGACGTGGTTCCGCGCCAATTCTACAAAGAGCGCGACGTCGTCATGGAAGAGCGCCGCATGCGCGTCGACTCCGACCCTGTCGGCCGCCTGGTGGAGCAATTTGTGGCCACCGCCTATGAGACCCACCCCTACCGCCGACCCGACATCGGCTGGCCGAGTGAAGTCAGCCAGATTAACGCCACTGAGGCCATGGCCTTCCACCGCAAATACTACGTCGCCTCCAACATCGTGGTCGCCATCGTGGGCGATGTGGATGCAAAGACTGCCATGCCCATGCTCGAGAAATACTTCAGCCGCGTGCCCGCCGGGCCCAAGCCTGAAGATCTCACCAGCGTTGAGCCCACGCAGACCGCTGAAAAATCCATCGTCGTCCACGAACAGACGCAGCCCTTCTACGTCGAGGGCTACCACCGGCCCAGCTATCGCGATCCCGACGATGCCGTTTACGACGCAATCAGCGACATCATGTCGAACGGCCGCGTTTCGCGCCTCTATCGCAGCCTCGTAGAGCAGCAGCAGATCGCAGCCGTGGCCGAGGGCTTCTCGGGATTCCCCGGCGAAAAATACCCCAGCCTGTTTGCGTTCTACGCCGTGCCCATTCCCGGACACACCCCGGCCGAGATGCGCGACGCCATTCACAAAGAGATTGAGAAGCTCAAAACCGCCGACGTAACCGACGCTGAATTGCAGATGTATAAGACGCGTACTCGAGCCGATCTTCTGCGCGGCCTGGCCGACAACGAAGGGTTGGCTGGCTCTCTGGCCGAATACCAGACCCGTTATGGCGATTGGCGTGAGCTCTTCCTGCAACTCAAGGAAGTGGACGCGGTGACCAAAGCCGACATCCGGCGCGTGGCCAACAAGGTCTTCATCGCCTCAAACCGAACCAGCGCCGAAATCGACACGGACGCGCCGCCGGCTGAAGCCCCGCTGGCCAGCGGAGGTGCGCAATGAGGAAGACAGGGAATAGGGAACAGGGAATAGGGAATAGGGATCAGAGAACAGGGGTCAGGGATCAGGGATCGGGGATCAGATCTTCCGTGCCCCATCCTTTTGGCAGCTTCATCGCGGAAAGGGTGGGGGACCACGAACCTCGGAGCAGGTGCCCCGCCGGCCCATTTGCAGATTATTTCGCGCGTTCTGCCAATATAAAGGCAGTCGATTTAGTGGCAGTCAAAACCACTTCTTCAGGCAACACACGGGGGGTACCCCCCACCCCCCCCCCCCAGCCACTGTGTAACTGTGAAACTGTGCGGCGTCCAGCCTTTCAGCCTCGTTTTCTCGCCCTGCTAGCTGGCTTCGCTCTCGCAGCTCTCGCGCCGTTGCCGCTCGCCGCGCAGCAATCCAAACCGTGGGAGAAGATTCCCGTTCCGCCGCTGCACGAATTCCACCCGCAGCAGCCCAAACGCATCGAGCTCAAGAACGGCATCGTGGTGTTTTTGCAGGAAGACCACGAGCTGCCGTTTGTCTCCGGCTCCGTGCTCATTCCCGGCGGCTCGCGCGAGGTTGACCAGAAGAAGGCCGGCCTCATCGATCTCTACGGAGAGGCGTGGCGCACCAGCGGCTCAGAGAAGATGAGCGGCGACGCAATGGACGACTTTCTTGAGGCGCGCGCCGCGCACATTGAGACCGCCGGCGACGACGATTCCACCGCGATCGAGTGGGACTCGCTGAAGGGCGACGCGGACCAGGTCTTCGATCTGGCAATGGACCTGCTGTTCCATCCGAAGTTCAGCCAGCAGAAACTGGCGCTCGCCAAGCAGCAGCTAGCGACCGTGATCATTCGCCGCAACGACGACGAGGCCGGCATTGCCGAGCGCGAGGGAGCCAAGCTGATCTATGGCGCCGACAGTCCTTACACGCGGCAGCCCGAGTTCGCCACCATGGGCTCGGTGACCGCTGCCGACCTCCAGGCCTGGCATGATCGGTCGCTCAGAGGCAAGCTTATCGTCGGCATCGGCGGAGAATTCGACGCCGCCGCGATGGAGGCGAAGGTGCGCGCAGCCTTCGAGTCGCTGCCTCCCGTAACCGGCGCGCCGCCGCGCCACGACGTCACTCCCGGCCCCACGCCGGGCGTGTACTTCATCAACAAGCCCGACGTCGACCAGTCGAATGTCGAGATTGTTGGAGTGGGGACAGACCGTCGCAATCCCGACGCTCCGACGATTACTGTGCTCGACGAGATTCTCGGTGGAGGATTCGGCAGCCGGCTCTTCCAGACGGTCCGCACCAAGCTGGGGCTCGCCTATGCCGTTGGCGGCGGCGTCTCAATGCCCTACGACCATGTTGGCGGCTTCGCGGCCGAGGTGCTCACCAAGAGCGTTTCCACGGTGGATGCGACCAAGGCGGCAATGCAGGTGATAGCCGGCCTCAATACCACGCCCTTCACCGAAGAGGAGTTGCAGCGCGCCAAGGACAGCATTCTGAATTCTTTCCTCTTCCAGTACGACACCAAAGACAAAGTGCTTGAGGAGCGCGAGAAGCTCGAATTCTACTCGTATCCCGCGAATTATCTCGAGACCTACAAGTCGGCCATCGAAAAGGTGACCATTGCAGATGTGACCGCGGCGGCGAAGCGGTACATTCATCCCGAGAAACTGGCGGTGCTGGTGGTGGGCAACCAATCGGAGATCAAGCCGGGACTGGTCGATTTGAATATGGGCCCGGTAAAGCCCATCGACATCGCCATTCCGCGACCGTCAATGCCGCCGGGCGCAGCAGGCAGCCCGGGAAAGCAAGAGTGAGCCAAGCCAAGGGTGAGCCAAGAGTGAACACGGATATGGAAAGCAGGCAGGAAAAATCTCAGTCCGCCCCAGCCATCGTGATTATGGCTGCGGGCAAAGGCACGCGCCTCAAGTCGAAACGGCCCAAGGTTCTGCATGAAGTCGGCGGCAAGCCGCTGTTGATGCATGTGATCGCGGCGGCGAGCAAGGTGGTTGCCCCTCATGACATCGTGGTTGTGATCGGCCACCAGGCTGACCGCGTTCGCGCCGCAGTCGAGCAGACCGGCGTCCGCTTCGTAGAACAGACCGAGCAGCGCGGAACGGGACATGCCATTCAATGCGCGGCCGAATCGATCGCCGGGTACGAGAACGTCCTTGTGCTTTCCGGCGACGTGCCGTTGATCCGGCCCCAGACTATTGAGGCAGTGTGGAGGTTCCACCAGGAACACCGTGCAGCCATGACGCTGCTCTCCGCCGACCTGCCCGACCCCATGAACTACGGCCGCGTGATTCGCAAATCCCGCGACTCAGTTGAAGTTGAAGCGATCGTGGAGCAGAAGTGCCTGAAGCCGGAGCAGCTTGCCCTGCGCGAGATCAACATGGGCATGTATGCGTTCGGAATCGCGCCTATGCTCGCGCATCTGGGCAAGCTTAAAACTGAAAATCCGCACGGCGAGTTTTACCTGACCGACATGGCGCGGCTGCTTGAGTCGGCCGGCGAGCGGGTGGTTGCACTTAAGAGCGCGGAATTTGAGGAGTTGCTGGGCGTAAACACGATTGCAGAACTGGCCGCGCTGGACGCGACACTGCGCGCTCGAACGGCGCGCCGATTAATGGACTCGGGGGTGACCATCTTCAAGCCCGAGACATGCGTGATCGACGCGGATGTTGAGGTTGGGGCAGACACGGTGATTGAGCCGTTTGTGCAGTTGCTGGGCAAAACGCGGATTGGCGCTGACTCTACGATCCGGTCGTACACGGTGATTGAGAACTGCAGCATCGGCGATGGAGTGCTGGTGCAGCAGGGTTGCGTGATGAGCGAGAGCACGGTAGAGAATGGTGCGAGCATCGGACCGTTTGCTCATCTGCGCCCCGGAAGCGAGATCGGCGAGAGCGCACATGTGGGCAACTTTGTTGAAACCAAAAAGGCGCGGCTGGGCAAGGGCGCGAAGGCCAATCATCTCACTTATCTTGGCGACGCCGAGATCGGCGAAGGTTCGAACATTGGCGCGGGTACGATTACCTGCAACTACGACGGCATAAAGAAGCACCGCACGCGCATCGGCAAGAACGCATTTGTGGGCAGCGATGTGACCCTGGTGGCGCCCGTAAGCGTGGGCGATGGCGCATATATTGGTGCGGGGTCCTGCATAACAAAGGATGTTCCTGCCGATGCGCTGGCTGTTGGCCGAGGCCGGCAAATGATCAAGGAGAACTGGGCAGCGGCGCGGCGCGCCCGGCGGGAAACCAGGGAGGCGCACAATTAGTAACCGGGGGGGGGCGCCGGGGCGGAAGCGCTTGAACAAAGCATAGAAACAACTTGCGGGAGTCATGATTAATTGCCGAAAAGCGACAGATGGTTTTATTGAAGGGAAAGCAGAGCGATGAAGTGTTTCGGCGGAGTGAATCGAGCTGAGAATCAATTCGAGCCGGCGCATCGCCGTGGCCGTCGCCATTTCAGCTGCAATTCCTTACAATTGAGCGTTCGGATTGCTCCATTGGCGCATCCAATGCGGGGGGCTGTGAAAGCTGTTGCCCCGGCGCGGGAGTACAGTGTAGGGTTTCCTTACGATCTCGATTTTCACTTTCAAAAGACGGCTGGTGGTTCGGGATCATTCATCGTCAACCTGACAGATCCGTACTGATTCGATTTGCCTGTTGGCGATTCTGAGCCGGGAAGGTCGGCTGGAACCCGAGCGCTCGATGAGCCGTTGAAGCTATCGTTGTGCTGTGCCGGCGATTTCAGTAACTGGCCTATTCAATTGGGGTGTTTTCAAGAGCTGCCGAAGCAGAAGTTTACGTTTTCAATCAAGAGCAGCATAGGCGGGGGAGGACACTGCTTGGCATTGGACCTGGCAGGACCGGGATCACCAGATCGCGCAGGAGAATCGGGCGCGGAAGCAGCGACGCGGGCAAATAACGCCCCGCGCAAAAACGCGCGCATTCTCGTGGTCGACGACGAGAACCAAGTCAGAGCGATGATTGGTTCCACGCTCGAGCGTCACGGATACGAAGTGCATCTGGCCTCGAGCGGTCGCGATGCGCTCGAAGCGATTTCGCTGCGTACCTTCGACCTCGTACTGACCGACATCGTGATGCAGGATGTGAACGGGATCGCGCTTCTCGAACGCGTTCATTCACAATTGCCAAATCTCCCCGTGGTCATGGTGACGGCGATCCACGACATCAGCGTGGCCATCGACTCGATGCGGCGCGGGGCCTACGACTATCTGCTCAAGCCGTTTGAGCGTGAGCACCTGATGAACACGGTGCATCGCGCGCTCGATCACAAGCAGATCCTCGATGAGAGCCACAACTACCAGCAGAGCCTTGAGCAAATGGTGCGGGCGCGCACCGAGATGCTGCGGCATGCGATGGAAGATCTCGAGCACTCCTACGACGTGACGCTTGAAGCCCTGGGCGACGCGTTGGACTTGAAGGACTCAGAGACCGAAGGTCACTCCAAGCGAGTAACCGCTTACACGATCGCGCTGGCGCGGGCCATGGGAATTCCACCGGCTGACATCAAGGTAATTGCGCGCGGCGCTTTTTTGCACGATGTGGGCAAAATGGCGATTCCAGATGAAATCCTGCGCAAGCCCGGCACGCTGACACTGGATGAACAATCGGTGATGCGCGAGCACTGTACGCGGGGTTATCACATGCTGCGCAAGATTCCGTTTCTGGCCGGCGCCGCCGAGATTGTCTTTTGCCACCAGGAGCATTTTGACGGGAGCGGCTACCCGAGCGGCATCCGCGGCCACGAGATCCCCGTGGGCGCGCGGATTTTTGCCGTAGCCGATACGCTGGATGCGATCACCAGCGATCGCCCCTACCGCAGGGCGCGTAGCTTTGACGCCGCTCGCGAAGAGATCCTGCGCTGCTCCGGGACGCAGTTCGATCCTTCGGTGGTTGAGGTGTTCCTGAAGATTCCCAACGAGCTATGGCAGGAGTTGCGTTCTGAGATCAGCGGGCAAAACAAGCGGTACTCGACCTTCCAAATGACCCAGGCCCCAGCCTCGGAGTTTTGATCCCTTCTTTCGGAGTTTTAATCCCTTCTTTCCGCACTGCATCCAATCCAGGAAAATCTCATTGAGGAGCCGACAAGATGACAGTAATTTCAGCGGAAGATGCGGAGCGGCGGCTCACCACTCTGCCGGGATGGAGAATTGACGCCGGCGAGTTGGTGAAGACCTTCAACTTCAAAGATTTTCGCGAAGCACTCGCGTTTGTGAACCGCGTGGGTGAGGCGGCGGAATCGGCAGGTCATCACCCGGACATCGATATTCGATATAACCGGGTACGGCTGTCGCTCGTGACTCACGACGCAGGCGGATTGACAGAGAAGGACTTCGATCTGGCATCCGGCGTAAACATCCTGGTGTGACAAGACCAGGATGGGTGAGCAGGCCGCACAACCCGGCTATTGCTGATCGAGGTCAATTGCCTCGTACTCATGGCGCGCGATGCCCGCCCGTATCTCGGCCGGAGTTTTTCCGAGCTTTGTCTGCTGGTACGCATAAAACCCTTCCCTGGCGCAGGTTGCGCACTCTGTTCCATGCAAACCCTCAAAGCAACTGCGCAGGCTGGTGTGGCCTAAGGCACGGTCGCAGCGGCAGTTGCAGGGGAGCTGGTAAACCACGCTGCTGACCTGGGCGACCTTTTGATACACATGCTTCTGCCACGGATATTGGAACTGAGGCTCGGTAAGCTGCTGGCCTGAAAGGATGGGCGGCAGTGAAGCCACCTTCAGCGGGGCTGAGGGGTGGTAGGCGGGCACATCGTCGGCCGGATTGGTCCATTGCGCGTAGCTGGCCGCAGTCAGAACACAGGCAGCCAAGCCGAGAATCCACCGGGCGCGGGAACGGCTCTTCATGGCACCTCTTAGAATGCCATTCTAACCGACAGCGAAATGAGAGGGGTCAGCCGAACTGGAAGGACTTTGTGATGGGTAAGGAGAGTGACGGCGAGGGGCCTGGCTCCGAAGACAAAAAAAGACGGCACGAACGGTAAATTGTCCGTGCCGGGAGGCCAGTGACGCAAACTACTTCCGGGTCGGAGGGTAGGCACTACCACCTCCTCAACCGGAATATATACACGATAGCATAGATTCAGAAGAATTCAAGTACAAATTTCAGAATTTATTTTTTACATCTAAAAGACAATCCTTTCCGTCTAACTGGCATCTAATGGGCGAACGAAACTGGAGCGGCGGATGCCCTTTGAGGCCGCGAAGAATGGGTAAACTGGCGGATTAAGGCATTCAGGAAAGATGACAAGCGATTCAGAATCAAATATTTCAGATAGGTCATCCCCTTCAGGCGGCTCACGCGGTGGATTGCTGAAGTTGGGAGCAGTAGCTGTTGCCTCGGCACTCCTGGGCGGGATTGCAGCCGCTTGGTGGTACCGAAAAACGATTCAAAAGCTCCACGAAAGCGGAGAAAGCAGCAATAATCCGCATTTTGGTATAGGTTCTGACCACTCGGCCGAAGAGACGGTCGACGACCTTTGAGGAAATGACCGGCGAAACACTCCATCCGGTGGTACTCCCATTCATTCAGACTCAACCTGGGCCCGCGCTTCCTTCACCATTTGGAGGAATCGGCGGGCGAGTTCATGAATGCGGTCGGTCTGACGGTGCGCCAGGGCCTCACTCGGAACCAATTCACCCCCCACGCCAATGGCGCTTGCGCCGGCCAGGATGTAGTCGAAGGCAGTGAGCTGGTTGATGCCGCCCGTGACGATCAGCGGTATGTGGCTGAGTGGCACCTTGAGCGCGCGAATGTAATGCGTTCCGCCGGCCGTTGCCGCCGGAAAGATCTTCACGAAATCGGAGCCGGCCTTCCACGCGGCAATCACCTCGGTCGGGGTGCATGCGCCCGGGAAAACGGCGATGTCGGCCTCGCGGGCACAGCCTACCACTTCAGGAATGAACCCCGGGCTGGTGATAAAGCGCGATCCGGCCTCGATCGCGCGCTGCGCCGCCTTGGCGTCAAGTACGGTGCCGGCTCCGACCACCATGTTGGGGTAACGCGCGGCCAGGTCGCGAATCACTTCGGGCGCCTCAGGCAGCGTGAGGGGAATCTCGATGTTTGGAATGCCCGCGGCATACAGCGACTCAGCCGCGAACTGGGCGTGTTCGGGGGCCTTCACACGCGCGCAGGGAATGATGCCAATCTCGACGATCTGTTTGCAGACAGCCTGCCTGTTCATTAAGCCTCCGGATCAGAATAAAACGTGATTCAGGGGAGCATGATGGCCCATAACCGCACTTCCCGTCAAGAATAGCCCGGCGTGGCCAGGCCCGGCGAATCCTGCGCAAGGTCGCGGCCATGCATCGCATCGTCGCGCCGAGTGGTTCATTCAGTTGCCCAGCCCGGTTCGGGAGGCGGCAAAACATCGCTTTCTCCGGCCACCCAAACGTAGAGCGTGGGCAATAGGAAGACGCTCATCATGAGCGCAGCAATCAGGCCTCCCACAATCGCAATCGCAAATGGACGCTGCGAGTCGGAGCCGATGGCGTGCGACAATGCCGCGGGGATGAGACCCAGCGTTGCCACCAGACTGGTGATCATGATCGGCCGCAAGCGCAGGACTGCTCCTTCGACTGCGGCGTTCTTGATGGTGAAGCCGTGAACGCGCAACTGGTTGATGTACTCCAGCATGATGACGCCGGTCTGCACCGATACGCCGAACAGCGCCAGCATGCCGATGGCTGCAGAGACGCTGAAGTTGGTATGCGTAATAAAGAGCGCAATAAGCCCGCCGAGCGGCGCGAGCAGCTCATTGAGCATGATGAGAAGCGCCCACTTAAAGGAGCGGAACATGATGTAAAGGATCATGAAGATGAGAAGAATCGTGACGGGCGTAATCACCGCAAGCCTGGCGTCGGCTCGCTGCTTGCTCTTGTATTCGCCGGCCCACTCAACGTGATAACCCACCGGGAGCTTCACGTTTTCCTTCACCTTCTTGATCGCTTCTTCCACCGTTGACCCGAGATCGCGGCCGCGGACGCTGTACTTGATAGCGATGTATCGCGACTCGCCTTCGCGATAGATCTCTTCGGCGCCGTCATCGGTGTTTTCCCTGGTGAGTTGCGCCAACGAAACCCGCTCTCCGGTGGGAGCGAGCAGGCGCACGTTCCCGATGGCTTCACGCGTATCGCGGTATTTCTGCTGATAGCGCAGCACCACGTCGTATTGCGCTTCGCCCTGCAGCAGTTCGGTGACGGCATTACCGCCAACCGCGGTTTGCAGGGCATCCTGTACGTCGGCCACGTTGATGCCGTAGCGCGCACAAGCGGCGCGGTCAACCACGAAGGTCAGATTGGGCTGGCCGATGACGCGGAACAGGCCCAGATCGGCGACGCCCGGAATCTGGCTCATGAATGCAACAACCTCGTTGCCCTTGGCCTCGAGTGTGCGCAGATCGTCGCCATAGATTTTTACCGAAAGCTCGCCTTTGACTCCTGAGACAGCCTCCTCCATGTTGTCTTCAATCGGCTGCGAAAAGCCCCAGATCACGCCGGGAGTCTTCTCCAACTCCTTATCCATGGCGGCGATCAGTGCGTCCTTGTTCTGGTGGAAGGCCGGGCGCCACTCTTCCTTCGGCTTCAGGCCGATGTAGTACTCGGTGTTGAAAAAGCCGGTCCAGTCGGTGCCGTCGTCGGGACGACCGATCTGATCGACTACTTCAGTCGCCTCAGGAAACGAGGCCAGGGTAAGCCGCGCGTGTTCTGAGATTCTGCGGCTCTCATCGGGGCCGGTCGAAGGCGCAAGCGATCCGCGCGCCCAGATAGCACCTTCATCCAGATGCGGCAGGAATTCGGAACCGATGACGCCGCTGAATCCCATGAAAATGGTAAGGCCCAGGGCGCAGAGAGCGAGTCCTATCGTTACTCTGCGATGATCGATGGCCCAGCTGACCGCGGGGCGATAGCGCTTCGTGAGCCAGATCATGAACGGGTTGTGCCATTCTTTGGCGCCCTTGCGGAAGAGCATGCTGGCAAGCACGGGCGCAATGACGATGGAGAACATGAGCGCGCCGGCCAGCGCGAAACATACCGTCCACGCCATCGGCCGGAACAAGCGCCCCTCAACCGCCTGCAGGGTGTAGATGGGCATGTAGGCGGTGATGATGATGGTGATTGCGAAAAAGACGGGCCGCTGCACTTCATGCACCGCGCCAACGATCTTCTCGAAAGTGGTTCGCGTGTCTTCCTTGTGGCCGAGATGGCGGATGATGTTTTCGATCATCACCACCGCGCCGTCGACCACCATGCCAAAGTCGAGCGCGCCCAGCGAGAGCAGATTCGCGGGGATGTGATTCAGGCTGAGGCAGGTAGCCGCGAACAGCAGTGAGAACGGAATGGTGCATGCGACGATGAACGCGCCGCGAACGTTGCCGAGGAAGATGAACAGGATGATGACGACAAGCAGGATGCCTTCGGTGAGGTTGTGCAGTACGGTGTGCGTGGTGAAGTGGACGAGGTCGGAGCGGTCGAGGAACGGCTTAATCTGAACGCCCTTGGGCAGAATCTCCTCGTTCAGTTGCCTGGTCTTGGCTTCGATCCCCTTGAGCGCCGGATCGGCATCGTCGCCTTTTTGCAGCAATAGCGTGCCTTCAACTACATCGGGCTCATCGATGATGCGGTGCGTTTTGTCGTCATACCAGGCCTTGCTGATCTGGCCGAGACGGATCTTGGGCCCCTGCTCGACCACGGCAATATCCTTGATGCGGACGGCCGTGCCGTTCGACTGCGTGACAACGGTATTCTCGATATCCTGGACGGTGCGGAACAGGCCCTGCGCCTGCACGTTAATCTGCTGCGGCCCGGCCTGGATGAAACTGCCGCCGGCGTTGGAGTTGTTGCTGGCCAGCTGCTGCTCGATCTGCGAAATGCTCAGGTTGTATTCGATCAGTTTTTCTGGATCGAGACGGACCTGGTATTCCTTTGTCAGTCCGCCGAAGGTAGCCTGATCGACGACATGGGGCACGCTCTTGTATTGCTTGGTCAGGGTCCAGTCGGCGATGGACTTGAGCTCCATCACGTCGTAGGCCGGATTCTTGCTCTCCAGCGTGTACCAATAGATCTGCCCCGCGGGGCTCCAGTCGGTTTGCAGCTGCGGCACCAGCCCCGCAGGCAGCGTAACCATACTCAAGCGCTCGAGCACGCGCTCGCGATTCCAGTTATCGTCAGAGGAATCGTCGAAATTGATCATCAAACTTGAAATGCCGGCCAGCGTGAATGAGCGCAGATTCTCAAGATGCGGCAGGCCGGCCATCTGAATCTCGGTCGGAACCGTGACCTGCTTCTCGATGTCCTCTGCAGAGTGGCCCGGCCATTGCGTGATGATGTTGACGTAGTTGTTGGCCACGTCGGGATATGCGTCGATGGGCAGATTTTTAAACGAAATCGCGCCCCACAGCAGGAGAAACCCGGAGATGCCAATGACCATCAGCCGGTTTTTGAGCGCGGCGTCGACCAGTGCTCGGATCATTGCGCCTCCAGCGTGGCTTCAAGCTGCAGAACGTTGGAGACGACCTGCTGTCCGCTCTGGAAGGGGACTTCTTTTGAGTTCTCGACCGCGGCCAGGATCTCCTGCTTTTCGCCGACCATGCTGCCGGCCTTCACCTCGACCCTGCGGAACTTGCTGTCCCCGGCCGGCTCGAATACCCAGTCGCGATCGTGCAGGTGCAGCACCGCCGCGGCGGGCACCAGCGCGTAGTGTTCCTTCTTCAGGCTCTTGAAGCTGGCCGTCACAAACATGCCCAGCTTCAGGAAGCCCGGATTCGGCACCTCGATGCGCACTTTCGCCGTGCGGATATTCGGGTCGAGCACCGGACCGATGTCGGAGATGTGCCCCATCAGCGGCCGGTCAGGATAAGCCGTGACCGTGATCTTCGCTTCCTGGCCCAGCTGCAACTTCGGGATGTCGTTCTCGTACACATCGCAGATCACCCACACGCTGGAGAGATCGGCCACCGTAAAAGCCGTCGCCGAGCCCGAAAACGTCACGCCCGCAGCCGCGGCCTGGGTCACGTTCTGCTGAACAATCACACCCGCGATGGGCGAGTACACCGGCACCACCGGCGAGGGATGGTCTTTGTCGATGCCCAGAGTGTCGAGTTGCTCTTCGGCCGACTTCAGATCGGCCAGCGAGTCGTTCTCCGCATCCTCGGCCTGCTCCAGCATGCTCTGCGAGATGGCTCCATGCGCGTACAGATCCTTGGCGCGCACATACGCCTTGTTGTTCATAATCTCGTCGTTGCGCGCCTTCAGGTACGTGTCGAACGCGTTCGAGCTGTCCGGGCACTGGATCTTCAACAGCAGCTGGCCCTTCTTCACGTAGTCGTCGAGTCTTGCCTTGATATCGACAACCCGGCCGCTGGCCAGCGAGATCACCGGGATCTCCCGCGCGATGTCGGGGAACACCGATCCAGTCACATCCAGCTCCGAGGGCGCATCGTAGGCCTCGGCCGCCACCAGCGGAAACTGATCCGGCTTGTCCACGCTCACCAGGCTCATGTCGCCGGCCTGCACGACCGATACCTGCATCGGTCCGGTGTCGCCGCCGGCTTTGCCCTTGCACGCAGACAACGTGATTCCGGCAGCCAGCACAAGTGCAACTGCCGCACCGAGGAAGAAATGATTGCTCGTTCGATATCCGGTCATTGGATCACCTCGCGCCCCACGGCAAGATTCAGTTGCGCGGCCGCCGTCATGTAGGCGCCGATCAGTTGCGCATACGCCAGCTGCACCTGCCGGTAGTCGCTCTGCGCGTTCAAAAAGTCCATCAGCGATGCTCCGCCATGCATATACGCGTAGCTCACTTCGTCCCGCACCCTCAGCGCCTCGTCGTTGTACTTGGCCTTGTAGGGCTTCAGCAGCGCGAGGTTGCTGCGCACCAGTTCGTAAGCCGAGTCCACGTCGCTGAACACCTGCGCCTTGGCCGCGTCGCTGGCTTGCTGCGCGCGGTCGATGTCGATCTGCGTCCGCTTTTTCTCGCCCTGATTGCGGTCGAACACCCTGAGCGGGATGCTCACGCTCAGCCCCAGCGTCTGCAACCCGTCCGGGTTGTTGTTCGACGAGTTCCACGTGTACCAGGCGCCGAAGGTCGGGTCGGTCGAACCGTTTGACACCGCCAGCTTGTGGTTGGTGTTCGACTGCTGTAGGGTCTCAAGCGCCGCCGCCAGGTCGGGCCGCGCCGTCAGCGCTGCCTGCTGGTAGGTGTCCAGCGCATCGAGCGACTTGTTGAAATCGAACACGCCGGTTACATCGAACTGGTCCACCGGCGTGCGGTCGTTCAGCAACTGCAACAGTTGGATCTTGGCCGTGCGCAGGTTCACCATCGCCGTCTCGATCTCCGATTCGTACTGCACCCGCTGTAACTCGATGCGGTCAAAATCGATTTGCGCAATGTCGCCGGCCTTGAGGCGATCGTTGCTGATCTCGATGATGTGGTCGTAGTACTGCAGATCGGCCTTGGCCAGGTCGAAGATGAATTTGGCCTCGAGCGTCGACACAAAGGCCGCGCGCAGCGTAAAGACCATGTTCCGTTGCAAGTCCTCATGCTGCGACTGCGTGATCTGCGTACCTTCCCGCGCGCTCTGGAGGCGCAGCTCGCGCTTGTGATCGCGCTCGTGCAGGTAGCTGAAGTTGGGCGAGACGAACGTGCCTTTCAGAGGGGTCCAAACACCGTTGTCAGGTGCAATCGAGGTGCCATCCACGGTCGCCGTAAACTGCGGGTTGGGCCGCAGATACGCCGTGATCTCCTCGGCCCGCATCTCATCCACGTTGTCCGCATCCGCCTTCAGCGCCGGATTGCCCGCGATAAACCGCGTCCGCACCTCGTCCCAGGTCAATGCCTGTGGGGCTTGGGCACGGCTTCCGAATGGGCAGAGCAGCGCGGCGGCGCACGCCGCAACGACGAATCTGCGCACAAGTCTTGAAGTTTCCACTAGAAAGTTCTCCGGTTATGAATGCGAACCAACGCTTGCGACTGAAGCATTGCGCTTCGATAGCAGTGCTCAAGGATAGGTTTCTTTCAGCATAACCGCGAAGGGGATGCCGACGACCTATCTATTCGCCATCCTAGGCTATCTTTTGGTCAATAGGCATTGGGCTTTATGGAATGTTGACGATTCGACTATGTATTTTATATTTCATCTATATAATTCACTTACAGTCTGCTCATTTGTTTGATTTCACTTGCGCGGTCTGCATGCACACTTCGACCGCGGAACTATCACTTTCCTTCAGCTGATATCATGATGAACGGTGCGGGCGAAGGGCGCTATTGGAGCTTATCAAATGAACATCCGCATTCTGATCGTGGATGATCACAGCCTTTTCAGGGAGAGCCTGGGCAGGATGCTTCAGGCAGAGTCTGGCTTTAGCGTGGTTGGTGAGTGCAGAAGCCTGGCCGAGGCGCTCGCGGCACTCTCATCGATTGAAGCAGATGTCATTCTCCTCGATTACGACCTGGGCAACGAACTGGGAACGTCGCTGCTTGCGGAACTCAGGAAACGGCAGGTCCACGCTTCAGTTCTGATTGTCACTGCCGGCATGCCCAGTGATGAGGCGTTTCGAGGCTTCGATGAGGGCGTAATGGGAGTCCTGCTCAAGCACAGCAGCCTCGATCAATTGATCGCCGCAATTCGCACGGTAGCTGCCGGAGAACGCTGGCTGGGTGACGGCGCCGTGCGGGCGCTTCTGTCGTCAAGGTACGGCCTTCCCAGCAGTTCTGAAAACGCGCGGCCGTTGACCGCGCGGCAGAGCGAGGTGATGCGGGGCATCCTCGACGGCCTCACCAACAAGGAGATCGCGTTCAACCTCAAGTCGTCTGAGACTTCAGTGAAGGCGGTCATCCAGGAGCTCTTTCAAAAAGCCGGAGTCAGGACTCGAAGCCAGCTTGTACGAATCGCCATTGAAAAGCATTCGTCCGACTGGCTCGGACAGCGGCGTACGGGCGAGACGTCCTGGGCGCAACCCTCGCGACTGGGGCTTTGAGCTCCTGCCTCGACTGAGACTGTTATCCCTCTCCGCAACTTATATTACCGATTGCACCGTCTCGATCACCCGAGTTAGTGCGATCGGTAACTAGACTGCAGACATCTTCGAAGAATGCATGTGCGCCAGGCCCTGCTCCTGTCCATTGAAGCGATAGCCCACATAGGCATGAGTAGAGCGTGTTTCATAAGTAGACTCGTCCTCAAGCCACCTTTATACCAACTCCGATTTAGATATAGGCCGAAGCGGGGCACACTTACTCTGGAATCGCCGTAACTCCCATCAGGAGTTACTTCGCCGCCTCGTCAACTGCGATCAATGCGCGCTTCATGAGGTCGACGCGCTTCTGCGCGCGCGCATCAAGGTCAGCAGGCTTTTGCGGATCCTTGGCCTCGCGATGAGCGTAGTCGTCGATACCATGTTGGAAGCGCGGCTCAACGGCGTGGACGGCCGCCTGGGCCTGGGGCAGAACCTCATGAAAATACGCAATCTCGGTAACGGCGTTCTCGGGGTGATAGCTGAGCCGGTCGCCGGTTTGCATCGCGTCGATAAGCGGATCGGGCGGTACCGTGATTGGAGACGAGTTTTGCAATGCGTCGTAGGCTGCTCGCAGACGCGTCATTGAGCCGGCGAAGCCGTCGAGATCCGCACGGTGCGCCGTCAGGCCGGCAGCGCGGTGAACTTCGACGACGACCCTGATTGCAGTGCTGAAGCTCGGCGTAGGAATGACCGTGGTGAGCGTGTTCCCCACAAAGGTCCAACCCGGCTTGCCCACCCCGCCCTGCGGCACCGGCTTGCCGTTCACGGTGACCGAAGCTGGCGGCCAGTCCGCGGGCAAACGCAACTCGTAGCTGCGGTTTTTGAGCATTCCACTGAAGCTGCCTTCAACGGGGCCGATTTCAACGCGCAGCGTGTCGCCGGTTTGAGTTGCCTTAATGGGCAACCGCGTGAAGACGCCGCGTTGATACTCGACCGAGACTCCGGAGTCCTCGTAGACCGAGTAGCTTGAGCGAGTTCCCGGTTCAAGCGGCCACACATTCACAATGAGCGGGTCAACCGGTTTCTGGCCCGTGTAGAGCATGGGCGGCTGCATGGGCACGATGGCGCCGGCGCGCACATAAATGGGAACCTGATCGATAGAGAAGCTGCGCTCCACCGACGCCGGACCTGTGAAATGCTTTCCCGTCGGCCACTCAATCCATTCGCCATCGGGAATCCAGACCTGCTCGGTGGCCAGGCCGCTAACCTTGTCGACCGGCGCAACCACCGGCGCCGCAATCATCTGGCTGCCAAAGTCGTACTCGCCCTTGCTGGTGTACGCAGCGTCTTCTTCGGGCCAGTCGTAGTAGAGCGGGCGGAAGAACGCAACGCCTGTGTCATAGGTGCGGCGCGCCTCAGTGTAGATGTAGGGCTGCATGGCGCTGCGCAGCTGAAATGCAGTGCGGAGAATTGCGGAGTATGGCTCGGGATAAGCCCAGATGCGCCGCTCCGAGTCAGGATTCTTGGTGGTATGCGTGCGAAGAATGGGGCTGAATGCGCCGAACTGCACCCAACGCGTAAACAGCTCGGGATCGACTGCGCCCGGCATGTGGCCGCCGATATCGTGACTCCAGAATGCATAGCCAACATTGGCGGCGGTTGCGGTGAACCAGGGCTGGAAAGCGAGCGAATCCCACACAGAAATGGTGTCGCCCGAAAAACCGATCTGGTAGCGATGATTGCCGAGGCCGCCCCAGCGGTGGAACATTAGAGGCCGCTTACCCTCGCGCTGCTGATCGGTAAAGTGCACATAGTTGAGCCACCAAGTATTGTTCACGCCCGGCAGTTTGGTGTTCGGCCATTGCTGCCAGTCGAGCCACCAGAAATCGATGCCTTGCTTCTCCAGCGGATGAAGAACCAGATTGAAGTAGTTGGCCGCCCAGAGCTTATTCGTGGGGTCGAAAGGTACGTATTTCTTCGTGGCCGGATCGATGCCCATGGCGCGGGCCATGGCCGGATACGCGGCCTCAAACGGTTCCACTCCCGAGGCGGGGTGCAGATTGAGCGTGGCCTTCGGGCCCTCCTCATGAATCTTCTTCAGGAAGTCGTCGGGATCGGGGAAGAGCATCTT
>CAWEHF010000014.1:0-394905 GCA_963808695.1 uncultured Acidobacteriaceae bacterium
CGCGGTCTGGGTAGTGGACCAGTTTGAAGGCTACGGGTCTTAGCCCGTACGTCAATTGAACAAAATCATCGTGGGCTTTTGGCTCTTGAGGGCAAGCTTCTTCAAACTGACCCACTGTCGGGTTTCAATTTTCCGTTGACAGCGAATTGACCATCCCGGTTAAATAAGGTCCACATCTTCACGGCCTCATCGGAAATTCAGCGGGAATTGCTTTATTAATAATCCTGAATTCTAGACCCGGTTACATCTCCGTATGTGATCTCCTTGGTTGAAGGCTGTCCGAATCGGTATCCCCACGGTCGTTTGAATTGAAAGCACACCGGAAGATTGTCCGGTGCAATCCCCACTTCCCCTCGCCTGCTCAACCTTTCTGGTCGAATGCCAGGTGAAGAAAGAGCTATTCATGCAAACCATGAGACGCATCTCCGCGAGCCTGGGCGGGCCTTCGCGCCTGGCCCTGGCCGCTACGCTGGTCTGGATTCCCCTGGCCATGGGGGTTTCCGCGCATGCACAAGCCACCGAACAGGAGCCCGGGCAGGGCGCTAACGTCCTGGCTCCGGTGATTCCGCAGCAGGTGCGGTACGCCGGCAAGCTGGCCACCCGTTCGGGCGATACCGTAGAAGCCGTTTTCAGCATCTATGCGGCTCCTGAAGGCGGAGAAGCGCTGTGGACGGAGACGCAGCAGGTGACGGTCGATGGAGATGGTTCCTATACGGTTCTGCTGGGCAGCGCGAGTCCTGCCGGCCTGCCGCAATCGTTATTTGCCGCGGGCACGGCGCGCTGGCTGGGCGTCTCAGTGGAGCGGGCTCCGGAGCTGGCGCGGGTGCTGCTTTCCAGCGTTCCCTACGCCATGAAGTCGGCCGACGCCCAGGCGCTGGCCGGGCATCCGGCCGGGGATTTCGTGACCCAGGGACAATTATCGGAGCAATTGTCCCAGTTTGCCCAGTCGGCGGAGCAACGCACACCGGCCCCGGAGATACAGCCGTTGACCTCGGGGACGGTGACCGGTTCGGGCACCGCGGGCACCATTCCGCTGTGGACTGGGTCGCTGACCCAGGGCAACTCGGAGATGGTTCAGGTGGGAACCGATATTGGCATTAATGAGCCCACGCCCGCCGCCACGCTGGACGTGAACGGATCAGGACGGTTTCGCGGAACACTGACCCTGCCTGCGGTGAACACGGCAACCACTGCTACTGGGTATGGCTCGGAATCGATGGCGTGGACTACCAGCGCATGGTCACGACTAGTGGCCCGGTCGCCCCGACCTTTAAACTGTATGCGTATCCTGTCTACAATGACACGGCCACCCCTTCCGGGGGCTCTCTATTTCCTGTATCAGCTGGGGAACGGTAGTAGTACGCCCATTTTTTCCATTAGCAGCAATGGCAGATTTCTCACCTACGGCGGGTTTACGGCAATGCCGCAAGCCACGGCGACCTCATCGGCAGGGGTGAACTCGCCTTTTCTCGATTTTGTCGCCAGCGCCTACTCGAGCGCAACCTCCAGCGCAATACCACAAAACTTCGCATGGCAGGTGATTCCCACCGGCAACGACACGGCCACGCCGTCGGCCAACCTCGCGTTGGAGTTTAGCACCGGGACAGCCACTCCCGCCGCCACCGGCCTTTCCATCTCGCCCAAAGGACTTATCAACTGGGCCACCGGCCAAACCTTCCCCATCACAGGCATCACCACCTCAAGCCCGCTGACCGGCTCTGGCGACTCCGGCTCCGTGGCGCTGGGGCTGAACACGGGCCTGCTGCTGCCTGCGATTACGCCACCTCTGGAAACCACCCTCGACACGATCTATCCGCAACTGAACGCGGAGAACTCGTTCACCAACAACAACAGCTTCGTTGGCACGATCAACTCCCTGGGGACGCTCGACCTTGAAGCAAACGGCGTGACCTCGGCCTTTGCGCCCAATCTGAACTCGGCGCTGCTGGAACTGAGCGCCAATGGGTACAACTCCTCCGAGGACGCCCCCGAAGCGCTCAACTTCGGCTGGCAGTCGGTGGCCACGGGAGGCAATACCGCCTCGCCCAGCGCCAACCTGGAGTTGCTCTTCGGCTCGGGCTCGACGCAGCCGGCGGCCACGGGCCTGTCCATCGCGCCCAGCGGCATCATCAACTTCGCCAGCGGACAGACCTTCCCCGGAGGCGGAGGCGGAGGCGGCAGCATCACCGGCATCACCACCTCCAGCCCGCTTACCGGCAGCGGCACCTCCGGCTCGGTAAATCTCGGCCTGAACACATCGGCGATCGAGACCACTCTCGACGCAGTCTACCCGCAGCTCACCGCTGCAAACACGTTCGGCTACACGCAGACCGTGAGCACATCCGCTACGACCGCCATCGACGCGATCGCATCCGGCACCGAAAGCACCGGCGTAGTCGCTTCCGGCACTTACGTCGGCGTCAACGGAACCGGATATATCGGGGTACAGGCCATCGGCACGTCCTACGGGTTGAGCGCTAGCAGCACCCTCGCGGGCGGCATGGGTGTCTCCTCAGACGACGCCTCCGAAACCGGCGTAGGCGTTGTGGGTGCGTCGGGCGCTCTCCCGAGCGTGCAGCCCGGAACCGGTGTTCAGGCTACGGGACCTAACTACGGCGTAGTTGCAACCTCCGGGGGTGGCGTGGGCGTTTATGGATCTGGGGTGACCGGCGTGAAGGCATATGGCACCTCCTACGGCGTAAGCAGCAACAGTACCGGCGTCGGCGGCGCCGGGGTCTCCTCATACGACGGCACTGGCACCGGCGTAGGCGTTTTAGGCGGATCCCTCGCTCTGCCCGCCGTGCAGGCAGGCACTGGCGTTCAGGGTACGGGACCGAACTACGGCGTGTTCGGCGAAGCCTCGGACGACACAGGGGTTGGTGTCGCCGGCTACTCCTACGATGTCGACGTGGGCACGGGAGTCTACGGAAATGGCGATTATGGGGTTTGGGGATTTTCGAGGAGTGACATTGGGGTCCTGGGCCAGTTCTACACGATGAGCCAGACATTCGAAGGTTTGGGTTCGGTCGAGGCCGGCGTGTGGGGTGATACTGGCGAACCAGATAATACCCTCTATCCTACCCTTACGTTCAGCGGCATCGCCGGCACGGCGGACAACGCCTTCGCCGGTGTCTTCTACAACAACAGCGCAACCCTTTCCACCATTCTCGCCTCCAACACCAGCGGCGGTCCCACCGGCCTGTTCACGACCCTCATGGCGACCAGTCCAGACGGCACCTGCGGCTTCGGCAGCGGCGGCAGCCTGCGATGCACCGGACAACTGGTGGCCATGACAGCCGCCGGCGGCGGCGAGCGCAAGGTGGAGACCTATTCCGTTCAATCGCCGGAAAACTGGATGGAAGACTTCGGCAGCGGCGAATTACAGAAGGGCGTGGCAGTGGTCAAGATCGACCCGGCCTTTGCCGAAACCGTGAGCGAGACGGCGGACTATCACGTCTTCCTCACCCCCAACGCCGACTCCAAGGGCCTCTATGTCATTAACAAGACCCTCACCAGCTTTGAGGTGCGCGAGTCGAGCGGGGGAACCTCGTCGCTGGCCTTCGACTACCGCATCGTGGCCAAGCGGCGTGGCTATGAGGCACAGCGGCTGGTCGATGTCACCGAGCGCTTCAACGCCGAACAGGCGCGCGCCATGCCTCCCAAGGGTTCCGGCGCTCCACTCAGCCCCAGGCCACAGCGGCATTCGCTGATATCGCCTGGAGAGCCCGCGACGCATGAAACACATCCAGTGCCTGCGGCACTTCCGATTCAAGGAACACCTCGTACGCACGAAACCCCGATTGCGCTCCCGCTCATTCACCCGCCTGCCCCAAAGGTTGGAGCAAGCCACCAGGAGCCCGTGACCCATCCCTGATTGATCCCTTAGGATCTCCGGTGCAACAAACAAGAGCCATGGACAGTGCGGCCATGGCTCTTCGTTATTCAGGCCGGAAATCTTTCGGCCACGACTTTCCGCCGCGGCGGATGCAGCAAAAACCTGAAATGAATGATCGGGCTTTCGCCCTTGAGGGCAGGCTCACTCAAATTGACCCCGTACCCTCGACTACAATCGACTCCGCAGCGAAGCAACCAACTCGCGAATCCGGCCCCCATGGCCTTGATCCATCCCGCCTTCCCCGCTCCCCCCGTGACTTCCATCACACCGCAAGCCGCCAGCCATCTTCAATAATCGTCTTGCGCGCGTACCGATGCAGGGGGTCATGGCGATATGTTCAAAATCGTTGACGCCCGAACCGTCGGGTTGAACATCAGGCAGTATGTCATTCAGGCGCCGCGCATCGCCCGCAAGCAGCGCCCCGGCCAGTTCATCATTCTCCGCCTCACTGAAGAAGGCGAGCGAATCCCTCTCACCATCAAGGCCGCCGACCCCGCTTCAGGAACCATCACCATCGTCGTCCAGGCCGTGGGCAAAACTACTTCCCTGCTCAACTGCCTTGAAACCGGCGATTGCATCCTCGACATCGTCGGCCCGCTCGGCACTCCCTCTGAAATCTCCCACTACGGCACCGCGGTCATCCTGGCCGGCAGCGTGGGCACGGCCATGGCGCTGCCCACTGCCCACGCGCTCAAAGACGCTGATAACCACGTCATCTTTATTGAGGGCGCACGTTCGCGCGAAATGGTCATCTTTGAAGACGAGGTGCGCGCTGCCAGTTCCGAGTCTTACATCCTCACCGACGACGGCAGCCACGGCGAGCAGGGCCTCGTCACCAAAAAGCTCAACGAGTTCATCGCCGCGGGCCGCAAGCTCGACTTCGTTCTTGCGGTCGGCCCCGTGCCCATGATGCGCGCCGTTGCCCGAATCACCGTGCCCCTCGGCATCCGCACCGTGGTCAGCCTCAACTCCATCATGGTCGACGGCACCGGCATGTGCGGCGGCTGCCGCGTTCTGCTCGGCAACCACAGCAAGTTCGCCTGCGTCGACGGCCCCGAATTCGACGCGTCGCAGGTGAACTTTGAGGTCCTGATGCAACGCAACACCATGTACCGCACCAGGGAATGCGCGTCGCTGGAGTACTTCCTGGCTCATAAGGAAGAAGAACTGGCTCGCCTGCGCGCCGGCATCGCCACGCGCGAGCGCGAAACGGCCCGCCTGCGCGCCCGGCTCGATGCTCAGCGTGGGGCTCAGGGTGAGGTGTCTCATGCCTGATGCGAATTCCCTCCCCTTGAAAGAGCGCATGAAGATTCCCCGCGCTCCCATGCCCGAACTCCATGCCGACATCCGCTCGCGCAGCTTTGCTGAAGTCAACCTCGGCCTGCCCACCACAGTCGCGCACACTGAGGCAACGCGCTGCATTTCCTGCGCCAAGCCCGGCTGCCAGGTTGAGTGCCCGGTCGGAGTCAAAATCAAGGAGATTGTCGCGCTCATCTACTCCGGCCAGTATCTTGCCGCCGCTGCAAAAATGCGCGAAGACAATGCCCTGCCCGCCGTAACCGGCCGCGTGTGCCCGCAGGAGGTTCAATGCGAAGGCGGCTGCGTCCTCGGCCGCAAGGGCCAGCCGCTGGCCATCGGCAATCTCGAACGCTTCATCGCCGACTTCGAGCTTGAGAGCGGCGAGCTTGGCCTTCCGCCCATCGCTCCGCCCACAGGCAAAAGCGTGGCCATTGTGGGCAGCGGTCCCGCCGGTCTCTCCGCGGCCGGCGACCTCATCCAGAAAGGCCATCGCGTCCGCGTCTTTGAGGCGCTTCACGAACTCGGAGGCGTCCTCGTTTACGGCATCCCCGAGTTTCGCCTGCCCAAGCGCATTGTCCGGCAAGAGGTGAACAACCTGGCCACGCTCGGCGTGGAGTTTGAAACCAACGTCGTCGTCGGCAAAAGCGTCACGCTCGATGAACTCATGCGCGTCGAAGGCTTCGACGCAATCTTCGTCGCCACCGGCGCGGGCCTGCCTCAATTCCTCGGCGTTCCCGGAGAGCACTTCAACGGCGTTTACTCCGCCAACGAGTTCCTCACCCGCACCAACCTGATGCGCGCCTACGACCCCGAGTACGACGAGCCCATCTACGACTGCCGCGATCGCGACGTGATTGTTGTGGGTGGCGGCAACACCGCCATGGACGCGGTGCGCACCGCCCGCCGCCTCGGCGCGCGCACGGCCACGCTCGTCTATCGCCGCACCGAGGCCGAGATGCCTGCCCGCCGCGAAGAAGTGCACCACGCCCGGCAGGAGGGCATCCAGTTCCGCATGCTCACCAACCCGATTGAGTTTCTTGGCGACGAGAACGGCTGGCTTACTGCCGCGCGCTGCCAGCAGATGCAGCTCGGCGAGCCGGACTCCGACGGCCGCCGCCGCCCTGTTCCCATCCCCGGCGCAGAGGTCGTGCTGCCCGCTAACGTGGCCATCATCGGCGTCGGCACCACCGCCAATCCGCTCATCCAAAGCACCACGCCCGACCTTAAGACCAACGCCCGCAACTACATCGTTGCCGACCCCGAAACCATGCGCACTTCAAAGCGCGGTGTCTTCGCAGGCGGCGACATCGTCACCGGTTCCGCGACCGTGATCCTCGCCATGGGCGCAGGCCGAAAAGCCGCCAGGGCGATCAACGAGTATCTCGAAACTGGTGTGTGGGGCTGAGGCGGAAACCCGGGCAGTTGCTCCCGCATCTGGATTCTCATGGCTTCTCTGTGTACCCCGCTGAATTTGCTTGACTTTCCTCGGCGCAACCGGCGAGCGTCTCTATAAGACTTCCCCAGTCTTTGATCGACAACACCAGGAGATTTGAATGGCGACACCGTCGACTATCCAAAAGTCGAGAATGAAGTGGCATGTGCGCGGAACGTGGAGCTCACGCGAAGACCGAAAGGCCTCGGCGGTGTGGCTCGGCATCCTGTGGATAGGGATGATCGCCGGTTTCGGCGTCGATCTTCCCGGCTATCTGCGTCGAAATCCACCGGCGCCAACGATCGTTCATATGCATGCGGCGGTCTTCACGGTGTGGATGCTGCTGCTTACCGCGCAGGTGCTGCTGGTGCTGCGCAACCGAGTGGCCTGGCACCGCAGGCTCGGCGTTTTTGCGGTGGGATGGGCGTGCCTGATGGCGGTGATGGGGCCGGCGGCGTTTATCGCCATTGTGGCGCAAGATGCCAGGCTGCACGGCCCGTTCCCTTACCCGTTTATCTCAGTGCATGTGGCGGATATTGGCGGCTTTCTGGTTCTGCTGGCGTGCGGCATTGCCCTCAGGAAGAATCCGGCTGCGCACAAGAGAATGATGATTCTGTCCACTGTCGCGCTCGCCGACCCCGGGTTCTCCCGATTTACGGGTTATTTCCTGAAAGAGCCGACCTCGGTGTTTCCGTGGTTCGTCGAAGTGTTTTACGGCAACGTGCTGCTGATTGTCCTCATGCTGGCCTGGGATTGGTGGCGAGGGCGGCTCATCCGCTCCCATGTCATCGGATCTATATCGCTGACGGCGGCCTTGTATATCGCCTCTCTCATGTACTTCTGGCCGCCTTGGAAGGCGCTCACGATGCAGTGGGTTGCAGTTTGGGCGAAGCATTTCGGCTAACCTCTCCGCCCAATTTACGGCGTTTAAGGAAATGGCGTGAGGATTTTGCTACTGCTCAGCTACGCAGACTCGATTTCGACCGGCATTCTTCGCAGCATAGAGCGCGCGATCGGCGTCGGCCACAAGAGCCTCCGGCGTGAAGCAACCGCTCCCGGTGGCCGTGGCAACTCCCACGGAGACGGTGAGAAACGGAGCGGTCCGGGATGCGGGATGAGGAAGGCCGAGACCGGCTACCGCGAGCCGAACCAACTCGGCAAATTCAATGGCATGGGTAACGTCGGTATCCGATAGGATGATGGCGAACTCTTCACCGCCGAAGCGGGCTGGAATGTCCATCCGGCGCCGGCAGCAGCGCTTAAGTTGGGTAGCCAGCAAAACCAGGTACTCATCGCCTTTCTGGTGGCCTTCTGAATCATTCAGGGCTTTGAAATTGTCGACGTCGATCATGAGCAGCGACAGCGGAGAATTAGTTCGCCTGACGCGGGAACACTCTCTCTCGAGTGTCTCGTCAAAAATCCGCCGATTGACCAACCCAGTGAGAGGATCGGTAAACGACAGCTTCTTAAGTTCCTCGTTGGCCAGACGTAGATCGGCGGTCTTCTCTGCAACCAGCTTGACCAACTCCTGTTCCCTTTTCTGCGCGCCGATGAAGCGCAGCCGCAGCATTGCGCCGGTTGCCGACAACGGGATCAATGCGCAAATGGCGGCGAACCACCAGGATGCGTACCACGGAGTCAGAATACGGAATGGGAACTCGGCGGTGCTTCCGCTCCAGTCGCCATCGTTTTCCCTTGCCTGGACCTCCAAACGGTACGGGCCGGGAGCAAGGTTGGCGAACTGCAGTTCCCGCTGATCGGTTTCCGTCCAGCCTTGGCTTGCACCTCCCAACCGGTACCGGAAGACGACTTCGTTCTGGCGGGACGCATTAAGCGCGGAATACCTTGTTACAAGCGGGTTGGATCGAATGCCGAAACCGGGGTTGGCGAGCCCGGAGACATCGTTTTGTCCAACGACAAGCCTGGTAAATACGACCTGAAGAGGGGCGCCGGGAGCCTGACGCGGGATGGGCTTGAAACGTGAAAGTCCGCCGCTGGTTCCGATCCAAATGGCGCCATCCGGTCCCTGAGCGAATCCGTTCGTGTCGCAGTCGTCCCAGACCAGGCCGTCGTTCATGTCGTAGTGTGTCCAGCGGTGGCCGTCCCAAACGTCCACGCCGTGCTGAGTGCCAACCCACAATCGTCCGTTGGCGTCGTATTCCAGGAAATAGATCATTCCGTCGGTGCCAGGCCGCTGCACGTTCTTTTCAATCACCATGGCGCCGGCCTGGGAATGGATGCGATCGATGCCGCCTCCGAATTGATAGCCCACCCAGATAGCGCCGTTTGGCCCAGCACCGAGGGAAAGCACTGCAGTGTTGCTCAAGCCGTTGTCGCGAGTGAAGGTCTTCCAGCGGCCGTCCGCCAATGCGAAAAGGCCGCTGTCGCCGCCAGTCCACAATGTCCCGTCTGTCCCCTGGACCACTGCCCACATCCGCGTAGCCGGCAGTTCGGTGATGCGGGAGAATCGAAGGTAGGGTGCTGAGGCCATGAACAGTCCTGCCTCGGTGGCAGCCCAGAGTCGATTCTCACCGTCGATGCGCAGGTCATAGACATTTTTCCCGGTGAGGCCCTCTGCATCGCCAAACCACTTTGCCGAGAGGGTTCGGGGCTGTATGCGAGCCACGCCTCGGCCCTCGGAACCCGCCCAGATATCACCGTTGGGTGCGCCGATTAAGCTATGAACGACGACGGCATCGAATCCACGCACGGTGGTGAAGGCCGCTCCTGATTCCCGCGGCTCCTTCCGAAGCAGCCCCGATCCCGTGCCCACCCAGAGCGACCCGTCCTTCAAGGGGAGAATTCCGTAGACATACTCGGCGGCAAGCCCGCTCTCGGTCGAGTAGTTCTCCCACTCCCGGTAGCCGCGCCACAGAACCAGGCCCCGGCCTCCCAAGCCGATCCAGAGAGAATTCTGGCGGTCCTCGAGAACGGTGTCGACTGCACCGCGAAGTCCGGCGGAGCGGCTGATCCTTCTCCACTCCTTCCCGTCCCGGATCAGCAACCCGCCCGGCGACGGAAGCAGAAGCCGTCCATCCCGGTCGAGGCTGGGAGCCTCCCGTATGATTGCAGGTGGGACCGGCAAACTCGGTCTCTTAAACCTCGCCTTGCCTGCGGGCCAGACGAAGATGCCTGATCCTTCCGCCACCACCCAGAGATTCCCCGTCAGGTCTTTCCGGATGCTGAGCATTCGCGCAGGCGGAAGACCGCTCTCTCGCGAGAAAACTCTGGTCCCGTGAGCGTCCATCCGGCAGAGTTCCAGCCCGCAGCCGTACCACAGCACATCGCCATCGGTGAAAACCCCATTGGCCTCGATTCTGGATGTTCCATTTGGCTGGGGAAAGCTGCGAAAGGCAATTTCGTGGTTGCCGGGCAAGGGTTCCAGTTCCACCAGCCCGGCGTCGGTGCCCAGATACGTGTGGCCTTTGCCGTCCGATTGGATGCTCTGACGTCCCGATACGGTTTTGAATGGGGTTGCGAGCTTTTCAAACCGGTTGCCGGAGAGGCGGTAGAGTCCGAAGTTTCCACCTACCAGCAAACGCCCGTCGGGGGCCTCGCCGAATGCGGCTTGAGAATTGGACGGGAGCCCCTGCGCTGGTCCGAACAGATCAAAGCGGTCACCGTCGTAGCGGTAGACGCCGTTTTCCGTGCTCAACCAGATGAAACCGGCGTGGTCCTGGTAGATTCTCCGGACGGTGAGGTTTGTAAGACCTTCCGACGCGCCGAAGGTGCGAAAGCTGTATTCCTGGGCGCAGAGTATCTCGCCTGCCAGTCCCAGCAGTGCAATTGTCAGCGGAATGGTTCGACGCCGCACACTGGAAGTATCGCCCACTCAGACAGTTTCTGTAGACTGGAGTTTCATTTTTTGATGCCGAGTGGGTCGATTTGTCGAGATGATCAGCGCAAATCGTTCGACGTTACGCCATCGACTGCTCTATTACTTCTCTTCCGCCCACGCCTTCAGCGCATCCAGTTCGCTGGCCGCAATCTCGCGCGGCAGCGGCGCGTATCCAAGCGATGCGCATTGCTTTTGCCCCGTGGTCAGCGCCCACTTCAGCAGATCGGCCATGGCTGCCCGCTTCTCTGCGCTCACACCTTCAATGGGCGCAATCAGCCAGGTGAATGTGCTGATCGGGTAAACACCTCTGCCCGGCTGGTTGAGAATTGAGAATCGCGCATCGAATCTCGCATCCTGGCCGCGCCCAACCTTCGCGCCCGCCGCGGCAGCGGTAATGCTGGCCAGATCCGCTTTGATAAACTCGCCGGCCGCGTTCTTCACCGCTCCGTAATTCAACTCATGCTGGATGGCGTAGATCAACTCCACATATCCAATCGAATTGGGCGTCTTGTTCACCAGGCCCGCAACGCCCTCGTTGCCCGCGGCGCCGGCGCCCACCGGCCAGTTCACGCGCGCGCCAAACCCGGCCGCTGCCTTCCACTCCGGCGAAACCAGCGAGAGATAGCTCGTCCACACAAACGTTGTCCCGCTGCCATCGTTGCGGTGCACCACCGCGATCTCAGCATCTGGCAGGTGCGCCCCGTGATTGGCCTCGGCAATGCGCGGGTCGTTCCACTTGCGAATCGTCCCCATGTAGATGCCGGCCAGCACTTGCGGAGTGAAGTTCAACGTGCGTCCCAATGAGGACAGGTTGTAGATCGGCACTACTCCTCCCAGCACCGTGGAAATCTGGATCACGTTCTTCGCCGCCAGCGGTCCCTCATCGGTCAGCGGAAAGTCCGACGCGGCTAGATCCACACGGCCCGCGGCAAGAGCCTCGATTCCCGCCTCCGAGCCAACCGCGTCATAGGTCACTTCCGCGCCGGCGGCCTCAATCCACTTCCGGTAGAGCGGCGCAGCCAGCGTGCTTCCGGCCGCGTGCAGCGCTACGCGCGGCGCGCCGGCCGTCGTGTCGGCGGATCCCGGTCCCGCGGCGCCGTTCGCGATCACATCCAGCAGCCGCGTCGCCATCTGATCGGCCAGGTCGTCGGTGATGCTCGCCGTCCGGAATCGGCTCGGCGTTACCAGGTACGACCAGAGCGTCTGCCCCGTGCTCCCCACAAGCTCCACCGAGAGATATCCCTGGTATACGGTCTGGGTTGCACTCGGCGCGTGCGGATTGAGCGTGATCGCCCCTGTGGCCCAGATACTCGATTCGCCCCGCAGCGTCACATCTGCGCCAGCGGCGCCCTCCACTACTTTTACTCGTCCGCTTTTCTTGAGCCGGTCGATGATTCTGAGCCGCAGCGCATCGGCGCCATTCCCGCTGCCCATCCACGCAACATTGATCGTGCGAACCCCGGCTAGCCGCGCATGCGTTTGCGCCACGGCGCAGGCCGCGGCTGCTGCCGCCATCGCCGCAGCCAGAACAGCCGCGCGCAGCAGCTTCAGGTGAGGAGTTCTTGATGGTCGCGGATCGCCGCTGCGGGCCGGTTCAGTTCGTTCGAGTTGCATTCCCGGGAAAACCTCATCAATCAGTCTGCAACATCGGGCATCAGTCTTTGATGAAAATGAGGCACGCCGGCCCGCGCTGCCTCTCAAAAATCGATGTGCGCCCGCGCCGTGGTGACATACACCGGTCCGCGGTCGCTGTTGTAGCCCGGATGCGCAATCTGCGTTCCGCCCAGCGTGCCGAACAGCCCGCGCCACATATGCGCGTTGTAGTACCACTCGATAATGTCCTCGCGCGCGTAGGTCAGCCCGCCGTCCCCCAGCAAGAATCCCAGCCCGCCGTAGTGAAGGTAAGCCTGGTGATCGCGCTTGATTGCGTTCGACGCAAACGCCACGCCCACCTTGTCGTTGAGCCGGTGCCAGTCGTGACCGGCGTAATCGCCGCCAAAGAGCACCGTCTGGCCCACTTCGGTATACGCGAACGACTCGTGCTGATCCTCGTTCCATCCAAAGCGCCCGAAGAGACGCAAGCTGTCGGTCACTTCCTGCTCAGTGTTCAGGCCGAAGCCGTATTTCACGGTTCCGAATTTCTCAGTCGCCGTAATCTCAGGCGTCGCCGTGGCCCCGTCCAGATACTCGTTGACCGACTCGCGATAATCGCCCATGTGCGCGTGGTTAACGAAGCTCAGCACGCGGACCGCGCCCACGCGCTTCGTCTTTTGCCACGGCGAAAGCAGGCCCTTCCTCAGCTCCCACTCCCAGTTCTGTCCGTTGGCGCGGTTGAACGCCCAGTCCAGGTCTATGCCATTCGCAATGATCGGCATGGCAAAGATGCCGTAGCGCGCCGACCACACCCGGTCGTCGTACTCCAGCATGCCGCCCACCGTGTAGCCGCGCGTGTCGGCGGCGTAGTCCCATGCGCCGTTGTTGTCAATCGTCCAGTTGGTGAACTGCAGATGGCTGTCCGAGCCCACCGAATTAACATCGAACGCGTCAGGCACGCTCATCTTGCCGATGCGTATCTCAAACCGGCGCACCGGAACCTTCGCCGCTAACGCAAGCGGCCCTCGATCCTGGTCGGTCATCTCGCTCTTCAAACCGATAATCTGGTGAATCTCGCCCCGCGAAACATATGGCACAGTGCTCAGATTCGGGTTGCGCACCACGTCCAGATTCGTCTCCCCAGCCAGCCCCAGCGCCTGGCTGATTCCCCTTCCGCCGGCGTTTTCAAAGTCGACAATCAGATCGGTATTGAACCGCGTGTTTGGCTTGAGTTGATATCCCAGATACAGCGTCGCCACCTCTGACGCCTTGTACTCAAAGATGTCGCGCAGGCTGTTCGGCCCCTCGTACGGCGAGTTGAAATGGCCGTGCATCTGGAAGATGCTGTTCGCCTGGCCTGAAACCCAGTAGCGCCCATCCTCGGAGTGCGGCGCCATCGAAAGCACTGGCGGGTTCGCAGACTGAGCCTCGGCTGCATCGGGACCTGCAACCGCCCCAGCCGTCGCGACACTGTCCTGCATCGGCACAAAAGGCTGCCGAAACGGGATCTGCCACGCAAACTGGAATTCAGAGCCGGCTGGCGCCGTGGCGGCCTGCCCGATCTGCGGGATGGGCGCCAGCGGAACCGCCTGGGCTGCCTGCGCACAGACCCGCGCCCCACTGCCGCATACAACCATGGCGGCCAGCGCAATTCCAATCGGATTGGCGAAGCGGGCGGGCATACAATGAGGAGGGGGTATCCTATACCCCCACTGGGTAAATACTATACCCCGGGTAGGTATTGTCAAGCGGGAGAATGTCAAAATGTCGCACATGGATCGCGAAAAAGTGAAGCTCCTTCAGCGGCTCAGAAAAGTCCGCGGGCAGCTCGACGCCGTCGAACGCTCCCTGAACGCCGACGAGGACTGCGGTGGCCAACTTATGCTGCTGGCCGCCGTGCGCGGCGGCGTCAACGCCCTCATGGGTGAGGTACTCGAAACTCACATTCGCTTTCATCTGGTGGACGGCGCCAAGGAGCAGATTGCTCCCGAACTGGCCGAGGATCTGATTGACCTGGTCCATGCCTACCTGAAATAAGCTCACGCCGATAGAGGCAGTTACGCCGCTTTTGCGGTGTCTGCGCGTCAATTGCCGCTGCTCGCGCGGCGAGGGAACTCCTGCCCATCGTATCTGCCCATTGCCCTCAGAATTGTTAAGGTCAGGTTGATTTCCGGCTGGGCCAGCACACCCTTACACAGGCGTCCCAATCCGCTCAATCTTGCCTTTCTTTACCTTGTTGCGGGCATCGCCGCAATGTTCACCCGTCACATCCCACGTTTTTTCAATCTGCGTATAATCTCCCCCGGCTAAGAGCGAAACTCTGCTTTCGGCGAGTTCGAAGCCGCAGCATACGACCGGCGCCTTCCCAACGGAAGCGCCTTATTTTGCGGCACTTAGGCTCGCCTGACCAGCTGAGAATCGCCGGATTCACCGGCCTGCGCGATTCAATTTCGCCAGCCGGCGGTCCCGCCTGACGGAGCGTGCATCATGTCAACACAGGCAGTCGAATACGAATTGAAGCTGGCGCGGCGCATGTCGCGCCTGGGCACTGAAACAGCCTTCGAAGTCCTCGCCCGCGCCAAGGCACTCGAGCGCCAGGGCCGCAGCATCATCCACCTCGAAATCGGCGAGCCCGACTTCGCCACTCCTCCCAACATCGTTGAAGCAGCCGTCGATGCGCTGCGCGGCGGTTACACCCACTACGGCCCCTCCGCCGGACTGCCCGAGCTGCGCGAAACCATCGCTCAATACGTAAGCTGCACGCGGCGCATCCCGGTCGAACCCGGCGAAGTCGTCGTCGTCCCAGGCGGTAAGCCCATCATGTTCTATGTCATGCTCGCCCTCATCGACGAAGGCGACGAGGTCATCTACCCCAACCCCGGCTTCCCCATCTACGAGTCGATGATCAACTACGCCGGGGGCGCCGCGGTTCCCATCCCGCTGCGCGAAGAGCGCGAATTCCGCGTGGACATGGACGAACTCGCCACGCTCATCACGCCGCGCACACGCCTCATCATTCTCAACTCGCCCCAGAACCCCACCGGCGGCATTCTCGATCGCGCCGACATTGAAGCCGCGGCCCGCGTCATCGGCGACCGCGACATCATGATCCTCTCCGACGAGATTTACAGCCGCTTGCAATTCGAGGGCGAGCCGTTCTCAATCATGAGCGTGCCCGGCATGAAAGAACGCACCATCCTGCTCGACGGATTCTCAAAGACCTACGCCATGACCGGCTGGCGCATCGGTTACGGAGTGATGCGCACCGACCTCGCCGTGCAAATTACGCGCCTCATGACCAACTCCAACTCCTGCACCGCCAGCTTTACGCAGCGCGCTGCGCTCGAAGCGCTCACCGGCGACCAGAGCGCTGTTCGCGTCATGCGAACCGAATTCGAGCGCCGCAGTCGCGCCTTTGTCGACGGGCTCAACCGCATCCGCGGCTTTCATGCGCTCATGCCCAAGGGCGCCTTCTACGTCTTCGCCAACATTGAGCGAACCGGCTGGAGCTCGAAGACCATCGCCGACTCACTGCTCGATGAAGCCGGCGTCGCGGGACTCGCAGGCACTTCATTCGGCCGTTACGGCGAAGGCTTTGTCCGCTTCAGCGTCGCCAACTCCATGGAGAACCTGATGGAAGCTCTGCGCCGCATTGAACTGTGGGCACATACCAACCTCTAACCTCGCACCGCCGGTCTCCTGACCGGCTGCAGCGCGGGCGCCGGGGATCAGCGAGCGTTTCAAGGAGACCGACCATGCCGCTTACCAATTCAAACACTGGAACTATCATGCGCGCGCATTCCATCGCCGAGCTTGAAGACGCGGCGCGGCTCATGCGCGGCTACAACCTGGTCGCGCTCTGCGCGGCCGGCTCGGGCCACGCCGGCGGCACGCTCTCCGTCATGGACCTGGCCGCGGCTCTCTATCTTCACGCCGCCAATCACGATCCCGCCAATCCCGACTGGCCCGATCGCGACCGCATTCTCTGGTCTGCAGGTCACAAGGCGCCCGCGCTTTACGTCTCGCTCGGCATGGCCGGCTTCTGTCCGCTCGACGATGTCGTTACTCTGCGCAAGCTCGGCTCGCCTTTCCAGGGCCATCCGCATTGGCTCAAACTCCCGGGCGTCGAAATCTCGACCGGCTCGCTCGGCCAAGGTCTCAGCATCGCGGTCGGCATGGCGCTGGCCGCGCGCATCGACCACAAAAGTCACAAAATCTTTTGCATCATGGGCGACGGCGAGCAGCAGGAAGGCCAGGTGTGGGAAGCCGCGATGGAGGCCGGCCACTTTGCCCTCGAGAACATCGTCGCCATCATCGACTGCAATCGCCTGCAGATCGACGGTTGGGTGAAGGACGTGATGGAAGTGGAACCGCTGGCCGAGAAGTACGCGAGCTTTGGCTGGCGCGTGCTTACGGTCGACGGCCATGACATGAGCGAGATAGTGGCTGCGCTCGACGAGGCTCGCCTAGCTTGCGGCAAGCCAACCGTTATCCTCGCCTCAACGGTAAAGGGCAAAGGCGTGAGCTTTATGGAGAACGTTGCCGGCTGGCACGGCAAGACGCCCAATCGCGCCGAGCTCAATACAGCGCTCGCTGAACTCGGCCTCACCGATCGGATTCCCGTTGATAAGCTGCTTGCAAAGGCGCGCGAGTATCAGGACGAAGCCACGCAAAAGCTCGAAGCAAAACTGCCGCACTTCTCTCGCAACTACTGGTGGAACGCACGCAATGCTGCTGAGCCCGAAGCGATGCACGTCGCCATGGAGCCCACACGCAAAGGCTTTGGCCAGACCCTGGCCGCGTGCGGCAGCGACGAGCGCGTCGTCTGCATCGGCCTCGACATCTCAGGTTCCATCACCATCTCCGATTTCTATGCGGGCCACCCCGAACGCGCGCCCCGCTGGATCTCGATGGGCATCGCCGAGCAATCGGCCACGGCCGCAGCAGCGGGACTTGCGCGCGAGGGCAAGCTGCCGGTTCTCGGTTCTTACGCCACATTCTCCGCGGCGCGCAATCTCGACCAGGTTCGCGTCTCCATCTGCTACTCGCGGCTCAACGTGATGATTGCCGGAGCGCACGCCGGAGTCTCGGTCGGCCCCGACGGCGCAACGCACCAGGCGCTCGAGGACCTCTTCGCCATGATGGGTTTGCCGAATATGGTTGTGGTTGCGCCATGCGACGCTATCGAAACGCGCAAGGCAACCGAATATCTGCTCTTCAAGCACGCCGGTCCCAAGTACATCCGCTTCGCGCGCGAAGCCACGCCTATCGTTACGGATGAGACCACGCCGTTTGTCTTCGGCCAGGCCAACGTGATTCGCCTGCGCCGCGAGGGCGCGGAGTTTGCCGGGGCCTTTGAAACTCGGCTCGCCAGCCGCTACGCCGACGAGTGCGAGGACCTGAGCATCGTTGCCTGCGGACCGATGGTTCCTGAAGCCATGCGCGCCGCGTTGATACTCAAGCGCGAGTTCGGCTACGAGACACGCGTCATCAACATGCACACGCTCAAGCCCATCGATGAGGAAGCAATTGTCCGCGCCGCTCGCGAAACCGGCGTGCTTGTAACGGCCGAGGAGCACCAGATCGGCGCGCTCTCAGGCCGCGTAAGTTCGGTTCTGACTGCAAGCCGCGAGCTCTACGGATTGCCCGTGATTACCGGAGCCATCGGCATCAACGATCGCTTCGGCGACTCGGGCGCGCCGTGGGAACTGGTGAAGGAGCTCGGAGTCAGCGCCGAGCACATTGCCGCCCGCGCGATGGAACTGATGGCCGTGAAGAAGCACGCTGCAGCTCACGCGGCGCTGGCGTAGATAAATTGGGTGCCCCATTCAAGCTCCGCTTGAGTGGGGACGGCCTAACTCCGCTAGCACCGCTAACACCGCTAGCTCCGCTGCCTTTCTCACTCCGCCGGATCGTCGGCTGTGAACGGGGAGCAGCACGGCTTTTCTGTCGCGTGGAAATTCATGAGCTCGGAGCGGATGCCGTCGGGGTCGTACAGATTGAACTGGTACTTGCCGTCGCGCCCGATCTTGGGCCCCTCGTCGTGCCGGCAGTCGAGACGGTTGCCGGCCTCGAGCACCTTGTAGGCGTCGGGCACAGAAACTTCGCCGATGGAAAAATGGTCGAGAACCCCGAGCGACTGCTGCGAGATGTTTGCCGGAATGCCTGAGCCCGAGGGCCCGCTGGTGACCATGTATTCGATCCAGTCATGTCCGTCGGGAACCTGCTGGCTCACCCAATCCACCTTGCCCTCCTGCATTCCTCCCCACCAGTAGGGACGGAAGCCGAGCAGATCGCGATAGAACTTGTCTTCGGCCTCGCGGCTGTGCACCAGCATTCCCACGTGGATGATGTGATGGCCGATTGCATTGGGCGCGTTCAGACGCTCATGATGCAGGGGAGGCTGCACAAACTCAACCTTGTTGTTTTCAGGATCGAGAACCGCGAACCAGCGGCTGCCGTCGGCGCCGCGCTCAATGTGCGCCGGCACTTTCCAGCCCTTGGCAGCGAGATACCTGCGCATGCCCTCGGCGCTTTCAGTGTTCAGCCCGATGTGGTCGAGCCGGTTGACGCCGGCGTTGGCCGGCAGCGGCAACACCTCAATGTACTGCGTGGCGCTGAAGGCGTACTTCACGCCCTGCGGGTTCTCGGGATCGGCCAGCTTGGCCGCGCCCAGAACCGATACGTAATAGTGCTCGGTGGCGACGGCGTTTGACGTATAGACGGCCAGGTGCGAGATGCCCTTGATCTTCGGGCGTGGCGGCGCGGACTGGGCGAAAGTTACGGCTGACAGGAGTAGAGCGGCGGAGGCAGCGGCAAAACATCTGGATTGCATGGCGATTTCCTCGCTGATTTTCAAGCCAGATAACGATAAATCGGTTTGGGACGAGGCGCAACATCGGCAGACCTCACTCACCTATAATGCGCTGGGAGAATCCTAGCCATGTTCACGCGAAGATCGTTCCTCGGCGCAATGCCTGCACTTTACGCACTAGCCCGGAGAAACGCCCTGGCTGCAAGCTCCAAACCACGCGAGTATCACGTCTCTCTCAATGGCGACGACGCCAGCGTCGGCACGCCGTCCCACCCGCTGCGCACCATCTCCGCCGCCGCTGCGCTCGCTTACCCCGGCGATACCATCACTGTTCACGAGGGTGTCTACCGCGAGCGCGTTTCCCCGCCCCGCGGCGGAACCTCGGATCTGGAGCGAATTGTCTACCGCGCCGCACCTGGAGAGCGCGTCGAAATTACGGGTGCGGAGATCATCAAGGGATGGACAAATCTGCAAGACGACGCGTGGATGGTGACCATCCCCAACAGTTTCTTCGGCAATTTCAATCCCTACAGCGACGTTATTCATGGCGACTGGTTCGAGGCGAAAGGCCGTACGCATCACACCGGGGCTGTTTATCTCAACCGCGACTGGCTGGAAGAAGCGGCGACCCTCGATGCGGTGATGCACGCGAGCAATGGGACACCCTTGTGGTTTGGGCGCGTGGATGGCGAGACAACAACCTTGTGGGCCCAGTTCAAAGGTGCGGATCCAAACGACGAGTTAACTGAAATCAACGTCCGTCAAACCGTCTTCTACCCTGAAAAGACAGGCATCGATTACATCACTGTTCGCGGCTTTATCCTGCGTTGCGCGGCCACTCCGTGGGCTCCGCCCACAGCCGAGCAAAAAGGCCTCATTGGCGCTCATTGGAGCAAGGGATGGATCATCGAAGACAACATCGTCAGTCACTCCATCTGCTGCGGCATCTCGCTCGGCAAATATGGCGACCAATGGGACAACACCTCGGAAAACTCGGCTGAAGGCTATGTCAAGACCATCGAGCGCGCCCTCGAATCGGGATGGTCGAATGAGCGCATCGGCCATCACATCGTCCGCAACAATGCCATCTCCCACTGCGAGCAGGCGGGCATTGTTGGCAGCCTCGGTCCAGTGTTCAGTATCGTCACCGGCAACACGATCCACGATATTCACGTCCGGCAGCTATTCAGCGGCGCCGAAATGGCCGGCATCAAATTCCATGCGGCCATCGACGTGGAAATCAGCCACAACCATATCTATCGCTGCATTCGCGGTCTTTGGCTTGATTGGATGGCGCAAGGCACTCGCGTCGCCGGAAACCTCTTTCATGACAACCAGAGCGAAGACTTGTTCGTCGAAGTCGATCACGGCCCGTTCGTCTTCGAGAACAACCTATTCCTGTCTGAGACTTCGCTGCAGGTCAACTCGCAGGGTGGAGCCTTCGTCCATAATCTTCTCTGCGGCGGCGTGAACCTGCATCAGTATGACGGCCGGTTGACGCCGTTCATGAGGCCTCATTCGGCTCAAGTGGCTGGCTATCACGACAATCCCAGCGGAGACATGCGCTTCTTCAACAACATCTTTGCCGAGGGCGGCGATCTCAGCAAATTCGATCAGACCCGCTTGCCCATGCAATTGGCCGGCAACGTCTTTCTCAAGCACGCCACGCCCTGCTCGCAGGAAAAAACTCCGATGCTCAGGCCTGAGTTCGATTCGGAAATCGAACTTATGGAAAAGAACGACGGCTCTTATCTCGATATCTCGTTGGATCGCAGTTGGTCTCGGGAAGCCCGTCGGCTCATTACAAGCGATCTCCTGGGCCGTGCGCAAATTCCCAACCTGCCCTATGAATGCGCTGACGGTTCACCGGTCCGCATCGACAAAGATTACTTCGGGCGTGTCCGCAAACCGTCCAATCCGTTTCCCGGTCCGTTCGAATCTGAAAACGGAGGAAAACTGCAACTGAAAGTCTTCGCATAGGCGGATTAGACGGGACAGACCAGGTTCGAGATCTCCCACCCTAGCGACAAAAACAACGAAATCGTACCCAGAGGATCCCCAGGTGGAGCATCCATTTTCGTGCCCGGTCGAAATCGCCGGGGCCCGGACATTATTTTTCGGAGTTTGAAGGGAGATGCCCCATTAAGGCGGCCGCACAGAGGCCTTTAAGTCGATTCGCTCGATGTAAACTTTGTGCGGAGCATTAGATGACTGACGCTGAGATTCAGTTGCTCAAAGACAGCATCGACAAGTATGTGCAGATCCAAACAGTCGATGGCGAGTATCTGACCGCCAAGATATTATTCGTAACCCACAGTGAAGAGTACGACGAGCACGAAGTTCTCTGCGAGATGGTTTCATCGAACATGGCTGAGTTCTATAACCGTCACAAAGACTCAAGAGCGTTTGTGTTTGACTTTGAGAAAATCGTCTCCGTAAAGCCGGCTCTGCAAACGGAGACTTAAAGCATTTTTGCTTTTACTGTAGACTTCCGTGCCCCATCCTTTCCGCGTTTTCCTGCGGAAAGGGTGGGACGCCAGGAAAAGTCCGGTCTACACTATTTCCGAAAATGCTCTAGAACCTGGAACTTCGCTGCCATTTGCAGATAATTTCTCAGGATTGGAGCACAATCATGGTATGCGAAGCCTTATGGAATTCTCCACCGTTTCGGTCTCTCAATCCGCCGCTCCTCTGCGCTCTCATCCTTGATCTGCATAAAGCTGATTATTTTTCACCGTGAAACTGTGGATTGAATAGAATCAATCGATTACAAGCAACGCCTTCACAGTCTCACGGCCCGCTGCTTTCAGAACCCGAATTTCGCGGCGATCTGCATCAGGCGCGGAGGCATCGCGCTCACCGCATTTCCAAAAGTTCCGCTGGAGATGTTGCCCTCAACCGACGCGGCCCCGAAGAACTGCGCGTGGTTGAACACGTTGAAGCCTTCGGCGCGCAGCTCAAAGGCGCGTTCATCGCCAATGTGGAACTCGCGCGAGACCGTCGCGTCAAGGTTCTCAAGTCCCGGCCCCGAGAAGAACCTGCGCCGCGCGTTGCCCATGGTTCCCAACGCCGGCAATTGGAACGCCGAGGCATTGAAGGCCGCCGCGCCCTGGCGCGGGTTGGTGTTGAGATGCAGCGCTCCGCCATTCCATTCAGGCGTGTCGACGCCGTTGTTATTAATCCCATTCGGAATTGTCCCGAGCAGCGAAGTGTCGTTGTTGTTCAACAGCGTGATGGGCAGCCCGGTGGTGAAGCGCGCGATTCCCGCAAAGTTCCAGTTGGCGAATGCCGTACGCCGCCAGCCGCCGGTCTTGAAGCTGGGCACCGTGTAATCGAAGCTGGCCACAAAGTTGTGGCGCAGGTCGAACGACGAGAGGCCGCGGCTCAGAGAGGGGTCGACCGGGTTCACCGGCTCAGGCAGCCCCGCCGACTGATCGATCGACTTTGAATAGGTGTAGCTGGCCAGCACCTCGAACCCGTGGGTGCGATGGTTGAGCGATGCCTCGAGCGCGTTGTAATTGGCATTGGCAATGGTGCGCTGCAACTCCACGCTGCCAAACTGCGGGCCGAACGTGGTGCGCGCGGCCTGCTCGTTGAAGGGTCCGCATGCCGAGCCCAGGCTGAGGCAGAGCGCGGGATTGGCCGGATTCGCCTCTTCAAGCACCAGCAGATGATGCGACGAGGTTCCAACATAACTGACGGTGGCGAGGGTTCCCGAGCCGAAATTGCGCTCGATGCTGGCCATCCAGTGTTGCGCGTAAGGAGTAACGTCGCTGGGCGAGACTGCCGGAATGCCAACCAGCGGTTCGAACTGGCTCCAATTCACTGACGCATTTGGATGCGATGGGCTGGCGCCGAAAGCCACGTGCTGCAGCGGGAAGCGCTGGCCCGCGTCGGCGCCGGTTGCGGCCACGGTAAAGGGCGACGCAAACAACGGAGGCGCGGCGCTGGTGTAGGTGTAGCCGTAGGGTGGGTTCGCGCTCATGATGCCGGCCGAGAGCCCCTCATAGGCCGTGTAGTACATGCCGTAACCGGTGCGAATGCTGGTGGTTCCCGATGGGCCGATCAGGCGCGCGAGCCATCCATCGCGGTTCTCGCTCGACGGGCTGAAGGCAACGCCTATGCGCGGCGAGATGTTGTTGCGCGGGGGCGCAAGCGAGCGCGGCACGCCGGGATCGCCCGGAAAGACCAGCCCCAGCGGCGCGCCGGGAAAGACGCGCGACTGCTCGCCTTCAACCAACGTCTGCAACTGGTTGTACTTCTCGAGCCAGGGCCGGATGCGGTCCCAGCGCGCGCCGTAGTTGAGCGTGAGTTTGGGTGAAAGCTTCCAGCTATCCTGCGCGAAGGCCGCCATATAGAGGTTGCGGTTGTAAAAACTCCCGGCCTGTCCCTGCGTGTAGCTCGACGTAACGCCGAGCAGGAAGTCGGCAAAGTCCACGCCGGTCTCAGAGCCGTTGAACGAGAAGCTGCCGTTGAAGACCACGTCGGGATGCGTATCTATTTCGCTGGAGTGAATTTCGCCGCCGAACTTGAGCCCGTGCTTGCCCACGATGCGCGAGTAAGCGTCGCTGGCTTCGTAGATATTCTCGTCCTGCACAAGCGCGGTGGTGTCGACCCCAAGGGCGAAATCGTTGAAGGCGACATTCTCAATGCCGTCGGTTGAGGGCTGAAGGGCAACGATATTGGTGAATCCCTGATCGGTGAGCGATGGCCCCACGCCGCCGCGCGGCTGACCCACGGCATTGTCGTTGCGCATGTAGCTCAGGTGCGCGTCGTTGAGCGCGGTGCTCCCGATGGTGACGGTGTGCTCGAGGTTGAAGAGCTGCGCGCGTCCGTTCGAGGTTGCATCGAAGCCCGGAACGCTGGCGCCGCCGGTGGCCGTGGGGTAAGGGTTGTCGAGCGAGTACTGGTCGAGAAAGTAGTAGGCCGAAAGCGTGCCCTTGCCCAGAGTCCAGTCAGCGCGCATTGCGCCCTTGTTGTCTTCGAGAGTCTCGGCGGCATCGGCAGTTTCAAAAACGCCGGTGCTTGCGTTGGGCTTGGGGATGGACGCGAGCAGAACCTTTGCCGGCGCCGACCAGATGGATTGCGGAATCTGCCCGGTGGGGAAGACCTGTGCGTAGGGCTCGCCGGCCGTCACGTTGCGGCCAAGCTCGGCGCTCAACTGCGCGGCCCAGGAATCGCCATTCACGCTACCGGTGAGCGGCACCTGGGTAAAATCTCCGCCGCGCTCGGCCAGCGAGGGAACGGCAATGTCGCCGGTGTCGATGCCCTCGGTCAATCGCGTTCCCTGGTAGTCGGCGAACCAGTGCAGGCTCTTCCAGCGCGAAGGACCACCCACGGTTGCGCCGTACTGATTCTGGCGGTAGGCGGCGCGGTCTGCGGAGAAGTAGTTTCGGGCGTCGAGCGAGGTGTTGCGCAAAAACTCAAAGACGCTGCCGTGAATTTTGTCGGTGCCCGATTTGGTGGTAACCAGGACCTGCCCACCAGAGGAGTTGCCGTACTCGGCGTCGAAGTTCGAGGTGAGCACGCGAAAGCTGTCGATGGAATCGAGGTTGGGGTCGATGGAGGTGCCCATGTTCACGTCTTCTTCAACGTCGGCGCCGTTCACGCGGAAGCCGTTTGAGGCCTCGCGCTGGCCGCTGATGGAGAGGTTGCCGGGGTTGGCGTTGCCTGAGGGCGGGGTGGTGGCGACACCGGTCATGACGACCGCGCCGGGTTGCGATGTGTTCGCCGGCACGATGCCCGGCTGAACCGCCATCAGATCGGTAAAATTGCGCCCATTCAGCGGAACGCTTTCTATCTTCTTGGTCGCGATGGTTTCGCCGAGCTGGGTGCTGGTGGTCTCGGCGGCCAGGGTGTTGGCCGTGACCTCAACGGTTTCGGCCGTGGCGTTGACGGTGAGCGCGATGTCGAGCGTAGGGGAGGGTGAATCGATGGTGACGGTGGCTTGAGCCGAATAAACCGAAAACCCCGGGGCATTCACTTGGACGGAATAAGCACCGGGCGCCGAAACCATGACCTGGAAACTGCCCTGCGCATCGGTGACTGCGGTTTGGCTGGCAGCGGGCGCGGAGACCGAGCTGGCTAACGACGAATTTGTGGTTGCCGGAGCGACCGCGACCTCTGCGCCGGGAATCACCGAGCCGGTTGCATCGTGAACCGTGCCGCTGATGGTAAACGCAGCGGGCGCCTGCGCAAAAATGTGCGGCAGTGCGAAAGAAATTAGAAAGAGAGCGGTAAGAATACGGTGTTTCAACTACGACCTCCGGCAGGTTCATCCTCCGGCCTGGTTCCTGGGGGCAGGACGCGGGCAGATAGTGAGCCTGTGAATATAGGACAAAATTGGTCCGGTTTCCGTCTGTGATTTAAATCACTCCGGAGTAAAACTGGCTCCGGCCTCAGTGTGGCCTGGTTCTCGCGAACCGAGCCAAAATATCCGACCAAATTAGTCTCATATAAATATACGACTTATTCAGTCGGTATTCAAAATTGACGGTCCCACATTGCGAATTGCGATTTCAGAAGGACGGCGGCAGAGGCGCGCCGCTCAGGCTCCGCTTGGGTGGGCGGCGGGACTGATCCGCGCTGACTCGCTGACTTGTGACTTGCCGACTCGCTGACTTGCCGGCTCGCTGCTTGTTATCCTTGATCCATGCCCGCATTGATCGATGCCATCGACGTTAAGCGCAAGATGTTCTTTGAGTTCGAAGGCACTCCCTACTACTGCATTGACGTTGAAGTTTCCACACCAACAGCCCGCGGCGGCCAGACTCTGGTGCGGCTCAAGATGCGCAATCTGCTCACGCGCGCGGTCTTCGACAAGACCTTCAAAGCCCAGGAAAAGTTCAAGGAGCCCGATCTCGATACGGTCGAGGCTTCGTATCTCTACTCCGACGGCGACGGCTCGTATTTCCTCGACCAGACGACGTTTGACACGATCCAGCTCCCGGCCGACAAGCTGGGCGACGCGCTGGACTACCTGGTGGAGGGCGCGATGATCCAGGTGGACAAGTTCAACGGCAACCCCATCGGCATTACGCTGCCGCAGCAGGTGGAGCTTGAGGTCACCTACACTGAGCCTGCGACGCGAGGCGATACGGCCGCGGGCAACGTGCAAAAGCCGGCCAAGCTCGAGACAGGGCTGGAGATCAAGGTGCCGTTCTTTGTGAAGGAAGGCGACAAGGTCAAGGTGAATACCGAGACGCGGGAGTTTGCTGGCAGGGCGTAGAGTCAGGAAACCGCTCAAAAGAGCACGCAGTGTCCCTCCTCTCACCGCTCCCTCTTTCGGTAGTGTCCAATTCGCGCGTCGCAAGAATTCATTCGACTGACAAATGGCCTGTGGGGTAGACTGCCTGACACTTGGCCAAAATGCTTCCTGTCTTCCGCCAAGCGGAGCTGTGCACGATCGACGGCTTGCCCTGCTCCGGCCGCTCCCGCTTTGAAGGCCGGTCAAGTTGACCATCATCCCGGCCAGAGAAGTTCCTGAAGTCAGGTCCCCAGCTTCAAAAACTTCACAAGGAGAGAACGATGAAAGCACTCCGCGTTTTGCTGCTATCCCTTGCCGTGCCTCTCGCCGCACATGTGTCTCTAGCTCAAACAAAAGACGCCGACGGATGCAAGGACTCACGGCTCATCGCCCGTTTTCCTGGCTCCAGTATCGACTCCTGCGATGACAAAGCAGATAGTGTCTACACGTTCCACGGTATTGGCCCCAAGAGTGAGGACAAACAGCTTGAGGGCGAATATCACGGTAATAATATCCTTGACTCACCACACGTTTTGGAGTAGTCTGAACAGGCTATGAAGAGTGAGTTTCCAAAGAGTTTGCTTGAGGCTACCCGATACTTTGCGAATCCTGATGTATGTGTGGCGTTCGTGAAGGATATGCGCTGGCCTGATGGTGCTGTGTGTCCGCAGTGTGGTGGGAAGAAAGTCTCTTACCTCAGCACTCGGCGCATGTTCAAGTGTATGGCGAAAGACTGTCACAAGCAGTTCTCCGTCAAGGTGGGAACCATCTTCGAGGATTCGCCTGTGCCGCTCGATAAGTGGCTTGTGGCTGTTTGGTTGGTGGTCAACTGCAAGAACGGCATTTCAAGCTACGAGATTTCGCGGGATTTGAAAGTCACTCAGAAGTCCGCATGGTTCATGCTCCACCGCATTCGCGCCGCTCTACAGGATGGCACCTTTGAGTTGATGGGCGGGAGTGGGCCCGTCGAAGTGGACGAGGCCTACATTGGCGGGGCACCCAAGAACAGGCACCTAAGCCAGCGCATGAAGACCGCTCGGACTGTAAAGAACGCAAAAGGCGAATGGGTCTACAATCCCGAGTTCAGGGAAGCGAGGGGACGCGCGACCAAAAAGACTCCGGTAGTCGGAATGATCGACCGCGAAGCGCGGCGCGTTCGCGCCCAGGTCATTCCAGAGATCGAACGCAAGGTGCTACAGGATCTGATTCTGGACAACGTGTCCAAGGGAAGCAAGGTCTTCACTGACGGTTTGCCCGAGTACAAGAACCTCAATGCGATGGGATTCGTACACGATACCGTCAACCACATCTCCGAATATGTGCGCGGCGAAGTCCATACCAACAGAATTGAGAACTTCTGGAGCCTGTTGAAGCGCGGCTTGAGGGGCACCTATATCGCAGTCGAACCGTTCCACCTCGACCGCTACATCGGAGAACAGGTCTTCCGGTTCAACAATCGCGCCACCAAAGACAATCCTTTGGACGACCGCGACCGTTTCATGCTGGCAGTATCGCAGATTTCAGGAAAACGACTGACCTATGCAGAGCTGACCGGCAAGGTGGGAGAAACGAGCGAACCCTTCTAAGTTGCCCAGTTGGGTCAAACGCCAGAAGCGCGGGAAGAGGAAGTCTTGGGCTTGGGGCCGCGCTTCTGGCCCAAATCCATCGACCGCCGTTCCTCAATTCGCCGCATCACTTCAGCCTTGGGCACGCTGACGATCTTCCGCATCGCTTCCGTGAACCGCGCGAACTCGGGATTGTCGGGTGCCGGCTTCATGGCGTTATCATAGCGCAAACGTAAGAGAGCGCCGAATGACACCAATAAAGCCGCGAAAGCGCAAGAAGCTGACCCCCGAAGGACCCAAATTGAGTCAGGGAAAGAAAAGAACCACCTCTCGCTCTGACAGAGAACGCACGCCTCGTCAGCGCGCAGTTAAGCCCGCGCCGAGGAAAAGACCATAGTTCAGAGACGACCCTCCGAACCGTCATCGTTTTCTGGAGACCGGAATAAAATGCGGGCCGCGTCGTGGGCGTCTATCGCCTCGTTGCGATCAGGATGCTTGCGCATCAAGGCGTTTATTGAGGCTGCCAGTTTAATTATTCGCTTCTCTCTTGCAGTCATTGAACAGAACCCTCCTTCTGCGCTAATATGCGCATAGAGGGTTCCGCACATCTCAAAGACCTAAAGCCTTCGGCTGGCACCGAAGGCTTTTTACTTGTCGCTCATCTTATCAATCTTCTTCTCAACGCGCTTCAAGCGGTCATGGAACCACCATAGGAGCGCAAACAGAACCGCGATACACGCAGTGAAAAATTCACCCTCAGCATCTCTCATCTTCAAACATTCCCATTCCCCACAACGTTCGGCAACCTACCTGCCGCTGAAAACATACCCCCACGCCGAATTGCGAACCGGTTCCAGTTTCACATTGATCACCAGAACCGCATAGTCCTTGCTGTACTCGTGCTCCGGTGGAAATTGCAGCAAACGATCGGTAGTCACGGAAACATCCGCTATGGTCTCGTCATCCTCCAAAAGCACGTAAAAAGGATTTTCGTCTTCCTTCGGCTTCTGCTCGCCGCACTCTTGAAACGGAGAAGGCATCTTCAAAGCATCAAATAAAGTCTTGAGCCGGTTATCGATATCGCCGCGCATGAATACCTTGCCAGGTTTCTCCCGCCTGAGAAAAAGAACATCTATACTGCATCGCAAAAAGAATTTCTTTTGGGAGAGCGGGAGAAACCGGAAGTCGCCGATTCTTCCCGCTAGAGTGTCAATCCCATACTCGAATGGATTGCTCGGATCATGCGGCAAACCGATTCGCTCGCACGCATCTCGCAATAGCGGATTTTCCCGCCATAGGCGTCGCAGTTGGGGATGCAACTGACGCCGAATTGAGAACTTATCCTCCACTGATCCATTAGCACGGAGGATTCCCTGATAGAGCAACCGTAGCTCCAAAACGTCTTCCCCTTGAATGGGACCGCGCCCATCCAGCTCGATTATCTCAGTCACGGGAAGTTGCTCGATTTGTGAATAGCTACACTTTTAAATTATATGGCCCTTGTCAATGGTGAGCCTTATATATTATTACCAATATCACTTCATCCAGTACAACCTTCCCCCCAGTGCGACCGATCCGCAGGTGGAACGCAACCTTGCGACCGCCTTCCGGAACGCGGGGTACACCATTGAAGGCGGGAACTGCTGTTTCACCGTGCATATGGGGAAGACCTGGATCGACGTCGAAGTCGGCGGCGGCAACTATAAGCTGTACACCGTGATCGAAACGCCCCTGACGCAGGACGTGGTTGCCACTGCAGCCGATCTCTCCAACGGCATCACCAGCAGCGGCCACACCGTAGTCAACGGCATTCTTTTCGACACCGCCAAGGCCGACGTCAAGCCAGAGTCTGACCCTGCGCTCAAGGAAGTTGCCAAGATGCTCAAGGGAAAACCTTCGCTTAAAGTTTATGTCGTCGGACATACAGATAACGTGGGTGGTCTCGCTGCCAACATGGACTTATCGAAGCGGCGTGCGGCGGCCGTTGTGCTTTCGCTGACCACAAAATATGGCGTCTCCGCGGGTCAACTCCAGCCTTACGGCGACGGACCTTATGCGCCTGTAGCTTCCAACGACTCCGAGGGCGGACGCGCACTCAACCGTCGCGTCGAGCTGGTCAAGCAGTAGGCAGGAGATTGCCTGTCCCGGGGGTGTTATTTTGATGAAAAATCGCCGAGGCGCGAATTGAGCTTGCGGCAGGCAGTTTTCGGCGTTCCGACCAGTTAACCGCCAAACCGGAAATCACTCTTTGATTAACATTGCCGGATGCCTTAATCCTGTTGTCTGCGGATCCGGTCACAAAATGATGGAAAAACACTCGCTTTTCGTCTCCGGAGCAGCCTGATCGCCGTTAACTACGCCATCGCCACGCCCGGAGCTGCGTGCCTCTTCACGGCCATCAGTTCAATGGCGCGGGCGGCAGTGTGCCTTTCTATTGCGCCGCCAATTCTCTTGTATAATCGACGCGCATAAAATCTGTGAAAGTGTGAGTGTATGAAACGGCTGGGATGGGCTTTGCTGTTGCTCGTAGCAGTGTCTCCGGCGTGGGCTGCCAGGAAGATCACCGTACAACAACTCAAGGATTTGCTCGTCTCGTTGCAGCAAGCCAATAAAACGGACGCAGAAGTGGCTTCGGAGCTGATGCAGGTCGAACTCACCGAAGAACTGACCCGCCAAACCATGGACGACGTCGCGAATTTTGTGCCGGGGCCTCAGTCCTCAGTGCAGATGTACGTTCTTGAAGTACACAGCGCGGTGCTGCCGCCCCCCGCCGCTGACCTGCCCTCCGCTGCGGCGCCCGATGCAGCCACTCAGCAAGCCATTCTGGACAAGGCCATTGGTTACGCGACCACGACTTACGCACAATTGCCACACGTCAGTGCCACCAAAACTGTTGCCCGCTTCGAAGAAGAGTGGCCCAGGATTGACAGCGCGGCACTCCACACAGCGTCAATGAAGACGCTGTTTGACCTGGACCAGAGGAACCTGGGGCAGGTGATTCGCTTCGTCAAATCCACTGAAATCCCCGTCGATCTTGAGAATGGCGCCGAACATGACATTCTGCCTGAGGACAAGACGCGTTGGGGTGAAAATGGCCAGATTACGATGCTCGGTCAAGAACCCGATCTTGCCAATGTCATCAAGGAAGCCCAGTCGACCGGCAAAATCAATTGGCTCCGCTGGGAGACCGTCAACGGCGTCGAAACCGCCGTCTACGCCTTCGCGGTAAGTAAGAAAGAGACCCACTATGCGGTGGACTATTGCTGCTTCCGGAACGAAAGTTCGGATGGCGTGCAACAGATGCAGACTTCAGCTCTCTCCGCGCACAACTCAAGGTTGGATACATCCAGTTGGGATCGCCGCCAGGCTACCGTCCCTTACCACGGCGAGATCTTCGTTGATCCGAAGACCGGAATCGTCGTCCGGCTGGTGATTCAGGCCGAATTCAAGCCCTCGGGGGATATTCGCCAGGAGGACCAGCGCATCGACTACGCTCCCGTAAGTGTGGGCGCCAAAACCCTCGTTCTGCCGGTCAGGGCGGTTATAAGCGCTGTCACTGTCAACGTCAGGACCTATACCCAGCCGGGCAACGAGAGATACGCCAGCTCCGAAGTCTTTACCAAGAGCTGCAATACCCTGTTTGTTGGCGAATACAACGGCTACCAACTGGCCGGCGCGACCGCACTGACCCCAAAATAGGCTAAAGCCCAATCATTCATTTCAGGTTTTTGCCGCACGGCTGAAGTTGTGGCCGAGAGATTTCGGGCTTGAAGAATGAAGAGCCATGGCCACGTTGGCCATGGCTCTTGCTTGTTGCACCGGAGACCCCAAGGGACCAATCAGGGATGGGTAGGCGGATTGGCCGGCTGACCCATGGGCTTATGAGGAACAGGAGACCGGGCAGGCGCCAGCCGGCGCGGATGAGAGCTGAGCGCCGCTTGCAGGGGCGACTTCGCCATCGCCGACGGCTTGCGCACGGCACCCGATCTCCTGGCCATCGTTGCCGCTTTCATTTCGGCGTTGTAACTCTCGGTGACATCGACCAGCCGCTGTGCCTTATAACCACGCCGCTTGGCCACGATCCGATAGTCAAAGGTCAACGAAGATGTTCCTCCCTTGGACTCCCGCACTTCAAAGCTGGTCGCCGTCTTGTTGATGACGTAGAGCGCCTCCGAATCGCCATTGGGCGTAATGAAGACGTGGTAGCTGGCGTCCGCGGTTACTGTCTCGGCGAAGGCCGGGTCGATCTTCACCACCGCGACGCCCAGCTTCAACTCCCCGGAGCCGAAGTCTTCCATCCAGTTCTCCGGCGACTGGACGCCGTAAGTTTCTACAGTGCGAGCGCCGTTTCCTGCACTGGCCAGGGACTTGATCGGCCCGGTGCAGGTCAGGCTGCCGCCGCCAATGCCGCAGGTGCCGTCCGCGCTGGACGCCATCAAGGTCTTGAAGCTGCCCTCGCCAGTGCCGCCGGTAGAAGCGTTTGATATGTACAACGTGGACCAGCCGCTGCTGTTGTTGAGGAAGACGCCGGCGTGGCCGTCGTCCGCAGTTCCCAGAACGCCGATAGCCCAGGCGGGAGCGACGGTAGTGCTGCTGGTGCCGGTGTCGCCCCACACTCCGGAGTAGATGTTATAGCTCCCGCCAGTGACGCTTGCACTCGTCGCGACGCCCAGTACCCCAGCATTTTGTTCTCCAGGAGTAAGCGAAAGACCATATACACCATTTCCGGCTGAAGTTGCGGTTGTATCCAGGGCATCGCCAGTGGCCGCAGCGTTGATTTGGGCGCCTACTCCTGTATTGTTCTGAACGAAGAGCGCCGGATAAGTGGCCCCGTTTGTGACAATGGCCCCGCCGAAGGTGTCGTCCCCCGTGGCGAAGAGCGCCACAGGAGTGCCCGTGCCGGCGGCAGAGTTGTCGGCCCAGACGCCGGCATCAGCGATAGCCGCTTCAGTGCTGTAGGTAGTGCTGAAAGCGGTGCCGGTAAAGCCCAGCACGCCAGAGGACCCGACAGCGGGAGTTGTTACATCTGCAAATACGCCATGCCCGGATATGCTTGATCCTTGCACTCCATTCCCCGTATCCGAGCTGCCATCAACACCGATTGAACCACTGGTGCCCGCACCCAGAACCGCGGCATTGCTGGGGCCGGCGGTCTGGCTGGCTTGAATGTAGCTGGAAAAGACGTCGGCCGCGCCGAGCCGCGCGTAGACCCCGTTGAAGGTGGTCTCCAGCGGGGGCGTAATCGCAGGCAGCAGCAGGCCCGTGTTCAAGCCCAGGGCCACCGAGCCGGAGGTGCCTGAGCCGGTGAGCGGGCTGGTGGTGGTGATGCCGGTGATGGTTCCACCGCCAGTGCCGGTGATGGGGAAGGTTTGGCCAGTGGCCCAGTTGATAAGACCTTTGGGCGAGATGGAAAGGCCGGTGGCGGCGGGAGTGGCTGTCCCGGTGCTATACAGCAAGGCGATGTTAGACGACGGCGTGGCCGTGTCGTTGCCCGTGGGAAGCACCTGCCAGGCGAAGTTTTGCGCCACCGCGCTGGAAGAGCTGCTCGAGTAGGCGCTGGCGCCCAGCTCGAGCAACGGCGAGTTCGCCGCCGCCGATGAGGTCGCCGCGCTGGACGGCTCTGTCGCAAACCCGCCGTAGGAGGTCAACGCGCCCGTGCCGGTAAGGGACAGATCGGTCGTATGGCTGGTTCCCAGCTGATAGCCGAGCCGGAACTGGCCGGAAGCGGAGGCCGTGTTATTGTTGACAGGCTCGATAAACAAATTAAAGGTTGGGGAGATGGCGGCAGCGGCGGTCGAGGACCATGCGCTGGCGCTCCACTGCATCACTTCCGAGGGCTGTGCGGTGGTAGTGGTTGCCGTGTTCACCGCAGGCAGGGTCAGTGTTCCGCGAAACCGTCCTGATCCGTTCACGTCCAGCGTGGCGGCGGGCGTGGGCTCATTAATGCCAATATCGGTTCCCACCTGAACCATCTCCGAGTTGCCCTGGGTCAGCGACCCAGTCCACAGCGGAATGGTGCCCGCGGTGCCCGAACCGGTCACCGTCCCCGAGGTCAACGGCTGTATCTCCGGGGCCGGTGTGCGTTGCTCCGCCGACTGGGCAAACTGGGACAATTGCTCCGATAATTGTCCCTGGGTCACGAAATCCCCGGCCGGATGCCCGGCCAGCGCCTGGGCGTCGGCCGACTTCATGGCGTAGGGAACGCTGGAAAGCAGCACCCGCGCCAGCTCCGGAGCCCGCTCCACTGAGACGCCCAGCCAGCGCGCCGTGCCCGCGGCAAATAACGATTGCGGCAGGCCGGCAGGACTCGCGCTGCCCAGCAGAACCGTATAGGAACCATCTCCATCGACCGTCACCTGCTGCGTCTCCGTCCACAGCGCTTCTCCGCCCTCAGGAGCCGCATAGATGCTGAAAACGGCTTCTACGGTATCGCCGGAACGGGTGGCCAGCTTGCCGGCGTACCGCACCTGTTGCGGTATCACCGGCGCCAGGACTTCAGCACCCTGGTTGGGCTCCTGTTCGGTGGCTTGTGCATGCGCGGACATCCCCATGGCCAGGGGAATCCAGAACAGCGACGCGGCCAGGGCCAGGCGCGAGGGCCCGCCCAGGCTCGCGGAGATGCGTCTCATGGTTTGCATGAATAGCTCTTTCTTCACCTGGCATTCGACCAGAAAGGTTGGGCAGGCGAGGGGAAGTGGGGATTGCACCGGGCAATCTTCCGGTGCGCTTTCAATTCAAACGACCGTGGGGATACCGATTCGGACAGCCTTCAACCAAGGAGATCACATACGGAGATGTAACCGGGTCTAGAATTCAGGATTATTAATAAAGCAATTCCCGCTGAATTTCCGATGAGGCCGTGAAGATGTGGACCTTATTTAACCGGGATGGTCAATTCGCTGTCAACGGAAAATTGAAACCCGACAGTGGGTCAGTTTGAAGAAGCTTGCCCTCAAGAGCCAAAAGCCCACGATGATTTTGTTCAATTGACGTACGGGCTAAGACCCGTAGCCTTCAAACTGGTCCACTACCCAGACCGCGGTGACGTAAATTCGATTGTGTAAAAGGCAGGAGGGTGTAAGTTGGCTTTGGCCTGACGAGCTAAAGCCGATTCCGAAAAGGAGACTTACACCCCATGGCGAAGATTATCTCGATTGACGAGCATTTCCAACACTTTCTCAGTGATTTGAAGGAGAGCTTCTGGGGCGACCTGGAAGCCAAGACGCGGCTGGCCTGGAAGCATTTTCTGGAGGCGGAGTCGGAGCGGATGCGCAATCTGTACATGGGCTACGAGTCGTACGAACGCGGCCCCAGGGTGGCGGCGGGCTATCGCAACGGCTATTACGAGCGGGACTTTGTGACCCGCTTCGGCACCCTGCGGCTGCGCATAGCGCGCACCCGGGACAAGGGTTTCCTTCCCGCCGGATTGGACAAGTTCCAGCGCCGGGCGCCGGAGGTGGCGCTGCTGATTCGCGAGGCCTTTCTGCGCGGCATTTCCACGCGTCAGGTGGGCCGTGTGGTGGCCACGCTGACGGGCGAGACGGTCAGCGCGCAGACGGTCTCCAACCTGGCTCGCGATCTGGACCATGCCGTCCGGCAGTTTCATCAGGCCAAGCTGAACGACGAGTGGGCCTATCTATTCCTGGACGGGGTAAATCTCAAGGTGCGCCGGCCCGCAGGACGGCAGTGCGTGCAGATGCTGGTGGCCTACGGTGTGCGCCAGGACGGCACTCGGCAACTGCTCGGCTTTCTGCGCACCAAAGGTGAGGGCCAGGCCCACTGGGAGGCGCTGCTCAACGATCTCTACCGGCGCGGCCTGAGGGGCGACAAGCTGCTGCTGGTCGTCACCGACGGATGTCCCGGGTTGGCGGCGGCCATCCAAACCGTGTACCCGCGCGCGACCCACCAGCGCTGCTGGGTGCACAAGATGCGCAACATCCTGGAGAAGGTGCGCAAGCGCGACTACGACGCCGTCAAGGTCGACGCCCAGGCCATTTATCTGGCCAAAGGCCGCCGTCAGGCAGAGGCTGCCGCGCGCGCCTTCTGCCGTCGCTGGCGGAGCGAATATTCCTCCGTGGTCAGGCAACTGGAGCGCGATCTGCCCGAGCTGCTCGCTTTCTTCGCTTTTCCCAAGCATCTCTGGCGCAAGCTGCGCACCACCAACATCATCGAACGTTGCTTCGTCGAAGTTCGCCGAAGAACCCGGCCCATGGTCTGCTTCGTCAACGTGCAATCCGTGGACCGCATCATCTACTCCATCTTCCAGAGATTCAACCTGGAATGGAAAAATCGCACCCTCCGCGTTTTTACACAAGCGGCTTGACGTCACCCAGACCGCGGTTAAGTTTGGCCCGGAAATCAACTTGGGATATACTACCTGAGGCCTTTCAAACAGGGGAGATCCCTGTCGAATCACGCCTGGGGCGGGTAGTGTGACCGCCAAAACCCTGAATAAACGAGAAGAAAATGCCGAAGTTGAAGACACATTCGGGCGCGGCCAAGCGCTTCAGCAAGACTGGAACCGGCAAGATCAAGCGGGGCCAGACGAAGACGCGGCACATCCTTACTTCGAAGCCGCCAAAAGTGAAGCGCAAGCTGGGGCGGACCCTGCTGGTTTCCGATGGCGACTACAAGAAGGTAGCGCGCATGATTCCCTACGCCTGAGTCGCGGCGCCTGTTGGCGCCATTGGGCCTCGCCAATGCGTTGCGTGGCCCCGCCGAAATCGGCGAGAGACTGAAAGGCTCGAATGAGCGAGTGAAGAGGTTCCGAGCCGTGAAGAGTAACGGCCTCCTACCTCCAGCCGCGTAACTGAAACGCAAAAAGGAGAAACAAACATGCCCCGCGTAAAACGGAGCACCAAACGCAGCGACCGGCGCAAAAAGATACTTGAGCGCGCCAGTGGATATTTCCTCACAAAATCGAAACTGTACCAGGCGGCTCAGGAAGCCGTCGAGCGCGGCCTGAAGTTCGGCTACCGCGGCCGGCGCGAAAAGAAGCGCCAGTTCCGCTCGCTGTGGATTGTGCGTATTGCCGCCGCAGCCAAGCTGAACGGGACCAGCTACTCGCAGTTCATCAGCGGGCTGAAGAAGGCCGGCGTTGAGCTCGACCGCAAGGTTCTGGCAGACATTGCCGTGAAGGACGCAGCCGGATTCACCGCACTGGTGGACAAGGCCAAGTCGGCGCTGGCGGCCAAGGCGGCGTAAAGACAGCTAGTCGGCGAGTCAGCAAGTCAGCGGTCAGGCAGAATCAGAGAATTCATACACGGATGGCAACACGACTGGCGGAAAAATGGCCCGGAGTTCGAAAGGACTCCGGGCCGTTGTGCGTTTGCGTGAACCGCTATTCGCTCAGGAATCCTCCCACTGCCGTCTGCCACAAGTCCGGCTGGTCGATGAAGTTCATGTGGCCGCTGTTGGGCAGGATCGTGAGCTTCGAGCCCGCGATCTTCTCGTGCATTTCGCGGCTCAGCGAGGGGTCGCATTCGTCGTGGTCGCCCACCACGATGAGCGTGGGCACGTGGATGGTGGGCAGGCGGTCGACCCACTCCACTGACTTGAGGTTGCCGTCGATGATGAATTCGCCGTGGGAACCCCACATCTCACGGTAGAGCTCCCAGTTGGTGGGCGCGTTGCCGGTGGCGGGGTCGTAGTTGGCGTCGGGCCGCGCGCCGTAAAGGAACGGGAAGTAGCCGTCGCCCCAGGCCAGGGTTTGGTATTCGGCCGGGTAGCGGCCGTGCTCCCACAGGGCGCCCTTGCCGTAGAGACCGGCAGCCTCAAGCTGGTTGAGGCGCGCGAGCTTTTCGGGGGGCAGGGCGGCTTTCTCGCGGGCCAGGACGGCGTTCATCTCGCTGGTCGAGGCGAACGTGCTGTTGAGGATGAGATGGCTGAGGTGCTGCTGGTACTTGAGCGCGTAGGCCTCGGCCAACACGCCTCCGCAACTGTGACCGAGCAGGTCGATTTTGCCAAGGCCCAGCGCCACGCGCACCCCTTCAACGTCATCGGCCATGTTCTCGATGGTGTACTTCGAGACGTCCTGCAGGCGCTCGGACTGGCCTGAGCCGCGCTCGTCGATGAAGATGAGCCGGTGGGTGCGCGCCAGGGGCAGCAGCCAGGGCAGAAAGTAGGTGTGGTCGGCGCCGGGACCGCCATGAAGGACCACCAGCGGCTCGCCTTTGCCGAACTCGACGTAGTAAATCATTACGCCGTTGGCGTCGACGTAGCCGGACTGCTGCTGGTAGAGGTCGGCTGGGTTTTGCGCGACGGCGCAGGCTGCGCTGAGCGCGAGGGCTAGAAACGGGGCGGCAAGCAGAGCTTTCATGGCCCCATGCTACGGCACGACCCGAGCCTTTTTGCAAGGAAATCGAGTTGACGAGAGGCCCTAAGGCGCGCTTGAGCGCGCGACTGCTGCATGCAATGCTTTATCCTGCTGTTTACGCATATGAGTGACGGAATACCCGATTTGCCGGCATACGACGATGCCGCTTTAGACAAAGCGTTTGCCGCGCTCGAGGCGCAGGCGCGCGAAGCCGCGGCCCGGCTGGCTGGCGAGGCTGCTGTTGAGACCTTTCGCTTGGAGTGGCTGGGGCGCAAACAGGGCCGCTTGAAAGACCTATCTGACCGGTGGTTGAAGGCCGCTCCGCCCGAGGCCAAGAAGGCGCTGGGCCTGCGCTTTAATGCGCTGAAGGCGGTGGTGGAGCAGTTGCTGGATTCGGCGCTGGGCGCGGGGCCAAGTGATGCCGCGCTGAAGGCCGAGGCCATCGACATTACGCTGCCGGGCACCAAGCGGCTTACCGGCGCGGAGCACCCGATTACCCGTACGCTGAACGAGATTGTGACCGTGTTTGCGGCGCTGGGTTACAGCGTGGGAGTGGGACCCGAGGTCGAGACCGATTTCTACAACTTCGAAAGTATGAATTTTCCTCCGGGGCATCCGGCGCGCGACACGCAGGACACTCTGGTGGTTGCAAACCAGGAGCGGCGCCCGCTGCGCGACCGGTTGCTCCTGCGCACGCACACGTCGCCGGTGCAGATGCGGACCATGGAGGTTCAGCCTCCGCCGGTGCGAATCGTGATTCCCGGCAAGGTGCACCGCAACGACGCGGCCGACGCCACCCACTCGCCGATTTTTCATCAAGTTGAAGGGCTCTGCGTCGACACCAATATCACCTTCAGCGATTTGAAGGGCACGCTGGACCACGCCATGAAGGCGCTGTTTGGCTCGGCGGTCAAGACGCGGTTCTTCCCATCGTTCTTCCCGTTCACTGAGCCGAGCGCCGACGTGCAGATCAGTTGCATCTTCTGCGGCGGCAAGGGCTGCAGAAAGTGCAAGCAGTCGGGCTGGATTGAGCTGCTGGGTTGCGGTATGGTCGATCCCGCAGTGTTCGCGTTCGCGGCGGAGAAGCAGCCGGCCTACGATCCTTCGAAGATCTCGGGGTTCGCATTTGGGATGGGCGTGGAGCGGATTGCCATGATGAAGTATGGGATCAGCGAAATCGGATCGTTCTATGCGGGGGATATGCGGTTTCTGGGACAGTTTGCATGAGAATACTCACCAAATGGCTTCGATCTTACCTTCCTGAGCTGCCTGTCGATGACGCGCGGCTTGCTGAGGACCTGACCCTGCGCGGGATTGCCGTCGAGGGCATTTATTCGCTCGGCGAGGGCAACGGCTCGCTTTACGAGATGGACATCACCACCAACCGCGTGGACGCGATGAACCACTACGGCATTGCGCGCGAGGCGGCGACGATTTATGGGTTGGCGCTGCCGGCGCTTCAGTTTGCACTGCCTGCCGCGAAGGCGGCGGCAGCGCCATTCCCGGTAAAGATTGAAGCCGTGGACGCCTGCGGCCGTTTCACAGCGCGGGTGCTGCGCGACGTGAATATCGTCGAGTCAAGGGACTGGTTTGCCGGCGGCGAGGTGAAGTCGTACTTCGCACTGCTCGAACAGAAGGTGATTTCGAACGCCGTGGATGCCAGCAACTTTGCATGGCTCGCCATTGGCCAGCCTACGCATGCCTTCGACCTGGACAAGATTGAGGGCGGCATTGTTGTGCGGCGGGCGTTGAATGGCGAAAAGCTGAAGACTCTCGACGGCGTGGAGCGCACACTCGATGCCGACGATCTGGTTGTGGCTGACCACAAAAAGGCGCTCGCGCTGGCCGGAGTGATGGGCGGCTGGGACACGATGATTACCCCGGAGACGAAGAATGTGCTGGTTGAAGCGGCCTGGTTCGATCCCATGGCGGTGCGGCGCACTGCGCGGCGCCACGGGCTGCACACTGACGCGAGCCACCGGTTCGAACGTGGCGCGGACTTCAAAGCGGCTCCTGTGGCATCGGCCCTGGTGAGCGCGATTCTGCTGGCCAGCGGCGGATCGGTCGAGGGCGAGCTGGTGGACGTGCGCGTGGACGCGATCGAGGCCAGGACTGCGCGGCGCAAGCCGGTCGGATTGAGTCTTGGCGAAGTTCGCCGGATCCTTGGCCATACGATCGACAAAGCAGGTATCGACGCCGACACGGTTGAAGGCGTCTTGAAGGGGTTGGGATGCAGGCTTGCCGAGGAGTTAGGCGACTTAAGGGAGGGCGGCATTTCGTGGAGCGTTACGCTCCCGAGCTGGCGGCTCGATCTCGAGCGCGAGATCGACCTGATTGAAGAAATCGCGCGAGTGTATGGATACAACCGCTTCGCCAACACGCTGCCTGCTTTTGGCGAAGGCGTTCAGGCGCTGCCGTGGGCTGAGAAAGAAACGGCTGTGCGCGGCACGCTGCACGCAGCGGGATTCCATGAGGCCATCTCGAGCACATTCTGCTCGGCGGCCGAGGGCGCGTTGACTGCGCCGCAGCCGGGGCTGGTGGTGCCGCTCGGGAATCCGCTGAGCGAAGAGGCCGGCGTGCTGCGGCCGTCATTGGTGCCGGGAATGCTGGCAATGGTGGCCGGCAACCTGAATCGCGATGTGAGCGATGTGCGGCTGTTCGAGCTGGGAATGGCGTTCAGCGGCACGACGGAGAAGGTGGATGAGCGGCCGTCGCTGGCCTTTGGCGCAGCCGGAGCGCTGCCGCAGGAGTCGGCGCTGCATGCCTCGCGGGCCATCGACTTCCACGACATCAAGGGCATGGTCGAACAGTTGTTGTCGCGGTTCGAGATGAAGGCGATTTACTTCGACCGCTTCCCTGCCGAAGCCGGCATCACGCCGGAGTGGCTTCATCCGTATCGCGCGGCGCGCGTGGTTGCCGAGGGCGCGACGGTGGGGTGGTTCGGGCAGCTCAATCCGCGCGAGGCGGCGGCGCGCAAGCTCAAAGATGCGGTGCTGGTGGGCGAGGTTTATCTCGACCGGCTCTACAAACTCCCTGTTCGCAAGCCGGCTGCGCGGGAGATTTCGCGGTTCCAGCCGGTGCGACGCGATTTTTCTCTGGTGCTGGACGAGGGCATTCGGTGGGAGGCGCTCGACGGAGCCTTGCGAGGGTTGCAGATTCCCGAGCTGGTCGACTGGCGGGTGCGCGAGGTGTTTCGGGATGCGCGGCTGGGCAAGAGCGAGTACTCGCTGCTGCTGGGCACCACCTTCCAGGCGCCGGACCGCACCCTGCGCGAAGAGGAATTGCAGAGCTTTCAGGCGCAGGTGGTCGAAGCTGTTGGCAAGGTTGGCGCACGTTTACGCGCCTGAGAAGTTTTTCCGCAGTTATCCGGGCTATACTCGAACGGGCAAAGGCGCTTGAAAGGCGGGGAGGTTACCATGATTCCGGAATCACTATGGTCATCTGAGACTGACGCCGGGATGGAACAACAGGCAGAGCACGAGCCGGTCCACGATTCGGCCAAGGAGCTCGAACCCCAGGTTGAGAACGAGGCGCAGCAGGAAGAGACGGAAGAGGTTGCGCCGCCGGTCGCGCTGGCCGTAAGCGTTGACGATTTTTCGGCGCTTGAAGAGCGCGTGTTGCGCGCGGTGGAGATGCTGAAGCACGAGCGGCAGGCGCGCGCCGCTGCCGAGGTGCGCATTGCCGAGGCCGAAGAATGCGCTGCGAAGGCCGTAGAACAGCTTGGCCCGCTGCAGACACAACTCAACCAGCAGACGCCGCTCATCGACCAACTGCAGAACGAGATTCGAGCCTGCGCACCGAGCGGGACACGGTGCGGCAGCGGGTGGAGCGGTTGCTTGAGCAGCTTGACTCGCTGGAGATTTGAGGCGCCGATGGCCGCTGAACCCTCCAACAGAACGACGGGATTCGTAACCGTTGAGATTTACGACCAGCTCTATCATCTCGCCGGCAACAACGCCGAGCATATTCAGGAGCTGGCGCGCCAGGTGGATGCGAAGATGCGCGCAGTGGCAGCGCAGGGGCGCACCGCCGACTCGTTGCGCGTGGCCGTGCTGGCGGCGTTGAACCTCGCCGACGAGCTTTCGCAGGCACGCTCGGCCGATCCCACGGCGGGCCGTTTGCGCGCCTCCTGCCTGGCCGGGCTGCTCGACCAGGTGCTGGAAGACGAACGCAAGACCCCGTCGTAGGGACGAGGCGCGGTTGGCCACGCTTTCCCGCCTCAAGCCACGTGGCGGACTTGTCTTCATTGCCACGCATTACCTTTTCGACATCCGCGTCATCCCCGCAACGCTCTCCATCGATGCCGACGGAGTGCTCGAGGATCAGCACGTGGGCGACGCGGATATCGATGGCAAGCTGAAGAAGTTGATTGCGCACGCGCAAGAATTGGCCAATCGCAAAAACGCGGAACCGGCTGCCGTCAAGCCTGCCGGAGCGGGCAATTAGGGTGTATCGACATACACAGGCGGGCAGCGTTGCGAGCGAAAATCGCGCCAGAACCGGGGCCCCCGCGGACAGGTCTTCGTCCGTGGGGTGGAGACGCGGCGGAGCTCGCAGGCTTTGGTGGTTCCAAGGCCAAGGGCGACAACTAAGTATGGCGCGATTTGCGCCGCAACCCGAAGGGACGGGGCCATTTTCCCCCATCTCGTTGTCGCTCGTCGCTAACAGAAGTCCAGTCTGCGTCGCTCCTCGCTCCTGGAGCTGAGAAAAAATGGCTCCCGTCGCTGCCCGCTTGTATATGTCGATAGACCCTAAGAGTTCGTTCCGGATTGGTCCGGTTCATCCCGAAAGCGACGGCTCAAGAAATTAACACAACTTGCCACCATCGCACAAGACTTGCAATTCTTCGCGAAGACCCCTACTATCCGCATTAGAAACCGGCCTGCAAAGCAGGTGGGTAATCAACGCTGGTTGAACCAACATTCATTGAACAGGGGCTCAACTCGACAATCGGTTCTGTGTGCCGTGTCCGCCAGTCCGGAATGCCTAATGAACCGCGGAGAGCTCCACCGTCTTAGGACGGGTTCACCAGCACATTACTCACGGCCCAGTGGGTCGGCTTTCTATTTTGCGCCGAATCCCACTTTCTGCCCGCCCTCCCGGGCGCAGGCTTTGTAACAGTCCCCCACCGGCTTTTCCCGCCTGCGATGAATGAGACGTTGGATGCCCCACCTGGGGACCCTCTGGGTACGACATTTGTTATTGTCGCTAGGGATCTCGGTTACCCTCAGACGGCGCCCAAACGTGAACTACCGGCACGCTATGCCGTATCCTTGCCTCACGTGCATCCTGTCCTATTCCACATCGGGTCCCTCATTATTCCATCGTATGGAGCGATGGCCGCAGTCGGTGTGCTTGCGGCGCTCTTCCTGGCGCAGCGCACCGCGCGCATGGCGGGAGTGGATGCTGCCAAACTCTGGAACCTGTGCGTGATTTCGCTCTGCGCCGCGCTGACAGCCGAGCGGCTGCTCCTGGTGGCCGTGAACTGGAGCGCGATCTGGCTGCATCCGCAATGGACACTGGGCCTGGCCATGGTGCATCATCCGCTGCTGGCCGGCATTGGAGTGCTTGCCGCAGCCGGCTCAGCAGCCTTGTATGCTCGTTTGCGCAACATGCCGGCACTGGCCGCGGCAGACGCGCTGGCCGCGCCGATCGCGCTGGGACTGGCCTGCGAACAGGTGGGCTCATTGCTGGCCGGCGCCGGATACGGCACGGACGCAACCGTACCGTGGGCGGTGACTTACCAGAGCCCTGCGGCTGCGCTGTGGAGCGGAACGCCGCTCGGCATTCCTTTGCACCCGGTGCAGGCCTATGCTGCGCTGGCGTTCCTCACGCTTGGCACTCTGCTGCTGGTATTGCTGCCGGCGCGCCGCCGCGAGGGAGACATTGCCGGCATTTGCCTGATGGGGATGGGCGCCGCGATTTACTTCACCGAGTTGTGGCGCGACCCCGAGGGACGGGGCGCGATTCTGAATGGGGCGCTCGATGGGCCGCAGATCGCGGCGGCGGTGATGGTGATTGGCGGGGCGTGGTTATTGCTGGAGCGCAAGAAGAGCGAGTCGGCGAGTCAGCAAGTCAGCGAGCCGGCGGTTGAAGACGTGGATTCCGAACCTGGCGCCGATGCAGGAGCTGCCCATGAATGAGGCGCGCACCTTCGAAGTTCCGGCCGAGGCGCGCGGGCAGCGGCTCGATCACTATCTCGCCCAGCAACTCGCCGATGTGAGCCGGTCGCGCGTGCAGATGCTCATCGATCAGGGCGATGTGCGCGTGAATGGCGCGGCGGCCAAGTCCTCAGCGAAGCTGCGTGGCGGCGAGCGGATCGAGGTCGCCGGCGAGCCGCATCCGGCGCCGCTCAAAGCCACGCCTGAAGCCATTCCGCTCGATGTGGTCTACGAGGATGCTGACCTGGCGGTGATCGACAAGCCCGCCGGGATGATGGTGCACGCCGGTTCGGGCCGGAACGACGACGCGCGCAGCCGCGGCACGCTGGTGAACGCGCTGCTTTACCGCTTCAACAAGCTTTCCACCACAGGCGGCGAGTTGCGGCCGGGCATTGTGCACCGGCTCGACAAAGAGACCAGCGGGCTGATCGTGGTGGCCAAGAACGACCACTCTCACGCGGCGCTGGGCGAGATGTTTTCGTCGCGGCGCATCAAAAAAACTTACCTGGCGCTGGTTGAGGGCAGGCTGGAGCGCGACAAGGGAACCATCGCTGCCGCCGTCAGCCGCGACCGCGTCCGCCGCACCCGCATGACGACGCGCCCTAACGAAAATGCCCGTTCTGCAGTCTCTCACTATGAAGTGGTCCGGCGGCTGGAGACGCGCTTTGGCCCTTTCACGCTGGTTCGCGTGCGGATTGAGACCGGCCGCACGCACCAGATCCGGGTGCACATGGCGTCGATCGGCCATCCCGTGGTGGGCGACACGCTTTACGGCGCGGCAGGGCAGCTTGTGGAGAAGACACCGGCGCAATCGGGCAAGGTGGCAGGGCGGCGCGGAGCCGAGGGTGAAAAACTCAGGCTGGGACGTAATTTTCTGCATGCGGCACGGCTCGAGTTCACGCACCCGGCAACGGGGAAAGCGATGACACTGGAAGCGCCGCTGCCGAAGGAACTGGAGGCGTTTCTGGAGCGGCTCGAGGACCCGGCAAAGCTGAGCGCCGGGAGTTGAGGCCGCCGACCGCGAACGGCCCGGTTGCGATTGTTAAAATGAGGAAGTCATGAACCGAAAAGTCCTGTGCCTGGCTCTGGCGGCGATTTTTGCGTCCGCCGCGCAATCTCAACAGCCTTCAACGCCCGCACCTTCAGCCCCGGCATCCGCAACTACCGCACCAGCGCAAGCCCCGGCAGCCCAGCAGGCGCCAGCCTCGGCGGCTCAGCCCGCGCAACAGGGCACGACAGCCGATGCAGCGCAACAACCCTTCAAAATCATCGTCAACGAGGTTCCGCTCATCTTTACGGTGACTGACGGTCGCGGACACTACATTCCCAACCTTCAACAGAGCGACTTTGCCCTGCTCGACAACCAGCGCGCGCCAGAGAAGGTGAACCGGTTCCGCCAGCAGATCAATTTGCCGCTGCGCGTGGGCCTCCTCATCGATACCTCCACGTCGATTCATTCGCGCTTCCAGTTTGAGCAGCAGTCGGCCACAGAGTTTCTGCTGGAGGTGCTGAAGGCCAGGGGCGACCGCGCCTTTGTGATGGGCTTCGACGTGACCCCCGACGTAACCCAGGACTGGACCAACAACCTGGACGCGCTCGAAACAGGCGTGAACAAGCTCAAGTCGGGCGGCGGTACGGCGCTGTTTGACGCGGTTTACACGGCATGCCGCGACAAATTGCTTACCTCGCGCGGCCCTGAACCGGTGCGCAAGGCGCTGATCGTGATCTCAGACGGCGAAGACAATCAGAGCCGCGTGTACCTGAATGAAGCCATCAAGGAGTGCCAGCGGGCCGACACGATTATTTACTCCATCAGCACCAACTGGACACCGAGCCGCGGCCCTGGCGACAAGGTGATGCAGGAACTGGCCGAGGAGACGGGCGGAGAACCGTTCTTCCCGCCCAACGTTGAAGACATGGCCACCAGCTTCAGCGACATCGAGACCGAGCTGCGCAGCCAGTATGAGCTGGACTACACGCCGGCCGATTTCAAGACCGACGGATCGTTCAGAACCATCTATCTCTACTGTTACAACCGCGGTTACCACGTGCACGCACGTAAAGGGTACTTTGCGCCCAAAGAGTGAGCGCGGGGCATCGCGAGACGGGATTTGTCCGGATTAGGAATTCACGTGAGGAATTCGGCAACGTGCAAGGTGCCGTTTTCTTGAGGAAAACGGCACTGGAGAGCATCGACGGTCTCTACACCAATCCCTAATCCGGTGTAGGGTTCATTTCTTTTGACAGGGAGCGCGGCATGGACCGCGCTCTTTCGTTTTTGTGGCAGAATGCGGCCCGATACGGCAGTTCCATTTCAGGACAACTTGGCTCCTCACGTCCGCATTTGAATCCGGCCACAATTCGCCTTCGTTTTTCTAATTCTTTCTTCCCCACTGCACGATGAAATAGGAGAAGGCGCTGAGTGCCGAATGCGGTCCGGGCAGACGGAAGGAGCCCGGAGCGGATTGCGGCGCATGCAGCGCGGCACGGGAATGAGGAGTTCCGGTGATCCGGCAGGCAATATCGTGCGACATCTGCGGTTCAGAGAAGCGGCAAACCAACCACTGGTTTGTGGCTTATGAACTGGGCGGCGAGTTGCGGATGAGCGGATGGAGTTCGCGTCATCGGCTGCGGCCCGGCTCGAAACACCTGTGCGGGCAAACCTGCCTGCACAAGCTGGTTGACGAGTTCATGGCCAAGTCGATTGCAGTGCGCGCGCAGCCGGGCGATGAGGATGAGCCGGCATCGTCCATGGCGACGGATACCAGCCTGACCTCGAAGGCCGCCTATGACAATGTGGAATCGAGCGTTCGCCTTTTGTCGCCAGAGGCCAATGCCCCGCGTCCCGCGCAACACCAGTCGGCCGGGCTGGTTACCATGCCGGCGCGCAACAATGCGGCCGGAACTGGCGGCGATCCCGACGAGCCGCGCTTTAACTCTGCCAACTGGCGCGCCGAGGCATGGGAACGCGAGCGGGAACGAGAGCTGCGCGCGGCCGAGCGGCGGCCCGACATTGTTCGGCGGCGCTCGCAGCAGTAGTGCTGGCGGTTTTACGGAGGTTGCAATGTGGTTCGATCTGCTTTTGGCTCTCCTGGCTCTTACGCCGCTGATGATGCAAAAGCCGCAAACTCAATCCCGCGACGAGTCGTGAAGCATCGCCAGCAATCCAGCCTCGTCGAGCACCGGAATGTTTAGCTCCTGCGCCTTAGCGAGCTTTGAGCCGGCCTCTTCGCCGGCGACTACGTAATTTGTCTTCTTGCTCACTGAGCCGGAGACTTTGGGCATCCGGCGCACGCTTTATGGTGGCAGCACACCATCAGAGACCAATTCCATGAACTGCTCTCTGTTTAGAAACGTCACTCCCTGACTCTGCGCGCGTTTGACCTTAGAAGGGCCTGCATACTCACCAACGCACAGAAATTTAAGTGACGTGGTGACTGAGGTCCGTACCGTCATTCCTTGAATGACGGCTAGTTTCTCGAGCCCCGTACGTTCGGAGGCTCCAAAACCCGTGAAACAAATTTCGAGAGTTTTATGTCTAAGTTTAGCCGGGGGCCTGTTTTCATACACCCAGTGCCAGCCATCAGCCTCAGAAATTGCCGTGATTTCATCCGACGAAAATGGACTTTTGGCCAGGAGGATTCTGGTTAGTTTTTCGCTTGGCATCGTGCTCCCAAACTCAAATCCATCCATTATCGCTTATCGGGATGGGCAGTTGCCCCGTGATCCATCCTTGCGACCCTTTCTGTCGCAAAGACGGGGTCGCATGAATGTCCAATAATCGTCGCCAACAGAAAGGACACTTTAATCCCCAGAGGCAAGCCTTGCAAGCAGGGCAGCCTCATCGAGAATCGAAACTCCAAGCTCGCGGGCCCTATCGAGCTTGGATCCGGCCTCCTCGCCCGCGACCACGTAGCTCGTTTTCTTGCTTACTGAGCTTGAGACTTTTCCTCCCGCTGCCTCAATTTTTTGCTTTGCTTCATCGCGCGTCAGCGTTGGCAGTGTGCCAGTCAACACAAACGTCATGCCGGAGAGTTCCGAGGACCGATGTTTCTTCTCGGCAGTCATAAGCACGCCGTGCGCACGCAGCCCCTCCACGAGTTGCAGGTTTGCCGGACGCTCAAAATACGCTCGAATTGATTTCGCGATCTCTGGGCCGACGTCTTCAACGTTCCTCAGCCTGTCGGGTTCTTTTTGGCAATCTGCAATGAGTGCATCGATGGTGTCAAATTCCTTTGCAATTTGCTCTGCTCTCTTCTTGCCCACTTCTGGAATCTTCAAGTGCACAAGCAGATTAGCCAGGGCCGTGTCTTTTGAGCCAGTACTTTCTGAAAGAGTCCTTGCTAGGTCTCTCGCACGTTGCGCGTTTTCTACCTTGGCAAAATGGTCACGAATTGATTTTTCGATCTCCGGGCCTACATCTTCTACGCGGGGCAACCTGGGGGGCTCCTTTTGACTCGTCCTAATTAACTCATCTATCGAGCCAAACTCTTCTGCCAGAGAATTCGCCGTTTCCGCACCTACTTCGCGGATTCCCAATCCCATCAGCACACGCGCCAGGCCAGCACTTTTGGACTTTTCTATCTCTGCCAGCAGCGACTGCGATGACTTCTCTCCAAAACCCTCCAATTTCATCAGCTGCTCTTCCGTCAGTGAGTAGAGGTCCGCAACGTGATGCACCAACGCGCGGTCAAGCAGTTGTTGCACTGAGGATTCGCCCAGCCCTTCAATGTTCATCACCCCGCGGCTGCCAAAATGGAGCAGTGTTTCGCGCAGCTTGGCGGGGCAGTCGGCATTCACGCAACGCCAGTCGACCTCGCCTCCTTCGCGATCGACCGCGTTGCCGCACTCAGGACAATGGGTAGGGAAGGAAAACTTCCGCGTCCCTCGGGGCTTGTCTTCCACCACTTCAACCACCTTGGGAATCACGTCGCCGCCGCGCTCCACCTTGACCCAGTCGCCAATCAGCAGGCCCAGCCGCTCGATGAAGTCGGCGTTGTGCAGCGTGGCGCGGCTCACGGTCACCCCGCCCACAAAAACCGGGCGCAGCATCGCCGTGGGCGTGAGCTTGCCGCTGCGGCCCACGGTGATCATGATGTCTTCAAGCTGGGTAATCGCGGCTTCGGCAGTGAACTTGTACGCGATGGCCCAGCGCGGCGCGCGGCCGGTGTAGCCAAGCCGCTGCTGCGTGGCGTGAGAATCAACTTTAATCACCACGCCGTCGATGTCGTAGCCGAGCGTAGGGCGCTTCTGGCCGGCATCTTCAATAAACCGCGCCATCTCATCGACGTTTTTCACGCGTCCGCGGTGCGGGTTCACGCGAAAGCCGAGGGCCGTAAGCGTCTCCAAGGTCGCATCCTGCCCGGCCGCATAGTACTCGCCATCGATGAGCAGGAAGTAGGCAAAGAACACCAGCCTGCGGTTGGCGACGATAGAAGGCTCGAGGGTGCGCAGCGTGCCCGCCGCAGAATTACGCGGATTGACGAATGCCGGCAGCCCCTCTCGCTCGCGTTCTTCATTCATGCGTTTAAAGGCAGCCTCGGGCATCACGCACTCGCCGCGAACCTCGACTGCTCTTCCTGCCGGCAGGCCGGCCGTCTTTATGCGATCAGCCGAAATCGAGAGCGGCACGCTGCGAATGGTGCGGATGTTGGTGGTGACGTCTTCGCCATCCTGGCCGTCGCCGCGCGTAAGGCCCGTGGTGAGTTGCGCGCCGCCCGATGCATCGGGCTGGTAATTGAGCGCCACACTCAGGCCGTCGAGCTTGAGCTCGGTGGTGTAATCCACGGGCAGATTGCCGGCCAGTTCGCGCACGCGCCGGTCCCAGTCGCGCAATTCGTCTATGGAGTAGGCGTTGTCGAGCGAGAGCATTGGCCGCGAGTGCGCCGCCTTCCGGAACCCCTCGGCCGGTTTGCCGCCTACGCGCTGCGTGGGCGAATCGGGCGTGACGAGCTCGGGATGATCTGCCTCGAGGCGCTTGAGCTGGTTCATCAGCGCGTCGTATTCGGGGTCGCTGATCTCGGGCGCGTCGAGTACGTAGTAGAGATGCTCGTGGCGGCGCAGTTCCTCGCGCAGCTTTTCAATCTGTCGGGGCGCGTCCTGTTCGCTCATAGCAGGAATTATATTGAGCTGCGGTCAACCTTCGGCGCCTACTGCGGCGATTCGTCCTTCAGCCCCCGGAATTTGAGCATCGGTTCGATGCTGGGCTCGGCGCCCAGCCAGTTGGTGTACATCTTTTCAAGATCCTCGGTGTTGCCCCGGGAGAGAATCATCTGCCTGAATCGGTCGCCATTGGCGCGAGTCAGGCCGCCGTGATCGAGGAACCATTGGAAGGCATCGTCGTCGAGCATCTCGGTCCACAGGTAGGCATAGTAGCCGGCCGCATAGCCATTGGCCCAGATGTGCAGAAAGTAGGTGGACCGGTAGCGCGGCGGAACGGCGTCGACCCAGAGATGCGACGATTCCAGGGCCGGCTTCTCGAATGCATCGGGATCCTGGATGGGCGCGGAGGCAGCCAGCGTGTGCCACTTCAGGTCGAGCTCCGCCGCGGCCAGTATCTCCGTCAGCATGTAGCCCTGGTTGAAGGTGCTGGCCTTCTTGAGCTTTGCCGCCAGTTCCGCCGGCATGGGCTCGCCTGTCTTGTAATTGCGAGCGTAGTGATTGAAGACCTCGGGATACCTTGCCCAGTGTTCGTTGAACTGCGAGGGGAACTCGACAAAGTCGCGCGCCGTCTGCGTGCCCGAGAGGCTGGGGTACGTGGTGTTGGAGAACATACCGTGCAACCCGTGGCCGAACTCGTGGAACATGGTGGTCACGTCGTCGAAGCTGATGAGTGCGGGCTCTCCCGGCGCCGGCTTGTCGAAGTTGGCCACGTTGTACACAACCGGCAGTTCGCCCAGCAGCTTTGACTGGTTCACGAACACATCCATCCACGCGCCGCCGTTCTTGTTGTCGCGCTTGAAGTAGTCGCAGTAGAAGAGCGCCAGCGGCGAGCCATCGGCATTGAAGACTTCAAAGACGCGCACATCGGGCTGGTAGATCGGGATGTCGTGCCGCTCCTTGAAGGTGAGCCCATAAAGCATGTGCGCCGCGTAAAACACGCCGTTTTCAAGCACGTCGTTCAACTCGAAGTACTGCTTCACCTCGGATTCGTCGAGATTGTACCTGGCCTTGCGCACCTGCTCCTGGTAGAAGTTCCAATCCCACGGTTCAAGCTTGAATCCTGCGTGCGAGCCGTTTTGGGACCCGCTGTTTGGCGAATCGATCAGCGCCTGGATATCCTTCGCCTCCTGTGCGGCCTTTGCGCTTGCAGCCGGCGCCAACGCTTCGACAAAGTGCAGCGCCGCCTCAGGCGTTTTGGCCATCTGGTCAGTCAACGTCCACGCCGCATAGCTCTGAAATCCCAAAAGGGCCGCCTTTTGTGCGCGCAGTTGGGCAAGCCGGGCGATGAGCTGCCGCGTGTCGTTGGCATCGCCGCGCTCAGCGCGGTTCCACGAGTTCTCAAACAGCGCTTGGCGGGTGGCGCGATTGGCCAGGTATACGAGGTCGGGCTGCTGAGTCGTGTTCTGCAGCGGGATGAGCCAGCCTCTCTGATCGCGCCCATCGGCTGCCTGGGCGGCCGCGGCCAACTGCGATGCGCTATAGCCGGCAAGCGCCGAAGCGTCGCTCGTAAAATAAGCGCCCGCCTTCGTTGAGGCAAGCAGCTTGTTGATGAATGAGGCCTGCAGCGTCGAGTCCTCTTCGTTGATCTTCTTCAGCTTCTCCTTGTCGGCGTCAGAGAGGTTTGCGCCGGACTGAATGAACTCCTTATAGGTGTAGTCCACCAGCTTGAGCGATTCGGCATCGAGGTGCAGTGACTCGCGCTGATCGTAGATCGCCTTCACCCGCGCGAAAAACTTTGCGTTGAGATAAATCGCATCGTGCAATGCGGCCTGTCGCGGAGCCTCGTATTCCTGCACTTTTTGCAATGCCTCGTTGGTGTTGGCAGAGGTGACTCCGTTGAAGACATTCGTCACGCGGGCCAGCAACTGACCCGATTTCTCGAAGGCAAGCAGCGTGTTCTCAAAAGTGGGCGGCGCAGGATTGTCGGCAATGGCTTCAACTTCTTTGAGCTGCTCGGCCATGCCGGCATCGATGGCCGGTTGATAGTCGCTGTCTTTGATCTTGTCGAAGGGCGGCGCGTGGAACGGAAGCGTACTTGGCGCGTAGAAGGGATTCTGCGGTCCGAATGTGCCGGCCTGCGCCGCGGCCAAAGAGCCGCCCGATGTGATCAATGAGTACATAGTCAATACCAACAGGCTCCAAAAGGTACTTCTAAAGCTTTTCATATTTGGACTGGTTTCTCCTGCAACGCCCGATTGTATGAGAAATGGCGGGGCGGGGGTTGTGATGCAGCTCAGTTTCTTTGACGCGCGCGGGTCGCAGTTGGTTTCCGTCGCCCCTGCGGGGCTCGAGCGCGCTCTCTTGTGGGATGCTGTTAGCAGGACATTTTGAATCGATGGAGCCAGTTACTCATTTTCTGACCGGGGCCTGCATCGGGCGCGCGGGATTCAACCGCAAGTCGGCCTACGCCACCCTGGCTGCTGTTCTGGCTGCCGAAGCGGCCGACATGGACGTGTTTTGGGGATTTGCCGGACCGGTCGAGGAGCTGAAACATCATCGTGGCATTACGCACACATTTATCGCCGTGCCGGTGATTGCGGCGGTCGTAGTAGGCGTGGTGTGGCTTATCGACAGAATTCGCAGGAGCCGGACAAAACCTTCACCAGGCACTGCTGAAATCCAAAAAGTAAAAGCGCCCACGGCGTCGGCGCCGGCGTCGCAGCCAATAAGCTGGGTTTGGCTTTATCTCACGGCGCTGGTGGCTGCGCTCAGCCATCTGCTGCTCGATTGGACCAACAACTACGGCCTGCGGCCCTTCTTCCCTTTCAATCCCAGGTGGTACATGGGCAGCATCGTTTTCATCGTCGAGCCGGTGATCCTGGGGCTGCTTGCGATGGCGCTCATCATGCCTTGGCTCTTCGGGCTGGCCGACCAGGAGATTGGCGCCAGGCGCAGGCGCTTCCGCGGGCGGGGCTGGGCGATCTTCGCACTCGGTGGAATGGTTGCGCTATGGGGCTGGCGCTGGTTCGAACACGAACAGGCGCTCACCATGCTGGCCCGAACCGAAGTCACGCGCGAACCGGTAATACGCCTGGCTCTCGAGCCTTACCCGGTGAATCCGTATCGCTGGCGCGCCATTCTCGAGACGCGTGATTTTTACCAGACGGCCGAGATCGACACGTTCAACCCGGATTCCCCGGTAGCCGTTACCAGCGACCCTGAGCAAGACGTGATGTACAAACCTGCTGACACGCCCGCCGTGGAGGCAGCCAGGCAGACGCTGCTGGGCCGCGTTTATCTTGACTGGGGAAGCTGGGCCGTGGTGCGCGACGTTGGCCCCGAGCCGGTGCCGGGCGTGGCGCCGCCTAACCTGCCTTTCAACCGCAAGTGGACAACCGTGGAGTTCAGCGATTTGCGATTCTCGTCACGGCTGCTGGGCGCAGGCGGTGGCAAGTCACCGCTCGGCGGATGGGTTTACATCGTGGATGGGCACGACGAAGCCGCCGAAGGCATGGGATCGAGAGAGCAAAAGACGGGCGGAATGGAATAGGGTTCGGCCTGGATCTCTAACTGGGAATGAAGGATCGGGCACACTGTTTCACAGCTGCCGACTAAGGAACCTCTGCACAAGTCTGCAATCGGCGTCGTATTTGAATAAACTGGAAGCATGAAGCGAATGGCGCGGATTCAGCAGACGTTTGCATCCCAGGGGAGTTTTGAGAAGTTCGGCCGCAAGAGCAAGCGTGAGCTGTTTCTCGACCAGATGAACCAGGTGGTTCCGTGGTCTGAGTTATTGTCGTTGGTTGAGCCTCATTATCCCAAGGCGGGCAAGGGCCGGCAGCCGGTGGGTTTGCCGATCATGCTGCGGACGTATTTCTTGCAGCAGTGGTTCGGCCTGTCGGACCCCGGTATGGAAGAGGCATTCTACGAGTCGGCGGTGCTGCGGCGCTTCGCCGGAGTGGATCTGGGCGCGGCTGCGGCGCCGGACGAGACCACGATTCTTCGCTTCCGCCATTTGCTGGAGCAGCACGATCTGTGCGGCGAAATGCTGATGACGGTGAACCGCTATCTGGAAAGCAGGGGCATCCGCATTTCGACCGGCACGATTGTGGACGCGACGATCATCCACGCGCCCTCGTCGACGAAGAACTCCAGCGGTCAGCGCGACCCCGAGATGCATCAGACCAAGAAGGGGAAGCAGTGGTACTTCGGGGCCAAGGCGCACATCGGCGTGGACAGCAAGGAAACGGTGGTGCATACGGTGATCACCTCGGCGGCCAGCGTGGCGGATAAACATATGCTTCCCGACTTATTGCACGGCGAGGAACGCAAGGTGTGGGGCGATGGCGGCTATCAGGGCCAGACCGAGGCCATCCATGCCGCCGCGCCGAAAGCGCAAGACATGACTTCGCGCCGGACCAAATACAAAAACTACGTGGATGAGGAAGCCAGGCGCAAGAACACCACCAAGGCCCGTGTGAGAGCCAAAGTCGAGCATCCTTTCCGCATCCTCAAGCGTGTCTTCGGATTCACCAAGGTGCGCTACCGGGGTATCTGGAAGAACCACCAGTGGCTGTGCGCAGCCTTCGCGCTGGTGAACCTGTACCAGCACCGCAAGCGGCTGGCCCCGCAAGGGGCGTAGTGTCTCTGGGGGCCGGAAATCGGCCTCCAGAAGCCAAACAATCAACCCGCAACCCACACTTTCCGGCAGAAAGCCGCTTCAAAAACCAGAGAACCACCTGCAGCCGCGCCGTCACTACAAAACCACGCACCTGCGCAGAGGTTCCCTAAAGCTGCACAGTAAATCCACGCTGCTGCACAGTAAAACCACGCCGCTGCACAGTTAGAACTGTACAACTTTATCGGGGTTTTGAGGTGTAAGTTATTGATTTTGTTGGAGAGGCCCAAAGCTGCACAGTTTCTGCGTGCTTTTCTTGAAGACCAGTGGCTTTTCAATCGAGAGAAGGATGTGCGGAAAGGTTGAGAGCCTTCTGTCCTTGCTCTATCGGAGACGGTAATGGACTTCATGTTTCCCTCGCAATCCTTACTACTTAGAATTGTGCGCCAAGGGGACTTAATTGCCGGCAAGAGGCGAAGAAAAATTGGACAGGGAACGAGGTAATGAGGGAACGGGTAGGGGCGGATCGGCACTGCATGGCCATATTGAGCGAAGTGGAAAATTGCACAAGCAAAGAAAATTTCACTCTCATGGAAATTGTTTTGGCGATGTGGAATATTAGATGTTGACCCGGTGGGTTCCGATCAGCAGAATAGAGGGACTGGAGAGCACAAAATTAAGGGATGGATGCCAGTTTCAGCCCCTTGCGACAGCGGTCCGTCCGAAAACCAAAGAGATTCATAAACATTGCAGATTCAAAAGGATGACTCTTTTATGATTGCCTATTTGCTGGTGCTGCTGGCGGTGTTGAGCCGTTACCTGGTTGTAGGGCACTTACCGCTCCTCAACTTTACGGCGGTTACGGGTGGCCTGATTTATTTCGGCGCCCGCCGCTCCTGGCGCGAGATGGCGGGTCCGCTCGTCATCCTGATGGCCAGCGACTATTTCCTCACCACCTACGCCTATCACTACGCCTTCCACTGGCAGGGCTACATTCCAACATGGATCTGGTACGTGGCGGCCATGGCGCTGGGCCAGATTCTGCTGCGTACCAAGACGAGCTGGGTGCGAGTGGCGGCGGGCGCCATCCTGGGACCAACCTCGTTCTGGCTTATGTCGAACTTTGCCTACTGGGCCCTTTATGCCGGCTCGGTGACCGGCAGCATGTATCCGCGCACAATGAGCGGTCTGATGACCTGCTACGCGGCGGCGATTCCTTTCTATCGCAACGACTTGGCGGCAACCTCGATTGTGCTGGCCGCAGCCTTCGGCATCCCGGTGCTGGTGCGACGGCTGAATCCGGCCGAGCGGGCGACGGTACCGGTGAAGGAATAACTGGGCTGACTGCTTGAAAACAAGCAGTCCTTGGCAGTTCGCTGTTCACGGCGGTAGAATCTGCCTCAATAATGATCATTTCTCATCTAGGCCTGAAGAATTGGCGAAACTTTCGAACTGTGGACGTTAGCCTCGCTCAGCGCGTTTTCTTGACTGGCCCGAACGCTTCAGGGAAATCGAATCTTCTCGACGTCTTCCGCTTTCTTAGGGACATCGCGAAACCCGGTGGAGGGCTACAGAGCGCTATTAGGGACCGCGGGGGGCTGTCGAAACTGCGTTGCCTTGCGGCTCGAAGGGAGCCGGACGTCGAGATCGACGTGGCCCTCTCAGACGATGGTGATCCGCCAAGGTGGCGATACGCGATAGGAATCAAACAGCAGGTGCGCGGCCATCGAAATCCAGTATTGCGATTCGAGAGGGTCTGGGATGGCGATCGGCAGATTCTGGATAGACCGGACAGCGAGGATAAGGCGGATGAAGAACGCCTGACCCAAACGCACCTCGAACAAATCAACTCCAATGCGGAGTTTCGCGAGATAGCGAGATACTTCGAATCGATCAGATACCTGCACCTAGTTCCACAGCTGCTCAGGCATCCGGAGTCGTTTCAAGGACCTAACCTAATCGAAGATCCCTTCGGAAGAAACTTTCTTGAGACCGTAGTAAAGACGCCAGAGAAGACCCGCCGATCTAGATTGAAGCGGATCGAAGACGCGGTGAGGGCGGCAGTACCCCAGATGAAGGACCTCACGGACACTCGAGACGAGGCTGGGGTTCCGCATTTGGAAGCCACCTATGAGCACTGGCGACCAAATGCTGGAAAGCAAAGGGAAGACCAGTTCTCTGATGGCACGATAAGGCTTATCGGTCTTTTTTGGTCGCTCCTTGATGGCGATGCGCCGCTTCTACTTGAAGAGCCAGAACTCTCGTTGCATTCCGGGATCGTCTCAAAGCTGCCCGAGATTTTCTTCAAGCTGCAAAGGCAAAAGAAAAGACAGCTCTTAGTAAGCACTCATAGCGGCGATCTACTGTCTCAAAAAAGCATAGGCGGCGAGGAGGTCCTCATCTTGCGACCCGACAAGGAGGGTACCAAGGTCGAGGTCGCCGCTTCGATTAAAGAGGTTAAAAATCTCTTGGATTCAGGCCTGAGCATTGCAGATGCTGTTCTGCCAATTACTGCGCCAAGTAACCTCGATCAACTCGAAATGTTCGCATGAAGACCGTAATTCCGATTAACCTGGCAGTCGAGGATGAATTAAGCGAGGCAGTCCTTCGAAAATTGCTTGGTTCCCTTGCAATCTATTCACTAGGTTTCGCTTACCGTCGAGGCGGATATGGCTACTTGCGAAAGACAATCCTCGGATGGAATCGGGCGGCAAAAGGCATACCGTTTTTGGTCTTAACGGACCTCGACAACAAGTATTCTTGCCCGGCCGAATTAGTCGCAGACTGGCTTTCAGTGCCTCGACACCCAAATCTACTCTTCAGAGTTGCCGTCCGCGAGGTCGAGTCGTGGCTTCTGGCAGATGTCGATAATATCTCTCGATTTTTCCGTCTGCCGGCACGCGAGTTTCCTAGAGATTGCGATCTTCTCACGGACCCCAAACGGGAGTTAGTCGAGCTGGGGAGAAAATCGAAGTCCAAGCTGATTCGCGACAGCATTGTTCCGCGTCGCGGAAGCACCGCCAAGCAAGGGCCTGCCTACAACAGTTGCCTAACAGAATTCGTGCGTGACCGCTGGAATTTTGAGACGGCAAGCGCGAATTCGCCAAGCCTCGCCAGGACAATTGAACGCCTTCGCACGTTCTCCCCCGTCTGGAGATGAGAGCTATATCGGCAAGGGTTAAAAGCCCTTCGCTTGAATTCGAGAGTCTCAAACCCAAAGCGGCGCTTCAGGCACCACGTTCAGTTTATCGTTCCCGCGCGCTTCTTTTTCATCCACCAGATTGCGAACCCGCCCACGGCCAATACGCCCACTACGGCGACCGTAGCCACGGCGTGGTGCGCCACCAGGTCGGCGGCGCCGGGGCCCAGCTTGAGCACCAGGAAGGCGAGGATGAGCCAGCGCACCGCGCGCCCGCAGAAGACCGCGAGCATGAACGGCGCGACGCGCATCTCAAACACGCCCGCGGCAAAGATGAACACCTTCCATGGCGCGGGCGGCGGCAGCATGGAGGGAATCATGACGGCGAGGAACTCCTGCCGCTCAAAGCGGGCGCGGATGGCCTCAAACCGCTGGCGGTTGATTCGTTTCATTAAGAAGAGCTCGCCGCCGGCGCGGCCCAGGGCATAGGGCAGCAGTCCGCCGATCGCCGAACCTGCTGAAGCCATCAGCACGTACGCCCAAAAGTGGCCTTTGGCGTTCCAGATGGCAATGGCCAGGTAGGCGTCCATCGGAACCGGGATGGAGGAGGAATCGAGCAGCGCGATGGCCCCCGCGCCCCAAAATCCCAGCTTGGCGAGCGCGGGCAGCATGACCAGCTTCCAGTAAGCCGCAAGGCGCAGAAAAAAATGCTTCAAACAAGTTCCTTTTCAGAGCTCTAAACCGTCAATTCAGATTGTACGGGCCGGGACCGCCCACTCTCCCTGGGAACCGGCACAGTGAACCTGTGCATGATGGCAACGATTCGAAGAGAATGAGAGAATAGGAATAGCCAGGAAGGAATTGAGTTGGAGCCGGCGCCTGAGAGTGCGCGCAGTGGCTCCCGAGCGTCGAATGCCCACCCGTGAAGCGCCAGCTGAAGTGAACGAGCCCGAGAGCCCCGCCGGATCCACAACCGCAACGGTTGCCGAGACAGAGGCCTCTGCTTCAGGGTCTGAGCAGCCCGCGCCGGATTCGAAGGGCAGGAGCACTTCGCGCTGGGTCGACTACGACTCCCACGAACTGCTGGAGATGATTAGCGAGCTGGAAGACGAGCGGCGCTGGGCCCGGCTGCGCGAGGGCGTCTTGTGGGCGGTGCTGATCCACATTGCTTTGATTCTGGCGCTGTTTCTGCTGCCCAAATACGTCTTCAAGATGCCGCCGGTGGTTGAAGCGAACCTGCACGAAAAAGACTTCACTTACCTCGATTCGCCGCAGTGGAAGCCCAGGATTGCGCCCAAGCCCCTGGTTAAACCGCCGGTGATCGACAAGCAGACCCTGGACGAGATGAAGCGTGAGGCGCCGCCTGCGCCAAAGGAGACTGCGCCCCCGCCGCAGCAACAGGCCCCGGAGCAGCCCAAGCCTGCGCCGGTCATTCCGCCCGCGCCGCAAACGCAGTCGCAGGTTGAAGCGCCGCGGCCTTCGGCGGTTCCGGCGCGCCCCAATTTCGCCATGAACGACTCCAACCCCGCCGACCAGTTGAAGCGTGACATGGAAAACGCCATGCATAACCGCGGCGGCGCGGCTGGAGAGCAGTCTTCGGGCGGTCTGGCCCAGCATCCCGGTGCGGCTGGCGGCGTAAGAATCCTGAGCGACACTCAGGGGGTCGATTTCAACTCCTGGCTGGCGCGCTGGCACTACGAGACCGAGAAGACCTGGGACCCGCTGATTCCCGATGAGGTGAATGCGCCGATTCTCAAATCGGGCGTGGCGGTGATCCGCTTCAAAGTGCTGCCCAATGGCCGGCTCATGGACGGCAGCGTGATGCTCGAAGGCCGTTCCGGCGATACTGCGCTCGACCGCGCTGCATGGGGCGCGCTGGTGGGATCGAATTACCCGCCGCTGCCGCGCGAATTCCACGGCCCTTATATCGAGTTGCGCGCCTACTTCCTCTACAACATGCAGCCGCCGGAACAGTAGCGGGGGGTTGGTTACTCTACCGCCGACTCACCCGACGGGTGGTACTGCGCCAGCTCATCCTCATCCGCAGTCGATTCGAGCGGATGCCCTCCACCTGGCAGGTAGATGCCGTCCTGCTCGAGGAGCGCTTCATAGACAGGCGTGTGCCGCCAGGAACGGGCGAGGGCAAAGGCGCTCATGTTGGCGATCATCAGCGGGAGCACGAGCCCATAGCCGCCGGTCATCTCAAAGATGATGAGCACCGAGGTCATGGGCGCGCGGACGATTCCTGCAAACGCCGCTCCCATGCCCACCACTGCAAAGGCGCCGATGGAGTCGGCCGGGTGATGAAAGACGCTTACGTCGATATAACCCACTGCGCCGCCCAGCATTCCCCCCATAAACAGCGCCGGCGCAAAGATGCCGCCCGCGCCGCCGCTTGAGTACGAGGTGACCGTCGCCGCCAGCTTGAGCACGCACAGTACAGCCATGGCCGTAACCGGCAGCGAGCCCGTAAGGGCCATGGTGAGCGTCTTGTACGGGTCGCCCGCGATGCCGTTCAGGTGAAAGAAGAGCAGCGCCACAACCGCAAGACTCCCGGTGGCTGCGCCGCCGATACCCGGCTGCACCCACTTTGGGACTCCCTGAAGACGGCGAAACCACAGGCGCAGCCAGAGAAGCGAATCGGTAAACGCTACCGAAACAACCGCGGCCAGTACGCCTAGCAGTGCATACCAAACCAGCGACGAAGCACTGCCCAGCGAGTACGAACGCTGGAGGTGGAAGAGAGGCGCCGAACCGAATCCGGGCGTCGAATGCTCGACGACCGCGGCCAGAGCGGCAGCCACGATCACGCCCGAGAGCATGGTTTGATCGAGACTGCCGATCAGCTCCTCGAGCGTAAAAGTGACTGCGGCGATGGGTGCGTTGAACGCCGCCGCAATGCCTGCCGCCATGCCCACTGAGGTCATCTGCCTGCGGTTCTCAGGGCTGAGCCTGAATGCCCGCGCCAGTATGCTGCTCACTCCCGAGCAGATGTGCACCGTGGGGCCCTCGACCCCCAGCGATGCGCCGGAGCCGAGCTGTATCACGCAGAGCAGAAACTTGCCCACCGTCTCTTTAAATGAGATGAAGCCGAAGCGCCTGAAGTAAGCAACCTTCACCTGGGGAATGCCGCTGCCGGCGGCAGCCGGAACGAGATAAACCAGTCCAAGCCCCGCAGCCGCACCACCCAGCGCCGGCGTGAGAATTGTCCACCAGATCCACGAGTGCCCCGGTGCAGCAGTTGCGGGATTGATCCACAGGGCCTCAAGGCGCCCCGCGGTAACGTGGAAGGCAACCGCCGCCAGACCGCATAACCCGCCCGACACAATGGTTAACGCCAGTACCCGCTGCCGCTCGCCCGGCATGCGCTCAGCCAGCCAGGCAAGGATGCGGGAAAACCGCTTCGCAAAGCCGGCCCACGGTTTCGATTTCGGGGAGACCTCGCCAAGATGCATTTCGCACTTCCAGTATAGAAGCAGGCTCTTGCGGCTCTTCGCGGCATCGACTTATTTACCGGAAATGCGGCGCGATTCTCCCGGCTTTGTCGATCGATAGCGCGAAAGATACACTTACGAGCGGCCTTGGATGGAAATCCGGAAAAAGCGATCCGATTGGGTGCGTTTTCACGGCGCCTGATACTGGATTACAATTTTCATTAGCATGCAGTTGCACCGCCAGAACGGATTCGCGTTATTTCCTCCTTTCGTGAAGCGCTTCCGCCGCGGCCGTCACGACCGTGGACGTTGAAGCAGCGCGCTGAGTACACCGGATTAGGAATTGGCGTGGGGAGAGTCGATGCTCTCAAGTGCCGTTTTCATCAAGAAAGCGGCGCCTTGCAGGCTACAGAGTTCCTTACGTAAATTCCTAATCCGGTCTAATCTATTCCAGTCGATCCTCTGTCCGGGCGTGGGCCGGTTTTTGGCCCTGCGTCGCGCCAGACTGCGCGAACCTGGATGCGCGACACGTTTTGATGAGAAACAATCCCCCGCCTGGGCGGATAGAAAGGGATTCACCGATGAACACCTTCAATAGCAGCGCCGCGTTGACCTCCGGCGGCCGCTCCTACACCATCTTCCGCCTGCCTGCGCTTGCCCAGCGCGGCTTTAACCTGACCCGCCTGCCGTTCAGCCTCAAGATCCTGCTTGAAAATCTGCTGCGCCGCGAAGACGGCGTGAACGTGACGGCCGGAGACATTGAATTCCTGGCCGCGTGGGACGCGAAGGCCGAGCCCAGCCGCGAGATTGCCTACATGCCCGCGCGCGTACTGATGCAGGACTTTACCGGCGTGCCGGCGATTGTTGACCTGGCCGCGATGCGCGACGCCATCAAGACACTGGGCGGCGACCCGGCGCGCGTGAACCCGCTCATTCCGGCCGAACTCGTCATCGACCACTCGGTGCAGGTTGACGAGTACGGCACCGTGGGCGCATACGGCGCCAATTCCCTGCTCGAGTTCCAGCGCAATCGCGAGCGCTACGCGTTCCTCAAGTGGGGCCAGACGGCGTTCCGCAATTTTTCGGCCGTGCCGCCGGGCATGGGCATCTGCCACCAGGTGAATCTTGAGTACCTGGCGCGCGTGGTGTTTACCGCGGAGGTCGACGGCGCGTGGCGAGCTTATCCTGACACGCTGGTCGGCACCGACTCGCACACCACCATGATCAACGGCCTGGGCGTGCTGGGCTGGGGCGTAGGAGGCATTGAAGCCGAGGCGGCGATGCTGGGACAGGCTGTTTCGATGCTGGTTCCGCAGGTGGTGGGTTACAAGCTCACCGGCAAGCTGCGCGAGGGCGCGACGGCCACCGACCTGGTGCTTACCGTAACGCAGGCGCTGCGCAAGCTGGGCGTGGTGGGCAAGTTCGTTGAGTTCTACGGCCCGGGCATTGCCGAGCTGCCACTGGCCGATCGCGCCACCATCAGCAACATGGCGCCCGAGTACGGCGCTACCTGCGGCATCTTCCCGGTAGACGCAGAGACGCTGCGCTACCTCAGGTTGACCGGCCGCAGCGAAGAACAGATCGCCCTAGTCGAGGCTTACTACAAGGAGCAGGGGCTCTTCCACACCACTGGCTCGCCTGAGGCTGAATACACGCAGACGCTCGAGCTCGATCTGGCGACTGTTGAGCCCAGCGTGGCCGGACCGAAGCGGCCGCAGGATCGGGTATTGCTGAAGGATGCCGCGACGAGCTTTGCGCAGCAACTGCCTTCGCTGCTTGCGCCCACGGCCAAGCCGCTGGGCACGCGCACCGCCGTCGCCTGGGAACGCAAGAGCGTGGCCGACTCGGCCGTTGCCGAGCCGCTGCACGTAACCACTACCGTCAAGGAACGCTTCAACGTCGATCCCGATCCATATCTCGATCACGGTTCGGTGGTGATTGCCGCCATCACAAGCTGCACCAACACGTCGAATCCGTCGGTGATGGTGGCCGCTGGAATTCTCGCCAAGAAGGCTGTCGAGAAGGGACTCACCGTTCCGCCGTGGGTGAAGACTTCGCTGGCGCCGGGCTCGCGCGTGGTGACCGACTACTACCAGAAGTCCGGGCTGCTGCCGTATCTCGAGAAGCTGCGCTTCAACGTGGTGGGTTATGGCTGCACCACCTGCATTGGCAACTCGGGACCGCTGCCCGCCGATGTTTCAAAGTCCATCGACGAGCACGGGCTGGTCGCCGTGAGCGTGCTGAGCGGCAACCGCAACTTTGAGGGCCGCGTGAATGTTGACGTGCGCGCCAACTACCTGATGAGCCCGCCGCTGGTGGTGGCCTACGCACTGGCCGGCAAAATCGGCCACAACTTCGACACAACTGCGTTGGGCAGCGATTCGGACGGGAATCCAGTCTATCTGAGAGACATCTGGCCCTCGCAGGCCGAGGTTTCCGAAGCGATCGAAAAGGCCGTCAGCAGCGAGAGCTACCGCAAGGAGTACTCGGTGGTGAGCGAAGGCGACGCGAGCTGGCAGGGATTGAGTTTCCCTACCGGTGACGTGTACCAGTGGGAGCCGGACTCCACCTACATTCGCAAAGCGCCGCACTTCGACGGCATGACGAAGACGCCAGCGCCCATCAGCGACATTGTCGGCGCGCGCGTGCTGGCGGTGCTGGGCGACTCGGTGACCACCGACCACATTTCGCCGGCAGGCAACATCAAAGCCAGCGGACCGGCGGGCAAATACCTCGCCGAGCACGGCGTGAAGAATGCCGACTTTAACAGCTACGGCTCACGGCGCGGCAACCATGAGACGATGGTGCGTGGCACCTTTGCCAACGTGCGGCTGCGCAACAAGCTCGCGCCCGGCACTGAGGGCGGCGTGACGCGGCTGCTGCCCGAGGGCGAGCAGATGTCGATCTTCGACGCCAGCGTGGAGTACGCGAAGCGCGGCACTCCGTTGATCATTCTCGCCGGCAAGGAGTACGGCTCGGGCTCGTCGCGCGACTGGGCGGCGAAGGGGCCAAATCTGCTGGGCGTGAAGGCGGTCATCGCCGAGAGCTTCGAGCGAATTCACCGATCGAACCTGGTGGGGATGGGCATTTTGCCGCTGCAATTTGCCGCTGGCGAGAACGTGGAGTCGCTGGGATTGACGGGCGAAGAGACCTACGATTTTGCTGGGCTTACCGATCTGCTGAAGGCAAAGTTTGCCGGCGGGCGCGTGCTGCGCGTCAAGGCAACGAGCGCCGATGGCAGCGTGAAGGAGTTGGATGCAACAGTTCGCATTGACACGCCGCAGGAGATCGAATACTACGAGCACGGCGGTATTCTCTTGTATGTGTTGAGGCAGTTGGCGGCGAAGTAGCAAGTCAGCGAGTCGGCAGGTCAGCATCCAACCTATAACGTCTTGTCATCCTGTCTATGACGACGTTGGCTGTTGTCAAGGCATAGAAGGCGGTCAGCGTGAGGGGCGGAGTCAAGGGCGCCTTTTTTTGGCGTTCATCTTGACCCTTGACGCCGCCGCTCACGCTCTCACGATTGAGTTGGGAACGAAGATCGGCGTTCTTCTCCGAGCTTCGTTCCATAGTGGAAAAACGCGTGTGCTGGCCATGCCCGTTCCCTGAATCACCCGGTGGAACTGGTTCCACCAACCATGTATCCGGCCAACCCCCTGGGGCGGCCATGATTGCTCCTTCGATCTCCCCGGCATCCCCGGTCCCTCCGCCGCGGCGGACGAGGGACCGGGGGCACCCTCGACTTGATAATTTACGGCATGAGACCGGGGCCACCCGCCTGAAAGAACGTCCCGTCTGTCCCCAGGTCTCCATGTCCCCAGGTCTCCAGGTTTCTGTCCCCAGGTTTCTCTGCCAAAAAGTAATCGCAAATGAGTAAAGCCGGGGGATTCGTTCTCCGGCTTTACTGTTCACTCCTGTGTAGTTCGACGGCGGATAGACCAGTACGTACACCATCCGAGGAAGAGAACCCCAAGCCAAAAATCAATGGGTTGCCACTGGGCTCGCTGCATTCGGATTGGCAGGAACGGGTTCAGCAGCAGCCCCACTGCGATGAACGCCCACGTCCAGCCCCGCAGTCCAACCACCTGATAGACCCTCAATGCCCAATAGATGGCACCGACCGTAATGAGAAGTCTGAGCACAATGTAGAAGCCATAGGGATATTTGCCAAATGCTGCGATGAGCAACAGAATGGCCCCGAACGCAGTGAAAACTACTTCCCATAGTCGCTTGCGATTCATAATTGCACCGGCTTAACAATCGAGCGCATTGCAAATCATCCCCGATGCAGTTTACTGTGTTTCCCAAGGATTCAGGAGATGGAAACGCTTAAGGGCTTCGGGGGATGTCTCCTCGCCATTGTAGGTTTCGCCGCGCTTCTCACTTTGGCCGTACTCTTCTTTTCGGGAGCCGGGTGGGTTAGCATCCATGTGCTTCCTTGGTTGATGCACGGCTGTGTGATTGCCACAGCAATTCTAGTCGTTCTTCTGCCGCTTTCAGCAATCAAGAAGGCGCGTGGCTTTACTTCCATGACGATTTTCGTCATCTCCTATATTTTCGGAATCTCTGCTTGGATGTCGGGGCTTCTGGTCACGCTGTCTACGTGGGGCGTCGTGGCAGTCATTATCGGTCTTTGTTTTGCGGGTGTAGGCGTGGTTCCAATCGGGATGCTGGCCGCGCTGTTTCATGGGCAGTGGGAGCAATTGTTCGATTTAATCATTCTCATAGTGCTCACGTTCGGCTGTCGGTTTTTCTCTATTTGGCTTGATGAGAAGAATCAGGCGTATAAGACATCCAAAACCTTGCTCGGTGAGGAAACCTCATTCGAAGAGGAACCATGAATTTGCTTGTTCTCATCATCTGGCAGCTAAAAACCTAATCGGAGGATTGAAGTCATGTCGCCCGTACTGAGGGTGCTTTGGAAGACCCCGGTCGTTATCGGAGCCTTGGTGGTGGGGTGCTTGGCTGCTAGTCAAGCAGGATGGAGTGGAGCGGAGTTCATTGCAGATAGAGGCCAAGCAGGGTTTGTGACCGACCTTCTCTTTTTTGGAACTGTCGCCATTTCCTACTGCATTATCTTGCTTGTTCAACGTATTGCAAAACCTATGCTGTGGGTTTTGGTTCCAGTCCTCGTATACACCGCAGTCGTGCCGGGAGCGTGGAATGGATTCGCAAGTGATTTTGATTCAGGACGCGGAGAAGCAATAAAGCACCATTATGCCAACGGTTATATCTTGGAACACATGAGCGAAAGAGGCCGTTTCCTTTCTTGCCAAGACAACAGAATAGAGTTGACTGAAGATGCGAAGCCGGTTTGTGCGCGTGCGTTGAATGTCCCTCCCGGTCAGCGTATCCCCGGAAGCGAACATAGGTGCGGCTTTTTGGGGTTCCTAGAGTGTTCCTACATCGCCCCGGAGCCAGAGAGACCAAAGTCTCAGTTTTGAAATCTCTTTAGGAAACCTGAAACCTGGGGACAGACGGGACGTTCCCTTCGGCGGGCGGCCCAAGCCGACTCGCTGACCCGCTGCCTTTACGCCCTCGTCCAGTCCAGGATCACTTTGCCGGTCTGCCGCGAGACCATCGCCTCGAAGCCTTTTTCGAAGTCGGTGTAGTCGAAGCGGTGGGTAATCACCGGCGAGATATCGACCCCCGACTCGAGCATCACCGACATCTTGTACCAGGTCTCGTACATCTCGCGGCCGTAGATGCCGCGAACGGTGAGCATGTCAAAGATGATCTGCCGCAAGTCGATTGTCATCTCCTTGTCCGGGATGCCGAGAATGGCAATCTTGCCGCCGTGGCTCATGTTGGCGATCATGTCGCGCAGGGCCTGCGGATTGCCCGACATCTCGAGCCCCACGTCGAACCCTTCGGTCATGCCCAACTGCTTCTGTATTTCCTTGAGCGGCGTCTGGGTGGGATCGACGGCCAGGGTCGCGCCCATCTTGCGGGCCAGCTCGAGCCTGAAGGGGTTCACATCGGTGATGACAACGTGGCGCGCGCCGGCGTGACGAACCACCGGAATCGCCATGATGCCGATGGGGCCCGCGCCGGTGATGAGCACGTCCTCGCCCAGCACCGGAAACGCCAGCGCGGTGTGGACGGCGTTGCCGAAGGGGTCGAAGATGGCCGCAACCTCCTGGTTGATGCCGTGATTGTGGCGCCAGATGTTCGACATCGGCAGCGCAATGAACTCGGCATACGCGCCGGGCCGGTTGACGCCCACGCCCTGCGTATACGCGCACAGGTGCCGGCGGCCGGCCAGGCAGTTGCGGCAGCGCCCGCACACCACGTGGCCCTCGCCGCTCACGATGTCGCCGGCAAAAAAGTCGTTCACGTTGGAGCCGACCGTGACTACCTCACCCACAAATTCGTGGCCGACGGCCATGGGCACCGGAATGGTCTTCCGCGCCCACTCGTTCCACTCGTAGATGTGCACGTCGGTGCCGCAGATGCCGGTGTAGTGAACGCGCACCAGCACGTCGTTGATGCCGATCTCAGGCTCGGGAATCTCTTCAAGCCAAAGCCCCCGCTCGGCCCGGCTTTTTACTAAAGCTTTCATCGCTGCTCACCCGCCACTTGGAAACTTTACACCCCCGGAGCCGGTCAGGCCGGGACGAATGTACCCCGTTCGCGATCTTTGCGCACATGCGCCACCGGAAAGACCTGTCCGTGAATGACGATAAAGACTCCCGGAGCGAGCAGCCGCGCGGCGAACAGGCTCTCGGTAAGGTTCTGCAGGCCGTCGCTCTTTTCAAAGCCGAGGGGACTCATGGCGCCGGTGAGGATGATGGGAACCGGCGGCGAAGGGTATGCCCGCTCGATGGCGAGACCGCTCTCGACCATGGTGTCGGTCCCGTGGGTGATGACGATGGGTTGCTTGAGAGGAAGCAGTTTGCCCACCTCGGCGACAAGTTCCGCACGGTCTTCGCCGCTCATCTCCAGGCTGTCCTTGTTCATGAGCGGAGTAACCCGCACATCGAGGTCGGGCAGGCGCAGAAGTTGGAGATACTGGCCGATCTTGCTGGTTGTATTAAGCACTGCGCCCGACTGCTCGGAGTAAGCCTTCTCGATGGTGCCTCCGGTGGTGATGACCTGAACAGTTGGCATCGGGCGCCTTTCCGCTTTTCACCTTAACACGAGGGCCTGTTCACACCGCCGACCGCGCGTATTGCACTTCCTGCGCTGCCTCGCTGGCCGGCAGCAGCTCGACCACAAAACACGCGCCATCGTCGATGGGGACGTAGCGCAGGTCGCCGCGGAAGGAACGCAGGAACGCGCGCGACATGTAGAGCCCCAGTCCGGTCGACTCGGCGCCTGCCTGGAAGGGCCGGAAGAGATGCTCGGGCTGCGCGACACCTCCGCCGTTGTCAACCACTTCAACACACACTTGATTGCCCACCTTCCTGGCGTTAAGGGTGAGCACGCGATGGCCCTTGCGCAACAGCGCCCGGCCGCTGTTTGAAATGAGATTGAGAAACACCTGCATCAGACTCGAGCGGTCACCCCACACCAGCGGAAGTCCGGGCTCAACGTTCCACTGCGATTCGATTTCATCCTCGCTCAGCGACGGGCCGACCACAATTTTCAGTTCGTCAAGCAAAACGTTTAGATCCACTTCAGAGGCCTGGCTGGCCGACTGGCGCAAATTGACGCTGGCGATTCTTTCCAGGGCGATCACCAGGCTGCCCAGCGCTTCAAAGTCTTTGTTCCCGCTGAGAGACGCTGCACTCTTCAGGTTCTGGTGGACCACCGCAATGGCGCCGCAAATGTTGCGAATTTCGTGCGAGAGCGCGCCGACTGCGATGCGCGAGCCTTCGAGCAGCTGATGCATGCCGGCCACTTCGTGCGCGCGCAGATCCTCTGAGGCGTCCAGAACCATGGCAGCCAGCCGCGTGCCGGCGCTGGTCTGGTAGGTCGAAAAGCAGATGTCGGCAAGAAAAGCTTCGCCGTCCTCGCGATGCCCGCGCGCCTGCATCACCGCGCGCAGCAACTGCAGCGACTCGTCGTGCAGCGTAATGTTCGAGAGTGCGGGCAGATAACGATGGATGAGCTTGCCGGCGAGCGCGCCATTCTCCACTCCCAGCATGCGGTGGGCGGCCTCGTTGGCCATCAGCACGGCGCCATTGGCGTCAGCCGTAAAGATGGCTACCGGGCTGCTCTCAACCAGAATCTTCAACTGTTCTTCAGCATCGCGCCGGGCGTCCCGCTCGCGCTCGATTTCCCTCAGGTTCTCCGCGGCAGCCTGGCGGCTGATGTTCACCTCGCGAATAAACAGCCCCGCTCCCGCAAACGCGGCAAAAAACAAGATGTCGCGCGAGATGCCGGTGCGGAGGGTCCACGCCAGATCGCTGAAAATTTCGGCAAGAAAGGTGCACACCAGAGCGACGGCGAAGATAGGCGCGCGGCCCACCACGCTGCCCACCATGAGCATGGGCAGGAGATACAGAAAACCGAGGGGAATTTCGCCGACGACCGCGTAGTCAATGAGTGCGATGGCCGCGATGACAATCCCCGCCCGCAACAGAACAACGCGCTTGTTTCCTCTGAAAAGGAGTGCGTACATGCTTCACCTGCAGGAACCCGTAGAGCGCAACGGGAGAAGGCCGACACAAATATTGTAGCCCTCAAGAAATAAGCCGTACATAAACCCCTCGCGTGGAGTTCGTAAACAAGACGTTGCGAGCGCGGTATGGCGCGTGGCCGGGCGCAAGCCGATCGCCGCCAGCGAGCGATAGCTCAGCCGCGAAACCTGGAAAGGAGATACAGAACGAGAGTTAAAACCACGCTTATGACGATGCAGGCGCCGAGCGGAACGTACACCGAGACGTGCTTGCCGCGATAAGCAAAGTCGCCCGGCAAACGGCCGAGCGGCAGGCCGATGCGTCCCGCTACCAGCACGAGGACGCCAGCCAGCACGAGTAACAGTCCAACCCCGACAAGAAACTTTCCGGCCTCGTTCATCGCGGCCCCCGGAAAGAATTCTACGCCGATCAGATTCGGCGAAAGACCGAACCTTCCCGCGCCCGGGCTCAACACTCGAATAGCTGCTACTTTGAACCGATCAGGCGCAGGCGCGCCGTGAATGCCCGGCCTTCGGGTTCGCTGAAGGTTCCGTACTCTGGAGAGTCAACGTCGTTGTTCACCACCGTTGCGTTGGCAGCGCCGGTCCCGTTCTCCATTACGCCGCGCAAGCCAAAATACGCGCCGTGAAAATGGAACTTCCATTCCAGACCGGGACTGAAGTTGACATAATCGGGGAATCGCTGTGAGCCGGCAGCTCCCACCACCTGCTGGGGGGCATCGATCGATGTGTACGGGTATCCGGTACGTCCTTCGAATGAATAGACGAAGTCCCAGTTTTTTTTGAGGCGGGGAATCGCAACCGGCAACCAGCCCCACGAGATGAACCGGTTGGGAATGTCCCAGCCAAGTGGCCCGCTCTGCTGCGGGCCGAGCGGCGATGGCGTGGGCAGGTAATCGATCGCAGCGTTGGTCCGCGCCGACGAACGAGTGTAAGAAGCAAAGATGGTGTAGTTATCGGCAAAGAGGCGGCGCGCATCGATTTCAAAGGAATGGAAGCGATCCCCGCGCGCATTGGTGAGCAGATAGTCGCCCGCCAGTTCCTGCGCGCCGCTTCGATTCGCAAAGCCGAACAGCCTGGTGGTGCGCTTCTCAATAAAGTTCGCGCCCGCAATCAGCCGCCACGGCAGATTCTGCTCCACGCCGAAGCTCCAGTTCAATGCACGCGGCGCCTCCAATGACCCGCGCGTCATTGTGAATGCAGATGGCTGGGCCGGACCTGACGGCGTAACGCCGTCGGCTTCGTAATAGGTATCGGAGCGGACACCTGCGAAAGTCTGAGCCGGGTAACTGAGATCGGTGTGCTCGTAGTAGAGGCCAACACCGGCCGAAATCTTGGTTCCATTGCCGGCGCCCGGCGCATAGACGGCCGCAACGCGCGGCGCAACCAGCGGCTTACGCACGATTTCATCCCAGTCGAAACGCAGGCCCGGCTCGACGAGCAGAGGCTTTGCGATTTGCCAGCGATCCTCAAGATAAGCGCCGAGTTCGGCGTTATGCAGCGTGAAGGGCGCAGCCGCGGCAAAGACGCTCTGCCGGTCGAGAGTTCCGTCTTCGCGCAGATAGCTGACCGGAGCGCGGGTTTCATTTTCGTTGCAGCCGATGCGATCGAGGTCCAGGCCGGCCTCGACCTGGTGGCCGCCAAACCAGACGCGTGCCGGCAGATACAGGGCAGCGATTGCCTGGACGCGCTGCGATCGCCCGGTCAGATTCTCAAAATAGCTGCCCTGCGCAAGCTCGGGAGCGATCCGGTACGGCTCGTCGCCGTGCGGCTCATAGCCGTCGCGGAAGCGCATGACGCCGGCGCCGACATCGATCAGTGCGCCGCGGATGGTCCATTGATCGCGCACATATGGCAACCAGGCGACGATGTCGCGATTGGTTGTGCTCTGCTGCGTCGTCAGCGCGGAGATGCCGTCGTAGGGGGAGTGGTAATCGTTGAAGAGCAACCCCGCGGTGACGATGTTTCGCGGCGACGCGTTGGTTTGGATCTTGAACAGATTGCTGCCGCGAATCAGCGGATCGGTATCGGCGTTTGAAGGCAACTCGGAGATGTAGATGTTGTCGTACTCGGTTTCGAGTCCATCGTAAAACCACGCGCGATTGCGCGCCAGTGGGCCTGATAAGGTGAACCGCGGGACGAATTTGTCGAATCGGATGCCGTTGAGATCGCGAAACGAAGGAATGAAATTGGTTGCATTGAAGCGGAATCTGTTATCTCCCATTCCGGTGTAAAAGGCGATCACGCCGCCTGTGGCGCGGCCAAACTCGACGGGATATCGCGTGGACTCGGCATCGATGGACCGCACCGCGTCGGCGCTTACGCGCATATCCAGCGTGCCCTCTTCGGGCGAGCGTATATCGAATCCATCAAGCGTGTCGATCGTCTCCCACGTCTCAGAGCCCGCAACGTGCGCCTGGCCCGATGAATCCTGCACAATCCCGGGGTAAAAGGGAAGAAGATTGCGGATATCGCGCGAAGTCACGTAAGGGATATTCACAATCTCAGGGGTGTTCAAGGTGAGTAAGTCTGACGGCTGGGTGGTATCGATGCCCGGCGTGGATGCCGATACGTTCACCTGTTCGCGCACGATCTGTTCGTGAGCCAGAACGATCTTCACGCTGCTCAAGCGGGGATCGACGTCCGTCTCCGCGGCCTGATAGTAACCGGGCTTCTCAGCCTTAATTGCGTAGGGCGCGGCAGAAATCAATTTGAAGCTGCACCGGCCGGCGAAATCCGCGCGCAACTCAATCGCGGCCTGGCCCGGCACGGAAACAACCACGCGCGCGTCCTCGACGGCCGTGCCGTTTTCATCGACCACCGAAATTGTCACCGGCGCCAGGACCGATTGGGATAGCGCAGAAGTGGATACGAAAAGAAGCAGCCAGAGGAGAGTGCGATGCGCGAAAGGGCGTCCACTGCCGGCGCAGAGATGCGAATACCGACGGAAAAAATGAACGGGTTGATGCCGCCACAGGGACATCGGAATTTCACTTGCTTTTTGCGTCTGGCCGCATTGGGTATTCGTAGATCGCGTGGCAGACAGTGAGGCCGAGCTGAAATCCCATCGGCTGGCTGCCACAGAACATTTTGCGATACTGGTAGCCTTCGCTCGCCAGGGAACGATATACCGGATGATCCAGATCGAATTGCAGAACAGAGCCCGGCCTTATCGATACCACCAGCACAATGCGCGGATGCGAGGGCAAAAGCTCGTCAAATTTCGCTTCGCTTCGGTCCTGCTTGCTCCACCACCAGAAGGGATACGGCGTATTCGCATAAATATTGTGGTCGTAAAAGGGCTCGGGGCCGACGGAAAGAAACTGCTGCCCGCTGCCGGCGCGGTAATCCTTCACGTAAGTCACGGCAATCGAGGCGCCCTCATTCACATAGGGCCGCAAATACGCGGCGGTGGCAGGATCGGGCGCGAAGGCGAAGTAATGATCGTAATAGATAGCGTAACCCGACCAGCCGATCTGGGTGGCGATCATGACCGCAAATGCGATGCGCCCATATCGCTCACGGCCTTCGACAAGCTGCGCGGCCGGCGGCCAGGTGACCCACAACAACCCGATCAGCAGGACCACCATGAGCCCTGCATGCCACCAGACGAGATACGCCACGCCGCAAAAACCTGCATAGAGAAATATCGGCAGAAGAGACAACAGGCTGCGCCGCGCGTGAAACAGGATTGCTACCACCACCCAGAAGGCGATGGAGAGAAACTGGGGATCGCAAACCGGCCAAAGAAGCGCGGTTACCAAACGGGGAATGTAAGTGGGCAACCCGCGGTCGGGCGCGAAGGCGAGATCGTGCGGAGGCCATGCGGTGCAGAGAGCACATACGCAAAGGGCGAAAAACAGGACTGCCGCTCCGGCGAGTCTGCGCTGCACCAGCATCGCCCTTACGCCGGAGACTCGCGCTTGTTCGATGAGATAAACCAGGGCGAGCCCCGTGGCGATCACCGTGGCATGAAGCGATACGTTTGCAAGCAATCCCAGAGCCAGCGCCAGGCGCAACGGGCTTTTCTTCCACATTGCGGCGGCCAGAAACATGAGCGGCGGGACAAGCACGTAGCTGCGGGCAACAACCGCGTACTGAAACAGGAGAAAGCAGGTGAAGGGCAGTGGGAGTTTGAGCCATCGCGGGAATGGCGACTTGAAGAGTAGCAGCCCGGTGCTCGCAGCAGCGATGGCGCCGCAGATCCAGTGCAGGCCCGTGTAAGTGACGTGCAGGCGGATCAGAATCCACAGAAACAGAGGCCACAAGCCGGGTGACACTTCGTAGCGAATGTAGGTGTCGAACAGAGGGAGAAGCGGCAGAGAGCGGGCCAGTTGCCAGGTTTGAGCTTCATCGGCCCAGGGCTCGTGGAAAGGAATGGCGCAGGCAACCAGCGCCGCGAACAACGCCAGCGTGCACCACTCGGGCCAGAATTTGCGCAGAGATCGGCCCGCGGCGAGGTGAATGCCCTGAAGCCCAAATTGGCTTGCCGGCTGCAATGACTCTTGTGTTTCGGCGCCCGTAGCCATTCCCGGTCATACTCCGATTCTCAGGGCAACATCGCAATACGGTATCCGCACCGCCGCCGCCTACCCGTGGAAGGCGATTTTCTCAAAAGGCCGAATGCTTGACAAGCCGAATCTCCCAGCCCTTCGGATTCTCAGGAATCGTCATTACGATTCCCGGCGCCGCTGCCTCGAATGCCCGCGCGTATTCCCGGTAGTGAAGATCTTCAGACGCAGGCAGCCGCCAGCCCATGGCGCTTCCCAAACACAGGATGCATAGCAGAAGTGTTCCCGGGATGCGCAGGGCATCGTTCCGAGTCCGCACGCACCAAGCCAGCGACCATGCAAAAGCCAGCGACGGAAAGAACCAGTAACGCACGCTGCCGGCCCTGGCCAGCATCTGCCACACGGTGACACCGGCGGGAATGCCTCCCGACGGCGCCAGTAACGATGCAATCACGATCGCGCCGGAGAGCAGCAGGAACAGCTTCATCTCAACGTTTGACTTGCGAAAGCAGATTGCGGCGATGGTTCCTCCGCCAATCAGCGCGCACAGAAGCAGAATAAAGACACCCTTTCCCGACATGGCAGCAAGGCGGTTATTGCCGATCAAAGCTCCCAGGAATACATTGCCTCCTAGGATGCGCACAAACAGCGTCGCACTCGCTCCCATCTCGTAACGGGGGCGAATCAGGCGGTCAATAACCATCAGTCCGAAGATTTGGATTGCGCAGCTCACGCCTAGAATCCACGCCGGCGCCCAGCGCCAGGGACTGCGGCGGCTGGCGGCTGCGTAGATGGCAATCGGCAGCAGAAAAATGCAGAATGGGCCCGACAGGCCTGAGAGCGCAAGGAAAGCAAGATCGACGAGCCAGCCCGCGCGGCTCATTGGCGGCGCGGCCACGATGAGGAGAAACGCGCTCAGCGCCACCAGCCACTGCGACTCGGTAATGCCGAGACCGATCTCTCCGGCGCCGGGCAGGCCAAGGTAGATGGCCGCCAGCATCGCCCTGAAACGGAGGCTTCCCCACGCAGAGGAGCGCGAGGCGAGCAGGAGATTCACAGGCAGAGCCTGGGCTGCGATTGCAATGACGTTGAGCACCAGAGGTGCGAGCCCAATGGGAACCAGCAGGCTGAGAGCCGCGCCGAGCCGCGAGAAGGTCTGCAGGTATCCGTCCTGGGTGCGGACCAATGTCGCCAGCCAGCCCAGGTTGTAGGCATCGGCAAACCATACATGTCCATCTTCGGCGCGAAACTGCGGAAGAAAGATCGCTTCGGGCCGGCGTGAGACGAGGACCAGGCAGGCAAGCAGAAAGATGACCAGGTGATGCCAGGAGCGGAGACTCGGCCGTGCGCCTTCATCACCTGACGTATTTGCTTTGAGTACGGTCACGAACCCTGGGGAATCTGGGAGCAGTAGCTGTCCGTAATCTTGCGCCCGGAGGCGCCGAACCGGGGAGCGCGCCGGATTCCGAGTTTGTGAAGAACAAAGCTGGCCGTTGTGGCCAAAACGCCCAGGCCGTACTTGACGCTGCGCTTGAAATCGATTGAAGAAGCTTCGGGAAAGTATTTCGTCGGGCAGGAAATCTCGCCAATGTTGAATCCGAACATCACAGCCTGCGCAATCATCTGATTGTCGAAGACAAAATCGTCGGAGTTCTCAAGCAGCGGCAGCGTTTCCAGCAATTCCCGCGAGAAGGCCCTGAACCCGGTGTGGTATTCAGAGAGCTTGACGCCGAGAAACAGATTCTGGAATGCGGTGAGTATGCGGTTGAAGACGTATTTGTAGAGCGGCATTCCGCCCTTCAGCGCTCCGGCCCCCAAAATCCGCGACGCCAGCACCATATCGTAGATTCCGCTGGCCACCATGCCCGCCATGGCGGGCACCAGCAGCGGCGTGTACTGGTAGTCAGGATGAAGCATGACCACGATGTCGGCGCCGGCGGCCAGGGCTTCGCGGTAGCAAGTCTGCTGGTTGCGACCGTAGCCGTAGTTGGCATCGTGAATGAAGGTCTGCACGCCCAGGCTCCTTGAGAGCTTTGCGGTGCCGTCCTTGCTCGAGTCGTCGACCAGAATTTTGATGTCGACAACCTCGGTAAGCTCGCGCACTGTCTTCTCGAGTGTCTTCTCCGCGTTGTACGCCGGCATCACCACGGCAATGCGTTTTCCGTTGATCATGTTTCGAACTCCCGTTTACCCCGCTTTACGATTGCCGGAACCATGCATCAGCGTGCGCCGGCCGAATTTGCAGCGTAGACCGGATAAGGTGTAACTCTGGCCGGAGTGGCGTCGGGTTCAACCAGCCATACAGTGCGATTCCGGTAGTGGTCGATCAGTTCTTTATTATCAGCCGGATCGAGCTCCCGTGCCCATACGACTTTGGAAGCATCGATATCCGGGTGATTATAAACCCATTCGTCCAGTACCTGGTGGTCCGGCTGGTAGCGGACGATCGCCAGTTGCGGCCCCGGAAAAGCCTTCAAGCGAGATTCGACCTGCGCCCTCTCAGCACCGTAAAGTCCAGGCCCATACCACGTAAAATTCCAGTTGCTTGTCGGCCATTCCGAGGGAGAAACACCCAGAGGCCGAGCGATTACCCGCAATCCGGCCAACAGCAAAACTACCACAACCGCCAGTCGCACCTGCGTAATTCCCACCGGTCTCCCTTCCGGCTTCCACACCCTCAGGTGCCGCATAGCCTCGAGACCGATCGCATAGAAAACGGCGGTAAACGGCGCAACATAGTGTGGGAGCAGATAGATTTCAATGACCATGCCGGCCATCAGCACCAACAGGCTTACTACAAAGAACCGCATACGCCGGTCGAGGAACACGCGCCGGATCATGATGAGAGGCAGAAACAGCGTGAATCCCGCAAAGAAGATCAGGGTGAACATTGCTTTTTCAAGCGTCTTGGGAATGAAGCCAGTAGGGGAGTGAATTTTTTGGTAAAAAGGCAATTCGTTTTGCTCGTAAAATCGCCGCATTTCGAGATTAGTGTAGGCTGGCTCAGGCCTTGCCGGTTGCCAGATGTAGTAGGGGGCAATCGCGTAAGTGTTCCTGTCGACGACATAGGGCGGCGTGAGCGGATCTCCGAACGCCCGGTAGTCGTAGAAACCCAGCCAGGCGACGGCCCCGATCACGATCATGAGCGGCAACGCCGCTCCGCGCATCAAGGTCGCGGGCCGTGGCCGGTTCTTACCCTTCACAATCCAATGAACCAGTACTGCCATAACAGGCAAACACAGCAGAACCCCTTCGTAAGGCCGCGTGACCACGAGAATCGCCATTCCTGACGCCATGGGCAGGCCGTAGAAAACCCGCCCACTCTTTGTCAGCCGCGGCAACGCCCCCAGGACCAGCGCGCCTCCCAGAGCGGCCAGCGATCCTCCCGCGTGATAGGTATTTGTCCAGTAGCTGAACACGCCCAACCGCGCCACAGCGATCAAGCCTCCCAGCAGCGCCCAGTTCACAGGCAGCCAGGCCTGCAGCATCCAGCAGATGGCGGCGCACATCAGCGCGCTGACGATCAGCACCGCAAACCACGGGTTGCCCAGCAAGACCTTGCCCGCTGCCAGAAGAAGCCCTTGCCCCGGAAAATACATGGACATAAAAGTTGGCTTCATTGTCTCGTGGATGGTTTCGAACGACCTCCACATCATCGGCGTGGGATTCGCGAGACGACCTTTCGCAAACGTCTCGGCTGCAAGCAGAAAACTGAAGTCGTCGGGTGCAAACGGCCTTGGGATGGAATAAATCGGAAGGATGGCCACGCGGAGCAGGACCACGCTTATTCCAACTACGAAAACGGCAAGCCTCTTCCTTCTTGCCAGCACGGTAAAAGCCGTCTCGATGCGACGGAAGAAAGCTTGCCCAATATCGGGCCAGGCAAAGGCGAGAGCGATGCCAATGAGGGTAAACCCCACATCGAGAATCATGAGTGTGTTGTTTGATTCAGGAGCAGAGGGCAACGGCATAGGGGGCGGTCTTCCCGGGTAGGATTACACGCAGCTAGCCTTCGACAGGACTCGATAAGCTATGCAATTAAGAGAGTATATGACAAAGAGAGTCGAGGGAGGGTTCGCATCCCTGAATCATTTGGCCCTGCAGAACTCTCCCGCGGAATCGATGCCTGTTGAAAGGCTTGTCTTCAGACCTTCACGCGGGGTAGGATGAACGGTCTTGCAGGGCATGCAACCGTGCGTGAGCAAAGGAGATCTGCGCGCCGCACTCTCGAGGATGCGCCCAGGTTATGCCAGGGTCGTGCTGACGTTGGTGAACGCGCCCACTATAGCGACAGCAAGCTGCTGTTGGAGGCTGATGGCAATAAGTGAGGCAAGGACCACGAGCAGGCCATATTCCATAAGATCCTGACCACTCTCGTCGACTACCCATTGCCAGATTTTCACCTTCAGCCGTAGGAGCTGATCGGGCATATGAAACCCTCCAGTTGGTGCCCGGCTGAAGCCAGGCGAGGGAATTGTCTTCCGGTGCTGGCTCCCGAGGTTCGGGCTAGCAACCTCCAGGAAGATCGGATCAAGCAGGCGAGGAACCTTCCTGATCCCGATGTTTCTCAGTTTTACCTTTGCGGAGAGAGTACCAGGGTTACCGATACTCCCCCACGAAGGTGCTGAGGTACTGGGTGGATTCCAATTCGGCGAAACGCAAGGAACTAGGCAAGGGTGGTGCTGATGCTGCTGAACACGGTGTTGACGGCCGAAGCAACCTGCTTCACACCGGTGACGGCAACCAGAGCGATCAGAGCGACGAGCAGAGCATACTCGACGAGGTCCTGGCCTTCCTCACGGTTCAGCAGGTCCTGCGCCTTAACCAACATCTTCAGTAAAAGGGTGTTCATGTGTCTTCTCTCCAGTGTTTGAATCTCCCAGCCTCAGCCGGGGCACCATCAATATAGCATCTGCAATGCCATTCGGAAGCAAAGATTAAATACTTTTTATTGCGTGACTTAGAAATCATTGCCCGGCTTTGCTTGGCTTCACTCTGTATACTCCCGTTTACAGTCCGGTCCTTCTTAGAAAGTCCACGTATACATCACCCAAAAGTGTAACAGTTGTTAATCCCGATAGTTACCCAGAACTCGAAAAATTACAAGTACAATTGCCAGGATGGCATCCAGCCCGAGCGCACCCAGACCGCTGCCACGCAGCGACTACGCTGACTTTGCGATTGCTCTTGCCAGCGGATTGATCCTGGCTATCTGTGCCATCTTCTTTATCTCGGTTCTCTTCTCGGGGAAAATGGCCGGTTCTCGCGATTTTGTCTCCTACTGGTCAACCGGGGTCCAGCTCAGGCACCATGCTGACCCCTACAACTGGGAACAGATGATGGCTCTTCAGCACGCAGCGCATCTGGATGCAAAAGGCGTGCTGTTCATGCGAAATCCGCCCTGGGCTCTGCCCCTCGCTTACCCTCTGGGCTTTCTCGAGCTGCGTGTCGGCGCATTTATATGGAACATCATCCTGCTCGGGTGCCTGCTGACTTCGGTACATCTGGTCCGGGTGATGCACGGATCGCCGAATAACTATGTCCACTGGCTGGGTGTGGCGTTCACTCCTGCCATTATCTGCCTGAATATGGGCCAAACCGGGCTCTTCACGCTCCTCGGCATGGTCCTGTTCCTGCGTCTCAATCGCACGCATCCATTTGCCGCCGGACTTGCGCTGTGGCTTTGCGCGCTCAAGCCGCATCTGCTTCTGCCCTTCTGCGCGGCGTTGCTGGCCTGGATCGTCGTGAGCCGGAGCTACAGGATCCTGGCCGGCTGGGTCCTGGCAATGGCTGCAAGCACCGCGCTGGCATGGTGGATCGATCCGCAGGCGTGGGCACGTTACTCCGCTCTGATGCGCTCCAACCCCGTCCAGTACGAGTTTGTCCCTTGCCTGAGCGATGCGATCCGTTTCTGGACCCATCCGCAGTGGATAGGTTTGCAGTATCTGCCCGCGGCAATCGGCTGCGTGTGGGCGCTCTTCTACTTCTGGCGCCACCGCAGCGCCTGGGACTGGCTGGAAAACGGCAGCCCGCTTTTGCTGGTCTCGGTGCTCGCCGCTCCGTATTGTTTTCCGCCCGACCAGGGCCTGGTGATTCCCGCCCTCATGCATGGAATGTACAGGACCCGCTCGCGCGCCATGCTTGCCCTGCTTGCTCTCATCCTGCTGGCCATTGAATTTGAGACGTGGAAGGTGCGGATCATCTCCGGCTACTACATGTGGTTGGCTCCCACATGGCTCGTCTGGTATCTGCTGGCGCGCCGATCCACCGATTCCGCAGAGGCAATTCACGCTCCGGCCGCGGCACAGTCTTAACTTGCGCGTTCACTCCCACAGCACAGGAACGTCCGGCGAAGGCAGCCGGCTAGACCGCTGGCTCGGCTGATTCGGCCATCTCAATCGCCAGCGAGTCGCCCCGCTGCGTCTGTGTTTGTTGAATCGTGCCGGCAGGAAGCTCAATCACCGATTGGGCCGTGAAGCAAAAAGAAATGCGTCCCGGGCCGACCGCGCTCCTCATCTTTCTAACCCGCTTTCGCCCGTCAACGTAGACCAGGTCGATGGGGAACCGCATGAGGAAAGTGTGTACCGATTGGCAGGGGACGATCCAAAGCCCTCCGCCGGGCGCAAGGCCGTCACGGTTCAGCAGGCCCTTATTCCGTGCAGGACCCGTATCCGCGACTTCGAGAGATGAAGCCAGAACCGTGCCGCGCGTGATGTTGGCCACATGCATGCGCCGGCTTGGATCGGATGGCGGGGACGAGGCAAACAGCTTCCGCAGATTTTCTGCGATCGAGCGAATTGCTCTCATCCCCTGCCTCAGGAAACGTTAGTCGTTCTCGACAACAAATCGCGGTTACGGGCCGTTCCCGCCGCCACCAGGAGCCGCAGTCGGAGCAGCCCCACCACTGGAACTCAAAGTTCCACCGCCCCCGCCAAAGGTACCGCTGGCGCCTTCAATTACCAGAGGCTTCTCAGGCTTCAAGCTGTCGATGAGAGTCTCGACCGGGACGACGCTTGGCGCCGGAGCCAGAGTATTTTCAGCCGTCTTCGCGTCTGGATTGTTCATCGCAATATTCGAGTTAGGCGGCAGGAACTTGGTCGGGTAGTTCAATGCCGGCAACTCCTGGCCGGCTGGAATGGGCGCCACGACCTCGGGCGTAACAATGACCATAAGCTCAGTGTTGTTCTTAGTTCTGGTCATCGACTGGAAGAGCTTGCCCAGGATCGGAATGTCGCCGAGGAACGGAACCTTCTGGAAACTCTCGGTATCTTGGTTGTTCAGCAGGCCACCAAGAACGAAACTCTGCCCATCGCGCAACTCGACTTCAGTGTTCACCTTCCGGGTCGTAATTCCCGGCACCTCAAAGCCGGAAATCGTAACTTCGTCGCTATAGTCAAGCGCGCTCACCTCAGGCGCAACCTGAAGACGGATCGTGCCCTGAGGCGTAATGGTCGGAATGAAGTTCAGACGGATTCCGTACTCTTTGAATTGAATCGTTACCGCCCCGCCGACACCGCCCGAAGATCCCTGTACGACGGGATACGGAAACTCGCCACCGGCAAGGAAGCTGGCTTCATGGCCATTCTTTGTCAGCAGATTCGGCTCTGCAAGAACCTCGGAAAGGCTTCTGATCTGGCTGGCCTCAATAGATGCGCCTGACTTGAGGCCTGGGAAGAATGCCAGCAGGTTCAGGTCGTTTGTGACAGTCGGCGTAACGCCGGCGCCGGTCTCACCCGCCGTCCCCGGAGTAGAGGCCCCAACGGCAATCGACGGCGGTGAGTATTGGCCGGTTGTCACGCCGCCGTACGCATTACCCAGCCCGAGGTCGAACAGGTTGATGCCCAGCTGCTTCTCAAGGCTGCGGTCCACGCTGATAAATCGAACCTTGAGCAGAATTTGCGCGTCGGTGGGCGGCACGTTTACATCCAGCAGGTTCACAACCTTGCTGCCTGAGGTGCCTGCAATCTGCACCGCGCGTTCTGAGGCGGTCAGATCGCTCACAGTGCCGCGCAAAAAAATGTTGTTGCTATCGAAGGTTACTTTAACGGACTGGCCAGGGAGCTCGGTCCTGAGTTCGCGCCGCACAGCATCCAGCGTGTCGTTCGAAACTGGCGCGGGTGAGTGGACGGTGAGGTTGAAGAACTCGCGGCCGCCATGAATGTCCCAGACAATCAAGCTGGTTTCGCCGGGGGTCTTGCCGTTGACCATGATTTCGGTGGGGCTAACCCCGTGAACCTCGGCATAGCCGCCAAGGCCGATGGCTACCCTCGCAATGGGCGCAGCGGTATCAACGAGTACTGTTTTACCCACAACCACCGAAAGATCGTTTGTTGAATCCTGAGTTCCGGCAGTGGGCCCAGAAGGGGTTGGACCCTGAGCCAAAAGGCCCTGCGCAGCAAACAGGACAACCCCCACAGCGCTGATGCACATAATCGTGATTGCAGCCTTTGCTCTCAATGCTGTCCCCCTGAAGAACCAAAGTTCTCTTGCGACGTTGCCGACCCGTTGATGATCTCCATGGAGTAGGGCTTTGGAGCCGGCGGCTTGGGAGCCTGCCGCCTTACAACGTGAACCGGCGTAGGCGGCTTCACTGCTCCAAACAACGACGGTGTGTTGGTAGCCGGAACCGGTTCCACCTTGGTGTCGAGCGGATTCCGCAGCACCAACTGGATCCTCAACTGGCCGGATGCCAGGGTTAATGTCTCTGCCTGTTCGGGGGTCACAAGCAAGTTGACAACCTGCACCTGCACCGGCTTGCCCTCGGCGTCTTTCTGAATGTTGATGCCGGCCGAGAGCACTTCCATATTCTGCAGCAGCGTTGTGGTTACGGTTCCCGTCGACGGAGGAGCGTTCGGCGGAACGCCCGAGGCGAGAACGTCTACGCGCATGCCCGGCGTGACAAATCCAGACACACCCACAACGTCGTCAACCTTGATCGCGCAGGCCCTCATGCCTTCAGGGATTGTGGCCGCCAGTCCGCCGCCGGAACCCGCGGCTGCAAGGTTGCTATCCAGGATCGGCTCACCTTGAGCGATTTCAGTAATCACGCCTCTGCCCACCAGGCTCAGGCGCTGCTGCTCAGGGACAGCTCCTTTAGGCAGCGTTCCCTCAATCCTGATGACGCCCAGATCCGCCTGAGTCAGCACTGTGCCCAGCTTTAAATCGGCGGCCGCCGCCACGACGGACGTCGTCGGCGCATGTTGCTGAGTAGTGATTCGATTACCCACGATGCGATAGACGCCGAACGCGCATACGCCGGCTATCACAAATGCAACGAGAAGGATCGTAAGCAGTCTTCGATTCATTCCTTAGCTGATCCGAGTTGGCGGTTCGGCCAACTCCACCTTTCTGAACCCCGATTCGATCGCCGTGCCTAGCAGAACGGCTATCGATTCGCGACTGCAACCGGGGAACACTTCGATGTCTCTCGAGTCTGAGGGGGACAGTGTCGACTCAGTATATCCCCTTCATGCGAATTAAACTCAAATCGAGTTTATTTTTTTTAGCGCTTGAGGTATCAAGAGAGCTATGAGCCATAGGCTACAGAATGAGCGATGCTGAATCAAGGGAATTTTTTGCTTGTTTTCAAGTTCTTGCGGCTTTGCATCCCAGTGCTTCACCACAGGACAGAATGGCCTCGAAGACACTTCGGAACCGGGTCTTTGAACAGCGCCAAAACACGGCTCCGGAATGGCTGGATGCCCAGTTTAAAATACACCCGTTTCCCTGTACAGTTGAGTTGATGATTCCCCGGATAGCAGACGTGCGAATTGCTGGCTTTGCTTGACCGCTTAGTTCTCATCGGCAGATAGCGAGTTACTACTTGAGTAACCAAATCACTTCTTAATTGTGTTACCCACCTTCGCATGGGGGGACCGTCCAGAGTGTCGTCGTCTTCATCTATGATTTCGCTTCTGAACGAGCCGTCTTCCTACCGGCAGCCGCCCACATCGTTCCTCGCCTCGATCCTGATCCACGGCGCGGTCATTGCGCTTGTTTACCTCGCCATCCTCTATTCGCCGCGGGTCGATATCCACGCAACCGTGCATTACGACATGCGGCTGCTCGATCTGCACACGCCTGACAGCAATCCCTCGCGCCTTGGCTCGGGAGCCATCCGTTATCCCGGCCCGCTCTCGGCCCTCAAGACCAGCGGAGCGCAGGGGGATGAAGCTGCGCACCGGCCTTCTCCAAGACTCATTCCCCATACCCAAATCGGACCGCAGACGCTGTTGCAGCCTGATCTGAAAATCGATGCTCTGCTCGACCATGAGATCCCCCTTCCCAAGGTTGTGCTGTGGTCGGCAAGCAAGTTGCCGGTGAAGAAGATCGTTGCGCCCAAGCCCCAACCGCCTCCCTCCGCCGATGTGGAACCGCAGATCGATATGCCCAACCAGGAAGTGAACCTGGCCGACATTCCGTTGGCATCGACCAGCAAGTTGGCGGTGCATGAACTGACGCCGGCCAGCAACACCACGCCCATCGTCGTTCAACAACCTGCGCAACAACTCGAGGTGACTCCGGCTACCACCACGCAGACCCAATTAGAGCCCACGCCCGCGGCAGTCATGTCGCTCTCCGACATCCGCATGAATGACACAAATGTTTCTCTGCCTCCGGTGAACCAGACAACTCGGGGCGATGAGAATGGTTCGATGACCGCGGGTAACACCAAACCCCTGCCGGGCCCGGGAGATGAGAATGCCGCGCAAAAGACGCCGGGCAACGGCAACTCCAGGACCGCCGGCGACCATCCGGGTGTGGGCGCAGGCAATCCAGGAGTTCCGTCGGCAGGCGGAGGCAAGTCCCCGGCGCCGGGAGGCGGCGGTAAAGGTCCCGCCAACGGGGCGGGGCAATCGCAAGGCAGTTCGACCGGAGCGGGCTTGTCGCAAACGGCAGGCAATGGAAATGGAACCGGCGACCGGCCTACGGCTACAAAAATCGCCCTGCCTCCACAGGGCCGTTTCGGCGCAGTTGTGACGGGCACCTCGCTCGCGGATCAGTTCCCCGAGATGGGCAGCGTTTGGCAAAGCCGCATGGCCTACACCGTTTACCTTCACGTGGGGCTGGCCAAAAGCTGGGTCCTGCAATACGCGCTGCCGCGAACGGCCGATGCAGCCCAGTCCGGATCGATCGGCCAGCTCGACGCGCCCTGGCCATTCAATATCGTGCGGCCCAATCTCGCTCCCGGGGCCATCGATTCCGATGCGCTGATGGTGCATGGATTCATCAATACAGCCGGCCGCTTTGAAAATCTCGAGGTGGTGTTCCCGCCGGCATTTCCGATGGCTGATTTCGTATTGCAGTCGCTGTCGCAATGGCAGTTCAGGCCGGCGGCGCAGAATGGCGTAGCCATCCGCACCGAAGTGCTGCTCGTCATTCCCGACCAGGACGAATAATCGCCGGCATGCTGCGATGGCAAGAAGAAAGGGTACGAGCCTGGGCTCGTACCCTTTGCAATTTGGCGGCGATTTTTCCGCGCCGGCTCTAGGCCCAGCCGTTTGGAACCAGACGCGTCGTTGAGAAGCTCTGGGCGATGCTGGTGAAGATACTCGACAGGCTCGTATAACTCAAGAGGCCGGTAGCGACCGGCGTGCACCCGAGGTAATCGTCGGAGTAGAAGTCGTACTGGCTGGTGGCCATGGCGCCTATCGCCTGGCAGGCCTGGTCGCCCGGCTTCCAGGTATTCGCCCCGTACTCCGAACTCGATATAACAGACGAGGTGGACACGGTTGCGCTGTACGTGGCGTCGGTCGTGCAGCTGCCCGTGGTTTCAGTGCCGTATCCGATCGTGAAAACAGTCGTTCCCGCTGCCGATGCCGCTTGCGCTGCAACAACTGCCTGCCCGCACTCGCCCAAGGCGGAGGGATAGGCATAGGAATGATTCGACCCGGTCCCGTTGAGCGTGCCTCCTCCGGAGGAAACCGCCATCTGACTTGAGGTGGCCGTCGCGTTGCCGTCGCTCAGGATGATCATGGCATTCTTGTATCCGTAGCCGCTGCTGCCCGTCGTGGTCGACTCAGCGTACAGCGCGGCCTGCGCGGCATAGATCACCTGCGCATAGTAGGTGCCTTCTCCGGCCGTAAGATATGGAGAGCTCCCGTCCCACTTCAGGATGCCGCAGTCCTTCCCTCCATCTCCGGATGCGATCGCCAGAGGATCGGTCGAGACCAGCGTGGTCCCCGCGTCGGTAGTCTTGTAACCGTTCTCGAAGTTTACAACCTGGTAAATGTCGGTAGTCGGCACGAGCCCCATATTGGTAACGCCGGTGTTTGGTGTCGGCGCGGTGGCGGTAGTGAACGTGTAGGGAATGGTCGTGGGCCCGCCATAGTTGGGGGAGCCGGCAGAGGTGGAAGTGCAGGTATCGTCGTCGCCGACCGTAGCCGTGGTAACCGAGGGAAATACGTACAGCGCCACGTTGTCAACGGCCTTCGGGCTGCCGGACGTGCAGGATCCAGTCGAATTGCAGGGATACAACAGGCCCAGCAGCGTCTGGAATCCGTCCAGGGCGCACTGAATCTGGTAGGAGCAACTCGTATTGCCGGTCGTGCCGCTGTCGGCGTCGTCCATCGATTTCGTGGTGTCGATGATGACCGCGATGTTGTACGGAATGTACGCGCCGCCGTTCATCAAACCCGTTGCCGTGGACTGGATGTTGAACGTACGCATTCCGAAGAGCGGGCCAATCAAGTTGTTGGACTGCCCCGTCTGCGAGACAACGATGACGTTATTGCCCGTTCCAGTCGTGCCCGGAGTGGGCAGGCATCCAACTCCCAGCTCGGTGGTGGCTTCGCTCGAGCAGCTGAACGAAACGCTGGTGTTCACGCCGGTCAGAATGCCGTTGGCGTTATACTTCGAAGTCTCCGAGCCATATGCGAGTGCGTTCGCCTTTGCGGTTGTGGTGTTGGGCAAGCCGGCTGCGCCCGCCAGCGCGGCCGCGTTTGTCGATGCCTTGAGCAAATCATAGGCATAGTAGCCCTTGCCGGCATCGACCGCGATTCCGGTCACGCCCATAAACGCGGTAAGGACCACGGCCGTAAAAACCAACGCCTGGCCCTTGTCTTCTTTGATCAGCCGGCCCAGAACGGGGATCCTGTCGATAAGTTTCATTGTCGTGTTCCATCCTTCGTCAAAGATTCTTCACTGAACCATCGCCGCTTGCGTTGTTGAGAGATTTCCCGTGGGAGTGAATGTCGTTCCGTACTTGGACCATGTGAAAATCGGAAACCAGCTATAGGGATAACTCACCGTGAGGACCAGAGGCTGAAATGCGGTGGGAGTCGCAGTCGAGCAGCTAAAGCTCCCTTCCACCGTCGTCCCCGAGGAGGGGTAGGAGGTTGAAGAAGAGCTCGACTTGTAGACTGTCAAGCTGAACTGGAGAGTCGAGGTCTTCCACGTCGACCCCAGCAAATTGCTGACATCCGACGCGAGTGTCGCGCACGGATCGGTGATCTGACTGGTGTCGAGTGAGACCGCCTGCACCGCTTGTGACGCCGCCAGTCCAAGCTGCTGCTCGCTGTACAGCGCCATGCCGAACGAGGCCATGCCAGTAAGAATGATGAGCAGAAGAGGAGCCACCACGGCCATCTCTACGAGCTGCGAGCCCTCCTCTCTGACGCCGAAAAATTCCCGCAGCTTCTGCCGCAGCGCGAGGGTCCGCACCCACACAGTCCCGCCTTTTGAGGTCTGCTCGGCCCCGTGGGGCAACTTCCGCATTTTGCTCTTCCCCCGGCTTGAGACTTCAACAATCATTTTGCTCTTCCTACCTCCCGGCCAGGCAATCCCCCAAATAGGGCACTTGCCTGCCGCTGACGGAACTCTAACCAGTTACCGATGTTCGACTTACCCTGGGTACCGATATTCTGCTTACTTCAACCTTCTCAGTTCATGCAAAAACTTATCCAGCTCTCTTCGGTCCGCTCCGTCGGTCAGGATATTGTGGCCGTGGCGGAAGGCCCGTGCGTCGGGCAATACGAATTTGAGGCCGACGCCATCGCTGCCCCAGCGCACCGCGCGCGACTGAATCACAATGGACCGCTCATCGGTCTTGTCCTCTCCGCCGTTGGTGGTCAGCGTCATCAACACCAGCGTGCCTGGATACCAGCGCTCCTCGGTGATGATGTAGATTCCCGTGGAGCTGATATCGCGAATGGCGTGAGCCTGGGGTGAAGCGCCGGTCCAGTAAAACGCTGTCAATCCCTCAAACTGCTCCCGTGGAGCCTTGCGCGGATCGGGCGAAAGCCACCGCTCCAGCCACGTCTTGGGCGGATAAGGCGATACTGCCGGCAGTGTCGGAGGTTCAGCGCCCCACTTGGGAAGCCTTGAGTCCTTCTCACCCCGCTTTTCAGGCTCGAACAGCGGCGACTCGTTCGACCAGAGCTGATTGTCCTTCTCCTTTTCTTTCGTCGCAGTCACGGGCGCGGTTCCGTTGTCGGTGCGCGTGCCGGAAATCCGCTCCAGACGCCGTTCCATCTCTTCGGCGATGCACAGCACCAACTGATCGCCGGTCTGCGTCTGCGAGGAGTAGATGGAGTGAACAGGCAGCGCCAGCACGCTCGCCGCCTTGGGACTGGAAGAGCTGATGCGGAAGGTCGGGAACGACTCAACCAGGTCGATCACGCGGCAATCCTCGTCGAGATAGATGAGGTCAAGGGGAGCCTGGAGCCCGGCAGCCGGGATATCGCGGAACGGCACGATCCACAGACCTTCTCCCGACTTCAGCGACACCGTAGACATCAGGTCTACGATGCCCGCGTAGGTAAGATCCGCGATCGTGATCTCCAGCCCCAGGAAGCACTCCCGGGTCTGGTTGTAAGCGCAATGTGTCCGCGTCTCCATAATCTCTGCAGCCTTGGGCCCCCCCTGCGCAGCTTCAGCCGGCGCCTTCGCTTCTCCGCCTTCTGTCCCTTCCTGCCCGGAACTCACTGAAAAACCTGCCTCAAAGTAGCAAAAAGGGCGCCTAGAGGCGACACCTTCCCTTCCCTGCTGCCTAATGAGCGCATCCGGGCATCTTCCGCCTGCTCGGCGCAGCCCTTCGGTCAGCGGGTTCATCGCGGCGGCGGAGGCTTTTTCTCCTTACGCCGCCCGATGCTGTTGGGTCAAACTTACTTCACCCGCGTTCGGCGGCGTTGGATCAAAACGATCAAAATGATGACAACCAGTACACCGGAAACTACCCGGATCAGCATTGTGGTGTCCATAAATTCCCTCTCCCTCAGCTTTTTAACTGCTCCGGGCTTTTTCTAATCCCGGTTTTCAACGCGGTTCGAACCTTTGAACCGCAACCCTGATTCCTCACCGCCGCGTTCGACTGGAATCAACCTCGGTGCGGCCCTGCTTGAAAACTACTCAGTCCGCGATCTGCGGCGCTGGATAGAGATGACGAGAATCATAACCCCAGTAGCCCCGATACAACCTACGCGACTTCGCTGCGGATCGCAATGACTCCTTCTCTACGGCATCATTTGACAAGGTCGTGGTACGAATCGATCATAATGAGCACCGCAGGCCCCAAAAGCACCACAAAAAGCGATGGAAAAATGAAAAACACGAGCGGGAAAACCAATTTAACCGAGGTCTTGGCCGCTTCTTCTTCAACCTGTTGAACACGCTGCGTCCTCAGAGTGTCACCGTGAACACGCAAGGTCCTGGCCACGCTGGTGCCAAGCTGTTCCGACTGGACGAGCATTGATACCAGGTTGCGCACGCTGTCGACGCCGGTACGGTCAGCCATGCGCTTCCACGACTCGCCGCGGGGGCGGCCGGCACGTTGCTCCAGAACCACAATGCCCAGCTCATCAGCCAATTCCGGCTGCGATTTGGTCAGCTCTTGAGCCGTACGCGATGTCGCCTGGTCCAGGCTCAGTCCGGCCTCGATGCAGATTACAAGCAGGTCGAGCACGTCGGGCAGGCCGCGATGAATGGCCTTCTGGCGCTTGGAGATCAAGTGGCCCAGGTAAAAGTCGGGAATCAGGAACCCGCCGCCGACCGAGAAGGCAATAGCCATGAACATGTTCTGGGACGCCAATCCCGTCGCGAACACAATCGCGAGCAGAATTAGCGGAAGCAAAACCTTGGCGCCATAAAGCACCTTGAGGCCCTGCTCCTCGCGGAAACCGGCGCGCACCAGACGCTGCCGCGCCACCGACACCTCGGCCTCGCTCTTGGGCAGCACCTGCTCGAAATGCTCGACCATGCCGCCCAGCGAGCTTCCGGTCTGCTGAATGGTCTCCATGAGCGACCGCTGCTTGGGCTGGGGATTGATGACCTCGCTGATGCGCTTGATCATCGCTTCGCGATAAAACAGCAGAAGCAGGCCGCTGCCCAACAGCACGAAGATCACGACAAATGCGAGAACAGCAATCATACTTTTGCCTCTAGTAATCCAAGGTGACGATCTTGCGAATGATCAGGCCGCCTACAAAAATCATGCCGACCGCGATCCAGATGAGCTTGATGCCCATGGGCCTGTGCCATAGGACGCTCATCATGTCGGGGTCGATCCAGAAGAGCATGAACGCCAGCACCACCGGCAATAGTGTGAGAATCCAGCCGGTCAGCCGTCCCTGCGCGGTATGCGTCTTGACCTGCCGCTGCAGGCGGAAGCGCTCGCGGATGACGTGCGATGTTTTGTCGAGCACCTCGGCCAGGTTGCCGCCGCTTTCCTTCTGAATCATGATCGCGGTAGCCACAATCGCCAGGTCCTGAATCGGCATGCGCTGCATCATGTTGTCCAGCGCCACCTTCAATTCCAGACCGTAGTTCTGTTCCTCAAAACATCCCCTGAATTCCATGCCCACGGGGTCGGGGCACTCGCGCGACACCAGTCCCATGGCCGCGATCAGGCTGTGACCGGCGCGCAGGGCGCTCACCATCAGGTCAAGCGACTCGGGCAGTCCCTCCTGGAACTTGAGAAGCCGGCGGCTGCGCAAATACATCACCCAGCCCATGGGAGCCAACCCGGCTCCGACACCAACCAGGAGCGCAACAGGCCCGTTTTTGAATTCTGCATAGATGCCATAAGAAGGAACCACAAAACAAAGGCCGGTCATCGCCAGCAGCCGGCCTGCGCTCCATTTCAGGTTTGCCTGGCTGATCATTCTTTGCAGAAAGGGCGCAACCTGGAATTGGAGCAGCTTCTTATTCAGCCAGGGTATGCTGCTCATGGCCGAATCTTTGCGGAGATTGAGAATCTGCTCACGCGTGGAAGGGGCGTCAGTGGACAACGCGGAATCGAGAGACGCCAGCACCTGCTTCGAGGTGCGGTGGGAGCCGGCAGCCATCACGGGCAGTACGATGAGCGCAAAGACCCCGATGAACACGAGAACAAATACGATTGTCACGGCTCCTCCTCTCTGCTAGTTGACCAGCGTTTCCCGCTCGAAAATCGTGGGCGGCAGAACAATGCCCGAAACGCGCAGCCGCTCAAGGAATTTGGGCCGGATACGACTGGGTTGAAATACTCCAATCACCTTGCCATCGGGCCCGATGCCCTTCTTCTGGAAGCTGAAGATCTCCTGCATGCTGATGACGCTCTCTTCCATGCCGGTGATCTCGGTAACGCTGGTCACCTTGCGCGTGCCGTCAGTCATGCGCGTGGCCTGCACAATAATCGAGATAGCCGAGGCAATCTGCTGGCGAATCGACTTCTCGTTCAGATTCAGGTTGCCCATGGCCACCATTGACTCCAGCCTGGAGATAGCGTCGCGCGGGGTGTTGGCGTGAACCGTGGTCATTGAACCTTCGTGACCGGTGTTCATGGCCTGCAGCATGTCGAATGCCTCTTCGCCGCGAACCTCGCCGATGATGATGCGATCGGGCCGCATACGAAGTGCGTTGCTGAGCAATTGCCGCTGGCGGATCGCGCCCTGACCTTCAATGTTCGGCGGCCGGGTCTCAAGGCGCACGATGTTCTCCTGCGCCAGCCGCAATTCAGCCGCATCTTCAATCGTCACCAGCCGCTCGCTGTGCGGAATGTACTGCGACAGAATGTTCATGAACGTCGTCTTGCCGGCGCCGGTGCCGCCTGAAACCACGATGCTGATCTTGGCTTTCACGGCGGCCGAGAGCACTTCCATCATCTCGGCCGAAATGCTCTTGAGCGCAACCAACTGATTGGCGGCCAAAGGCCCGGTGCCGAAGCGGCGGATGGAGAGGGACGGCCCGTCCAGCGCCAGCGGAGGAATAATGGCATTGACGCGGGAACCATCCGGCAAACGCGCGTCCACCATGGGCGACGATTCGTCGACGCGCCGGCCCACCCGCGAGACGATCCGGTCAATGATCTGGAGCAGATGGCGGTCGTCGCGGAAGGAGGTGTTGACGCGCTGCAACAGGCCGCCCTTTTCAATAAACACATGGTCCTTGTCATTGACCAGGATGTCTGAGATCTTGGGATCGCGCAGCAGCGGCTCGAGCGGTCCGAGTCCGAAAACCTCATCGAGCAGATCGGCCTGGATCCGCTCCTGCTCGTCGTAGTTGAGCGGGACGCGCTGATCCGCGATGATCTCTTTCACAATGCTCGACACGGCCTGGCGGGCCTGGCTGGAATTGACCCGCGACAGCTTTTCGAGATCCAGCTTCGCGATCAGCGTCCGGTGTATTTCCGCCTTGTACTTCTCCAGATTCATCAATTCCATGTTGTACCTTCCAAGACTCTGCTATGACCCTTCAACGATGAACGCGGTCCGCCTTATCCGAACAGGCTGAACCCTTTCTTCTTCGAGGTCGTCTGCTGCTCAGTCTGGCCAATGGCCGCTCGCGCCATTTGCTTGATGAGCCTTGATATGGGGGAATCGGCCAGTGCCAACGGCGTGGCGTTGATCTGCATCTTGCGAACCGCGGTGTAGTCGTTGGGGATCTTCCACTGCGCCGGACGCGTTAATGCCTTGGTGATGTGTTCCTCCGATACTCCCATCGAACGCGCTTCATAGCGGTTGATGACAATTTCCAGCCGCGGGCCGCCGCCGGTGAAGAACTGGGTGATGAGACGATTGGAATTGCGCAGCTCCGGTATGCCGGCCTGGGTCACCAGATAGATCGACGTCGACTCCTTCAGGATCGAAGAGCCTTCAAAACTCAATTGCGATCCCCAATCCACCACGACGTTATCAAACTCCTGGCGCGCCACAGCCAGAAGCCGGTCAATGTCCTCGTCCTTGGCCTCGAATTGAAGGAATTTGCCTGGAGCCGCCAGCACCCAAACTCCCGAACTGTGCTTGACCAGCAACTGCAGCAGAAATGCGCCGTCGAGGCGGCCGGCGGCCTGCAGCGCATTGATCGTGGAGTACTCGGCCACAATGCCGAGATTGAGCGCCGCATCGCCCAAAGGCAGATCGAGATCGATCAGCAGGGTCTTCTGATCGGGCTCCTGCGCCAGAGCCACGGCAAAGTTGCAGGCCAGCGTGGTTGCGCCCGCGCCCCCCTTGGCGCCGATAAACGTCAATAGCCTGCCGGCCGTCTTCTTGGCCGTCTTGCCCACCGGACGCCGCGCGGCCGCGCGCACCAGCGCCTCAGCCACAACATTGCGGTCGAACGGTACGGTCAGATACTCGCGGGCCCCCGCGCGCATGCAGCGCATCAGCAGGTCGGAATCGGTCTTGGTGGAGTAGACCATCACCGTTGCCGCTCCGGTAGCGCCAATGCTCTCCACCAGTTCCAGGGCGTACTCCGGGTCAGGATCGAGGTCGATGATGATGACGTCGTAATGCTGCTCAAGGACGCGGGCTACGTCGTCCAGTCCGGGAGGATACGACGAAAACTCACGAACATCATTCCCCGAGGTCCCGGCCAGGGCAAGCAAGGCTGAAGCGCGCCTCTCGTCATTCGGACCGATCAAGGCAATTGATAGCGCCTCCGATCCGATCGAGTCGGGATACTGAGAACCGAAATACGGGGAAGAATCCGTTGACACCGCGCTTGCGCTCCTTGCTTCTTTACTCTTTCCCTGCACGTGCTTCCAGCGACGATCGTTCTCGTGCGCGCCTGCCATGGTCTGCTCCCCCACCCTTCAACGGACGAAAAATGAGAACAGCGTTCCGACGGCAATGGCCGGTGCGTAAGGCATTTTGCGCCGCCGGGGGTTCTCAATCGTGGCCTCTGGATCGCGTAGCGTTCCACGCTTCCAACCCGCCATCAAATCTCCGGTGCCCTGGAACAGGTCAGGCAAAAATCCCCCCAGCGCCGCCCACATCACGACCATTACGCCACCCGCTAAAGCGGTAAAAATCAGCGCAAAGACCATCTGGGCGGGACCTATCCAGGCCCCCACCGCGGCACAGAGCTTAACGTCTCCGGCTCCCATGCCACCTAACAGAAAAAGACCGCCAAAAATAACAATCGCGAGTCCAGCTCCGGCCAGGCTCTGCCCGATGCCATGCCAGCCGAACAACACACCCTGGACCACGATCCCGGCCAGCCAATAAGGGAAGACCAGCCAATTCGGGATGCGCCTGCTGTGTAGGTCGCTGATTGTCGCCACACTTAAGACAACCAGTGTCGGCCACCAGCCAAACGAGTGCATCCCCTGCTCCTTTTGCCCCGTTACAGTCAGGGGGTAAATCAGTACGAGCAATTCGCCAACCAAATAACTATACCGGTATAGCTTGGGGATTCAGTACATTACACCTGAATCAAAACCCCACTGTACACGGCTGTTTACGCACCCATCCCGGCTGTGAAACAACTCGTATACACGCCGGCCCCAAAACCAAAAACCAACTCAAGCTCACCCGTGGGAATGCCGTCACCGGCCTTCGACCGCTCCGCCGGTCTCCAATTCGCCGTCTGGATCATTCATGGATCAGCTGTATCAAATTAAAACAGATACACCACTCAGATCAACCGTAAAAAATCATTATGGACCGCCGTTGCTCCATAGTCCAGCAACCGGTTTTGGCCAGAAGGCACACGCCTCCTGCCATCGTCTGACGATTCAATACCCATTCGGGACTATGATGGCGAGCGAAGCCGATTATTAAACCGAGCAATTCTTGTGCCACTCACTGGTCTCCTAGTGCAATTTAGGGAACAACCCGCACGCTTAAAAGTAACTATGATGATTATTTTAGTAACTCTCTTTGGTCACATATCGGTTTTCCAATCCTCCGGCCGGGCACTTTTCTGCTACCTTTAAAGACAACTTCCTCGCCAAGGCAGTTTCTCAAATTGCATATAATGTTGAAACACAATGACTTATTACGATTCTTGTCCCACTCTTCGCCCCCTTCGGCTTTGCGCCGGATTCGGAAGCCATAACCGGACCGGCAATGCCAGTCCTCATGTGTCGAGCACGCCCATCGGTGCTCATATTCGCCTTAAATCGTTGAATTTCATTGGCTCTTCCTTATATTTCGGATTACCAATGTCGCATTGTTTAGCACTAAACAGGGATTGGCAAAGATGCACCGATGTTGGATTATGGGGGAACATCGCCGAACACTTTTGTATGTTCCCCCAAGGAACGGCATGACAGAATCCCGGAAAAGGCAGCGCCTCGACCAATGATTCGAATCGGACTTTACTCTGAAGACCGGACCTTGCAACCACTTCTCTCTTCCGCCCTGGGCAAAGAGTTTCAGGTTTTGCTGGAGTCGGACGGGGAGGGGATGGACGGCCTCATCTCGGCAGGCGAATGCGATGCGATCATCCTTGATTTCTCCTCGCACCGCGACACGCTGCAGGAGCGCATCGAATGCTCGCGGCGCCTGATTGCTTCGAATATCCCCGCAATCCTGCTCGCCGACGACACCCTGCGCACAACGGCATTCGAGCTGGTCCGAATGGGTGCGTTCGGCTACTGCCGCCGTCCGCCATCCATCCGCGACCTGAAAACGATGTTGCAGCGGGCCCACGAAAACTCCTCGCTCAAGCAGCAACTGCATACCGTTCAGCAGCGCATCGAGGAGCCGGCCAGTTGCGATCAGATTCTGGGCTCGACGCCCAGCATGCAGCGCGTCTACCAGCTGGTCCGCAGCGTCACCAGTTTGAATGCCTCGGTTCTCATCACCGGCGAAAGCGGCACCGGCAAGGAACTGATCGCCCGCGCCATTCACAACCTTGGCGCGCGCGCAAAAAAGCCGTTCGTCGCCGTTTCCTGCGGCGCCATTCCCGAGACGCTGATTGAAGCCGAGCTGTTCGGCCACGAGAAAGGCGCTTTCACCGGGACGGTGGGCGCTCGCTCAGGTTATTTTGAGCAGGCTGAAGACGGCACTCTCTTCCTGGATGAAATCGGCGACTTAAGCGTGTTTACGCAGGTCAAGCTACTGCGCGTTTTGCAGCAGATGGAATTCTGCCGCCTGGGTTCGAACAAGCTCATCCCGCTGCGGGCGCGGCTCATCTTTGCCACCCACCAGGATCTGGCCAAGCTAGTGGCTGAAGGCAAGTTCCGCCAGGACCTCTACTACCGCATCAACGTAATGCGCATCGAGTCGCCGCCGCTTCAGGATCGGCCTGAGGACATTCCCCAGATCGCGCAACACTTCCTCAAGCGCTATTCGCAGATTTTTCAGAAGCCGATGGAGTCGATCGAGCCCGACGCGCTCGAGATGCTGCAGAGTTATTCCTGGCCGGGCAATGTCCGCGAGCTCGAAAACGTCATGCAGCGCGCCATCATTGTCGCCACCGGTCGCAGTATTCGCGTCGAGGATCTCAGCATCAACGCTCCCGAATACGAAGTTGCCGCCGCCGAGGACATTGTGATCGACATCGCCGATTACCATCCCGACGGTTCCTTCGAACGCCAGTTGCGCGATTACAAGATCAAGCTGGCGGTGAACGCGGTCCGCGAGCATAACGGCAACAAGACGCTGGCTGCCCGCAGCCTCTGCATCTCGCGCGCCTATCTGCATCGGCTCCTGCGTCTCGCCGAGGCCGATCCTCAGTTTGCCGAGGCCGGCTTGCGCGAAACCAGAACTGCGTAGCGGGAGTGAACAGCTTTCCCTTGGTCTGCAATTGAGTCCGCGGCGAACCTTCGCCGCGGACTTTTATCTTTCGCGCCGACCAGGGTCTCTGACCGCAGGTTTATGCACCATCTTCCGTGCCCGATCCTTTCGCCTCCTTTGCGGCGAGAGGGTGGAGAGCACGTAATTGCAGACACGAAATCATGGGGCCGGCGCCCTAGGTGTGCATGTTATATGCCGGCGGTCCCGCCATTACCATTCCGCTCTTTTGACGGCCGTGAATATACCAGCAGCACCACCTTGTTTGGTGCGTTTCGCCGTCTCCCGGCGCCATCAGATCCCTGTAAACCACGATGCCATACAGCAGGATCAGTTCCTCCCACTTTTCGACCCTTTTGAGCTCCTCGTCGCTCTCGCAGAAATTCTTCACCTCATCGCGGCTGAATGACTTGATCGCCGTCGATTCGCCGGGCAGCAATACAACCGACGACAACGCCGCGCTGGGAGTCACTTCATCAAATTCCGGTTGCTCGGGCAGGTGGGTCTGGTCGACGGCGGTGGTGATTCTGTCGATGGTCGAAACGATTCTTGCCGGTCCGCGGCCGCGGTTCGTGGCGGTCACGGTAAAGCTGTTGTCCACGCTGCGCGACGGCTCAACTGTAATCAGAATCCAGGGCCGCTCCGCCCGTATGATGGCCTGCGCATGCAGCAACGCGGCCTGCGCGCTGTCAGCCGCGGCCTGCGCCGTAACTTCAGCGTAGTGCGACTGGCGATCAATCTTCTTGAGCGTTGAAAGCGCCACCATGATCCCCACATAACCCAAAACGGCGAGCAGGATTTTCGCCACCCAGGCAACGCGGTCCGGCCACAGCCACGGCGCCGGAGCCGGGGCGGGAGTGGCGATGGTGATGTGCGCCGGCTGCGCATCGCACGGCCCCTCCGCGCAGTTGGGTGTCGCAACGCTGTTGGCATTCGGGCTTGCGATGGAGCTCGATGGCAAATTGTTCGTTCCGGCCGCGGCCTGGGAATGAGCGGCCGAAGTCGAAGATGTTTTCGGAGCGGATTGAGCAGCTGGGGCAACTTGTCCGTTGGCTTGTGCTTTAATCGTCCCGGTGCCCTGCGCAGCCAACAGCAGCAGGGCAAGGATCGCCTTACCCTTGCTCACCATGGCGCAAATGTATCACACCGCGTCAGGGCTGAAGGTATACTTGCGGCCACATGCGCCAAGGCAGCAAACAGGACCGCATTTCATCTTTGTTCCGGCCTTGTGCTGGGCCGCAATTCGCCCAGTCTCCTCGATCGCGTCAGTACTTCGGCACCTTCGGATCAACTTGATCGGACCACGCCAGAATCCCACCCGCCAGGTTGGCAACTTTGGGATAACCGGCTTGCAGCAGGAACTCAGCAATCCGCTGGCTGCGCCCGCCCGATTTGCACTGCACCACGATCTCGCGTTCGCGATCGATCTCTGCCAGCCGCTGCGACACATCGTTTTGCGGAATCAGCTTGCCGCCGATATTGGCGATCTGGTACTCGAACGGCTCGCGCACATCCAGGATGAATACGTCCTCGCCGGCATCGATGCGACGTTTCAATTCAACCGGCGTAATCTGTGCGACTCCGTTCTTCACCTTGGTGTCCTCTTTTGCCGCGGGCGCAATCCCGCAGAACTGGTCATAGTCAATCAGCCTGGTTACCGTGGGATTGGGGCCGCATACCGGGCATTCGGGATTCTTGCGCAGCTTCAATTCGCGGAAGCGCATGGCGAGTGAATCCACCAGCAGCAGCCTGCCGATCAACGGTTCGCCTGCGCCGAGGATCAGCTTGATTACCTCAGTGGCCTGAATCACGCCCACCAGTCCCGGCAGAATCCCCAGCACACCGCCTTCAGCGCAACTCGGCACCAGGCCGGGCGGCGGCGGCTCAGGATAAAGGCAGCGGTAGCACGGTCCCTGCTCCGTAGCGAAGACGCTCGCCTGCCCCTCAAAGCGAAAAATCGAGCCATACACATTCGGCTTGTGCAGCAGCACGCATGCGTCATTCACCAGGTAGCGGGTGGGAAAGTTGTCAGTGCCGTCGGCGACAATGTCGTAGTCCTTCACAATCTCAAGAGCGTTGGCGCTCGAGAGCATCGTCTCGTGCTTCACGATGTTCATCGCGGGATTAAGGGCCTTCAGCTTCTCCGCAGCAGAGTCGAGTTTTTTGCGTCCAATGTCAGCAGTCGAGTGAATGATTTGGCGCTGCAGGTTGCTGGCATCCACCACGTCGAAGTCCACCAGTCCCAGCGTGCCCACACCGGCCGCCGCCAGGTAAAACGCAAGCGGCGAACCCAGCCCTCCAGTGCCCACGCACAGTACCTTGGCAGCCTTCAGCTTGCGCTGCCCTTCTTCGCCCACTTCAGGCAGAATCAAGTGGCGCGAGTAGCGCGCAAGCTCCTCCGCGGTCAGTTCCGGCAATGCAATCGATTCGGTAGTCATGGTCATAAGTCAGTGATCGGCTGGTAGGTCAGGGCTTCAGCCCCGACTACCGATAAGGCCCGCAAAATATGTCCGGGCTCAAGTGTCTGCGTGAGAACTCACTATTGCGCCAACTTGCCAACTCGCCATGGCCGCGAAGCGGCGCGAACCCGCTGATTTTGAGTCAAAACGGGCTCTTCTCAAGCCCCGACAGTCCGTTCGCAGGCACACTTTTTGGCCCCTGAGCGAACGTTCCCGTCCGGCCAAACAGCCGCCTGCAATCGAAGGAATGATCGACAGCGTATCGGCCGCGGAGACAGGCGATTCCTCTTTCCGGGGAAGATAACGCACATCTTCGTCGTTCAAATAGAGGTTCACAAACGCGCGCACTTTTCCCTGTTCGTTGAAGAGGTGCTTCTTCAAATCAGGATATGCCCTCGTCAATTCATCGAGCGCACCGGCCACCGTCGTCGCGCTCACTTCCAGCGATTTGTTGCCTCCGGCAAGAGGACGCAGCGGCGTGGGGATGAAAATCGTCATGCGTGGGCACTTCCTCTCCTGCAATATGTTCGATTCGCTTCAAGCCTCCTAGGACTCGCCGCTCCACTCAACAATCTCATTCACGAGATTATGGAGTCAATTTGCGAAATCGGAAATGAGTGAACGGCGACCCGCTAAGTCTGCCGTCACTCCAGCCCTCACCCGCGCCGCGTGCAAAAGAACCGCGAGCCGGATAAAATCTCGGCATGGCGCTGGAGTTCACAACCTCTTACCTCAAGGATTCCCTCACCATCTTCCGCTATTACAAGCGGCTGGCCGAGCGAGCCTTGGAGCAGGTGAGCGACGCCGATCTCTTCACCGAGCTTGGGCCCGAAACCAACTCGATTGCTATGGTCATCAAGCACCTGGCCGGCAACATGCGCTCTCGCTGGACAGATTTCCTCACCACCGACGGCGAAAAGCCCGATCGCAACCGCGACAGCGAGTTCGAATCGACGCCACAGACTCGCTCTGAACTCCTGGCAACGTGGGAGCAGGGCTGGGAATGCCTCTTCACTGCCATCGATCCGCTCACCGACGACGATCTTGCTCGCACGGTTTTTATTCGCGGCGAGGCCCACTCCGTGATGCAGGCCATCAACCGCCAGGTAGCCCACTACCAGTACCACATTGGGCAGATCGCGCTGCTGGCCCGCCATTTTGCCGGCGACCGCTGGCAGTCGCTCACCATTCCGCGCAAACAGTCGGCCGAATTCAATCGCCGGGTCGCCGCCGGCGAGGCCAGCCAGCGGTAACTGCCGTCGCGCCCGCGTTATCCGCCTCTCAGATACAATGAAAGATGGGCTAAGGCCGATATTTTTTGCGTATTTTGCCGCAAGCACACCAAGGAGCACCACTCTATGGCGATTCCCGCCACCCAATTACGTCCGGGCATGATCATCAAACACAACGACAATCTTCACCTTGTCTTCAAAGTCGAGCACCGCACGCCCGGCAATCTGCGCGCTTTTATCCAGGCCAAACTTCGTAATCTCAAGTCCGGGGCAATGTTCGAGCACCGTTTCCGTTCTGCCGACGCCATTGAGAAGGTTGTGGTCGACGAAGTTGACATGGAGTTTCTCTACGCCGACGGCGACGACTACTACTTCATGAACCCCGAGAACTACGAGCAGACCGTCCTCAAGGCTTCGACCCTCGGCGATGCAGTCGAGTACCTCACCGCCAATCTGCGGATCAAGGTGAGCTACTTCGACGGCCAGGCCGTGGGCATTGAACTGCCCACCTTTGTTGAGCTTGAAGTGATGGAGACCGAGCCTGGGCTGAAATCGGCGACGGCTTCGAGCGTCACCAAACCCGCCAAGACTGAGACTGGCCTCGTCGTCCAGGTGCCGCCCTTTATCAACCAGGGCGAAAAAATCCGCGTCGATACCAGCGAAGGCGCGTATATGAGTCGAGCCTGAAAGCTAAACCAAAACAAGGAAAAAACGGCGCCCTGCGTGGCGCCGTTTTTGTCTTTGCGGTGAATTCACGCTTCCCCGCTTGACCGCCTGCGACACCATCCGATATTCGGTAGTGAGCGTTTCCCCGGCCCGCGCCGCCCAAGGAGGTCTATGCCCGTCCCCGCCGTCATTACCGCCCCCTCGCAAAGTTACAGCATGAACACCGATTTCCTCATCAAGATGGTCGATGACCTCACGCCCGAAGAGTGGCTCAAACACCCCGCGCCTAACCCCAATCACATTGCATGGATCGTGGGCCATGTGACATGGGCGCGCGAACGGCTGCTCTCGCGGCTTGGCGCCGAGTGGTCCAAGCCCTGGTTCAGCCTGTTTGGCCGCGGCTCAAAATGCGGCGACGATGTAACCTACCCCTCGCATGACACGCTGCTCGAAGCGTGGAAAGAAAGCTCCATCGTAGTCGCCAGCACGCTTGAGAGCGTCGCCGATGATCTGCTCTCCCAACCCTCGACACAGGGCCCGCCAAGCACCGACGGCAATGTTAGCGGCGTGGTCAACTTTCTCTCCATCCACGAGACCTACCATCTTGGCCAGATCTCGTACCTGCGCGGCTGGCTCGGGCACAAAGGCTTCATGGGATGAAGCCCCTTGATTCGTGGGCCTTGAGTCGTGTTTCATGAACTGCTCTCATCACGGTTCACGAAACACCGACCGCGAACCACACCCCCACCGCCTCCGCCGCTCTTTCACAGAATCTTCAAAGAACCTCTTGACATTTTGCCCCAACGATGTGTTACTGTCAGTAACACAATGACGGATCGCGATCCACTTCGCCACGACCCCGCCGAGTTAGGCGAGCTCGAGAGCAACATTCTTTCAATCGTTTGGCGGCTGGGCACAGTAACCGCCGAGCAGGTGCGCGAAGCACTGGAACGGCCCCTCTCGGATTCCACCGTTCGCACCATGCTGCGCCGTCTTGAAGAAAAAGGCTATATCGCCCACTCGAATGAGAATCGCGCCTTCATCTATCGCCCCGCGGAGTCGCGGCAACGCGTGGCCGGCCATGCCGTCAAACGCATCGTCGACTGGCTCTGCGAGGGGTCTGTCGAAACGCTGCTGGTGGGAATGGTGGATTCGAAGATCCTCGACCGTGCCGAACTGCAGCGGCTCGCAAAACGTATCTCCGCAGTGCGCGAGCAGGATAAGCGCAAGAAAGACAACAAAGCCAGGTGAGGTGAATTCGTGCTTGCCGGTATCTTTGAAGCCGCTTTTCGATCACTCACGCTCGCGGTCCTCGTCTGGGCCGGCCTCAGAATCTTTCGCGTTCACAATGTCACTTACCAAAGGCTCGCGTGGACCGCTGTTCTCTTGGGCGCGTTGCTGATGCCCTTCCTGCTTCCTTTCACTGCGCGTTGGGCTGGCTTCTCGTTCGCAACCATTCCCGCGGCCGCTCCGCTGCATCGTTTGCAAGCGGCCCTGTCACCCGATGTATCTTCGGCTTCATCCATTGCCGCTTCGTCAGGTATTGCTGCCCCAGTTTCATCTGTTCCCACCCGGGTTGAACCTCCGCATCACTCCCCACGCGCGCATAAAGCCGGTGCAACCATCGCCCGCGTTGGCTCCGCTTCAAGCATTTCTCCACGCACCGCGAGCGCAGTCGAAGTGGCTTCGCCAAGACGCTCCACGCGCCCGCAGCTTTCCCTCTTAAGTTTGGTTGCTCTGGCCTATTTCCTGGTCGCCACGGCGCTTTTCCTTCGTCTGCTTTTAGGATTTCTGTCGGCAGTTCATCTCTGGCGCTCGGCCACACCCGTTTCCGGCAGTTCAGCGCTCATTGACGCTGACCTCAAACTGCGGACGAGTCACAAGGTTTCTTCTCCGGTCACCATAGGCTCAGGCATCGTGCTGCCCACCGGATACACAAGCTGGACTGAAGAAAAACTCCGCATCGTTTTTGCGCACGAGCGCTCCCACGTAAGCCAGCGCGATTTCCACCTGCTCACTCTTGCCTCGCTCTATACGGCCGTGACCTGGTTCAGCCCGCTGGGTTGGTGGCTCAAACACAAACTCTCCGATCTTGGCGAGGCCATCAGCGACCGCTCGGGTCTCAATGCGGCCTCAAACCGCTCCGCATACGCCCAGATCCTTCTTGAATTCGCGGCCGCGCCGCGCCCAACGCATATAGGAGTCGCTATGGCCCGTCCCAGCAGTATCTCCCGCCGCATCGAACGCCTGCTCAACGACAGCTATCTCCGCCATGCATTTTCAGGCAGCGGCCGCGCTCGCGTTGCCGTTCTGCTTGTGCCCGTCGTGCTCTTTGCCGGCGCAGCACTGGTTCGCGTACAAGCCGCAACCCAGCCTGCGCAACCTGCAACACAACTCGCGCACGTCGCAATAATTTCGGCCCCCGTCACAACCAGCTCTGTTGCAGCGCCCGCTCAGGCCGTAACGCAGCCCGTGCAAGCCGCACAAATTTGGGCCCCGGTCGCAACCAGCCCTGTTGCAGCGCTCGCCTCACCGGCCGCGCCCCCACAGCTCGATGTCGTCACCCCGCCGCAGCCCGGTGAAATAGCACTCGCAACTTCTCCAGTTCTTCCCGCCCTAAATCCTGTCACCCCGATTCCTCCCGTCGGCCTCGAAAATGGAGCACCGCAAACTGAAGCCACCTTCGATCGAAACCTGACCTTCGACGGCAAGCTTGAACTCTCGGTTGCTACCGGCTCGGGTCACATCGCATTGACCCGTGGCTCGGCCAATCAAATTCATATCCACGGCGTCGTTAAAGCCAATAAGGACGGCGACCCGGCCAAGGTGCAGGAGATTGCCGCCAACCCGCCCATCGAGCAGACAGGAAACAAGATTACCATCGGCGCTCATCAGGAGCATCTCCGCAACATCAGCATCGATTACGACATTGAGGCGCCTGCAGACGCGACTCTCAGCGCCGCTACCGGCTCAGGCAATATCACCGATACGGGCGTCGGCCAGGGCGCCAAGCTCGAAACCGGCTCAGGCAGCGTCACTGCGACGGGGCTTAAGGGGGATTTAAAGTCGAAACCGGTTCCGGCAACATCTCGGTCGATGGTAGCGGGCAGGGCGATGTAAAGGTTGAGACGGGCTCAGGCTCCATCGACGTGAAGGGCGTACACGGAGCGCTTAAAGCGGAAACCGGCTCTGGCGAAATCAAAATCTCTGGAACGCCATCATCTGCCTGGAAGCTCGAAACCGGATCCGGGTCCATCGAGCTGAACACGGGGAACGCGCCGATGAATCTCGATGCGGAAACGGGCTCTGGACGGATCTCTACGGAGGCGCCTGCGCAGCAGACCTCATCAGAAGAGGATCACCACCACTATCGTGCGCAGATCAACGGCGGCGGCCCCGAGGTAAGCGTCGTAACGGGCTCTGGAAGCATCCGCGTTCGGTGAAGTTGTCCCGCCGCCAAAGGAGCTCGCATTTATTTGCGCCGATGCGCCGCCTCCCGCAGGGAGGCAAGGAATTCAGCCCAGGACAAAGTCCTGGGTACGCCAAACAATGAATGCCGGCAGCCCCGCAGGGGCGGCGCGAGTCGGCGGGGCTAGGAGCTTTAAAGAATGCAGAAACACTCATTGAGCGATGCGGAATCCCGCAAAAACTTCCCTCAGGGGCTGAAGCCCGAAGCGATTTTGCTGGTTTTATCGGCATGACTGAAGTCGTGCCCTGATACAAGACAACGCGCCGCATGAGTTTTTCCGCATCCTGTTAAGCCTGAGATGAAAGTTGTCCAGCACCAACATGGGGGCCCAATTCTCGCCACGTTCTTGTTTTTGCGGCTTGCGTGGCATCGCAACGCAGCACGAAGGAGAAATCCCTGAGCTGGCGTCTAGAGCATTTTCAGGGTTGATGTATCCGGGCAGGGGCTAAAGCCCAAAGCTTTTGATGGGCGTTTTGCGGCACGACTAAAGTCATGCCCTGTTACAAGGCTTGAATCGGAACAACCTCTTGAGCCTCCACATTTAGAGGCTTACATTCCCGTCCGGCAGCGCCACCGGCCTGGCCTCGATCAACGCCTCGATAGTTCCCAGTGCGGCCAGTACGGACTCTGAAACCGGCTCGTCCACCTGCACCACGGCCAGCGCCTTCACCGGCTTCGATCCGCTGCGCTCGCGGCCCAGCGCAAAGTTGGCAATGTTCACGCCAAGCTGGCCCAGAATCGTGCCTATCTTACCGATCACTCCCGGCACATCGTAGTTGCGACAAACCAGCAGGTTGCCCTCGAGCGGCGTCTCGATATCGATATTGTCGAATGCGAGCAGTCGCGGCTGTTCGCCGTGAATTACTGTGGCGCTGGCGCGGCTCTCGCCCGCGGCCGTATGCAGCGCAATGGTAAGCACTGAGGCCGCACCGCCGCGATGGCTCTCCTGCTTCTCCTCGTGCACGCGAATGCCGCGCTCCTGCGCAACCGCCGCGGCATTAATTCGGTTCACATTCTCTGAGCCCTGCAGCAGCCCTGCGATGGCCGCGTTGCGCACCAGCTCAGTCTTCGCCTCCGCCAATTCCCCGCCATAAACCAGCGCAATCGACTCGATGCCGCTCTTGCCGGCTTGTCCCAGAAACGCTCCCAACCGCCCGGCGAGGTCGATAAACGGCGCCAGCTTCACATACTCTTCGTGGCTCAGCGAAGGCAGATTCACCGCGTTCTGCACCACGCCCAGCTTCAGGTACTCGCGCACTTGCATCGCAATCTGCACACCCACGGCCTCCTGCGCCTCGGCCGTCGATCCGGCAATATGCGGAGTAAGAATTACGTTGTCCAGCTCGGCATAGGGCGAGTTCTTCGGTGGCTCTTCGGCAAACACGTCCAAGGCCGCTCCGGCCACTTGCCCGCTCTTGAGCGCAGCCGCCAAATCCGCTTCGCATACCAACTCGCCACGAGCGCAGTTGATAATGCGCACGCCCTTCTTCATAGTCGCCAGGGTTTTGGCGCTAATGATGTTGGCCGTCTGCGGCGTCAGGCCAACGTGCAGAGTCAAATAGTCAGCTTTGCTGAAAAGTTCGTCCAAAGAGACCAAAAGAATGCCGCTTTCGCGCGCCACCGCAGCCGACACAAAGGGATCGCTCCCGATCAGTTCCATCCCGAAGCCCCGCGCGCGCTTCGCGACTTCGAGCCCGATGCGGCCCAGGCCAAGTATGCCCAGCGTCTTGCCGCGCAACTCGGCGCCCTGCAGGCTCTTCTTCTCCCACTTGCCGGCGTGCATCGTCGCATTTGCGCCAGGGAGCTTGCGCGCCAGCGCCAGCATCAACCCTATCGTGAGCTCAGCCACGGCCACCGCGTTCGCGCCCGGCGTGTTCATCACCACAATGCCGCGCCGCGTAGCAGCTTCGGCATCGATGTTGTCAACGCCTACGCCCGCGCGGCCAATCACGCGCAGCTTCGGCGCGTGCTCCATCAGGGCGTCGTCAACCTGCACGGCGCTGCGCACCACCAGCGCATCGGCATCGGCCAGAGCGGCCGGCAATCCCTCCGGTAGCTGGTCGTGCGTCTTCACATCCCATCCCGGTTCGGCCGCAAACACCGCCAGCGTGGCCGGTGAAACCTTCTCTGCCAATACGATCTTCATCGCTACTCCCTTGTGGGTTTCCGCGCTTTCGTATTCGTCAAACTTCACGCCGTGCTGCTCGCACAGCAAATCGAACATGCGCATCACGGCTGCATGCGGCTTGCCCTCGCCGCGCTCGTACTTCGTCAGCGAGTTGGGATGCACGCCCAGCTTCTCAGCCATCTCGTACTGGAAGAGGTCAAGCTGCTTGCGCGCGATCACGAGTTTTTCAGCAAATGTGAGTTCAGCCATAGTTGTCAGTTGTCAGTGATCAGTTGTTTGCGGTCAATTAGCGGGTTCTCTTTTGTAATACCCGCCAGACGAATTCGCGAAATTAAAGAACCTTATTTCTTCGCCTTCAAAAGAGACAATGATCGATTTGCTCAGATCAAATCCCCCATCAGTCGATTGCGCCGGCCAGACCTGACCCTGGAAGAAGATCACTAGTTCTGGATCGTTCCGCCCTTTTCCGCTCCAACTCTTCCCGGCGTCCAAAAGCAGTCTATTTACGGGAGATTTCAAGTCGATGCAGAGATCCTTACGGACAATCCCCAGCCCTCCTTTTGGGTAGCACTTGTTCGTCGCTACAACATTCTTGCCGACGGCCCCACTAGAGGCGCTCTGGCCGGAAACATGAATGCCGAGTATCAAGACCACAAGTGCGATGGAGATAATCAACCTCATTGCGAACCACCTCCTATCAACTGACCACTGATCACTGACCACTGACCACTGCCTTTGCGTAGACCGCCTGCGCCGCCGCCACGCCCTGCCCGTACGCCACCGGCAATCCCAGCGTGTCTTTCGCGATGTGCTCCATCGCGCCCAGCAGCGCCACCGTGTCGAGATAGTCGAAGTATCCCAGGTGCGCCACGCGGAAGATCTTTCCCTGCATCTCGCCCTGCCCGTTGGCCGTGACCAGCGCAAACTTTGCCTTGAGCGCCTTCACCACCACGCCCGAATCCATGCCCTCAGGCACGGCAACCGCCGTGGCCGCCGCCGCCGGAGCCGTGGGCGCAAACAGCGTGAATCCCAGCGCCACCAGGCCCGCCCGCGTTGCCGCCGCGTTCACCTCGGCGTTGTTCACCAGCGCAATGCGGCCCTTCTCAAGATCGCCGCCCGCCTGCCCGGCAATGTAGTCCAGCGCCGCGCCCAGCCCGGCCACCAGCGCCACCGCCGGCGTATACGCGCTCTCTCCCTTCACCGCGTTCTTGCGTTCCTTGCGCAAATCGAAGTAGTAGCGCGGATTCCTGGTCGTCTCCATCGCCGCCCACGCCTTCTCGCTCACGCTCAGGTAGGCCAGGCCCGGCGGAATCATCACCGCCTTCTGCGATCCGCCGATCAGCACATCGATGCCCCATCCATCCACGTCGAAATGCGTCGTGCCCAGGCCGGTGATACCATCCACCACCAGCAGCGCCGGGTTCGCGGTCTCCTTGATGAGCTTTGCCACCGTCTCAACGTCGTGCCGCACCGCGGTCGAGGTCTCCGTGGCCTGCATCAGCACCAGCTTGTGCTCCGGCTTCAGCGCCGCCTTCACCGCGGCCAGGTCGAAGGTCTCGCCGTACGGCGCGGTCAGCACGTCGGGCTCGCACCCAAAGGCCTTGGCCAGCCCGGTCCAGCGCTCGCCGAATTTTCCGGCCGTCAGCACCAGCACCTTGTCGCCGGGCGAAGTCAGATTCGTGATCGCCGCTTCCATCGCGCCCGTTCCCGAGCTCGACAGCAGGATCACGTCGTTCTTTGTGCCGACGAATATCTTCAACTGCGCCAACACTTTCTGGTAAAGCGCGCGAAATTCGGGGGTGCGGTGGTGGATATCGGCAGCCGCCATGGCGAACTGCGCCGCGGGCAGCAGCGGGGTCGGTCCTGGAGTATATAGCCGGGTTTTGCGGATCATATTCTTCCTCGCCTCGGACCGTTTCCTGATTGGCCCGGAAATCACATAATACACATATTTGTGATTTTTGTGAGTTTTTTCTTGTTGAGTTCGGTGACTTTCATCAAAATCCGTCCTTTAACCGGAAGCAGCGGCCATTTGCCAGCGTCCATAGCCCTCGGTTCCGGGGGCTACGGGGCCCAATTTAGAATCAATAATCTAGAGAGGGACTCACATGATCGATCCAGGCGCATTGGCCGCGCAGATTACGAAACTGACCGTGGAAGCCATGAAGGCCCACAATGCCGAACGGACCGGCACGCTGCGCCTCATCAAGGCGGCGCTGATGAACAAGGCTCTGGAAAAGAATGTCTCGCTCACGCCCGCCGAGGAGCAGCAGACGCTGACCACGATGATCAAGCAGCGCCGCGACTCCATTGAGCAGTTCACCAAGGGCAACCGGCCCGAGCTGGCAGCCAAGGAGGCCGCCGAGATCGTCATCATCGAGGAATTTTTGCCCAAGGCTCTCGACGAAACCGGCCTGGCCGCAATCGTGACCGCAACCCTCGCCGAGCTTGAAACGACTATCGGCCACAAACCCGGCATGAAGGACATGGGTCCGTCGATGAAGGCCGTCCAGGCCAAACTGCAAGCCTCAGGAATGCGCGCCGATGGCCGCCTGGTGAGTGATTTGGTCAAGAAGGGGCTGGCGGGCTGAATCGGTTACGTAAGAACTCGATCGATGCCGCTGTTTTGAAAGGGCACGGCTTCAGCCGCACCTTTACCGCGCACTTCTTCATTTGCCGTCTCGACTCCGGACGCTTCGCTCCGCGATGCGTCCGGAGTCGAGTGATCTGCCGTAGTATCGAGGCGCCCTAGAAGTCGTGCCGGTGTTCGCCCAGCGCGGCAATCTTCCGCGCCGCCTCATCAACTGAGCCCTCTGGCGCCGGTGTCGCGCTCGCGTCCTCTGCCTGCTTCCGCAGCCGCGCCACCGTCTTCCAGTTGTCCTTGTGCGGCTCATCGGCCAGCCACGGCGGCAGCGGCATCATGAGATACCGGCTCAATGCCTCGGCGTAGCCCTCGTAGAGCGCCCGCATCACCCGCAGCCGTTCGCTCGAAAGCTGGTCGCGGCAAACGCTCACGCCGCTCTCGCAAAGCACGTTGCGCAGCTTTTCGTAGCGTTCCGCGGGCAGCCGGTCAGCGGCGCCGTTCTCCGGCTCCAACGAGAAAATCTGCGCCAGGTCCACCACCGCGTGACGCGCCATGGCGAAAGTCAGCTGCGCCTGCCGCGCCTCCTGTGCAGTCACCCCTGAGATCAGCAGCGCCGAGGTGTCAAGTATCGCGGTCAGCGCGCTCAGCCAGCTCTGGTTCGTATGCTGCGACCTGAAGTAACAAAGCAGCGGATACGAAATGTGGCTTTCCAGCAACTCCGCCGACCACCGCTCCCACTCCGTGAGCAGCAGCACCAGCGCCTGTTCTGCGCCTTGGTGCGAATGGCGGCGCAGCAGCTCCGCCGCTGTCGGCGGCGAGCCGGCCCGCGCATCAAGCAACGAGATACTTACTTCTCGCCGCGAAAACGCGCTGTACAGCACCGGGAAGTAGCCCATCACCACGGCCAGAAAACCCAGTCCCGTTCCCGACTCCAGAATGATCAGCCCGCGCGCCCACGGCCCGTGCGGAATCACGTCTCCCAGTCCCAGCGTGAAGATCGTGGTCCCGCTTACGTAGAGATCTGAGATGAATCCACCGCGGCCCGCAGTGTCGTTGAACGGGCTGCCCAGCGCATAGTAGATCAGCCCAAAGCCCAGCACCATCGATGCCGCCCACACCGCCAGCAGAAAGATCAGCGACAGCGGTCCGTAAAAGCTGAATGCCGTCTCCCGTTTGCGCGGATTCCGGATTCGCCGCGCGAAAAAGGCCCACGGGTTCCACGTTGCGATATAAAAAATGCGCGTCAGCCTGAAACGCCCGGTCGCACGCCGCGGCAGAATGATGGTCTCGAAGGCGTCGATCAGGACAATGCACAAACAGGCAACGCCGGCAAACAAGGCAAGAATGCGCATCGACCCCTCCATTCCAAACCGCCCGCGAAGGGCGATCCGCTTTCTCGTTCCGTCATTGTATTACGGTCATCGTATGCTTCTGCCCCCTGGCGCCAGCGCGCGTATCGCACTTCCTCGCGTCGCTTTCACTGCTTGAGGTACACTTCCCATACCGTCAGGCCGGAGGGTTGCAGCCTTTAATCCGGATGTTAATCGGCGCGTCGGTAGCTATCGGCCCAGCAGTCCCGTATCCGGTAGGAAGTCGTTTTCACTCTGAACGCGCACGCCAGATCCAGAGACTCGATTGATTTTCATTCGCAAGCGCGCTGCCGAGGTTGCGCTGCTCCTGGCAGGGGCAGTGGTGGGTGGTCTTGCAGCCCTGGGAGTCGGACGCCTCGTTCAACTCAATGCCGGCCGGGAACAGCTCGACAAATACTCCGGCCGATTGCTCTCCCAGGCAGACGGGGTCTCGCGTGAGACTCGCGACGCAGCCAACGTGGTCCTGAATGACCATCTCCCCTTTTGCTCCGACCAGGAGTTGTCCTACCTGCGCAAATGGGTCTTCAATGCCGCCCACGTTCGCGATATCGGCCGCGTCAAGGACGGCCATATCTACTGCACAACAGCTCTCGGCAGGCTCACTCCGCCTCCCGCCACCACTCCAGGCGACATCGTCATCGGCGGCAGAAAGATCTTTGCTTCAAGCCCTCTGTTCATCAATCCTCAGGCGCGGGGGATCATTATCGAATCCAACGGGGTCACCGTCGTCCTCAATCCTGCGGATTACGCGCCGCTCAATCAGCCTCCCATGTACTTTACTGCTCTGGTCTACGATCGCAGCACGGGCCGGGTGATTCCTTTTATCGGCCAGCCGATCCCGCTTTCCGCGGCTGAAATCGGAGCCCAAAACCTCTTGGAGCGAAATGGAATCTACTATCGGCCAATGTGTTCCACGATTTCTGCGGTCTGCGTGGTCGCTTACGAGTCCAAATCCACCATGGCAACCCAGGACGAGGCGCATCTTTTTATCCTGCTGGGCGCGGGCGCGCTTGTGGGAGCGCTCGTTGCCCTCACACTCATTCTCTTTTTCAATCGTCAGCGAACCCTGGCAAGAAGTCTTCGCCGGGCTATCAAAAAGAGGCAGCTCACTGTCCGTTACCAGCCCATGGTTGACCTCGACACAGGAACAATCGTAGGCGCCGAAGCCCTGGTGCGCTGGATTACCGATTCTGGTGAATCCATCCCTCCCGAGCACTTCGTCTCGGCCGCTGAAACCAAGGGCTTCGTGAGCGAAATCACGCACGCGGTCATAACTTGCGTCACTGAGGAGATCGACGATCTGCTCAAGCTCGATGACTTTACGGCCACGGTGAATATTACAACCCAGGATTTGTGCGACCCCGCGTTCTTCCAGTTCGTCGAGCAGTGCGTCAAGTCGGCAGGAATTCTGCCGCACTCCCTTGGCTTTGAGTTAACCGAGCGATCCACGGCTGACCGTGACGTCGTCATCCATGCCATTGAGCGCCTGCATTCGTCCGGGCATCCCGTTTACATCGACGATTTTGGGACCGGCTACTCCAGCCTGGCCTATCTCCACGACCTCAAAGTCAGCGCCATCAAGATCGATCGCTCTTTTACCCGCACCGTCGGAACCGAGGCCGTTACCGCCTCGGTAGTCCCTCAAATCCTTGATATGGCTTCAAGGCTTAACCTCATGGTTGTGGTTGAAGGCATCGAAATGCAGAGACAGGCAGACTACTTCCGCCACGCCCACCCCGGGATCCGCGGCCAGGGCTGGCTGTTCGGCAGACCCGTTCCAGCCGCGCATTTCAAGCGGCTTTTCTCTGACAGCCTCTCATCCACACGCCAGATTTTGCATTAGACCGAGTATCCCGGCGTCGCACCGGTCGTCGATCGCCACTCTCGCGTGAATCGTCATCGATTCAGCAGCTTGCAGATGAATCAACGGTCGCTCGTGTAAACCTTTGGGCATTGCAGATCGTCGTCTCGCTCCAACGGGCCGGCCCGGCCAGGAACATTTCCTACCCAACGCGAAACTTAAGTACTCCAACCGGGTTTCAACTCTCAACCCTCCCCCGGAGCGGCCGGGCCTTGCCGCTCGAATGAACTCGCCCGGGAGGCGGACCGGGATTCACTTCTCTGGAATGGGGCGCGGCGCGGAAGGCGGGGATTATGACGAACGGAGTAATCGAGCACTTGTCCACTCCCATTCAATCCGGTTCCATTCAATCCGGGCATCTGCCAATGCTTTTCCGTTCCCGCAACTTCGCCGTCACCGCAGCACTTGTTCTGTTTGTGTCTCTCGCTTCTCGCGCGCAGCAACCCTACGCTTACCCCGCTTCTCCCCAGTACCTGCAGCCGCAATACGCCCAGCCCGCTCCTCAATATCCTCAACAATCGCCTTACGCGCAACAGCAGGGCGCTGAGCCAGCCTATCCGCAGCAGCCGCAATACACTCAGCCGCAAGATGACGACGCGGCCAACGACATCGACCAGTTGGGCAGCTCCGATGTACCGGCCACGCCCACGCAGCCGCCGCTCAGCGCCGATCAGCTCGAACAATTGCTGGCGCCGGTCGCTCTTTATCCTGACGCCCTGCTGGCCCAGATTCTTGCCGCTTCCACTTATCCGGCGCAGGTTGCCGCGGCCGGCCAGTGGCTGCATCAGATGCAGGCCCAGGGTTATAACGACCCCAACCAGATCGTTGCCGGCGCAGATGCGCAATCGGGTTGGGATCCGAGCGTGAAGGCGCTCACCGCATTCCCGCAGGTTCTTGACATGCTTAACCAGAACCTGGAGTGGACAACCAACTTGGGCAACGCCTATTACAACCAGCCGCAGGACGTCATGCAGACCGTCCAAGTGCTGCGTGACCGTGCCCAGCAGGCCGGCACCCTGCAGAGTTCGCCGCAGGAAGAAGTCACAAACGACCAGGGCAATATCGATCTCGCTCCAGCCACGCCCGATGTTGCGTATGTTCCCGCCTACAACCCGTGGGCGGTGTATGGAGCCCCGGTCGCGCCTTATCCCGGCTTTTCATTTTCGTTCCCGAGCATGCCCGGCGGATTCGGCGCGCACTACGCATTCGGCGGAATGCAGTTTGGAGCCGGCATCGGCATGGCCGCCTTCGAACACACGCCGTGGGGAGGGATGGGGTGGGGTCTGAACTGGATGACTCACTCAATCCTGCTCAATCATTCCGACTATTTCACTCACTCGGCCACGGTGGCCGATTGGGGCTTCCCGCACGGCGGCCCGCGCGCACATGGCTGGCGCGGCAATCCCGGCTTTGGTGGCCATCCCCAACCCTACACACGAGCCGGTGGTTATGAGAATGGGCGCGGCACAGGCTACCCGCAGCCGGACAACCGGTTCCCTGAAAGCGGCAACAACGGCTGGAATCGCGGAGCGCCGCAGGCCGGTTGGGGCACGACTCGCCCGGCCTATCCCGCGCAGCAGGCATACAACCGTTCACCGTTTACGGCGCCCGCTCGCCCGCAAAGCTACGCGCCCCGCCCGCAGACCTACGCAGCGCGGCCTCCACTTGAAACGCGCAGCTACGACGGCGCAGGCGTGTACGGCCGCTCGCCGAATGCATACAACTACAACCGTCCGGCACAGAGTTATGCAGAGCGGCCCGGCATGGCCTACGCAACTCCCTATCGCGCACCCGCTTACCAGGCTCCTCAGTATCGCGCCCCGCAGTATGAATCGCCTCGCGCTTACTCGTCGCGTCCCGGCGCGTCCTATGGAAATGCCTTCGCCCGAAACGAAAAGCCCAGCGGATTTCACCTGTTCGGGGGCGGCCGCGATTCGGGTGGCTCGAGCTACCGCGCTCCAAAGAACTACGGCGGCGGGCATGAGTCGCACAGCTTCGGCCACGAGAAGGCTCCCAAGATGTCGCACGGCGGTGGCGGCCACTCGGGCGGCGGGCATCATCGCTTCTAGAGCATTTTCGGAAATAGTGTAGACCGGACTTTTCCTGGCGTCCCACCCTTTCCGCAGGAAAACGCGGAAAGGATGGGGCACGGAAGTCTACAGTAAAAGCAAAAATGCTTCTAGCCTGCGCTACGCGCCACTCTCACCGCCCAGCCGTCTCGGCCGCGCTTCATGCAACTCATCATGGAGCTCATCCACTTTCACTCGCGCTTTCTCTAATGCGCGCTTCCCCGCCGGCGTGATCCGGTAGAGCCGGCGGCGTCGCCCTTCCACGCGTTGCAAGCTCGATTTCATCAATCCAGCGCGCTCCAGCCCATGCATCAGCGGATACAGCGTGCCCGGTCCAACGCGGTAGCCGTGGTGTTCAAGCTCGTGCATCATGGCCAAGCCAAAGATGGGCTCATGCGCCGCATGCAGCAGCACATGCAGCCGGATCAACCCATCGAATAGCTCCCGCTTATGGTTCATCTGGAATTCAAATATACCGCCTTCGCGGGCCGATGCCTCTTGCTTATTATCGAAAGCCGATATAAAGTTTCTCGCAGATGGCCCCTTGCGCCATTCAACTTCCCTTAACAATGAAGATCCCATTCAAGTCGCCTGGCAGGCTCCTCGAACTCGCCTTCATTCTCGCTCTGGCCACAGCCGTGCCAAGGCTGCATGCGCAGGGTCCGCCCTATCAGACCGACGACCCCGTCCCTGTCGACTACGGCCATTACGAGTTCTACATCTTCGGCGGCGCAGACGGCACACCGGTTGAAATGGACTCAACCGGCCCGGCCTTCGAGTTCAACTGGGGAGCCATCCCGCGCGTTCAGCTTCATGCCATTCTGCCCTGGGGCGTGGCCGCGCCGCTCAACAGCCCTGTTTATGCGCCCGCCTCGGGCCAGGGTCCCACCGAGTTCGGCATCACCGACATGGAGCTGGGCACAAAAATCGCCTTCATCAAAGAGACCCCGCATTTTCCGCAAATCGGCATCTTCACCATGTACGAAATGCCCACCGGCAGCCTGAATAAAGGCCTTGGCGTGGGCAAGGTCTGGTATAAACTTCCGCTCTGGATCCAGAAGAACTGGGGTAAGTGGCTCTTCGACGGCGGAGCAGGATACCAGCTCGTCAAACAGACGGGGTTTCGCAGTTTTCCCTACACTGGCTGGCTCGTTAAGAAGGAACTGAGCGAGCGGCTCGAGCTCGGAGCCGAGGTCTTCGCCCACGGCCGCGAAGGCATAGCGACTGCACAAACCCAATCGGCAACGCTCATCGATGCCGGCGGCTACTACCATTTCAAGCACAATCCCAACGAACAGTTTCTTTTTTGTTATGGGCATTCCGTTGCCGGCCAGACTGAGAACTACGCCTACGTGGGCATGTACTGGACCTGGGGTAAGGACAAAGGAAAGCTCGATAACAGCGCGCTGCTGCCCGGCCCACCAGACAATCGCAACTTGACTTTCAACGGGAACTAACCTTGCTTCAACCATCGAACCTGCAGCCGCAACCCGGAAAGGAATCTGAATGGAGATCACCACACGCAGCTTATGGACGATGATCCACGGCATGGGCTTCGGCGCGCTTTACCTCATGGCCTGCTCGGGTGCGCTCGTTGAGCTCTACCGCCGTTATTGCTCGCACAATCCGGCCCTGCCCACTGGACGCGATGAGACCTTCCTGCGCGTTTATCTGGCAGTGATGGCTGCGCTGGCGTGGCTTGCCGTCATTACCGGCAGTTATATCGTCTATCCGTGGTATCGCGCCAAACCGCCCGCCGGCGCCACGGATCTCTCCGCATTCCCGCGCAGCCTTCTGCTCTCGAGCCCCGCAACCAGCGCGTGGCACAACCTGGGCATGGAATGGAAAGAGTACATTGCCTGGATTGCGCCCATCGCCATCACCATGGCCGCGGTGGTGGTGCTCCAGTATGGCCGCAAGCTCAAGGACCACCCGACGCTGCGCAATACGGTCCTCTGCTTCGTGTGGGCCTCGCTCCTGGCTGCCGGGGTTGCGGGATTCTTCGGCGCCATGCTCAACAAGAACGCGCCTGTCGAGGGCGGCGCAACCATCCATCTCGTCCAGGGAGAAGCGAAATGAACACCACTGACGTAACACAGAGCCCGCTCACCAACGGCCCCGGCGCTGCCGCGGTCCTCGCAGCCGGCATTGGCGCGTTCGCTCTGGGCTTGTTCGCCGTTATGGCGGACAAGGTTCTTTCAATTAAGATCTGGATGAATTTCTCAAATCCCACCGGACCGCTCTCCGGCGTCACCACGTGCGCAGTCATCGTGTGGCTGGCTGCATGGACCATTCTGCAAATGCGCTGGCGCGGCCGCGAGCTGCGCTTTGCACCTATCGGCGCTGCCGCTCTGGTACTGCTGGCGTTGGGAATTCTGCTCACGTTTCCGCCGTTCGCCGATCTGTTTTGAGGAACTTCGGAAATACTCCGGCGTCGCGAGTCAGCTGGCCCGTTCTAGGCCCCCGCCAACTCGCCAACTTGCCAACGTGCTGCCCCTGCTCAACTGCTCAACTGTTTCACTGTTTCACTGCCGTCCGTAAGAAATGCGAGCTTCCGCATAAAACAAAAAATGCGCCGAAGCCCTTCCAGGCTCCGGCGCAAGGCGTTGGTGCAAAGTGTTTGAGCTTATTGCCACGCTGCCGTGGTCGTATCCGTCAAATCGGTTCCGTCCACGTGTCGCGCCAGCAACACTACGTTCCCGTTGGTCGGATTCTCAAGCAGCAGACCCACCACGCGAACCTCGGCGGCAGTGTTCAGGTCCCCGAATCCGCCCAGCCCGTAACGGAAGTCGCACGCCGGACCCAGGTATACGGTAATGGTCTCCGGAATCAGCACGCCGCCAAAGCCCGTCACTTGCATCTGGAACTGGCCGTTGCTTTGGTTCTCACTATTGGGCACGATGGTTCCGATGTAGCCCCAGTTGCGCAGATGGATGCGTTTCACCGTTACATCGTCTGCATTCGACGCGCCAGTCGCCGGTCCGCCAATCGAAACATCCTGGCCTGGCACCAGCGCGCTTGAGTTGAACAGGAAATCCGTAAATGCGTTGTGCATCCAGTAGATGAAGTACTTCTCGTTCCCGCTCAAATCCACTGTCGCGATCTGGTTGAGCGTAAGTCCGGTAGTCGTTGGCAACAGTCCCCGCACATACAGGTCGAAGCTCGAGGCCGAACCACCCGACTGCGTCACGTAAGTAATCAGGCCCCGCGCGTAGAAGCCGGTGTCGGTCAGCACCGCAATCTCGTCGGCGTCGAAGGTCTGGTCGGCGTCGTCGAGCATGCCGGAGATCTCAACAATGCTGCTGGTGTTAAGAGTGCTCAGGCTGGCGTCGCCATCCCACTCGGTGTTTCCGTTTACGTTGACGGTGAAGTTCTCGCCGTGCGGACCCTGCACCACAAACGACTGCGCGCCGGCGCTCACAAAGGCTGCGATGAAGGTGTCGATATATGCGCCGCCATCGTGGTTCGTAACCGGCCTCACTTCAATGGTCGGATTCACCTGGCCGGTAATGTTTCCGTTGGAATCGGTCAGAATGGACTTCTCCAGATCGAAGTCGATCCGCAGCCCGACCGGCGGGCCGCCATTGACTACAGTCAGAGGATTATTGAGGGGGATGGTCACCATCGATGACGGGGTAAACGAAGCACTCATGGTTTGAGCAGTGGGCGCGCTTCCGGCGCTGGTGGCGAGATAGCCGATGGTGCCCGTGCCCAGCGTGACGACCACGCTGTTATAGGTGCCCGCGGGAACATCGTTCATGTCGAGCAGCGACTGCAGCCCGTTGAGCCGCGCAAAATCCACGGTAGGCGTGCCGCTCAGCAAAGGAACGCTGGTTCCGCCCGTGGTAACCGCATCGATGCTCTCAAGCTGCACCGCGAACGACACCACGCTGTTCTTTGGAGCATCCGTGCCGACCACGAACGATGGGCCCGTCTGCTGTGGAGGTATGCCTGTGCCGGAACCTGTTGAAGTGGTTGAACTGCTGCATCCTGCCGCTGCCAGAACTGCGGCGCTCAGGAATAGAATCGCCAGGCGAGAAGTGATTGCTCTTGCATTGGGGGACATCGAGGCCTCTTTTCCTGCGCGGCTCGACAAATTGTGCAGAGCGAACGCCGAGTAGCCGATGATGCCTGCTATTCAACCTGGAACAGCATTGAAGCCTGGATCTGATCCGAGCAAAACAAGGCAACGCTCGAGTCCGGCTCTCTCTTTTTTTCAGGGGCGATCTGTTTCTAGATAGCCACGCCAGGTTGCGTTCGCGCACTGAGCCTGCGCCTAAGTTTGAACATTCGGCAGCAGAGAATGGTTGAATTAATCGTCTGCTCTCGATGAGCATAAACCCGAAAGGATTCACAAAAGTTGCGGATCGATCTTCTGTTTGTCAAAAATCTCGTAAGAAAGTTTGCAGTTGCAGAAGATTCCCAATCCGGGACATCGAATTCCGATTCAAGCCCATAGAAAAGGCCCTCAGGAGGGAGTTTTGCAACAGGGCACGACTTTCGAGCCTGCCCTGAGTCTTGATGGACCTTCGATCCACCGAAAGAAATGAAGACCCTTGACTTGGCAATGTCATCCTGAGCGACCGAGCGCGAAGAGCGAGGGAGTCGAAAGCCCGCCCTGAGCGGAGATTGTCCGCTAAGCGGCCAATCGAAGTCGAATGGGGACCAGCGGTTGTTCTTGGTTCTTGGATTCTCGAGAGAACCAAGCCTCACGCCTCTGAATGCAACATACAAGGGGCGGCGCGAGCCGGCAGGTCCCTGGTTTTAACCCCTGGGGAATTGCTTCCGTCAATCGGCGAACTCGTGCGGAGGCGACCTAAAACACCTCGGCCTGGTAGCCCTCGGGAAGTGGCGCGTGTTTCAGCAGTCCCAGCTCGCCGGCCAGCTTTTCAAGCTTTGCGCGCGTGGCCGCTGTAGGTGGAACAAGCGGCAGCCGCACATGATCGGTGGTGCGCCCCATCAGACTCAAGATCGTCTTCACCGGGCCGGGATTCGACTCCCAGAAGTTGGCCTCGAAGAGCCGCGCATAGCGCCGCTCCAGATTGCGCGCGTCCTGCCAGTTGTTCTTGAGCGCCGCGCGAATCATCTGCCCCACTTCGGCAGGAGCCTCGTTCGACGCCACGCTCACCAACCCGTGCGCTCCAATGCCGATGGCCGGGAGCGCGAGATTGTCGTCTCCTGAAAAAATCTTGAAGCCGCGCGGCAACGAGTGCACCAGTTCGGCAATCTGCGGCAGCTTGCCGCTTGCCTCTTTAATTGCCTGGATGTTGGGCGCGCCCGCAGCCAGCCGCACCGCGGTCTCAGGCTCAAGGTTCACGGCCGTGCGTCCCGGCACATTGTACACGCACACCGGCAGCGGGCTCACCGTCTGCGCCAGCGCCATGAAATGCTGATACTGCCCCTCCTGCGAGGGCTTGTTGTAGTAGGGATTCGCGCTCAGCACCGCGGCCACGCCGGGCACGCGCTTGAGCAGCGTGGCCTGCCGCACCAGCATGCGCGTGGAGTTGTGCGTGCACCCCGCCCACACCGGAACCCGCCCCGCCGCGGCCTCCACCACGATGCGCACCACGCTCAGCCACTCCACCTCGTCGAGTGTCGCGGCCTCGCCTGTCGATCCGCACGCCACCAGAAAGTCGATGCCCGACTCGATCTGCCAGTTCACCAGCTCCCACAGCGCAGATTCATCGATCGTTCCATCCGCCTTGAACGGCGTAATGATTGCAGTACCACAGCCTGTCGTTTCCATCACAGCTCAAGTTTATAACGGCTTGGTTATAGAGAAATGACAGGATAAAATGCCCGGTGCAAATCCCGGGAAAGGATTGGTTTAAAGCTGCTGGCCCACCTCGAAGCAGCGTCGCACTGTTCGCAACTTATAGCTCGCCGAAGATCTCCCGGAACTCCCAGGCGCCCGATTTGCCCTGGATCCACTCGGCCGCGCGCACCGCGCCCAGCGCAAAGCCGCGCCGGCTGAAGGCGTCGTGGCGAATCTCCAACAGATCGGTCTCGCTCTTGGCCGTCACAACGTGCTCGCCTTTGGCGTCGCCGATGCGATGCGAGGTGATGGGCACCTCGATGCCCGGTCTCACATTTTGGATGATCTCTTTGAGCGTGATAGCCGTGCCCGATGGCGCATCGAGCTTCGACGTGTGGTGGGTCTCGGTGATCGAGAACTCGTACCCCTGGAGCCGCGCCAGTTCGCCCGTGAGCCTGAAGAGCTTTTGCACGCCCATCGAAAAGTTCGTTCCGTAAAGCAGCGCCCCGTCGCGCTTCCGGGCCAGCGCCTTCATCTCAGGCAGGTGCGAGTACCATCCTGTTGTGCCCACCACGATGCGCCCGCCCAGCGAGAGAACCGCGCGCATGTTCTCAACCGCGGCCTCGGGCGCGGTAAAGTCGATGACCGCTTCGATTCCGGCCAGGTTCGGCGCGGTCAGCGCCGTGGCGTGCTCATTCTCGTACACGTCGAGCGAGCGCACGCCGTGGCCCCGCTCGCGCGCCACCTCAACCACCAGCGAGCCGGTTTTCCCTTTGCCGAGGACCAGTATGTTCATGCATCCCCCTGTGTGCTGTCGCTTTTCGCGAACAATCCGCTTCATCCCCGTCGCGCCTTTGGCGAGACCCTGCGTTCTACCGAGACGAGCTAGTAGCTAGAAGCTAGGAGCTAGTAGCTGGCATCTGAAAGCTAATAGCTGACAGCTGCCTTCCGCGCTTCCACGTCGAAGATCTCCGGGTCGGGATTCTGGAAGAACGCCGCGTGCAGCGACCGTATCGCCTCATCGGCGTCGTCTTCCTCGATCATGAAGCTCATATTGATCTCGCTCGCGCCCTGGGAAATCATCCGCACGTTGATGTGCTTGATCGCGTTGAAGACCTGTGCGGCGATGCCGTTCTGACCGCGAATATCCTCGCCCACCATGCAGACCAGCGCCTTTTTGCCTTCGTATTTCACGTCGGCCAGCTTGCCCAGCTCGGCCGAAATCTCAGGCAGGCTCGCGTTCGAATCCACGGTGAGCGAAACGCTCACCTCGCTGGTCGAAACCATGTCCACCGCGCACTTGTGCTTGTCGAAGACCTCGAAGATCTGCCTCAGGTAGCCGTGCGTCATGAGCATGCGGCTGGCCACCACGTCGATGATGGCAAGCTTCTTCTTGACCGCGATCGATTTGAACGGGCTTTTGCAGTGCGGCGCAATCGAGATGATGCGCGTGCCTTCGTTCGCGGCGTTGCGGCTGTTCAGCACCAGCACCGGGATGTTCTTTCTTACCGCCGGCAGGATGGTGGCCGGATGCAGTACTTTGGCGCCGAAGTAGGCCAGCTCCGCGGCCTCTTCAAAGCTGATCGTCTTTACGCGCAGCGCATCGGGGCACACGCGCGGATCGGCAGTCATGATGCCGTCCACGTCGGTCCAGATCTCGATTGCGTCGGCGTTCACCGCGCCGCCCACCAGCGCGCCCGTAAAGTCGCTGCCGCCGCGGCCCAGCGTCGTAGTCATCCCGGCTTCATTCGCGGCGATAAAGCCGCCCATCACCGGTACCTTGCCCTGCTTCAACAGGGGGATCAGCTTCTCCTGCGCGCGCAGCTCGATGAGCGCGTCGATTGGCGCGGCCTTCTGGAACTCCGAATCGGTGACGATGACCTCGCGAGCGTCAACATGCGCCGCATCCATGCCCCGCTCACGGAATGCTGCCGCCACAATCTGGCTGGAGATGCGCTCGCCGTAGCTCACAATCAGGTCGCCGATGCGCGGCGTCAGTTCCAGAATCGCGGCCAGGCCGCGCAGCACTTCGTCCAGCGAATCGAACTTGCTATCGATGAGGTCGATGAGCGCGGCGGCTGCCGCGGGCGTCTTCACCAGCGCCGCCGCAGTATCGCGGTGGCGCGCGCGCAGCCGCGAGCTGATGGCCAATGCGCCCGTCCGGTCGCCCTGCGACGCGCAGGATGCAGCCCGCAGCAACTGGTCGGTCACCCGGGCCATCGCGCTCACCACCACCACCGGGCTCTTGCCCTGCGCAACACGGCCCTCAACAATTGCCGCAGTACGCCCGATTGCGGCTGGATCTTCAACCGACGTGCCGCCGAACTTCATTACCACCAAACTCATTTTGAATTTCCCATGAGGCGCTGGGTGCCCCATCCTTTCGCCGGCCTCATCGGCGAGAGGGTGGAAAACCACAATCTCACGCGTGCGCCGCTGCGGCCCCGACCGGCTCCAGTTTTCCCAGGCTGGCCAGCATCTCCGCATTCAGAATTGTTGCTCCGGCGGCGCCGCGCACGGTGTTATGCGAGAGCAGTACAAACTTCCAGTCGAGCACGTTGCAGGGGCGCAGCCGGCCCACCGTCACCGCCATGCCCTTGCCGCGATTGCGATCCAGCCGAGGCTGCGGCCGGTCGTTCAATGCGCTCCACTCCACCGGTTGCTCCGGCGCAAACGGCAAATCCAGCCCGGCCAGCGGCTTGAACTCAGCCCACGCCGCCAGAATGTCTTCGCGCGTCACTGCGTGGCCAAGCTTGTTGCCCAACTTTATCGACACGCATTCCGTGTGGCCGTCAATCACCGGCACGCGATTGCAGTGCGCAGTCACCATTGCATGGAGCGGAGCTACGGACGTTCCTTCAAGGCGACCAAGAAGCTTCAGCGTCTCCGCTTCCATCTTCTCTTCTTCGCTGCCGATAAACGGAACCACGTTGTCGAGAATGTCGATCGACGCCACGCCGGGATATCCCGCGCCGCTCACCGCTTGCATTGTGGTGACAAAAATTGTCTCGATGCCGAAGCGCTCCTCGATCGGCTTGAGCGCCATCACCAGGCCGATGGTCGAGCAATTGGGATTGGTCACGATGTAGCCGCCCGATTCCTTGCGCCACGGCTGCTCCTCGATCAGGTGCAGGTGATCGGCGTTCACTTCGGGAATCACCAGCGGTACATTCGGCGCCATGCGGAACGCACTTGAGTTCGAGATCACGGCGCAGCCCGCCGCGGCAAATTTCGGCTCCATCTCGCGGGCAATCGCCGCGTCGACGCTGGCAAAAATCACCTTCGGCGCGCCTTCATGCTCGGCCGGCGATACGGTCATCGTCGCAATCCGCTCGGGCAGCGGAGTGTCGAGCCGCCACTTGGCCGCTTCGCCATAAGTCTTGCCGCTCGAGCGGTCGCTGGCCGCAAGCCAGGCGACCTCGAAGAACGGGTGGTCTTCGAGCAATTGGATGTAGCGCTGGCCCACCATTCCGGTGGCCCCGAGGATGCCGATTGGGTATTTATTTCTCATGGCCTTGAACATTCCAGTGTACAGGAGGATGTGTTTGGCCACAGCAATCATGAAGCCCTGAAAGGCTTTACCCAGCCTGAGAATCGCTCAAACACCAAGGGCCGATGGCGCCTTACGCGCCACCGGCCCAAGTGGAGTCAGGTTGGGGACTACCGTCCGCGAGCTGCAAATCCACCGCGGGCGCCGTAGCCGTTTCCGCGGGCCGCCATCCTCGCGCCGGGACGGGCGCCGTACCCGTAACCGCGAGGGGCATAGCCATGGGTTCGTGGCGCGTAACCGTTGCCGTACGGCCGTGCCGCGTAGCCTGACGGCCGTCCGGCGTAAGCTCGTGGACCGTAAGCATACGGCCGTGGAGCGTGCGCGAAAGGACGCGGTCCTGCATATCCGTAGACGCCCGCCCCGCCGTAGATGTAGGCAGGCGGCGCGACGGCGAAATAAGGCGCCGGCGCGGGAGCCACGTACACAGGTGGAGGCGCGGGCGCTTCGGCATACGGAGCCGGAGCCGGCTGGTCAGGCTGGTTGTAGGCCATCTCGGCCGGCGCGGGCTGCGGTTCGGGAGCAGCCTCAGGCGGAGGATCGTTGTCTGCCGTTGGCCTGCGATAAAGCCCCGAGGGATCCTGCTGCAGCGGATTCACATCGGGCACGCTCAAATCGTCCATCACCTTCAGCGTCAATCGCGCCTCTTCCTTGAGGGTGGGGCGCGGCCCGCGGCGCGGCAAATTGATCAGATCGATAGGCCATAGAATGGGAATCGTCCACAAAACAACGTCGCGCACCGCGTGCCCCTTGCCCAGAATCCGCCCGTATTGATCCACCCTGTATCCGGGTACGTCAACAACACGCGCGTCAATGGGGATCACGGTGTCCGGCTCAATCACCATGCGGTCAAACTTCAGTTCCATCCAGCCTTTTCCAACAAAGTGGCCGGGATCCTTGTAGTCCTCAAAGCGCCCCTCGAGAAAACTGTTGTAGGGCAACATGGAGCGGCCATAGCGCTCGGCCGCGCTCACCTGGCACAGCACGGGATCGCCGATCGCCATGGTCTTCGAATTGATCTTCGGTTCTGAAACGGTGCATCCGATCAGAGAGCCCGCTGGAATCAGCCGCTCCCCGGCAGATGCAACCAATGGCGTAGCAAGCAGAGTGGTACAGAGAGCAAGCGCAATACGCTTCATGATGGTCCTCCCCTTTAATTTCGGCTCCCCCAATGAGTCAGGTTTTGACTGGTGGGCAATACAGCCATGTGGCCCGTGTAGATACCGTGATGACCCAACGCCAAAAGGGAAGTTGCGCGGAAGGGGAAAATAATTTTGCGCGGCCGGCGAACTTCGGTAATTAAAGGGGAGCCCGAATGCGGGGCGCCGCACCAGCACGGCGCAGCGCCTAAATCGGGAAAATGTGGCTCGCTGCGCGGCTGCGCTATTCCAGCGCCGCCACCACCGCGTCGGCAAACTTGCTCGTTCCGGCCGTGCCGCCCACGTCGCGCGTCAGCACTTTGCGCTCGGAGTAAACCGTCTCGAGCGCCTTCTGTACGCGGTCCGCCGCGGCCATCTCGTCAAGGTGTCGCAGCATCAGGATCGCCGACTGCAACAGCGCCGTCGGATTCGCCACGTCCTTGCCGGCAATGTCGGGCGCCGATCCGTGCACCGCTTCAAAGATGGCGCACTCCGCGCCCAGGTTGGCACCGGGAGCGAGCCCCAGCCCGCCAACAAGCCCCGCGCACAGGTCGCTCACAATGTCGCCGTAGAGATTCTCGAGCAACAGCGTGTCGTACTGGTAGGGATTCATCACCAGTTGCATGCAGGTGTTGTCGATCAGGTGCTCGCCGTATTGAACGTCAGGGAACTCCTCAGCCACCTTGCGCGCGCAACGCAAAAACAGGCCATCGGAGAGCTTCATGATGTTGGCCTTGTGCACCGAGTGGATTTTCTTGCGCCCGTGCTTGCGCGCATACTCAAACGCAAACCGCGCAATCCGCGTCGATCCTTTTTCGGTGATCACCTTGATGGACTCCACCACGCCGGGCACCACCTCGTGCTCCAGGCCCACGTACTCGCCCTCGGTGTTCTCGCGAACAATGATCAGATCGACGCCAGGATACTTGGTCTCAAGTCCAGGCAGATTGCGGATGGGTCTGAAATTCGCGAACAGGTCGAAGCGTTTGCGCAGCGTCACGTTGATGCTCTTGAATCCTCCGCCGATCGGCGTCGTCACCGGCCCCTTCAGCGCAACCTTATTCCGCTCAATTGACTCGTAAAGCACCGCCGGAATGTACTCGCCGTGAATCTCAAAGGCTTCTGCTCCGGCCGCGTAGCGCTCCCAGTCGAACCTCACGCCCGTGGCCTCAAGAATGCGCAACACGGCCTGCGTGACTTCCGGCCCGATGCCGTCGCCGGGGATTAGCGTTACTTTGTGCGTCATCTGGTCTGACATGTTTTTCCTTTGAGCTCTTAGCTCTTAATAGATCGCTGACTCGGCCAGCCAAGACTGTCGTCACGAATCCGTCTTAGTTCCGCGAAGCCCTTTTGTACTGCAATCCTGTTCGCTCTCATGTCCTTGCGGTAAATCGCTCTAAACAAGCCCTCAAGCTCCCGTATCTCCTCGTCAGTGATGTTAGGCCAAACAGCATATATGGAGAAATGCGTCCACAGCCCGCTCTTTCGTGCCACATGGTCCCGAAGCCTGCTACGTATACCAGTTCGGGACATGCCGATGTAGACCACATCGAATTTGGTGCCTCTTGTAGCCTTCTTTTCCCTCCCCCTTCTCTTGAGCAGGGCGTATATCCCACGAGTTCCACTCGGAATCGAATCGACCTCGACCAAAGGCCGAAATTCGGCACAATGCTCGAGCAGTCTGAGTTTGCTGACCATAGTGGACAACCTCCAAAATACAGATTGATTGACGGCCCGAATTATATATCGAAAACGAAGGGGCACTTAGCTCTTAAATCATCCTGACCTCTCGCCGGCATCCCTCCCGCAGCCGATTCTCTTGAGCGTTGTCCACGGCGCTCACCCAGCCCAAATGAAGCTGAGAGACGAAAGTTGGAAGCTATTTCTTCCCCTTGCTCGTGCGATGGCTGTCCAGCAACCCTTCCAGCTCTTCCTTGAACTCACGCACATCTTTGAAGTCCCGGTACACGCTGGCGAACCGTATATACGCCACCGTGTCGAGGCTCTTGAGATGGTGCATGATCAACTCGCCGATCTCCGAGGTGCTGCGCTCGCGTTCTGGCGCGTCCACCAGAAAACTCTCCGTCGCATCGACAATCTTTTCGAGTTGCCCCGACGAAACGGGCCGTTTTTCGCAGGCGCGCAGCAGCCCGCTCAATATCTTCTGGCGGTCGAACCGCTCGCGGCGACCGTCTTTCTTCACCACCATGTAGGGGATTTCGTCGATGCGCTCGTAGGTGGTAAACCGGCGGCCGCAGCTCTCGCACTCGCGCCGCCGGCGGATCGAGTCGGCCTCTTTGCTCTCGCGCGAATCCACCACGCGATCCTGCCCGAAACCGCAATATGGACACTTCATGCTATGTGGATTTTAAGCCATCGATGCAGCCCCATGCCGGGTGCCGGGTGCCCCATTCCCGGGGTCCCCGCAGACAGGTCTTCGTCTGTGGGGTGGATCTAAGCTTCGCTTGGGTGGGAGGGAACACCGCCATCTTTGTTTTTGTCGCTAGGGTGGGAGCTCACCACCTTCAGAGAACCGGGACCAGCAGGGCCTTGCTGGCGACCGTCGTCAGGCCGTCGAGGGTACCGAGGAATGTAGAGGCAACAACAGGCACGCCAGCCAGGTTCCAGAGCAGCTCGGCATTGTTCCATGCCGCCTCGCGCGCCGCCGATACGTTCCATGCCGCCAGCGTATCTTCGAGGCGCCCAACCGGGGGCAACGCATCGCCCAACAAGCCCACATGAAGAGCCTGCTTGGCCGCATTGATCAGGCTATCGAGGGTGGTGTTGATAGCCGTGTAGTCGTTGTATTGCTCGGTCTCGTGCTGCGGCGGATTGCCTGTTGCCCGGCACATGCCCAGCACCGCCTGCGGAAGATCGTGGTTGATGTGGGCGTTCATGCCGGCAAGAGCGAACTGGATGCGCGCGATCTCACGCACGTTGCGCACGGCAAACAGCGCCTGCCAGCAACCTGGCGTCGCGGCTCCCGACAGCGAGCTCTTCACTGCGCCGAGGTAGAAGCTCGCAAACCGCACGTCCAGCGCGGCAATCCACGCGGGATTAGAAAATCCGCCCGCGCCTGTTCCCTCCAACTGGCAGCGCGCCTCCACCGCTTGCGTTACCTGAAGGTACAGCCCGTTGAACCATTTCAATCCATCGCCGTCAACGCATATCGCTTGAATGTTTTTGAGAATCTTCACCACATCCGCGACAGTTTGCGGGCTGGCAGCAATAGCGGCAACAAGCGCATTGTCGTAGGGGAACATGGAGCCTCATCATAGCCCGGCATCCATGAAGCTGGAAAGTCGCTGGACTTAGGACGTTCCGTGGAGTCTCACGCCTGCGCGCTGTGCCCCGAGCACTGCATCACGCCCAGAAAGCGGACCCACGGCCCCACCGCCTCGCGATACTGGTGCGCCATGATGCGCGAAATCTGATGCAGGTGCGTCAGGTCGTGCGCCGGCCATGTAGATAGAAACTCTGCGAGCGTCACCGAGCCCAAAGCCGGGTGCATTCCGCGGCGATCCATGTCTGCGAGCGTCAGGCGCAGTGTGCGCAGCTCATCGAGATTTCGCGCGCGCTGTTGGGCAAACTCATCCAGTAGCTGGTCCAGCGTTTTCCCGGCGCCTGAGCGCGCGGAACCTTCGCGGTCGAGCGGTGTAAACGTGCGTTCCTCGCCATACTCGAGAATCATTCGCAACCGGGGCATCCAGTCCACGTGCTCGCAGTGAATCAGATGGGCCATCACGCCGGGCACGTTCCAGGTCTCGCCGCCTTCATTGTTCTCGGTCCACTCGGCAGGCAATCCCCGCAGCAGCGCATCCAGCGCGGCCGGCGTGCGCTCAAGCAAGGCAATCGTGATTTCCAGGTCGTTTCTCATCGTTTCTCCCCGCTCCGCTTTCCCGTTCCCCGTTCCCTTGTTCCCTTTTTCCCTGATCCCTGTTCCCCGTCTCTAAGACAACAACGGCCCGGGAACCATCGTTCCCAGGCCGCTGCCGGTGATCTGTTGGGATTGGACAGTTTTAGTCATTGAAAACAAATACCTTAGTTGATACCAAAAGACTTACAATGCAAGAACTTCACCGAGTGGCGACCCCGTAGCACAAATTAGCACAAAATGGGTTCCGGTTCGTGGCCCAAAACTGATGGACTGGGCGTTTCGATTTGACAACTTCCATCATTTGTGAGTAGTCTGATGGATTGCGGCGGCCACGGCTTCGAACAACAGTGGCGGTCACGGGCAACCCTGGGGATCAGGACCGTGGCGACCCTCCCAGCGCGTGAGGCCCTACGCGCCAGCCTGAAAGCGATTAGTCCCGAGCGCTCCGGCAGCAAGAGTGTCGGAAGCATGGCAGATGGGGAGCCCAAACCCATCGGGTTCAACGCAGCCTCAACTTGAGGCGGTCCGGTCATGCCCGGACATCGGATTTCGTTTGGATACACGTCAGTTCCCTGTTTCATCTGCAGCATCTGCATCCGCAGGTGCAAGACCCTTCGAACAACATTATCGCCCCGAGGAGCTTGCCAAGCTCTGGGGGCTTTCCGCGAACCTCATCCGCGACCTCTTCGAGTTCGAGCCCGGTGTGCTCAAGATCAACCGCCCTGAGAAGCTCCATAAGCGACGCTACGTCTCGCTGCGTATTCCTGCGTCGGTAGCCGAACGTGTTCATTTGCGCCTTGATGCGCGGCAGAGGGCTGCATGAGTAACGGTTTGAACGTAATCAAGTTTCAGGGACAGCCCGTAGTCACGCTTGCGTCGATTGACCAGCGTCACCGGAGGCCTCTTGCATGAGATTGCCGGTTGTCGGGCGGCAGAGAGCTCCGGCGGGCCGGCTTGACGGCCTCCGGCTGAAGACAGCAACTCCAGGCCCAGAGCCGTCTTACGTCCGGGTATCCCGCCGCGGCATAAGACTTTCGTGACACATCAACTCGGCTGATGCCGTTCGCGGAGATGGGGCGGAGCCGTAAAGGATAATCGGGCGGGATAAGAAGAGAACCTCCCAGGAGCGACGCCGCCGTCTTTAGTCCTCTATGAAATCGCGCACTTTCGAACCTGCTGTCCTGCGCAGTGGCGCAGTTTCGGTGCTGGCAGGAGGAGGGAAGAAACTCCCCTCATGACGGCGCGGCGGCAAAGGGGCTGAGCCAGGCAGCTGCAGCTGGAACATACTGATCGGGAACGGGATGGCAGCCTTGAGAGGCGGAAAAGCGGGAGTGGATCGAGAAGATGGCGGATGGAGAAAACGGGAGCAGGGACCTAGTCTGTTCATTCCCATTGAACGGGGCAACGAAGGTAGCCCAGGCCCGTTTAACGAACACCCCGTCTGGAATCTCTGGCGGCCGTTCTGACGGCCCTCAAAATATCCGCCGACGTGTCCCAATGTCACCCGTACCGTCGACAAGAACTCCACCCAGAGATGTCCAGCGAAAGTCAGCCATGATTAACTCGCAGCGTCAGAGTTCGACAGCAGGTAGTTGCAGTCACCAGACACTGCAGCACTGTTTTGGAAGAGCTCCGGGGTTGACTGAACCAGGACGGGAATGGGAGTTGGTGTCGTCGAGGGAACGCAGCTCAGGAGCATGGGGTTGAGTCGCCAGTACCCACCGCCGATCGATATCTGGTCTGGCATTGCCGACAGGCTGGTCTTACCGGAGAGAAGGATCCCGAATTGGGGATCCACGTGGATTGCACTGTCAGGACCGCCAACGATGTTGATCTCGTCTTCGGTGACTACGACACAAGGCTGGTTCTGATACACGTCGCCGGCATAGAGCACCTTGGGCTGCTGGCTTTGGGTAAATGCTCAGGTAAGTACATACTCTTAATGAAGTCAAATCCAGGCGAGCCCGCTTGACGGGCTGCCTTATCAGGAGTAATGAGTATATGAGCACCATGTTTTCGTCGCCCCTTCCCGCTTCCCGCAACGCCGCTAGCCGCCAGGTCTGTGGCAAGGCCTTCGGAGAGCTTATCCGCAAGATGCGCATGAACGACGACCGGACCCTCGAGGAGATCGCTCCCCTGGCCGCCTTGACGGTGCCGGAGTGGGAGGACATCGAGGCTGGCCAGGTCCCCGATACTTGGGAGCAGGTCTGCCTGATGGCAACAGCGCTCCATCTGGGCCGCTCCTGGATGGCGTTACTTGGGCAGTTCTACGCGGGGGCCATGGGAAAGTAACCGTACCGGGCCAGAGTCCTCCGGGGCGCTGGCCCTAAGTACTCATAACCGGATAAGCTCATCTCCTGAGGAAGGAGGTGAGTCAGATCAGCAAGCCAACCGAACAGAAAGTGAAGCGTATGAACCTGAACGTACCCATCGAGCTCCAAAACAGCTTCAAGTCGGTCACCGCCGCCCAGGGAAAAAACATGACCGACGTGCTGCTGGAGTTCATCCAGAACTACATCACGAAGCACTCACCCAAACCGAAGGGACGGCGCAAATGAAGCGCGCCTCCTTATATATGCGGGTCTCGAGCCTGGACCAGCACCCCGAGACCCAACTTCTCGATTTGCAGCAGATGGCCGCCCAGCGCGGCTATGAAGTCGTGAAGCAGTACACCGACCGGATCTCCGGCGCCAAAGCGCGCCGGCCCGGCCTCGACGAGCTGATGGCCGATGCCCGCCGCGGTAAGTTCGATGTGCTCCTGGTCTGGGCCTCGGACCGGATCGCCCGGTCAGTCAAACACTTTTTAGAAGTGCTCGACGAGCTGAACCGGCTCAACATCGAGTACGTCTCGTTCCGGGAGAACATCGACACTGCGGGCCCGCTGGGCCGCGCCATGGTGGTCATCATCGGAGCGATCGCCGAACTCGAACGCAACTTGATCATCGAACGAGTCAGGTCCGGCATGAGAAGAGCGCGCCTCGAAGGCCGCCAGATCGGCCGCCGGCCGCTCGATCTTGACCGGGAGGCAATCCTCGTAGATCGCCGGCGTGGCCGCAGCCTGGGACAGATCGCGAGAGACCACGGCATCTCAAGAGCTACCGTGCACCGTGTCGTCCACGAACCCACACCAACCTCAACGGAGAAAGTTGCATGACGGAATACTCTATCGTTCTGCTGGTCTGCCTTGCGGTCATCGTGATCCTAGCGATGTTGCTTTATGCCGCTGGCCGTGGCTACCTTGCCGCCCTGACAAGGTTTGGCGAACTCAGGGAGATGCTCGGCCAGATCATGGCCAACACCCGGAACACCGACCACTCCCTCCGCCAGCAGCGTCGCGTTCTCTACGATGCCCACAAGCGAATCAGCGCTGTTTCAAAAGGCCTCGAAAAACGCCCCTCCTAAACCACACATAACAAACGGCCGAATCTCATCGATTCGGCCGTTCCAAAACCTATACCTCTAAAAACACTCCCTCCCCTCTCCGATCCTTCCACCACGAAGCGGGGAAAACAGCGTGGGTTGATTCGGCGTTGCCGCGATGAAGACCAAGCCTCCGGTCATCGCAGTGTTCTTCAAGAAGTTGAGAAGCTGTGGCACATAGGCCGGAGTTCTTGCCGCGTGCCAGAAATCATGACCCACGATTGGCCTACTAGGTAATTTGTACCAGGTTGAGCGTTAGTGTAGCGCTGCGGTGAAGGGAGTAACAAGATCGCCCAGGAGAGGATCATCAGTTCCGAGGAATACGGCCGCAAAAGCCCGCTATCCGCCCTCTCCGTGGCGCACCCCCCTTTCTTTTATCTGCGTAAAACCTCCTCATGACACAAATTCGTTGCGCAGCACCGACGCACTCAATGCGTGAAGCAGCCTTATCGAAGATTTTGAAACCATTTAGTGGGCGAAGAGGGTGAGGTCAATGGCTTCGCCCATCGCTTTGTATCCGGCATCCTTTGGGTGTAGGTGATCGCCGGAGTCGTAGTCCGCATTGAATTGGATTGGATTCACAGGATCCCGTGTCGCTTTGTCGAAATCGGCAACGCCGTCGAAGACCCCGCTGTGGCGAATCCAGTCGTTCACGGCCTCGCGGACCTGCTCGCCTTTTTCAGAGTAATAAGATGCGCCGCCATAGGGCGTGAGCGTGGCGCCGATAGCCTTAATGCCGTGTTCGTGGGCCTCGTCGGCGATTTGCTTCAAGCCAAACTCCAACTGTTCGATGGTGATTTCATCCCATGGCGCGTCCGGCCCTGCGAGGCGGCCAATATCGTTGATGCTCTCCAGCACGATGACGTAGCGCACGCCACTCTGCGAGAGCACGTCGCGGTCGAGGCGCGAAAGCGCGCTGGGGCCGTCGCCTTCATTGAGCACGCGGTTGCCGCTGATGCCGACGTTGAGAACGGAAACGTTTTTCAGTTTCGGATCGTCGTGGAGGCGCGCGGCGAGAACATCGGGCCAGCGGTGATTGGCATTTTGAGTGGCCAAAACGCCGTCCGTGATGGAGTCGCCGAGCGTCACAATGACGCCCGAATCATCGACGGCCAGCACGTCGACACCGTCGAGGAAGTACCACGAGGTGATTTTGGTGGCGTCGGGCAAATCCGCCGCGGTGGACATGTTGCCGTGGGCGATAAAGTTGTCCTGATCGGCGACAGCGTGATAGGTTTCAGCCCGCATAATTTGCGACGGCAGATAGAAGCTGACGGCGAGATCCGAGAGCGGCGCCACCGCAAGTGCGACGGGATCGGAGAAGAGCTCAGCGCCCGGCGGAATGTTGACCGAGGCCGCTCCGCCGAAGGTGATGGCGTGATCGATGCCTGGCTGGATGGCTGCGTTCCCGGCGCTGACGACGACATGAGCATCACTGATGGTGAGCGGGTCGGTGCCGAATGCATTAGTAAAGCGGACGCGAATTCGAGCGCCGCCAACGGAGATGTGGAGGATCTCGCGCAGCGTGGTGTCGCTAAACGGGTGAACGTCGTAGCCACCTTCGGCAAGCATGGGAGCAGTGGCCCAGGTGCCAACCCACTGGGGACGCGGCGTAGACTGAGCGCGGGAAACTAGAGCGAATGCGACAGTGAAAACGCCACCGCCGATAACGACGAAGACACGTTTGAACATTTCCTTACTCTCAATACAATTTCATAATCGGTTCTGTGCGGATTCAGGCGAGCAGATCAGTTTTCGCGAGAGACATCGTTGTGAATATATGGTTAGGGTGCACCCGTCGCAGATGGTTCAGGTTGGAAACTGGCACCGCGCTGGCGTTGTTTGCGAAGCGCATCGTCGCGTTGTGTATTCACGAGAGCATGGGTTAGCTGTGCCTCCTGTTCTGCCTTTGAGCTGAGTCCCAGATGCTCATAGGCACGGCTCAATTGATAGTGTGCCGGCGCGAATTGGGGATTCAGATCAATTGCATGTTCGAGTGCCTGGCGAGCGTTCGACCAATCTTGCTGTGATCCGTATGCCTTGCCGAGCTCAAAGAGGGGGTCAGAAGACTTGGGCTCAAGCCTCGCTGCTTCTTTAAGAGCAACGATAGCTTCCTGTTCGCGCCCCAAGCGACTGGCGAGCAATCCAAAGTAATATTCCAATAGGTAATGTCCCGGTCTCTTGTTGCGCGCCGTTTCTAAGACTCGAATGGCCGAACTGTCATCGGCCTCGCGTGCGTAGGTCTGCGCCAAACCAACATAAGCAACATCGAGCTCCGGATCGGCGGCAAGCGCTTCGTTGAATGCTTTGCGTGCGGCGACGTAGTCGCCCTTGACCATCTCAAGCGCACCAAGACGCAATTGCAGAGGCGCAGTCGCTGCGGTCTCTCCCATTCCAGCCTGAACCACTTGGATCGCCTCGTCGTAGCGATCCCCGTCCATCAATAGTCGCGTGTAATCAAGCGTACGATCGGGGTTCGACGGGTCAGCGACGACCGCGGCACGATAGGCTTCCAACGCCTCGGGTATTTTCTCCTGCATCTCATAAGCCGAGCCTAGGAACATCAGAATGTCTGCATTGGCTGGTTGCTCGGTGTGCAACGAATCGAGCATCGTCGATGCTTTGACAGCTTGGCCGTCATAAAGCAACGCCAGCGCCAAGTTGTAGCGATTCTGCCAAGATGGATCGAGTGAAACGATTCGACTAAAGCAGTGGACCGCCTGACTATAGAACGCATGCTGGCTGAGGAGAACCGCAATTTGATATTCCCGCTCAGGCGGGAGTTGGTTGGCTCCCTCCAAGCGCTCGATCCGGTTGTTGGCATCATTCGCGCGACCCAATCGAATTTCGGCTTCAACCAGGCTGGCGCCAACCTCCGGATCGTTGTCGATTAATTTGTCCGCATTTGACGCTTGCTCCAACGCATCTGCATCATGCTGCGTGGCAAGCGCCAAAAGCAGCAAATAATAATGTGCAAAGTGATCTTTGGGATCTAGGCGCGTCGCTTCACGTAACTCAGGCTCTGCGCGGACATAGTCTCTTCCAGTGAGCAAATTGAAGCCCAGATTGCGATGTGGCGCCGCTTGCGAAGGGTCGAGACGAATCGCTTTGCGATAATGGTTGTCGCCCTTCTCGATGTGGCCGAGCTTTGTCTCGGTGATTCCAAGTAGATTCTCGATTGTGGGGTTGTTTGGCGTAACTCGATTCGCCTGCTCCAACTTCACTAGCGCCTGATCGAACCGACCCTCGCGAAACAGACTTACCCCCTCATCCATTGCTGTAGATTGAGCACTCAATGAACTGACGACGGCGGCGAATAAAAAGGCAAGCTCAATCGCGCGAGGTGAAGTCATTGCTTCGGTCCCCCGTCTGCGGCCTCATCAGATGAAGGCGCGGCCATTTTTTCATTCTTGATTGCGCGTACGCGGGCGAATGCCTGGGTCGCTTCTGCGGTCTTGCCCTCCGCACGAAGGACCAATCCAAGTTGATAGTTCGTCCAACCGTCCGGGTCATGCGTGAGTGCGCGTTTCAATACCTCCTCGGCGCGTGCATAGTTTTTTTCTATAGCATATGCCCGGCCAAGTTGGGGGTAGGCCGGCCATAGATCGGGCTTGCTTTGAATCGCCGATTCGAGATGTGGGATCGCCTCCTTCTCTCGGCTTTCGGCCACCAGAACGGCGCCGAGTTCCCCATTGGCCTCGGGATGACCTGGGTCGAGCTGCAACTGCCGCGTAAGTTCGGCCAATGCATGGTCCGCATCCCCATGCTTCCAATACAAGTGGCCCAACCAGAAATGAACATCCGGAAGATCCGGCCGGGCCGCGGCTACGGCGAGATACTCTGCCAGTGCTTTGTCGTCCTCCTCGCGGCTGGCGTAAAGCGCGCCAAGCAGTTGGTGCACATGGTAGGAGTCCGGTGCAATTACCAGCAGGCGGGCGACTTGCGCCATTGAAATCCGTCGGCGGACAAGAATCAGCTCATAACGCGCGGTGCGGTCGCCGGGATGAGCCGCAAGCCATAAAAGGAGGAGCGGCTCCGCATTCTCATAGCGATGTTGGTGAATGGCCGTTACAGCCTGCATAAACTGATTTGCGGGCGTTTTCAGGCTTGAGGGCGCAGAGGCAGTCTGCCGGTAGGCCTCCGTCGAGACGTCGTCCCCGGCGAGCGCACGCAGCGCCGTAATCGCGATATCTTTGGCAGGGCTGGCAATTGAGTCTACTTGCAAAGAATTCTCGGCTACATGGCACAAAGTTGAAAGCTCGGCTTCACTTCGATTGCCCTGAAGGAGAAAATCTTCAACGGGCAGTCCCAAAGCATCAAGTGCTTCGCTCCGATCGATTTCGATCGCCTGCTCGATGAGCGAAAGGCCTTCCGCCGTTTGCTTCGTGAGAAGTAATACCTCTCCGCTGAGGGCTAGCGCAGAAGCGGATCGCGGCGCCAGCGCTACAGCTTGATTCAGCTGCTCCTGAGCGGCCGGTATGGAGGCCAGTTCGAGCAAAGTTCCAGCAAGTTCTAAGCGTGCGTCGAGCGAACTCGGGTCGCGTTCAACGGCGCGGCGAAGATGGCCTTCAGCTTTTGTCCAATTGTGCTCGCTGGCGTAAATGGCGCCGTAAATCCGATCAGAGAGAGCTGTCCCCGATGACTCTTCAAGGAGTTGCTCGGTTTGCTGAGCGACTGCCTTTCCATAAGCCTCGCCGCGCGCAAAGAGTATATCGGGATCGTCAGGAAACTGCAGGGTCGCTTTTCTCAATTGCTGCAAGGCCGCATCCATCTGCCCCGCATCCCAAAGCGCTGTGGCCAGCCAGCTTTGCGCCAACTTGTCAGTCGGGTCTTGTCGAATTGCCTCGCGCAAAAGCGCAACGCCTCTTTCCGGTCGATGCAACCTCACATCATCGATCCCGAGCCAGAGTCTTACGCCGCGCATGCCGGGCCTCAAATCTTCGGCTCGAGCTAACGCACTCGCAGACTCATTAAATCTTGCCTGTGCATAGTAAACCAGTCCGAGGTTTACATAAGCCTCGGGCAATCCCGGCTGGAGGCGGAGGACGGCCTGATATTCATGGGCCGCTGCATCGAGCATGCCTTGTTGCTGATCTCGCTGCGCTTCAAGAAAATGCTGCTGAATCGGAGAGTCTGTCTCCTGCGCACCGCTCCAAGACGACGGGACACAGGCAATCGCGATGACGCCGGAGAAAAGCAGAAATAGCCCGGAGGAAGCGCGAAACATGTTTACATCCTATCTCCCGGACCTCCGTGAAGATCCGGGAGACATCCCTGATTTAGAACGACACGCGTAGGATTCCTTGAATACTTCGAGGAGAGTTTTGCCGGTTGGAAGCCTGGCCGAAGCCAGGGTCCTCAGCCCCCGTATCAAAGCCCGTAAATTGCCCAGGACGGTTGAACGCGTTAAAGAACTCCACGCGGAAGTTCGTTTTCACCTTTTCAGTGAACATGGGAATCTGTTTGGAGATGTTCAAGTCTTCGCTGTGGCTCGCAAATTCGCGAACGGTTAGCGCTCGTGGAGCATCGCCAAAGGTGAAATTCGGCGCTAGAACGAACGCTGCCGGGTTCAATCGGACACTCTGCCCGAACACCCAACCGCCGCCATGATATCCGTTGAACGCCTGTCCCGGAACGACATTGGGGCGGGAGTTGGCACCGAGATTCCCGGCAAAAATCCCAGAGTCCCAACCTGGCGAGGAAACTGAGAGAGGCGTGCCGCTCTGGTACATTTGGACGCCGGCAAATTCCCAGCCGCCAACAAGTGCGTTAACGACACCTCCTCGGTTAGCGAATCGATTGCCTTTGCCGAATGGAAGTTGGTAGCTGTAGCTCAGAATCAGACGTTGCGGAATGTCGTATTGGCTAAGGCCCTTTTCGACCTTCAGGTTGTAGGTGTTCAGAGCTCCCGAGTTGCCATTTCCATTCCAATTCGACTGCAGCGGATATTCTGAGTCGGCATTGGTGAGGGTTTTCTCCCAAGTATAGTTTGCGAGCAATGTAAGTCCCGCCGAGATGCGCTTCTGTCCCTGAACTTGGAGGGCCTCGTAGGTATACACGCCGAAAGGGTCGGCCATGGTTACTGAATCCACTTGTGCATTCGAGTACTGCGGAAACGGCCTCAGAGCCTGAGAAACCGTGCCGCTGAATCCCGCATACGGCGACGCCACAGTACCCAAGCCCGCGCATGGCGTACCGGGGCCTTGGTCGTTGATGTCTTGATAGAGACAAGCACCAAGCGCCATATTGGCAGGAAGTCCCTGATTGGGGTCGTGCATGAAGGCTTGCAGGTGATCACCATGATCCCCGACGTAGGCTATATCTAGCATGAATTTTCCAGGAAGCTGCTGCTCGACATCGAGAGTCCAGCTCTGGGTGGTTCCCGGGCGCGCGGTCTTGGAGAGTATCACCGTCGGCCCTTGGTTGTTCATCACCGTGGGATCGATGAACGGCGGCGTAGGTCCGGGATAAGCCGTAATTTGCGAGAGAACAAAATTAGGAGTCTGCGGGCTTGCAGAATTGGGATAGTTGTAACTCCCAAAGAAACCCTGCGAGTCATTTTCTCCAAAACCGCCGATCTTCATGTTTTGGTAGTAGATACCATACCCTGCGCGGACTACCGTGCCGGGTCTTACTTGATAGGCAAGCCCTATGCGCGGACCGTACGAATCTTTAAAGTAGTTCTGAGAACTGTTTGAGCCGGTCCTACCCGGGCCTTTGCCCAAGAATTCGTAGGCTCCAAGAAGTTCGCCGGAAGGCCCGACCGCCCCGGGATTGGGCAGCGTAGGATTCATGAATGACTGTTGGCCGTGGGCCTCAGTCACGGGCGTGGGTATCTCGTACCTGAAACCGAGATTGGCGGTCAGCTTGTGAGAGACTTTCCAGTCATCCTGCACGAAGCCAGCATAGTATTTCACTCGCCATCCAAGTTCTTCTGGCAATGCAATGTAACCGCCAGAACCTGCGCCGCGGAAGAAACTTGCATATCCGAATCCGGACTGACTGTAGTTCGGCTGCGTCTGGTCGGAAGTGCTGGTTGGGCCTGAACTGAAGTTGAAGTTTCCAGACGTATTGGTCAGGATGTCAATGTTGAACTCCTGTAGGCGCACGTCCGTACCGAATTTAAAGCTATTACGGCCATGCTGCCACGAAACAACGTCGTCATATTCGTACGTATTGTCGTAAAACTGATCGGCTCCGTTGCTCGGCATAGCTGCACCGTTCGGATAGTTATAGTTGATTTGCGGGAAGGTTGTGTTCAAGACACCCTTCAAGCCGATTTTCTCTGGCCAATTTCCTCCGTAGCTCCCGATGCCACTGAACTCCTGACGATAGCGGCGGCTGAAGCCTGCATTGAAGTGGTTCAAGAGGTTGGGTCTGAAGATATAGTCGTAGCCGAATCGGACATAGTGTGTTCTCTGATTGGTTGAGCTAGCATCGAGGGGAGCGCCGCTAATTACGTAACCGGTAGGGCGCCAATCGTAGTCGTAGCTGCCGCTGATTTTTTGTTTCGACCCGATGTTCTGGTCGATGCGAACTTCGTACAAATTGGCATTGGTCACGGCGTGCGACGTCTGGTAGAGATTCTCGTAGGGCGTGGTCGCGCTCGAGGGCGCAACAGGCAGATAGGGGATCGCGGCCTTGAAGACCGGATCCTCTTCAGACGTAGGAATGATATTGGTGGGATTGGCAAATCCGCCGTATGGCTGGCATTCCTGCCCCTGATTTGCGCCCGTGCAGGTGGAGTAATCGTAGAGGATGCTCGACGGGTAAGTGACCCCATATAAAGTAATCGGCTGCAGCAGCGCGGAGAAGTCGCCGTTCGTCATGGCCTGCGTAGGCGCCGAGTTCAGCCCGCTCCCGCCCTGGTCAAACCGGAAGCCTTCATAGTTGAACATGAAGAAGGTCTTGTCGTGGCCATTATAGAGCTTTGGAAAATAGACAGGCCCTGAGATAATGGCGCCAAAATCGTTCTGCGTGTCGACCGGCTTCGGCGCACCCTGCAGATCGTTGATCCAGCTATTGGCATCCAGATCCTTGTTTCTGAGGATGTCGTAGACCGATCCGTGCAGGGTATTGTTACCCGACTTTGTTACCAGATTTACAAGTCCTCCGCCCATTCTTCCGTACTGAGCGTCGAAGGTATTTGTCATGACCTTGAATTCCTGCACAGCTTCGACGCTGACTCCATAATTCATTTGAAGATTGGCCGACGCCAGTTCAATCGTGGCTCCGTCGACGAAAATGTCCGTGCCGGCCTGCTGGCCGCCATTCAGCTTGAAGCCGCCCTGGTCGGTCGGAGAGTTGGTATCGACACCTGAAAAGCCGGGTGTCAACGTCACGAATTGGAGGGGGTTCCGAACCTGTCCGTTGAATTGGAGTGGGAGATCTGCGATCAACGTAGCTGGGATCGTTGTACCTATGTCGGAAGATTCGGTTTGCAATTGGGAGGCATCGCTCGTTACAGTCACCGATTCGGTGGCCGAACCTACTTTCAACGTGGCATCGACGGTAGCAGAGCTGCCCACATTAACGGTAATACCGTTTTCGGTGTAAGACTCAAACCCTGAATCGGTCACAGTCAACGTGTAAGTCCCCGGTGGAAGCTCAGGGAAGGTGTACAGGCCGTCCGCGTTCGATGTACCTGCGTAGACGCTTCCCGTATTCGCCTCTATCAGTCTTAGGGAGGCCCCTGGTATGGCTGCACCTTTGGCGTCTCTTACCGTGCCGGTTAATGTGCCCCTGCCTGATTGAGCTAAGCTTGGGTTGCCGGTGGCCAGGCAGAATGCCAGCAGCAGCCAGACCGCCAGAAGCCAAGGTCTTTGCGCCGTTCGGTTTGTGTGAATCATAGTTGGTCTCCTTTTCAGCATAGTTCCTAAGCCTCCGACGTTCGCCCGGCAAAGCTTAAGGCGGAGGAGGTGGTTCCCGCCTTGTCCAAACCCCGAAAGATTTGGCCAGCTACCCGGACCGATAACAACTGTAGAAGTGCAATTATCGGCAGAGCATATTTCAGCGCTGCGTTTCCTGACCACCCGTAAGCGATGGCGAGGAATAGTCCGCAACCCAGGCACCGTCCGAGAAAAAGTCCAAATTCATGATTGAAGATATAGGCGTACTCATTGCGCCCCTCGATGCTCGAGACCGCATCAACCACCTGCAACTGGATCGGATAGTAGGCAAGATCCAGAAGCGGCTTGGCCAGTAGAAGGCACCCAATAAAGACGAGCACACCGATAGCGTTGAAGAGCAAGGTGTCGGTGATCGTGCCCACAAGGAACAGCAGAAGGCCGGCAGAAAAGACAATGATGCGATGCTTGGGTGCGGCTATCCGACCGGCCATATACATGAGACAAGCAGAGAAGACGCCGCCGATGGCCTGGGTTGCGCCTAGTGTTCCCTCCTGACCGACGAGCAACATGATCAGCATGGCAGGCGCGGTGACGATGTAACCCTGGGCCAGGCCCTTGAGAAGGGCCAATTGAAGCATCTTCCGCCAGAGAGGATGAAAGTGGAAGAAAACAAATCGGGCTCGCTTCGGATTTCGGAAGGTACCTCGTTCGAGAATCCCGGCTGCTAGAATCGTCAATCCGAAGACCACAATCGCAATGATTCGATAAGCGCGGTTGGCAGCCCCGCCAAGCCAGCCATATAGCGAGGTTCCGCTGATGAACCAGCCGATGAGCGCCGGAACGACGACCGAGGCCAGAGTTGCAACGAACATCTCAACTCCATAGTAGTAATTCCGGTTTTCGTCATTCGTGGTTGCAAGTGCCAGGAATCCTCGGTTGGCCCAGAAGAGCCCTGTGGCCAATCCCATGGTGAAACCCGAGGTCGCGACACCGATAGGAGTCAGGATGCTCAATTGCATCATCAGCATGATCGCTACTCCCGACAACAACATTCCGGCGGCATACAGATGCTTGGCTCCGACGTGGGCGAGAAGCTTCCCGTTGAGATAGAACGCGAGCGGCGTTGCTGTGTATATCGACAACTGATACGTGACCACCTTTGAGACAGCGTGGGAATTCCGCATCACGTAAGCTGCCACGAAAATCTCGATCACAGGCAGAACCAAGCCGTAAATCATGTTCGAAATCATCAATACTTGCATTGAATGCGAGCACCGAGAGAATACTTGGAGTTCCTTGCGGAGACGGTTCATGCTGACGCTCCGTGGGCTACGGCCAAGCTTGCAAGAATGTTTGAAATGGATAGATGGGCTCCACAAATGACGCTGTCGGCGGCGCCGTAGTAGAGCGTAATGCGATCTCCATCGACAAGGTGACCGTTGGTGAAGATGACGTGGCCGAAGAAACCTTCTTGCTCGTATGGGGCGGTGGGTTCCATGATGGGCGTCTCGGAGCGAGCGAGAACGCGCCAGGGCTCGTCTAGGTCAAGGAGTAGCGCGCCAAGACAGTAGCGGTTCTCCTTGGTTGCACCGTGATAAATCTCGAGCCACCCTTCGGTTGTCCTGATCGGCGCGGCTCCTGCTCCAATTCGTGCGCTATCCCAACAGCCTTCACGGCTATGGGCCACGCATCGGTGACCACCCCAGTGAATGAGATCAGGCGATTCAGCGATCCAGATATAGTTGCCCCCCAGTTCCGGGCTGCTCGGGCGATGCAACGCGTAGTATTTGCCGCTGATCTGTTCCTCGAAGAGAGCGCAATCCTTGTTGTGTGGAGCAAAGATCATGCCCCGATGAACAAAATCTTTCCAATCAGTAGTGGTCCTCAGACCCACACCCACGCCATTGCTGGAGACCTGCGTATACGTCAGGCAGTAGGTTCCGTCGATCTTTGCGACGCGGCAGTCCTCAATCCCGTAAGTTTCCAGTTCCCCGGCCCCTATCAGAGGCAGGCCTTCCTCCGGCTCGACGAAGTGAATCCCATCGCGGCTCAACAAAAGGCGAAGATGAGAGAGAGTCGTGAGATAGTCGCGCCCGTCAAAACTGATCACGCGCGGGTCGCTCAGGTCGAGTCTTGGATCGCCTGAATCGAATTCAAGGAACTCCATTTGGCCGTTGGGGCTCAGGATTGGAAATGAGGTCTTGCCTGGAACTTGCGCAGGGCGTTCCGCCACCCGGACCAGCAGCCAGGTTCTACCTTCAAATCGGAATACACCAGGGTTTAGCAGACATACCACTTCCATCCCCTCGACGCTGGGGCGAATGTCCTCCGGCCTGAGGATGGGGTTCTGCCCGAATCTTTGCGCGAGGTCGTTCATTTTCTGCACTTTGTGTTCTTCTGCAAACGCGTTGGTGTTACGCTGCACGATTAGCATGCCTCTGAGAACTGTCCAAAAGCTTCCTGGAGGGCGCATGCGTCTGAAAAGGGCTTCACGGCGGAAATCTTTGATAATCAATGCGATTCACATGTGATTCGCATTCCTATCCGCGAATTGGTTTCGGGAATGGCCAGTGGGTGCGCGGCTAAGGAGGAAATCGCCACTGAAGATGTCATTTTCAGGCGCTATTGACTCTTATGAGCCCCTCTGTAGGTCTGGATTCTTACGCAGTCTCGTTGAACTTGAAGTTGCAATCGCGCTTTTCTTTGAGGAATTCGATGCGCTACAATCAGCGCGCAGCCTAATACTCTCCTGAGATCGGATTGGACTTGATATCCGTTGAATCTAAACGCGATGGGACTACGCGCGGATGAACGAAGAGGATCCTGGACTTCGCGAAGATGCACGCTGGCACTTGATCGAGAGGATCATAGCCAGCCCGCCGTTCCAGAAGTCGGCGCGGTTAAGGGATCTTTTGACCTTCATGGCGGAGAAATCCCTTCGCGGCCAACTCCAGGATCTGAGCGAGCACCGCATTGGAAGTGCCGTCTTCGGGAAAGCCGATGACTACAGTGTTGTAGACGATAGTTCGGTTCGCGTACACGTGCGCCAATTGCGCCTCAAGCTGCATGAGTACTTTGATGGGGAAGGTCGAGGCGAAACCACTGTCGTCGAGATTCCGAAAGGGGCTTACACAACCCTTTTCCGTACCGCTGAACCAAGGACATCAACGGTCCCAGTGTTGGTTCCAGCGCAAGAAGGCCCCAAGTCCTGGATAAGCGTACTGCCCTGGGCGCTGGCGGCGGTGTTTCTCGTTGCCGCCCTATTTGCGTGGTTTCGCTCGCCTGCGGCTGCAACTCCACCACCGCCGCCCTGGCCGCTCGCGGCGCTCTTCAATCCACCCAATCGCCCCGTTCAGGTGGTTGTTGCAGACGTTAACTATGGCATGACCCGATTGATCGACGAAAAACCCGTGACGCTGGACAGGTATCTGAGCCCATCCTACCGAAGCGGGGAAGATTTTCCTGATGCTCACCCCACTGCTAGCGAGGCGCGAATCATGAAATATCTATCGGGCTCCTTGCTCACCTCTTATGCCGATCTCGTGGTGGTGCAGACACTCATAAAGTTGAGCGGGAACTCTCGGGATTGGCTCGTTGTACGATCGGCCCGGGAGTTGCGTCCACGTGACCTGGAGATGGGTAACTTTGTCTTCGTAGGCAGTCCAAGCTCGAACCCATGGGTCTTCTACTTTCAAGACAAGTTGAATTTTCAGGAGCGCGAAGGTGTCGTTGGCGAAAGCCTAAAGTACTTCGAGAACATTCATCCAAAGACCGGCGAGCAGGAAACCTATCATGGACTAGCCTTCACAGGCAGCTCGGGCGAGGACTTCGCAACCATTTCACTTCTACCCATGGCCAATGGACGCGGCAGCGTTCTCATCCTGCAAGGATTGCAACAAGAAGGCACTGAGGCTGCTGGTCTCTTTCTGGCGGATGCCGGCAACCGACAAAAACTCCAGCAGTCCCTCGGCATCACCGACACCCCAAGTCAGCCTGTCTACTTCGAAGCCCTCATCCGAACCCAAGCTGTTGCCGGTGCGCCAAACGCTACATCCATAGTCGCGACACGCGTCCTGCATCCTTAGTAATTTCCGGGCCTAGCTGAAGACCACAGCCGAGCGATCAAAGGATTCATGTCTCATCTGGGGGCAAGGGCGGCCTGCCCCGAAGCTGCCGCAATCGTTCACGCTTACGATGAATCGTCCGCGCTCCAGCCGCTTGGCAAACAGACACAGACCATCGCCATCCCACCACAGAAGTTTTACGATATCGCCTCTGCGCCCGCGAAATAGGAACACATGCCCAGAGAAGGGCTGCTGCTGAAGCACAGTCTGCACCTGAGCGCTGAGACCATCGAAGCCGCGCCGCATGTCCGTCACGCCGGCAGCAATCCAGATCTTCGTTCCAGTGGGCAGTTGGATCACTTGCGCAGGCTCTCAAGGATCGTTCGAATCAAAGCAGGATCAGCACCACTCTCGACGCTGATCATCGCCCGTCCGGGAAGCTCGATATGGATCGAGCCCGAACAAGCCGTCTCCGCCTGTAGCGGTTGCCCGGCAGCTTCGATCCCAGGCTCGCTAACACTCGAGACCGTCACTGGCAGCAGCGCGGAGCAGGTCTCGATCAGTTCGCCGCGCTCAAAAGCACGCCGCCACTTGAACACCTGGTTGGCGTTCAAACCGTGTGCCCGCGCTACCTCGGCCACCTTCGCGCCCGGCTCCAGGGTCAACTGCACGATCTGACGCTTCTCAGTAACCGAACGATATCTGCGAGTCCGACATCCCGAACCCGATGCCTGTTCCATGACAACATGGTCAGGCTCGGGCTCGCACAGGTGCCAGAGGGGAAAGCCGCACGCTTACAATCAGCATGAGGCAAAACCTATATTTGCAATGGCCCTAGACCACGACCGCGTTCTACTTCAATACATCTCATTCCATACCCAATTGCCGGGGAGCATCGAATTGACTTTGATAGACTCTCCATTCCGAACAAGAACAGTGGTGGAAGAACCCGGCGTTATACACGTCGTAGCGCCCGGTCCGTAACAAACAGTCGAATTTACCATGTTGTATAAATTTACAAATACATCCCGGCCGGTAGTGTTAGCAATCACTTTTCCGTTAGAGGGAAATGGGGGCGTAGAGACGAAACTATATGCGCCTTTCACAGTCAGACCACTAGCCAGCCCTATGGCCGGTCCCGCTGATTGGATTGAACCCGAGAAATTTGAGTACTCGACGACATTTCCATAGCCAGCAGAAGCGTGAATAGCATTATCGACATAGACCCACTGACCGCCGACAAACGTATTATAAGTACTCGTATCATTTTGGATTACAAGATCGTCATAATTTACCTCAAGGTCAACCGATGTAAATACGTTCCCAAAGTTATAACCAACAGCAAGCCTAACGCCATTTCTAGCTTCGGAAAATGAGCCCTGGAACGTATTGAACGAAGATTGAAGGAGTAAAAGCGAGTCACCCCCATCCGGACAATTTCCGGCGCTATCCGGGCATCCGTCACTCGTCGTCACATCAGAAAATGCACTGGAGTAAACCTGATTTAGCTGTAACCCCGCTGATCCGCTCACACTGGCAACATTCTTGACCCAGATGTCCCGGAACGCGAAGCTGTTCAGGGCATCGTTGAAATTTCTCTGTCCCAACTCCAGTGCTGCACCTGAAGAATTGTTAGCAAGCACTCCAAAATCACTAAATGTTCCGTAAAACGCACCACCACCGGCCGAGTCGATGATAGACAGATGCTTTCCGTTGGCAAACGTTAGGAGTGACTGATTGGCTCCTGCGCCTTGGACCACGACTCCTCCACCCGGGTTGTTCTTGAAGTCCAGTACAAGATTCTCATTTAACAAATAGGTACCAGACGGAATGGTGCAGAGTGAATATGTGGTTTGTTCAACGAGGCAGGCAGACCACCACCTACGAAAGGCAGCAGTGCTGTCCGAATTGCCGGTTGGATCTGCTCCGTAATCCAAAACATTGATCGCATTGTAGGGCCCCTGTGCTCTCAGCACATCAATGGGGGCCATCAATAGGACGTACACAGCGGCGAGCACTATTACAAATGTTTTGTGGCGAGACATTATTCCTCCTGGACCGAGATCTCCTTTTTCAGATCGACTGAGTGTTGTTGAACGCTCCATCGTCTGAAAAGGGCTTTACGGCAGAAATCATTGATAATCAATGCGAATCACATGTGAATCGCAGTCGACACCAGGAATTGACTTCGAAATCGGACGGAGAGTTCTCACCTGCAAGGATTGCAGCAAGAGGGCACAGCGGCTGCCGGTCTTTTTCTATAGGATGCCGGCAACCGTCAGAAACCTCAACAATCTCTCGGGATCACCTACGCCCCAGGTCAGCCTGTCTACTTTGAAGCCCTCATCCGAACCCAAGCTGCTACTTGTTCGCCTAACACCCTATCCATAGCCGCGACACGCATCCTGCATCCTTAGTAGTGTCCAGGCCTAGCTGAAGACCACGACCGAGCGATCAGTGGATTCATGTTTCATCTGGAGGCTGAGGCAGTCGCAAGACAGGTGTAATATTCGCTTCCTCCGTAGTACACCCACCACTTGCCGTCATGACGAGTGAGGCCATTGAAGAAGATGCAGTCTGCGAAGCTGGAAACCGGCTTGTGCGGGGCCTCTGCAGCAAACCCATTTTCAAACGGATACTTCGTTTCAGCAAAGAGGGGAGAGCGAGGGAGGTAGCGAACGGGCTTGGTAACGTCGCCTTTTGATATCAAGATTTCTCCCACTCCATAGAAGTGTCCGGTATGCGCCCCTCCCGTAAAAAGAACAATATTGTCAGGAGCTGAGAGATCATACTCACCAAGTGCAAAGCAGCATTCACCGCCTGGTATCGGATTTGAGTTTTCTTCCGATTCCCAATGAAGCAAGTCGTTTGAATATGCAATCAGCCCGTCGTCAATGTACATGATATATTTGCCATCGACCCTGACGGCTTCATTTTCCGGGTTCTGAATTACTACTCCATTTCGATGAATGCGGTTCGACGTGGGGAAAATGATACCGTGTTTGGTCCAATTCAAGAGGTCGGTTGAAGTTGCCACAATGATTCCGTTAACAGTGGTGTCGCCCTGTCTTTCCCAAAGCCACTGATTACAGAATAAGTAGTACATATCTCCGCTCCGCACGACGTTTACGTCTTCGTAGCTGAAGCACCTGTCGTCGCCTTTCCTGAAAAAGGGGCTGTGGTGATCGTCCTTTGTAAAATGAACGCCGTCCTTGCTAGTCGCGACTCCTATATCGCAGATATAGTCGATCTGGCTATTCTGTTTGATGTCGATCGGTCTTTCTCCGCGGTACAGATAGTAAAAGATGCCATCTTTTACGATGATTGAACCGTTATGCACGCCTCCAGAGAAATGACCTTCGTCCCATGCGCCTGGTGTCGGCGCCAAAACCGGATTGGCCGTGCATTTTGTAAAAGGTCCGATCGACCAGGGGTTGTCCCCAAACATATCCATCTGGTCTGCAAGACTGTGTGGAAAGTCCCCCCACCACCTATCGATGCTGAAGGACTGATGCCGCCAGGTTGCTTCATTGTCAGCGCTCGGAAACTGCCACGCGAACATGCCTTTGGCGTCTTGAGGATCGTTGCGGTGCATATCCGAAACTGGCCCTTGCTGGGAAGCTCGGGAAAGTGGCGCGGATGCAACCGCCGCAGCCACTGCCGCAACGAATGAACGCCGCGAAACAATTCGTCCTGATACCGATTCGATAGAACCCGCACTTATCTTCAAAATAACTCTCCCTCGAGGATGTGTCTTTGATTGAACGTTCGTTGTACACGCGAGAGGACAAAGGCTTGTCGCTCGTCGAAAAGACACGCATGGACCCTCAACGAGGATCGGGTGAGAAATCCCAAATCCGATATGACGAGAGCCGTTGATCGTCACACCTTGCTCGCGAACGTGACGACAATCTCGAACTTCCGATCGCAAAATCTGCGGATGGCCTAGGGAAATCGCGCCATTCTGTGCCTCTGATTTTGATCGGCTTTTCCCCATCGCGTTCATGCTGTCTATCTCAAACAATGTTCCTATTCTTGACTCTTGGCTGAATCAGGCTCCTCCAGTCGCCAGTTCCCTCCGGCAGTAACTACGAGACTGAAGGGTGAAGCGGGAAATCCCGCTGTGTTAAAAAGGCTAGGCACGAATTGGGCCTTCCAACCATAGCGAATAGCTACAGGTTTAGCCACATCTGGAGAAGCGATGAGAGCCTCGTTTCCCCTGATTTGGGCAGTTGCGTCGTGAAAAACACCATCGACGCCGGCAACTTGCACATCATTCCACTTGTTATCGAGAATCACTAGGGGGGAGTCGCCGGTTTCAAACTTGAGGCGGAGCTTGTCATCTGCGGCAGTGATAGAACTTACTGAAGGACCACTGCAAGTCACCGATTCATGGTAAGTCTTAGCGAGAGCCTGCGCCGCCAGTCTCTCTCCAACTTCACGTTTCCGCACCGGGTGGAGATTAGTGACGTCTCCTAGTCCCACGGTGACTGCTAAACCAACATCAGGAATTCTCTGACTACCTTCCAACTCGGCCTGACGGATCAAGGGCCAGTTCTTTCCATCTCCCCAATCGGGAAGTTGAACAATATACCATGGCATATTCTCCTGGCGCCAGTATGCCCGCCAGCTCCGAATGAGTTCCTCCAACATGGGGAAGTACGTCTGAGCAGTTTCGGAGTTTACCGCGTTCGTTTCTCCTTGGTACCAAGTCACTCCTCGTAGCGCGTAGCCGCTGACAGGAGCGATCCACCTGTCAAAAAGCTCAGTTCCATCAAAGAAGTTTGCTACTTCAAGTTCGTGTGGCAGAGGATTCGGTCTCTTTGCCTCTTTGTCTCCAGCATTATATTTTTCAACCCATTCATCTACCTCTTTGTTATAGGCCCCAATCTCCTTTTCATGCTGCTTATTGATTTCAGAATACTTCTGAATAACCGGATCTTTAGCGTATGCCTCAGGCGACATCCACAACTGAATTGAGGACCCCCCGACGCTGATGCTTATGAGTCCAATCGGCACTTTGAGCGTGGCCGAAAGTCGCTTCCCAAAGAACCAGCAAACTGCAGAAAAGTCTTGACGGCTAATCGGGTTGGCACGTTGCCACCCTGTCAAATCGCTTGCCCTCCACTCTGCCGAACTAGTGCTGAAGAGACGAATGTTGGGTTGTTCGGGGGCACTGATTTCCTCCTCCCCTCCCACCGCCCCATCCCCCCAGTCGCTAACTTTTCCCAGCGGGAAATACATGTTGGATTGACCAGAACAAAGCCATACTTCCCCAACAAGAACATCATGGAGGATCAATTTGGCATCTCCGGCTATGATCTTGAGATCTTCGGGGGATGCCGAGGCGGGCAGCGGATTGAGTTGAACCCTCCAATTTCCGAGGCTGTCGGCTGTTGCCTCGGCCTGCTCCCCGGAAAACTCAACTGACACTAGAACACCAGGCGTTGCTTTGCCCCAGACAGGAATCTGCATCCCGCTTTGGAGAACCATGTGATTGCTAAATGGGCTCGGCATTTCCAACACGGTCTTCTCTCCCAATGCCTGAGCGATCGCTCGCTCCGCCAGGGGGGCCATTACGGCATACCCCAGCCCGGTCGGATGAACGCCGTCGGCAGAAAGCTCCGGTCGCATGCCGCCATGTGAATCGACCAAAGCGTCGTAATAGTTCAGGTAGACCAGACCGTTTGTTGTGCAGAAATTTCGCAGCCATAGGTTAATCTGTCGAACTTCCTCGGCAGGCTGGATCGCAGGAGCCCAGCCCAACCGATTCGATGGAAGGATAGAGGCGATCACCATCTTGATGCCGTTTTGTTTCGCGATAGCTGCCATAGCAGCAAAATTGTCCTCGATCATCTCCGGCGTTGACGGGCCAGTGTTGCCGGCTATATCGTTGATTCCCGCGAGAACCAAAACCACTGCCGGCTTCAAATGAACCACATCTTGGGAAAAACGGACCAGCATTTGTGGCGTAGTCTCTCCCGATATGCCCCTATTTACATAGGGTTTTCCTGGGAAGAATTCGCCAGTGTCAGGAAGACGGCCCCAGGCGTCTGTGATGGAATCTCCGTAAAAGACCACCCTGGGCTCCGATTCCATTGGCGGTGGAAGGTTCGCGTTTTCCTTGCGATACCGATTCAGATCCGACCAATCCCCGAGCGAGGCTTCCACTCCGATTAGCTCCTGTGAAAGCTTGGACAGTTCTTGTGAAACCTCCCGCGCTCGGATCTGCTGAAATCCCTCGGACGCACTCACCGCCTGCGCTCGCGATTGTCCAAGACAAGAGAATGCAATGATCAACACTCCGATTTCTTTTGCAGCATTCATTCTCATTTTGCGCTCAACATCCAATTCAGATTGTTCCCTTACATAAAGCTCAACTAGGAGCGGCAGATCCACTTAAGTCCGAATCTCGAATACGCGCGAATCATTCGGACCCAGCCATAGATCCACCTTTCCTCCTTTTGGGCTGAGCGCATGATTGTGCGCCAAGTCGTACACACGGGCGTGCGGGTCGGCAATCTGGATGGTGACGTGCCTTTCTTTGGTCCAAGGGTTGTAATAGAGGAATGCCGGGGGCAGGTGTCTGTCGAGAAAGTTTGTCCTTGTCAAATCCCAGCGCAGCAACCACGGATCACCCTGCGCCTGAACCATCTTGTCCAGCCACATGACATATGCGCCGCCATAAATCGAGCGGTGCCCTAAGAAGTCGCCTGTGGCATAAGGGCTGTGTCCTTTTTCTTCGCGGCTCAACCTCTCATAGGGAAACATCGGCGGCAGATCCGGACGGCTCTGATTCTCGCGGGGCAAGTATTCCGGATAGAAGCAGCGTAGGCTCGCCGTCAGGTTCAGCGCGTATCGCGCTACCGCTCCAGCCAGTTCAGGAACGAATCGAACCGCTGGCAACAAGTACGGCAGCGTCACCATCGACTCCATGCTGTACGCCTGACCGGCCGGTTCCGTCCGGAACCCCGCCATCAGCCCATTTACCGGGCGTCCTCCCCAGCGTCCGGTTGCCATCAGTCCTACCTTTGAATCGAGAACAAAACCAAGCGCCTTTCTCGTGTTTGCCGAGTAGCCCAATGCCTGAAGTTGCGCGGCAGCCATCGTTGCCATCGCTCCGCTAGGAACCTCATACCATGGGTTAGAAGCAAAACTTAGGTAGCGATCAATTCCTGTCTTTGCCTCTGCGAGACAGAATTCCTTTCCTGTCAACTTCCACGCAAGAAGCATCACATAGCTATATCCACCTACCGTGTCAGGCTGCCGATAAATATCGTGGTCTGTGAATGGTGCTCTCTTGGCAAAATCGTAACCCTGGGCGTTAAAGTCGTAGTGAATCTCTTGCGCCATCTCCTTCAGGCGCATCGCACTGCTCACTACACGCGTCAGCCACTCCGAATCCTGACCGAAACGCGACTGAACAAGCCCAAAAGCAAGCGCGGTCACATTCATTAGGTACCAGTACTCACCCCCAGATGCACCACCATCGTCAAGAAACAGACCATATTGTTCACTGAAGTAGCCCTTAAGCGACGCCGCCAAGCCCTCCAACCCTTCTCCGCGCAGCTCCTTGCCTATAGCCATCGGCCCAAAGGTTGTCAGCCCTCCGTCCTCCTTACCTTCCAGCGCAGAAGGAAACCCCTGGCGCCCGTCCTTCGAACGTAGATTGAGCCCGTGTTCTGGGTCCATCACATATGCGTTAAACGCATTGGCCAGTGACTGGAAATCCAAAGGCTGCTCTTCCGGCCGATCCGGCAAACTGCTCCAGTCAGGTATCTCGGAATCCGCTCCGAACGCGCTCCGTGCCGTCCCGGCTAGTCCCAGGGCTGCCAATCCCGCCAGGAATTCCCTTCGGTTCGAGATCCAGTCCGCACGGTCTATCTCGATCTTATTACTGTTCATCTTTCCCTCTTTCATCCACTCCGCTTTCAATTCGCCAAAAAGTCTGTCCGGCAGGCTGTGCCCATGTTTCTAGCGCGAAATAACAAAGCAGCAAGTGCCAGGACCTAACAGCGCAAGAAATGGCTTTCGATTAAGTTCTCTGAAAAAAGTCCATGACAACTACTTCTCCACGAGAATTAGCGTGCCGAAATATTTGGTATCGCGCCAGAACATCCCGTTCATGCCTGACCAATGGAGCTGCTGTTTCAATGGCCCTGTTCCAAGGTCATTGTCGTTGATCGCGATATCGAATCCTATGGGATGGCCGCCGTTCTCAATGGTAGCCATCTTGGCCCTTGGCAGCGCCATACGAAGCTCGAGGTTATAACCCACGGTGGTTCTCCTGAATGCGAAAGCCCCGTTATACGGCCATTCTGAAAACACGCTGGTGACGTCGTGCTTCGCCATCTCCTCGCCGGGGAGCGATAGTGGCTCTTGGCCGCCGTCCGGAAGAACAAACATGGCAGCAGGCGCACCGGGTTTTCGTATCCAGAAGTTATCAAACACAAAAGGATGCGTGGCGCTGTACACGAAGTGAATCTCATGATGGGCCAGGTCGCCGATATAATATCCGGCAGTGCAACAACCGTCTTCATCCAGCATGAGTTCCACGCCGTCATCATCCCATGAGCCGGTTTCGTTGCCTTTCACAAGAGAGCCATGCGGCTCAGTGACGTGGTCGTCTGTGACCTCAACCGCCACGTATAGATACTGCGCGTCCCACATAACCCTGAAAGTGGCAGAAAAATCCTTTGGTCCTCCCCACTTTGCCGCAGACATTCCCTGGCCCACAAAGAAGAACTTCGGTTCAGCCATCGTAAAGCCGGGGACCCCAGCCCAATCAGACAGATCGCCGTCAATCTTGATGGGACGTGTCCTCTTGATTGCTCGATAGGTCGCCCACGGATAAGTCGAAGAACAATCTCCCGCGGGAGACAAAAAGCAAGATAAGATTGCGATCACGATAACAAATCGCAGCTTCCGATCGAAGTTCCACATCAATCGCCGAATCACCTTTTGCCCGAGGCATTTGAATTGCATTGTGCAACGCAGCATTGTTTCATCCCCGATTACGTCTTCTCAGCGCTCACTCCGTAGAGAAGTTGCGCCGAGGCTGGACCACTTCTTCCACATCGGAGGATCGCTCAATACCCGAACGAATATGGCCCCCAAAACAGGACGAGCGTGAAAACCCATTTCCCTGCCCAAGCCGGTACCGTCTTTCCACGTTATGGCTTTTCCGTCGGTGGTGTCATACCAATCAGTAAGGGGGATAAGATCTGGCGTGCGGTCAACGAAGTCATACACAGGCTTCATGAGCGCGTCGAAGTCAGACGATGAGTCTGTAAGGCTCGCGCTCCACGTTTCCCAATCCAGCTTTGTGTAGGAATGCCGGTCATCGAGCGGGAAGCCGAAGGGCGTCGACTTCTGCCTGTAATAGGCGACTTCTTTTCTTGCGACGTCCAGAGGGAAGAGATTGAAGCCGAGCAGGCTGTCCCAGACCAGGTTGTACTTCTGACTCCACGTGCCTGGCTGATCGAATGCGAGACGCGTGTGATCATTATCACCGGCCATCTTGATCCATTCTGAGGCATAGGTCCTGGCCGTCTCCAAATATTCTGAAGCGGTCTTCTGGTCACCTCTGAGCCCGCTGAGATACGAGTACGCGGCAAGAGCTTCGATAGCCTTGAGCGAGAGATTCGCGTTGTGAGCCATCGGACCAGCGAAATCGTCTGTACAGAGCTGCTTGTCTGGATCCAGCCCGTTCTTCCGAACATATTCGGCCCAACCTGACAGCACAGTCCAATACTTGTTAGTGATACTCGACGCATCGCCGACCTTCGCCAGAGCTGCGGTCATGATCAGCATATTCGCGGACTCTTCCACCGGCTGCTGATCTTTCTCGGATGTCTCCCCACCCCCATATGTTTGTCCGTTTGCGAGCGGGTATGTTCCTAGCTGTGCCGGTGCGAATGGGAAATGCCAGTGACCTGAAGACGCATACTGGAATACTGGCTCGAGCGACGCTCTCATTAGTTCTGGGCTAAAGAGCAGCAGGATTGGCGATTCTGGATAGATCACATCGGGCGTTGCAATACTGCCATCACTAAAATTCTCCTTGGTGAAGAAAAAGGGGGCGCCCGTCAACATCCGCAGCCAGCCCGTTGGCAGCAAGAGCCGCTCTATATGCCAGAGCTCCAAGGCTCGCATACTTCTCGCCACCCATTTTCGTGAGATCGTGTTTCACCAATTCATCGAAACTTTTGCACCGCTTCTCTAAAGAGGAGTATTCTGCCGCCGCTTTACGCAGAAGGTCTGCTGGCTGGTCACCGTTTCTCCTCCAATATGGCCTCAGCTGGCGGTGCAGCAACTCAATCGAATAGATTTCGTCGTAAGCCAACAATATATGACGCTCAATTGGGACCGCACCGACGGCAGGCATATTAAACGTGATCGCCACCGCCGGCGTATGGTCGACTACCGGCCTTGGCATGCGAGTATCGTACGAGTCTGTTACCGCGCCGGTCTGGGCAAATTCCTGCTGCGCGCGGCTCGCCTCGGTCACTGACTCGGAGACACCTTCCCCATCGATCGCCGCAACATATAGGTAGCCCCAGTTGATGCGAAGGTCGTCACCAGACTTGGCAAGTATCGGTTGTGCTTGTGTGCCGAACTTTTCTACGGATAAATTATCGACTTTCTCCCGCGACCAAACGACGATTTCATCAGGCTCATCGACCACGAGTTCTGCGGTGTTGTCATAGTACAGGGAAACTGAATGCTTCTTTGAATCTATTGAACTGACTACCCAGGTCAGATATGTCACTGGCCTTGAGAACACGTCGAGATCGGAAGGAAGCATAGGAGTCATGAATGTCAGAGTCAGCCGTATTCCTTCTCCTACAAAACTGTAAATACTTCGTGTCGCTGTTACTTCGAGGTCGATTTGAGGCAGAGCCGGAACATCAGTTGGTCGCGTACCCATGAGCCGGAAGGTGCGACCGTCGATTCGTATCAAACTGGCGAGGCTCTGGCTCATACCCGTCCAGTGTGTGGTGTCCGTCTCTGCCAAGCGACTGCCCGGCGACCAGATGCTGAAGTAGGGATCCGAGACAATCAGCGGGACAGACGGCGGTCGCAGAGTATTCGCATGCAAAGGCATCGCAGCGGACGCCAAGAACCAGACGACGGGTAAGATGTAAAACTTGGAATAGAGCAGCCGCAACCTCATCCTCTTATCATCCTGTATAGGTGTCATCTGCGTTCCTTGGACAGTCGAACGTTGAAAAGCCATATCCGCCTGCACGGCCTTAACTCAGCTTCGCGCCGTCTGCCTTCGAGTTACGAGCGAATGTCCTCCGGCCTGAGGATGGGGTGCTGCCGAATCTTTGCGTGAAGTCGTTCATTTTCTGCACTTAGCGCTCTTCTGTAATCGAGGCGGTGCCACGCTGCGCGATGGGCATGCCTCTGCGAACTATCGAAGAGCTTCTTGGAATGCGCCTGCGTCTGAAAAGGGCTTCACGGCGGAAATCTTTGATAATCAATGCGATTCACATGTGAATCGCATTCGGTCTGAGGTGGATCTGGTAGTTTGGACAGTTTTTGCTTTTTGGGGTGCCAGGGTTGCCGGCAGGCCAGCGGGCGGGTCGCGCGATTGGCGTGCCGCGCTGGTGTTTAATATCTGGAAACTAGTTCATACGGGCGAAAATTCCATTGCCGTGGTCGTCCACAACTGCGACGGCCCGGCGGCATCAGCTATGGCGTGAGCCTGACCATTCTCAGCAGGGCGATCGACGCGCATCGGAAACAAAGCGTCTTCAACGGGCTCGTCCACGTGATCGTCCGGTCTTGAACACAACCGGGCGAAATCAGGCTGACCGGACATGCGAAGTGTCTTGTGAGAAACACTGTCGTCATTGAGGCCTCGGGACATTGTCCTCGTCCGCAGGCTGCACCGTAGTCCTAGCGACGTGAACTGTTGACTTCAGGGCAACGCACTCATTGAGGGTTGGGATCGGAGAGGGGAGGGAGTGTTTTTAAAGGTATAGGTTTTGGAACGGCCGGATTTGTGATTTCCGGCCGTTTGTTATGTGTGGTTTAGGAGGGGCGTTTTTCGAGGCCTTTTGAAACAGCGCTGATTCGCTTGTGGGCATCGTAGAGAACGCGGCGCTGCTGGCGGAGGGAGTGGTCGGTGTTCCGGGTGTTGGCCATGATCTGGCTGAGCATCTCCCTGAGTTCGCCAAACCTTGTCAGGGCGGCAAGGTAGCCACGGCCAGCGGCATAAAGCAACATCGCTAGGATCACGATGACCGCAAGGCAGACCAGCAGAACGATAGAGTATTCCGTCATGCAACTTTCTCCGTTGAGGTTGGCGTGGGTTCGTGGACGACACGGTGCACGGTAGCTCTTGAGATGCCGTGGTCTCTCGCGATCTGTCCCAGGCTGCGGCCACGCCGGCGATCTACGAGGATTGCCTCCCGGTCAAGATCGAGCGGCCGGCGGCCGATCTGGCGGCCTTCGAGGCGCGCCCTTCTCATGCCGGACCTGACTCGTTCGATGATCAAGTTGCGTTCGAGTTCCGCGATGGCCCCGATGATGACCACGATGGCGCGGCCCAGCGGGCCGTCGGTGTCGATCGGTTCACGGAAGCTGGCGAACTTCACCCCCAGCCGGTTCAACTCGTCCAGGATCTCGAGGAAATGCCGTGTGGACCGGGCGATGCGATCGCAAGCCCAGACCAGGATCACATCGAACTTTCCGCGGCGGGCATCGGCCATCAGCTCGTCGAGGCCGGGCCGGCGCGCTTTGGCGCCGGAGATCCGGTCGGTGTACTGCTTCACGACTTCATAGCCGCGCTGGGCGGCCATCTGCTGCAAATCGAGAAGTTGGGTCTCGGGGTGCTGGTCCAGGCTCGAGACCCGCATATATAAGGAGGCGCGCTTCATTTGCGCCGTCCCTTCGGTTTGGGTGAGTGCTTCGTGATGTAGTTCTGGATGAACTCCAGCAGCACGTCGGTCATGTTTTTTCCCTGGGCGGCGGTGACCGACTTGAAGCTGTTTTGGAGCTCGATGGATACGTTCAGGTTCATACGCTTCACTTTCTGTTCGGTTGGCTTGCTGATCTGACTCACCTCCTTCCTCAGGAGATGAGCTTATCCGGTTATGAGTACTTAGGGCCAGCGCCCCGGAGGACTCTGGCCCGGTACGGTTACTTTCCCATGGCCCCCGCGTAGAACTGCCCAAGTAACGCCATCCAGGAGCGGCCCAGATGGAGCGCTGTTGCCATCAGGCAGACCTGCTCCCAAGTATCGGGGACCTGGCCAGCCTCGATGTCCTCCCACTCCGGCACCGTCAAGGCGGCCAGGGGAGCGATCTCCTCGAGGGTCCGGTCGTCGTTCATGCGCATCTTGCGGATAAGCTCTCCGAAGGCCTTGCCACAGACCTGGCGGCTAGCGGCGTTGCGGGAAGCGGGAAGGGGCGACGAAAACATGGTGCTCATATACTCATTACTCCTGATAAGGCAGCCCGTCAAGCGGGTTTGCCTGGATTTGACTTCATTAAGAGTATGTACTTACTTGAGCATTTACCCAAAGCCAGCAGCCCAAGGTGCTTTATGCCGGCGACGTGTATCAGAACCAGCCTTGTGTCGTAGTCACCGAAGACGAGATCAACATCGTTGGCGGTCCTGACAGTGCAATCCACGTGGATCCCCAATTCGGGATCCTTCTCTCCGGTAAGACCAGCCTGTCGGCAATGCCAGACCAGATATCGATCGGTGGTGGGTACTGGCGGCTCAACCCCATGCTCCTGAGCTGCGTTCCCTCGACGACACCGACACCCATTCCCGTCCTGGTTCAGTCAACCCCGGAGCTCTTCCAAAACAGTGCTGCAGTGTCAGGTGCCTGCAGCTACCTGCTGTCGAACTCTGATGCTGCGAGTTAATCATGGCTGACTTTCGTTGGACATCTCTGGGTGGCGTGCTGGTCGACGGTACGGGCGACATTGGGACACGTCGGCGGATATTTTGAGGGCCGTCAGAACGGCCGCCAGAGAGTCCAGACAGGGTGGTCGTTAAACGGGCCTGGGCCACCTTCGTTGCCCCGTTCAATGGAAATGAACAGACTAGGTCCCTGCTTCCTTTTTCTCCATATGCCATCTTCTCGATCCACTCCCGCATTTCCGCCTCTCAAGGCTGCCATCCCATTCCTAATCAGTATGTTCCAGCTGCAGCCGCCTGGCTCAGCCCCTTTTGCCGCCGCGCCGTCATGAGGGGAGTTTCTTCCCTCCTGCTGCCAGCACCGAAACTGCGCCACTGCGCAGGACAGCAGGTTCGAAAGTGCGCGATTTCATAGAGGACTAAAGACGGCGGCGTCGCTCCTGGGAGTTCTCTGCTTATCCCGCCCGATCATCCTTTCCGGTCCCCATCTCCGCCAACGGCATCAGCCGAGTTGATGTGTCACGAAAGTCTTATGCCGCGGCGGGATACCCGGACGTAAGACGGCTCTGGGCCTGGAGTTGCTGTCTTCAGCAGGCGGCCGTCAAGCCGGTCCGCCGGAGCTCTCTGCCGCCCGACAACGGCAAGCTCATGCAAGAGGTTGCTCCATGCATTACTTCACTTACCCGTGGAGTTGCGCCCGGAAATGGCAGTCCTCAGGATGCCTGACCCGCCGCGCGACTTGGCGGCCGTTGTGGAGCAACGTTCTGGCCTGCTTACCGTGCACGACCTGATTGAGCTCACGGGGTTCGGAAAAACGCCGATCTACGATATGGTCGCCGACAGAAGGATCCCTCAGCTTCGATTCGGGTCTTCATTCCGCTTCGATCCCATCGCCATCGCGGACTGGATGCGCGAGCATACCGTGCCGATGGCGGCTTAACCTGAGAGGGCCGGATTCCTCCGGCCCCTCTCACCACTCGATCTTCCTCCTCAGCTTGTCCTGGATGTCTTTCGCACTCGCCGGCCTCAAGTAACGCATCGTGCTCTCAATATCCCTGTGCCCTGCCCAGGACTGAACCGTCCGCAAGTCGAAACCGTCGCGAAGCAAGTGGGCGTCGTGGGTTGCCTCGACGTTCTTGGCACACTTCTTGCCCACCGGCCGAGCCAATAAACAGCGAAACTTACAATCGCGGCGGCCGGGGCTGGCTGATGCCGGATCAGCATACCGGCTCGCGAAGGTGCCGGCATGTGCAACGAACTGGGCGGCCAGAAACCTGGTGCCTAAGGCGTTTATCGGTATTAATCGATTTGATGCAAGGAGCCTCATTCGCGAGCGGTAGTCGACCACCCGCCCATGAAATGTCCACTGTGTGCAGAGGTGTAAAGTAATCCAGTATGAAATGGCTGACCGCCAAGACGTTAGAAACATGGGCGGGTGTACTCGGGATTGGGTGATGTAACGGAAAGGATCTCTTCAGCCACTTCGATTGGGATAGGTACAGATACATCAGTCCCGGTCTTTTGCCGGGACGTAACCACGCGGTAAATCTTCTTAGCTTTATCGTGGATGATGCTTGCTCTTGGAATTTTTACCGCGTCCTGGATGGCGAGTCCGCTCCATCGCATGAGCTGAATCAATGCCCGGAGTCTCTTCCTGGTTTCAGGGCTCAGCAGTCGGGTCACACCCTTCGCGTCAAATCGCCTGGGCTTGACTGAATCAATCGTGGCTAACACGCGCTCGTATTCTTCCTCCGTGAGTGGGAGCGTGGGCAGCTCATCTGCTACGACTTTGGGCACGGCTGGGATACGGTCCAACCACCGACACTCATAGCAGTACCTTAGAAAGCTGCGGAGGCGTTCTCGAACGCTTACCCGTGTGTTGCTCGACGGATACTGCGCTTCCCACGTTGATGCATAGCCGGTGAGCAACTCTCGTGTGATGCGTGGGACCGTGAAGACGTTCTCTCGCTCGCAGTACGCTTGGAATCGGCCTAGCTCGCTTTTGTACCGGGACAGCACGCCTGAGGAAACATCTTGGACCTGCTTGTCCTGGATGAATACGGCAACGCCTTCCTGAATGGTCCGTGTGCTGTCGTCCGATCCCTGCTCCGGTGCGCGTCCGGCCAGTTGGTCTTGTAGCTTCCGCTTAATCTCTTCCGCTTCCTCCCATGAACGAGTACCCGCCTTGCGCCGATACTGGACACCGTTTTGAGTCCACCGGAAGTGCTTACGACAATTGCAACGCCGGGAGAATTCATCCCCAGCGTACTTGCAAGGCTTGCCTTTGGTGTCGTTGCCGTGACGGACGAATATCGTGATGACGGGTGCACTCATGCTTGCTGTGCCTCTCTTGGATTTGCCCATCCACGGTAGCACAGAATTAGCACAAAATCTAAGTGGCATAAGAAAACCCCTTTACAATCAAGGGGTTTTCTTAGCAGTGATCTGTTGGGATTGGACTAAGGCCATCGCGCTGCCGCGACTGCCAGTGACCCGGCGGAAGATTGCCGCTGGGACTTGCTCTGGGGCTTGGGCGCGATGCCCTAGGCCTCAGTCACCTCACGTACCGTACTACTTGGTAAATCAATCTTCATAGGCTGGATCATCCTCCTTTCCCGTGTAAGCCCAAAGTACCCGACCCCGGCCCGGCCGTCAAGAGCGTCATCGTGCTAGCTCTCCGCCTTCGCAGTCTTCTTCGATTTTGCCGTCGTAATCATCACCACGCTCGCCAGCACGCACGCGCTGCCCACAATCGTGCGCTCACCCAGCGGCTCGCCGCCTGCAAAATAACCCAGCAGTACGGCCACCACGGGATTCACATATGCGTACGTGCCCACCTTGGTCGGCGAATAGTGATGCAGCAGCCACACATACGCGGTAAACCCCACAATCGAGCCGGCGACAATCAGGTAAAGCAGCGCCAGCCACGCGCGGCCCGAAACCGCCGCGGGATGAAAGCCCGCAAACTCGCCGCGCATCGCTGCGACAATCGCCAGCAACACGCCGCCGGCCAGCATCTGCGCGCCCGAACTCATGGTCTTGGCCTGCGGCAGCGGCAGCTTGCGCGCCAGCGCCGAAGCGATCGACCAGTTGACGGCAGCCACAATCAGCGCCAGCGCACCCGCGCGATCGATCGGCTCGCCGCCCAGGTTCAACGACCGCAACATGAGCACAGCCACACCGCAAAACCCGATCGCCAGCGCGATCCCCAGTCGCAACGTCAGCCGTTGCGTGCGCAGAAATATGATTTCAGCCAGCGCCATAAAGGCAGGAATCGTGGCCATCATCACGGCTGTGATGCCTGATGGCACGCGCTGCTCGGCCCAGAACAACAATCCGTAATCGCCCACAAAGATCAGCGTGGCAAGCAACACCGCCGATCCCCACTCCTTCGCAGACGGATTGCGCTCGCCCTTGAACAGCATCCACAGGTACAAAGCCAGCCCCGCGGCCACAAAGCGCATCGACGCCAGCAAAAACGGTGGAACCTCTTCGACGCCGATCCTGATCGCCAGAAACGTGGAACCCCAGACAAAATAGATGACTCCGAACGCAAGCAGAGTCTTCCACCGCCCAGTCTCACTCGTCGCCAGACTCATCGCGCCCCCAGTCCCTATTCCCTTGGTCGTTGTTCCCTGACCCCTGATCCCTGTTCCCTGTTTTTATCACCAACTGTGCAGCCATTTCTCGTCGCGGCCGATGCGCACCGGTGTATGGAACAGCTCGCTCAGTCTCTCTTCGGTCAGCAGTTCCTCGCGCGGACCATCGCCCACAATCTCTCCACCGCGCATCAGGATGATGCGTTCGATCTCCGGCAGAATGTCGCCGAGGTGATGCGTCACCAGCGCCAGTCCCGTGCCTTCTGCAGCCAGCCTTCGCAGCGTCTCGCGCAGTTCGCGCTGGGCGGCAAGGTCGAGCGCATTTGACGGCTCGTCGAGCAGCAATTGCCTGGGCCGGTGCACCAGCGCCCGCGCAACCAGGATGCGCCGCTTTTCGCCGGCCGACATGGTACCCACCAGCTGCTCCGCCAGGTGCGTCGCTTCCATGCGCTCCAGCGCCTCGCCTGCGCGCTCGCGCATCTCATCCGTTACATGCAGATTGGGCCACAGCGTGGATGCGGAGAAGAATCCCGCCACCACCGCATCGATCCCGCGCGTTACGGCGGTACGTTCGCCGGGCAAATCGGCGCCCACCACCCCAAAGTGCTTGCGCAGCTCGGTCAGGTCCCAGCGCTCGCGCCCAAAGATGCGCACCCTCATGCCCGGCTCGACCACCGGATAAATCTGGCAGGTGATGGTTAGAATCAGCGTCGACTTTCCGCAGCCGTTCGGTCCCAGAATCGCGACATGCTCCCCGGTGCGGATGCTCAGGTTCACGTTGTGCAGCACGATCCGCTCGCCGCGCGCCACATTCACCTGGCGCAGCTCAAGGAACTCCGACGCGGCGGCGTGTTTCGCCGCTTTCGCGCCCTCTTCACATCTTTCATTCGATTGGGTCTCTGGACCGTCCGCCACAGGCTTCACAGGTCCCAGATTATCGCATCGCTGGAATCTGGTTCGTCTGTTTCTCGCAACGCATAATCGCCTCCCCCTCGCCGCCAGCCTGCTACATTTGAAAAAGTCATTGCCATGAGCGATCTTTCGCCCTTTCTCGTTCCCCGGGGATTCAGATTCGGCGCTGCCAAAGCCGGCCTCAAGGCCAGCGGCCGTCCCGATTTTGCGGTGATCGCCGCTGACCTGCCGGCCAGCGCAGCAGCCGCGTTCACCTCGAACCGGGTCGTCGCGGCCCCGATCATCGTCGACAAGGAAAACCTCATCGCGTCGGGCAACAAAGTTCGCGTTGTGGCTATCAATGCGGGCAACGCCAACTGCGCCGCGGGTCAGGCTGGGCTCGATGCCGCGCGCGCCACCTGCGCGGCCGCTGCCGAAATATTCGGCTGCGATCCTCACCACGTCTTTCCCTCTTCGACCGGAGTCATTGGCGTCCCGCTTCCGGTGGAGAAACTTGTCTCCGCCATGCCCGCGCTTGCTGCATCGCTCGGCCCCGAGGCCGATCGATTCCAGGAAGTTGCTGAAGCCATCCTGACTACCGACACGGTGGAGAAGACCGCCTTTGCGCGCGTCGCAGTCGCGCCAGCCGGCACTGGGGATGCATCTTCGAGCGAGGTGCGCATCGCCGCCCTCGGCAAAGGCTCAGGCATGATCCATCCCCAGCTTGTGCCTCACGCCACCATGCTGGTTTACGTGCTCACTGACGCAGCGATTGAGCCTGCCGTGCTCCAGGGCTACCTTAACTCCGCCATCGAAGTCAGCTTTAACCGCATCTCGGTGGATGGCGACACGTCAACCAACGACACCGTCCTGCTGCTGGCTTCAGGCGCAAGCGGCCTTGAAATCGGCCCCGGCAATCAGGCTTTTCAATCCGCGCTCACCCAGGTCTGCACCTCCCTTGCGCGGCAAATTGTCGCTGACGGCGAAGGCGTCTCTCACGTGGTCGAACTGCGCATCGCAGGCGCGGCCAGCGATGCCGATGCTCTGCGCGTGGCCAAGGCCATTGCCCATTCTCCGCTGGTAAAGACCGCATGGGCCGGCTGCGACCCCAACTGGGGCCGTCTCGCCGCCGCCATCGGCTACTCCGGCGCCCAGATCGATCCCGCGCGCATCAACATCACCTTCGGCTCGCTGCCCATCTGCCGGGATGGAGGTCGCGCACCCGGCTATGACGAGGCGGCAGCCCACGCCTACATCAGCCAGGAGGAGTTCTCCATCTCCATCGACCTCCACCAGGGCTCCGGTTCCTGCACCTTCTGGACCACCGACCTGACCCACGAGTACATCCACATCAACGCCGATTACTCAACGTAACGCATTGTGTCGCTGATCTCTCGGGTTACGAATCGGGACTTCACTTAGCCCGCGAAGCGGGCAAAAGATGGTAGCCCCAGGGCGCAAGCCTCGAGAAAAGGATTGGAGTCAACAAACTCAGCCCCCGCAAGGGGGCGAAAGAACGGGGTGAAGCTTTTCTTTCCGCAAGACCGCACCTCCGCCCGCACACCGCGCTTTACTCGCGCCTGATGCACTTCGGGTTACAATCGCAGCAACTCCCATCTGAGGATAGGGCGCACCCCATGAAGAAAAGCGAAGTGAAGCCGGGCGTCGCCCCTGCGCCGCCGGGTGATGGTGAATTCTCGCTTATCCCGCATAACAAGCTGCTCCACCTGTACGCTGCCATGCTCAAGTGCCGCGTGATCGCAGAGGGTATCGCAAAGGGCACAGCAGCTCGGCGCAAACGCTCGCTCCTCATCTCTGAGGCTGTCACAGTCGGCGTCACCATCGATCTGCTGGCCGGCGACGCCATCAGCCCGGTGCCCTCCGATCTCACCCCCTGTGCGCTCAAGGGCGTCGCTCTCAAGGCCCTTCTGCGCTGGTGGTCCAACCCCTCCACCCGCATTCCCAGGGTTGTTGTTCGCGCCAATGTCATTCCACCGGCGGCGTCCACCGCGGCACGCCTTGAAGCTGCTCTGCGCCTGGCCGCTCACTTCCGCTCCACCAATTCCGGATCAGTGGTCGTCTTTTTTGCCGGGCCCGATACCCTCCGGTCGAAGCCGGCCGCCTCGCCCACCCTCTCGCGCGAACTGCTTGAATCCTTTCTGCTCCAGGCCTCCGCAGAGCGTTTGCCCATTCTCTTCGCCCGCCAAAGCGAGGGTAATGCCGGTGACTTCCTTCCAATCTCTCAGCAATGCGGCGTTCCCTGCATGGTGGTCGATCGCGACGACGTGGTTGCGGTCTATCGCGTAGCCTCTGAGGCACTTTCTCACGCCCGGCGCGGCAATGGCCCAACCCTGATTGACTCCAGACCGTGGCGTCTGAAGGACCGTGTGCCAAAAACGCGCGAACTCCGCGACTCTATTGGTAAGATGGAACTCTACCTCGCCGGCAAAGGGCTCGCGTTCAGATCGGTCAAGGATAGAACCATCAAGGAATTCGCAGCCGAGCTTGGGCGCGCGGGAAACGTTTTTGCCGGGGTGAGAAAATCGTAGAACCCGGCGTGTAGACGCTCGACCTTATTTGTCATACGGTTTAATTTTTAAATCGCGCGTATTCAATAGAATTTAACCGCGCCTTCACAGGCAGTTCGACCCGCCGGGCGGGCTCGATTGTGAGGTGTCTCACCCCCCATGGTCAATATAGTCAAAGTGATAGAGTGACATTATGAACTTGAGCAAGCGTCTCAACGGAGCTCTGACCGTCCCATGCACGATCCTTGCTGCAGGCCTGTTATTTGCAAGTGCGGCGTCGCTCGAGTCGGAACAGCCTGGACCATCCGGCCCTTCCGGACAGGTCCCCGGCGATGCCAGCCGCCCCGCGCCCGTTTGCGCTCCAGCCGAATTAGGCTCTCCTTACGTTCCCGTCGATAGCTGGATTTATCCGGCCATGCTCCGTCTATATTCGCTCGGATACATCGACGATATGTACCTGAATTTGCGCCCCTGGACGCGCGCCAGCGTGGAACACATGCTTGAGCAGGCCAGTGCCGGAATTCAGGACGCCGAAGACGACAACGAGACTGCCGCCGGCGAAGCCGAGGATATTTACGAGGCTGTCGATCAATTCCTCAACGCCGACACCAGCGGCCCCTGCCTCGCCCGCCAGGGCCACACCCGCATCGAGTCGGCCTACACCAGGGTCCGCAGCATCTCTGGCACGCCGCTGCGCGACAGCTTTCACCTGGGTTCCACCATCGTGAACGACTATGGCCGCCCCTTCGAAGGCGGCTTCAACGAGTACACCGGCGCCAGCGGCTTCGTAACAGTCGGGCGGTTTGTTCTCTATGCTCGCGGCGAATTCCAGGGCGCTCCTTCAGCTACCGGATACTCGCCCGCCCTGGCCCAGGCGCTCTCCACGGTCGACTCAGTCCTGTACATCAATCCAGCTACACAGCTGCCCTACAATCAGGCCACCATCCCCGCCGGCCCAATCGCCTCGGCCGCTGACGGACGGTTCCTTGAGGCTTACGTTTCGGGCCAGGTTCTCAACCACGTCATCTCCTTCGGCGAGATGGACCAGTGGCTGGGTCCTGCCCAGGGCGCCAGCATGGCATACTCCAACAACGCCCAGAACATTTACGGTTTCGAGATCAACCGCATCGAGCCGCTCCACGTCCCCGGCCTCTCCCGGCTTACCGGTCCCTTCCGGTACGAGTTCCTGCTGGGTGCGCTGCGCGGCCACAATTACATGCCCAACCCGTCCTATGTGATCAATCCTTCTCCGGTCATTCCTAACGTCACCAACCCCGGCGATCCATGGGTCCACGTTGAGAAAGTCAGCTTCAAGCCGACGCAGGACCTGGAATTCGGCTTCGAGCGTACTGTGATCTGGGGTGGCGGGGGGCATTCGCCTGTCACCATCGAAAACTTCTTGCGCAGCTTTTTCAGCACGTACTCGCCTGGCGCTCCCATCAAGGACGGACCTAAGGATCCCGGCGCGCGCTTCGGCGCTTTCGACTTCTCCTATCGGCTGCCTTACCTTCGTAAATGGCTCACGCTCTACTCCGACTCCGAGGTGCACGACGACGTATCGCCCATCGACGCACCCCGCCGCGCCGCGATGCGGCCCGGCATCTATCTCTCGCATTTCCCAGGAGTTCCCAAACTCGACCTGCGCGTCGAAGCGGCAACCACCGACCCGGTAAATTCGACCGTTTCCGCGCGGAAATACGGGCACTTCATGTATTGGGAGACAATCGAGCGCCAGGGCTACACCAACCACGGCCAGCTCTTCGGCGATTGGATCGGCCGTGAAGACAAAGGCGGCCAGGCATGGTTGACCTGGCGCCTGAGCGGCAACGAGTGGATCCAGGTGAACGCGCGCAACCAGAAAGCCACCAAGGATTTCATCCCCGGTTCTACGACTGTGGCGAACGATACCAGTCCCGCTCCCTGCTCGGTCAAGTCGCCCTGCCTCGAAAACGGCGGCACCACGCTGAACGACCTGGGCTTCCAGGTGGTCAAGCGCATCGGCAAAGACATTGAGATTAATGGCAACTTCACCGTGGAGCACTGGACGGCGCCGATTTATATGACCGGCCAGCAGACCGTAACCACAACCGATATCCAGGTCACGTGGTTCCCCAACCGCAAGGTGAACTTCTGAATTCTGCCCGGCGCCGGAATCGCTGAAGATGCGGCGCGTTCTGATCGCTACTTCGCCCGCGGATGCGTCCTGTCGTAAACCTGCACCAGTTGCGCGGTGCTCATCTGCGTGTATCGCTGCGTCGTCGACAATCGCTCGTGCCCTAAAAGCTCCTGGATCGCTCTTAGGTCCGCGCCCTCCTCAAGCAGGTGCGTGCCGAAGGCATGCCGCAGCGTGTGCGGATGCACATCCGCCGGCAGCCCACGCAGAATCGCGATCCGCTTCACGATCCGTCCCACGCTTCGCGTGGTCAGCCGCGCCTGCCCGCCCTTCTCAAGACCGCGCAACTGCAGATTCAAAAACAGCGCCGGCGTGCGCGCTTCGCCGCCCGCCGCAGCCAGCCGCGCCGATCGCTCCGTCAGGTAAGCACGCAGCGCCTGCGCCGCCGCGTCGCCCAGCGGAACATAGCGCTGCTTCTGCCCCTTGCCGCGCACCAGCACCGCCTCATTCGCCCAATGAATGTCATTCAGGTTCAGGCCCGTCAGCTCTGCATTACGGATGCCGCATCCATAAAGCATCTCCAGAATGGCGCGGTCGCGCGTGGGCCAGCTCGCCGCGTCTTCGCCCACCGAATCCACTACGCGATTCATCTGCTCGATCGACGGCACGCGCGGCAGATGTTTGGGCAGCTTTGGAGTTGAAACCAGCGCCGCCGCGTTCTGCTCAATGTATCGCGCCCGGGCCAGCCACTTGAACCAGCTCCTGATGGCGGCCAGCGCCCGCGCCGCAGAGGACTTGGAAAGCCCTCGATCATACAGCGTGGCAAGGTAAGCGCGAATGTGCGTGTGCTCGATGCGCTCCACGCCCGCATCGGCCCCGAGCCCGGCTTCAGCCCCGCTCACCCACGCCGTAAAATCCCCCAGCTCGCGCCGGTACGCCCTCAGAGTGTGCGCCGAAGCGCCACGCTCACCAGCAAGCACCCGCAGATACTCCGCGGCCAGTTCTGCGGGGCTTGCCGCAACCGCAGTCGCGCTCATGCGATTCCCTCAAGCGGATCGTTCGTCTCCGTAGCGCTCTCCGCCCCTTCGTGTTTCGCGTCCGGCTGGCTCTCCTCAACCTTCCGCATCCCTCGCGGATGATGCATGCGGTGCACGGCCTTCAAACGTCCCAACGCCAGATGGGTGTAAATCTGCGTGGTCGAAATGTCGGCGTGGCCCAGCAACAACTGCACGCTGCGCAAATCGGCGCCATGTTCAACCATATGCGTGGCGCAACTGTGCCTGAGCATGTGCGGGCTCGCATTGCCGGTGGCCATCTTCACCAGGTGCCAAACCCATTGCCGCGTAAGCGGCATTCCGCGGAGCGAAAGAAACAGCCGCGCGCCGTCCTTGCGCTGCATGCGCCCGCCGTGCGCCGTGCTGATCCGGTCAAGATGCGGCCTTCCCTCACGCAGATACTGCTCCAATGCCTCAACCGCGGAGCGCCCCAGCGGCACAATCCGCTCCTTGTCGCCTTTGCCGCGCACCTGAACTCGGCCTGCATCCAGCGCAAGGTCGCTGGTGCCCAGCGCAGTCACCTCTGAAACCCGCAGCCCCCCTGCGTACAGCAACTCCAGAATCGCCCGGTCCCTGAGCGCCGTGGCCTGGGCCTGCGGATGCGTGGTGGCCATCTGCGCTCGCTCCAGCATCTCCGCAACCTCCGGCTCGGCAAGCGATTTCGGCAGCACCTTCCATGCCTTGGGCGACTCCATGTTCACCGTTGGATCGTGGTGAATGCGCCGGTCGAGCAGCAGCCACTTGTAAAACCCGCGCAGGCAACTCAGCTTGCGTGCCGACGAACGCGATTCGATCCCGTGCGCGCGCAGATGCTCGAGAAACGCCGTCAGATCCTCCTGGACCGCCATCAGCAGTACGCCATTCCGTTTCTCAATGAATTCGGCGAACGTCCTCAGGTCGCTGAGATACGCCTCGCAGGTCAGCGGCCGCAGTCCTTTTTCAACCCTCAGATAGGTTTGGTAGTCGCGCAAAAGCCCAAGGTTGCCAATACTTTCCACACCTTCAATTATCCGCGCGTTCCGGCTTCGCCCGGCGCCGGCCGCCAGGTTACCGAACCACGTTCATCAAGGAATCAAGAGCGGTACTAAGCCGGTTCACAATGTGGCAACGCATTGAACACAACAGCGTTGCGCAGCTTTCATGCACGCAGCGGCCTCCTGCGTCCCGAACTCTTTACGGAACCTTGACGTGCAATTCCGAGGTCCTTGGAAGAAAATAGAATTGGACATAATCTTGAGCAGGATTGAGGGACGCTTGTTGCGTACGGAGATTGAAGCACCAAAATGGACCGCGGAGGAGTTTGAGCGGCTGGTCCTCGAGTGCAGGCCCCGCGTAGCGGTTTTCGATTGCGATGGAACCTTGTGGAGCGGTGACGCCGGCTACGGTTTCATGGTCTGGTCGCTCGAGCAGGGACTGGTTTCCCGCTCCACCAGCGACTGGATCGACACCCGCTATCGCGCCTATCGCGCCGGCAATGTAGCTGAAGAGGCCATCTGCGGCGAGATGGTGCAGATTTACGCCGGCCTCCGCGGCCAGGAACTGCGCGCCGCCGCCGCCCAGTACTTCAATCAGTTTGTCCGCCCCAACATCTTCGTTGAGATGGTGAAACTGGTCGCCGATCTGCGCAACGCCGGCGTTGAGCTCTGGGCCGTTAGCTCCACCAATCGCTGGGTCATCGCCGAGGGCATTCACGACTTCGGCATTCCTGAGGAACGCGTCGTCGCTGCCGAGGTCCGCGTCGCAAACGGCATCATCACCAGCGAACTTGTCGATGTGCCCACCGGGTCGGCCAAGGCAACCGCGCTCCAGCGCATCGGGCTACCGCATCCCGACGCGGTCTTCGGCAACTCGCTGCACGACCTGGCCATGCTTGAAATGGCCCGCTGTCCCTTCCCGGTCAATCCTTCTCCTGCGCTCATCGCCGAGGCCGGCAAGCGCGGCTGGGGTTACTTCAAGCCGAAGGGCGCCGAGGGCCTTGATGCCGCTGTAAATGGCGAGTAGTCCTTTCCATTCAATCAAAAAAACCTAAAGCGCCGCCGCGCGTAAGCTCATCTCCTTTGTTCCGTTTACAATAAAGGCGTGCAAGACGCCGCATCCAATGTCAGCCCCCGTCCCCCCGGCGCGCTGCGCTTTGTGGCCGCCGCACTCATCGTCCGCGAAGGCGAAGTTCTCATCGGCCAGCGCCGCGCCAATCAGCCCATGGCTCTGCTATGGGAGTTTCCCGGCGGCAAGATCGAGCCCGGCGAGAGCCCCCAGCAGGCGCTTGCCCGCGAGCTCAGGGAAGAACTCGGCATCCAGGCCACCGTCGGCCCCAAGGTCATTCATATCCGCCATAACTACCGTCACGGAGGCGCCGTCGATCTGCAGTTCTTCGCCGTCCGCGAGTTCGAGGGCGAGATCCAGAACCACATCTACGAGCAGATCAGGTGGGTCAAGCTCGCCGACCTGCCCACCTACGACTTCCTCGCCGCCGACCGTGGGTTGATTCGCGATCTGGCGGCGGGCAAGCTTCTCTAGCGGCAAACCTCTAGCGCCAAACATCGGGAGCATCCAGATCCCAAACGAATAGACCATCCGATCCCGCGGAGAACACGCGTTTCCCGGAATGACGCATTGAGACACCCAACACGACACTCCCGGTTCCGTGATGGAGTATTGCGCGGCATTCTCCGGAGTTAAGATCCCAGGCACGCACGGTCGAATCCTGTGAAGCAGAAACAAGCTTGTGCTGTCTTACATCCAGTGCGCTGATTTGGCCGGGGAACTCATGTCCCTTCCATTCCAAAGTCTGCTCCTGGGTCTCCGAGTCCCAAACCGTCAGCATGCCCTCGTCATCCCCAGCCACAATTTCGCCGCCCTCACCAATTGCCAGTGCGGTGATTGAATCACTGCATTCAATTTCGTAGAGAGGATCGGGGGGATCGGAATCCTGAAGCCCGAAAACGCTGATCTTGCCAATACTTCCGACTGCAAGCCACTTGCCTTCTGGCTCAACGGCAATACAGTTGCCGTCGAGATATAGGTCGTTGCACGGCGCTTTCCAGCCATTTCCCCCTAACCATGCCGTACGAATCAAATCGCATGGCGTAGGTTGCACGGAAAAGACAATGCTATCCGTCTCCGGAATGAAGTCGAGGGCTTGAATCCATCCAGTGTCCAAGTCTGCCGCACCCTGTAAGACTCCGCTCTTCCCCCCAATGCCAAGACCGCCCCAGTAATGGATCGTTCCATCTTTGCAGCCGGCAACGACGGCTATATCGTCATCCCCATAACATACACAAGTCACCGGACTCCCGAGATTGTCTACTGACAGTTCTTGCCCATCATATATTTGCCAAATACGAAGGGTACCGTCATCACCACCGGAAGCGGCCCTAAAGCCCTCGGGAGAAACAGCCACACAGCGAACCCAGCCAGAGTGGCCGTGGAGAACCTTGGTTGGCATCTTTATATCCTTTGGCAGATTGGACATAGCCCGCACCCTCCTTCTCCGAATTTGTTTCCGAGATTTATACCGCGAAAGAGACGATGTTATCAAAAATGACACGAATCCAATAATGCGACGACTCCTTAGTGTCCCGGGATCATCCCCCACAGCATCACTCCGGTCATCACGATCAGGATCACGCTGGTCGCCCAGGCAATCACATTCCAGAGTCGCGAGTTGCCATGCTCGCCCATCAGGTCCTTGCGGTTGATCAGCAGCAGCATGGGGATGATGACCACCGGCAGCAGCACGCCGTTCAGCACCTGAGACAGAATCGCCACGTTGATCAACTGCGCATCGGGCAACACCAGCACCGTGAGCCCTCCGCCCACAATCAGCAGCGTGTAGAGCCAGTAGAAGAACGGAGCCTCTTTGAAGCTCTTGTCCACGCCTGACTCAACGCCGAGTCCCTCGCAGACCGTGTAGGCCGTTGAGAGAGGCAGAATCGAGGCCGCAAAGAGCGATGCATTGAACAACCCAAAGGCGAACAGAAGGAACGCGTAGTCGCCGGCCAGCGGCCGCATCGCCTCGGCCGCGTCGGCCGCTACCTGGATCGCGCCCATTCCATGCACAAACAGCGTGGCCGCGCAGGCCACCACAATGAACCATGCAATCAGATCGGTAAAGAAGCAGCCCACAATCACGTCCAGCCGCGACGCGGCGTAGTCCTTCACCGGGATTCCCTTTTCCACCACCGACGACTGCAGATAGAACTGCATCCACGGCGCAATCGTAGTCCCCACCACGCCGATGGCCATGTAGATATAGGTTTTGTCGCGCCATACCGATTTGGCCGGCAGCTTGACCGTTGCCACCAGCGCCTCATGCCAGTCAGGGTGCGCCAGCACGCCCGCAAAGATGTACGCAATGTAGACCCCAGAGGCAAGCAGAAAAATCTTCTCGGTGCTTTTGTAGTCGCCCTTCAGCACCAGCGCCCACACCAGAAAAGCGCAAATCGGCACGCTGATGAATTTCGAGACGTGAAACAGGTGCAGCGACCCCGCAATGCCGATGAACTCGGTCACGACGTTGGTGTAATTCAGCACCACCAGCAGCACCATCATGATGAAGGTGAGGCGCAGGCCGAACTCTTCGCGGATCAGATCGCTCAGCCCCTTGCCGGTGACCACGCCCATGCGCGAACACATTTCCTGCACCACGATCAACGCGATCGTGATGGGAATCATGGTCCACAGCAGCGTGTATCCGTATTGCGCGCCGGCCTGCGAGTAGGTGAAGATGCCGCCCGAGTCGTTATCGACGTTGGCGGTAATAAATCCGGGGCCGAGAACGGCCAGAAACAGCAATATCCGGATTCGCCAGCGCTTCCACATCGGTGCGGATTCCCTATGGTGGGTTCATTTTAAAGTTGCTTGTCGCCGAAAGTTCCTCCCTGACCATAACAGGCCGGGGCCGGGGGCGAAAAACCCGCAGCGCGTAAACGACAAAGGTATCCGCCAACTCGCCAACTTGCCACGTCGCGCAAGCGACGCGAACGGGCCGATCCTGTCCGTTCCTCGTTTAGGATCGCCTATTTCCCTTGAATGGCCGGTTGGCCCTCCTCACCCCGGACGCTCTTCTTCTGATGCGGCTCCTCACCAAGCCGCGCCCCACGTCGCCTCGCCGAATTACAATACGCTGTCACGATTTCAGCGCAAGAGAGGACCCACCAATGAATTCGCCCTTATCAAACAGCAGCCTTCGCACCCGCCGCAATCTTCTCGGCGCAATCGCCGGCGCCGTTCCGGCCGCAGCGCTTCTCGCCTCGCCCACCGGCGCCGTCGCCGCCCCCGCTCCGCCTGCCGAATCGTCGGCTGAAGACTTCTTTTCGCTCGCCCGCCTGCGCAGCTACAAAAGCCGCCGCTCCTCAAGCTGGGACCGCACCGGCGGCAACGCCGACTCAGTTCCCGTTGAGCCCGGCGCAACAGCCACGCTGCTCGACGTCACCGGCCCCGGCGTCGTCACCCACATCTGGTTCACCATCAGCTCGCCTGACCCCATGCATCTCAAGAATCTCGTCCTGCGCGCCTGGTGGGACGGCGAATCCTCGCCCTCCGTCGAAGCCCCCATCGGCGATTTCTACGGCCTCGGCCTGGGCGAGTACTTCACCTATCAGTCCGCGCTCCTCACGGTTGCACCAGCCAAAGCCCTCAACTCCTACTTCGAAATGCCCTTCGCCACCGCCGCAAAGATCACAGTCACCAACGAAGGCCCCAAGCGCACCGACAGTCTCTACTTCGCCGTCGACTACGTCACCCTCGCCTCGCTGCCCGAGGGCCTGGGCCGCTTCCACGCGCAATTCCGGCAGGCCGCGCCCTGCCATGGCTGGACCAACAACTGGACCAACAACTGGGACGACCCAGTGGGCGACCACAAGAACCTCGACGGCACCGACAACTACGTCTTCCTCGAGGCCACCGGCCGCGGCCACTTTGTCGGCGTCACCCAGTCGGTGCTGCAGAACCAGAACGAGTGGTTCGGCGAGGGCGACGACATGATCTTCATCGATGGCGACAAGATGCCCACCATCAACGGCACCGGCACCGAGGATTACTACAACGGCGCGTGGGACTTTTACGGTCAGCAATTCGCCTACCCGCACAATGGCGCGCCCTTTATGACCGGCGCCGAGCGCATCGGCAGCCGTTACTCGCTCTACCGCTGGCACCTTGAAAGCCCCATCGCCTTCGAGCAGTCCATCCGCGTCACCATCGAGCACGGCCACGCCAACCACCGGTCTGACAATTTCTACTCCACCGCCTACTGGTACCAGACCGAGCCGCACGCTCCCTTCCCGGCACTGCCCCCGTTGGCCGATCGCGTACCGCGCCTCTTTGACGTCGGTGGCGGAGCTGGAGAGGCGCCGGTGCCAACAAAATAGACCCCGCGTATCCAGCCTCTCCGCTTTATCCGCGCCCACTCCACCTGCTATGCTTCGGACGCCCAGAAAAGCGATTTATGGGAAAGCGATTTGTGCGCGGATCGGAGTTCAAGACTATGTGGTTCCTCGGGATGGACGTTGGCACCGGTGGCACGCGTGCCGTGATTGTGGATTCGAATGGTAAACTCATCGCCGGCGCATCGAGCGAGCATGCGCCCTTCCGCGCAGAGCACCCCGGCTGGGCCGAGCAGGATCCTGAAGATTGGTGGCGCGCCGCGCAGGAAGCCATCCGCGTCGTCATTGCCGCCGCGCCCGAGCCTCGCCAGCCCGCCGCCGCCATCTGCCTCACCGGCCAGATGCACGGCGCCGTGATGCTCGACGAGAACGGCGCGGTGCTGCGCCCCTCGCTCATCTGGTGCGACACGCGCACCCAGCCCGAATGCGACTGGCTCACAGAAAAAATCGGCTACGAAAAACTCATCGAGCTCACCTGCAACCCCGCCCTGCCCAACTTCACGCTCACCAAGCTGCTATGGGTCAAGACTCATCAGCCCGAGATTTTCTCGAAGATCCGCCATGTCATGTGCCCCAAGGACTATGTCCGCTACCGGCTCACCGGCGAGTTCGCCATCGACGTGCAGGAGGCCTCGGGCACGCTGCTGCTCGACGTGACGCACCGCCGCTGGTCGCACGAAGTGGCGGAGGCAGCCGGAATCCCCATAAGCTGGCTGCCCAAGGTCTACGAGTCGCCTGAGATTTGCGCGCGCATCAGCCCGGCAGCTGCAGCGCTCACCGGACTCGCCGCCGGAACTCCGGTTGCCGCAGGCGCGGGCGATCAGGGCGCAGGCGCAGTTGGAATGGGCATCTTGCAGCCGGGCAGCGTATCGGCCACCATCGGCACATCGGGCGTGGTGTTCGCGGCCACAGCAGAGCCGACCAAAGATCCCAAAGGGCGCATCCACACCTTCTGCCACGCGGTTCCGGGTCGTTGGCATGTGATGGGTGTAACGCAGTCGGCGGGACTCAGCCTCAACTGGCTCCGCGGAACGTTCTTTGCCGGCCAGAGCTATGACGCGATGAACCAAGCCGCAGCGAAGATCCCCGCATGCAGCCAGGGCCTTGAGTGGGCGCCGTATCTGCTTGGCGAGCGCACGCCGCACCTCGATCCAGAGGTTCGCGCGGCCTTTGCCGGCATCGGAGTACAGCACACGGCGGCTCACTTTGTGCGCGCGGTGCAGGAGGGCGTTGCCTACTCGCTGCAGGACACCTTCAGCCTCTTTGCCGATCTCGGCATTCCCGTCACCGCCATTCGCCTCGGTGGCGGCGGCGCGCGCGGAGGACTGTGGCGCAAGATTCAGGCCGGCATTTACGGCCACACGGTGGAGATTCTCACCGCCGAAGAAGGCGGCGCATTTGGCTGCGCGCTCATGGCTGGCGTGGGCGCAAACCACTGGAAGAATCTCGATGAAGCCTGCAGTCAGGCCATTGAAGTTGCTGAGCGCATCACCGCCGACCCCGCCGACGTGGCCGCTTACAAAGCAGGATACGAAAAGTGGCGCAGAGTCTATCCGGCACTGCGCAGTTTGCGCGGCTAGATGCATTTTCGGAAATAGTGTAGACCGGACTTTTCCTGGGGTCCCACCCTTTCCGCAGGAAAACGCGGAAAGGATGGGGCACGGAAGTCTACAGTAAAAGCAAAAATGCTTTAGACCTGAGATTTCTGGAAGGAAATTGGGCGCGAATTCATAGCATTTTGGCGCGAAGAGCGGCGTTTTGGGGTCGTTCGCGTGATTTGTGTCACCCCTGTCTTAGGAAACCGCGCGGCTAAGCTCTTTGTTTTGAGGATTTCCCTTCACGAATTCACAGTTTCACAGGGGCTGGGGGGGGAGGGGGTGGGGGGATTATATTTCTGGTAAATAGAGATTAGTAAATAGTAAACATAGAACGGGGAATAGAGAGTAGAGCGTGGGCGGTTGCCCGGCTGGGATGGAAGTTCAAGCATTTCCAGTATGCGAGAAAGCGCGGAAATTAAATGCAAAACAGCCGAACTGGGGGGTCAGAGGGGCATGGGGTCAGCGTTGTTCCCTCCCACCCAAGCAAAGCTTGGATGGGGCACCCGCGGGGCTAGCGGGATTGGCGGGATTAACGTGATACGGGTTCGGCCATCAGCACATCGGCAAACACAAACCGCTCCCGCCGCACAATCTCGCCGCTCTCAATCTCGAGCGAAGCTTTGAACATCGGCCCCGCATAGACGCATGAGTGGAACTCGCCCTTCTCTCCGCACGGGTCCGCGGTCGCGGGCAAATCTCTCAGCAGCGATTCGTCGAATTCACGCCCCGCGAACTCGGCCGGCAACTGCTCGGTGTCGATGCAGGTGAGCCGCGCGCGCAACCCGCCGGCAATCATCTCGCGCGCCAGCTCATCGGTCGGAATCTGCCACAGCGGAAAGATCGGCTCGAGCCCCGTCCCGGCAAGCTGCCGCACGCGATAGGCGCGCACTTCTTCAAGAAACAGGTCGCCGAACGCGACTGCTTCGATGCCTTCGCTAATCGCGCGCTCGCAGGCCTCGGCCATCAGCTCTTCATATATCTCGTTGCTGCACGGCCACGGCAGCGGGACCACCCACAGCGGCAGCCCCGCAGCCGCCGCCTGCGCTTCAAGCACCGCGCGGCGCACGCCGTGCATCGCCACTCGGTCAAACTCGGAATTGAGCGTCGTCAAGAGCGCGCACACTTCAATTTCAGGATCGCGGCGCAGCACATGGAGGGTCCACGCGCTGTCTTTGCCGCTGCTCCAGGAGAGGAGAATTCGCTTTTTCATAGGGAAGCCTGATTCCTACTTCTCTGCCGCGGCTTTCAGGTTCGTCAATCCTTCTTCAAAGTGCTTGCCCATCATCTTGTCCATGTTCACAACGACGCTCATCACCTTCATCATGTAGAGATTCTTGCCCTGCATGGACCACTTCACCATCGTCCCATCGCCTTGCGGCTGCAACGTGAACTCGTTCATGTTGCGGGTTGCAAAGGGCTGGCGCCAGTCTGCCTGAACGGTCACTTTGATCGGTGCGGCGGACTCGATAATCGTCATTCGTCCTGCGCCGGTCGGTCCCTTGCCGCTCCAGTCGCTGATTGCGCCCACGCCCGATGAAGCCCCCGCGAAGCTTCGCTTCACCGTGGGATCGTCGCGATCCTGCGGCGCCCACTTTTGCCACAGATGAAAGTCGTTGATGAGCGGGAAGACTTTGTCGGGAGGCGCGGCGATGACGGTCGAACGCTGGATGCGAAAAGTAGAAGGCTTCGAGGCCGCGCACACGAGGATTGCCGCAACCAGAATCACGATTCCGAGAACGATTTCCAGGAGCATGGGTTACTCCGGTCGATCCAGAATAACCCAGTCTCCAATTCTACGGCTTGGTTCGGCGTCAACTCCCCGCTCAGCGGCGTGTTCTCGCTTGAGTCGCCGACGCGCACCACGTACTTGCCGGTGTCAATGCGAACTGCGTGTCCAGGCGCACATCCCAGCCTGCACTAGTAACGCAAAAACCTCAGCCCGCCGCCCGCGCAACTGTCTTCCAGTGGTAGTATGTGTGGCAACTTTACAACTATCCGTCGAAATGCTTTCTAACCCGAATCAGGGGAGGAACCACGATGTTCGATAGTGCAACATCTCTCGCGATTCTCTTGGAATCGGCGTTTGCCATCGTCGTATTGATTCTGCTCGTCCTCATTTTCAAGTCGATTTACAGCATAGGCCCCACACAAATCGGCTTGGTCCGCAAGCGATTCGGCGCAAAACTGACCGGGAATGATCCGGTCGCCTTCCATGGCGAAGCAGGTTATCAGGCCGAGTTGCTCATGCCCGGCCTTCGCTTCAAGTTTTGCCTCATTTACGCAGTGGCGAAGCACCCGTGGGTGCAGGTGCCGGCCGGGCAAATTGGGGTGGTCATCGCCCAGGTTGGCCAGCCGACCCCCATTGGCGCAAAGTCGGGTGTGTACAAAACTGAGTTTGGCAACTTCACTGACCTCGCGACTTTCGTTGCCCAAGGCGGCCAAAAGGGCGTGCAAAGGCCGGTTCTCTCGCCTGGCATGCTGGCCCCCGTCCATCCCGTGGCATTTTTGGTCATCACCAAACCTACTGTTTTCGGTGTTCCCATCTCCGAAGCGTACCGGAAGCTGACTGAAGAAAAGGGCAGGCTCACCTACGACGCCTTTGGACTCGACGACAAGCAGCTCGAGATCACGCGCATTGCGCTCCGGCCGGCCGAGGGCGGCAAGGTCGTCGACATGATCGGCATCGTGACAACCCTCGAAGGCCAGCCGTTGCCTCCCGGCTCCATTGCCAGCAGGCTGGGAGGATACGCGGATGTCGAAGAGCTCGAGAAGAAACCGGAAGTCACCGATTTCCAGCTCATGGCCGCAATCCTGGGCAGCAAGAACACTGTGCATAACAATTACCAGGACTTCCAGCAGTTTCTCGATGCCGGCGGAAAGATTGGCCTGCAGCACGATCCGCTTCTCTACGGCGCCTACAATCTGAATCCGTTCCTGGTGCGCGTGGAGCAGGTGCCGATGCTTGTCGTCGAACAGGGACAAGTGGCTGTGATCAAAGCCTACGTCGGCCTGCCGACTCAGGACACCTCCGGCGCCGACTTTAAATTCGGCAGCCTGGTGCGTCCCGGTCATCAGGGCATCTGGCAGGAAGCTTTGAGGACTGGGAAATACCCCATCAACCCCCGGATCTACGATGCCAAGGTTGTCCTCACCGCAATCCTCAAGCTCGACTGGGCCAAGGATGTCACCGGAGCCCACGGACTCGACGCCCGCCTTGAGCCCATCATCGCCAAGAGCAATGAAGGCTTTGTGTTCTCCATCGATCTCCAGGTCCTGATTCACGTTCCAGACACCAAAGCCCCTCGCGTCATCTCCATGGTCGGCTCCATGGAAAACCTCGTGAACGAGGTTCTGCAAGCCGCCGTCGGCAACCTCTTTCGCGACAAGATTGGCGGCATGCAGGCCATCAAGTTCATCCAGACGCGGCAGATTGTGCAGGAAGAGGCATTCGCGTACATCCAAAAAAAGCTCGCCGAGTACGAGATAGAAACGCGCGGCGTCTACATTCAGGATGTCGTCTACCCGGCCGCACTGGTCACGGTCCTCACGCAACGAGAAGTGGCGCATCAGGAAATCGAAACCTTCAAGATGCAGAAGCAGGCGCAGGACCAGCGCATTGAAACTGAAAAGGCCCGCGGAACTGCGGACATGCAGGCGCAACTGGCGCAAGCCGCGGTCGGCGTCGATATCAAGAAGAACAACGCCGAGGCCCGGAAGGCTGAGGCCGACGGCGAAGCTACCTACATTGAAAGAACCGGCACTGCTCAAGGCGCCCAGGTCAGGGCCGTTGGGTTGGCTCGTGCCGAGGCCTATCGAAAGCAGGTTGATGCGTTGGGTCAGGGAGCTACAGCTCTTGTGAATGCCGTCGAGGCGCTCGCCAAGAGCAACGTCCCGTTCATGCCAACCACCCTGGTCACGAGTGCTGGTGGTTCTGTTGGCGGCGTCCTGGAAGGGCTTGGTTCGCTCCTCATGAAGAAGCTGTCTCCGGCTGAATCGCCGGGCTCCGGAACGCCTGACACTGAGCCACCTTCACCGGCTACACCTGGCGGGATATGAGGCATTTCACTTCCAAATGCAAAAGGCCCCGCGCAATGCGGAGCCTCTTGCCGAATTGCTGCTCTGGCGTTCCTTACTGCAACGTCACATCCCCGCTGAGCGGCGTGTTCTCGCTCGAGTCGCCTACGCGCACCACAAACTTGCCGGGATCGATCGTCCACTTGTGCGCCGAGTCGCTCCAGTAGCTGAAGGCCCGCGCATCGAGATCGATTGAGACATGCTTTGTTTGGCCCGGCGCCAGGCTCACCTTCTCGAATCCCTTCAGCTCTCGCTCCGGCCGGTCAACCGTGGCCGACGGATCTGAGACGTAAAGCTGCGCCACTTCAGCCCCCTCCACGCTGCCCGTGTTGGTGACGTCAAAGCTCACCGTCACCTTCGATCCTGCAGCGGCCGTTGCCGGCGCCTGCAGATTCGAGAAACTGAAGGTGGTGTAGCTCAGCCCGAATCCGAATGGGTACAGCGGATGCTTGCCAGTCGTTGTCCAGTAGCGGTAGCCCACCATCAGCTTGTCGCCGTACTTGATCTGCTCAATGGTGTAGTCTTTCCCGTTGCCGTTCTCGCCGGGAGTGTGCAGAACAGTGTTCCCGCCCTTGATGCCGTAGTACCACTTGTACGACGGGTTCTCGTCCCAGCTCCGGTCGAAGCTCACTGGCAGCTTGCCCTCTGGATCGTGCTGGCCGAAGATCACCAGGGCCGCGGCCGTGCCACCCTCCTGGCCGGGATAGTAAAGGTGCAAAAGCGCGGGAGCCTTATCGATCCAGCGCTCCACATCGATTCCGCCTCCGCCCATGAGCGTGACAACCGTGTGCGGATTGGCCGCAAGCATCGCCTCGGCCAGCGCGTCCTGGCCCCACGGCAGCGCAAAGCTGCGGTCGTGCCCTTCGCCCTCGGTCTCGGTATCGAAGCCCAGCGCCAGCACCACAACATCGGCATCGGCGGCAAACTTGCGCGCGTCCTCTGAAATCAGGCTGGGCTCGTACGCAATTCCAACGCCCAGGCGCGTTCCGTCAGCATAGGGCAGGTAATCCACCTGCACCTGGATCGCTTGCCCCTCGGTGAGGTCGAGCGAAACAGATTCGGGAACCTGTCCTTCGGCCTTCACCTGCTGCAGAACCTGTTTCCCGTCTACAAGCACCTTGAACGAATCGCCGCCGGCCGCCGTCGCAAGCAGAAGATATTTGCCCGCCTTGTCGGCCAAATAGCTTGAGGTGTAGCGCACGCTGCGCGCTTCCTTCGATGGCGGCAGCCACTGCCCGCCTCTCCATTCACCTATGTTCCACTGGGTTGCGGTCTTCGGCGTTCCGGTAAAGTCGTTGCTCGGGAACGTGTCGGCCTTCACACTGCTTGCCCAGTGCGTCCCCCAAAAAACGTCTCTCATCTCGGGCAGCCCGCGCGCATACAGCACGTGGGCATCGGGTCCCAGCAGGTTGCCGATGCCGGTCAACAGACTCACCGGCTCAAATGTAGTCGCCTCCGACGATCCTCCGCCGCCTACGATTGCCGGCCACGCATTCGGTCCGACCACGGCAACCGTCTTTACTTTGCCCGGATCGAGCGGCAAAAAGTGGCTGTCATTCTTGAGCAGCGTGATGCTCTCGAGCGCGCCCTTCAACGCAACCGCGCGATCGGCCACTGAGTAAGTGGGATACTCAGGGCTGAACTGCGGCCGCATCGTGAATCCATAGCGCAGCTCAGCGCGCAGAATGCGCAGAACCTTGCCGTCAATGGTCGATTCCTTTACCGCACCGCTCTTGACCGCCGGAATCAGGACCCTTGAGTTCATGAACCTCGGACCCGGCATCTCAAGGTCGAGCCCGTTGTTGGCCGCGGCCACGCCGTCGTATGTCGCATCCCAATCCGACATCAAAATCCCCTTGAATCCCCAGTCGCCCTTCAGCACATCGAGGTTCAGGAACTTGTTCTGCGTGGCGTGGTCGCCGTTCACCAGGTTGTACGAGTTCATCACGGCATCCACGTGTCCGCGCGTCACGGCAGCTTCAAAGGCCGGGAGGTAAATCTCGCGCATGGTGCGCTCGTCCACCGTCACGTTGGCGTCATGGCGGTTGAACTCCTCATCGTTCAGCGCGTAATGCTTCACCGTCGCAATCACGCCCTGTGACTGCACGCCCTCGATGAACGGGGCCACCATCGCGCCGTTCAAGTATGGATCCTCCGAAAGGTACTCAAAGTTACGGCCCCCAACCGGCGAGCGCGCAATGTTCACTCCGGGCCCGAGCAGAAAGTTCACGCTGCGGGCACGCGCATCGCGGCCCAGTCCTTCGCCCAGCTCGCGGGCAAATTTACGGTCCCATGTGGCGGCCAGGGCAACACCTCCGGCGTAGGCCGTCGTCGGTCCCCAGGTTCGCACGCCCACCGACGCGTCCGACATCTTCAAGCGCGGCAAATCGATGGACGGAATGGCATGGGTGTACATGTCGTCCACGCCGCTGATCAGCTTGATCTTGTCTTCAAGCGACATCTTCGAGAGCAGTGCCTGTGCCTGCGCCTCGATAGCCGGTGAATCGGGCGCGGGAGCCTGCGCGGCACAGCGTAAAGAGAGAGTGAAAGCCAGGGCAACAAGGAAGAACAAAACTGGCAACGGCGAAGAATGCAGTTTGGCGAAGAGTTTGGATGCGAGTTTCATATCGTCGCAAGATTAATGCATCGGGCGCTATCGTGTACACCCGGCCGAGTTCAACAGGCAAACGGTTGTCCCCTCGGAGCCGCAGACGTTTTTGTGCTTGACACAAATCCCCCTCTCCCGGCCGGATCAGTAAAAGCCGCAACGTAGGTAACCGGCCAGCCGCCATTGCCTGTCGCCCAGCCTCAGGAGGCGCTGTCGCCCAGCCCCGATCGAGGCAATCGAGCGCCGCAAACCGCCCGCTGTCCCGGTGCGCGAAAGCCTCGAAAGACGTCGAATATCTGCCAATAAAATCAGCAATTTGTAACGTGTGATACAAATCACACCCGGGGGTGAATGGGGTCACTGCCCGGCCCCGCCCCCAAAGCGCACACTGAAAAACCAATAGGCAAAGATCCGGGAACGAAGGCGAGCTGTGGCCTCGCAGCGGAGTGCTCATGAGCTTTCAGGACAGCATGAAGACAATCGTGGTGGCGACTGACCTCGAGGGCCAGGCTGAAGCTGCGCTCGAGTATGCCCGCAAACTGGCGCATGCCTACGGGGCGCGGATCGTGCTGGCCCATGGGCTCGACCCGATGGAGTACGCCGATGTCGAGGGCGTTCCAGGCGCCGTGCTCAAGGGGTTGACGGCCCAGGCCCGTGAAGTCCTCGACAAGATGGCTGGCGACCTGCTGCGCGAAGGCATTCACAGCCACTCCGAGATTCGCCAGGGCACAGTCGCCGAGATGCTGAGGGATGTTGCCAAGCAATACAACGCCGGGCTGATCCTGATGGGCACCAGGGGCAAGGAGGGCGCGGGGCCGATCGTGGTGGGCGCCATAGCCGAGCAGTTGGTGCGCGTGGCTCCGTGCCCGGTAATGGCCGTGGCGGCAGACTGGAACGCGGGGGCGAATCGCCCCACTCCCGGTGGGCCGGTCCTGTTGGCGCTGGAGCGGAATGCAGCCTGCGCTGCGGCGGCAGCCGCTGCATATTCGCTGGCTGAAACCTTTCAACGCCCGCTGATTGTTCTGCATGCGCGCACCGCGGCTGAGGCTTCGGCGTTCCTCAATCCCGGCGCCACAACGCTCGCTGATTTGGGAATCACGGCGCGCGGAAATGTTGCCGTTCGCAACGTAGTGAAAGACGGCAATCCGGCCGACGCTATCCGCGGGGCAATTGCCCAGTACCAACCATGCATTCTGGTCGCAGGCGTAAAACGCCTGAGCGATACACCCGGGCCGCACGGCACCATCTTTGGGCTTCTGGCTGGCTCACGCGTGCCGGTACTTTGCGTGCCGCCCGGCGTTGTTCCCACTGAGATTGAGCGGGAGGCTCAAATCCCCGTGGGAATTCCATAAACACTGCCTGCCGTAGCCTTGCCGGGGCGCACCGAGGCGGAAGGCCGCACAACAACTTTTGTGAAGAAATTGCAGTATTGAGTTGCCTGAATTTGTTCTACCGGCATTGAGCAGAAATCGAGCGCAACATTTTGCCAGCGCAATGGGGCCGCCGCTTCATGAGCCCCGGCAAACTGGCCGGAGTCGCACACGACGGAACCGCACCGGGCAAGAATGGGAGAATCAAGCGTGCAAGCCGAGGCAACATCCGAGCGCATCACGGCAGTGGCGGCGCATCCTCTCGCTGAACTGCTCGAGTGCCCGCCCGCGGCAGGCGATCTGCTCAATGAGTCAGCGAAATGCATCGCCTTCGACGCCGGAGACGTCGTCTTTCGCCAGTTTGGACCCTGCAAAGGACTGTACGTTGTGGTTTCCGGCAACTTTCAGCGCAAGGCCGAGAGGTTGAATTCCCGCGTGATTCTGGGCCAGGCGCGCGCCGGAGACCTGGTGGAGCTTGCCGCCGCGCTCGGAGACGGAAACCACACTTACACGCTCAGCGCCGTAACCCCGGGAACGCTGCTGCTGCTGCCCATTGACGCGCTGCGCCGCGCCTTTGAAGGCTATCCGCCCTTCCGCATGCGCCTGCTTGAAGAGCTGGCTCGCGAGGTTTCGCGGGCTTACTACGCCTGCATGATTGACCGCGTAACGCCGCGCCGGCGCAACCGCGTGGCGATGGCCTGAACAGCCCTTCGGCCTCGGGAAACCGCTCATGACAAGGAATTCGGCCTCCGCCGGCCGGTGACTTTGGTGTTTTTTGTCCCCTGATTTCAACCGGTAAAATCCATACCTATGTAAACGATATTCATTTCCGCCAAAGACCCCAGCCCATAATGGGATATACTTCAAGTACCCCTGTCGGGAATTTTATGGCCGTGGTCCACCCTCATCACCCCCCGGAAGATTGCCTGAATTGCGAGCACCGCCATCTGCGGATGTTCTGTAATTTGACCCCGGAAGCTCTCGCCGATTACGACAAAATCGGCATCATGATGAGCCACGCGCGCGGCGCCAAACTTTTCACTGAGGGTGATGCGGCACGCAACGTCTTCGTCATCTGTTTTGGCCAGGTCAAGATCTCATCAACCTCCCGCGACGGCAAAACCATGATCCTCAAGATCGCCGGTCCCGGCGACGTGATGGGCCTCAGCGCGGTGCTGGCCAACGTTCCCCACGAAGTAACCGCTGAAGCCATCGAGCCCTGCACGGTTAAGACCGTCCGCAAGCAGGAGTTCATCGATTTCCTTGGCCGCCACGGCATCGCCTCGATGCATGCCGCGCAATCTCTCTCCGGCGAATACCTGACCGTCTTCCACGACGCCAAGCGGCTGGCGCTTTCCGGCTCCGCAGCCGGACGCCTGGCGCGTCTGCTCCTCGACTGGGGACGCTCATCGGCCAATGGCAAACCCGAAATCCGCTTCACCATGGCGCTCACCCACGAGGAGATCGCCAACATGGCCGGCACCTCGCGCGAGACCGTCACCCGCCTGCTGAACCAGTTCCGCCGCGACCAGTGGATCACCATCCGCGGCACCAGCCTCACCATCGTCAAGCCCGACCAGCTCGAGCGGTTGACGGCGTAAAGGCAGATCTCAGCCCTCAGTCTTCAGCCTTCAGTTCGTGTGCACCAATGTGTTTGCAGCTACTGCCGCGAAATCGCCGTCCGCTCCGTGACCGTCTCAGTCAGTTCCTCAAGCGGCTCGCGCAACGTAAGCACGGGGCAGCGCGCGTGGGCCAGCACGCTGTAGATGGTCCGATCGCGGGCCAGGTTCTCAAAGGTTGAGCGGTGCGTCGCGCCCAGAACGATCAGGCTCGCGTGCCGCTCCACTGACTCCGAGAGAATCTCAATCGACGGATTGCCGTGAATCACCACCGGCTCAACGGCTGAGCAGCAGCCCGCGCCGGTCTCGGCGGCCAGCTTGCGCAGTTCGTGCATGGCCAGGGAATCGAGCCCCGTCGGCAGCCCCTTGCGCATCATCTCATCGGCAGGAGGCATCACATGCAGCAGAACCAGCTTTGCCTTCTGGGTGGCGGCAATTGAGCAGGCAAGCGCTGCGCTCGGGCGGGAGGTCTCTCGCAAGGTGGTGGCATGGAGGACGACGCGATCATGTCCTTCAAAATCCCCCGGGAGATGAGCCTCGGGTCCCACGGTTATGACCGGGATGTTGACCGAGCGCAGCACTTGTTCTGCAACGGAGCCAATGAGCAGCTTACCGATCTTGCTCCGGCTCCGGGTCCCTACAACGATTCGATCCACGTCAAACTGCCGCATGGCGGCGATAACCTGGTGCGTAGGATTGCCCTCACGCACCACGGCTTCGCACAGCACTCCCTTAAGCTGGGCGCGTTCGCCCCATGCCAGCAGCTCCTTCTCGGCAAACTCCACCACGCTGATGGTGTCGTAGTACGGCATGCCGGCCGCATCCACCGACATGGCGGCGCTGGCCGCGAGCACATGCAGCAAAATCAGGCGCGCCCCCGCCTCCGATGCCTGTTCGATGGCATACGGCATCAGCCGCTCAAGATCGCTCAGGTCGGTGGCGACAAGAATGACGCGCGGCTTCGCCCAGCGGTGGCCGCAGTCTGACATGCCGGAAGATTGGCACCGATGTAAAGGCGAAGATGTGCCGCAACCCACACCTGCGAGTGATTAAGCTCACACCAGCCGGGCGGTCGATTTGCGATAACCCACGCCAGGCTGCGATGATCGCTGCGATTCTTTCATCGTGGAGCATCGCCGCATGAAACTCACTCGAATCCTTTTATTGGCCGCAACCGTTGCGGCCGTGTCGCCGATTTTGATGGCGCAGGGATGGCCGCCCACTGCAGACCATCTCACCATGCCGATCTGGCCGGGCACGCCGCCGGACAATATTGCCCAGACGCACCCCGAGGAAGACGCGACCACGGTCAAGGACAACCTGATTGCCGGCCGTCGGCTGGTTCGCCTGGCCAACGTTTCCATCCCCACCATCACGCTCTACCGGCCCAGGGGCAAGAATTCCGGCGCGGCGATCGTGGTGTTTCCCGGCGGCGGCTACAACATCCTGGCTATCGACCTCGAAGGAACCGAAGTCTGTGACTGGCTGAATGCATCGGGAGTGACCTGCGTGCTGCTCAAGTACCGCGTGCCCGGGACGGGGCCTTATCCCAAAAGCCCGGCCGCGCTTGAAGATGCGCAGCGCACGCTGCGCCTGGTGCGACAGCACGCAGCCGAATGGGGCATCGATCCCAAACGCGTGGGCGTGCTTGGTTTCTCGGCTGGCGGGCATCTCTCCGCGGCCATCAGCAATCTCTACGATCAAAAGCTCTACGCGCCAATCGATGCCGCAGACAGCCTGAGTTGCAAACCGGACTTCTCGGTGGTCATCTATCCCGGCTACCTGGCGCTGGCTGAGAAGGACTTCGCTCAGAACGGCGCGATCAATCCGACCAAAGACACGCCGCCCACCATCATCGTTCAGGCCGAGGACGATCCGGTGCACGTTGAGAATGCGGTTGTGTATTTCATGCAACTTAAGAAGGCAGGCGTTCCGGCAGAGCTCCATGTTTTCGCGCAGGGCGGCCATGGATACGGCCTGCGGCAAACCGACTTGCCGGTCACGCACTGGCCAAAGCTTGTCGAAACCTGGATGCGCACGATCAAGATGCTGCCGCCGCAGTAGCGTCCGCCGGTGTCTTCCACCGCTCTCCGTGCCCCATCCTTCTGAGCGAAGCGGAGCGGAGTCGAAGGATCTGCTTTTTTTGATTTAATTTGTGAAAAGGGTGGGAAAGCACAAATGTAACCCGGCAACAAACCGCCTCCTTGGCTCTAAAATCGGCTCATGCTCCTCGCGGTCCTCACCATCTCAGATCGTTGCTCGCAGGGACTGATGACCGACACGGCCGGGCCGGCCGTTGTGGTCCAGCTCAAGGCCGCGTGGCCGCAGGCTGAGATCGAGACGCGTCTGCTTCCCGACGACGAGGAGCAAATCGTAGCCGTGCTGCTGGAATTGTCGAGCCACGGCGCGGCGCTCGCGCTGACTGTCGGCGGCACAGGTCTGGGTCCTCGCGACCGCACTCCGGAGGCCACGCGACGGGTGATCGATCGTGAAGCTCCGGGGCTGGCCGAGGCCATGCGCGCCAAAAGCGCCGAGCGCAACAAATATGCGTGGCTCTCGCGCGGAGTTGCGGGGCTGAAAGGCTCTACGCTGATCGTGAACCTGCCGGGCAGCGAACGCGGCGCTGTCGAGTGCTGGGCGGCAATCGCTCCTCTGGTGCGTCACGGCCTTGAGGTGATTCAAGGCGGTCAGACGCATCCTTAGCACCGCGGTCGTAGAAAGCGGTTTCGGAGGGAGCCGGGGGCTTCAGCTCTCTGAATAAAGTGCATAGACACAGGGCCTTCAGGCCCGGGCATTTGCCCTTTTCCCTCACGAAAACCATCTTCAACTGAGGCACTAAGCCACGCAGATCAGTGACTTGTCCCAAAAAACGACCGGCCACGGAACCTTTCCCTCACCCGAATTGCGATCCAGTAGCACGATTCCAGGAATCGTGTGACTCTAATCACAGCCTTTTGTGATCCCGCTGTCTACTTTTCGGATAAGGGCATTTTTTGTGAGGTTGGCGGCGACAATTCCGCTTTGGCTCGGACTGCTCGCCACGGCGAGCGGCGCGGACGGCGCTCAGCTTTCCGGCCGCGTCTCCGACGCCGCCGGCGACCCGATTGCCCACGCAACGGTCCAGCTCACGCCCGGCAACGGCAACCCCCTCGAGGCAACCAGTGACCCCGCCGGAAACTTCCAGCTCACCGTCCCCCCCGGCATCTACAAGCTGAGCATTGAAGCGCCGCACTACCGGCGCCTCATCGAGCCGCTCGCCGTCACTCCCGCTGGCGCGGTGCTCGATATCCACCTTCTGCCCATCGTCTCCGAATCCGTGGCCGTCACGGCCGACGTGACCGGCGGCGACGTGCTCTCGCCCGATCCCTCGGTCAAGGTCTTCGCCACTGAGAATCTTCTCGACGCAAACCCTGGCCGTCCCGGCGCGCCCATCTCCATTCCCGGCTACCCCATTGAGACCGCCTCCAGCGGCATCAAGGCGCCTCAGTACTTCGCACCCGGCGTGGCCGGCGATCACGGCGAGCCCATTGCGCAGTACATCCAGGTGGGCGCCTATCTGGTGCCCAACAACCTTTCCGCCAACGCCCACGGCAACGGCTATGCCGATCCCAACATTTACATCGCCGACGTGATTGAAAGCGTGCAGGTGGATGGCGGCGCCTACAACGTGCGCGAAGGCAATCATGCGCTGAACCTCGCCGCGACCTACGGCCTGCGCATGCATATTGCGCCGTTCCTCACGTTCACCGGCGACGATCGCGACCTGACCGCTACGGCCGGCATGAGCCCCGGCGCAAACTCATGGCTTGCAGCGGAAGGGTCCTATGGCAACGGCTTTCTCGATCGCCTCGAGCACCGCAAGCAGTTCAAGTTCAACGGCGGGCGCACGATTCACGCCGGCGATCACACGCTGACGCTCTTCTCGATCGCCTATCTCGGCTACGGCTACGTGGCCGGCCTGCGGCCGATCTTCGGCTTTAACACAGTGGATGCAGCGGCGGGATGGGTCTCGTATCCCGATACCATCGATCCACGCCAGAAGGACCAGACTCACACGGCTTTGGCAGTCGCCAACGACGATTGGAAGCTCGGCTCAAATACCGACCTCCAGCTCTCCGGCTTCTTCCGCACCTACAACCTGTCTCTTTTTTCGGATTTCGGCCTGGGCCTCATTCGCCAAAGCGAATTTCGCACAGTGGGCGGAGCCGGCGCCGATTACGTAAAAAACTTCTCGGGGCAGTTCACGCTGCTGGCCGGAACCGACTACGAGCGCGAAGCGCCGCGGCGCGACGATCTCGATCACTACAACTTCTATAATCCGGCCACGCCGAGCGTTTACGGACCTTTTGTGAAGATCGACGGCAACAACGTGACCATCTCGCCGGTGACGCCCTATGTGGCAGCGCAGGGCGGGCTCGGCAGCCACTTCAACTACTACGCAGGCTGGCGGCGCGACGAGATCTTCATCGACAACCAGGACCTGATCGCTCCCGCAAATTCGTGGAACAAGCTGGTTGGGTTGAACTCGCCCAAGGCTACGCTGACGTTTGTCCCCGGAGCCCTGCGGATTGCTCCATTGATCTCGCTGAGTTTTGGCAAATCGTTCTTCACTGAAGATCCGCGCGAGGGCACGGCGCTCAATGGTCCCACCGCCGTCGATCCCGTTGAGACTGCGCGGTCGTATCAGCTCGTCGCGAGCAAGACCCTGAACAAAACCGATGTGAAGCTCACGCTCGGCCACGAAACGCAGAGCGCCGAGTATGGCAAGATCGATCCCGACCAGGGTTTGCAGTTTGACCTCGGTCCCGGGCGCATCCGTTTTCTTGCCGCGACGCTGCGGCAGGGGTTTGCGCACGGATCGTTACTCGCGACCTTCGAGCAAGCCGATGCGCGACTCATCCAAACTTCGTTCTCCGTTGTGCCTGAAGCGCCGCGCCTGATCGGCGATCTGACGGGAACCTACGACCGACTTCCCTTTCACATCCAGGCCAAAGGCGAGTTTGAATATGTGGGCCAAAAAGTTGTTGGCCAGGGATGCAGCGAGGCCAGCTACCTGAGCGGCGATCCCAACGCGCCGAACTACTACTGCCTCGGCGTTCCCAACAATGAATTTCGTTTTGCGGCGGCGCGGCCCTTCGGCGGCGGTCGGCTCAATCTCGGCGTGAACACCATGATCGCCAGCGGCTTCACCGGCCAAACCACTGAGAACTTCGGCGCCGCAGGCGCTTTTACGCCGGGCGCAGCCGGGCTCGCGACCAACGGCCTTGTCGCCGCAAACCCCGTCAGCGAAGTTGTGGGCGTGCGCATTCCTTCCTACGCCAGCGTGAACCTGTCGTGGCGGTTTGGTGGGGAACTCCGGCGCTGACGAATCAAATGCGACAAATGACCGGGCGCCCCTCAGCCTGTCCTGAACGAAGCCGAAAGATCTCGCTTCTGAGGCGTGGGATGAGCTTCGATCGATTCATCCGAAATGCCAAACGCAAATAGAAAAGGTGGATTTCGTCTCGCTCTATGGCGATTGGAAATCCACCCTAAGTTGAAGCCTCAAGGCTTACAAAACTTGTTTCGATCTCTTACTCCGGCGCCACCAGGTGGTGCGCGATGGCGAACAGCGCCAGCTCCAGTCGCGTCGAAACGCCGGTCTTGTCGAAGATGTTTGAGAGGTGCCGTTTCACCGTCTCCTCGCTCAGCGTGAACTGCTTGGCGATGTCGCGATTCGAGCAGCCCTCAACGATGCAGCCCACTACTTCAAGCTCGCGCGGAGTCAATCCGTAGGTCTTGCGCTGGGGTACCTGCGCCTGCTGCATCAGGTCGTGCAGCGCTGAAACCAGGTTCACGACTCGTTTGCCGCCAATCCAGTAATCGCCGGCGTGCACGGTGCGGATGGCAGTGTGCAGATGGCCTGCGAGCGCGTCTTTGAGCACGATGCCGCGCGCGCCAATGTGCAGAGCCTCGATAATCTGCTGCGTGGTGATGGTCGAAGTCAGCAGCAGGATCTTGGCCGTCGGCGTGCCGTTCATGATGGCGCGCATCGCCTCCAGTCCCGGCAAATGCGGCATCTGCAAATCGAGCAGCAGAATGTCGGGCATCAGTTCGAGGGTCTGGGTGATGGCCTCATTGCCGTCCGCGGCCTCGCCCACCATCTGAAACCCGTCCTCCTCGGTCAACATGTTTGTGACGCCGATGCGGACCACCGGGTGGTCATCGGCAATCACGACGCGAATGGGTTTATCCATCTTTGCGGCTCACTTCCCGGCGCAGCTTCCCAATCCAACTCTTCGGCCATGCACTGATCGAAATATCAGTTTCAGCCAAACCCGATCGGGGCTCCACGCGCGCCCAAGTGCCAGCCCGCTCCATGATTCGCCCGGCAACGCCACGGATCATGCGGGCAGTTCAGGATCAAGCATACTCTCCAGCGCCTGCGCGGCGGCACGTAAATCGCCAACCAGCACCGCGCCGTTATCCAACTGGTTACCGCCGCCTGTGTGCGCGCCCTTTTCTATCAGCGCGCCAAGGCGCGCGGCCTGCGAGGCTCCTGCCATTGCGCAGCCGCCTTTGATGGCGTGCCCGATGCGCGCTGCCTCGGCCATGTCGCCCCTGGCAAGCGCACTTTCCAGCGCCGCGGCGCGCTGATTCAAATCCGAAACCATGGCGCGGTAGATCTGGCGCACAGCCGGCTCAGGCATCAGCGCCCGAAACTGTGCCAGCACCGCCAGGTTGATGACCGGTGCGCTGGGGTCGAGCATCGACGCGGCAGCGGATGCGGCTGCCGTGCTCATGCGGCCCTCGAGCGCCTTCCGCATCGCCTCTACATCGAAGGGCTTGATCAGGAATCCGTCGGTTGCCTCGATCACCTCGGCCGGCAGGGCGCTGCCGCTGATGGCCAGGATGCGCGCCTTGCTCTTCCCGCGCATCTCGTTGATCAGCGCCGTCCCGCTCAGACCGGGCATCTGCGCATCCATCAGGATGATTTCAGGCGCCGGACTCGCGGTTGCCAGGATTTCAAGCGCCGCGGGGCCGCTTTCAGCCGTGTGCACCGTGTATCCGTTGAGCGTGAGCACGGTGGCAGTCACTTCGCGGCTCACCAGGTCGTCATCGATGAGCAGAACTGCAACTTGATCGCGGCGCACAGTCAAACCGAACATGGCTCTATTGTCAGCCGTCAAAATAGCCGATCAAACAAATTGTTGACGCGATGAACCCACTTTGTCTACCTACGGCAAATCCAGCGATGCCGGGGCCGGCAGGTCCTTGTCATCCCAACGGTCGCGAATTGCCTGCTGGAACCGATCCCCGCGCTTCTGCCACATCTGGATTGCGAGATCGTAGCGAACCGTCACGTTGTTGAGCCAGTACGGCCGGTTTTCGCCCAGCCAGACTTCGCCGTATTCGCCCTTGATGGCCGAATAGGCATCGCGCAGGTCCTGGCACAGGCCATTCATGCTGCTGATTTCGTCAAGCGCATTCTCCACGTTGGAGCGTTGCGTTTTATCGTGCTGCCCGGCGACGGCCTGCGCGTAGCTCGACGCGATCTCCTGCGCCATTTCAAACTTCATCCCGATCAGATCGAGCCGGCGCGCGCCCAGGTCCATGGCTTCAAGCGCGCCGGGTTCACGCAGTTCGGGATTCGCAGATCGCGCCTGTTCCAACAGAACGATCGCCTGTTCCGCATGAGTGCGAATCTCAGCTGCAACCGGCAGCACCTTCGCTGAGATGCTCTGCCCCTCCGCGCTCCACGGATCGAGCCAGAAGATCTGGTCGCTGGTCAGGCCGGTCTTGGCGCCGTTGAGCGCGTCGTGCGCTGCCATCAACTCCTTCTCGGCCGCATTGATCTTGCCGCTCGGGTCCAGATTGAAGTCCTGCCCAAAAGCCTCCTGATAAATCGCAATGTTGCTCTCGCCCGGCTGCCACGCGGCCACGGCGCCAAACAGCAACGGGTACCAGTCAAGGTTGAAGAGGCCCTCGCCGTCGTCGTTCCACACCGTCGTGAGCGCGCCCGTCGAGCCCAGCTTTTGTCCCTCGCGAATAAAGCCCTGAATATTCCAGAACGCGTTCTTCGCCCCTGGGTAAACTTCGTTCCAGTTCGAATCGCCGGGAGCCACCCACGTCTCAATGCCGGCCTTTGAAAATGGCTCGATCATCTTGTCGAAGTTCTCGTGCGCGCCGTAGCCCCACGGCACCGCAATCATGTCCTTGGGCAAAGCTGAAACCGAATCGGGATTCTCGTCGCCAATGTCGCCCCAGAAAAGCAGCCGCCGATTCAGCGGTGCAAGCTCATCGTGAATCTGCTTCAGAAAGTCCATGTAGACCGGCCCGTAGCCCTGCTGCTGCACGCGCTGCTGGGTGCGGCCGCGGCCCAGGTCAAACGTCTCGTCAGCGCCGATATGGATAAACGGCGAGGGAAACTCCTGCGCGATCTGCGTAAACCAGTCTTTGATGAGCGGCAGTGTGGACGCCTGGCCAGGCGCCAGTACGTGGCCGTGCGGCGTCTCCGCTGCGTCCTGGTAGAGATCGTATTTCAGCACATGATGCAGATGGCCGAATGCCTCCTGCTCCGGAACAACCGTCACGTGGTACTGGCGCGCGTAAGCCACAAGCTCAGCGGCCTCGGCCGGCGTCAGCGCACTCCCCGGCGGCGCCGGCAGCGGATGATCGGGATAAAGCAGCGTGTGCTCAAAGTAAGGCGAATAGATGTTGGCCTTGAACGAAGCAAAGACGCGAATCTGGTGCTTTTGAAATTCGAGCGTCGGGAACGGCCCGCGCGATAGATCGTCGTCGATTCCGCGATAACGCATCGCCGGCCAGTCGCGGATGGTTCCCGTCGGCAGCACATGCGGCTCGCCGTTCAGCGGCAGCAATTGCTTGAAGGTCTCGACGCCGTAGAAGACGCCTGAACTCGAAGCCCCAACAATGGTCGCTTCATGCGCGTTGAGGACAATCGCGTAACCCTCAGACTCCATCGCCGGATCGAAGATAAGTTTCGCGTGAGAAAGAAGCGTCTTCGCTGCCGCCGCACCGCTGCGCAGCAGCGTGACGCGGTAAGCAGCCACCGCTTTCGCTCCACCCCCCTCGCCACGGTTGGCGCGCGCCTGGGCCTTCTCCACTTGTTTCACAGCGTCTTCAAGGTCGCGTGCGGCAAACAGGTCCTGCTCGTCGCGGAAGGGAACCAGGACCGTGATGAGGCCAATCGTGCCGGTCTGGCCGCTGAAGTTGGCCTCGCGCGGAGCAGGCAGCAAATGCACCTGGACCTGTGCGGATTGGGTCGCCGGCTGCTGCTCCTGCGCCCGGGCAACGAACGGGATGAGAAACGGCAGGGCCGCTGTGACGACGGCAAATCTTCTATTTCGGACGGCGAAAAACTGAAATTGCGGCATCTCAATCTACCTTCAGCTCAGAATTATGAGCATTTGAAACGGATACGATCATTGTAGACTAGGATTTCGTGATGAGAGGATTGATTCAAGATGGCAGAAAGCGCAGCTTCGCAACCGGCTCCCAACACCCTGGTTTCCATACAGCGTTATAACGCATTCCTCCTGCTGGTTGCGGGCCTTGGCGGCTTGCTCTACGGCATTGACGTAGGCATCATCGGCGGTGCGTACCCTTACCTGGAGCATACTTCGGGGTTCACTCCGTCGCAGCTCTCCGTCATAGTTGCCGCGGTGCTTCTGGGCAGCGTCTTCTCTACGCTCTTTGCCGGCCTGTTGGCGGATTGGATGGGCCGCAAGGCGCTCATGATCCTCAGCGGACTCACCTTCTCTCTCAGCATTCCCGTCATCGCGCTCTCGCAAGGCTACGGCTCGCTCTTCTTTGGCAGGCTGTTGCAGGGCATGAGCGGCGGCTTCATCGGCGTCGTGGTTCCGCTTTACCTGGCCGAATGTCTTTCCGCCTCGAATCGCGGCAAGGGCACGGCCATTTTCCAATGGCTGCTCACCTTCGGCATCGTGGTCGCCGCGCTGGTAGGCATGTACTACAGCTATCGCGTTGCCGCCGTGCAGCGCCTCGGCGACCCCGCCGCGCTCCTGCGCTTCGAAGGCCAGGCGTGGCGCGACATCTTCTGGGTCTCGCTTCCGCCGGGTCTCATCTTTGTGCTTGGCAGCTTCATGGTCACCGAGTCCCCGCGCTGGCTCTTCCAACGTGGCAAGCGCGATAAAGCCTATGCCGCGCTGCTGCGCTCCCGCCTTCCTCAACAGGCCTCACTTGAGATCGAGGAGATGGAAGCCACGGCCCACACCGCGAAGGCCGCAGCCGGCAAGCAAGTAGCCGGCAGGCAAATCAAGGACTCACTGCTCCGCCGCAAGTACGTTATTCCCTTCCTGCTCGCCTGCGTCATCCTCTCGTGCAACACGGCTACCGGCGTGAACTCGGTTATCGGATACAACGCCGGCATTCTGCTGCAAAGCGGCTTGAGCGACCTGGCCTCGCATTGGGGCTACGTCCTCCTCACCACCGTCAACTTCCTGATGACCTCGATCGGCATGATCCTGGTCGATCGCAAGGGACGCCGATTTCTACTCGTGCTGGGCACCAGCGGCATCATCATTTCAATGGTGAGCGTTGCCCTGCTCTTCAAGACCACTGAGAAAGTGGGCGTGGATTGCCGCGACGCCGTACAGATGACGGTTGGTCCCGACCAGCAATTGAAGCTGCACTTCGACGCGGCCGAAGCCAGCCGCCTGCTCTCCTCTGCCGGCTACACTGGCGACGCCATTCAAAGCGGCCGCGCTTCGCTGGCCATCATCTACTCCTACGGCGATTTCACCGCCGCCACCAACTTCGTGCGTTCCGACGATGCCGCCGCCGCGCCTATCGAGATCACCCGCGACAGCGCCGTGCCGGCCAACCGCGTCGAAGCGCTGTTCAAGAATCCCTTTGCCAATCTCGATGCCGCGCGGACCGCGCCCCTGAAGATTGAAAAGGCGCTCGTCGGAACCGTTCCCGATGCCCGCCACGGCTGGCTGGTCGCGCTCGGCCTCTACCTGTTCATGGCCTTCTACGCCATGGGCCCCGGCGTCTGCGTCTGGCTCGCGCTCAGCGAACTCATGCCTACGCGCATCCGCTCCAACGGAATGAGCATTGCGCTGGTCCTCAACCAGCTCGTCTCAACCACGCTTGCCGCCATCTTTCTGCCCTTCGTCAGCAAGCACAGCTACTCGTCGATGTTCTTCCTCTTCGCAGGCTTTACGGTTGTCTACTTCATCACCGCAGCCTTCTTCCTGCCCGAAACCAAGGGCAAGACGCTCGAAGAGATCGAGGCGCACTTTGAAGGGAAGGCGAGCTGAGAGCGCCGCTGCCCGCCACATAATCGACCTGTCATCCTGAGCGGCGATCATCCGCCGAGCCGGATGATCGCAGTCGAAGGATCTGCGTTTCACGCGACTGTTCGGAATATCTCTGTCCGCAACGCTGCGCTTTGAGATCATAGCCTGTGATTTCAAAGACCATCTTGCGGCAACGCGCTCTACTTCTCCACCACAGCTTTCGACAAATTCCTCGGCCGGTCCACGTCGATGCCGTGCTCAATCGCCATCCGGTACGCGAAGAGCTGCAGCGGAACCACTTCAAGAATCGGCAGCAGATACTCCGATGCCGGCCGCACCCGAATGCAGTCGGCAACCAGCGCCGGAACTTCGTCGTCATCGGCGTTGGCAATCGCAATCACGCGCGCGCCCTGCTCCTTCATATCCGCGAGCAGTTGCAGCGTTTTTTCGTAGCGCCGGATCGACGCGGCCAGCTTGCGATCCACCGTGGCAACTGCCACCAGCGGCACGCGGTCGCTCACCAGCGCGTTAGGCCCGTGCTTGAGTTCGCCCACCGGGTAGCCCTCGGCGTGCACGTACGACGACTCCTTGAGCTTGAGCGCGCCCTCGCGCGCAATGGCGTAATGAATGCCGCGGCCGAGATAAAGAAACGTCGACGCGCCGGCATAGCGCCGCGCCAGCCGCTCAGCCTGCTCGCGCCAGCCATCGAGCTGCGCCTCAAGCGCGTCAGGAACGGCCCTCAGTTCGGGAATCAGTTCGCCAAGGTCGGCCGCGCTCATGCGCCCCAGATGCGCGCCTTCATACAACGCAAGCAGGTACAGCGCGGCAAGCTGGCAGGTAAAACTCTTGGTCGCAGGAATCGCCTTCTCGCGCCCCGCTGCCAGCGTCATCGACACATCGGCCTGGTGCGCCATGGTCGACGCCGGCGCGTTGGTGATGGCCAGCGTCTTGTGTCCCTGGCGCCGCGCCTCGGCCAGCGCTGCCAACGTGTCGGTGGTCTCGCCTGACTGCGAAAGCACCAGCACGCTGGGATGCCTGAGATCCCGGACGCCGCGCAGGCTGTACTCGCTGGCGTACTCCACATCCACGGCCAGTCCGCAAAGATCCTCGAGCAGAATCTCGCCATAGAGCCCGCTGTGCCGGCTCGAGCCACTGGCGGCAATCAGAATCTCGCCGTTGGGGGCGAGCCACTGCGATAGTTGCTGGGCAACTTCAGGCTTGAGGGAATTGCTGTCAAGGTAGAGCGCCAGCGTGCGTTTCAGCGCCTCGGGCTGCTCGTAGATTTCGCGCAGCATTTCGTGAGGGAAATTGGACATTTTGTGACCTGACGAGGCTGTCAACAAACAAAATCAGCCCTCAGATTGATCATAAATCAGAAAATCAATCAGAAATGTGAATAAAACAGGGAGCGAGGGACCAAGGGAACAAGGGAACGAGAAGGACAAGGACTGAGAGGGCCAAGAGTCAGCGATCAAACACCAGAGATCAAGAGGCGGGAACCCCAGATCTTAAGAGTTGCCACCGATAGGATGACAAGTGCATGAAAATCGAGCGACTTGAGCAAATGCCACAGGCGGCAATCCCCAAGCCAGAAGCTGGGAGCCAGAAGCTGGAAGCTTGCTGCCGAGTTCCTCGTTCCCTTGTTCCTTGTTCCCTTGTTCCCTTGCTCCCTTGCTCCCTTGTTCTTTCGCCGCCGGTTCAAATCAACCGAATAGCGCATGCTGCTACGCGGATTGGCGTGCCGCGCCGGCATCAGCCGGTGTGGATTTGCGGAGATCGTGCGGGTCGTCGAGATCCTCAACTTTTTGGGTGAGCAACGCCGCCAGCATGAAGAAGACTCCGCCCGCAACCACCGCGGCAAGGCGATTGTTGTTCAGCAAATGGCCCATCACCCAGCCGAACCCGAGCGACGCAATGATCTCCGGAATCACCACGAAAGAATTGAAGATTCCCATGTAGACACCGGTCTTTTGCGGAGGCAGAGATCCTGAAAGAATGGAAAAGGGCATCGAGAGTGTGCTGGCCCAGGCAATCCCGATTCCGGTCATGGAGAGCAACAGCGGATACTTGCTGTGAATCACGGCCACGGAAAGCAGTCCTACGCCCCCGCATATCAGGCACAGGGTATGCGTTGCTTTGCGCCCGATTTTGAGCGCCAGCAAAGGCAGCAGGAATGAGAACCCGAAGCAGACCAGAGAGTACATGCCGAAGCAGACGCCCGCCCACTCCACTCCCGCGGAATAGAGGGGGGAATTGGTATCCTGGCCGCCGAAAACATTGCGCGCCACCGCGACGGGAAAGTAGAGCCACATGCAGAACAATCCGAGCCATGTGGAGATCTGGACCCAGGCCAGTTGCCGCATGGTGCGCGGCATCTCGCGGACCGAAACCAGAATTTCGCGAGTTCCAGCCGCGATTCCGGCTCGTTTCGCCTTTTGCCTGCGAAACTCTTCCATGTTCTCCGGCGGATATTCCTTTGTGGTGAAAACGGTCCAAAGCACAGCACCGAGAAAGACCGCGGCGCCGATGTAAAAGGAAAAACGCACCGTGAAGGGAATTGTGCCCGCGACCCGCGTCTGGGCCATGTGAAATACGTTCGTCAGCAGGAACGGCAGCGCCGAGGCAATGACGGTACTGAGGCCGATGAGAAGGCTCTGCATGGCGAAGCCTTGAGTGCACTGGGATTCGGGCAGCAGGTCGGCCACAAACGCACGAAAGGGCTGCATGCCGATGTTGATGCTGGCATCGAGAACCCAGAGCAACCCGGCTGCCATCCACAAAGCGGAACATCTCGGCATGAGGATCAGCGCCGTCGAGCTCAGAATCGCGCCGGCCAGGAAGTAAGGCCTGCGCCGGCCCAGGGGACCCCAGGTGCTGTCGCTGGCCTGGCCGACAATCGGCTGAACCAGCAATCCTGTCAGCGGCGCGGCCAGCCACAGAATCGGAATCTGATCGGCCCGCGCACCGAGGTATTCGTAGATGGCGCTCATGTTCGCCATCTGTAATCCCCAGCCAAACTGGATGCCGAAGAAGCCGAAGCTCAGGTTCCAGATCTGCCAGAACGTGCGTGGTGGTTTGTTCATGAATTCGGCCCTCCAGCCATCCTTACGAGGATTCTGCCTGGCGATCGTAAAGCGCGGTCAGGGATCGCAGCCTGGCGCTCAATTCGGGGCTCAATGCGCCCGGACGATAACGCCATTTCCAGTTTCCGCTCATCGTTCCGGGAAGATTCATGCGCGCTGAACTGCCCAGTCCGAGCACATCCTGCATCGGAACAATCACAACGCCGGCGACGGAGGCCTCGACCGCGCGGATCATGATCCAGTTGATCTCGACATCGTCATGGAAGTCGAGATAGGCGCGCGCGAGTTCATGCTCTTTGCGCACATCCTCCGGCGTGCGGGTGCTGTCGGCTGCACCCGAACTCGACCACCAGCCTACTGCGGTATCGTTGTCGTGGCCGCCAGTATAGGCGACCAGATCGCGGCTGTAATTATGGGGACGAAAAGACGGTCCCTGCGGATCTGCGCCAAACGCAAACTGCAGGATGCTCATCCCCGGAAGTCCGAAATCTTCCCGCAGTTGCTCCACCGGCGGCGTGATTACGCCCAGGTTCTCGGCCACAATCGGCAGTTCGCCAAATTCGTTGCGCAGCGCCGAAAGAAGCATGTTTCCCGGCGCTTTAACCCAGCGCCCGTGGATGGCGGTCGGCTCTGAGGCCGGAACCTCCCAGTAGGATTCAAAGCCGCGGAAATGATCGAGCCGCACCAGATCGAAGAAGGCGAGCGAGGCGCGGAAGCGTTCAATCCACCACTTGAATCCGCCGGCCTCCAGCACATCCCAGCGATAGATCGGATTGCCCCAAAGCTGCCCGGTAGCGCTGAAGTAGTCGGGGGGCACGCCGGAAACTACGGTCGGGTTGCCCCGATCGTCGAGATAAAAGAGTTCGGGACGGGCCCAGACGTCCGCGCTGTCGTGCGCCACGTAGATGGGAATGTCGCCCATCAGGCGGATTTCGCGCTGCCGGCAAAAGGTCCTGAGGTCTTCCCACTGGCGGAAAAACTCGAACTGCCAGTACTTGATCGCGTTCAACTGGGGCGCAAGCCGGAGCGTCCACTCGCTGACGGCCTGCGGGTCGCGGCGGCGAATCTCTGCGTCCCATGTGGTCCAGGCGGTTCCGTTGTGCACGTCCTTCAGCGCCATGAAGAGCGCGAAGTCGTCGAGCCAGGAACTGGCGCTTTGACAAAAACGGTCGAAGGAGGCGCGATCCGCGCGAGAAGCATCGGCAAAGAAAGCCTGTGCGGCCCGGCGCAATACAGGTCTCTTGAACTCAATTGTCGCCCCAAAGTCGATTGCGTTCTCTGGAAAGGGCGGCGCTTGAGCGAGGTCCGATTCCTGGAGCAGTCCTTGATCTCGCAGGCGCTCAAGGCTCAGCAACAGCGGGTTGCCGGCGAAAGCGGAGAAGCATTGGTAAGGAGAATCGCCGTATCCAGTGGGATTGAGTGGCAGCACCTGCCACAACTTCTGTCCGGCAGCCAGCAGGAAGTCAGCGAATTCGTAAGCACATGGCCCGAAATCTCCGATGCCAAATCGGCCGGGCAAAGAAGTGCAATGCAACAAAATGCCGCTGATTCGAGGGAGTCTCACGCCGCAAACATACGCTGGCCACGGTTGCCCGGTCAATCTCGGCGACAAACAGAAAGTGTCTTGCTTTCTGCACTGAACATCTCACCGGAAACAAATTCTTTACTGTCGAGAGGAATCATCTGTTGCCGCTTCCACTTCTTCGCGCTTCGATCCGCGACCCTGGAGATATTTCGGCTGCGAACGCGGAATTCGCACATTTCCCCGAATCTCTTCAGCGTTCGTTCAGGTCCACTTCATACAGGTTCACATCGGGCGTGCGAGCGGTGACGATGGGCAGGTCGCCGGGCGCCAGGCCAATCAACCGGTAGTCGATGGCCGAGATCGGCAACAGGCTCTGGATGGTTGCGACGGGCTCCGGTTTTCCGCTGGGCGCGGCGATACGGTAGATGGGCTTGCCCGCCTCAAGAAAATCCTGGAAGTAGACGTAGCGGCCGTCATGCGACCAGGTCGGATCGCCGACTCCGTGCTTGGCCAGCGTAGTCCAGCGCTGGGTCGACCGGTCGTAGAGCATCAGCGCCCGCTGATCCAGCGGCATGGCGGCAATGTAGCGGCCGTCGGGCGAGAGCCGCGGGCTGAAGAGTCCGGCCGAGCCGGGAATCTCCACCGTCTTGTGTGTCGCAAGGTCGAGCTGGTAGATGGCCTTGGGCTGGGCGTTATCCATGCGGCCGGGCGGGCGGCCGAAGACGATTGACTCGCCGTCAGGCGACCACGCGGGGTCGGCCTCGTTCGAGTCTTCGTTGAGCGCCGGTGTGAGCTTGCCCCCTTCGGCGTCGATAAGGTAAATCTTCCACGGCTTGCCGGGCTCGAGTCCCATCACTGCAAGGCGCCGGTCGTCGGGCGACCACTTCATGGTGAAGATGCGCAGCGGCGGAGTGGTGAGCTCGATGCGCTCGCTGCCGTCGACGCGGCTGCGCCATAGCGAGTGGTCGGCGGCGTTAAGCCACGCGATCCACTTGCCGTCGGGCGAGTACTGGGCGAGCTCGGCCGCGCTCAGGTTCTGGTCGAGCGTAGTGAAGGTTGAGGCCTTGGGCATGGCTCGCAGCAACTGGTATTGCGAAGTTGCGCCGATAAAATAGATACGGTCGCGTCCCGGCGCCGTGGCGGGCGCCTGGTAGTCGAGCGGGCCGCCGGTAATCTGCCGCGGCTTGCTGTCGGCCAGGTACCAGGGACGCTCGCGCAGCGCCCAGATCTGGCTGTGGCCGCTGCCATCGTGCGAAGACTGGAAGACGTAGTAGTTGCCGTCGGGCGTCCAGCTGCCGCAACACTCTGAGGCTGGCTGGCTCCAGCCCGGCAGCAGCGGGTGCAGATTCGATCCATCGGCATTCGCTTCCCAAAGTTCGGCAGTCTGACGCTTGGAGTCGCGCACGGTAAAGCGCACCCGCTTGCCGTCGGGAGACCAGCGCAGCCAGAAGGCCATTCCCTGCACGTTGAGCAGGCGATGCGGATCGCTGCCATCTGTACCTGCAACCGTGAGGTCATTGCCGCTCGCCACCAGCAGGCGCTGGCCGTCGGGCATCCAGGTGGCGTCGTGGGCCAGCACGTTCGGCACGCGGCGCGCATCGCCGCCCAGCGTGGGCACAATCCACAGCGGCTGCTCGGGCTCGGCCTGCAGGTGGCCGCGCACCACCAGCTTTGAGCCATCGGGCGAAAGCGAGCCGATGAGCGGGGCGCCGATCTCAGAAGGCAGGCGGAAGTAGGTGATCTCGCCGTTGGCTGCCAGCGCAACCGCCAGCACTGGGCTGCCGTTATCCATGTGCGAGAAATAGATGCGGGTTCCGTCGCTGGCCGAGCTTGAAAAACTCTCCACATCCAGGTTGCTGTCAAGCACGTGGCCGGTGAACGTGACCTGGTCAACGCGGTACGGGGCGCGCTTGGGGGCGCGGAGAACGATCGCCAGTGCCAGCGCTATGCAAACTGCGGCAAGACCGCCGGCCAGCCAGAACCAAAGGCCAGCGAAGGGCCGGGCCGGCGCTGCGGCAAACGGCTCATCCCCGCCTGCATGTTCGTCGATGACCCTTACCGGAGCAATAAACCGGTAGCCGCGCTTGGCCAGCGTCTCAACAAACCGTGGATTCTCAGCCGAGTCGCCCAGCGCCTCGCGCAGCTTGTTTACCGCAATGCCCAGGCTGTGATCGAAATCCACCGTGGTGTCGGCGCCCCACAGCTCGTTTTGCAGGGTCTCGCGCGAAACCACTTCGCCGTGATGCTCAATTAATACCGCGAGGAGTTTGAAGGGCTGGCTCTGCAGGCGTACACGAACCCCTGACCGCCGCAACTCGCCTGTTGAGAAATCGGCCTCAAAGATCCCGAACTGCACCCGGCTTGCGCCGGATTTTTGTGTAGCGGTTGTCATGGTCCACGGGCCAGAACCCCGGTTCATAGTGTACGAGAATAAGCGGGAAAGTGGTAATTGGCCTCGTCCAAAGAAAAACAAGCGGCCAAAAAGCCGGAGATGTTTTTGAGTAACTCAATACAAACACGGAATTTATCAGGTAAACACGAATTGATCCCGAATTGCCGCGCTGTGGATTGACCATCGTCAGTTCCACGGCGTCTCCTCGATCCCGTCTCAAGAAACCAGGCTCCGATTCTCATCCGGAAACTGGAGTCATTGAGACGCCGGTTCCCTTGCAAATGATAGTTGAAGGTTCAAGTGAGGCCGGTTGTCAATCGTGGTCGCGAGGAGCTGCGTTGATCCCCGCTTTAACCACAGGCAGCATGCAACGCAGGTTAACCGCTTTGGAGGGCATTGTGATGTTGAACAGAATAAGTTTGAAATCAGCCGGACGAAACCGGTTTCGCACTGCGTGGCTGGCGATTGCCGCCCTTGTGCTGTTTGCAATGGGCCCACGCCTCTTCGCACAGGCCGACACCGGCTCCATTACAGGCACCGTTACCGATCCCACTGGAGCAGTGATTCCGGGCGCCACGGTGACTGCCACCAACACCGACAACGGACAGAAACTGCAAGCGGCCGCAAATGGCGCCGGCGAATTCACCATCCTGGCCGTGCCGCGCGGCAACTACACAGTGATCGCGGCAGCTTCGGGATTCAAGAGCGACACAGCCAATGTTGAGGTCACGGTCACAACCGCCTCCACCGTCGCCTTCCAGTTGCAGCCGGCTGGCTCTACAACCACCGTGACAGTGACCGCGGCAACGCCGTTGGTCGACACCTCCGACGCCACGGTCGGCGCCACGATCGAGGGCAAGCAGGTAACCGATCTGCCCCTGAACGGCCGCAACTTTACGGCACTTGCCATGCTCACGCCCGGCGTGACCCGCGGCGTATATGGAGACATTGCCAGCGGCGGCGGCAGCGCCAACATGACTGAGACCATGCGCTACAACGAGAGCTATGGCGCGGCGCTCTCAGTCAACGGACTACGCCCCCAGGCCGATAACTTCATCCTCGACGGCGTTGACAACAACGATGGCCTGGTAAACACGATTCTCTTCTTCCCCAATATCGATGCCACGCAGGAGTTCAAGGTCAACACCAATATCGCTCCGGCCGAATATGGCCGTGCGGGTGGCGCCATCGTGATGACCTCCATCAAGAGCGGCGCCAACAACTATCACGGTTCCGCATTCTGGTTTTATCGCGACCAGAGCTTCGACTCCAATTACAACTACCAGTTCAACGGCGCAGGGCCGACTCCGCCCACAGGATTCCTGCGCCAACAGCCCGGCTTCTCAGTCGGCGGCCCGGTGCTGCCGAGACTGAAGAACAAGCTTTTCATCTTCGGCGATTACCAGGCGCTGCGTGAAACCCTCCCGGTTCCGGTCCATTACGTAACTGTTCCCACGGACAAGATGCGCACCGGCGACTTTACTGAGTTGCTGAATGCCGCGGGCGCAGACGGCGCCGGCACAAACGATTACAAGACACAGTACCCCTATTGCTATCCGGGCATGGCAGGCCAGACCAGCGAGGGCCAGATCTTCGACCCCACAACCTGTGGCCCAGAGCCGATAACACCTAGCAGCCCGGTGCCGACTCAATTCAGCTATAACGGAACACTTAACGTAATTCCTCCCAGCCGCCTGAATCCGGCCGCGGTAAATTACCTGAAAGCATTCCCTGAGCCCACCCGCACTGACCGCTTCCATAGCAACTACCTGGTGGCGCAGCACGAAGCCAACAAGTACAACACCTTCGATGGCCGTATGGATTGGTTCGCGGGACCGAATGATACAGCGTTCCTTCGCTTCAGCTACGACAACTCAGTCAACACCAAGACCTCTGAGTTCCCGAACCTGCCCGCAGGCGGCGGCACGGGCATCAACCCGACGCACGGTCGCGGCTGGGATTTCGGCTATACCCACACCTTCTCAGCGAACATGGTGAATGAGGCGCACATCGCCTATAACCGCGATAACTACGGCTATACGCCCCCGTTCTACGGCGCCTACGTGTCGAAGGACCTTGGCATTGTGAACGCCAACATCAACCAGGAGACCACCGGCGGCGCGCTCATCGGCGGCTGGAAGGGCGACCTTGAGTACACCGGCGACTACGGCCTCTACTCGGTGCCGCAGAACACCTACGAAGTCACCGACACGGTGAACTGGAATCACGGCAACCACTCAATCAAGTACGGCGGCACGTTCATCCGCCGGCAGGTTGAATTCTTCAATCCGCAGGAGGGCAAGGGCTACTTCTGGATCGACGAGAATACGGTAGAGTTCACCGGCTTCGAAATGTCAGAGTTGCTGGCCGGCGGCATGTACAACTACCAGATCGGCTCGCAGGCCGGATACTTTGCAAACATCGGCCAGGAAGACGGCATCTTTGCGCAGGACGACTGGCGCGTCTCGCGCAATCTCATCATCAACCTCGGCGTGCGTTGGGATTTCCTGTCCCGTCCCTATGAGGCGCACAACCAGCAATCCGCCTTCAACGTGAACACCGGCACCATCATGATTGCCGGCCAGAACGGCGTTTCGCGCAGCATTGTCGATAATGACTACCACAACTTTGGACCTCGCGTCGGCTTTGCCTACAACCTGCCGGATCACAAGAGCGTGCTCCGCGGCGGTTATGGCATCTTCTACTATCCCGACTGGGGTGGAATCGGCAACCAGCTCGGCGAGCAGATTCCCTTTGGCGGCAGCAACAGCTATTCCGCGGCCAACGGCTACTGCACCACCTTCACCGGCCAGTTGACCCAGACGCCGCTGAACAACGGCAACGACTACAACTGCCTGGGCTACACCAGCCCGGCGGCGGTGGCATACAGCGGCAGCGGCGACACCGGTTCAGCGCTTCCGGCGCGCGGTTTCCCGAACTTCGATCCTACGCATCCGCCTGCCGGCACCACCATGATTGCCGTCAACACCAAGAACGAAAACAGCGAAGTGCAGGAGTGGAATCTCCAGATCGAGCGCCAGATCGGCTCCAGCGACGTGTTCAACATTGCATACGTGGGAACCCATGGATCCAAGCTCTCGAGCTACTACAACTACAACATCAACCAATTTACAACCGGCATTGAGAACTTCCCCAGCTTGGGAAGCATCAACTACAACAACTACGACGGCATCTCAAACTACAACGGCCTGCAGTTGCATGAAGAACATCGCGTAACGAACGGGTTGATCGCCACCTTCTCGTTCGCGTGGTCTCATGCGTTGGACGACTCGACCGGCGCGTTCCAGGGCCAGACCGCGGCACTGTATTTCGATCCTCTTGGCGACTACGGCAATTCCAGCGAGGACCAGCGCAAGGTCTTCAGCTCGTCGATTCTCTACCAGATGCCCTTCGGACGCGGACAGCGCTGGGGCGGCAGTGTCTCGCGGCCAGTGGATTGGCTGATTGGCGGCTGGCAGTCGAGCGTGGTTGCATTTGTCCAGTCGGGCACGCCGACCGATCTCTCCACCGGCCAGTACGCGCCAGGCAATCGCCCCGATCTTCTCAAGCCGATTCACTACAGCAAGGAAACGGGTGGTGGCCAAGGCGAGAACTGGTTCGATCCCACGTCGTTCTACACTCTCGACGCGAAGGGAAACAAGGTAATACCAATTCCCTACGTGACGAATGCGCCTGGCTGTGGCTGCGACGTATACACCCGGCTCGGAGACCTTGGACGCAACCAGGTCTTCGGGCCTGGGTACAAGAGGGTGGACTTCAGCATGCAGAAGAACCTGCACCTGGCCGAGGGATACACGCTCGAACTGCACGGCGATGCCTTCAACGTCTTCAACACGCCGGCCTTCACCAATCCGAACTCCGATGTGACCGGCGGCAACTTCGGACAGATTGAGGGCGTGGAGTTGTACAGCAACCGCGAGATCCAGTTGGCGGCTCGCTTTACCTTCTAACCTGACTCCTCGTCGAAACCCATCGCGGCAGCCTCTCCGGCTGCCGCGATCGAACTCGCCGCGCATGGAGTCCGTGAGTTCGCACGCATCGCGAGCCCGCGAAAACACTGCGCGATTTGCGTACCGTTCAAGGGTCCGCATCTGCGGGCGTGGAAACGCAGTAGCAATTCGTCATCACGCAATCATTCCAGGATTTCTGCGCCAGCCAGCGCATTCATTCGCTCGATTTATTTGAAGCCTGGGGTTTATTGGAGTACTTCATGCGATTTTGGCCTTCATTTTTTCTGGCTGGATGCTTATTCGCCGTCTCCCTCGGCGCACACGGTCAGGCTCCCAGGATCGACAAAATCGACCCTCCCGATTGGTTTGCCGGCCTTCCCTCCCCCATGCTGCTTCTTCATGGCGAGGGCTTCAAGGGTGCGCAGTTCACCGTCGCCGGTAATGGCGTCTCGCTCACGCGCACACAGGTCTCGGCCAACGGACATTGGGCATTTTTGTGGCTCGATGCCAAATCGGCAGCGCCGCAAACGGTCACACTGACCGCAACCGGGGCAGGCGGCTCGGCGCAACGCAACTATGTCTTCGCCGCGCGCTCCAGCGATCTCAACGCGCATCGCGGATTCAATTCGGCAGACGTGCTCTACCTGATCATGACTGACCGCTTTGCCCATGCCGGCGCCGCCGATCCGCCGGGCGACGATCGCTCCGCGCCGCATGGCTGGCACGGAGGCGACCTGGAAGGGATCGCCGACCACATCGATTATCTGAAGCAGCTTGGCGTCACCGCGGTGTGGACCACGCCCGTGGCTTCAAACGGCGCCATGCCCGAGTCGTATCACGGCTACGCGGCCACCGATCTCTACGCGGTCGATGCGCACTTCGGCACGCTTGCCGATTACCGCCGTCTCTCCAGTGAGCTGCACGCTCGCGGCATGAAGCTGGTCATCGATCTCGTTCCCAACCACGTTGGCGTTGAGCATCCATGGGTGAGCGATCCGCCTGCTCCCGGCTGGTTCCACGGTTCGCTCGCACATCATCCTGCCGTCGCCAACGACTTCTACAAGCTCGTCGATCCCCATGCGCCGCCCGAGGCCTGGCGCAACATTGTCGATGGCTGGTTTACCGATTCCATGCCCGACCTGAATCAGCAGAATCCGCTGGTAGCGCAATATCTGATTCAGAATGCTCTGTGGTGGGTTGAGACCGCCAACCTCGACGGCATCCGGCTCGATACATTTCCCTACGTCGATCGCAGCTTCTGGCATGACTTCGATGCGACCTTGCACAGCGTTTATCCGCACCTGACCACGGTCGGGGAGATTTTCCACCGCGACCCCGAGGTCACGTCGTATTTTGCCGGTGGCGCGGCGCACCAGGGAATCGACACCGGGCTTTACACGCCATTCGATTTTCCCGTGTACTTCACCCTGCGCGACGTGCTGGCTCACGGCAAGCCCATGACCGAGCTTGCCGACGTGCTGCGCAAGGACTCGCTTTATCCGCATCCCGAGCGGCTCGTTCCCTTCATCGGCAATCACGACACCACGCGCTTTATCACCGATGCCGGCGGCTCGACGGCCAAGCTCAAGCTCGCCCTCGGCCTGCTGGCAACGCTGCGTGGGACGCCGCAAATCTACTCCGGCGACGAGATCGGCATGACCGGCGGGCCCGACCCCGACAACCGCCACGATTTCCCCGGCGGCTTCGCAGGCGACTCGCACAATGCATTCACCCCGGCCGGCCGCACGCCCGAAGAACAGGATGTCTTTCAATGGACCTCGGCAATCCTCGCGCTGCGCGCACAACACCGCGCCCTCGAGACGGGGATGGAGCAGAATCTCTTCGCCGACAACGATGCCTTCGTCTTTGTACGCACCGTCGAGGAAGGCGGCTGCTCGGCCGGCGCAAATCCTCCGGCCGCAAACGCGCGCATGCTGATCGTGGTCAACGATTCGGCGAAGGCCAAATCCATCGCGATTCCGATGGACGGCACTGCGCTGGCCGGCTGCACCGGCTTTGCGCCGCAGGCGCCTGCCGCATCCGCTGCGGCTACAGCCAATGGCGGAACGCTCCACATCGACGCGCCCGCCGAATCGATGAACGTATATGAGGTTCGATAGCGCGCCTTATCGGCCGCGCGCGCTCTGCGCCGCGTCCCCGGCCGCTGGCTTGGGATTGCGGAACAGCAGGATGAACGGCAGGCACAGCAGGCTGAGGATGGCAAGCAGCCAGAAGTCGTCGATGTACGAGCAGAGCGTGGCCTGCTGCAGAAGATTGCGGTAAAGCTGCCCCATTGCCATATGCGTTCCGCCGGCGCCGCTTTGTACGGCAAAAAAATGGGCCAGCTTTTCGAGCGTGCTGTAATAAACCGGATCGCCGTTGTTCAAATGCGCTACCAGCACGCTCTGGTGCGCCTGCTCGCCGCGCGTCAGCAGCGTGGTGACCATTGAAATGCCAAGGCTCGCTCCCAGGTTGCGCAGCAGGTTATAGAGCCCCGTTCCCGCTCCGGTCAGCTCTCTGGGCAGCGTCTTCATGGTCATGGTGGTGAGCGGAACAAACAAAAATCCATTCGCAAATCCGTTCACGATATTCGGCCATACAATGCTGCTCATGCTCATGGTCAGGTTCAGGTGGCCCAGCATCAGCAGCGAGGCCCCGCGAATCAGCACTCCTATGGCCAGCATCAGCCGCTCATCCATGCGGCTCACCAGCTTGGCCGCAATCACCATCGACACAATTGCGCCGATGCCGCGCGGCGCCACAGCCATTCCGCTGTCGTACGCCGAGTATCCGATCAGCTCCTGCAGGAACAGCGGCAGCAATGCCGTGGTTCCGTAAATGATGACGCCCAGAAGCCCGATGAGAAATGTGCCGGTGGCGAGATTTCGATCGCGCAACACATGCAGATTTACAAGCGGAGAATCGGTGCGAAGTTCGCGGATTACGAATGCGACCAGCCCCGCCGCGGCCACGGCCAGGAACCAGCGCACCCACACCGCGCTGAACCAGTCGGCCTCCTGGCCCTTGTCGAAAACCACCTGCAAAGCAGTGAGCGCGATGGCCAGATAGCCAAACCCGATATAGTCGATCCTCTTCTGCCTGTCTCTGCCGATGTACGGCGGATCTTCGACAAAGGTCTGGATCATGATCAGCGCCAGAATCCCGATCGGCACGTTGATGTAGAAGATCCATCGCCAGGAATAATTGTCGGTAATCCATCCTCCCATCAGCGGCCCCAGCAGGGGAGAGACGATGATCCCCATGCCGAAAACCGCCATCGCCTGACCGCGCTTGTTTACCGGAAAGCTCTCCAGCAGCACCGCCTGCGAGACCGGCTGTAATCCACCTCCGGCCGCGCCCTGCAGAACGCGCGCGGCAATCAACATGCCCAGGCTCGTCGCCGCCCCGCACGCCATTGACGCCAGCGTGAACAAGGTCACCGAAAGCAGTTGATAGCGCTTGCGGCCCAGGCGGTTGCTCAACCAGCCCGACGACGGAAGCACGATGGCATTCGAGATCAGGTAGCTGGTGAGCACCCAGGTCGATTCATCCGTGGTTGCCGAAAGGTTGCCCGCGATGTGCGGCAGCGAAACCGTCGCTACCGAGGTGTCGAGCACCTCCATGAACGTAGCCAGCATCACTGAGAAGGCAATAAGCCAGACGTTGTGGCTGGGCTGCCACGCACCATAACCGTCTATGCTCTGCGTTCCCTGGCCCGCCAATACGCACCCTTTCTTCCTGGTCCCGGACGACTCGTCGAATTGCCCGCGCCGCTTGGCGCACAGCCATCTGCGGCACAATGCACCGGGTTATGCGCCGCTGGTGGTTTTCAGCGCTTCCACAATCTCCGCCGTGCTCCTCACCCGGCCCATGCGCGGAAAGATCCGCGCGATGGCATTCTCATGGCTTGCCGCAGTCACGCCGGTCATTGCGTCCTCGGCAAAAAGCTGCTCATAACCGCGCTCATACGCGTCGCGCGCCGTGCTCTCCACGCCGAACTCCGTGGCCACGCCGCAAAGCACAATCGTGCCGATGCCGCGCCTGCGCAGATGCAGATCGAGATCCGTTCCGTAAAACGCGCCCCATTGCCGTTTGAGCACCGCAATGTCGCCGGGTTGCTGGTTGAGTTCCGGAACAAATTCGCTCCAGTCCGGCGGCATGGGCCCGCGCAAGCGCATGGGCTGGTCGCTCACAACGTTAAGCCGATCGCTGCCGTCGGCCGCGCCGCCCACGTGCACCAGAACAACTTTCGCTCCAGCCGTTCGCGCCTGCTCCAGAAGCAGCACGGCGTTGGCCAGCACCGCCGCCATGGAATGCGGAGCGCCGGGAAGCTGGAGAATGCCTTTTTGAAGATCGATAACAACAATCGCAGTTCGCTTTGGATCGAGAATGAGTTCGCTCATTCAAGCCCCCTTCCGCCATTGCCAAGCATATTCCATCGCCGCCGGGGCCCGCTCGGCGGACGCACGTGCAACCCGAGCCAATCGCATTCGAGCGGCCCGGCAGTTGATTTTGGGTTAGACTTGATTTGGCCGGGCCACAGGTCAACTTTGCCGGGCCCTTCGTTGCCGATTTGCCGGCGCGTGCGGAAGTGGTGAAATGGCAAACACACCAGCCTTAGGAGCTGGCGCCCAAAAGGCTTGCGGGTTCAAGTCCCGCCTTCCGCACCAATCTCAGGTGGCACCTTCCGGCATATTGCATCCACGTTGACTTTGCTCCGAGCACCCGATTGTCCAGACTGAATCAGCTGGCTTGCAATTAGATACAGTTGCCCCAACGCGAGCGTTCTCAGGCTATCTTTCAGTCACCGCCGCCGCATTTTCGTCAGTGTTGATACGGGTTTCAGTTGCATTCCTTATGATGGTGCTGGCCTGCGCTGCAATTCTGTTGGCCGAGAAGATTCAATCCAACCTTTTTCGATTAGGATTAGTCAAACCTGTTAACTTAACCAGCTGCCGGGCATCAGATGGTGCCCCGAGAGGCGGAGCGACGGTATGCACTCGACTTTACTTCCTTTTCTGCGCAAGCGTTGCAATAGTGAAAACGAAGTAACGCCCCAGGTTACGAGCGTTAGCGCGAATATTTACGGTTTCTTCATCTCTCGATCCCTCACCTTGCCGCTCGTGATTGCCGGTTTATTACTGGCGGGCTGCATTTCGCATATCCCCACAAATTTTCCTCCTCCCACCTCGGTAACATCGATTCAGCATGTTGTCGTCATCATGCAGGAGAACCGCTCGTTCGATAACCTGTTCTACGGTTTTCCCGGCGCGGACACAGCGACTTCGGGAATGGAGAACGGCACGTCGATTGCTTTGCAGCCAATTCCTTTGGGGCCGATGCAGGATCTCGACCACTCCCATCCGGAATGGTGGAAAGATTGGGACAACGGCAAGATGGACAATTTCATTCACGGCCAGAACTTCACCATACCGAACGAACCCTATTCCTACGTTCCGCAGTCAGACATTGAACCTTACTGGACGCTCGCGCAGAATTACACGCTCGGCGACCGCATGTTCCAGTCCAACACCGGACCAAGTTTCCCCGCTCATCAATACATGATTGCCGGCCAGTCAGACGACGCGGACGAGAACCCGACCGACATTAATACGGAGGGATGCGACTCGACTCCGGGAACAACGGTCAAGCTGCTTGGCCCCAATGGAACTGATCTCCCGGGCCCCTTTCCGTGCTTCGACTACCAGACAATCGCCGACCTGCTCGACGCCAAAGGTATTACATGGCGCTATTACGCAATCGGGAGCGGCTCAAAACTCTTTGGTTACCTCTGGTCGGCATTCGATGCCATCAAACACATCCGGTACAGCGGTGACTGGACCAACAACGTAATCTCTCCTAATACGCAGGTATTGACCGACATTAGGAATGGCCAACTGGCGCAAGTCACTTGGATTACGCCTGCGGGAGAGTACTCCGACCATCCCGGTGCGGCCCTGACAGCTGAGGGGCCGGACTGGGTTGCGTCGATTACCAATGAAATCGGCGCCAGTCAGTTCTGGGATTCGACGGTCATCTTCATCGCCTGGGACGACTGGGGCGGATTTTACGACCACGTGCCGCCACCGCAGGTCGACAGCATGGGACTGGGATTCAGAGTGCCCGTGATCGTCGTCTCTCCCTATGCCAAGCAGGGCTACATTTCGCACGTCACCCACGAAGCGAGCGGATTCCTGAAGTACACGGAAGAGGTTTTCAATCTGCCCAGCCTCGGCACGCGCGACATTAACGCCGACGACTTTAACGATTGCTTCGACTACACTCAGACGCCGCAGCCGTATACCCAGATACCCGTTACATTCAATGAAGGTTTCTTCACCACCCACACCTTTGTTGAACCGCCGGACACTTACTAGGGAATCTCTGAATTCATTCAGCTTGCCGGGGCGGGCTCAATGGCCTGGATGTGAATTCCGCACTCCACCTTGCGGCCGGCCCAGCGCCCGGAGCGCAGATCGTTGGGATCGAGCGGAAGCGTGGTGCAAGGCTCGCAGCCAATCGATGAGTATCCGCGTGCATAGAGCGGCAAAAGCGGAATTTCCAGCTCTTCGCACGCGTACCACACATCGCGCGTGGTCCACGACGCCAGCGGCGCCAGCTTGAGCACCTGCTTGCCGCCGGGCAGCGCAAACATCGACGATTCTTCGAGCGCGGCGCGGCTCCGGGCCTGTTCGCGGCGCAGCCCGGTCAGCCATACGCGATACTCCGCAACCGCCTTGAACAGCGGTTCCACCTTGCGCAATCCGCAGCATCGGTCCGGCGCAAGCTCGTACAGCTTGCCGAATTCCGCTTCCTGCTCGGCAACCGTCTTCGCGGGCAGCAGGTTGATCAGATTCAGGTTCCACTCCCGCGCGATACGATCGCGATAGGCATAGGTCTCGCGAAAGTGATAGCCGGTGTCGAGAAAAAGAACCGGAATCGCCGCATCGATACCGCATGCGAGTTTGGCAAGCAGAACACCTTCGGCCTGGAAGCTGCAGGTGAGGCAAACGTCGCCTTTTCCGGTGAGAGTCCGCAGCAGCTTCTCGCGCACCGCATCGAGCTTCGCGCTTATCTCGGAAGTAACTTCAATAATGCTCATAAAAGACCCGCCTTGTGAGAGGAAGTAGAGACACTCGCGCGATGCACAAGCCCATGACAGGGGCCGGAGCGGTGAGTTCGAGTACTCCAACTGCTCGGGGAGACGAGCAGGCGCAGAGGTCTCCTCCGCTCCTGAGAGCGCAACCCTGGAGGCAAATTTGAATTGATAAGTCCTGTAATCGCAGACGCCATCGGTACCTCATTTTTCAGGGGAATCGCTGAGGGCCGGCGTAGAACGAAGACACTCCCGGCTCTTCAGCTACGGGTGTCTTCTTTGATCGGTTTTGATGGGAAGATCAGAGACTAGCGCGCGCACCCGTCGAGGATGTTCGACAGGCGACAACAAGAGCGGGACTCAAATGCGCTAACCATGATGAGTTGATGCTACCAAAAAGCCGGCGGATGCACAATGTGAGTGCCGCGGCGGTGATCTACCATCGTATGAGTTGCCGCGAGACTCAATGCCCGCACGATCAAAGCTCGGACAAAACTTCCTGCGCGATAGCCATGCGGTTGAGCGGATCGTGGCCGCGCTCGGCGATCTCGGCGGGCAAACCGTGGTCGAGATCGGCCCCGGACGCGGAGCGATCACCGGCCCGTTGTCGGCAAGGGCCGCGCACGTGGTTGCGGTTGAATTCGATGGCGAACTGGCCGCGGCGCTCCGTTCTCAATTTCCGCCCGGGCGCGTCACGGTCGTCCAGCGGGACGTACTGGATTTCGACTTTGCCGCCGCGGCAGCGCAAGCCGGCGCCAGGCTGAGCGTAGCCGGCAACCTGCCCTACTACATCACCTCGCCCATTCTTCGCAAACTCGCAGCCAGTCACTCCGCTCTCGGCACGGCCGTGCTCATGGTGCAGCGTGAAGTTGGCGATCGCGTCACCGCCTCGCCGGGCTCGCGCGACTATGGCCTGCTCAGCGTGCTGGTACAGGCGCATGGACCGGTCGAGCCGCTGTTCACGCTGCCTCCTTCAGCATTTTCGCCGCCGCCGCAGGTGCACTCCACGGTCTTCCGCTGGCGGTTTGCGCCGCGCTTCGAAGAGCTTGGCGTGGAAGAGACCGGTTTTCTCCGCTTCGTTGCCCTGGCCTTCGCGCAAAAGCGCAAAACCCTCGCCAATAATCTGCGCGCGGCCGGAATGGCGCCTGCGCCGGCGCTCGCCGCCATGCGGCAGGCCGGAATCGATCCCCTGGCCCGCGCCGAGTCGCTTTCCATACCCGCTTTTGCCGCCCTCTGGCGGACTCTCGCAGCGGAACTCGCGGGCATAAAAGGAGAATCGTCATGATTCGAATTCGAGTTGCAGCCGCCTTCCTGGCGTTGGCCGCGTTCACATTCGCACAGAATCCCAGCCCCAAAACCGCTCCCGTTCCCGTGCATGGGCAGGGCTGTGTCGCCAGCGGAGTTGAGGCCGGCTGCCTGGTCCTCAAAGACTCGGGCTCAGGCATCCTCTACGACCTGCTGATCAGCGGGGCGCGTCCGCAGGTGGGCGAAGGCATCGAGTTCACCGGCATTCCCCACGATGGCCCCACCATATGCATGCAGGGCACGCCGGTCAAGGTTACGCAGTGGGCGCGCAAGGATTCGATCAAATGCCCGCCGAATGAGACGCCGTCGAAGGGATCGGGCAAACAGTAGGCTCCTCAGAAAAAGCGATCAACCCGCCGCCAGGGCGCGTCTCTCCGGTTTCCTTAAGGCGCCCTCGGGCGCGTAATCTATCAGCAGGGGCCAGCGCCGCACTGCCATAAACCCCGCCGCCACGATTCGCGAAGCCCAACACGCCTCAAGCGCATCTTGGATAACAGAAACCTATGAAGCCGACCACCGTACAGGCCCGGCGTCGCGCGTTTGAACAGACTCTGCTGAGCGCGCGCCAGACCATGATGCTGAGCGAGATCCTCAGGCTGGCCTATGACAGCTTCAGGACCAGCAAGGCTCGTTTTGCTCTTACCGCCCTCGGCATGGTCATAGGAACCGCATCGGTCATCCTGGTGGTCACCATTGGCCTCACCGGCAAACGCTACATCCTCAATGAACTCCAGAAGATCGAAACCAATTCAGTTGAGTTGGAGTACGCCGGCGGCGGCACCACCGCGGCAGAGCGCGTTCTCTACAACGACTACCTCACTCGCGAAGACGAAAAGACTGTCGATGAGCAGGTGCCGGGCATCATGTTTTCCTCGCCGGTGCTCGAGATGCATGAGCGCATCAGCTTTGGCGCCGGCGTGGTCAAGGACACGCTGATCCTGGGCGTCAGCCCGGATTACCAGGGTGTTCGCAATCTGATCGTCACATTCGGCCGGTTCTTCGACCAGACCGACGACCTGTCGCATATCAAGTGCGCCGTGGTCACCCCGGCATTTGCCCGTGCGCGCTACGGCAGCGACGAAGAAGCTGTCGGCCGGACCTTTGAGATCGAAGGCATTCCCTTCACCATCGTTGGCGTCTTCAAAGAGGCCGTCGACGACTTCGGCGAGTCTGAGATCGCCGACCAGACCATCCTGATTCCGTATTCGGTTGCAAAGTACTTTACCGGAACTGAAAATCTGCGCCAGATTTACTTCTCCATGCGCAGCATGGACGAGGTCACCGACGCCGCCAAGCAGATCACGGCGATCGTTCAATCGCGCCACCGGCCCAACTCGGTTTACAAGACACAAACGCTCAAGCAGATGCTCACCATCGCCGGCGAGATCGCCGACGCCCTCACCGCGGTGCTGGTGCTGGTGGCCGCCGTCACTCTCGCCGTGGGCGGCGTCGGCATTATGAACATCATGCTGGCCAACGTCCGCGCCCGCATTCGCGAGATCGGCATCCGCAAAGCGCTTGGCGCAACCTATCGCGAAATCGAGCTGCAGTTCCTCGCCGAAGCCGTCATCATCTCGCTCTCCGGAGGAATCGCCGGCACAATTGTGGGACTTGCCGTGCCGCTCTCCATCCGGTTCTTTACCGATTACAAGCTGCCGTTCTCGTGGGTTTCAGTCTTTATCGCGCTCACCGCGGCCACACTCGTGGGAGTCGTCTTCGGCACCGTGCCCGCCACGCGCGCGGCGCAAATGGATCCCGTGGATGCGTTGAAATATGAGTGACCTGAAGTATGAATGATCTGGAGCAAAAACCGGAATCGAGCCGTGAGCCCGATGAGGATTCCCCCTCGCAGGGCCCGAACCTCGTCCTGATCTACTCGCTCATAGCGTTCGCGCTTGTCGCGGCCATCTTCCTCGCCGGGCTCATTGTGCTTCCGTTCTATCGCCACCGGTAGGGGCAGTTGTCAGTTGTCAGTTGTCGTGCGCCTTTGGGTGGCCGGGGTCGGCGCGTTCGGCAATCAGCACCGGAATCCCATCGATAACCGGGTAGGCGCGGCCGCAGTCCGCGCAGCCAACCTTCCCTTCGCCGAGGCGCAGTTCGCCATGGCAGGCCGGGCAGGCCATCCGGCTCAACAACCCGGCATCGAATTGGGGTTGATCGGCGTTTGGCATCGGGAGTTTCGTGCGTCGTGGGTCGAGGCGCCAGATCTCTGCTGGGGTTTTCCAGTCCCTAGTCCCTAGTCCCTAGTCCCTAGTCCCTGATCCCTGATCCCTGTCTAGTGGATCGTCGCATCCAGGTGATCGGAAGAAGATGCGTGATGCCGCCTCATTCGTCCGGCAAACTCCTGCTCGATGCGCTCGGTGGTGCCACCCTTGGCGAATTCGTAGGCTACGCGGATTCCGTTGAAGATGGCGCGGTCGTTCGAGGAGCCGTGGCCGATGATGCAAACTCCGCGCACGCCCAGCAGCGGCGCACCGCCGTACTCGCGGTAATCGAGCCGGCGGCGGAATTCGTTGAACGCGCGGCGTGAAAGCAGCGCTCCCACCTGCGCAGTCACCGTGCTCTTCAGCGACTCGCGCAGCACGTCGCGGACGAACCGGCCCACGCCCTCGCTGGTCTTCAGCGCCACGTTGCCTACAAAGCCGTCGCAGACAATCACGTCGGCCAACCCGCTGAAAATGTCGCGCCCTTCCACGTTGCCGATGAACCGGATGGGCAGCGCCTTGAGAAGCGGAAAGGCTTCGTGGGTAAGGTCGTTGCCCTTGGTCTCTTCTTCGCCGATCGAGAGCAGCCCCACGCGTGGATTCTCAATCTTGAGCACCGTGCGGGCGTACATCTCGCCCATGATCGCGAATTGCTCAAGGTTGTGCGCCTTGCAATCCACATTCGCGCCCACATCCAGCAAAACGCAGGGATGGCCGGTAGCGCTGGGCATTGGCGTGGCCAGCGCGGGCCGGTCGACGCCGGGCAGTGCGCCCAGCACCATCTTGGCCGTAGCCATGGCTGCGCCAGTGTTGCCCGCGGTCACAAATCCGGCGGCTTTGCCCTCGCGTACCAGCTTCAGCCCCACGCGTATCGAGCTGTCCTTCTTGGTGCGCACGGCGTGAGCGGCTTTTTCGTCCATGCCGATCCGCTCCGAGGCGTGGTGGATGACGATAGGCTGTTCTTCGTTTTCCAGAATGTCGTCGAGCTGATCGCGCAGCTCCGCCTCGGGACCAATCAGGTGGACCCGGACAGGCAGCGTGCGGCAAGCCAGGATGGCGCCCCGGATTTCAGGCTCAGGAGCGTTGTCGGAACCGACGGCGTCGAGCGCAATGTCGTAGAGCATGGAGGCTAGAGCCTGCTATAAACTTTCCCGTGGGCAGCGTTGCGAGCGAAAATCCGGTCAGACGAGGCCGAGCCCGATGGCTTTGGCGGCCCCAAGGTCGAGGGCGAGAACAAAATATGACCGGATTTGCGCCGCAACCCTACGGGCTGGGGCCAGTTTTCCCGATTTCTTTGTCGCTCGTCGCTAACAGACACCCAGTCTGCGTCTCTCCTCGCTCCTAGAACTTGGAAAAACTGGCGCCCAGCGCTGCCTACGCGAAAGTTTATAGCAGGCTCTAGTTTACTTGGCTGCTTCCTTTACGTCCAGAACAGCGCGTCCCTTGTACTCGCCGCACTTGGGGCAGGCACGATGGGGAAGCTTCTTCTCGTGGCAGTTCGGGCACTCTGAGAGCCCCGTAGCGGTCAGGAAGTCGTGGGCGCGGCGGTTGGCGGTGCGGCGCGTGGAGTGGCGCCTTTTCGGATTCGGCATTTCAAATTCCTTTCGATTTCCGCCTCGCCATCCCGTGCCCCATCCTTTTCGCATCGTTGGCGAAAAGAGTGGGAAACCACAAGGCGGAGCGCCCATTCGGCGCGCTGATTCTTCAGGACTTGATCCGGCCGCGTAAACCGCCCAACGCCTCCCACCGGGGGTCGTTTGGACCCTCATCGCATGTGCAGGGTTGGTTGTTGCGGTTGGCGCCGCAGCGCGGGCAAAGTCCCTTGCAGTCTTCCTTGCATAGCGTCCTGACCGGCAGGGACAAAAGCACCTGCTCCCGCAGCACTTCTTCAAGCGCAAGACTGTCTTCTTGATAATAACCGATTTCGGTTTCCGGCGCTGTAATCGACCGCTCCGCGGCGCCGCCATCCACCCCGAGGGGGCGAAAGATCAGGTCGAAATCGGCGCCCAGGGGAATCTCGACCGGCTCCACGCACCGGGCGCACGGCACCTCAAATTTGCCCTGGAAGCTCCCCTTGAGCCGGATATCGGCCACAATCTCCTTGGGGCCGCGGTGCTCGTGGATCACCTCAGCCCGCCCTTTGGCGCCGAGCCGTCCCACCTGCTGGGCTTCCTCGCCCAGATCCACTGCTCCGGGCTCGAGCTCCAGGTCAAATTCGACCGGTTCCCGCTCAAGCTCGATTACTTTGAATTCCATATAGAGAGCCTAAAGCATGATGCGCGGAGATGGAATAGCCTCGCGGGCTCTTTGCGCGGGCCATCGCATCATGCCCGCAATCCCCAAAGAGCAAAGGCGTTGAAAGGCTGCCCCTGCGCCAACTTGCTAACTCGCCATCGCCGCAAAGCGGCGCTAACTTGCTGTTTTTGAGTCAAAACGGGCCCTTCTCAAGCCCCACCAATCCATTCTCACGCATGCTCTTTAGCCCCTCGGGGATGTTCTTTCCGAAGCAGCTCACCGCTTCGGCGTGTACTCCTCAAACAGCTCTGGAAACTCCTTCTTGAGCGCGCCGATCTTGGGCCGGTCGCAGACCATGATGTAAGGATTGCCCGGGTTGTGGTAGGCGTAGTCCTGGTGGTAATCCTCGGCGCGGTAGAAGCCCTTCAGCGGCGTCACCTCGGTCGTAATCCGCGAACGAAAGGCATGCTCCTGCATCAGCTGCGCGATGTACGCATCGGCAATGCGCTTCTGATCGTCATTGAGATAAAAGATCGCCGAGCGGTACGAGGGCCCCATGTCAGGCCCCTGCCCGCCCACCTGCGTGGGATCGTGCGCCACCGAGAAAAAGATTCGCAGCAGCGTGCCGTAGGTGATCTTCGAGGAATCGTAAACCACGCGCACCGACTCGGCGTGGCCCGTGGTCTCAGTCGTCACCTGGTCGTAGGTAGCCGTGGCAGCCGCGCCTCCGGCGTAGCCCACGGTCGTCCCAATCACGCCCTTCACGCGCTCAAACACTGACTGCGTTCCCCAGAAACACCCCCCGGCAAAGACGGCCGTTTGCGACGTGGAAACGCCGGAGAGCTGATCGTCGGCATCGGGCGCCGGAATCGGCCCCTTCGACGCGGCTTTGGCGCGAAACGCCACCACCAGCACCACGGCCAAGGCAATCAGAACAAAAATGATCCGGCGGGAAGACATGGGGAAGAACCTCCAATCATCAGACTACGGTGAGGCCGGTTGAGTTACAGTCATTTTTGGAGAGACAGCTACGACCCGGCTTCCCAGCAAGCGGGACAACTCCGGCTGAACCGCATTCGGGGTCCGAAGCAAAGGCGGCGCGAAGCGCATCCTATTCGGTATGATCTCGGTGGCGGCCCTGCTCAACCGCCTCACCATTCCCTTTCACCTGAAAATGAGGCACAAGCAATGAGACTTCCCCCTTCGCTTGCATTCTGCGCCATCGTTGCCGGCACACTGCTTCCCTCCGCGCCGCTTTTCGGCCAGCAGGTCATCACCGGACCCGACGCCTATGCCGACTGGTCGCAGCAGAAGCCCGGCGCCATGCGCAAAATCACCGTGGCCGACCTGCCTGCCCCCTTTGCCACCGAATCAGTTGACAACGGGCCGTTTGTCATCGCCAAGCCCGCCGATGCCTGGCCCATCGCGCCCGAAGGCTTCAAGGTTGAGCTCTACGCCGGCGGAGACGCCGCAAAACCCATGCAACGCAGTGACATGGTGCGCCAGACAGTCGCGCCCACGTCAGGAACATTCGTGGAGCCGCGCATCATCCGCACCGCGCCCAACGGCGACCTGTTCGTTGCCGACTCCCAGGCAGGGCGCATCTTTGTTCTGCGCGGAGTCACTTCCGACGGCAAGGCCGAGGTCGTGAGCCGGTTCGCCACCGGCCTCGACCACCCCTTTGGCATCGCGTTCTACCCTTCGGGGCCGAATCCCAGGTGGATCTACGTGGGCAACGCGACGACAGTCGTGCGGTTCGCCTACAAGTCCGGCGACTTGAAAGCTGAAAACCCCACTCCCGAAACCATCGTTCCCAACATTCCCGGCTACGCGCAGTTGCGCGGCGGCGGCCACTGGACCCGCGATGTGACCTTCAGCGCCGACGGCAAGTACATGCTGGTCTCGGTGGGCAGCGGATCGAATATCGACGATCCCGACACGCATCCCAGAGAGTTCCACCGCGCCGACGTGCTTGAATACACGCCCGAAGGCAAGTTTGTCGAGGTCTACGCAACCGGCATCCGCAACTGCGTGGGCGAAGCCATCAACCCCACCACCGGCCAGCTATGGTGCAGCACTAACGAGCGCGACGAGCTGGGCAATAATCTCCCTCCCGACTACGTGACCCACATTGAAGAGGGCGGCTTCTACGGCTGGCCGTGGTATTACATCGGCAGCCACCAGGACCCCCGCCTGCCCCAGCCCTGCGCCGACGGCGCCGGTCCCAACCCGCAGCTCGCCGCGCCGCTCACTGAGGCTCAGGCCGCAAACTGCAAGCGCGTCGATATGTCATCAAAGGTGCTGGTGCCTGATGTTCTGCTGCAGCCTCACATGGCCTCGCTCGAGATGACCTTCTACCCCGACCATGCAAAGGGCTTTCCCGCAACCTATTCAGGCAACGCCTTCGCCGCCGAGCACGGTTCGTGGAACCGCAAGCGCCGCGGCGGCTACGAGGTGGTCATGATCCCCATGAAAAACGGCAAGGCGCTCGGGGACTACGAGGATTTTCTCACCGGCTTTGTGACCGCAGACGGCGAGGTGTGGGGCCGGCCTGTGGGCGTGGCAATCGGCCACGACGGTGCTCTCTACGTCACCGACGACGGCTCGCGCAGCATCTGGCGCGTGGTGTACACCGGCAAGTAAACGCACCCCTGCCGGCGGTCTTCAGGGAGGGCCAAGTTCTGGCTCTGGCTCTGGCTGAGGCTCAAGCTCCACCCTCTTCTGGCCGATATACGGGACAGTGGGGTGTGTCGTTATGTCCTGGACCCGGAATATCTCCATCTCAAGGAAACTCTTTCTCGCTTTCGGCTCGGTTTGCGCACTTTGCGTTCTGCTTGGCTGTTACACGGCATGGGCATTTCACAGTATTTTGAACGGAGGTCTGGAATCCACCTCAGCGGTAGCGAACGCAGCTTGGCGCGCCACCTGGATCGACGCGGCCGTGACCTTGTTGGTGGTGCTGCTTTGTGTCTTGATCGGCGCGGCGCTCAACCGCCTCACCGCTCCCCGCATCCGTTACGGCACCGAGATGCTGGAACGGCTGGCGGCCAAAGACCTGACCATCGACGTCACCGTAAGCGGAACCGACGAAATCGGCCGCCTGGGCACGGCCATGAACGCCTGTGTCGCCTCAATCAAGGAAGTAGTGCGATCGGTCTCTGAAGATGCAGCCCGGCTTGCCCAGGGCGCCTCTGACGTAAGCGCCCGCTCCGTGCAGACCGCCGGCAACGCGCGCGCCGAGTCAGGCAAGATCAACCAGATCGCCGCCGCGGTACAGGAGATGACCGCCACCATCGGCGAGATCAGCCACAACGCCGAAGATGCCTCGGCCGCCAGCCGTACTTCAGCTCAAACCGCCGAGCAGGGTGGTGCTGTGATGCGCGCCGCGGCCCAAACCATGGAGCACATCGCCACAGCCACCCAGACCGTCGCAGTCAAGATGACCTCGCTGGCTCAACGCTCTGAGGAGATTGGCCGGGTGGTGAACGTGATCCAGGAGATCAGCGAGCAGACCAACCTGCTGGCCCTCAACGCTGCCATCGAGGCCGCCCGCGCCGGCGAGCATGGCCGCGGTTTCGCCGTTGTCGCCGGTGAGGTCCGCCGCCTGGCCGAGCGCACCAAGGGCGCAACCGAGGAGATTGCCGCCACCATCCGCAGCATTCAGGAGGAGACCCGAAACACCCTCGACCTGATGCATGAAAGCCGCGCCGCTGTCGAGAGCGGCCGCGAAGAAACCGATCGCGCCCGGCAAAGCCTCGACTCGATGATCGAGGCCACAAAGAAAGTGGAACAGCAGATCAACCTGATTGCTACCGCGGCCACTGAACAGGCCTCCGCTGCCGGGGAAATCTCTGAGTCCACCAGCCAGATCTCGCAGCTTGCCGCTGAGAACGCTCAGGGATCGGAAGAGGCCGTTGAGATTCTCAAAGAGCTCGCCGGCCTGGCCGTCGACTTGGAAAACCTCATCCGGCAGTTCCGCCTGGAAGAAGTGCAGCCGGAAAAGAAGACTGTAGCTCGCGCCCATCCAGCCTCGACCCATTTACCCTCAGCAAGACCGCTGCGAACTGCGCGCGCCTGAGTCCGCATTCCACCCAGGCAGCGCGACCACCGGGAGCTCAAGATCTGGCGAAGCATCTCAGGGCCAGGAGGCCATCAGCACAGCCGGCCAGGACAGGCTGCGGAACATCTCATGCGGCGCGTTGTTTTGTAAAAGGGCGCGACTTCAGTCGTGCCGATGAGGTCCATAAAACGAGTCCGGGGCTCTAGCCCCTGAGGGAAAGCCTCTTCAAGCTGGCCCACTACCCGCTTTTGCCGTTCCTCCCTCGCCGTGTGCGGCTGTGTTACGCTCCGGGTAGTGAACCTCCAGGCTCGCCTGGCGTCCCACCCTTTCCGCAGGAAAACGCGGAAAGGATGGGGCACGGAAGTCTACAGTAAAAGCAAAAATGCTTTAAATTTGCTTGCCGCAGCCGGAATCGCTCAACGACCATTGGGAGAGAGTCTTCGATGAGCGCCATCAAGTACGACCTGGTTGTGATCGGTTCCGGGCCGGCGGGACAGCGTGCCGCCGTGGCTGCGGCCAAAATGGGTAAGCGCGTGGCCGTGGTTGAGGCTCGTTCGGTCGTCGGAGGCGTGTGCATCAACACCGGCACCATCCCCTCCAAGACCATGCGCGAGGCCGTGCTGCACCTTTCCGGCTACAACTACCGCAACATTTACGGCGTCAACTACCGCGTCAAGGAAAAGATCACCATGGCCGACCTGGCCTTCCGGGTGCAGGCCGTCATCAAGACCGAGGTCGACGTAACCGAGGCGCAGCTCTCGCGCAACGGCATCGACGTGGTGCACGGCATCGCCCGCTTCATCGATCCTCACCAGGTTCACGTGGAAGGGCCGCAGGCTGAGCTCACGCTTGAGTCGGGGCGAATCATTATTGCCGTGGGCACCAAGCCCGCCACATCCGACAAAGTGCCGGTCAACGGCAAGACCATCGTCAACAGCGACCAGATCATGGGCCTTGATGTGCTGCCCAAATCGCTCATCGTTGTGGGCGGAGGCGTAATCGGCGTCGAATACACTTGCATGTTCGCGGTGCTCGGTGTGCGTTGCACACTCATTGAAAAACGCCCGCGCCTGCTCGAATTCGCCGACCAGGAGATCATCGAGGCCCTCAGCTATCATCTGCGCGACAGCCGCGTGACCATGCGCATGGGTGAAGAGGTGGAATGCGTCGAGGAGCCGACGCCCGGAACCGTGGTGGCCAATCTTGAAAGCAAGAAGAAGGTTTCAGGCGACGCGCTGCTCTACGCCGTCGGCCGCCAGGGCAATGTGGACGAACTGAACCTTGCGGCGGCCGGCCTGGAGGCCGACAAGCGCGGCCGCATCGCCGTCGACGACCACTACCAGACCAAGGTGGAGCACATCTACGCAGTCGGCGATGTGGTCGGCTTTCCCTCGCTCGCCTCGGTCTCAATGGAGCAGGGGCGCATCGCCGCGGCCCGCGCCTTCAACGATCAGGCCGCCACATCCAACCCCGGTTTTTATCCGTACGGTATTTACACCATTCCCGAGATCAGCTTCATCGGCAAAACCGAAGAGCAGCTCACCGACGAGGACGTGCCTTACGAGGTGGGCATGGCCTACTATCGCGAGGTTGCGCGGGGCCAGATTACCGGCGACGTCAACGGCCGTCTCAAGCTCATCTTCCATCGTGACACTCGCAAGGTGCTCGGCGTCCATATCATTGGCGAGGGCGCGGCCGAGTTGGTGCATATCGGCCAGGCGGTGATGACGCTGGACGGCACGGTGGACTATTTCATCGATACGGTCTTCAACTATCCCACCCTCGCCGAGTGCTACAAAGTGGCGGCATTCAACGGGCTGGGCCGGCTGCACCGTTACCAGGCCGGGTAGCCGCTTGCGTTGCGCGGTAGCAGGCGTCTTGCGCGAAAATTATTGTCAGGCCCAAGGAGGTCGTGGTGAGCACCGCAATCGGCATCGCAATCACTGACCACATTGTCGCCGGCAGGCTTGAAGATCAACGCCTGGCCAGCAAGCTGCTCCGCTTTCCTGAGGATTCCGACACCGTCGACGCCCTCGCCGCCATTCCCCGCGGCGAACTCATCGATCTACTCGCCACCCAGGTAGCGGCGCTGGCCGAAGAAGTCCAGTGGAAGGTTGACGCGATCGGGGTCGCCGTTCCCGGCATCGTCCGCCACGGTGTGGTTGAGGACTCTCCCAACCTTCCACAGATCAAGGGAATGCGCCTGGCCGAAGAGCTGGGCAAAGAGCTGGCCGCGCGCGGCATTCAGGTGCCGGTGCACGCCGGCAACGACGCCGACTGCATCGCTGCCGCCGTGGCCGCAACCCACGGCCGGTTCAACAAGCTCACCCGCGTGTGGACCATCGGCAACGGCATCGGCTACGGCCGCTGGCCCTACGTCGAAGGCGTGTGGGAGGGCGGCCACATCACCGTGACCCTCGACCCCAAAGAGCGCTTTTGCGGATGCGGCGGCGTGGGCCATCTCGAGGGCATCATGGGCCAGCGCGCCATGCGCCTGCGCTTCCTCGACCTCGAGCCCGAGGAGGTCTTCGCCAACGCCAAAAAGGGCGACCAGCGCTGCCGCGATTTTGTCGATCTGTGGCACCGCGCGCTGGCCGCGGCCACGGCCTCGTTCATTCACCTCGCCGGACCGGGACGCTTCTATTTCACCGGCCATAACGTGCACTTCCTCGAACTGCCGCTGCTGCGCAGCCATCTTGAAACCATGGTGCGCATGACCCCGCTGCAGAGCTACTCGCTCGAGATTCTGCCGCCCGACGACGAAACCGCACTCCTCGGCGCCGGCATCAGCGCCATGCGGTCGGTGGCGGGGTAAATTTGCCCAGCTGCAAATTAAATAAGATGTCATCCTGAGCGAGTAGCCGCAGCGACGAGTCGAAGGACCTGCGGTTGTCTTTCGGCGCTCTTCATTGATTGAGGAACCGTCTTACAGCTTACTAACAAAAGCCGGCCGAAGAAGCTTTACATCAGAGCGTGACTTCAGCCGTGCCGATCACGACGCCTAATCGCCCACAACCCAAACGCACTTGTTAGTGCAACCACGGCACACACAACCGTCGGCCCCGCAAGGTTGGGCACCCGCAAGAATGGATTTCAGGACTGAGATGTTGCCTGTCTGAGTTTTCCTCCCCGCCGCAGCTTAGACAACTGAAGGAGCACGAACGCTAAGATAAACAATAGGTTACCGCGCCAAGGGCTACAAAGAACCGGAGTTGGTCCAGCGAAACACGTGGCAATCCAACGAGAGAAGAACAGTCCAAGCATTGATATGGCTATTCGCTTATCGATCCAAAGATCAAGCAGATAGATTGGGAACCCAAGCACAAAGCTGATCCCCACTGCGAGTTCATTCGTGCGAGTCGGATCGAGTCCGAGCGCAATTATTCCTCCCCACACCGTATCAAGCAGAACAATGAATCCGCCGATCAGCGCCAACGAGTCAATCCGACGACTCATGGATTTCATCGTCATTGATATGCGCTCCCCAATGGAGCTACAGCCCATGCGAAGCAAGAGTTGAATTCGCCTTCGGCTTGCGCCTCATAATAGTCGTCATCCTCTAACGTACGCGATACTGCACATTCAGGCGGGAGAACCGCACAGCCTACTTCGCCAACTCCACGGTCCCGTTCACGGTGAACGTCGCCGCAGGCGTCGGGTTGTCGCCCAGCGGTTGCGCGCCGCCAAAGTAGACTTTGTATTCTCCCGGCATCACCGCGCGCTTGCCGTCGGCGTCGACTTCAGACATGGTCCGCGGATCGAGCATGAACTCAACATTCATGGCCTGGTTCGGCGCGAGATGAATGCGCTTGAATCCGGCCAGCGCGACGCGAGGCGAAACATCGGTCTGCGGCTGCGAGAGATAGAGTTCCACTACCTCTTCGCCGCTCATCTTGCCGGTGTTCTTGACCGTTCCCATTATGTTGACGAACTCACCCGCTTTGACGCTGTTTGCAAGTGGGTGCACGTTGCTGTAACTGAATGTGGTGTAGCTGAGCCCATAGCCGAAGGGGTAGAGCGGAGCATCCGTCATGTAACGATAGGTGCGGCCCTTCATCGCGTAATCGTCGAATGCCGGCAGTTGCGCGAGCGAACGATAGAAAGTCACGGGCAACCGGCCGGCTGGATTGTTGTCGCCAGCCAGAGTCGCGGCAATCGCCGTTCCGCCTTCCTCGCCGGGGTACCACGCCTCCAAAATGGCAGCTGCATGTTCCGCAGCGTAGTTCACTGCGAGCGCCGACCCGTTTTGCATGACCACCACAACCGGCTTGCCCGTCGCGATCAAGGCCTTCAGCAGATCTTCCTGCACGGCAGGCAGCTTGATATCAGTTCGGTCGCCGCCGGAGAAGCCTTCGAGCTTGATCGGCATCTCCTCGCCCTCGAGCGAAGGCGAAAGCCCGACGCAGGCGATGATTACATCCGCGCCCTTTGCCTGCTCGATCGCCTCATCACGAAGCGCCTCAGCGGGAGCCTCCCAGGTGAGATCGATCCCGGCCGTCCCGGTCTTGTGCAGGTACTCGAGGCGAATCGCATGAGGCTGCGTATTGTCGAAGTGAAGCGCGGAATCGAAAACTTGTCCGCGTTCGCCGCTGCTCGACCCGCTCTGCGCAATCAGCTTGTCGTCGACGTACAGCGTGAACCCCTCGGCGTTCTCGCAGGCGTAGCAGTAGTTGATCCGCACCCCCAGCCGGTAGTCGCCCGCGGCGGGAGGCGTAAATGTGCCGCTCCATCGCACCGAGTAGTTGTTGCGCTGCAAGCCCTTTACCGGAACAACCTTGTCCCAGTTAAAGTTCACGTTGCGATCCACGCGCGTCAGCACCGGCGTTCCGCTCAGATCTTCCGACGCAAAGTATTCGCCCTTGAGGCCAAACTCGCTGCTGCCCGCCGCAGGATGGAGCGCCGTATGCTCGATCGGCATGGCAAAGCCTTCGGCCAGGCTCGACCCCATCGCATACGCAACATGTGCCGCACGGAATCGCTTCTCGATTCCGGCGAGAGGATAAACGGGATTCGGCGGCGGCCCGTTGTAATTGCCCTGCAGCGACTGCACCAACTCCGCCGTCGGTCCAATGACGGCGATATTCTTGACGCCCGGCTTCAGCGGAAGCGTCCCGTCGTTCTTGAGCAGCACCATGGACTCGCGCGCGGTCTTCAATGAAAGCGCCCGGTGCGCCGGCGAATTGTTCTCCTCCATTCCAATTCGCCCGTAAGCGTAGCTCGAAGGCGGATCGAACATCCCCAGCCGGAAACGTTCGCGGTAAAGTCGGCGCAGCGCCCGATCAATGTCCTTTTCGCTGATCAGCCCCTCGTGCACGGCATCAACCAGCGACGGAAACGCCTGCCCTTCCATATAACCGCACTCCAGATCGGTGCCGGCCTTCACCGCGTCGGCGGCGGCATGAGCCATGTCGCTCGCGTAGCGATGGCCGTTGAAAACGTCTGCCACCGCCGCGCAATCGCTTACCACGTATCCATCGAAGTGCCACGCATCGCGAAGATGATCTTGCAGCAGCATCGTGTTCGCGCAGGCCGGCGCGCCGTCAATCGAGTTGTAGGCGCACATCACCGATTGCGCATGCCCCTCGGTTACAGCAGCGCGAAAAGCCGGCAGATAGGTGTCTTCAAGATCGTGGCTTGAGATGTCGACGTTCGCTTGATGACGCGTGTTCTCCGGCCCGCTGTGAACGGCAAAATGCTTGGGCGTCGAAATCACTTTCAGATGCCCCGGGTCGGCGCCCTGCATGCCGGTCACGAATGCGACCGCCATTCGCCCGGTCAGAAAAGGATCTTCTCCGTAAGTCTCCTGTCCACGACCCCAGCGCGGATCGCGAAAGATGTTGATGTTGGGCGCCCAGAACGTAAGCCCGAAGAATGCCTCGTGATCATTCTCCCGCATCGCCTGGTTGTACTTGGCGCGCGCCTCGGTCGAGATCGTCTGGCCCATCTGGTGAACCAGCGGCGCATCCCAAGTAGCCGCCATTCCAATCACCTGCGGAAAGTTGGTCGCGTAGCCTGAAAACGCAACCCCGTGCAGCCCCTCGTTCCACCAGTCGTACTTGGGCACACCTAGCCGCGGAATGGCCGGCGAGTGGTCGCGCATCTGTTGAACCTTCTCTTCAAGCGTCATCTTCCCAATCAGAGCGTCGACACGCTCGCTCGTGGGCAGCGACGTGTTCAGCCAGGGACGGTCGCCATCCGTCCCGGCGGCTGGCTGCTTCTGGCCAAAGCTGTTCACTGAGAGCGAGAAAAGAGCTCCAAAGACGATCGCTAGCACGCGGGAATGATTGCGCATCGCTTCATCCAATCGGTATGTGAATTCAGAAATCTGAGAAACAAATCAGTTACTCACACCGGGTCTCAACACGTCAACCCAACCCGACGCCTCCCCATAGGAAGGACTCTGAATTTCTGTCACTTCTTCAGAGCGGACTGCCAGTTGACGACGACGTTGATGGTGACGCTGTCAGTGGACTCGGCTTGCGGGACCCGGATGAGGAAACGGCCATCTTTGCCCACGTCGAACTGGCCATGGACAGGGACGAGGAACAGCGCTTTCGGCAGGCCCGCCTCGAAGTTCTTGCCGCCGGCCTTCACTTCGACCTCCATCATCTTGTTGTCGCTGGAGAGGAAGTAAAGCTTGCGGCCGTCGCGGCTCCAGACCGGCCAGTCGCCGCCGCCGGTGGAGATTTGCCATTTGCCGCTGTGTTCGGGGAAGGTCTGCACATAAACCTCGGCGCGTTTCGATTCATCTGAGGTATACGCCATGAATGCGCCATCCGGAGAGAGTTTCACGTGCTCCCCGTAATTGGCATCGGAACTGAGGAAGGCGAAAGGCTTGCGGTCGCCAAAGGTGGGCACCGCTTCAATGCCGATGCCTGTACTGGGGTCGAATGCCGCGAAAATCAGATAGCGGCCGTCGGGCGACCAGTTATTCATGATGTAGGTTCTGTTCGACGGTTCCTTGTAGAGCAACTCTTCCTGGCCCGTGCCGCTGACCGGCTTATCGAAGGTTTCCACCGTTGGGCGCCAGAAGGCGATCCTGCTCCCGTCGGGAGACCACACCGGATATTGGCTTGAGCCGGGCCCAAAAGTCAGGCGCGACGCCGTGCCGTGCGCCAGATCGTGCAGCCAGATGTTCCTGATTCCGGTGGCATCCTCGGGGTCGGTTGCGACCATGGAACCGTCGGGCGAGATCCAGCCCCACTGGAACTTTCCGGGATCACCCACAACCCCGTCGGCCTTGCCTGTCCGGTCGAACCATGTCAATTGCTCATTCGCGCCGTGGGTTGCGCCTGAGGTGTACACCAAAATGCCGTTCGTTGAAACGGAGAACTGGCCTTGGGCGACGTCTGCAAAGTAATCCACCTGCTCCTGGAGGGGCGCCGCATCGCCGGTGGTCGTCGCCTTCTTGGCGTCGAAGGGCTGGACCATCAGCGTATTCTCCCGCATGAAGAGCAGGTAGCCATCATTCGCGCTGGCCATCAGTCCGCCGCTACTCCGTGGAAGATATTCGACATTCGAATTAACCTCAAGAACCTCCCGCCGGGTCACGGCGCCGGGCCTTGCGTCAATGCTGTCCACGTAAACCCGCGTCATGGAGTAATCGGCGCTGCGCGCCGTGTAGAGGAAATGTGTTCCGTCGGGCAGAAACCACGGAGCGCGATGAACGATCTCAGCCCCTGACGGGTCGAGCTTGGTAATAGGCGTCTGAGTTCCACCGGAGTCGGGAATAAGCACCAGTCCGCCGGCGTAGCGAACATAGACGATCCAGCCTTTCTTGCTCCAGGCGCCGCCAACGCCATTCACGCCCTCGCACAATGTCAGCGGGGGCCCTCCCGTCACGTCGATCTTCTTCAGCTTGTCGCCGGCAAAGAAGGCGAGCCAGCGGCTGTCGGGCGACCAGAACCATGAGTCGGCGCCTTCCGTGCCAGGCAACAGGCGAGTTCCGAGCCCATCCAGCTCGCGCAGCCACAGCCCCTGCTTTCCGTCGATTTGTGCGGCAAAGGCCACGCGGCGGCCATCGGGAGAGATCGTGATCAGGGTGCTGAGGCCGGTCATCCGGGTTTTCTCCGGATTCTGCAGGGTCAACCGCAGCAGCCGCGGTTGCCGCGCAAAGTGGCCCCACGCTAGAGCGAATAGCCCTATTGATGCCAGCAACGACCCCGCGGCAATGATCCAGGGCAGCATGCCGGCGCGCTTCGATTGAGACGCTGCGCCGGGCGCCTGCTCCAGGAGCCGCGCCCAGTCGCCTATATCGCGCAGGCGGTTGCGTGGGTCCTTTTCCAGGCAGCTCGCCAGCAGTCGGCGGATCTGCGGTGGCGCTTCACTCAGATTCGGATCGTCCTTGAGTATTGCCGCCAGGGCATCTGAAATCGTTGCTCCGTCGAAGAGTCGCTTGCCCGTTGTCATCTCGAAAAGCACCACGCCGAAGGCCCATATGTCTGAGCGCTTATCCACCGGTTTGCCCCGCGCTTGTTCAGGCGACATGTAGCCGGCAGTACCAAGAATCATGCCGGTGGTGGCCAGCAGCATGGTTGGCGAATCGGGTGTGAAGGGCGCGGAATCGGCGGCGGCTTTGGCCAGCCCGAAGTCGAGGACTTTCAGCGACCCGTCGGGGCGGATCTTGATGTTGGCGGGTTTCAGGTCGCGGTGGACGATGCCCTTTTCATGGGCTGCTTCGAGGGCCTCGGCGATCTGGCGCGCGAGGCCGAGCGCTTCGTCGAGCGGGATGGGCCCGCTGCGAATCCGCTCGGCAAGCGTGGGGCCTTCCACCAGCTCCATCACCAGGTAATTCGAGCCCACGTCGTAAAGCGTGCAGATGTTTGCGTGGTTCAGCGCGGCGATGGCGCGGGCTTCGCGCTCGAATCGGTCGGTAAACTGCTGATCCGAGAATTTGATTGCAACATCGCGTCCCAGCCGCGAATCGTGGGCGCGCCACACCTCGCCCATGCCGCCTCTACCCAACGGCGAGAGGATCTCGTAAGGGCCGAGTTTGTCGCCCTTTAGCGGCATACTGATAGCTCAAGCAAGTGTAGCCGATCAGAAAACCGTCAGGTCCAGGATTCCGGATAAACCGAAAGCGATTCTCAACTGGGGATCACAGCCAAAACACTTATCGCGTGTCGGTTACATGCGATTCTCAGGGTTACTCCCCTGAAACGCCGCTCGCTCCGGAAGCATCATCAGACCAGAGCCCGGACGCAGAGCACAGAATTCCAGTCGCAAAGCCGACATGTGGGGACTAATCGGTCCTCGATGAGCAACTCGGCGATTTGGCATGAATTGAGATTGGAGTGTTCAAGAGGTTCGAAGTTGAGGCTTGTGCTATCTCAGTCTCTGCGGTTGATTGAGATGTGGGCCTCCTGCCTAGGGTCCGACTCCTGTTCTGCGATGCCTGCCCTGCCGCCTTCCTGGTCTTTGCCGCGCCCCTGATTATCACGCCGTCAGGTGACAGGGTTCACTGACAAGATGCGCTAAGAGCTATCTCTTGGACGTGTCATTGGTGGGCTTCCTTCCTGAAAGAGCAGTTCACGCGTGTAATCTCCGCCAGTTGCGACGCAACAACCTCAGAGGCGCAGGCCTGTTTTCCACCAACGGGCTGCGTTGTCCATCAGACATTCGGTTGCGGGATCTCCACTCCTGCTAACCAGATTGGTTGCGTGTCGAAAGAACGAGGGGGTACTATGCGCATTTCTTCAAGGCTTGATCCGAAATTCAGGAGTCTACGGCTGTTGATCGCCATGACCGCGATCGCCGCGCTGGGCGGATTGGTTCCCCCGGTCGAGGCGCAAACGGCACATTTCAGCGGAGCAATCAAGACGCTGGGCGGCGGCTTCTCGATTCCCGAAGGCGTGGCGGCGAACGGCAGCGGAAACGTCTTCGTCGCCGTTAACGGCAGCAGCGAGGTGAAGGAGATGCCGGCTGGCTGCACTTCCTCCGCTTGCGTAACGACGCTGGGCGGCGGCTTCAAGGAGCCCATTGGCGTGGCGGTGCACGGGAGCGGAAACGTCTTCGTCGGCGATTACGGTAACAACGCTGTGAAGGAAATCCCACCCGGTTGCACTTCCTCCACCTGTGTCAAGACGCTGGGCGGCGGCTTCTCGCTTCCCTATGGCGTGGCGGTGGACGGGAGCGGGAACGTCTACGTCGCCGATGCCGGCAACGATGCGGTGAAGGAGATTCCGGCTGGCTGCACTTCCTCCACTTGCGTCACGATGCTGGGCGGCGGCTTCTCCTATCCCAAAGGCGTGGCGGTGGACGGGAGCGGGAACGTCTTCGTCGCCGATGCTGGCGACAACGATGCGGTAAAGGAGATTCCGGCTGGCTGCACATCGTCCACCTGTGTCACGACGCTGGGCGGCGGCTTCTGGAACCCCTATGGCGTGGCGGTGGACGGCAGCGAGAACGTCTTCGTCGCCGATGAATCTAACAATGCGGTGAAGGAGATCCCATCTGGCTGCACCTCCTCCACTTGCGTCACGACGCTGGGCGGCGGCTTTGACAGTCCCGAAGGCGTGGCGGTGGACGGAAGCGGGAACGTCTTCGTCGCCGATCCTGGCGACAATGCGGTGAAGGAAATCGAGAGATCGGCCGGCAACTTTGGCTCCGTGGCCGTTGGTGTCACTTCTGCTCAAACCTTCCCGGTGTACTTCATCTTCGACACGGCGGGCACGCTGGGCAGCACGGCTGTGCTAACCCAGGGCGCGACCAATCTGGACTTTACGGATGCCGGCGGGGACACATGCGTGGCGGGCGACACCTACGACGCCGGGGATGCCTGCTACGTCAACGTGGCCTTCACTCCGAAGTTCGCCGGGACCCGGTATGGCGCGGTGGTGCTCTATAACGATTCCGGAAACGCCATCGCGATCGGCTACGTCTATGGCGCCGGTACAGGACCGCAGGCGAATTTCTTACCAGGTACGCTGAGCACGCTGAGCAGCGGCTTCCCCTATCTCCAAGGCGTGGCGGTGGACGCGAGCGGGAACGTCTACGTCGCCGACGCCTTAAATAATTCAGCAAATGAGATTCCGGCTGGCTGCACATCGTCCGCCTGTGTCAAGACGCTGGGCGGCGGCCTCAGCGCCACAGGCGTGGCGGTGGACGGGAGCGGGAACGTCTTCGTCGCCGATTTCGGCCACAGCGCGGTGAAGGAAATTCCGGCTGGCTGCGCTTCCTCCGCTTGCGTAACGACGCTGGGCGGCGGCTTCTACGAGCCCTTTGGCGTGGCGGTGGACGGCAGCGGGAACGTCTTCGTCGCCGATTTCGGCAATTGGGCGGTGAAGGAGATCCCGGCTGGCTGCACATCGTCCACTTGCGTCACGACGCTGGGCGGCGGCTTCTACGGGCCCTATGGCGTGGCGGTGGACGGAAGCGGGAACGTCTTCGTCGCCGACATCGCGGTGAAGGAGATCCCGGCTGGCTGCGCTTCCTCCACCTGCGTCACGACGCTGGGCGGCGGTTTCGATGGGCCCAATGGCGTGGCGGTGGACGGCAGCGGCAACGTCTTCGTCGCCGATTACGGCCACAGCGCGGTGAAGGAAATTCCGGCTGGCTGCGCTTCCTCCGCTTGCGTAACGACGCTGGGCGGCGGCTTCAACGGGCCCAATGGCGTGGCGGTGGACGGGAGCGGGAACGTCTTCGTCGCCGATACTGGCAACAGTGCGTTGAAGGAGTTGGACTTCGCCGATCCGCCCAGCCTGAGCTTCGCCTCGACGCCAGTCGGCACGACGAGCAGCGACAGCCCGCAGACGGTGACGCTCGAGAACGTCGGCAACGCCGCGCTGACGTTTCCGATTCCGAGCACGGGAGCAATCCGAGCATTGCGGCAAACTTTACTCTGAATAGCAGCGGGACAACTGCCTGCCCGCTGGTGAGCGCCGGTTCCGTGGAGGCGGGAACACTGGCCGCAGGAGCTTCCTGTACGTTGCCCATCAGCTTTGAGCCGACGACGGGGGGCAGCATCACCGGCTCGCTGGTGTTGACCGACAATGCGCTCAACGCGGCTCCTCCCGGCTACGCAACGCAAGCTATCTTGCTGAGCGGCACGGGACAGGCTGCGCAAACTATTACCTTCGCGGCCCTGCCGTCCCAGACCTATGGGGCGGCGCCGTTTACGGTGAGCGCGACGGCTAGTTCCGGCCTGGCGGTCAGCTTTGCATCGACCACCTCATCGGTCTGCACGGTTTCTGGTTCGACGGTGACTCTGGTTTCTGGCGAGGCGACCTGCACCATAGAGGCGACGCAGGCTGGCAACGACGACTATCAACCAGCCCCGGCGGTGGCGCAGAGCTTCTGGGTCTATCGCGAAGCTCAAACCATCACCTTTGAGGCCCTGCCGGCCAAGACCTATGGCGCGGCGCCGTTTACGGTGAGCGCGACGGCCAGTTCCGGCCTGCCGGTCAGCTTTACATCGACCACCACATCGGTCTGCACCGTTTCGGGTTCGACTGTGACTCTTGTCAGCGCTGGGGCGAACTGCACCATCGAGGCGACGCAGGCCGGTAACAGCGACTATGGCGCGGCTCCGGCAACGACGCGGACCTTCTGGGTCAATAAAGAAGCTCAAACCATCACCTTCGCGGCTCTGCCGGACAAGACCTATGGCGTTGCGCCGTTTACGGTGAGCGCGACGGCCAGTTCCGGCCTGCCCGTCAGCTACGCATCGACCACCACGTCGGTCTGCGCGGTTTCGGGTTCGACCGTGACTCTTGTCAGCGCCGGGGCGAACTGCACCATCGAGGCGACGCAGGCCGGTAACGGCGACTATGGCGCGGCTCCGGCAACGACGCGGACCTTCTGGGTCTATAAAGAAGCTCAAACCATTACCTTCGCAACCCTTCCGGACAAGACCTATGGCGCTGCGCCGTTTGCGGTGAGCGCGACGGCCAGTTCCGGCTTGCCGGTCAGCTTTGCATCGACCACCACGTCGGTCTGCACGGTTTCGGGTTCGACCGTGACTCTTGTCAGCGCTGCGGCGAACTGCACCATCGAGGCGACGCAGGCCGGTAACGGCGACTATGGCGCGGCTCCGGCAACGACGCGGACCTTCTGGGTCTATAAAGAAGCTCAAACCATTACCTTCGCAACCCTTCCGGACAAGACCTATGGCGCTGCGCCGTTTACGGTGAGCGCGACGGCCAGTTCCGGCCTGCCCGTCAGCTTTGCATCGACCACAACATCGGTCTGCACCGTTTCGGGTTCGACCGTGACTCTTGTCAGCGCCGGGGCGAACTGCACCATCGAGGCGACGCAGGCCGGTAACAGCGACTATGGCGCGGCTCCGGCAACGACGCGGACCTTTTGGGTCTATAAAGAAGCTCAGACCATCACCTTCGCGACGATACCTTCACAAACCGTAGGCACACCGCTGACGCTTTCAGCCACTGCGAGCTCCGATTTGGCGGTCACCTTCACCTCGACAACCACCGGCGTCTGCACGGTCTCCGGCACGAAGGCCACCTTTATCGCCTCGGGCACCTGCACCATCGACGCCAAGCAGGCCGGCAACAGCGACTATGGAGCAGCCCCGGCGATCGCGCGCAGCTTTACGGTGAACGCGGATTAATCTCAACTGAAGATGCTGAAATTTGGGACCCATCCTTCCGCAAATACACCGCGGAAGGATGGGTCGAAAATCGGCCGAAGTCCAAATTCGTCCTGGAAAACGCCGCTCACTCCACCCATCCCGATCAGGCTTGTGAATCGGCAGCCGATCGCCTCCGCACTCGCCTGCCAGCCGGCTCGCTGACTTGCTGACTCGCTGCCTTTTGCAGTTCATTTCCCCCGCTTACGCTATATTCGGAATCGGACAGGGCCTGTCTCAGGTGAGGACAACCTTCCACAACCGCGCCATAAGTCCTTTTTTTTAATCTCTGACGGCAACCCGCTGATTCTATGCCGGTTACAATGCCAGCTAAGCGCTAGAGCATTTTCAGGGTTGATGTATCCGGGCAGGGGCTAAAGCCCAAAGCTTTTGATGGGCGTTTTGCGGCACGACTAAAGTCATGCCCTGTTACAAGGCTTTGCCTCGGATACATCAACTCAGAATTCGGTCTAACCTGATGAAAAAACAGATACTTATTTACAGAGATACCGGGGGGTATACCAGGAAGACGCGGCGCACGGGGGGGACACGCCCGCTCCGATAATCGCCTCAGAGGCCGGGCGTAGCCGGCACCCAAGCCAGCCCTGAGGGCCGCTAGCTCACCCGCAGATACGTCCGTGAGATGCGGTCGTGCCAGGTCAGGTGCTGTTCGTCGAAGATGGCCCACAAAAATCCTAATCCGACCGGCAAAATCGACAGCAGCAGTGCCGCCAGCCGCGCCCAGCGCTGCGCCCGCGTGGGAATGCCGCCGTCGAAGGTGCACAGCGCCAGTCGCGCGTATTTCATCCCTGGGGTTGCGCGAGCCAGCGTGAAGAACAGCACCTTGTATGCGGCGCCGGCAATCAGCAAAGCTGCCAGCGATCCGATCTCAATGGCGTGCAGCCCGGGCAGCCCGCTTGCATTGTTGGCTGCCAGCGCCGCGGCCGCCACCAGGGCCCCGGCTACCAGCGTTCCATCCACCACTCCTGCCAAGATCCGCCGGCTCACCGATGCCAGTTCGATTGCGGGGGCCTGTGGCGGCTGGGGTTCCGGATCTTCCCGCAGCTCGAGTTCCGGCTCCGGCGCAGGGGCGAGCCTCATGGTGGACCATTCAGGAACGCTCCACTCGGCGGCCTGCTCAGTCTTTCTCGGGCTCTCCACCTCCGGCTCGACTGAAATCGCGCCCGGATCGACCTCGAAGATGCTCAACTGAGCACTCGTCCCGGACGTTGCCAGAGGACCCTCGGCCAGCCGCGGCCGCACCTTGCGGGTAGCCACAATCTGCCGCGGAAACTCGATGACATTGCCGAAGATGGGTAAGGCCGGTTCAATTACCGCGATCTCCGGCGGCTGAGCCTGCTCCGACTCGGTCTGGTCCCACTCTTCAATTGCCGCGTCGAACAGGCTCGCCTCTTGCCCTGGCCCCGTGCCGCGTCTCGAGAATGTCCCGCGCGTTGCCCGCATTCTGTTTGGCGCAGGCCTGCGCTCCGGCAGATCCTGCTCCCAACGGATTGCGAAAGCATCTGCCGCCGGCTCGCTCTGCCCGGCTGGCTCAATCGCCTGAGCCTCGCGCATGACGGGCGCAAAGGGCACAATCTCGGCGCACTTCGGCTCCCAGAAAGGATCGTGAACGGGCTCCCCGGCGGGCTCTGGGTCGGCGGCAGCTTCAATGCCGGCCAGCACCATCTGCGCCTTGGCGTGGGCTTCCTGGGCCGCAATCGACGCGGCTTCGGCGGCCTCAACAGCCGCGCGGGCTTCATTGGCGAGCATTTCGCGGTAACTGGGCGCCTTTGCAAAGCGCCTGGCAACGCGGGCCGCGGCTTTGGCGGCGCGGCTGCCGGGCTCGGGCGTGGCCTGCTCTGCGGCCCCGGCCTGGGCCGTAGCGGTCTTGCCTTTTATGTGTGCTGCAACGCGCCGGTTCACTTCCTGTTTCCACGCCGGTTCATGCAACTGATTCAACAATGTGCTCAATGCTCCTCGATCCCTTCAGCGCGTCGGCGATCACAGCTTTCGGACCGTTTCAGCAGATTGGGCCGCGCGAGAGCTTTCAAAAAGCATCCCCTGCGGCGCTGCTACCTGTTTTTGAGGAGAAGATATGTCGCGGAAACAAAAGCGCGCAACCCCCATCACTTCCTTCGAGAAGGGGCGGCGAATGAAAAACCGGCTTTTGCTGCTGCCAGAGCGGCGAGGCGTGCGTCCCATCGGTGCCGGGCCATCTTTGCTATTCTTGGCCTAACACTGGTCAGGAATGCGACCTCGTACTTTAGTATCTATCACGCTGCTGGCTCTCTGTCACCTTCAAGTTGGCGGACAAGCGTTGACCAACGCGGTCCCTCCGCAAGGGCCGGCTGAAGCAGTCGCTTCCAGCCCAACCGGCGCGCATCCGGCCCTTCAGCTCGACCAGCTCCCTGACGATCCCGGCCAGGAGCTTGTGCCTCTGGCCCAGCCCCAGCCGGCGCCGCCTTCAGGCGAACCGATTCACTGGAATGCCAGCGAGCAAAATCGCCAGGGCGATGTGTGGACACTCGATGGCAACGTAGTTATCTATTACCAGAACTACACTCTGCACGCTGACAAAGTGGCCTATCACCAGTCGACCTCGGAGGTTGAGGCAGATGGCCATCTGCAGTTGACCGGCGGGCCCAACGACGTATTCATCACCGCATCGCAGGGCGATCTGCGGCTGAATATGCACACCGCGCGCTTTTTCAACGTCGACGGCTCCCAGGGCGTGCGGCGCAACGGCAAGACTCTCGTGTACTCCACGGCCAACCCCATGCTCTTCAAGGGGCGGGTATTGCTGCAAACCGGCGAGGGCAGCTACCGGATCATCGATGGATCCATCACCAATTGCCGCCTGCCCCACCCCGACTGGCGGGTGATTTCCAAGACGATCGAGCTCGAGAACCAGCACGCGGCCATGAAGAACGCTTGGTTCGAGTTCCTGGGCATGCCCATCTTCTACCTGCCGTACCTGCGCCATCCAGCCAACGAGGGCGACCGTGAAAGCGGGCTGCTGATCCCGGTGCCAAGCAACTCGTCAATCAAGGGATACGTAATCGGCGAGCAGATTTATTGGGCCATCAACCGCAGCATGGACATGATTGTGGGCACGGAATACTACAGCAAGCGTGGCTGGGCGCCCAACGGCGATTTCCGTTACAAGGGCCCGGGGTACGACCACCTGGTGGCGCGCTGGAACGCCTTGCTGGATCGTGGCGTGGAGCAGGAATTCGGCACGGTCGCCACTCCCTCGGCCAAAAGCGCCTTTCCTCCCGGCCACATCCCCGGACCAGCCGGCGAGGAACTGGTTAATCAGGGCGGCGTGGACGTGATGGCGCTCGGACGCAAAGACCTGACCCCCAACACGCGCGTGGCAGGAACCGTCGAGTATCTCTCCAGCTATGTTTACCGGCTGGTGTTTGCCGAGAACTTTTCGCAAGCCATCAGCTCTGAAGTTGCGAGCGACCTTGCCGTAACGAACCAGAGCAACGGGTTCGTTCCTTCGGTTTCGTTTGACCGGTTCCAGACATTCGCCAGCTCAATCAACGGCGACGAGGCCAAGATTCTTCATCTGCCCGAGGTGCGTTACGACGTGATCGACCGCCCTCTGGGCGCTTCGCCCCTGGAGTGGGGAATGGGTTCCTCAGCAAGTTATCTCAACCGCTCGGAGCCGCGTTTTTTTGCGCGCAATGTGGGCCGGCTGGACTTGTACCCTCACATTGCGCTGCCCTTCGGCGCGGGCGGGTGGAGCGTAGTTCCCGAGGCCGGCCTGCGCACGACGTATTACACCATCAGCCAGAACCCCGACCTTACCGGCGCGCATGAGGAGATTCCGTACATCAGCCACGACCCGTTGTTCCGCGCTGACGTTGAGGCATCGCTGGACCTGCGGCCGCCGGCGCTGGAGCGCGATTTTCAGCTTCCGGTGTGGAATCGCGAATTGCGCCACGTGATCGAGCCCGAGATCACCTACCGCTACGTTGGCGGCATTGGCGAACAGGCACAGCACGTCTTGCTCTTCGACCCCACCGACATTGTGACCAATACCAACCAGGCCGGCTTCAGCCTTACGCAGCGTATTTATCAGCGCCCGCTCAAGCCGGCGCCGTGCGGCGCGGACGAAAATACGCAATGCCCGCAGCAAATGCGCGAGTGGGCCAGCTGGCAGATCGAACAGGAGTTTTACATGGACCCCAACTTTGGCGGCGCAGTTATTGCGGGGCGTCGCAATGTTTTTGAGTCCACGCTCGACCTGACCAGCGCAACCTTCCTCACTTCGCCGCGCAATCTTTCGCCCATCGTCTCGCGGCTGCGATTTGAGGGCATCGACAACCTGCGCGTGCAATGGGATCTGGATTACGACCCCAAGAAGGGCGAGATCAACGCGGACAATGTGTTTGCCGGCTACAGTTGGGGCGGCACAACGGTGGGCGTGGGCCACGCACTGCTGAACGCCCTGTATGAGAATCCAGGGACGCCGAATCCGACACTGAAGAGCCAGGTCGTCTCGCCTTTCCTTGAAATCGGCAAGCAGAGCCGGCGCGGATTCAACATGGCGGCCAACGGCGGCTACGACTTTGTCGATAACAGAATCCAGTACGGCGGCGTGCAGGCCGTCTACAACTGGGACTGCTGCGGCCTGACCATGGGCTACCGGCGATTCCAACTGGGCAGCGTGGGCTCGACCAGCCGCAATGAGCAGGAGTGGCTCTACGGCTTCACGCTGGCCAATTTCGGCACCGTCGGCGACGTCAGGCGCACTACCTCGGTCTTCCATGATCCAACCCTTCCCCCGGCGTATTAGAGCAGTTCTAATTTAAGTATACACAGTTTCGTGAGATAATATTTCCGCCGGCTGAGGGGCGGCGGAGATGCAATCCTATTCACAAGATTTGCGGGATCGTGTGCTTTGGGCGTTGGAGCGCGGAGAAAAACCGACGCACATTGCTCGGCGGCTGGAGATCAGCCGGGGCTGGGTGTACCAGGTGCGCGATCGAGTCCGGGAGACGGGCGAGCGCAGCAGTTTTCAGATCGGCGGCCATCGCCGCTCCCGTATAGCCGGCCTGGAGTCGGCAGTGCGCTCCTGGATCGAAGCCGAGCCCGATCTGGCCCTGGTGGAAATCTGTGACCGGCTGGCCGAACGAGGGGTTTCGATCAAAGTCGGGGCGCTGTGGCATCAGCTGAACAAATGGAATCTAACCTTCAAAAAAAACGCTGCACGCCAGCGAGCAAGATCGGCAGGACGTGCAACTGGCACGCAAGGCGTGGCTGGAGGCGCTGCCCACGATGAACGTAGAAAAGCTCGTATTCATCGATGAAACGTGGACTTCCACTAATATGACCCGCGCCTACGGCCGATCTCCGAAGGGGCGCCGATGTGTCGGCTCGGCGCCGTACGGTCACTGGCAAACAACCACCTTCGTGGGTGCGTTGCGGCATCAGAAGATCTCCGCGCCGATGGTAATCGAAGGGCCGATGGACGGAGAGGTCTTTGTGGAATATGTGCGTTCGGTCTTGTGTCCCACACTCACGCCGGGAGACATCGTCATCCTCGACAACCTCGGCAGTCATAAGGTAGACGGGGTCGAACAGGCCATCCTCGCCACCGGGGCGACACTCCTCTATCTGCCACCGTACTCCCCCGACTTGAACCCCATCGAAAAGCTCTTCTCCAAGCTCAAGGCCCTGCTCCGCAAAGCCGCCAGACGGAACGTCGACGCCCTCTGGCAGGAAATCGGAACGCTGCTCGACTCCATCTCTTCAGAAGAGTGCTCGAACTACTTCCTGTCTTGTGGTTATGTAAACACTTAAATTAGAACTGCTCTAGCCTGCATATCACAGCCGTTCAGATGGAGTAGCGCCGGTGTCCAGACTCGTGGCCCCGGCGAATGATTTGTACTCGCTCGGGTGGAGATCGGTTGTACCGAGGGTCTCCGGACCCTCCGTCGAGGCCGATAAGACACCAATGCCTGTTTCTTGCGCCTACCGTGAGAAATGCAGGCTGGGAAAAAGAGCGCATCCCTTTCTTTGGACCGAAGGCCCCTCAAGACTCAGGACGGCCTCTTGAGCGCCCATCCCTCGTGGTTGATCTCGAGTGCGCATGCAGTACGTGCGCGGTTCAAAGCCGCGGTTCGCGCGCATTAAGAGCTGGGGGGCGTGCGGCCATTCCAACAGAATAACGAGAGCCCTGCCCCGGCCATCCCAAGCGAGTGCTCCACCGATTACCCGCTCAGCGTTGCTGCCAATCACGCCCGCTCACATATCATCTATCATTCCTTCCAGAGCCCCGACAGACTTTGATTGCGCCCGGAAGGGAGACGTGTGGAAGTGGATAATTACTGCACTGAGATGACATCCTTGGAACGGTGTCTTGCCACCATCCGCCTTGAGCCGCATGACCGTGTGCCGGTTGACCTGCACAACTTTATGGTGACCGTGGCCGAAATGGACCTGCCGCCCGAGAAAATTTACCGCGACGGCCGTCTGCTGGGAGAGGCGCAGCTGGCGGCATGGCAGCGATTTGGCCATGACATGCTGGTGGTGGAAAACGGGACAGCCGCGCTCGCGGAGGCATGCGGCTGCCAACCCCGCTATCTGAAAGGCGGAGCGCCGCTGATCGAGAAGCCGTTGCTCGATAGCCTGGAAGAAGTCCACAAGCTGCGTCTGCCCGATCCCTGGAACTCGCCGCTCTGCCGTGCCGTGCTCGACGCTACGCGCTTTCTGCTGCACCGGATCGGCGGCGAGGTTTGCGTGATGGGCCGCGCCGACCAGGGTCCGTTCGCCCTGGCCTGCCTGCTTGCCGGACCAGAGACGCTGATGACGGCCATGGCGCTGGGCGAAAGCGACGGCCTGATCTTCGAGTTGCTGGAATACGCGTGCGATGCCTTCATCGCGTACGCGAACATCTTCAAGGAAATGGGCTCCCCGGGAACCTCGGCAGGAGAGGCATTGTGCTCGCCGGACGTGATCTCGCCGAAGATGTACGAGAAATACTGTTTGCCTTATGCCAGGAAGATCGTGAAGGCATTGCAGAGCGACGATTTCTTCCTGGCCTACCATGTATGCGGTAATACAACGCGCATCGTCGAACGCATGGTTGAGACCGGTGCGCGCATTCTGGAGTTCGACTACAAGTGCGACAAAGCAGCTGCCAAGCGGGCCGCCGCGGGCAAGACGACGCTCCTGGGCCCCATCGATCCCAGCGGCGTGTTGCAGCACGGCTCGGTGAGCCAAGTCGAGGCCGCCTGCCGAGGGGCTATCGAAGTGCTCGCGCCCGGTGGAGGCTTCATCCTGGGTCCGGGTTGCGCGTTGCCAGGCACAACGCCTGCAGCCAACATCGACAAGCTTGTGGAGTGCGCCAGAATCTACGGCCGCTACTGATCCACATCCGGAACCACGATTTCACGAACGCCTGTGACCGCTTCTCATGCCTCCCGTCGATGAATCCAGAACGCTGCAATCTGCTCCAGAGACCGTCCCTTTGTCTCCGGCACCAACAGCCATGTGCCTGCAAATCCCAACAGCGCCATTACGCTCAGGCACCAGAACGTTCCATCGTTTCCGAGGTGCTTCTGCATCTGGGGAAAGGCCTGGTTGCCGAGATACCCAACCACCCAGAGCGCCGTGGTTGCAACCGACATCGCACGTCCGCGAATCTTGGTGGGATAAATCTCTGAGATCATCACCCAGCACGCGACTCCATTCCCGAACGCGTGCCCTGCCACAAACGTCATCACCAGGGCCAGGATCGCGATTCCGCTCCCATGCATGTGATAAAACCACCCCACCCAAACGAATGAGATGCACTGCACCAGAGTTCCCCAGAGCATCAGCGTCTTGCGGCCGGCCCGGTCAACAAGCACCAGCGCAATGAGCGTAACAGCCAGGTTCACCACGCTCACCAGCACCGACTGGAAAAAAGCACTCGAAGTCTCTGTACCCGCGGATTTGAAAATCTCGGGCAGGAACGAAAACACCGGCGTAATTCCGCTCCATTGCTGAAATACCGCCAGCATCACTCCTATCATCAACGGCCGCCGAAAAGCTGAAAACAACTCCGAGAAACGTCCCTCCTCCGCCTCCAGCGACGACTGAATACTCGTAAACTCCTGCGCCGCAGTCGTTGAGCCGTTCACCTGCGAAAGAACCTTCAGCGCGGCAATGTTCCGTCCTGCCTTCATCAGCCAGCGCGGACTCTCCACTCCACAAGCAATCGCCACTGCGAACAGAACCGCCGGGACAATGCCGGCAAAGAACATCCATTTCCAGCCCATCGCAATGTTCCATGCCTCGTCACCCATGCGCTGAATCAACATGTTGACGAACACCGCCGACAGAATGCCCACCACGATCCCCAATTGGTACAAGGTGACCAGTCTTCCCCGCAGACGGGTGGGAGCAATCTCGGCTATGTACATCGGCGAAATAATCGATGCCGCCCCGATTCCGATTCCTCCGAGTAAGCGCCAAGCCACGAATTGGCTCAAGCTGCCCGCGAACAGGATCCCCATCGACGACATCGCAAAGCAGGCTGCACAAAGCGCAAGACCCTTCTTCAAACCTACCCGGTCCACCACGAACCCCGCTCCCGCGGATCCCGCGATGCATCCGACCAGCGCGCATCCCGCCGCCCAGCCAATTCCCACCGTATCAAGCTTGAAACACTGCCCGAGATAGAAGATGGCGCCGCTGATAACGATGTTGTCGTAACCGAACAGAAACCCGCCCAGGGATGCAACGATGGCCGCGGTCACAAGATAACGGCGTTTGCCGGCGATAATACTGCTGACCTGAAGATTCACTGCTTCGACTCCTCCACACTTCAGCCCGTTTCGTCACGGCGAACGAGCGGCACTACACTGGCTCGATTTTGAACACCGCCAGTCCGCCTCCTCGCGTGCCGTCGCGATTCACCGTACATGCGAAAGACTTCAGCTCTGAAGCCGCACAGGTCTTTGTGCCCGAGCCCGACCAGAGATCCGTAACCGCATACCGTTCGCGCCCTTCAATGCCCGTTCCCTCCAGGTTCAGCGTCATTGTGATCGTGGCGTCCTGTTTGCGGTTTCTGTTCGCCGCCACGAGGATCGCGGAGTGATCATCCCAGCGCAGATAAGGTACCGGAACTTTCGTGTTGCTTGCGTACTCCACCGCCCGAAGATTCGGGTCCTTGCCCCCCGCCGTCATGGCCAGCGCCGCAGCGTTTTGTTTGCGGATCGAAACCATCTTTCGCACGTCGTCGAACATGTCTTTGTGCCTGGGCTCTTTCAGTTCATTCCAATCCAGCATCGCGCCATACAGCCACCGCCCCTTCCCCGCATCCCTGGCTCCGTAAAGGTTCGGCGAGAGGTCGGGCAGCGCATGGAACGTCGCATCGAACTCCTCGCCGGAAAAGAAGATCGGAATCATCGGTGAGAAAAGGAATGAGTAACCGAAGATCGAGCGGCTTCCCTGCGCCACATACGGATTCTTGTCCAGCGGATATCCGGTCCATCCGTTGTCGTGGCAACTGAGTTGGAGAGAGGAGCCCCACGCCAGCGTGGCAATGTAAACATCCACCTTGGGTCCGATCGCCGCCAGACCGGCCCCCTCTGGAACATCGATCAATAGCTGCCGGCTCGACCACGATTCCGATTGGAGCTGCCACTGTTCGCCCGCGTCATTACGAATCGTGAGATTGGCAATTGGCTTGCTCGCCACGTGATCCAGGCTTATGCGCACATTCGGCAGGCCATCCGGTTTGACAGCCCCTTCTCCGGTTCTGCGCCCCACTCTGCCTGCCGCCAGCCCCTCCAGGTGAACCGCGATCGGCCCCTCGCCTTTCGTATTTCCCCTCAGCACTTCACAGTCGCGATATCGAATCTCCACTTCGTAATATCCCGCTCGCCCGAACTTCCGGTCGTAGAATCCCGGCATATCATCGGCTAGAACCGTATTCAGCACGCCGGCTTCAGTCGTGCTTATGATGTTCTCGCGTTGCGAGAAGTCGGTGACTCCCGGAATCACCGAGTTCATTTCTTCCCAAATAACAATCGGGTGTTCTGCCGCTGCGGCATTCCGCCGGATCCTCTCCCATAAATCTGGTCGATAGATACTGACATCCAGGCGATATCCATCCACGCCATACGTCGTAACAAAGTCCGTATAAATCTCCACCCACCAGTCATCGAGTTCCGTGTGCCCGCCCGTCCAGTCAAAGTCCGTCATGCCCCAGCTTCCACCCCGGAACCATGAAGGATGCTGCCGGATAACCGGACTGTCTTTCATCAACCCATGGGTAATTACATCCACAAAGACCTTGATTCCGCGGCTGTGCGCATCGTTAATAATCGACTTGAATTCCTCTCCCGTCCCCAGTGTCGGGTCGAATTTATCCGGCTCGATTACCGCGTACTGTGTCCAGGTATTGTAGAAATGGTGGGGATCGCATAAGGAATACCCCGTAAGCCAGATTCCGGTCACTCCCAGGTCCTGCAAATACGGCAGCTTTGCCTTCAGGCTGGCAAATGTCCCGCTCTCCGGCCCATGGGGAGAGGTGAACCCTTTGGTTGCGATCTCATAGATGATGAGGTCCCTCATCCATCCCGGCGAAGCTGGCTGCGACCGATCCGCAGGCCATTCTGAAGCCTCAGCCGGTTCCCCCTCTTCGCTCGGCCAATTCAACGCCGCCAGCGGCACTGACGGCAACAGCGAAAACATCGCCCCTGTCTTCAAAAAAATCCTGCGCGAGAACCACCCAACTCGATCCGATCCATCGCTCATGTTTCCTGAGTCTCCAGTCTCTTATGGCTTGCAATGCACCTGATCTTCTTGGCTGCCATCTCCATTTCCGGCAGGCGGCGCGCCCAAAACTGCACGGCTGCAGCGCTGCACCGCCCCCTGACTGGGTGGCAGGTCCTCCGGCCCGGCTTTACCGGCTCCGATTGATGTAGTGCAGTTTCTCGGTGCGTGAATTGTCGCGTCAGGCTTTGAAATCATAGTAACGCGTCTGCGTTAAGGGTTCGTCGCGCGTCCTTTCCGATCTCTTTTCTCGGCGTCGCGCGTCCATTCCTAATCTGCAGGAAAACGAGGGCCGCTGGGGTATCCTTTTCTGAGAGGGCTTTATTTTGTCGCGATTCAGTTTGCTGGCTGGTTTTCTCGCACTCGGCCTCGCTGTGGGATGCAAGGCACAATCCGCCCCTTCGTCAGCCCCCCCGCCCGCGGTCGACCCCGCGCTTCAGCGGCAGATCGAAATCCGGATGCGGTCGGAGTATAACCTCCCGTCTGACGTTACGGCCACCTTCGGCGCCCGCAAGCCCAGCCAGTTTCCTGGCTACGACACGCTTCCGGTGACTTTGTCGCTGAATGGAAAAACCCAGACGGTCGAGATGCTCATTTCGAGCGACAACAGGACGCTCGCTCGCATGGAGAAATACGATCTGACCAGGGATCCATCCGCTTCGATCGACATTACCGGCAGGCCGATTCGCGGCAATCCCGCGGCCAAGGTAACCATCATCAACTTCGATGACCTGGAATGCCCGTATTGCGCGCGCATGCACGCCGAGCTGTTCCCGGCTACGCTCGACCACTACGGGAATCTGATCCGGCTCATTTACAAAGACAGCCCGCTTGCCGACATGCACCCGTGGGCCATGCATGCCTCGGTTGACGCCAACTGCCTGGCGGCGCAGAGCGGCACTGTGTATTGGAGCTTTGTTGACTACGTGCACAGCCATACGCAGGAGGTTAGCGGCGACAACCACGACCCGGCGAGGAGCTTTGCCGCGCTGGACCGCATCGCCCGCCAGGAGGCGACGCTCGGCAAGCTGAACGAAGGGACTCTGAACGTTTGCCTGTCGAAGCAGGATGAGACGCAGATTCTGGCTTCGACTAAGGAAGCCGAGGCATTGGGGCTTGAGGGTACTCCCATGCTATTCATCAACGGTGAGAAGGTAAACGGCGCCGTGCCCCAGGACGAGTTGTGGGCCACAATCGACCGTGCGCTGAGGGCCGCAGGCGAACAGCCTCCGCCCATGCCGCCGCCGCCCGCGCCCATCCCGGCGCCCTCCCCCATTCCAGGATCGGTAACACCCACTGCGGCGCCGGGGGCACAGGGTGCGCCGAACGCGGCGCCGGCAGGCATGCAACCCCAAGCAGGTTCAGCGCCGGCCGTAAAGCCGAATTGAGCCACTATCCCCATGATGGGGAAGGGATTTATGCTTGAATGCCGGAACAAGCCGCGGATCGCGCAGAAGAGCGGGCTCGCGGGTCGATCGGGCAGCGGAGCCGCAAACCCGGTTCCGCAGGAGTTATGACGTTGCGCGCTGATTCATTTTTCCGGATTCGTCTCAGGTCTTTCGTTCCACTTGCTGTTTTTGCCGCATTCGTTTCAGTAGTTGCCGGTTGCCACCGGTCGCCTTCGGCAGACGTAGTGGCGACCGTTAACGGGAAAGAGATCCTGCGCGCTGACCTGGACCGTCTTTACAAGGCGAGCCTGGGCGACTCCACACAGAAACCCTCTCCGGTCGAAGAGAAAATGCAGCGCCTGCAGGTGCTGCAGAAAATGATCAACGATGAGATTCTGCAGCAGCGGGCGGCCAAGCTCAATCTGACGGCGACCGACGAGGACGTGAACGCAAAACTGACCGAGATCAAAGCTCCCTATACCGAAGATCAGTTCTACAACCTGCTCAAGCAGCAGGACCAGACGCTCGATGATTTCAAGAAGAATCTGCGCCGGGAATTAACCACGCAGAAGCTGCTCAACAAGGAGATTGAGTCGCGCATCAACATTACCGATGCCGAAATTGCCGGTTATTACGCGGCCAACAAGTCGGAATGGAACGTTCTGGAGCCGCAGTACCATCTTTCGCAGATTGTAGTGAGCGTGGGGGCCACCCCCCAGGCCAATGGCCAGCCGGTCCATATAACCAGCGAGGCAGATGCCAGAAGAAAGATTGAAGCGGCGCACAACAAGCTCGAAAGCGGAGAGGATTTCGCCTCGGTGGCCGCCAACTTCTCAGAGGATCCGAACACGGTGCCGAACGGCGGCGACATGGGATTTGTTCCGGAGTCTTCCGTGCAACGGCATCCTGAGGCCTACGAAGCGATCATGAAGCTCAAGCCCGACCAGTTCACTGAGGTCGTGCCGGTCTACGATCTTTCGGCGCCCGGTCACAAGCTCTCGTACTTCGCCATCTTCAAGCTGTCGGGCCGTGAACCTGCAGGCCAACGGGAGTTGAGCGATCCACGCGTGCACCAGGCCATCCATGGACTGCTGCACGACCAGCAGAAACAGTTGCTGCAGAATGCCTACCTCGAAATGCTGCAGGACGATGCCAAGGTGCGTAACTACTTTTCCGAGGAAATTCTGAAACAGGGCGGGCAATAGCGGATTCCAGCTCCTAGCTTTTGGCTTTTGGCTTTTGGCTCTTGGCTTTTGGCTTTTGGCTCTTATCTCTTATCTCTTATCTCTTATCTCTTTTCTATCGGGCAGGTGGCCCCGGTCTCGATGTCCATTTCAAACCACGGCGAAGGTGCCCCCGGTCCCTCGCCTTTGGAAAAAAGAGAGACATGATACTTATTCACCGCAATTCTAGTTGGACCGCGGCCCGCTGCACGACGTGGAATGTTGCGAGGTGCGATGTCCACCACTCCTCCAGCTCACTGCGGAGGGACTGCTCGCAGATCGTGGATGGAGTAGCTGAATAGGCTCGCAGAGGCGGAGCGTTCGCGTCTCAAAATTCAGGTTCATCCGTTTGCAGTTATTTTCACCGTCCCGGCGCACAATCTTAGATAGGAAAGGATCGGTCCGGGAAATTGAAGAACAGCAAGCACTCAGTCACCCACATGGCCCGCCGCATCGGCCAATCCCTTACCGGTACTTGCACGCAGGCCGGTTTTCTTAAAAGGCGCGCAAAAACTGTACAACTGCAAGACGACCCAATCAAATCAACAAGTTGACATACAACAACTGCACAGTTCCAACTGTGCAGAGGCTGTGCAAGGGCTGTGCATAGCCGTGCAGCGGCCGTGTATGGCTGTGCGAGGCTGGACACAGGGGGGAAATGCTACCTATTCACAGTAATTCCAGCGTGGTCGCCGATCGGAAATTCTGCCCAAATGCCGACGGCCTCCGCGAACGCGAAGGCCGTTGGCTTGAAGAAATGTGTTCGGCTACTTCAGGTTGCCGCTGGAGTCCATGGTGATGCCTCCCGGTCCGGCGTTCTTCTTCTCTTCGTTCGCCTTGCGGGTGCCCATGGCCTTGTTGGTCCAGTCCTGCGCCATGGCAAGGTCCTGGTTGACCTTCGCGGCATTGCCGTAGTCCACGTCTGCCTTGTTGCGGTAGATCAGGTTCAGATACTGCATGGCGTCGTCGTAGTTGGGGCGGTTGTCTACGGCCATCTGCAGGTACTTCAGGCCCTCGTCCACCAGCGGAGCATTCTCATTGGAAAGCGGCTCCATCACCTTCTTGGGAGCCTTGGCGTTGCCCTTGCCGTCGTCGTTGAGCCCGGCATCCTGGAGCGCCTTGAGCTTGTTCTGATGCGCCTTGGTCCAGTCGATGACGCCGACCGTATAGGCAGCCTCGGGATCCTTGGGATCGACGGCCAGAACCTTCTTCTGCCATTCCTCGGCCTGGTCGAGTTCCTTGAGGTTGAAGTAGATACCGGCGATCTGCTTCATGCTGTTGACATCGTTCGGATCCTTGGCCAGAACATCCTGGAAGATCTGGATCGCCTGGTTGGCCGTCTTCATGTTCTCGGGAGTGGTGAGCCCAGGCACGATGTTCTGCGACAACGCCGTGGCCAGATAGGTCTTGGCCATCGGCAGGTTGGGATCGAGCTCGGTCGCCTTCTGGAAGTGGCCGATGGCCTCTTCATAGTGGGCGTTTTTGTATGCATCCACACCCTTGTTCAATTGGTCGCGGGCGGCCAGCTGGCTGCACCCGCTCATGGTTAGCACCATGCCGGCCAAGGTTACCGCGATCGCCGAAAAACGTGCGGGACCATTCATGTTTGTTTCCTTCTCCTTCAGGCAAAGGCTCTCGGGCCGCGCCTTGTCTTTTTCGAACTGGCCGCGTACGAAAGCTAGCGAAACCAGGGATGTAAAAATTGTACTCCCGCCCTTGCCGGTTCAACCGCACTCGGCTGTGCCGGCAATCACAGGCTGCCGTGCGCAGCATATCACTTGCCGCTATCTGCCCGCCTCAACAGCGGGGGTAAGCAAACCTACGCGTTCCACACCTGCGGAGCGAACCGTATCAATCGCCTCCGCAACCTTAGTAAATGCCAGGCGCCCGTCGGCCTTCACAAACATCTCGCGCCGGGCTCGATTGGCGAAGATCTCAGCAACCCTTGCCTGAAGCTCCTCGCGCGCCACCGCCTGCCGATTGATTCTGAATCCCGCCTCACCGCCCGGCTCGCCTGTCAGTTCCAGAACCACAGCCCCGGCTGGAGCGGCGTCATTCTTCGCGGGCTGGGGCGCCGAAGCGGCTTCTCCCCTTGGGATAAGCGGAACGATGAGCATGAAGATGATAAGAAGAACCAGGAGCACGTCGATCATCGGAGTTACGTTGATCTCAGAAGACATGCCGCGCTTGTCGCCGCTATTCATCGTCATGACGGTAGTTCCCTCCTTCCCCAGCCGGATGGAAACTGCGCCGGGCCGGCTATTCGCCGGCCTGAATCTTCGGCGTCATCAACCCGATGTGATCGACGTTGGCCGCCTTGGCGATATCGATGACGTCGGCGATGTAGCGGAACTCCACATCGTCGTCGCCCTTGACGAACATCACACGCTCGGCCCGGTTGGCGTAGATCTCAGTCAGCTTCGCCAGCAGCTCGGAGTGGTTCACGTCGGTCTCGTTGATCTTGTAAGCCGGCGTCTGGCCGGCACGGTTGAGCACCTGAACCACGATGGTGCGATCATTCGGCTGCTGCTGCTGCTGCGGGTCCTTGGGGGGCTGGGGCACCAGTGCGTCCAGGCCCTTCGGCGTAACCGGCACAATGACCATGAAGATGATCAGCAGCACAAGAAGAATGTCGATCATCGGCGTGACGTTGATCTCGGACATGCTGCCGCCGCCGCCGCCCATTGACATTGCCATGGCTTGAACTCCTCGTTTCGTTCCTCGAATATCGTTAAATGCACAAAAAGCGGGAACAGCTACTCGCCGCCGGCGAGGTTGCCTTCCTTCTTCTGCGTCAGCAATCCAACTTCTTCCACGCCCGCCGTGCGCACATCGTCGATGGCGTCTTCAACAGCCTTGTACTGCGCGCGCGCATCCGCCCGGACATAGATGGTTTTGTCGGTCTTGTCGCCCAGCTTGTCGCGAACCAGGCTCCCGAGCTGGCTGGGGTCGACCAGGTTCTGTCCCAGGAAGATCCGCCCGTCGCGCGTAACCGCAACGACGATGGCATCGTCCTTGTCGGCATCCGGCATGCTTTCCGGATTGACGACCTGGGCCATATCGATCTGCACCTTGTTCTGCAACATGGGAGTGATCACCATGAAGATGATGAGCAGCACCAGCATCACGTCCACCATGGGGGTGACGTTGATGTTGGAATTGACTACGTGGCCTTCGTCACGAACCGCAATTGCCATTGTTGAAGCTCCGTGCGTTTGAATTTTTCTCCGGATCCCTCCGGCCCTGATGAACGATCAAGCAGCCCGCGCGAGCTTTAAATCGCCGGGTGGGAGAGCTTCCGCTCTCCCACCGGCGTGAGATTTCTCGCCCGAGTGCACAACCACAGCGCTTAGCGCTTGTGGCTCTGCTTGATGAAGTAGTCGATGAGTTCGCTCGAGGAGTTGTCCATCTCCACGTCGAAAGCCTCGACACGCCCGGTGAAATAGTTGAACGCCATAACGGCAGGGATGGCCACAAGCAGACCAAAAGCCGTGGTCACCAGAGCCTCAGAAATACCGCCGGCGACTGCGCCGATGCCCGAGGTCTTCTGCGTTGCGATCTGGTTGAATGCGTGCAGAATGCCGATGACAGTTCCGAACAGGCCGACGAAAGGAGCGGTTGAGCCGATAGTGGCCAGAACCGCAAGTCCCCTCTTCAGCTTGGCGTGCACGATTGCCTCTGCGCGCTCCAGAGCGCGGCCGGAGCTGGCGATGGTCTCCTCGGTAGCCGTGCCGGACGATGCGCGGAACTCCTGCAGACCAGCGGTGACCACTTCGGCGAGATGCGACTTCTTGTTGCGGTCGGCAATCTTGATCGCCTCTTCCAGCTTGCTGTCTTTCAATGCGCCTGCAACCTTGGGAGCGAACTCACGCGACTGCTTGCGGGCGGCTGAAAAGTACAGGTAACGGTCGATCATAACGGCCAGAGACCAGATCGACTCGATGAAAAGAATGATGGCCACGGAGCGGGCCAGCCATGCCATGTGGTTCCACAGACCCATAGGGCTGAAGCTGACCGTCTGTTCCTCCTGGAACATGGCCAGACTGCTGACCGTGTGCGAAGCATAGTGTGCGAGCTGAGCGAGAATCACGAATCGTTCCTCCTAAGGAGTTTCTTTTACCTAAGTCGAGCCCGATGAAACGGGCGGTTACAAGGAATGCGAGACTTGCCGAATCGCATCCGCGCCAAAAGTAAAGCTCCCCAGAAAACCCAGGGAGCCAGGAACCTAATCATCCACCCAAAGTGAAAATCACGTTGATCGTGGTATCCACTTCGACCGGCTCGTTGTTGAGCAGGTATGGCCTGTAGCGCCAGGTGCGGACCGCGTCGAGAGCGGACTGTGTCAACATTGCCGGCCCGCTGACAACCTTCAGATTCTCAATCGTGCCGGACTTGGAAATGGTTGCCTGCAGCACCACCGTGCCCTGCACGCGCGCAGCCTTGGCAATGGGCGGATAGATGGGCTGAGTCTTCTGCAGCAACATGCCGACGGCGACGCCGGCCGAGATATTGACCTTCTTCGGAGGAGCTTCCTTGACCTTGGGTGCGCTGTTGCCGAAGATGCTGCCCATCACGCCGTTGTTGTCGCCACTGGAGTCGCCCATGCTGCCGACGACGCCGAAGCTGCTGGGCGGAGCCTCTTTCTCACTCACCATCGCAATGTTGTGCGGAATGGTCCTGGGAGCCCTGAGCTGGTTGTTCATCATCTCAGACTGCACGTGCACAATGTGAACCTCGGGCGGGGGCGGCGGAGGCGGCGGAGGTGGAGGTGGCGGAGGAGCGACCAGCAACGTCGCCAGCGCTTCCCTCGGGAGTGCTTCAGGGTAGATCAGCGGAATCAGGATAAGCAGCAACAAAATGGAGCCATTGATGATGAGCGTAACCGTCATCCAATACTTGCTCTTGGTCTTGATCCTGCCGCAGGATTCAAATGTTGAGTCTTCAAACATGGCCAGCCTCGAATTCGGGTGTTGTTTACCTCTACTTTAGACACCGTAAGAACGGCAATTGTTCCCAGAGTGAAAACCTTTCCGGGAAGCGTGTCAACCTTATCAGAATCACGCGTTCCGGTGCAAAAATTGCTGCATTTCCGGTGCAGAAGCTGCACTTGGGGGCCCGTCTGATTCGGCGCCAGCTTGCACCACCCGGAAAACCCCGGGAAGCGGCGGGCTGGCGAGAGAACGTTTCGATAGGCTGTCGTGGGCGACGGCTCCTGTACGCCCGCGAAAGTTACTTTCTATGCTCTCGATCTTTTTGCGGCCGGAAGTGAAACTGCCCTGCCTTTTTCTGCGCGCCACTCCTGCCAGGCTACCAGCATTGGCGCGGCGATTGCGATCGAAGAGTACGTCCCAATAAGAATACCCACCACGAGTGCAAATGAAAAGCCTTTCAGCACGGCTCCGCCAAAGATGTAGAGCGAGAGCACGGTGAGGAAGGTAAGTCCCGAAGTCAGCACCGTCCGGCTCAGCGTCTGGTTGATGCTGCGATTGACCAGATTTGGCAGCGGCTCGCGGCGGCTGAGGCGCAGATTCTCGCGGATGCGGTCGAATACCACGATGGTGTCGTTCATGGAATAGCCGACCAGCGTCAGGATCGCGGCGATGACCGTAAGCGAGATCTCCTGGCCAGTGAGCGCGAATGCGCCGACCGTGATCAGCGTGTCGTGGAAGCAGGCGACAACCGCGGCAACACCGTAGATCAACTGGAAACGAAACCAGAGGTAGACCAGCATGCCGAGCAAGGAATAAAGCACCGCCCGTCCGGCCTGCCCCTCAAGCTGATGGCCCACGGTGGGACCAACGACCTGCACGTCGCGGATGGTGAAGGGCGCGCCATAGTGGGTCGTGAGCGCTGCTTCAATCTTCTGCCGGCCCACGTCGAGACCAGCCTCGTTGGTCTCCTCGGGCAGGGAGATGAGCACTTCATTGTTCGACGCGGGACCGAAGGTTGTGATGCTGGAGTCGGAAATGCCTTCGGCCATCACCGCCGAGCGGATCTTGTTGATGTTGGGAGCCTGGTTCTTGAACTGCACGCGCAGCTCGGTGCCGCCGCGGAAATCGACGCCCAGGGGCACGATGCTGCCTGTCTGCTTCAGGTGGACGCCCATCGAGATAATTCCGGCCACGCTGAAGATCATTGAAAAGGCGAGGAAGTACCATTTCTTCCCCAGCCAGTCCACATTTACGCCATGAAACAGTTCCACGTGTTTTCTCCACTTCCCTTAGCTTCCGGCTCCTAGCTACCAGCTTCTGGCCTTTTCGTGCGGGAGCCGGAGTCGTAGTCCTATCCGCGAAGGGGCTAGCAGCTAGCAGCTAGAAGCTGCTTTCTAGATCGAAACCATCTCGCCGGGCTTGAGCTTGTTAAGGTGGGCCTCAAAGATGACGCGCGAGACGTAGACCGCGGTGAACAGGTTAGCCAGCAGACCAAAGGTCAGCGTAACGGCGAATCCCTTGACCGGCCCGGAGCCGAACAGGAACAGGATGGCCGCCGAGACGATGGTGGTGACGTGCGTATCGACGATGGTCACCCAGGCGTGCGCGAATCCCTGGTCGACCGCTGCCGAGGCGGCCTTGCCGGCGCGAATCTCCTCGCGAATGCGCTCGAAGATCAGCACGTTCGAGTCGACGCCCATACCTATCGTCAGAATCACTCCGGCAATTCCCGGCAATGTGAGCGTTGCGCCGGAGTAGCCCATGAATCCAAGCAGGATGATGAGGTTGAGGAACAGCGCGAGATCGGCATTGATGCCCGAGGAGCGGTAATAAACCAGCATGAAGGCCATCACTACAAGGACGCCCACTACGGCGGCCCTAACGCCTTCGCGAATGGAATCGGCGCCCAGCGACGCGCCCACGGTGCGGTCTTCAAGGAATTCAAGCGATGCGGGCAGCGCGCCGGTGCGGAGCAGCTTGGAAAGCGTCTCCACCTCGTTCAGGGTGAAGGAGCCTTCGATTTCGCCCTGGTCGTGGATGGGCTCCTTGATATTGGCCACCGAGCGGATGCGGCCGCCCATGACCACGGCCATCGGCTTGCCCACATTGTCTTTGGTGTAGTCGTAAAAGCGGTTGCCGGCGTCGTCAGTCAGCGTGAATCGCACCTGCTGCTGGCCGGTGTTCTGGTTGGTGCCGGGCTCGGCCGAGCGGAAGTCGCTGCCTGAGACGACTGGCGCGCGTTGCAGGACGTAAATCATATCCTGCTCGGTGCCGCTGATGCCGGAGTAGTGCGCCAGTTCCTCATCGGGTGGCAGTGCGCCGTTGTTGGCTTGAAGGGCAGACTGCTCATCCGGATAGGGAGTGCCGACAACGGCGTGAATCTCAAGACGCGCAGTGGACTGAATCGCTTGTCTCACCTGATCGGTGTCGCTGATGCCGGGCAGCTCAACCAGGATCTGGTTGGCGCCCAGGCTGTAGGGAGCCACTTTGGGCTCGCTCACGCCCAGTGAGTTCACGCGGTCGTTGATGGTCTCGATGGCCTGCTGAACGGTCTTTTCCCCGAGCGCCTTCTCAACCAGCGGCTTCATGGTGAGCGTGAAGGCGGTCTCATTGTCGGTGCTGTTCAGGTCGTACTCGTTGGAGTACTTTTGGTCGAGCAACGAGTGCACCGCGCTCGCGCTGGCCGGCGGAACACCCTCAATCTTCACCAGCTCAGGTTTGCCTGTCTCGTTGTGCGTGACCGGGTCTTCGATCAGCGGCTGAGGTTTGTAGACCTGCGAGAAGGTAAGATTCGCTGCCTTCAGGTCCTGCTGGATGCGAGCCACGGCGCTGTCGGTTTCGTCGCTGATGGCCTCCAGCACCTCAACCTGCACAACCAGGTGCACGCCGCCCTGCAGGTCGAGACCGAGGTGAATGCGCTTGGTCATCGATTCAAGCAGCGCCTTGCCGGTAAATCCCGAAGGTGTGCCGACAATGCCGTACAGGCAAACCAGCAGAAAGGCAAAGATAAGAGCAATTTTGTTCTTGAGATTCTTCTTCATGTGTTCACTTCTTCAAATTCAAAAAAAGCGGAGTGCTTGCGCCTGCCGTTTACGAGACGGGTTTATCTTCGGTGGTCACTGAAGCGATGGCAGTCTTGGCCACTTCAATCTTCAGATTGTCGGGCGCCACGCGGAGGATGTACGAGTCGTCTTTGACGGCGAGAATGGTGCCGCGAATGCCCCCGGCCGTGGTCACGCGATCGCCTGCCTTGATGCTGGAGAGCATGTGCTGCCACTGCCGTTGCCGCTTCTGCTGCGGCCGGATCATAAGGAAGTAGAGCAAGGGGATCAAAAGCAGGGGCAGAAGCAGCGATATGCCGCCTCCGGCCGCCGGCCCGGGCGTTGCCCAAAGTATTGCCAAGCTTGTTGCCACGTTCATCCTTTACTCGCCCGGCAACGGAATTTCCGCCGCATTCGGGGCACAGGCACACCCGCCGCGGCGAGTGCCTGAGAAGTAGATTTGTCTCCGGGAATGGTCCTGGGCGTTCGCAACACCGGCCCAGGCTCTGGAAGGAGGGCCGGATCGCCGGCGGGACCAGAAACCGTACCCGCTCGCAATCAGAAAACCATGACCCCACTGCCGTCTGCTTCCTGTTCGACACAGCAATCCGCCCGATTCCCGGCCAGGAAGAGCAGCCCGGGTCAAACCGCCGCCTTTCCGTCCCGGAACCGAAAAGATTACCTAGATTGATAAGATACGCGCGGCCGGTTGCGTGTCAAGGTTGCCGGGCGTCCGAAGGGGCCTGCGGGGCGGCTGTTCCGGGCCGGATTTTCTCCCCATGTTGATTCCGGAATCCAAATCCTTACGAATCCCTGCACTCATATTTAGGCTTTCTTCACATCAAAAGGAGTTTGCTTGAGGGGTAAGGCCCCAGGGTTTGAGGAATCAGCTCAATGATCACAATTCACCGCGACGCCCTTTTGCTTGCTCCCGCGGCAGTTGCTGTGGGCTTCATGCTGTGGTTTCTTGTGATGCTGTGGAGAGAAGAGCACCGCAACCAATGAGGCGCAGACTCGTTTTGCTGAGGCCGTGCTCCGCGGCGAGGTTCGATGCGGCCCATGCGGACCAAAGAGCCGGCTCGCTAAAGCATTTCTCCTTCAGATGTATCCCGAAGCCACGACTCCCAAGTTGCGATTTCCTGAAGAAATCGCAACCCCGCACGCCATCCCAAGGGGCTACGTTTGGAGGAGAAATGCCTTATTCCGGCTTAAAATAGCGCAGCTCGGGATGGGCGCAGCTCAGGCACAACCGCCGGCCGCTAATCTCGGCATACCGCCCAAAGTTCACGCCTTCGCCGCATTCCTCGCACGTCACGCGTTCCGATTTCGTCCCGGGCAAATCCGCCGGATCGATGGCCACGCGCACCCATTGCGACAGAAAAAGCTCTTCGGCCGGCCGTTCGCGGTAGGCCTGCATCTGCTGCAATTTTCTTGTCTCCAGATGCGGATAGAGACGGGCCGCAAGCTCTCGCGCATCGTGGCGGGCAACAATGCGAATGGCCTTGCCGTTTGCGAGATCGACGAAGGTAGCAGCCATCTTGCCCCAATCGCGAAACTTGAGCGCGCGTTTGCCCAGCCGGCAGCCGGTCACCAGCCCGATTGCATCGGTCGCGCAGCGATCGATTTCGACAAATGTGATGAGCCTCTTGCGATCGGCGCCGCGCGGGTCGGCGATACCCAGACGTCCAAGGCCGAGCAGGGACATGCGCACGCCCAGTATCTGCCCCGCGCACATGTGGCCGTGGGCAGCCTCAGCCTTCCGTAAAAGCTCATCAAGAGATTCCATGCCGCTGACTTGCCGACTCGCTGACTTGCTGACTCGCTATTTCTTTTGCGCCGCGGGGGTGTCGGGGGTTTCCGCGTCGTCGCCTGAGTCCTCGACCAGCACCGCAGACCCGGGCGCGATGTCATAGCTTACCGCGTCTTTGCCGGCAGGGTGAAACGTGACGCGGAGAGGCTCGCGCTGCCACTCGGTTGCCGCGCAGGCGGGACTCGCCTGATCCTGCCCGTCGAAGGCGGCAAGCTTTTTGGCCAGCACCGGCTTGCGCGCGGAGATCTGGGCGACCACCGCGTAGAGGCTCTTGCCGCTGGGTGTAACGCCGCAGTAGGCGCCGTAATCGCGGAACCATGCCACCTGACTCACGCCGGGGTCGTAGTCGGGCAGCTTGAGAGCCGTGATGCGGCCGGTGGCGCGATCGACCAGCAACCACGGACCGCGCTGCCAGACCCAGTGTTTTTCCGGCGCAGGTTGATCGCCCGGCAGCGTGTCGTTGAGCCGGATGGCGCGCCGCACCACAAAGCTGCGGTCGGTTACGTCGTGCGGATCGCCGGTAGTCCACTCCTTGAGAGCTCCATCGACGAGCAGGGCGCGGGTCCTGAGTTCAGTTTCGCCCTGCGCGGCTGCGGCCGGGTCGCCGGCCTTGGAGTAGTTGACGCGCCGAGCCGCACCCAGAACCACGTTATGGGGCTTAGGCGCGGCGAGGCCGCAGCGGCAACTCGTGACCAAAAATAGAAGAAGAAATAAACCACCGACCAAGCGTCGCATCGCGCAAGCCCCCGAACAGCTATTGAAAATTGCTGAGCCGCGCCGCGCTGTGAGGTGAATCACTGGGATTCGCAGGTGTGGGTCGAACCACTACAGAAAAGCCAGAAACTCATCCACAGTAAGCCCTGCTCCTCGAATGAGCTTGCGCAGCGTTCCGACGGAAGGTTCCTTATGTTGAGGGACAGGCAGATTGGCGCGTATATTCTCTTTGGTCATCATCACATGGCTACCAACTTGGCCACGAACAGACCAGCCAGCACGCCCGAAGGCCTTGACAGCCTCTTTTCCTGAGATGTTACTGAGTTCGCCCACCTACGCCCCCTAATTTGCCGAATTCCCGCGAGAGACTAAGATCCGTCGCTGAACCATCGTTGCATGGGGACGAATATTGTCTGCAACGGCAGATCACAGAAAATGAGTAAAACGTGGCAGCCCCTTGTTTCCTTTCACACGGCAACCACAACGGGCGTTTGATGAGGAGGGATGGAACCGGCGGCCTTCTGATCCTCTGCCCACAACCATCCGGTAATTGCTTCCCGTATGTTATCGAGAGCTTCCTTTTCATCGCGGCCCTGCGAGACGCAACCGGGCAGCGCGGGGCACTCGGCAACAATCCACCCATCTTCGGCCGCCTCAAGGGTCACATGAAACAACATGATGAAAGCTCCTTGGACACTATTGTAGCGCGCGCTTAGATCCCCGCCGCCTCAACCGCCCGCGCCACGCGGAACGCCTTGCTCTCGCCGAAGTGCGAGGCCAGCACCTGCATGCCGACGGGCAGTCCCGAGCTCGTCGTTCCGCACGGAACCGTCACGCCGCAGATGCCGGCCAGCGAGGCCGTCACCGTGTAGATATCGGCGAGATACATGGCCAGCGGATCGTCGGCCTTCTCGCCGATTTTGAACGCAGGAAACGGCGAGGTGGGCGTGACGATCGCGTCAACCTCCGCAAAGGCGCGCAGGAACTCCTCGGCCAGAATGCGCCGCACCTGCTGCGCCTTGCGGTAGTAGGCGTCGTAGTAGCCGGCTGAGAGCGCGTAGGTGCCAAGCAGAATGCGGCGCTTGACTTCGGCGCCGAAGCCCTCGTCGCGCGAGTGCGAGTACATGTCGGCGAGCGTGGCCGACGCGGGCGATCGGTAGCCGTAGCGCACGCCGTCGAAGCGCGAGAGATTGGCGCTGGCCTCCGCCGTGGCGATCAGGTAGTAGACCGGAACCGCGTACTTTGTGTGTGGCAGGCTGACGGGCTTCGCCGTACAGCCGGCAGCCTTGAGCGCGTCAATTCCCTTCTCGATTGCTGCGCGGACCTCAGGGTCAAGGCCCTCGGCAAAGTACTCGGCCGGGACGCCGATGCGCATTCCCTCGACCGGCTTGTCGCTCTCGGCCGCGTAGTCCTCAACCGGCGCGGGCGAACTTGTGGCATCGTGCGCGTCTTGGCCGGCGATCACGCCCAACATGGCGGCTGCGTCGCGCACGTTGGCGGCAAAGGGGCCGACGCGGTCGAGCGACGATGCAAAAGCGATCAGCCCATAGCGCGAGACTCGCCCGTAGGTAGGCAAAACGCCAACCACTCCGCAAAAGCTGGCCGGCTGGCGAATCGAGCCTCCAGTGTCGCTGCCCAGCGTCGCGACCGCCATGTTGGCTGCAACAGCGGCCGCCGATCCGCCGCTCGATCCGCCCGGAACCCGTTCCGTATCAACGGGATTTCGGACCGGGCCATAGGCCGAGTTCTCGTTCGAGGAACCCATGGCGAACTCGTCGCAGTTGAGCTTGCCGAGCAGCACTGCGCCCGCGGCTTCGAGCCTCGAGACCACGGTTGCATCGTAGGGCGGATGGTAGCCTTCAAGGATTTTGGAGCCCGCGGTTGCCGGCGCGCCCTTCACCACCAGCACGTCTTTGATGCCCACCGGAATGCCGGCCAGCGCGGGCAGCGGGTCGCCCTTGGCGGCCAGCGCATCGATGCGCGCGGCCTGGGCCAGCGCGCGGTCTTTCGTCAGGCTCAGGTACACGTTGAGGTGCGGATTTTTTTGCTCGATACGCGCGTAGTATTCGGCGGCCAGGTCGGCGGCCTTCACGCTGCCTGCGGCGATCTCCTCGCGGAGAGACGCCACCGTCTTCGGCTTCTCAACCAAACTCCCCGCAATCCTCTCCACGCTCGCCAATCGAATCCCCTTGAATGCCCCTAGTCCCTTAGTCCCTATTTCCCTCAGTCCCTCAGTCCCTATCTCTCAATCACCTTGGGCACCTTGAAGAAGACGCCGTCAGTCTCGGGCGCCTCAGGCATCACCACCGCACGCGGCAGCGAGGGCTCGTGCGCGTCGGGGCGAGGCTGGTTCACAAAGTCGCCCAGCTCGCTCACCTGGGCCAGCGGCTCAACGCCCGCGGTGTCGAGTTCGTTGAGCTCGGCAACGTAATCGAGAATTGCGTTCAGATCGGTGAGCATGCGCGGGGTCTCTTCGGACTTGAGCTCGAGATGAGCCAGCTCGGCCACGCGTTCCACGTCTTCCACGGTTACTTTTGCCGCCATGCGCTTGATTTTCCTGTTCGGGACGCGCACAAAGCCGCATGCGCGCCCGCCGTGTACTTGAAGCTCAAGTATAACGGCTTGCGGTTTCGTGCGATGGCGGCGGATCAGGCGCGCAAGGTCAGCGCTCGGCGCCTCAATCCACCGTGAGCGTCAGATTCACCGACTGCGACATGCCGTTTGCTGTCGCGGTCACCGGGATGGTGTAGGTTCCGGGCGGGGAGGTTGTGGTTTGCTGCTGGCCCCCACCAGGAGAACCACCGGTCCCACCACCGGAGCTGGTGCAGGCAGTGATGCCGGCAGCCAGAACGCAGACGAGAACTGCGAGCAGGAGAACCCTGCGCCGCCGCGCGAGCGCGAGTGGGAGCAGAAGCAGCCCGCACAGGAGCGGTGCAGCGCGCCAGCCTGCGGCCGGATCCACTCTCGCGCTTGAGACTTCGCCGGTGGAGATATTTACCGTCACATTGCCTGCGACGCCTGAGTTGAGTGCCTCGGTGGCGGGGTTGAACGAGCACGAAGCGTATTGGGGCAGTGAGCCGCAGGCTAGGCCGAACGTTGCCTGGGCGCCGCTGGGAGAGATCGCAAGAGTGTAACTGGCGGTCTGGCCGGCGGCCACGGTTTGGCTTGAAGTGGCCGCCGTGCTGACGGTGAAGTTGAAGCCGGTTCCGCTGAGCGCCACCGTATCCGGCGAGGCCAGCGCCGCAGAGGTGATGGTGAGAGCGCTTGAGGCCGGTCCGGTAGCTGTGGGAGAAAAGACGACCGAGGCCGTGCAACTGGCGCCGGAGACGAGGCTGCCGGTGCAGGTATTTGTGGCCAGCGAGAACGGGCCGGTGACAGCAAGCGAGATCGAGGGGATGGCGCTGGTGGTTGAGTTGGTAAGCGTGACGGTTTGCGCGGTGCTTGACTGGCTCACGCCGGTCACGCCAAAGGCGACAACCGAAGGACTGACGGTGAGGCCGCCGGAGATAGTGCCGGAGCCATTGAGCGCAACCGAGACCGCCTGGACGCCGAGCGTGGAAGAGGAGATGTTGAGCGCGGCCGAAACCGTCCCCGTTCCCGAAGGCGTAAAGACTACCTGCGCAGTGCAGCTTGCGTTCGCAGCCAGGGATGCGCCGCAGGTGACCGTGCCGACCGAGTAGCTGGCCGCAGCCGCGCCGGCGAGCGCAAAGTCGAGATTTGCGATAGGTGCTCCGCCGGCGTTGGTCACGGTGAGGGTTTGGGGAGGGCTGGCCACGCCGGGCTGCTGATTGGTGAATGTGAGGCTGGTGGGAGAGACGGAGATGACCCCCGGCGCGAGGCCGGTGCCGGAGAGAGCAACAGTCTGGGTCCTGAGAATGTCGGAGACAGTGAGCGCTCCGCTCTGGCTGCCTGGGGCGACGGGCGCGAACTGCACCTCAAGCGAGCACGAGGAATTTGCCGCAAGCTGCGTCGTGCACGCGTTGGAAACTTCAAAGCCGTTCGAAACCGAAACCGAGATCGAGGTCAAGGGAACGCCGCCCGAGTTGGTGAGCGTAACGGTTTGCGGGCTCGAGGCCAGGCCAACCTGCGCGGCGGCGAAGTTGAGCGAAGTGGGGCTCAGCGCGTCAGTGGGCGCAGCTTCGCCGGTGCCGGTGAGCTGAATGCTTTGCGTTCCGGCGCCGTCGACCAGGGTCAGCGTTCCCGCGGCCGGGCCGGTCGCGGTGGGATTGAAGGAAACCTGGATCTGGCAATCGGCGCTGGCCGCCAAAGCCGTTGTACCGCAGGAGTTTGTGGCGATCGCGAACGGGCCGGTAATGGTGAGGCTGGTAATGGGAATGGAGGTGGAAGAGGAATTGTCAACGGTAACCGGGAGCTGAACAGAGGAGCCGGCCTCGACCTGGCCGAAGTTGAGCGGGTTAGGCAAAAGCGTGACTGCGCCGCTCGCGACCCCGGTTCCGCTGAGGTCGACCTGCACTTGACCGCCGTAGAGGTTGGCGTAGAGGGTGAGGACGTCGCTCTGAGCCCCCATCGCCGACGGAATAAACTGCACCTGGATGGTGCAACTGCTGCCAGCCGGAATGGATTGATTGACGCAGTTGTCGGTCTCGGTAAAGTCTCCGGCCAAGGCGATCGAGGTGGGCGCCAGAGCGAGAGTGCCGGTGTTTTCGATGGTCACCGTTTGCGAAGTGCCGGATGTTCCTACCGGCAGGCTGCCGAAGGTCAGGCTCGCAGGCGCGACGTTTACGGTCGTATTTCCGCTGCTCGCCGAAAAGAGATTGGTGGTGAAGATTCCGCGGCCGTAGGTGGCCGCCGCCAGAACCGGCGTGGCGCTGCCCAGGGGCGCCGCGGACAAGGCCACAACCGGCGCGCCGGGAAGGCCGGAGCCGAAGGGCGACCAGCAGACCGAGGGCGACTGTGCGCAGTTCGCTACCGCAGCGGTGAAAAAGACCCCCTGATCAGTGGCAACGTAGACCGTGTTGGCGCTGTTGGGATCGACGACGACGCCGTTGACAGGCACATCCGGCAGGTTCGACATGAGGTCGCTCCAGTGGGCTCCGCCGTCGGTCGAGCGATAGACGGTCTGCACTGGCCCGCCTGTCGATTGGAAGGCCGCAACCGTGACATATACGGTGTTGCCGGTGGTGTCGTGGGGATCGATGAAGAGGCTCGAGATATCGTAATCGAATTGGTTGAGCGAATTGCTGTCGTTCACCACGGGATTGAGGGTGAGATCGCTGACCGTCGCAGGCCCGCTTGAGGACGGATCGATCACAACGCTGAGAACGTAACCCGGCAGGTTCGCGCCGCCGTTGGCCGAGCCATACATTCCCAGGTAGACAATCTCGCTGCCGCCGGCGAGAGCCATCGCCGCCATCGAGCGAATGAGCGCGTCGCCGGCGCAGGGAAATGCGTTGACGCCGCTGTCCAGGATGGGCGTGATCGCGTTCGATGTGCTCCAGCCAACGCCGGATGCCGGGCCGCGCCACAGGCGGCAAGTGGCGATGAGCAGTTGCGTTGAATCGAGCGGATCGACGAGAAACGGCGCAGGCTCCGGCATGCCGAGGCCGTCGTTGCTCACGTCTGCCTCGTCGATCACCGGGCTGGCGCCAAAATCCGCAGGCGTACACGGCGCCGATTGCGCACAGAGATAGATGTCTACGCCGGAACTCGCGTTCACATACCAGTTATCGGGATTGGTGGTGTCGATCGCCACGGGACCGCCGTAGCCGGAGAGAATCTGCGGCCAGTCGGCGGTTGCGGAGCCGCTCTTCACTCCAGCGGTTCCATTCACGCCCAGGCCGGCCATCATGGTGTAAGGCGAGCTGCCGATCGCCGACATGCTCTCCACCTCGGCCAGCGAGCCGAGGCTGCCATTCAGATTCTGGAAGTGGCTCGCGTCAGCCGAGTTGCAAGCCGCGCCGCTTTCGCCGATTGCATCCATCGAACGCCACAGCCCGCCATCGTTGCCCACCAGAATCTCTTCGGGATTGGCGGCGTTCCAGGCCAGCGCATGCTGGAACTCGGCAACCTGTGCGCTCATGCAGGTGGTGGAGTTGGTGGTGTTGCGCCACTCGCAGCCCATGGCCAGGCTGCACTGCCACAAGTCGTTATCGCCGGCCAGCACCAGCGTGTCCTGCTCGGATGGCACGGCCGCAAGCGCCAGGTCGTAATTGCCGTTGAGGATGGTCGCGGCGCCTTCGATGTTGCTGGTCTCGAGCAGCGTCGTGTTCCATTGCGTCGCGAACGTAAGGGTGGAATTACCGCAGGAGGTCCCGCTGATCGAGCACTGATCCTGCCACAGGCCCTGGTCCTGGTTGTTGGTGTCCACACTCCATGCAAAGGTGTCGCCCGAAACCGGATTGACGGCAAGCGCCGCGCGGAAGATGGGGCAATCGATCGATCCTGCCTGGCCGGCATTGTTCGGGCAAAGAAATGCGTCAATTCCCGCCGATGGCTGATCGGCGAGCCGCGTCCAGGTCACTCCATCGGCCGATTGATAGAAGCCGTGGTAGCGCACCGCGGCGATAAACAACTGCCGCACCGGGTTCCAAACCACCGCCGTGGCAGCGTTGCCGTCGGGCGAATCGAATGCGTCGAGCGGGCCCTGCACGTCATCGCCCGACCCATCGGTGATGGTGGCCAGGTGCCACGTTGCTCCGGCGTCCTGCGAGTAGTAGAGCCCTTCGTAGCTGTAACCAGGCTGATCTGCGTTGACCAGTGTGCCTTCGTACGCCTGCGAGACCGCGGCAACAACCAGCCCGGTGTTGGCGGTGCTCCATGCGAATCCGGCAAAGCCCTCGCCGACGAACTTGTAGTCCTGCAGGCTGAGGCCGTCTTCCAGATCCTGGGTCTGCTGGATCAGCGTCCACGTCGTTCCGCCGTCGGTGGAGCGAAGAATTCCTGCGCCGTAGTACGAGTCGAGCACATCGTTGGGGTCGCCCGTGCCGGCCAGGATCACGCCTGTGCCACCCGGCTGCACCGTCACCACGCCGATGCTGATGGAAGCGTCGTCAGCGTAGTCGAGGGCGCTCACAAAGTCAGTAAGCGGGGCAAAAGCGATGAGCGACGGGTTCGATGCGGCCGCGTTGGCCGTCACCCACACGCCTCCACCAGTAGTTCCCACGTAGATATGGTTCCCGGTGGGGTCGCTGGGGTCGAAAGCAATCGACGAGATGCGGCCCGTGACCAGGCCGAGTTTCGGCGTGAGGACCGCCGTGGGGCCAAGCGGTTGCCAAGTAGCCGTGGATGAGTTTGAGGAAGCGGCAGCGAGGTTGGGGCCGAGAGCCGGTCGCAGCCCCGATTGAAGCCGTTTGCGATTGGTGCGGACCGCTATTCGCTGGCCGGGTTTGAGGCCGCGCCGGGCCAGGAATCTTTCGGCCTGCGCCACGCGCGGCGGCACAGGCTCGCCCGGGTGCGCGCCCACGGCTGGATGCGCCGGCCGCGCAACTTCAACACCAGCCTGACCTGCAGCCCACGCGCATGCCATCGCCAGCACGCCCGCCGCAACCAACGCAGCCGGCCGCGCCCGTCGAGGTCCGGATCGATGTCCTGATCGAGACCCTGTTCGAATTTCCTCGCTGGCCCTGGAACCCGGCCCGCCTGAAGTCTGTCTTGCCATAGCAGCAAATGCCCGCATCCGAATCTCCGCTTGCGGCCTCCGCCGTCGTGAAAATCTTCCAATGAAGGTCCGCAGGGATTCCATCGCAATGCGCTGAAACCGACGCCCAGATTCCGGGAATGAAATTGCTGCCCATTATAGGAACGAAGGATTCCCACCGACGTGTGATTCATCACACGTATAGAAGGGCTCGAAAATGAGGGATTTCTTGACCTTTGCGCCACGGAGAGACGTATCTCGGCGGTACCCAGCGCCGTTCATCAAAAAGGGCCGCCCGCAGGCGGCCCCACTGATCACTGACAACTGACCACTGACAACTGCCTTTACCACCGCCCCCACGCCCGGCTGACGTAGTCTGACAGCGTCATGGCGATGAGCGCCAGCAAAGTGAACAATCCCGAGAGAACGGTGAGCTTGGTGAGCTTGGTCGAGTACTTGACGTGCATAAAGAAAAGCACCACGCAGAGCATTTTTGTGGTGGCGATGGCCAGCGCCACCACCGGGTTCCAGAAGATGGTGAAGCCGGTGTCAAAGCTCCCGAGGGCCAGGCGGGTTTCGCCCAGATCGAAATAGGATGCCAGCACCGTAAGCGCCGTCCCCACCAGCAGCACCAGCAGGACAATGACGTAGATCTTCGGGCTTACGATGTGATGCTCTTGTTCGTGTAGCGCGTTCGTTTCGCTCATGCCTTCATTCCTCAATGCCTGCTGATCAGATACAGCAGGGCGAAGAGATAGATCCAGATAATGTCGACAAAGTGCCAGTACAAGCCGAAGTTCTCGACATACGTGACGTGTCCCGTGGTGTAGGCCCCGGCTCGGGCTCTCGCAATCATGAATCCCAGGATCGCGATGCCGATGATCATGTGCAGCGCGTGCATGCCGGTCATGGCGAAGTAGAGAAAGAAGTACATCTCGGTCTTCGCGGCCATGTCCGCCGGCAGCGGCTTGTCGTGATACTCCTTGTAGACTTCGGGATCCGATTGCGGATTGGTGAAGTTCTCAGTGCTGTAGCGTATGCCGGGGATGTGGTGCTTTTCCCACTTCTCGTGGTACTCGATGCTCTTGATTCCCAAAAAGACGAGACCGAGCACAAAGGTCAGACAGAGAAAGAGAACCAACAGGCCCTTGCGGCGGGTCTCAGCAGACCACACGCCCATGGCCATGGTGAAGCTGGAAAGAATCAGCGTAACGGTATTCGCTGTGCCCCAGCGCACATCGAGCTGGTGCGAGGCTTCAACAAAGGCCGGATAGTACCAGTTGCGCATGAGCAGGTAGGACATGAAGAGCCCGCCGAAGAACATGACTTCAGTGAGCAGGAAGAGCCACATGGCAAAGTTGGTGGTATCGGCCTGCTGCTCGACGGATTCGAAGTGATGGCGCTGATACGGCGGATGCTCCCCATGATGAGAATGGGCGGAGCCGGCCGTTTCGTGCGCGATGGCAGTGCTATCCGACACTGGCTACCTCTTTCCGTTGCTGGGCTTCCAGCCACTCGTAGTCATAGGCCTCGTGATCCATGACGGGAATCTCGGGGAAGTTCTCAGTCAGAGGCGGCGACTGCACCTGCCATTCCAGGCCGGTCGCCTGCCAGGGATTGTTGCCCGCGACCTCGCCGTACTTGAGCGACCAGGTGAGGTACAGGATGGGCAGCAGGTAGCCCACGCCCAGGATCGACGCGCCGGCGGTGGAGAACACATTCAGCACCTGGAACTCAGGCGGGTAGGCGGCGTAGCGGCGCGGCATGCCCAGCATTCCCAGGATGAACTGCGGGAAGAAGGTGAAGTTGAATCCGATGAAGGTGACCACCGCGGCCAGCTGCGAAATCTTTTCCGGATACATGCGGCCGGTCCACTTGGGCCACCAGAAGTGGATGCCCGAGAGGAAGGCCATCAGCATGCCGCCCACCATCACAAAGTGGAAGTGAGCCACGATGAAGTAGGTCTCGGTGAGATGAATATCGGTGCCTGTGGCGCCAAGGAAGACGCCGGTCAGGCCGCCGATGGTGAACAGGCCCATGAAGCCGAAGGCGTAGAGCATCGGCGTCTCAAAAGTGATCGATCCCTTGTAGAGCGTGAAGGCCCAGTTGAAGATCTTGATGGCCGAGGGCACCGCAACCAGCATGGTGAGCAGCGAGAAGACCAGCGCTGAGTAGTTTGAGATGCCCATGATGAACATGTGGTGGGCCCAGACAAAGAAGCCGAAGACCGCTATGGCCACAGACGAGAAGGCGACCGCCGTGTATCCAAACACGCGTTTGCGGCTGAAGGTTGAAACCACCTCGCTGATGACGCCCATGCCGGGCAGAATCATGATGTAGACGGCGGGGTGCGAGTAGAACCAGAACAGGTGCTGAAACAGGAGCGGGTCGCCGCCCTTGGCCGGGTCGAAGACGCCGATTCCAACTGTGCGCTCCAGCATGATGAGCACCAGCGTGATGGCCAGAACCGGCGTGGCCAGAACCATCAGGACGCTGGCCGCGTAGTTTGACCAGCAGAACAGCGGCAGCCGGAACCAGGTCATGCCCGGGCAGCGCATCTTGTGGATGGTCACAATGAAATTCAGCCCCGTGAATACCGAGCTGAAACCGGCGACAAACGCCGCCATCGCCGTTGAGATGACATGCGTGTTCAGATAGTGCGTGGAGAGCGGCGTCGTGAACGTCCAGCCCGTGTCCACGCCACCCGATGCCATCACGTAGATGCCCATGCAACCGCCGATGATGTACAGATACCAGCTCAGCAGGTTGACTTTGGGCAGCGCCAGGTCCTTGGCGCCAACCATCATCGGAATAAGGAAATTGCCCAGCGTCGCAGGCACCGAAGGCACCAGGAAGAAGAAGACCATGATGACGCCATGCATGGTGAACACCTTGTTATAGGTGTCGGTCGCCATCAGTGAGGTTTGCGGCGTCAGCAACTCAAGCCGGATGAGGCCTGCCAGCGCGCCGCCGATGAAAAAGAAGAACGTGATCGAGATCAGGTAGAGCGTGGCAATGCGCTTGTGGTCGCCCGTAAGCAGCCAGCTCAGCAAGCCGTTCTCTTTGGTCAGGAAGTTCATCTTCGGAATCCTGGCCGTAGACTGGTCGGGAAGACTGACGATGGTGGCCGCGCTCATTGCTTTACCTCCCCTGCCGCGGCAGTAGCCTTGCCCGCCGGCGTGGTTGTGCCCTCTTTTTCAGGAATCAGTTCGGTGGTGTTCGTTGTTTGCTGCAAGCGGTAGTCGGTGTCAAGATGCTTCAGATACTCAACCAGCGCAATCACGCCGTCTTCGCTGATCTGGCCCTGGTAAGTGGGCATGATCGGCGCATAGCCCTGGGTGATGTGCTGCGAAGGATTGAGGATTGCCGAGCGGAGATACTCGTCGTCGGCAGTGATGGTCTGGCCGCTGCTCAGAGTGAGATGCGAGCCGTAGACCCCGGCCAGATTCGGGCCGCGCGCATCGGGCCGCGTATTGTGGCAGGCCGTGCAGCTCAGGCTGGCGAACAGCCGCTCGCCATTCTGCGCCAGCGAATTGCCGCTGATGGAGCTGGCCAGCCACTGCTTGAAATTGTCGGGCGTCATCACCACCACGTCGCCAATCATCTGCGAGTGGTTGGTGCCGCAGTACTGCGTGCAGAACAGGTGATACGTGCCCGTAGCCGTGGCCTCGAACCAGACCGTCGTGTAACGCCCGGGAATGGCCTCGCGCTTCACGCGAAAGGCGGGAATCGAGAAGCTGTGGAAGACATCCTGCGAGATGATGGTGAGCTGCACCGGCTGGTTGATAGGAACGTGCAGCGAGTTGATCTCGTGCTGGCCGCCGGGATGCTCGGCCTTCCACATCCACTGCTTGCCCACCACATAAATGTTCATCGCATTCGCCGGCGGAGTGTAGACGCGGAAGTAGATGAGCGCGCCCCACACAAACATGATCAGAAACAGGCCCAGCGGAATGATCGTCCAGGTAGCTTCAAGCAGCGTTGAGCCCTCGATCTGGGTGGCCACCGGGTGGCGCTTCTTGTTGTAGAGCAGTGAAAAACTCACGATCAGCAGAATCACCAGCGTCAGCCCGATCAGGCTTACCAGGACCATGAAGAAAAACAACGCGTCCATCTGCGGCGCGATCTTCGACGCTTCCGGCGGGAACAGCGCGAAGTTCGTCATCCACTTGACGAGAAACTGCCAGAGTACTGGGCTGATGTGGCTCATTCCTTTATCCGTTCACCTTTTTCCTGTCCCGTGTTGCTCTGAATCCCCCTGATGGCCCTGCGTGTAATCGCGGCGGAACATGAGGAACATGAATCCGCCCAGCATGCCCAACGTGACCACCCCGCCGAGCTGCACCACCCGCGCAACAATCAGCGAATGCCTGTTGGTCTGGGGATCGTAGTGATAGCAGTAGGTCAGAATGTTGTCCACCGGCGACCCGATCTTGTTCGACGATGCTTCGTCGAGGCCGAGCAGCAGATCCTTGGGGCTGTATTCCACGCCCATGTAGTACTGCGCCAGCTTGCCCGAGGGAGTAACAATCTGAATCGCGCTGGCGTGCGCGAACTGCGTCAGCTTGCCGTCCGGGCCGGGAATTCTGACATATTTGAAGCCCACGGCATCGGTCAGCGCGTCGATATTGGCCTGCGTTCCGGTCATGAAGTGCCAGCCGTTGGCCGTCTCGGGATGCCCGTAGCGCTTCAGGTAGCTGCGCTTCTTGGCGGCGGCCAGATCGGTCCCTTCGCTGGGATCGATGCTGACCACGATGATGTCGAAGTCCTTGCCGGGAACGTACTTCACCATCTCCAGCGCGCTGGTGAGCCCGTTCAGCTCCTCGCTGCATAGCATGGGGCATTGGTAGTAGACCAGCGCGAGAATAGCTGGCCGCTTGCCGAAGTAGCTCGAGAGCGGCACAACCTTGCCGGCGTCGTCGGTGAACGTGAGATTCAGAGGCAGCTGCGTGTTCAAATGCTGCTCAACGCCCACGCCCTTGAGCACCGAAGGAGTGCTGTCGTTGGCGGGGCCGACGGCCTTGTCGCCATAGCCCGAGACTTGCGCAGTGAGCGGCGAGGCCGCAACCAGCGCGAGCACCACGGCCCCGGCCGTTAAGATACCCACGCTTCGCCAGCTTCTCCGAATTGTGCCCCTAAACATCATTTCGATGCTCATCCTCTCCGTGTCCCTGGCCCTCAAAAACATCCCTCAGGGGCTAAAGCCCCGTACTCGTCTTATGGTCCTTAATGGCACGAGTAAACTCGTGCCCTTTCAAAACCTCAACTGCGCGACCGTTCCCTTGTTCCCTTGTTCCCCTGTTCCCTCGGTCCCTTGTTCCCTTGTTCCCTCGGTCCCTTGTTCCCTTGTTCCCTATTCTTTGGCCTGTTTTTCTGCCGCCAGCTCCTGCTCGTAGCTGGTCCGGGCAAATCCATTGGTAAGCGGCATGGTGACCACCGGCTTCGAGTCACCGGTCATCAACTGCGGTCCCTCTTGAGCGTGCGCCACCGGCAATCCCTTTTGCGCGATGATCTGCATGGCCTGCTCGATCGGGATTCTCACGGTTCCCTTCGACGGGTCGATCCACGTGTAGTTGTCGAGCAGAATGTCTTCGCGCGCGTGCAGTTCGGCTATATCGATATTGCCGTCGTCAATCTGGACGCGGGGCTGAGGGAAGCTCTTGGTAATTTCGGCCACCTTGTTCTGCATCTCGGGGCTTGAAGGCATGTTGCCCAGATCGCGAATTTCAACGGTCTTGGTCCACTTGGAGTTGGGGCCGTCTTGCTTGTTCATGCGCGCGTTGATCACCTTGCCGATGCCGTAGCAGACGAAGCCGGTGACCGCAACAAAGATGCCCAGCGACACCAGGAAGACAAGAATCCCGGTTACCTTGACGTCAGAACCTTCGTAGCCGAGCGAAGTATCGATCGGCTCGGGCTCGCGGTTCTCGTTCGGATTGTCGTTATGCGTGGGCATGTTCGGGCTCCAGAATTTCGGCCAGATGCGGATCGTTCACCTGCACGACCGGCTTGGTCTGCAACCGGTTCACGAAGAATGCGACCCACAGCGCGGCCATGGCCACCGGCAGGGTTGCGTACTCCAGGATTCCCCAGCTGAAGTGCAGGTTGCGCGCAGCGTCTTTAAAGTTCGGCTCAATCAGCCACCACAGATCGAAGGCCTTGGCGAAGATCATCCACTGGCACACGCGCGTCAGCCGCTTCTTGTTGCGCTTGATGTCGCGCGAGAGCAGCAGGCTGAACGGAATCAGCCAATGGAAGATGAAGTCGAGCGTAATCACGATGCCCCAGTGCCCGCGAATGCGATCCAGGTACCAGGGAATCTCGTCAGGCAGGTTTCCCGACCAGATAATCAGGAACTGCCCGAAGGCGAGATAGATATTCAACATGACGAAGGCAAAGGTGAGCTTGCCCAGGTCGTGCTGCTCGGTCTGGCGCATGATGGTCTTGAACGGCTCGGCCTTGCTGAGAGCGATAGAAGTGATAATCGAGAACGCCAGCACCGAGTAGCCCTGTCCAACCAGGAAGAGCAGGCCGTACACCGAGGAAAACCACGTGGGGTCCATCGACATGACCCAGTAGATAACCGCCGCGGTCATGGTGAGCGCGTAGACCACGATGCCGGGTCCTGAGAAGTTCTCGAACTTCTTGATCCAGTAGGGCGTGGTTTCAGGTCCCTGCGCGTCGCGCCGCGCGGCCATCCTGTTCAGCCGCCACATGTAGAGGAACCAAATGCCGAAGCAGATGAGACCGACGATGACGAACATGTCGGGGTTCAGCATGGGGCGCTTGAAGTCGATGCAGTGCTTTTGAATTTCGGTGATGACTCCGGCCTTGACCGCGGCCGCGGTTTCAGAGTCGCTGCTGAATTTCGACCAAAGATAGAGCTTCTTGGTGTAGAAGACGTCGACGGCTACGACCAGCCAGTAGATGAAAACCAGCGGCAGCGTGCGGCTCATGGCTTCAAGGGGGCGGCGCAACAACAGGCCCCACTTGCCGCCCGAGCAGTACTGCACCATCAAGAGCGCCAGCCCGCCCACGCACCAGCCGAAGGTGAGCATGAGCCCGAGTACCCATGCGCGCAAAAAGTGATCCCAGCCCAACTGGTCCTGCGCCTGGCTCAGGTACGCCAGAATCACGGTAAGGATCGCAAAGACCGCGGCTACCACCAGAGCCCGCGACTTCCACGCCCCCACAAACGCGGGCGCGCTCAGGTCCGCCGGGAGCGTCTTTGCGCGCGATATTGAGTGAGAATCGTGAGCCATTCCTATCGTCCTACTTTTGAGCTTCGGGCTTTTGGCCCGCGGGGGCCGGTTTCGTTACGGGTATCTTGATCGCCGGGTCGGCCGGATTCGCCGGAGCCATCCCCGGCGTTCCTTCGCTGCTGACCGGCTTGTATGCCTGCACAGCGGTTGCCGGCAGCGACCACGGCTGGGCGTACTCCGGATGTCCGTCTTCCTCGGCTACGCTCTTCAGGCTGCGAATCTCCACGCCTGCGGGAACGTCTGCCGAAGTGCCCCTGGCCTGGCTGAGCTGCAGCGCGCGAATGTAGGCGGCAACCGCCCAGCGATCGACGGGCGCCAGTTGCGCCGAGTAATCGGGCATCGAGCCGTAGCCGTGGGTCATCACGTAGAAGTAGTGCGAGATGGGCTGCGATAACCGCACCTGGTCCATCAGATTGGCCGCAGGCTTGTAGCCGCGATCCACAATCTCGCCCAACCCGTTGCCCACGCGCGAGTGGCAAGGCGTGCAGTAGATGTTGAACCGCTCCTGCCCGCGCTTCAGCACTTCCATCGTCACCGGGAAGGGCATCTCGTCGCGTTCTTCGCGATAGCCGTTCGCGCCCTGCACCACGCCGGTATAAAAGTAGCTGTCTTCGCGCAACTGGCCGCGGGCCACGGTGTCCTGAACCTGCGGACGCGAGCCGCGATGATCGGCAAAAAAGTCAGACCCACGCTGCGGAATCATCTTGGGCTGGTTCTGCATGTCCTGCCGGCATCCGGCCATCAACATCACACAAGCCATTGTGGCGAACGAAATTGGTCTCCAACCCTTGCGCAAAAGACGCGCAAGGATGGGGCACCCGCTCTGATTCCCGATCCCTGATCCCTGTTCCCTGCAGAGGTTCATCAGTACTCCACCTCCACCACCGATACAGGCCCCATGCTTTGCAGATACGCTTTGCTCTCCACCAAATCGAACTTGGGATCGAGCGACTCCAGGCAGAGGAAGAACTTGTCGGTCGTCGCTCCGTTGCGGAAGTTGGGCGCGTTAAACAGCGGGTGATACAGCGCCGGCAGCCCATTGAGCGCAACCATGCCGAAGGCCGCCGAAAGACCGGCCCACAAAATGGTCCATTCGTACGCGGGCACAATGAATGCGGGCCACGAGTAGGTCGGCCGGCCACCGATATTGAGCGGATAGGCGAGCACAGAGATCCACGTCTCCAGCAGAAACATGGCTGCGCCGCCCATCAGGCCGCCGATCAATGTCACGAGCGGCACCTTGTTGCGATGGAAGCCGATGGCCTCGGCAGCCTCTTCAACCGGATATGGCGTATAGCAATCGAGCCGCCGCCAGCCGTCCTGCCGGGCTTTTTGCGCCGCGCGCACCAGGTCGCCCGGCGTATCGAATTCAGCCAACAATCCGTAAGTTCCTTCGCGTGGGGGCATATTAGAGCAGTTCCTCCAATTCACTTGCCCTCGCAAGAGTCATTGAAGGTGCCTCTTTCTTGAGCAAAAAGGCACTTGAGAGAATCGGCTTCGGCGGTGCGAAATTGGGGAGCTGCATTAGTCACCTGCCTCCGCCGTCACCTTCGGCTTGATCTTTGCCTGCGGCAAAATCATGCGGATTTCGTTCATGGGAATCATGGGCAAGATGCGCACAAACAACAGGAAGAGGAACGTGAACAGCCCCAGCGTTCCGGCATAAGTCATGTAATCCCATTTCGTGGCGCGGTACGTCCCCCACGAAGAAGGCAAAAAGTCGCGGTAGAGGCTGGTTACGACGATCACGAAACGCTCGAACCACATGCCCGTGTTCACCACGATCGAGATGAAGAACATGAATGCGATATTGGTGCGCAGCTTGCGGCTCCACAGCGTCGTCAGCGGAATGGCCAGGTTGCAGGTGACGAGCACCCAATATGACCAGCCCATGGGCCCGAAGACGCGATTCCAGAACATGAACGCTTCCCAGTGCGAGGCCGAGTACCAGGCCATGAAGGCTTCCATGCCGTAGCCGTAGGCCACAATGAATCCAGTGGCCAGCATCACCTTGCCCATGTTGTCGATGTGCCGCTCGGTTACCAGCGCCTCAAGCCCGTAGAACTTGCGCAGCGGAATGGCCAGCGTGAGCACCATGGCGAATCCCGAGTAGATGGCGCCGGCCACAAAGTAGGGCGGGAAGATGGTGGTATGCCAGCCGGGCAGCACCGCAACTGCAAAGTCGAAGCTGATGACCGTGTGCACGCTGAGCACCAGCGGCGTCGCCAGGCCGGCCAGCAACAGCGAGGCTGTCTCGTAGCGCATCCAGTGCCGCACCGATCCGCGCCAGCCGAGCGAAAGCATACCGTAGAAGTACTGGCCGATCTTCGATTGCGAGCGATCGCGGAACGTGGCCAGGTCGGGCACCATGCCGATGTACCAGAAGACCAGGGAGATGGTCGCGTAGGTCGAAACCGCGAACACGTCCCACATCAGCGGCGAACGGAACTGCGGCCACACCGTCATGGTGAACGGAAGGGGCAGCATCCAGTACCCCAGCCACGGACGCCCGACATGGATCAGCGGAAACATGGCGGCGCAGACCACGGCAAAGATGGTCATGGCCTCGGCAAAGCGGCTGATGGAGTTGCGCCAGCTCTGTTTGAAGAGCAGCAGAATGGCAGAAATCAGCGTGCCGGCGTGGCCGATGCCGATCCACCAGACAAAGTTGATGATCGCGAATCCCCAGGCCACCGGCTGGCTGATGGCCCAGATTCCCGTGCCCTTGAGGAACAGCCACGTAACCGCGACCAGCAGCATGGTGGCGCCGCCGCCCGCCAGCGAGAAGAGCGCAAACCAGCCCAGCGGCGTGTGCGGCGTGAGCACAATGCTCGAGATCTTCTCGGTGATCGACCGGAAGTTCTCCCCCACCCGCACGACCCGGAATTCTCCAGTCGCGGGATCGATGCCAGGATCTTTCGTCTTCAGTTCGCTGGTTGCCATGGTCGCCTTTGTTCCCTTGTTCCCTTGGTCCCTCGTTCCCTGCTTTTATCCCTTTGCCGGATCGTGTTCTCTCGGCGCTTCTTCCAGTTCCTGGTTCAGATTCAGAACTTCGGCCACATAAGTGGTGCGCGGGCGCGTGTTCTGGTCGGCGATTACCTGGTAGCTGCGCTGCTGCGCGCGCAGCTTCGATACCCGGCTCTCTTTATCGTTAATGTTGCCGAAGGTGATGGCCGATGCCGGGCATGCCTGCTGGCACGCGGTCACAATCTCGCCATCGCGCACGTTGCGGTTTTCCTTGTCGGCGTGGATCTTGGCTTCCTGGATGCGCTGCACGCAGTAGCTGCACTTCTCCATCACGCCGCGCGAGCGCACGCTCACGTCGGGATTCCGCATGAGTTTGAGGCTCTCGGTCTCGTAGTCGCTGTAGAGCAGGAAGTTGAACCGCCGCACCTTGTAGGGGCAGTTGTTCGAGCAGTAGCGTGTGCCCACGCAGCGGTTGTAGATCATCATGTTCAGGCCTTCGGGCGTGTGCACCGTGGCGCCCACCGGGCAAACCTGTTCGCAGGGAGCGTTTTCGCAGTGCTGGCAGGCCATGGGCTGGAAGTGCGCCCGCGGCGCGGCCAGGTCGCCTTCATAATAGGTGTCGATGCGCAGCCACTGCATGTCGCGGCCGATGCGCACCTGCTGCTTGCCCACCACCGGAATGTTGTTCTCGGCATAACAGCTCACGATGCATGCGTTGCATCCGGTGCAGCTGTTCATGTCCACCGACATGCCCCACGCATTGGCCTCGTTGTAGGTCCAGTTGGGGAAGAGCGACGTGCCCATCTCAGGCGTGTCGCGGCCTTCGCCCTCGTGCGCGAAGTTCGGGTTGGTCTTGAAATCGTCGAGCGTCGCGTAGCGAATGATGCCGCGCGGCCCCAGCGCTTCAACGCCTTCGAGCGACCAGTTCTGGTTGCCGTGCCCGGTCAGATTCGATCCGCGTTTGTCCTGGTAGTGGCTCTTGGTGATGGCCACGCCCCACTTGCCGTCGACCTTCTTCTGCCCGCCGATCGCGTAGAACGGCGCCCACGTATTGCGAATCAGGTAAGCGCTGAATCCCTGCCCTGAACCCACGCGCCCCGCGAATTCGCGCCCGTAGCCGAGATACACGGTAATGGAGTTGTCAGGATGGCCGGGAGCAACAATCACCGGCGCCTTTACGCGCCCCGAGCCCACGCTGATTTCGATAATGTCGTCTTCTTCAAGACCCCACTTCTCAAGCGTCGCGCCCGATACGATCGCCGCGTTATCCCACGCCAGGCTCACAACCGGCTTGGGCAATTCCTGCAGCCAGCCCACGTTGTTCCATCGCCCGTCGTAAACGGTCGGATCCGGCCGGAAGATGATCTCAGTGGAATTCAGTGGCGCGGGCGCGGGCACGCTGCCATGAAATGCACTATCCACTCTGACCTTGGCGGTTTTGTCGAAGGCGGTGCCTTCAATCCATCCGTCGTGAAGAACCTTGCGCCAGCCCTTCTCGAAATCCCCGCCCGGCGCCGACTTGGCGATGACTTCTTTCCACGTCGTGCGAACTGCTTCGTACGGGCTCACCAGCGGATTGTCGAGCAGCGTCTGCAGAACGTGATGCGCGCTGCGCCCACCATAAAGTGGATCGATCAATGGCTGCACGATTGAAACCGCGCCGTCGTATGCCCGCGCATCCGACCACGACTCCAGATAGTGCGCCGAAGGAATGTGCCAGTGCGAAATCTGTCCCGTCTCATCCACGTGCGAGCCGAGATGAGCAACAATGTTGGCTTTATCGAAGGCCTTGGCAAATTCCAGATCGGCGGGCGCGTCGTAGATGGGGTTGGCGTTCAGAATCACCAGCCAGTCCACCTTGCCCGCGTTCAGGTCCGCAACCAAAGCCCTCATGTCCATAATCTGGCTCTTGGCCGGATACGGGTTCACTGGCTCCGCGGCAATAAACACTGTCTTGCCTACGTTGCCTAACGCGTTGTTGATAGCCAGCGCGAGCGCGTAGACCGATGCGTCCTGATACAGTCCCGGGATCACTGCGCTCTTTCCGGCGTTGGCCTTCAGATCCTTGGCCAGCGCGGCAAGATATTCTCGTTGCTCGGCGGTCCACGCGTAACCGGGAGCGCTCACGCCCGGCACGCCAACAGCCTCAGCCAGCGCCGCCGCAAAGCTGGGAATCTGGCTCGCGCGCAGACCGAGACGATGCTCGGCCTTGAACCCCGTAGTGGTCGGCGTACTTTCCACCGTGTACAGCCGGTTCATGCCGTTTTCCGGCTGTTTGCGCCGGTCGGCATAGTCGCGCACCAGCTTGTGGAAGCCCGGATAGCTCGCGCCCGACAGAAAATCCGCGTCCAGCGAGACAATCACGTCTGCCGCAGCCAAATCGAACTGAATGCCAGGCGCGTACTCCAGCCAGGTTCCCGCAATCGCCGGGTCGTACTGCACCATAAACGCCATGGGATAAGCCGCAGCAACTTCCTTCCATTGCCTCGCCAGCGTTGGCGAAGTAATGGTCGAACTCAGGAGGTAAATTCCCGTGCCGTCCTTGGTCGACTGCACCTTGTTGCGGAATTCCTCGGCGAACTCCTGCCACTCGCGATTCTCGCCGCGATACATCACATGCTGCGAGCGGTCGGGATCGTACATCTCGAGCAGCGTGCCCTGTGTATACGGATCGGATCCGCCGCGGTTGTACTTGTGCTCGGGGTTGCCGTCCACTTTGATGGGCCGAAACTCGCTCGACTTCACCAGCAGCGGCACCGCGCCGGTCACAAACGGGTGCGCTGAGGCAAAGTACATCGGCTTGCCCAGCACCAGGTCTTCCGGCGCCTTTACGTAGGGAAAGATCGGCTCATCGGGCTGCTTGGTGCAGCCGGCCAGGCCGGCCAGCGCCATCGACGCGCCCATCAATTTCAGGAAGCCGCGGCGCGAAACCGGATCGAGCCACTCCTGCGCAGAGGAAGGAAACTCCTTTTCGACCGCCGCGCGAAACTCGGCCGTATCGGCCAGCTCATCCAGCGACCGCCAGAATTTCTTGCCCTTAACGCCCTTTAACTTCAGCCGTACCTGGTCGAGCGTCATAGGCTCGCTGGTAGCTGCGGGCTTCAGGGTGGGTACGGGTTTTAGCCCGTACATCGATTCGCCCGAAGAAGTCTCGGACTTTAGCCCCTGGGGAACTTTACTCTCAGCCGCAAGACTCTTCGCGTTTTGAAAGGGCACGGCTTCAGCCGTGCCGCTAACCGCCAATGAAGAATCTTCGGGCTTTAGCCCCTGAGGGTTCCCGACCACCCCGCCCATCGCCTTACTCTTATCGCTCTTCTTCATCTCGCTGCTCATCGGTGACACACCTCGCAGCTCATCAGGTCCTTCGGGGTGCGGATGTTGTAGTGCTCCACCAGGTAGTGTCCGAGCTCATCCTGGCTGGTGAACTTCTGGTACTGAATTGCCGGGGCCGCCGGTGCCGCGCCGCCCGTAGTGAGCGAAACCGGCCTGAGCAGCGCCGCCGGCTTGAGCGAGGCCTGCGCCGTTGCGCTCGAGCCTGGATCGTTTCGCGTGCAGCTCACGCTTTGCGCCGTAGGCACGCCCGCAGTATCGGGAACCGCCGCGCACCAGACCGGCTTATCCTCGGCTGGCTTCTCCCACGCCATGTTGTAGATCTCGCTGGTCGGCCGCAGATTCTTGGCCGGATTGCGATGGCAGTCGAGGCACCACTCCATTTGCAGCGTGTTCTGCGCGTACATCAGCGGCATCTCGTCCACCTGGCCGTGGCAGCTCTCGCAGCCGATGCCCTTGTTCACGTGGATTTCGTGGCTGAAATAAACAAAGTCGGGCAGGTCGTGGACTTTGATCCAGCGGATGGACTGGCCCGTGTACCAGCTGTCGCGAACCGGCTGCAGCAGCTGCGCATTGGTCCAGATCTGCGCATGACAGTTCATGCAGGTGCGCGTGGGGGGAATACCTGCGTAGCTCGACTTCTCAACCGTGGTGTGACAGTACTGGCACTGCAGGCCGAGACCCTGAACGTGGTGCTTGTGGCTGAACGGAACCGGCTGGTCGGGCCGTTGCCCCTGCCGCGTTACCCAGGGGGAGCGTTGGAGTTGATCGAGCGTGACCCCCAAGGCGATCACGATCAGCCCCGTCAACACCAGGCTCATGCGTGCCAGGGCGTTGGAGCTGCGGTCGAAAATTTGCGGCATTGATTGTACCCTGCTTGGTTTTCGTGTCTGGATGTGGCCGCTGTGCCGGCGGTCACACAGGTTGTGTACAAAAACTTAATTTGGGTAAAGCAATACAAGAAGGCGAGGAAGCCTGAAAGAACAATATATCAGCCATAAGCGCCCCTGCAACCCTGCCAGCGCGCAAAACTTATAAAAAATCTGTGGGGAATTCGGCTCGGTAAGCCTCAGAAAAGAAAACCTCTTGTGATAAGAGCAAAATCCGGAAAAACACCACCGCGCCTCTGGCGGCTTGCGTACCAGAGACTGGGATTTCTCAAACAAAATATCACGCCGAATCAACCACGCGCCAGACACGCTTCCACCGCGCCGTTCCCAGCGGACGCTCACTCGCCGGGTGCCCCAGGTCCGGGGTCCCCGCGAACGGGTCTTTGCTCGTGGGGTGGAGATCCCTCGCACTTGGGGACCTGGGAAACCTCGAACTCATCCCAGCCCATCTTAACAAGCCACGAACCCTCCGTGCCCCATCTTTCCCGCGCCTTTTGCGGGAAAGGTGGGAAACCTCAAAGGTCCCATTCGCCGGCTCGCCCACTCGCTGACTTGCTGCCTTGCCCGGCCGCCGGCCAGCCAATGATGACCAGAAATACATCCAGCACAAAGAGCGCGATGGCAATATCGTTGAACAGCGTGGCCCGCGGAGAATTGGGCCAGAACTGATTCGCCGCCCAGAAAAGAAAAGCCGCTGCCAGCGTAATCGCCTTGAACCAGTCCGCCGCCGCAGGTCTGCGCTCCAATTGGCACACCAGAAAGGCGACCGCGATCGTCGCCAACGAAAATGCGGCGAGAGTTTCGTGGCTCTGCACGGGGAACATCGCCGGAAATGCGTCCCAGACCAACAAAACCGCGACACCGGCAAGGGTGGCGACGCCAAGAACCAAGGAAGGAAATCTGCGCATGCGACTCGAAGGGATGCTCACACGCCATTATTTCCCTTCGTAGGGAAAGAAACCGTAAAGGCCCCGCCGGTGGCTCCCACACTGTAAATGAATCGCGGAACAGTTCAGCTGATGGTCGATCAGTACAATCCGGTGATTTAAAATTCATAAAGGCGCGCAGCCGGATAGCAATCTCTATCCAGCCTGTCTCACGAAATCGGAACAGCAACCTGCGGTGATGGGCGGCATTTTCCCGCTGTCGGAGGTGTCTACCTGATCCGCCCGATGGTTCCACTTCCCCGCGAGAGGCACGAAAGAAGACCATGAAATATGCCGGATTGCTGGTGATTCCAGCCGGTTTCTTTCTCACCGTCGCCGCACTGGTGCTGTTTGCCCAGCCGGCTCAGCGGGGAATCTTCGTAGTCTGCGGCCTTGCGGTTGAAATCCTGGGGCTGGTGGTTGCCGTTCGCGGCCACATGCCCGCCAGGGGGAAAGCCGCCCATGAATCCCTCCGCTCCGATTCCGGTACCGCCAAGCTCCGACATATATTACGGGCTCGTGCTCCTGCTCCTGTTACTGGCGCCGCTCGCCATCGCGGGCCTCGCGCTCGTAAATACCGGGCTGGGCCGTTCACGGTCGGCAGCACAGGCCATCCTCGGCAACCTCGCCTTCATTTCTGTCGCCGTCATCGCCTTCGCCCTATTCGGAGCCGCAATCGCCGGCAGTCTTCCCGGAACTCCGGGCGGCGCGGGACACGCATTCCACGCGGCGGGCCAGCCCTGGAACTGGATCGGCTCGGGTTCGTTTTTACTGTCGGGTTTTGGATCGGCTCCGCTTCCCGCGCAGCTTGCGCTGTTGTTTGAGATGGCCGGCGTCGCGTTTGCGGTCATCATTCCCTGGGGCTCCGGAGCCGAACGCTGGCGGCTAGCAGCTGGATGCGCCGCAAGTGCATTGATTGCCGGCATTGTTTGCCCGCTAATCATGCACTGGATCTGGGGCGGCGGATGGCTCGCCGGGTTGGGCACGAACTTCTCGCTCGGAGCTGGATTCCTCGACCCCGGGGGCGCTGCATCCGTGCAAGTTGTCGGTGGCCTCAGCGCCCTGGCGTTGATCTGGCTCCTTGGCCCGCGCGCCGGCAAATATCCCAGAACCGGAATCTCAACCGCCATGCCCGGGCACAACGCGGTTTACGTGCTTTTCGGCTGCCTGCTGGGCCTGGTTGGATGGCTTGCATGGAATGCCGCCGGCGCGATCCTGTGGATGAACGCGCCTCTCGCGGCTCTGCCCGTCGTTGCGGTCAACACCGTGCTATCGGCGGCATCGGCGCTGGGCGCAACGCTGGCCATTACCCGCTACCGCTTCGGCAAGCCCGACGCCAGCCTCTGCGCCAACGGATGGCTCGCGGGGCTGGTCACTTCGAGCGCCTGTGCAGCCGTAGCCACGCCGGTCGAATCGATCTTTGCCGGCCTGGTCGCCGGCGTCATTACACCTCTGCTGGTTGAGTTGCTCGAGCTCGCGCTTTCCATCGACGATCCCTCCGGCGCAATCGCCGCGCACGCGGCGGCCGGCCTATGGGGCCTGCTCGCCGTTGGTTTCTTTGCGCCAAAGCCCGGTCAGCTCATTGCCCAACTCACCGGCATCGCCACGCTTCTGGGCCTTGTGCTGCCGCTGGTCTACCTGCTCTTCGCCGTTCTCAACCGCTTCGTTCCCTTCCGCGTCGACCCCGACGGCGAGCGCATGGGCATGGACCTGCACGAGCTCGGCGGCGGCGCCTATCCCGAGTTCGTCATCCACCGCGACGAATCGTACCGGTAAAGATCGAGGAATTACACAACGTCTACGGTTTCTGCGCCTTCGGCGCTGCCGCAGGCTGCCGTGGGTAGGCCTTGTCAACCGCCTCTTCAAACTGCTCCAGCAACATCACCTGCGGAGCGCGCAACCCGTCCGGCATCGAGCGCTGCCACAGCGGGGTGCTGAGCCCGCCGTTGGTTTTCACCTGGCACACCTCGAAGAAATCCTCAGGCCGGTCGGCCTCACCGCCCATCTGCCCGCCCGAGCCAATTTCTCCCGGCTGGCCCGCGCCATTCGGCAATTGCCCGCGGCGTGGCGTAATCCCCACATTCCCGCTCTCCGCGCGCCCCTTGCGCACCACAATCACCAGGTCCGCCTCACTCCTGCTGGTCGTCAGCATATAACGCTTCCAGTTGTCCAGCGCATCCCGCACATCGGCAATCGCGATCCTGTCGTCGGGGTTCAGATTCGGATCGAACTCCTGCCCGTCGATTGCCTCCACATACACATACCGCGCCTGCCCAAACACCGCCGGCACGCTGGGAGATTTCTTATCCTTTGCCTGCACCAGCAGTGCGGCCGGAAACAGCAGTAGAAAGGCGACTGCCTTGTGAAGCTTCATGCGGCGCCTCGCACGGGTCGGCGTAATGGGGGAAGCACGTTCGCGCCGATGCCCATAAGACTACGCCCTCCTCGCGCCGTGAGCCGCGGCTTTCGCAGAAATCTGTCTCCGAATCCAGCTGCATCCGGCAATTCTCACAGGTCGCCGTAAATCGTACCGCCGGTCTCCCGACCGGCTGTACTGAGGGCCTCCTGGCCCTCAGAAACTTCGCCCCCAGCAATTCCTGGTAATCCCGCAATCTGCGAGAAATGCGGGCTAGCTAGATGCATTTTCGGAAATAGTGTAGACCGGACTTTTCCTGGCGTCCCACCCTTTCCGCAGGAAAACGCGGAAAGGATGGGGCACGGAAGTCTACAGTAAAAGCAAAAATGCTTTAACGGCAATTGTTCCCGTTCCCCGCGCCCCCTGCACCTATAATCTCGATAATCTCGTTTGAACGAAAAAGAACATGGGATTCTTTACTCACCTTTTCTATCCCTGGGGACTGCTTCTGCAGCTCGCGGCCATCATTCACTTCATCCGCCGCCGGCCCGATACCTGGTGGCTCTGGGTCATTCTTTTTCTTGGCCCCATCGGCGCGCTTGTCTACATCTTCGCTGAGGTGCTGCCCGATTTTGGTCTCCTGAACCAGTCGTTCAAGGCCTTCCCGCGCCACAAGCGCATCCGCGAACTTGAGACGGCGATCCTCGACAATCCGTCGAGCGGCAACTACGAGGAACTCGGCGACCTGTACTTCGACGACGGCAAGCTCGCGCAGGCCCGCGCCGCCTACGACAAGGCCATCGCCGTCCGCTCCACCACGCCCGACTGCTTCTACCGCCGCGGCATGTGCGCGCTTTTGCTCGGTGACGCCCAGGCTGCGCTGCCCGACCTCGAGCGCGTCGTTCTCCAGGACCCCGGCCACGACTTTCATCGCGCCGCCGGCCTGCTGGCCGCGGCCTACGCGCGCACCGGACAGCCCGAAAAGGCCGGCGAGTGGTTCCGGCGCGCAGTCGAGAAGTCGACCCTGTCAGAGACCTATTTGAACTACGCCGATTTCCTGATCTCCCAGGGCCGCAACCAGGAAGCCCGCGAATGGGCTCACAAGGTGCTGGCCAAGCGGCCCACGATGCCCAGCTACCTGCGCCGCCGCGAGCGCCCCCTGTTCGCCCGCGCCCGCAAGACCCTCAAGCGCGTTCCCGGATAACTGCGGATGCCCCTCCAGGCCGGATCTGCCGTCAAGATGCGCGCAATGACCTGAGTTTATTTGTGTATGGTCACGGCAAGACTGAGCCCATCCGTGTCTCTGCCTCAAAAGCAATCGAAAAAATTGATCCCTCGCCAGGCCGCAAATCGAACCCAGGGCCGCAATCGCAGATTGTGCTGCATTTCTCTTGACAGAACCATAACCCATTGGTTATGGTTCTGGAGGTGACGCAAGCCAATGCCAAAGTCGTGGTCAACAGCGTACTGAGGGCTCTCGCCGATCCCACCCGCAGGGCCATCTTCGAGGAACTGACCCGGCAGGGCGAACAGACCGTCCACGCATTGACTCGCTATGCGGGCGTGTCGCAGCCTGCTGTCTCAAAGCACCTGACCGTGCTGAAGCGGGCAAAGCTGGTTCGGCATCGCCGCGAGGGACGGGAAACTCACTATCGCGCGCGGCCCGATGCACTGGCGCCGCTGGTGAACTGGCTCGATCGCTACGGCGCCTTCTGGCGCGAGCGGTTTGACCGTCTCGAAACACTTTTGGAAAGGATGGAATCATGAGCAACCCGGCAGAGAATCCCCGTAGCCTTGTCATCGAAAGGGTATACCCGCACCCGCCAGAGAAGCTGTGGCGCGCGCTCACTGAGAGCTCGCTCCTCGCGCAATGGATGATGAACAACGACTTCGAGCCGGTGGTCGGGCGGAAGTTCCAATTCCGGGCCGAGCCCATGACGAACTGGGATGGAATTGTCGACTGCGAGGTGGTGCTCGTCGACCCCGTCCAACGCCTGTCTTATAACTGGGGAGTTGGGGGCGGCGAAAGTGGGCTTCAATGGGTGGTGCGATGGACGTTGACTCCGACCATGGGTGGCACGCACGTCCGCATGGAGCAGTCCGGCTTCGGCCCCGATCAGCAGGCCGCTTACCACGGCGCAAATTACGGCTGGCAGAAATTCTTCGGCGCGTTGGAACGGGTGCTCGGAGGTGCACAATGAACTGGAACAAGTGGACTCGGCAGATCCACCGCTGGCTGTCCGTGGTCTTTACGGTGGCCATTATCGTCAACGGCATCGCCGTGACACGGGGAAAATACACCTCTTCGCTGGGTCTCATGGCGGTGTTCCCGCTCGCCTTGCTGTTTTTCACCGGTCTGTACTTGTTCGTGCTGCCGTATGCTACCAGGTGGCGCAGCGCGCGGTGCACCGCCTGAACGGCGCGGCCGCGGTTGATCGATCATCGGAGTCAGTGAATTGAAGTCACCCAACATGACAACGAGTAAAGCCAGTCCCAAAGTCGATGCCTTTATCGGCGACGCGAAAAAGTGGCAGGAAGAGTTGAAGAGGTTGCGAGCCATCCTTCTTGACTCTGAATTGACCGAAGAATTCAAGTGGCGCCAGCCCTGTTACACGTTCCAGGGAAAAAACGTAGCCATTCTCCATGGACTAAAGGAATCCTGTGCGCTTGGCATTTTCAAAGGCGCCCTGCTGAAGGATGTCCATGGTGTTCTCACCGCGCCCGGGCCGAATACGCAATCGGGGCGCTGGATCAAGTTCACCTCTGTGCGAGAAATTGCCGAGATGAAATCTGTCTTGAAGGCCTATCTTCGTGAAGCCATCGAGGTCGAAAAGTCCGGATTGAAAGTGAAATTAAGAAAGACTTCGGATCTGGAGTTTCCTGAAGAATTGCAAACCATGTTGGATGAATTCCCTGACTTCAAGACTGCTTTTGAAGCCTTAACTCCGGGACGGCAAAGAGCCTACATATATCATTTTTCTGCTCCCAAACAAACGAAGACCAGGGAGTCGCGGGTTTTGAAATGCATGCCGCAAATTCTCAAGGGCAAGGGCCTTCTCGACCAGTAGATTGACCGCTGGATTCGATGAGCCAATCGTTGGTTGCGCAACTGCCGTCGTCGGCCGGGCGCCCCAGAGCCTGTCCTGGGCGGAGTCGAAGGATCTCAATTCTGAGACCTGAGAAAGCACGCCCCCTACCCCGGCACGACCAAGCTAATAGCTAACAGCTAATAGCTGTCTCTACCGCTTCGCCAGCAGCAGCATCACCACAAACAAGGCTACCGGCACCAGCGCGAGCGCCGCATAAAGCAGCAGTCTGCGCGTGTTGCGCCGCCGGCCGTGCGCCGCCACTCGCCGGCCTTCGTCGACTCCGACCAGCTCGGGATGCTCCAGCTCCCAGGCCATCTCGGCGGCCGTCGCGTAGCGATGGCGCGGGTCGCGTTCGAGGGCGCGTGAGAGGATCTCCTCAAGCTCTGGAGTGATCTTCGAATTCAGCTCGCGCGCCGGTTTGGGGTCGTTCAGCACCCGCTCGTTCATCACCGCCAGCGGATTCGAACCGGTAAACGGGGGCTGGCCGGTGAGCATCTCGTAGAGCATCGCGCCCAGCGCATAGATATCGCTGCGCTGGTCGCCGCGCTGGCCTTTCACCTGCTCCGGCGAAATGTAGTCGGGCGTGCCCAGCAACGACGTGTCGGTAAACGTCAGCCGCCGCGCGTCCTCTTTCATGGCGATGCCAAAATCAATAATTTTGACACGGTCGCCCTCGCTCACCATGATGTTCTCGGGCTTCAGGTCGCGGTGCACCACGCCGTGCTTGTGCATGGTGTCGAGCGCGTCGCAAATCTCCAGCGTCAGCTTCACCGCCCGCTCAATGGGCAGCTTGCGCTCTTCGTTAGTGCCCATTTCGCTCAGAATCGCCCGGAGCAGCTTGCCATCCACCCACTCGATCACCATGTAGCGCCGGCTGCGTCCTTCGCCGTTGAAGGTCTTCACGATGCCGGGGTGGTCCAGTTCCTGGCCAATCTGCTCTTCGCGCGCAAACCGTTCGATCAGAACCGCGTCGGCCTCCATCTCGTTAAGGGGAACCTTGATGGCCACCCGCCGGCCGTCGCGCAGGTCGGTGGCGCAATACAGCGTCGACATCCGGCTGTGACTCACCGTGTCTTCAATTCGATAGTGGTCTAGCACGTCCCCGGCTTCTAGCGTCATGGTCACCACAGATTGCATATCAAATCTGATCGTCTCATGCGAGTCGTAAGAGATTTGCAAGGGATTTGGATGGATTTTGGCTAGCACGCATTTCTCACAGGCCACCGAAAACAGTACCGCCGGTTTCCTGACCCGGGGTCCCGGGCGAATGATTTGTATTTGCTGGGGTGGTGATCGGCTGTATTGAGGGTCTCCTGGCCCTCAGACACTCGCCTGCGAGAAATTCGCAGTAGAACGGCGCACCATGCTTGCCACCATCTGCGTATTGGGATTTGGCTGAAAGTGTGATTGAATTCCAGAGTGTTCCGTTTCCTGCGAATTTCCGCGGTCTGTGCGGCGGCCGCCTGCGCTCTTGCTCCGGGCGCCGCAAACGCCAGCGCCCCGGCTGCCGGCCGGCATCATCGACAGGAGCTGCCGCAGGAGACCGGCTTCCTTAATCGCCGCGTCGAATTGAACGGCGTTTCGTACAAGTTCCAGGTCTACCTGCCCGAAGATTTCCGCCGCGACGACGGCAAACTGTGGCCGGTGATTCTTTTTCTGCACGGCCGCGGCGAGCGCGGATCCGAAGGCATGTGGCAGACGCAGATCGGCCTGCCGGAGCAGGTGCGCGACCACCCCGAGCGCTGGCCCTTCGTCATCGTCATGCCGCAATGCCCCATCCCGGACCACTGGACCGACCCGGCAATGGCGACCATGGCCATGGCCGCGCTTGACCAGGAGACGGCGGAGTTCCATGGCGACCCCGACCGCACCTACCTGACCGGTCTCTCGCTGGGCGGCTACGGCGCGTGGGAGCTCGCCCGGCTCAATCCACATCGCTGGGCCGCCATCGCCATCGCCGCGGGCGGCATCTTTTGGAGCTACGCTCCTGACCGCTGGCAGCAGGCATCCACTCTTACCGCGGAGTACGCGCAGGCCGTCGGCCGTACGCCCATCTGGCTCTTCCACGGCAGCGACGATCCGGTTGTACCGCCGCGGGAAAGTGAAATGATGTTTGACGCCGTCAAGGAGGCGGGCGGGCACATCCGGCTGTGGATCTACCAGGGACTGCCCCACGACTGCTGGACGCGGGCCTACAACGAGCCCGAGCTGCCCCGCTGGCTGCTCTCGCACCGGCTCGCCCCCAGGCCCGATGCCAATCCGACTCTGGCCGAGCGCGAGGTGGTCCCGTGCCATCCGCCGGCCGCAAAGCTTCCGCTAGCCGCGCTCGACGCCATTGCCGGCGAGTATCGCGAGCCCGACGGACACACGCTCACCATTTATCGCCAGGGCGAGGACCTCTTCGAGAAAGATCAGTATGGGACGGTCCTGCCGCTGGGCGCCGAGTCGGCTTCGGAGTTGTTTTTTCCTAACGGTTCAAGCTTCACCCGCCTGGTGGTCGAACGCGACCGCGAGGGCCGGGTGATCGCCATTGTTTTCCACGACGACCGCCATGAAGAGCGGTGGGAAAAGCAACCCTCTGTCAGCCGGGAGACCATCGCCCTGCCCCGAACCGGTAATTGACAGACGGAACCCGTTGCCCCCAAGCTGCGTATTGATCCCGTAACGGATGGTGCGGAGGGTTCTTATGTTTTGCAGTGGTTGCGGCAGTGGCTTGGCCCCGGGACAGGCGTTTTGCGCCCAGTGCGGCCGCCCCTCGGCCGCGGTGATCCCGCCCATTCCCGGACTCCAGTTCCAGCTTCAGGCCTACGCCGGAAAGATCCGTGTGCTCGCTATCTTCTGGTTCATTTTTGCGGGTCTCGCCCTGCTTAAAGGAATTGCCGGTTTGGCTTTTGCCCACGCCATTCTCTCGGGCGCGTTTGGTGAGTGGCTGCACGGCCCCATGCCCCCGCTCTTCATGGGCCATTTCCTGCTTCAATTCGTCTGGATCTTTCTTATCGCCCGGGTGGCGCTAGCGGTATGCGCCGGCTGGGGACTGATGCAGCACGCCCAGTGGGGACGCATCGTCGCTATCGCGGCTGCAATCTTGAACATGATTCATTTCTTCCCCTTCGGAATTGCGATGGGAATCTGGACGCTGGTGGTTCTGCTCGGCTACCGCAACGGCACGCTGTATGAGCAGCTGTAAAAGCGAGCCTGTAGCCAGCTGCTTGTAGCTCGCAACCACTGGCTATTGGCTACTGGCTATTGGCTATTGTTCCCTATTCCCTACTCCCTATTCCCTGCCTTACACTGCACCCACCATGGTCAAAACCCCTGTTCTGTTCGTTTCTGGGGCCCTCGTCGCATTCACAACCGCACTCGCACCCGGCGCGACCGCGCCTCCACCCGTGGTCAGCAATAGCACCGTCACCATCTCCGGCCCGGGCATGGGCGGCGCGGCCAAGACATTCTCCCTGCCCTTCATGAACAACTACGCCAACAAGGGCGACTGGTATGTGCTGCCCAACGACGCGCACGCCGCATTCTTTGTCGCCGACAAGGCAACCTACGCCCAGAGCAGGGTCGACATTCTGCTCAACGGAACCGGGAAGACCTTCCTGATCACCCCCGACAGCTCCCATCCCTCGATCCACAAGACCGACCAGGCGTTCGACGTGATGGTTGGTGACGGGCGCAGCAACACGACGTTCTCAACCACCGATCCGGGCGACTCGGTCACCGTCACGGTGACCAAAATGGACATGCTCAACTTTGAGGCCACGTTCTCAGGAACGATGACAGCGGTGGGGATGATGGAGCGCAACGGCCACGAAGCGCATCGCGTGACGGTAAGCGGCTCCATCAGCCTGCACCGCGCCTCCGCGCCCGCGTCAATCAACGCCGGCAACTGGGTCAACTGCGACCCCATCGTCCACGACTGGCTCAATCAGGCCCAGAACCGCGCCTCGTCCGATTGCGAGGTCAAGTTCGACCACCACTTGCAGACCGCGATGAATGCCGCCTTCTCGCCCTTGGAATCGGCCTTCACGGCTTCCGAGTGGCAGATCGTCAACAAGTCTGACCCGGGCGTTCTCTTTGATTCAGCGCCGCGCGGATCAGAGAAGGAGCCGTTCCACGGCCAGGGATTCAAGCTTACGATGGCTGTGAATCCAAACTCGGCCCAGGGCCAGCAGGCAATGGCGGCGGCCAACACGCCCGATCCGCTGATGGTCAAGATGATGGAGCTGCTGAAGGCGGGCAAATATGCTGAGGCCCAGGCTTTGCAGAAACAGCTCGATGCAAAGTTAAAGAGCGCCCCGCCTCCGCCCAGCACAAGATTCACCCTCCAGGTCAGCATCAACAATTCCGGGAAAGATCTCATCAACTTCCACGGAGCCTTCAGCACTCAAGCGCTGCCCGGCGGGGGAACGATGCTCTATTTGCCGGCCATGCAGGGCCTAGGCGGAGGCTCTGGCGGCGACCCCGGCACCTGGGTTCTGCTGGGGCCGTGGAGCCAGCCCGCAGCGACGCACCTCGATGGAGAAACTACCAGGGTCTCAACCAAAGCCCAGTTGAATCCCTCGGCGCCGCGCCTCTCAGTCGAGAACATTGCGGTCTATCTCAACTGCGACCAGAATCTGGCGGCGAAGGCTATCCAGCAGGTTAACTGGAGCCAGCTGCGCGCGCTGCTGGCGCAATAACGAGTGGGCTGGCAGCGGGTGCGGCCGCTCAGAACGGCTTCCATTCGACTGGGAAGAACTTCCCGGCTGCGACAGGGTCGAGCTTGACGCCGGCCTCTTCGGCAGCTCGCGCCAGCACCGGATCGCGCCCCGCAGCGAGATCGGCGCCGGTCGGCAGCACCACTTCGTCCGGAATCACACCCACCTTCTCCAGGCTTTGCCCATCGCTCATGATCAGGTTCGCGTCGGTCACGCTGAATCCGTAATAGATGGTGCTGGACTGAGCCTCCTGGCCATCAGGACGGTATTGTGCTTCCATCACCGCACCCATGCTCTTGTCGCCAATCACCTTGCCGCGGTGTTCAAGCTGTACCACGCGAGCCAGCAATTCCGAGGCAGAAGCTGAAGCGCTGTCAACCAGCACAGTCAAATTGCCGTCGAACGGGTGTGACACCTTCTTTGCGATGACCGGTTTCTTTGTTCCCCGGCCAACCCGGTCGGCTATCTTCACGTCATGATCGAAGAGCGACCCGACGAGCGTCTCCAACGCCAATTCAAAACCCCCAGGATCCCCGCGCAGATCGAGGATAAGCGTCTTGTGCCTGCGCGCCATGTCGATTACCGTCTTTACCGTCTCGGAAGTGAAATCGAATTCGTGGGGCTTCCAGAGCAGTGCGTCGCCAAGGTCCTGCGTTCGCCGTTCCTCGTCCTCCTGGCGCCGGACCTCGTCCCAGTAGCCTGACTTGCCAAATCGAAGGTCGTATATCTCGTCCCGTTCGGCCTTGCCAGTCCGCGTCAGGGGCGTAACGGAGACGGCCCTCCGCTCGCCGGAAGGAGAGAGGAGATCGAAACGCGGAGAGTTGGTCGGAGCAAGGACCTGAAAGAAATAGCTCAAATCGAAGAAATCCTGGCGGTTCACCTCAAAAACGTCCACGTGGAGAACCTCGTCGCCTATGTGCAGTTTGTTTTCGGCATCGGTACCGGGACGCACGGCCGAGACAAAACATTCATCGCCGACCATTAACAACTCGTAGCCGGGAGTGGATTTTGCGACCCGCTCAGGAGGGAGAAAGAGCGTGTGCGAGTCCTTGAGGCCTGACAGAAAAGCGGCAACCAGCCGGAAGCCCTCATCCAGATTGCGGGCATTGGCAATCTTGATTTGGTACTCCTTGTAGCGAGCATCCCAGTCCAGCCCACCAAATGTGGGGTCGTAATATTCGTTTTTTATTTCAGCGTGGGCGTCTTGAAGTATCCTCGTAAGCTCTTTCCGAGTAAGGTCGGTCAGCCCCGACGGTTGCTGCGCCCTTGAGTTGCTGCCGCCCAGAATAGTCGCCAACAACGCGGCTCCCAGCATCCAGACAGAAAAAACGCCAGGCAAACGCCTGATCCCCACCATAACCCGCTCCAAAACAATGAGAGATTGTTTGCGAACAGGCTATCCCGAGTTTGCTCCGGCCGCAACAGGCCCGGCACCGGCTTGTTCGCTAACCCGCCGACTCGCTGACTTGTCGACTCGCTGCCTTAGTGATCCAGCTCACATCTCACCCCTGCCCTATACTTACAATCGAGCTATGGCATTTCCGCAATCACGACTGCGCCGGCTGCGCCGCACCGAGACCCTGCGCGCCCTGGTGCGCGAAACCGCTGTCGAGCCCGGCGACCTGATCTATCCGCTCTTCATCTGCCCCGGCGCAGGTGTGCGCAAGCCCGTCAGCTCCATGCCCGGAGTCTTCAATCTCTCAATCGACGAGGCCGTTCGCGAGGCTGAAGAGGCCGCATCGCTCGGCATCGCCGGGTTGCTGCTCTTCGGCCTACCCGAAAGCAAGGACGAAACCGGCACCGGCGCCTGGGAAGAAAACGGCATCGTCCAGCAGGCTCTGCGCGCGCTCAAAGCCTCGCCGGCCGCAAAGAAACTCGTCCTCATCGGCGACGTCTGCCTGTGCGAGTACACCAGCCACGGGCACTGCGGCATCGTGGTCGAGGGTCGCGACGGATTCGAAGTCTCCAACGACCCCACGCTCGAGCTGCTGGCCCGCACCGCCGTGAGTCAGGCCAAAGCCGGCGCCGATATCGTCGCCCCCTCCGACATGATGGACGGCCGGGTCGGGGCCATCCGCAGCGCGCTCGACGCGGCCGGATTCGGCATGACGCCCATCCTCAGCTACGCGTCGAAGTTCGCATCGGCGTTCTACGGGCCCTTCCGAGAAGCGGCCGATTCGGCGCCGCAGTTCGGCGATCGCCGCGCCTACCAGATGGATGGCGCCAACATTCGCGAAGCCATGCGGGAGATCGATCTCGACCTGGCCGAGGGCGCCGACATGATCCTGATGAAGCCGGCCATGCCCTACCTCGACGTGGTGCGCGCCGCCCGCGAGCGATTCGGCGTGCCCATCGGCGCTTACCAGGTGTCGGGTGAGTACTCCATGCTGCAGGCAGCGTTTGAAAAAGGCTGGCTCGACCGCGACCGCGCCACGCTCGAGTCGCTGCTCGGCATCCGCCGCGCCGGCGCCGACTTTATCGTGACGTATTTCGCCAAGGAAGCATCCAAGCTGCTGGGGTAGCACGATGGGCCGGTACGACATTGAATGGGAGAGATATCGCAGCCTCAGGAACACCGCCATCCTGTTGTTCCTTGGGGCTCTGCCTTTTATTTGGGCCCTGCAGCTTCTCCGTCGTCTAGCGTTGCCCGAGGAACTGTTCAGCGCGTTGTTCGCTCTGTACTTCCTGTTTTGGCTGGTATCTGCGCTTCGAGTGGAATTCTTCCGCTGCCCGCGTTGCGGCCGCTTCTTCTCAATGACCTGGTGGATCAACCTGAGTTTCCTTGCACGACACTGCATTCACTGCGGTCTCAAAAAATTCAGCGAAGATGACGATTCGCCGGGCGCTCCAACCATTTCTTAGTTTCGCCCTGAAGAGGACGGAAACCCACGCCCGGTACTCCAGGACTCGCTTCAGAGACCTTGGCTCGCACTGTTTTCACGCTTCTCCTGCGTCAGCCGTTTATAATAAATCTTGTATAGCTCTCGAATCTGCGCTACCATAAATCCCGATGGCCAGCAAGACGGAGCCGCGAGAGGCCGAACTTCACTTTGAAGGTGATTCCCTCGAAGTCCTCTCCGGCTTTCCGGATGAGATTAAACGCGCGTTCGGGTTTTCGCTCCGGCAGCTTCAAATTGGAAGACAGCCGACATCGGCAACGCGCAGCATGGCTTCGATAGGCGCTGGAGTATTCGAACTGAAGGAAGCCGATGCGCGCACCTGGTACCGGACCGTCTATCTCTCAAAAGTTGGAAACGTAATTTACGTACTTCACTGCTTCGAGAAGGATAGTCGCAAGACCGACCGCCGTGACATCGAGGTCGCAAAAAGCCGGCTGAAGAATGTCAGACAACGATTGGAGGAGCAGAGAACCCATGAAAAACGCAGCGCCCAATAAGCCCAGGCACATCGTCAAGGGAAACATCTTCGACGCGTTGGGATTCTCTGCCTCTGAAGCCAGCGCCCTCAAAATCAAGGCCGAAATCCTCTCCGCGATTCTCGAACACGTGCGCAAACAGGGCTACACGCAAAAGCAACTAGTTGCTATCCTCGATGAGTACCAGCCATCGGTCAGCAATCTGCTCAAGGGCAGAATTTCCCAGGTCAGCATTGAGAAGCTCCTGCGTTATGCAGATCGCCTCAAACTTGAGACCGAAATCGCGGTGCGTCCGGTCGCTCGCAGTGCGCGGCCCCGCGTCAAACCATTAGCCCGCCGCGCCGCGCCAAAACTCGCCCGAGCCGTCTAAGCCGGAGCCGACTTCAGGGTGACGTATTTCGCCAAGGAAGGGTCAAAGCTGCTGGGATAGCGTCTGCCACCGTCCCATTCGGAGTCCATTGCCAGCTATCGGTCCATCTGCATTTCGCTGCGCGCTGCTCGCCGCCTGCGTCGGCCTTTCGACTCCGGCGGCGGTTTCCGCGCAAAACTCTGCGCTACCCCCTAAGCTCACCGCACCCGCCTTTGAAGTCGCAACCATCAAGCCAACCGATCCGGAACGAACTCAAAGCAGCATCGGCCTCAATCAAGGTGGATCATTCCAGGCAAGAGCAATCACTCTGAGGGAACTGATTCAGTTTGCATACGATCTGGGTTACTTCGCCGTCGATCAGCGCATTGTGGGCGGGCCCAAGTGGATTGGTACTGCCCGGTTTGACCTTGACGCAAAGCCCGACGAACAGACGGCAACGGCATTCGTCAAGATACCGATCAAAAAGCAGTTGCCGACCCAACAAGCCATGATTCGCGCTCTGCTCGCCGACAGATTCAAGCTGCGTCTGCATCACGAAACCCGAGTACTGCCGGTTTTGATACTGGTTCCGGCGCATGGCGGTCCGAATTTGACGGCCTCAGCGAGCGCCGATCCCGATGACCCGTTCGGACCGGATGGTCCTCCCGGAAACTGGAAAGCCAAAGGCGTCTCGATGGATGAATTGGCCTCCGGCCTTTCAGCGCTCACCGAAGTGGATGGCCGCATCGTGATTGACCGGACCGGCATCAAGGGGAGATTTGACTTCACGCTCAAGTGGACACCGGACTCGACGTCGGAAGCGACGCCTGCGACAACCGATAACGGGTTGAAACAAGACCCCGCTGAGCCGTCGCTGCTGAAGGCTCTTGAAGAGCAGCTTGGCCTCAAACTCGAAGCGTCGAAACAACCAGTCGATGTGCTGGTAATCGACTCCGCCGAACTGCCTTCGGCGAACTGAGGTCCACTGGGCTATTTTCGGTTCGTCCCTCCGGGACGGTGGAGCGAAGAATGCGTGGGCCGGGAGACCCACGCTACAGCCGGTCAGGAGACCGGCGGTACCATCTGCGACGGCCTGCGCGAAATGCGGGCTGGCGTTGGCGCGCCACTCCCCCAGCCACGACAATACTGACCACTGACAACTGATCACTGACCACTGATTTTCACTCTCTCCTTGACAACTTAGGAGAAGCGCGCTACTCTCCTTATCAGCTTAGGAGGGACCATGCCCGACCAGGCCCAGCTTCTCCCCGGCACGCTCGATCTGCTCATCCTCAAAGCCGTCTCTCTTGGGCCCCTGCACGGCTACGGAATCCTGCTGCGAATAGGCCAAATCACCTCGAGCGCATTGCTCATTGAACAGGGCGCGCTCTATCCGGCCCTTTTCCGCCTGGTTCGCCAGGGGCTGATGAAAGCCAGCTGGGGAGTGAGCGAAAACAACCGCCGCGCCAAGTTCTATGAGCTCACTGCCGCCGGCCGCAAGCGCTTCCGCGAAGAGACTGAAGGATGGAACCGGGTGGCCGCTGCCATGGCGTCGGCCCTCGCCGCAACAGCGGAGGAGATATGAACCCCATCAGTTATCTCCGTTCCCTTGCCGCAAGTCTTTTTCATCGCGATGGCTCAGCCCGCGAAATCGACGAAGAGCTGCGCGCGCACATCGCGCATCGCGCCGACGATCTGGCCCGCAGCGGCATTGACCGCGCACGCGCAGAGCGCCAGGCCCGCATCGAGTTCGGCGGGCTCGAGCACTACAAGGAAGAGAGCCGCGAAGTGCTCGGCGGCAACTCGATCCGCACGCTGCTCCAGGACCTGCGCTACAGCATCCGCGTGCTGCGCAAGTCTCCGGGCTTTACGATTGCCGCTGTTCTTACGCTGGCTCTGGCCATCGGCGCCAACGCACTGGTCTTCGGCGTAATGAACGCGCTCATCCTGCGGCCGCTCAATGTGCCCCATCCGCAGAGCCTGTACACGCTTGAGCGCGGAGGCTACAAGGAGCAGGCCACTTCGTATCCCGACTTCCTCGATCTGCGCAAGCGCAATCGCACCTTTGAGGACCTGACCGCTTATATCCTCGTGCAGGTCGGCCTCGACACGGGCAGAGAAGTGTCACAGCCCTGGGGCTACGAGGTGACCGGAAACTACTTCGACGCGATGCAGGTGCAGCCGTACCTGGGCCGATTCTTCCACGACGCCGATGAGCACGGCCCCAACAGCGCTCCTTATCTCGTCATCAGTTATGCATTCTGGCACAGCCATTTTCAAGACGATCGCAGCGTGGTGGGGCGCGCCGTTCTGGTCAATAAGCATCCCTTCACCATCCTCGGCGTAGCGCCGCTCGAGTTCAACGGAACGCTGCTTTTCTTTTATCCCGATTTCTGGCTACCGATGGTTCAGCAGGAACAGGTGCAGGGACTGAAGGTCCTGGATGCGCGCGGGGAGCGCGACATGTTCATGGTGCTGGGTCATTTGAAGGCGGGAGTCACGCCCGTCCAGGCCATTGCCGATCTGAACTCGGTTGGCGCGTACCTCGAGAAGACCTACCCGCAGACGGATGCGTATATGACTTACTCACTGGCGCGTCCCAGCTTGGTGGGCGACATGCTCGGGCCGGGGGTGAAGGCATTCCTGACGGGAATGATGCTGCTTGCAGGGCTCATTCTGCTGGCCGCGTGCGCCAACCTGGGCAGCCTGTTTGCCGCGCGCGCCGCCGATCGTTCCCGCGAAGTGGCTCTGCGCCTAGCGCTGGGATCGACCCGCAAGCGCATTCTGCGCAGCGTGCTTACCGAGGCCCTGCTCATCTCGCTGCTCGGCGGCGCTTTGGGTCTTGAGGGGAGTGTCGCGCTGCTGCGCGCGTTGAGCGTGTGGCATCCCATTCCCCAATATCCCATGCACGTTCCGGTGTACGCCGACGCAAAGGTTTACCTGGTCGCGTTCTTGTTGGCCTTGGTCAGCGGATTCCTCTTTGGAGCAGTGCCGGTCAGGCAGATTCTCCGCACCAATCCATACGAGGTTGTTAAGGCCGGCTCCAACAGCGTCCTTGCCGGCAACACCGCGCGGCGGATGACTCTCCGAGATCTGTTGCTCGTGGTGCAGATTGCCATCTGCGGCGTGCTGGTCACTTCCTCGCTGGTTGCCGTGCGCGGCCTGGCGCGCTCCACGCACAGCAACTTCGGGTTTGAACCAAAGAACGCGTTACTGGCCGGCTCAAACCTCGGCATGGCCGGCTACACCGGCGACCGGATACCGGCAATGGAAAGGCGCATGATCGAATCTCTTCAGGCGCTGCCAGGCGTAAAAAGCGTGGGACTCATCAGTCAAATCCCCCTGGGCGGAGGCGGTGCGACCGAAGATGTCTTCACCGAGCAGACGACCGACCTGAGAACGGCGAATGCCGCCGCCAATTCTCAGCAGTTCAAGATATCTCCCTACTACTTCAGTGCCGCCGGAACCTCTCTATTGGCCGGCCGGAGCTTTACTTGGCAGGACGACAAAAACTCGACGCGCGTGGCCGTGGTGAACGCGTTGTTTGCGCGCAAAATCTTCGGCTCGGTCACCAACGCCATCGGCAAATACTACAAGACCGAAGATGGAACGCGCGTCCAGGTGGTGGGCGTCGCGCAGGACGGAAAATATTATCAGTTGACCGAAGATCCGCGGCCGGCGATGTTTTTACCGTTCCTGCAATCACCCGTCAGCGATATTGCCATGGTGGTGCGCTCGGAACGCGATCCGCTCGAGCTGGCGACTGAGATCCGAAGAACCGTGCACGGCCTCGACCCCAGCCTGCCTCTCACTACCCAAACATGGACACAGGGATTGGACATCGCCCTGTTCCCCTCGCACGTGGCTACGGTGGCGCTTGGCGTATTGGGCATGATGGGCGCCATGCTCTCGCTCACCGGCATCTTTGGCATGGCGGCCTACTCGGTAAGTAAGCGGATCAAGGAACTGGGAATTCGCATGGCTCTCGGCGCGCAGCGCAAGGAAGTGTTACAGGCAGCTTTAGGACGGCCATTGAGACTGCTGGCGCTTGGTTCGGCGGCAGGATTGCTGCTTGGAATTCTGGCCACCCGAGTGCTGGCTTACATCGTGTACCAGGCAACACCGCGCGACCCGCTGGTGCTGGCCGGCGTCGTGCTGGCCATGGCGTTGCTGGGCCTTTTCGCCACCTGGATTCCGGCGCAGCGCGCCCTGTCGATCAATCCCATCGTCCTGCTGCGCGAGGAATAGCCACTCTCCTTACGCCGCCCCGCCCCACGGCATGCTCCGGCATTCCGGCCGGGTGCGGCCATGATCTTTGCGCACCATCTCCAGCCCGGGGTATACTTCGCCATCCGTATATTCGGTTCCGGAGGAGTGCCATGAAGAGGTTTGTCCGCCGTTCAATGCTCCGCGCTTGTTTCCTCGCCGTTGTTCTGCTCATTCCCGCCATTCCGGTTGTGGCCTACGCGCAGGACCAGTCACCGGCAAATGCGGACGGCATTGCCAAGATGGTCCGGCTCATGACCGAATGCGGTTACAGCTTTCAAGCCACGCGCTCCAACACCGTGTGGAAGATCAACCTGACCGGCACGCACATGACCAACATCAAGGTGGTGCTGGCCATCGGCGGCGATGCCGACAGCGACCTGATTGTCTTTGTGACCGTGGTCGAGAAGCAGTACATGCCGGTGACCACAGACTTTATGAGCAACCTGCTCAAGCAGAATCACGAGATGGACCAGGTGAAGATTGCCTACGACGCCGACGGCGATCTTGAGGTACGCACCGACACTTCGCTGCGGTTGGCCGACGCCACATTGTTGAAGCACGTGGTGGAGCAGGTGCGGAACGTGAGCGACGACGTCTATGGCCAGATTCAGCCCAGCCTGGTGGGCGCCAATCCGCATCCCTACGACAAGTAGAACCTGCGATCTCAAAAACAGCGGCCTCTCAGGAGTCGGGAGAGGCCGCTGTTCAGCCTACTTGCAAAGTGAGCCGCGTCAGTCTTCGCGCAGCGCGGTAATGGGATCGACAGCCATGGCGTGCTGGGCTGGCGGATAGCATGAGGCGAGTGCGGCCACCGCGAGAACCATGGCAACGCCTGCGTAGGTGAAGGGATCCCATACGCTCACCACAACAAAACTGCCCACAGCTCGCGCTATCAGCAGAGCCAGGGCCAGGCCTCCGCCCAGGCCGCAGGCAATGATGATGACCGACTGCCGGTAGATCATGCGGAACACTGAGCTCCGGCTTGCTCCCAGAGCCACGCGCAGGCCGATCTCACGCACCCGGCAACTGACTGCGTACGAGACCACGCCGTAGAGGCCGATCACCGCCAGCGTCAGCCCCAGCAGTCCCATCATGGTGGCCAGCGAGGCGCCGATCTGGAAGAGCAAAAGTCCGTTCATGGTGTAGAGCGCTTGCCGCATGGTCTGCACCTGGAAGACCGGAAGCGCAGGAGCCAGGTCGTGCACGGTCTTTTCAACTGTGGGAATCAGCGACGGCAGATCGTGGTTCGACCTCAGCTGGAAGGTCATCAAGGTGAAACCCTTTGAGAGCTGCGCGTAGGGAATGTAAAAGAAGGGTTGCGACTTGCCTCCGCCGAAGATCTGGAACTCCGCGTCGCGCGCCACCCCAACCACCTCAACCACGCGGCCTTTCACCAGCGCCATGCGGAAGGTGCGCCCGATCGCATCCTGTTTTGGCCAGAACTTTCGTGCCGTGCTCTCGCTGACAATGGCCACCGCCTTGGCCTGCTCGTTGTCAGCATCGGTAAACGTACGGCCGCGTGCCAAAGTTATGCCCATCACGTTGAAGTAATGCGGCGAGATAACGTTGAAGTTCGCGCTCCAATCGGCGGGATTTGCCGGCGGAACAGCCCCGTCGATGGTCAGCTGATCGCCGATCTGGCCTAAGTAAGAGAAGGGAACCGCGCTGGCGTGGCTCACGGCTTCAACGCCCGGCATCTGGCGCAGGCGGTCGGTAAGATTAGCGGCAAAAACGCGGGACTCCGAGTCGCTCATCCCGATCTCGTTCGAATCGATCACGAAATTCAACACGTGGTCGGGCCGGAATCCAAAGTCCATGGTCTGCATGGCGGTAAGGCTGCGCACAAACAGCGCCGCCACCACCAGCAGCACCAGTGAACCGGCAATCTGCAGAACCACAAGTCCGTCGCGGAACCAGGTGCGGCCGCGGGCAACGCCGCGGCTGCCTTCATGCAGAACGGCGTTCACATTGGCCTTGGCCATGCGCACCCCGGGCGCCACTCCCACTGCCACTCCGGCCACCAGCGCGATGGCGAACGAGTAGGAGAAGATGCGCCAATCGAAGTCGAACACGAACCTGACCGGCAGGTCGGCGTGCAGATCGAGATGGCTGAGCGCTCCGCTGGCCGTCATGCCCAGCACCACGCCCAATACCCCGCCCATCAGCGCCAGCAGCACGCTCTCGGTAATCAGCTGCCGCATCAGTCTCGAGCGCCGCGCGCCCAGCGCCGTGCGGATGGCCAGTTCGCGTTCCCGTGCCGAGGCGCGCACCAGCACCAGGTTGGCCACATTCACGCAGGCCAGCACCAGCACCATCGCAGCCATTGCCAGGAACAGCCCGGCAATGATGAGCATGGCGTTTGGATCGCCTGTGTTGAGGCGCAGTTGCGGCTCGGGATAAGCCTCAATCGCTATCTGCTTTTCAAGATCGGGATGCATGCGGATCAGGTTCTGCGCAACCACGCCCAACGTCGCATTCGCCTGCTTCATTCCCTCGCCCGGCCTGAGCCGGCCAAACACGTTCACGATTCGCGTCTGCCAATCTTCCACTACGCTATCCGGGGTGCCGCTGACGCCAACCTCCGACAGGGGCATATAGGCGGCCACAGAGAGAAAACTCTGCATGCCGTTGAATCCCTGCGGCGCTACGCCAATCACCGTAAACGCGTGGCCATCCAGCGTTACCGCGCGCCCCACCACACCCGGATCGCCGCTGAATTTCTGCTTCCAGTAGTCGTAGCCCAGAACCACTTCCGCATCCTGGCCCAGCACTTCGCCCTCGCTGCTCAAGAACAGCCGGCCCGCCGCGGGCTTCAATTCCAGCCCGTCAAAAAAGTTGCCGCTCACAAACGCCGTCATAATCCGGTCGGGCTGCTGCCCCGGCGCCGCCAGGCCGTCAATGTTCAGCCCGTAGGCGAATACATCGCTGAAGACGTTCGAGCTCTCTTTGCGAATCTCCTTGTATTCGTTCCAGCTGAAGGCCTGCCCCAGCGGGCCGTGGCCGATGCGGGGAGCCAGCGTGGCGATCTGCTCAGCGTGAGGAACCGGCAGCGGCTTGAGCAGCAGCGAATTGACCAGGCTGAATACCGCGGTGTTTGCTCCGATGCCCAGGGCGAGGGTTAACACCGTGGCAATAGCGAAGCTCGGCGCCTTTCCTAGCTGGCGAATGGCGAAGCGAAGATCCTGAATCAAGGTCCCCATGTGTGAACCTCCGGGCGGAATGCGGGTTGCATAGCATCCTGCATCTTGGCAACCGAACGGCTGCGCCGACGAAGCTCTTCATTCTAAAAGGCGCTTATGGAGACGAAAACAGGCGCGGACAGATGCCTTTTGTCCATATTTGGGATTCACTGTCCATAACCGGACAGCCCGCAAAGTGGAACGTCAGGCGATAAATCGCTTTGTATCCCGGGCGCGATGTGGTTTCCTAACACTTACCCGTCTATGCTCAAGCGACTCGAAGCGTACTTCGAATTTGCTCATCTCGGCACCAATTGGCGCACCGAAATCCTGGCCGGCGTCACCACCTACCTCACGATGGCCTACATCGTGCTGGTCAACCCGGCCATCCTTGCCGACGCAGGCGTACCGTTGCCTGCAGTCACCGCGGCGACCTGCCTCTCGGCCGCCTTCGGCTCCATTTTGATGGGCGTCATTGCCCGCTACCCCATCGCGCTGGCGCCGGGCATGGGCTTGAACGCCTATTTTACCTACACCGTCTGCATCAAGATGCACGTGCCGTGGCAGACGGCCCTCGGCGCGGTGTTTCTTTCCGGCGTCATCTTCCTTGCGCTCACCGCGGCCGGCATCCGTCAGATGATTCTGCACGCCATTCCCCACCAGCTTTACGCCGCCGTAGCCAGCGGCATCGGCCTGTTTATCGCGTTCATCGGCTTCCAGCACGCCGGGCTCGTCGTCCGCGACCCCAACACGCTGGTTGGCCTGGGCAATATCCGCAACCCCACCTCGTATCTCTCGCTCTTCGGCCTCATCCTCATGGTCGCCCTCGAAATCCGCAAGGTGAAGGGCTCCATCCTTATCGGCGTTCTCACCGTGACCGCCCTTGCCTGGCCCCTGGGGCTGGTGCGCTGGACGCACGCTGCCTTTGGCTTCGGCGCCCTCGCGCAAACCGCATTCAAGCTGAATATCGGGGCGGCCATCAGCAAGGGTCTGCTCGAAATCATCTTCGTCTTCTTCTTCGTCGACCTCTTCGACAATCTGGGAACCCTGGTGGCCGTCACCAAGCGCGCCGGCCTCATCGCCCCCGACCATTCCATCCCGCGCCTCAATCGAATCCTCTTCGCCGACGCCACGTCCACCGTCTTCGGTTCGCTGGTCGGCACCTCGACAGTCACCAGCTACGTGGAATCGACAGCCGGCGTAGCCGCAGGCGGCCGGTCGGGAATCACCGCCATCGTCACCGGCCTCCTCTTTCTGGCCAGCATCGGCGCCGCTCCCTTTATCGGCATCGTGCCCTCGGCGGCAACCGCGCCCGCGCTCATCCTGGTGGGCTCCATGATGCTGGCCGCCATCACTGAAATTCACTGGCACGATCCGCTGGTCGCCGTGCCCGCCTTCCTTACCCTCGTCATGATTCCCTTCACCTACTCCATTGCCAACGGGCTGGGATTCGGAATCATCGCCTGGGCGGTGCTGCATCTGGCGGCTGGCAAGGCCCGCAGGCAGGATTGGCTGCTCTACATCCTTGCCGCGCTCTTCCTGGCCCGCTTCGTTTACCTCGGCACCAGCTAAGCTAGAATTCCTTGTGCGGGCCTCGATGCGCCCCCATGGACGGTTTCGATGCATTGGTACTCTCTCGTTGCACTCTTCCTTGGCGGGGCCTTCCTCGCTAACGCGGTGCCGCATATGGTCAACGGCATCTCGGGCCGCGCTTTTCAAACCCCCTTTGCCAAGCCTCCCGGCAGGGGCGTCTCACCCTCATCCATCAACGTGGTGTGGGGATTTATCAATCTCTTCATCGCTTGGCTGCTGCTCTTCCGCCTCGTTGACTTCGACATCCGCAACTGGGTGCATGTCGCCATGGCCCTGGCGGGCGCACTGGTCATGTCAATGAACCTTGCGCGCCACTTCGGCCAGTTCTACGGCGGCCGATGAACCTTCGCGATCCTGTGGGGGTTTGGCCGCGTCTAGGCACCGCGTTTCTCGCGCTAAGCCTGGCGGTGGCCGCTGCCGGCCGGGCCCACGCCGCCGACGGCTATCGCGTGGTCCATGCCTTCCCGCACGATCCCCAGGCATTCACGCAGGGGCTGGTGTACATCGACGGTCATCTCTACGAGAGTACGGGCCTCAACGGCCGTTCCTCGCTGCGCATGGTCGACCTCGAAACCGGCCAGGTCCAGCAGCGCGTCGACCTGCCCCAGCAATACTTCGGCGAGGGCCTCGCGCCGTGGGGCAGCACGCTGGTGCAGCTCACCTGGCAGAATCACGTTGCCTTCGTCTACGACCGCTTCAGCTTCCGCCAGCTTCGCACCATCCCCTGCCCGTGGGAGGGCTGGGGGCTCACGGAAGACGGCAAATCGCTGATCCTCAGCGACGGCAGCTCGACCCTCCGCTTCCTCGATCCCGACACCTTTCACGAGCGGCGCGAAATCACCGTGAAGGACCACGGCAAGCCCGTCGACAAGCTCAACGAGCTCGAGTACATTCACGGCGAGATCTACGCGAACATCTGGTATTCCGACCGGATTGCGCGCATCTCGCCTGCAACCGGCGCGGTGCTCGGCTGGATCGATTTGACCGGCATTCTCAGCCCAGCCGAGCGCACCGATCCCGACGCGGTGCTGAACGGCATTGCCTGGGACGCGGCCCACGACCGGCTCTTCGTCACCGGCAAGCTGTGGCCAAAACTCTTCGAGATAAAAGTGGTGCCCAAAAGCGCAAAGCTCGTTCCCGTCCTCAAACCCAGGTAGCAATTTTGAACGATCATCCGGGTGTTGGAACGATCGTCCGGGTGCCCCATCCTCGCGACGCCTTTGTTTTTGTCGCTAGGGTGGGGTAGCAGCTTCCCCGTACGGAATGAAGATTCGGTTCCGGGACATGTCTTCGGGAAGTTGCCCCAATCACGGACCGGCGTCCGTTGACCCGCGTATACTTTGCTCCGTCACCGATTTCTGCGAGGCAATCCGCGCATGGACCCAACGTCGATCGCCCTCCCCAATTCGCTGCAAAGCGGAATCGTGCTCACCGTGGTGCTGGCCTTCGCCGGCTACCTGGTCACCTTCATGTTCACGCACTGGATGGCCCGCCGCGCCGACCGGCTCAAGCTGGTGAACCAACGCCTGAACGAGTTTTACGGTCCGCTCTACGTGGCCACCGTAGCCGGCAACATCGCCTACAAGGCGCTGCTCGCCAAGCAGGGCAAAACCGCCTGCCATCCCATCCGCGACGAGGACCTGAAGGAGTGGGTGCTGTGGATGACCACCATCTTCATGCCTCTGAACGACGTGCGCGAGAAGATCATCATAGAGAATGCGCATCTGATCGTCGAGGAAGAGATGCCCGAGTGCCTGCTCGACTTTGTAACTCACGTGGTGGGTTATAAGGCGCTGCTGCAGAAGTGGGCCGAAGGTGACTTGGCCGAGCGGCGTTCAATGATCGGCTGGCCGCCCGAGTTCGATGTCTACGTCGAGCGTTCCTACCAGGCACTCAAAACCGAACAAACCCGCCTGATGCACAACGGGTTGTGGCGGCAGTGGCGGAGGATCTTCAAAGCGTCAAACGAGAAGAACCGCCAGATGCGAGGAGTGGTTCGATGAGCGGCCGGCGCAATCGGCCCGCCTTACTGCACGCGGTAATTCTCAAGCTCAAATCCGTCTTTACCCTTGTCGATCGGGTCGGGGCGGAACAGGATCCACGCCACCAGTCCCCAGGGAAAGAACAGAACGCACGCAATCGAAACCAGCACCGGCGACTTGCCTCTGCGCTCCGCGTCTTGGGCAGCGAGCTTGATTGCCCATCCAAGCAAGCCCAGGCCAGCCGCCATGCAAAGCAGCCCCACTGCGATTTCGAGAGACAGCTCGAAGATCTTTGAGGCGCCCACGAAGAGAGCATACACCTGGTCTGAATCCGGCCGCTACACTCTCATTCACGCCGCAATTGGCGGATTCAGGCTGGTCACCCTCGCCACCGCCTTGGTCAGCCGCGCCTCCAGCGGACGCGTGCTCCTCCACGTCACCGGCGTGTAAATGTGCTCGACCGACTCCACCAGGTATGCGCCCGGCAAAAACTCCCCGCTGCCGCCCATGCCTCCGCCGGGCAGCAGAATCACGTCGCCCTCCTGCGGCAGCGAGTGCAGCGTCTCCAGCGGCACCAGGTTGACGCAGGTTCCATCGAACGTCATGAATTCAAGGCAGTTCCTGCTGTGCAGCTTGCCTTCGCGTTCTCTGCGCGCCTCCTGCCGCGTCTTGAACGACTGGTAGTAGGTGGCGAACACAATCGGCAGTCCGATCATGAATCCGGCCACGCTGGAATACGACGAGAACAGGGATAGCCAGTGATGCATTTGCGGCCTCCAGTTGAGTGCAATTGACTCTTAACCGCATCGTGACACACTCACCCACCCTCGATCTAGCACAATACGAAGGGACGCGGCCTGCCGCGCGGCGCGCCCACCGCTCAGGACGAGCGGGTTCTACGCATGCGCTTCGAGCGCCAGCGCCTTCCACAACCGCAGCGTGGGCTCGGCCTGGTTGATGGTGTAGAAGTGCAGTCCCGGCGCACCGCTCCTGAGCAGCGTTTCGCACAGGCGCGTCACCACGGCGAGGCCGAAGTCGTGCAAACCGGCCTTGTCGAATTGCAGTTCTTCAAGCCGCAGGCGGACCCAGCGCGGCAGGTCGGCGCCGCAGCCGCCGGTAAAGCGCGTGATGCCGGCGAAGCTGGTGATGGGCATGATGCCCGGCACGATGGGAATGGTGATGCCGGCCTTCTGGCAGCGCTCCATAAAGTCGAAGTAGGCATCGGCGTTGTAGAAGAGCTGCGTCAGCGCAGCGTCCGCGCCCGCCTCAACCTTGCGGCAGAAATTATCAAAGTCCGCGCCCGGGCTCGTCGCCTGCGGATGCATCTCGGGGTACGCCGCCACCTCGATCTTGAACCAGTCGCCGTGCGTCTGGCGAATGAAGCTGACCAACTCGCTCGCGTAGTGGAACTCGCCCGGCGCGGCCGGGCTCATGGCCGTGGCCGGCAGGTCGCCGCGCAGCGCCACAATGCGCTTCACCCCGCTCGCCCGATAGCGATCGAGCTGCGCCGCCACATGCGCCCGCGTCGAGCCCACGCAGGTGAGGTGCGGCGCAACTTCAATGCCGGTGTGCTCCACCACCGTCAGCAGCGTCTCGTAGGTGCCTTCCTGGTCGGAGCCACCCGCGCCGTGAGTCACCGAGAAATAGTCCGGCCGCAAAGCCGCCAACTGGCTCAGCACACCAGGCAGCTTGCCCGCCGCCTCCGGCGACCGCGGCGGAAACAACTCGAACGATAGTGAGAGAGGCGGCATAGAAAGTGACTAAGGGAACAAGGGACCGAGGGAACAAGCAGAATGCGGAACGACGGACCGAGGAGATTTCTTGTTCCCTTTTTCCCTCGGCCGCTCGTTCCCTGCCTTTTAGTACCTGTAAAACTCCGCCTTGTACGGCCCTTCCACCGGCACGCCGATGTAGTCCGCCTGCTTCTGGCTGAGCTTGGTCAACTTTACGCCGATCTTCTCCAGATGCAGCCGCGCCACCTCCTCGTCCAGCTTCTTGGGCAGCACGTACACCTTGGCCTCGTAGCTGTCCTTGTTCTTCCACAGGTCGAGCTGCGCCAGCGTCTGGTTGGCAAAGCTGTTGCTCATTACAAAGCTCGGATGGCCCGTCGCGCAGCCCAGGTTCACCAGCCGCCCCTCGGCCAGCACAAAAATCCCGTGCCCGGCTTGATCCGGACCCGCTGGGAAAGTGTAGAAATCCACCTGCGGCTTGATGTTCAGCTTTTCTACGCCCTTTTCCTCGTTCAGCCGGTCCATCTGGATCTCGTTGTCGAAGTGGCCGATGTTGCACACAATGGCCTGGTCCTTCATCTTCTTCATGTGCTCGAGCGTGATGATGTCGGTATTGCCCGTGCACGTAACGTAGATGTCGCCACGGCCCAGCGTGTCTTCAACCGTCGTCACTTCGTAGCCTTCCATCGCCGCCTGCAGCGCGTTAATGGGGTCGACCTCGGTAACAATGCAGCGCGCGCCCATGCCGCGCAACGAGTGCGCGCAGCCCTTGCCCACGTCGCCGTAGCCGCAGATCACGGCCACTTTGCCGGCGACCATCACGTCGGTGGCGCGCTTAATTCCATCAGCCAGCGACTCGCGGCAGCCATACAGGTTGTCGAACTTGCTCTTGGTCACCGAGTCGTTCACGTTGATTGCGGGAACCAGCAGCGTGCCCTTCTCGACCATTTGATAGAGCCGGTGCACACCAGTCGTGGTCTCTTCGCTCACGCCGCGCCATTCCTTGGCCACCTTGTGCCAGTGCTGCGGATCTTCCGCGTGCACATTCTTCAGCAGGTCCTTGATCACCTGCTCCTCATGATTCCCTGAAGGCGTGTTCACCCAGCCATCGCCCTCTTCAAGCTGGTATCCCTTGTGGATGAGCAGCGTCACGTCGCCCCCATCGTCCACCACCAGTTCGGGACCCTTGCCGCCCTTGTGATTCAGCGCCTGGTAGGTACACCACCAGTAGTCCTCCAACGACTCGCCCTTCCACGCAAACACGGGCACTCCCGTAGCGGCAATCGCCGCCGCCGCGTGGTCCTGCGTCGAGAAGATATTGCAGCTCGCCCAGCGTACCTCGGCGCCCAGGCTCACCAGCGTCTCAATCAGCACCGCCGTCTGGATGGTCATGTGCAGCGAGCCGGTCACCCGCACACCGGCCAGCGGTTTCTCGGCCGCGTACTTGTTGCGGATCGACATCAGCCCGGGCATCTCCTGCTCGGCGATGGTGATCTCCTTGCGGCCCCAGTCGGCCAGCGACATGTCAGCCACTTTGTACTTCAGTTCGGTCACTTCCAGCGTCGAGCTTGCCATCTCTTCTCTCCTCGGTTTGTGTCTCTGGAACTCTTCCATACCGGAGGTTTCGCTTTTCCCAGCTCCGCTAACTCCGCTAGCACCGCTAACCCCGCCGCTCTTATCGTCCCATCGTGATATATTGATGTGTACCAGAACAAGGCCATGCCGTCAATGCCCTCCATTGTGAAAATTCTCCGCGTGGTGGCGGACTCGAACCGCTTGCGAATCCTGCTTCTGCTGCGCACCGAGGAGCTTTCGGTCGCCGAGCTGCAGGAAATCCTGGTCATGGGCCAAAGCACCCTTTCGACTCACCTCTCGCAGCTCAAGCAGGCAGGCCTGGTGGAGGACCGCAGAACCGGCAAAAACAACCTCTACCGCCTGTGTCCTGGCCCCACTGGCCCTGCGGGCGGCAGCCTTTTGGATAAGGTCCTTGCCGATTCAGAAAATGAGATCCCCGAAGTCGCATCCGACCAGGCCGAGCTGCGCCGCGTGCTCAAAAAACGCCAGGACAAGATGCGGGCCTTCTTTGACTCGGTCGCCGGCCGCCTGGGCCGCGATTACGTTCCCGGCAAGAGCTGGAAGAGCCTGGCCGAGGCGTTGCTTCGCCTCATGCCGCCGCTGGTTGTGGCCGACCTCGGCGCCGGCGAAGGGAGCTCTGCTCTTTTACTTTCCCAACGGGCTGTTCGTGTCATCGCCGTCGACTCCTCGGCAAAGATGATCGAGGTCGGCCGCGAGCAGGCCCTCCGCAACGGCGTCGCCAACATCGAGTTCCGCATCGGCGACATGGAAGAGATTCCCATCCGTTCGGGCGAGATCGAGCTCGCCTTTTTCTCGCAGTCGTTGCACCACGCCCTGCACCCGGCCCGCGCGCTTGAAGAGGCGGCGCGCATTCTCTCGCCCGGCGGCCGCATCGTCATCCTCGACCTTGTGCGCCACCGCTTTGAAGAGGCGCGCGAGCTCTACGCCGACGAGTGGCTTGGCTTCACCGAGTCAGAGCTTGAGCAAATGTTGAGCGCAGCCGGATTCACCGCGATCCAAACCTCAGTCGTCGACAAAGACCCCGACGCGCCGCAATTCCAGACGTTGCTGGCGGTGGCGGAGAAGGCGCGTTGATTCCCGAACCAGACTCACCACGCCTTCAAAAACCCCGTCGGCGGGGCTTCTTCATCCTCGGCACAGAGGAAATGGCGACCCACTGTAAGGCCTGCGCGTCGACCAAATTCCGGGTGCCCCCGTCGCCCGCCTGCTATATTTCGTATATCCTCGGTGCAGGTCGGCTTGGCTGACGTTGCCAGGGATTCCTCGCCAGCAGTGCGATCCGGTTCCCTTTGACTTATGAAATCGATTGACGAACTACCTCTTGAGAACAGCGTCTTCGAACTCCGCTATAACCCCGCGTACCTCCTCTGGGACCGAGTCGGGTCAATTTGGTCAGCAATGATCGCAGCAAATCCTGTTTTGAAATCGGCGGCCATCCAAGCGACGCAACAGGTGTTCGAAACCGACACTCTTCAACTCTCATTGGAGACTTCTACGATGCGCGTCTTCGGTCGCGGTCCCGATGCGCTCGACCAAATAGTGAAAAATGCAAGCCTGCTCACTGAAATCGTTTGCGAAAGGATAAAGCTTGATTCATTTACAAGAGCGGGTTTTCGGATGATCCGCGTTAAGGCCTTTGACAGTCCGAAAGAAGCCGCCGACTTCGCAGGCTTGCCGAACGATAACACCGCAGTTCTCGATGGGAAGAACCGAAGGATTGGCTGCGTTAAGAGCGCCCGACATGAGAGCGAGAACGCGGGAATCCAAACAGCGCTGCGCGTCGAGGAACGCGAATTAAGCTTCAAGGTCCCGTGGGAAAGCCTCCCCTTCCTTCCGTCGAATCTCACCCGCAAGGAGACCGTAGTCGTATTAGATTCGGACTATTACACAATTGGGATTGTCGAACGCGAGAGTCTAGACATCGATACGTGGGTGCGCCAGGCCGCAAAAGCGATCCACTCACACTGGAGCAGCATTTGACTTCACCGCAGCCAATCCCTATCAACTCCTTTCGCCCCCACTCGTCGACTACGGCGAGCGGGACTCAGGCGGACCCCGGCCACCGGCCCCCTTTCAACATTGAACGACAGACTGACTCCCAACCTCGGGGCGGCAGAGTATTAGGCCCAAACGAACTTTACTCGGGCCTCGAAGCTGAGGACGGAAGGGTGATCCAAGCATTGCGGCTCCTGAAGGAATGCCGCGAGCAAGTCCGTGAAGCCAGCTTGATAGACGCGAAATCCGACTTTATCGGATACGACGAAAACATGATGCGCGCCCTCGGTACCTTACGTAAGCTATTTGCGCTTCGCGAGATCGGCGACGGCTTCGCGGCAACAATAAACGCCTTAATTTGGGCTCTCCAAGAGAGAGAATCCGACCCTCTGACTGCACGACAATTCTCGACCGTCATTGAGGTCGTGGACCAGTTGCGAAGACGGCCGAAACTTCATTTTGACTCCTCGATGAAGCTTATGGACCAACTCGAGGATTCAGAACTCGATACTGAGCCGCCTATTTTCGATGTCCTCCTCGAATCCGAAAAATGATTGACAGAGGCTGTTTCGTTGACACAACGGTTCTGACAGAAGCCCTGCTGAAGACAAAGGAGAGGCGCAGGAGGGCCCGTGCAAAAATTCTCGAGTACAATCGATCCGTTCTCCCCGTCTACGCAATTAAGGAACTGAAATCCGGACCACTTAGGGGCTTCGTGTGGCTGCATAACCGGCTTGTTGACACACGCTCGTTCAGCAGGGCGGTCGGCGCGATACACAATCTTTACCGGAGCCCGCACCTTAAGGGATCGGCGGAAGAGGCATTGCAGCTATGTGCAGAGATGCTTCTAGGGTCCTCCCTGTCATATGCGGACACCAAGCAAAAAACGCAAGCGGCCGTCGCAGATTCGTTTCGACTATCCCTTCGCCGGAGAATCGAAATTGCATGGCGCGAACGAAGAAAACTTACCACCGAAGTAATCGACGAGCTATCGTGTTTCGCCGAGATCGCCCCGACCTACAACGAAGAGACTGCATACATTGACAACCCTCGGCTCCAGTGCGACCTGTCCGACGAGTGCTGCCTCGCTGCCGACCTTCGGAGGCGTCGAGGTGAGTTACGCAAAATTTTGAAGGCGCTTCGCGGCCAGGAGCGTAACGAGGACCAAAGGCGACGTGCAGCATTAAACCGCCTTCTTAAAAAGCCAGCGAGAATTTTCGGGAATAAATACTGTCGGGGCCTCGGCGATGCGTACTTCGCGCTCCAATGCCCGAAGGATTGCGCTATCCTCACCTCGAATGCGAAGGACCACAGCCCCTTGGCTGGCGCACTCGGTCGAGAGGTCCACGAATTCGAAATTGTATGAGAGCCAGCCACAACCAAGCTAAAAGCTAACAGCTAATAGCTGGCACCCCTTTGCATAGAATTACCCCCAAAACGCGCACACTGGAATGAGAAAAGGAGAATCTCATGCCAGGAAAGGACATTCTGCGGGGTGCGCTCGAAATGGCCTTCACAGACACACCTATACTTCCCAACCCCACTCTTGAACCCCTCCCGGCCAGCTCCTCCTCAAAGGCCGCCATCCGCCGCTGCCGCGCCGCGTGGAAGCGCGCCTACGATATTTACCTCGAGGACGGTGGCGACAACCTCATGAATCGCTCCACCGCCGCAAGCAAGGCCGCCCCCGTCTACTGCGCCGCCATGCCCGCGCTCGACAGCCTCGATAACGTCCGCGACTTCATAGCATGTACCGCCCACGGAATCCTCATCGAGGCGATTCCTGCTCACCGCGCCGGCCAACTTCTTTACTCGGCGCAGGTCGCACTTGGCGTTCTGCAGTGCCAGGCCAAAACCACCGCCAAACGCAAAAAACGTACCCACCCCCTCTACCGCAAAAACAGCCCCACCCTGAGCCGGAATCCAATGCAAGTTAAGGCCAGTCAATCACTTGCAAATTCGATGAGGTTATCAAGCAGTAAATACAACTGCCTATTTTTGAGCCATTTTTGCCACTTACTCGGCACTTTTCGGCAAGAAACCGGCTGTTGGGATCCAGCGCTCCAAGCTGGATCAAGGCGCTACTGGCGGGAGGACAAAACCCGCGGAAGAGAAGCGATGAGCCCCGGCATGAGATGGCCATCGCCGTGCCAGAACAGGCAACGCACAAAATAAATGCCTTGCTTTCGTCGGGTTCTGATAGTCTCCCTACGTCGTACCGGGCCAACTCACGTTTATCCCCAAAACCCAGGAGGTCCCCCCGTGAAGAGATCCTTCACTTCGCTCCCGGGCCTGGCCGCCCTCGCCGCTCTGTGCCTCGCCCATGCCGCAAACGCCGTCCCAGTCGGTTCGCTCTCATGCACCACCAACACTGGGGACATCAAGTTCAATGTCAGCTTCTTCACCTTTGGCCTGACCCAGACCCTCAACATTGGCACCGGCGCCGGCGGCGGGGCCGGCAAGGCCACCTTCCAGCCGCTCGAGGTTCACGCAGCCCTCAGCACCTTTGCATTGCTGCTTGTTCCCGCGATAGATGGCAGTGTGATGCAAAGCTGCACGCTCACCACGGCAATGCCCGACGGCAGCACAACCACATTCGAATTCAAGCCGGTTGCCATAAAGGCACTCACGGTTGTGGCTGAGAGAACAGGCACCACCGAAACCCCCGCTCAGTACACCGATGTGCAATTTGAATACGATGAAGTGCAAGTAAAGACCACAAGCGCAACTGATGACGGCGGCTCCAGCCCGCCCGTCGACTGGAACCGGATTACGAATAGCAGCGACAGCGGCGCGGCTGGCCCTAACTAGCCTGGGAGACCACAGCGGGCGCCCCATTCCCGAGGTCCCCGCAGACAGGTCTTTGTCTGTGGGGTGGATTCAAGCTTTGCTTGGGTGGGGTGGGACTTCCGTCATGCCGAATGCCGGGAGTCCCAGAACCCGTCATGAGCACAGTTGAAAAGGTCTCGCATCTGAGACCTGGGAGACCTCATCCCCACCCAAGCCACGGTCGTCCGGCGCAGCCAAACAGCCTGGCGTACGATCTGTCGTCCCCATGGCCGCACAGCGTTCTGAGCAGTCATTCTGCCTTGACAGGCTGCAATTGCGATTTCAGGATTTCTTCGAAGACGCTTTTTCCGGCTGCGTGCGGGACTGGGATCTGTTTCACATGCGAGCCCAATTCCTGCGCCATCGGTGCACCGGGTACGTAGGCAGGCCAGGGCGGAAGTTGTGCAGGCGAAGGGTCTCCGGTCTTCGCGAACTGAATCCAGTAACCGACGATCGTGTTCGATAGCTGAGCATCCCCGGGACTCTTCACCCAGCTTGTCCAATACTTCCCGCTGAGGAACATGCTCTCCTCACTGTGGAATGCACCGAGCTGGGCGAACTCTCCCGCGCCAACGTTTGTGAACATGTAAAGATAAGCGCGTTGGCCGTGGGCAGCCACCTCGCGAGCCAGCAGATTTGCGCCGAATCCGAACTCATAATCGGTGTCCATGGCAAGAAATGCAGTTGGAACCTCAGCGTCATTCCCTGCCGGGTATGCGGCCAACACCTTATCGGTATCATTGTGGAACTCGTTCGATAGCCATTTGCGGTATTCGCCCAACGTCTTGGGGTGAAACGATCTTCCCGCCACCAATGGGCTGGCGAAGATTGAAACCTCTTCGGCGTTGCTTCCAACGATGACGCGCACATTAACTTGCTGTCCTTGAGAAAAGACGGTGGCAGGCTGTTGTTTCAGGACCCATCCGTCGATAACCGGATTCAAGTCAAGATCCTTCTCCTGTGCGGCTTTGCGCACAAGTTCATCCGCGGGCACCGCTCTAAGTTTCGCGAGAACGCCGGGACCATTCCCGAGCCCTAAATCGGCGGCTAATTGCGCGCCGTTTGCCTCAGTTGCGGGAAGCAGTGGCACGAGTGAATCGACGCATACGCCACTCTGCATAATCGCGCGCTGAAAGAGGCCGTCGGCAAGTGGTGACGCCATCATGTCGCAAATATCCAGCGATCCAGACGAAGCGCCGAAGACGGTCACACGTTGGGGATCGCCACCGAACCGGTGGATGTTGCGGTGTACCCACTTGAGCGCCGCCATCTGATCGAGCAGGCCGTAATTCCCCGATGCGCGATTCGGTGACTCCGCGGTGAGTGCTGGGTGTGACAGGAAGCCAAGCACGCCCAGGCGGTAATTGATCGTGACCACGACTACGCCATGGGTTGCGAGCGTGGGCCCCAGCGGGGGCCATTCCTGCGAACCCTCGACGTTTCCGCCTCCGTGTATCCACACCATCACCGGCAACCTGGCACTTCCGCCCAGGTTCGGTGTCCAGACGTTCAGATACAAGCAAGCCTCGCCGGTTGACATTTGCTTGCGGCCGAGCATCTGCGGTAACCATGTGCTGGGGAGCTGTGGACATGCGGGTCCGTACTGATCGGCCGAGCGAACACCTTGCCAACTCGCGGGTGGCTGCGGGGGCTGCCAGCGTAAGTTGCCCACTGGAGGAGCGGCATACGGAATTGCCAGAAAAGCCGCGTAACCGATCGACGGACCGAACTGGCTTCCTTCGAGGATCCCGTTCTGCAGCACCACACGGGGATGTCTTCCCGCGGCCGCGTGGATCCCATGTGCGGAGCCGAAGACCACGGCAAGCAATGCCAATATCGCAACCCTGCAATTTTGCCGCTGGGCGGCACGCAACATCGGTCTCGCACTGCGCTGGATTTGCATCGACTCGCTGGCTTGCTGACTTTGCTACTTGCTCGTCACCGGCTGCTGTTGCGGCGTCGCAGGCAGGGCGTAGATCACTTCGCCGGGCTTGGCATAGTGGAGCTTTTCGCGGGCTTCGCGCTCAATGGCGTCGGGATCGGACTTGAGATGCTCAATCTGGTCCTTCATGGCGGCGTTTTCAATCTGCAGGTCCTGGATCTGCTTCTGCAGCATCTTGTCTTGGGCGCGCTCCTGGTGCCACACCGAAAGTCCGTGCTTGCCGTTGATCACATGCCAGGTGAGCAGCAGCGCCAAAACCACCGCAACGCCCGTGCCTGCGGGACGCCAGATGCGCTGCACCCAGTCTGCCGCGCGCTCGCGCAACGGCTCTTCGGGTTCGGCTGCGTTGGCAGCGGGCTTTTCGACCTTCTCTTCTGGCATGGTTCCTCAGTTTGACGGCTTACGAGAGCACGAACTTTTCGGCCGCTTTGCTCAGCGCCTCCATGTCCTGCTCGTCGCGCGCTTCGGTATAGGCGCGCACCACCGGTTCAGTGCCCGACAGCCGGTAGCAGACCCAGGAGCCGTCATCCAGAACCAGCTTGAGGCCGTCGGTGCGCACCACACTCACAACCTTGCGCCCGCCCAGCTCCGCCGGATCGGACTTCAACTTCTCAGTGAACGCGGCTTTCTGATCTGCGGTCAAGTGGAAGTTCTCGCGAACCGGGTAATAGGAACCAACCTTGGCAAACAGCTCTTTGAGTTGCGCGCCCAGGCTCTTGCCGCGCGTGGCCACCATCTCTGCCACCAGCAGGCCGGCGATGACGCCATCCTTCTCCGGCACGTGGCCGCGAATGGTCAGTCCCGCCGACTCCTCGCCGCCGATGGCGATCTTGTCTTCATTGATGAGCTCGCCGATGTACTTGAAGCCGACTGGCGTTTCGTAGAGCGGCACTTTGTGGAACTCGGCAAGCGCGTTGACAAGATTGGTGGTGGCCACGCTCTTGGCCACGCCGTTGCGCCAGCCGCGCGTTTCAACCAGGTAGTCGAACAGGAGCGCGATGACGTAGTTGGCCTGGATGAACGTGCCGTCGCCATCCACGATGCCGAATCGGTCGGCGTCGCCGTCGGTGGCGATGCCCAGGGCCGCGCCAATCTCCTTCATCTTCTTCTTTGCGTCGCCCAGCAAACGATCGTCGGGTTCCGGTGCGTGGCCGCCGAAGAGCACGTCGCGGTAATCGTGCACCGTTTCAACTACAACACCGGCTTCGCGCAACAGGTCTGACGGGTATCCGCGCCCCGCGCCCCAGAAGGGATCGTACACAACCTTGATGCCCGACCTGGCAATGGCCTTCAGATCGACAAGCTCGGCCAGGCGCTTGAGAAAGGCCGGCTTGACGTCGGCAGTCTCAAATCCTTCTGCCGGCGGCGCGGATTTGGGAATCGCCGCGCCGGAGGATTGCAGAGCCGCAACGGCGGCTTCAATCTGCTCCGTCACTTCGGGCAGAGCGGGCGCGCCGTCGGGCGTGGAGTATTTGATGCCGTTGTACTCCGGCGGATTGTGCGATGCCGTGAAGTTGATGGAGCCGTGGGTTTTGAGCGTGCGCACGGAGTAGGCGATGGCAGGCGTGGGCGCGGCCTCGGGAATGACAATAGGCGCGATGCCCGCGCCGGCCAGCACCGCGGCTGCCTCGGCCACAAAGCTCTCACCCAGGAAACGCGGATCGCGGCCCACCAGCACGCGGTGCGGTCCGGGCAGGGTCTTCACGTAAGCTGCAATGCCTGCAACGGCAAGCCGGATGTTGGCCACGGTAAATTCGTCGGCCACAATTGCGCGCCAGCCTGAAGTGCCAAACTCGATGACTGCCATCGTCTTCTCCATGCGGTCCCGATCGCCCGGGCCGCAACCTTCAATACTGCAACAGCGGGGCGGGATCGGCAAGCGATCCTGGCCACGCTATTGGTAATGTCCGATTTAAATATTCCCGTTCCGGCAGTGCCGAATTCCCTTGGGAGGAATACATTGGTTCAAGCACCGTCCCGCAACTGAGAGCCAGCCATGTCCGACCCCATCCCGTCAGCACGCATCGTTCTCACCACCGCCCCGGGCCCCGATGAAGCGGCCAGCCTGGCCCGCGCCCTCGTGGATGAGCGCCTGGCCGCCTGCGCCACGCTGATCCCCGCGGTGCGGTCCATCTACCGCTGGCAGGGCGAGGTCGAGTCGTCGACCGAGACGTTGTTGCTGATCAAAACGGCGGCCGACAAGCTGCCCGCTCTTGAAGTTCGCCTGCACGAGTTGCACGCCTACCAGACGCCTGAGTTCCTGGTTCTCGAGGTTGAGTCAGGCAGCCACGCCTATCTCGAGTGGCTGCACGCCTCGGTGAAGATCCCTGCCGGCATCGGGCCCGGCACGGCCGGATAGCCGCACCCGCAGCCGCGATGGGGGAAGATCTTTCCTGGGCGCTCTGTTATTCTTGGGGAGTTCGTTCCGTATGCGCTGGTTAATGATTGCCCTGTTGGCGTCGCTGGCTGCGCTGCTTCTTGCGGCCGCGGGAATGGCGCGTCATATTTGGCTGCATCGCAGCCGGTTAGAGCAGCAGAGCCCGCCAGCGGGTGAGTCGGCGCACGAGACCAAAATTGAATTGTAAGACCCGCAGCAGAGCAAGTTCCCTGCGCAGTTAGACCCATCCCAATCGTTCCTGGCGAGGTCCTGATGAGTAAAGAGACGACGGTAACGCTCGTTTCCCCGACTGCCGCATTGGCCAAGACCCCAGCGTGGTTGCGCGGCTCAGGAATTGTGCTTGCCGGGAGCGCCTTTGCCGCCCTCTGCGCGCATCTCTCGCTGCCGTTGTTCTTTACGCCGGTTCCGCTTTCGCTGGCGCCCTTTGCCGTGCTGGTGCTTGGGCTCATGCTCAGTCCGCGGATGGCCGCGGCCACCTTTGCCGCGTACCTGGCCGAAGGCGCTGCAGGCCTGCCGGTCTTCGCGCCCAGCCCCGCATCCGGCGGTCTGGCGCATCTCTTTGGGCCCACGGGCGGATATCTGCTGGTTTATCCCCTGGGCGCGGCGCTCATCTCGTTCCTCTATCGCCGCACCGGCCGGGGATATGTTTCGGCATTCGCATGTGCGGCGATCGGCGACCTTTTGATTTTGACCTGCGGCGCGCTTTGGCTCGCTGCCCTTACTCACATCGCGGTCATGCAGGCAACCGCGCTCGCCGTGCTTCCGTTCCTGGCCGGCGATGCGCTCAAGATTGCCGCTGCCGCGGCCGCAGCATCCGGCGCTGCCCGTCTGCGCCGCCGCGCGGCCTGAACGAATCAAATTTTTCTGGCTAATTATTGCGCTTTTAACTTGAAAGGACCTTTTGCCTGTGAGCACCCCACTGACTCAATCCCCCGCCGCCGATGGCGTGCTTGAAATCTCCATCGCCCATAGTCCCGATTCCGATGACGCCTTCATGTTCTATGGCCTGGCCACCAACAAGATCCGCGTGCCGGGCTATCGTTTTACCCACACGCTTTGCGACATTGAATCGCTGAATCGCCGCGCCGAGCAGGAGGCCTTTTACGACGTTACGGCCATCAGCTTCCACGCCTACCCCCACCTGCAGCAAAACTACACGCTCATGGGATGCGGCGGCAGCGTGGGCGAGGGCTACGGGCCCATGGTGGTGTCGCGCAGCCCCTTGACACCCGCCGATCTGGGCCGCATCAAGGTCGCCGTGCCGGGCACGCTTACCACCGCGTATCTGGCGCTTAAGATTTTCAATCCTGAGATAAGGACCGAGACCGTCCCTTTCGATAAGATCATTCCCTCGATTCTCGCCGGGGAATACGATGCTGGCCTCATCATCCACGAGGGACAGCTCACCTATTCCACCAGCGGTCTTTACAAGGTCATCGATCTCGGCATCTGGTGGCGCGAAACCACGGGACTGGTGCTTCCGCTGGGCGGCAACGCCATCCGGCGGTCGCTCGGAGCCGAGTCGCACAAGATTATCTCCAAGGCTCTGCGCGACTCAATCCAGCACGCGCTCGACCACCGCGATCAGGCCCTCGAATACGCAATGCAGTTCGCCCGCGACCTTGACACGAACCTGGCCAGCCGATTCGTGAGCATGTATGTGAACGAGCGCACCCTCGACTACGGAGCCGACGGCCGCGAAGCCATCCGCAAGCTGCTCGACATGGGGCACGAGCGGGGCATCATTCCCATCGCTCCGCAGGTTGACTTTGTGGATTGAGGTCTGGCTGCGGCAGAAAAGGAGCGCCGCTCCCGCGGCGCTTTCTGTCTGAGTGTCGCAATTTTGAGCACTTGCGGGCGCGTGAATGCGGGCGGTGTTCCTACGGTACCCACGCCGTGTGCGCGAAAGTCATGAGAGAAAACTGCAATTCTCTCGAAGCGGCTTAAGTTTTTTCTAATCCCCGCCGATTCAGCCAACCAGAGGAGAAAACCTCAACATGCTGGCTGAAAAGTCGCCCGTCTTCCTGCTTGCCTCGCCCGAACCCGAATTCCTGAATAAAACCGAGCCCGTGCTGTTGAGCATGGGCGCCCAGGTGCAGGTGGTAATGACCGCGCCAGCCGCACTGGCAGCCATGATGACGCCTAAGCCGCCCGACCTGGTTCTGCTCGACGTGGATCTGCCCGGCATGCCGATCGAACGGCTGCTGGCCGGCGCGCGCCTCTTCAGAGGGACAGCGGTATCCGATTGTGCTCATCTCAGATGTCATGACGCAAACGTGGATTGACCGCGTGGCCGATGGCATGGTCGACGATCTTATTCCCCGCCGCGCCCACGGTTCGTGGTTGCAGTTCCGGCTGAACCAGGCGCTGCGCTCGCACCACGCCAGGAGAGAGGCCGAGAGCCTGCGTGAGTCGGTGGTGATGAACGCGCAGCTCGACCGGCTCACCGGCGTGTACAACCGTGAGGCCATGCTGGCCATGCTGTTTCGCGAGACTGACCGCGTGCAGCGCCAGAACGGCGCCATGTGCCTGGTGCTTTTCGATGTGGATGACTTCGGCCACTGGAACTCGCGCCTGGGCGTGGACACCTGCGATGAACTGCTCTGCCAGATCGTGTCGCGCACCAACCGGCTGCTGCGCAGCTACGACCTGCTGGGCCGGCCGGGGATGGATGAGTTCCTGATTGCCCTGCCCGGCTGCGGCGTTGCCAATGCGGTGATGCTGGCCGAGCGGCTGCGGCTCGAGGTTTTCAGTCAGCCATTCCGCGTTGCCGGCGAAGCAATCCGCCTCTCGGTATGTTTTGGAATCTCGTCGAGCCAGGGCCGCTCGCCGGTGATTGTCTTGCGCGAAGCCGAAGAGGCCCTGGTGCGCGCCAAACAGGAGGGGCCTGAGACAATCCAGTGCTTTGGCGAGTCAACCCGTCCCGCCGCGGCTCCGGTGACGTTTTTGTCGCCGACTTCGGGAGACGAGTTGCTCGCGTGGTAAACCAGAGCTGATAGCGAGTCACTGAAATTAATTTCGGATTCTGGCATAATAGCCTTCGCGATACCGTCCATTCGCTTTTCACCTGGAACTATAGAAGCGAGGACTGTAACATGCCTGGAATTCGCCTTGGCAGTCATGCGAAATTCATCCTTATCGCACTGGTAGCCTGCTCGCTTGGTATCGCGAGCCAACTTGACGCCGCACAATTGCCGCGACAATTGCAGCAATTGAAGAATGCCCACCAGCGCGTAATCGACCGAATGAATGCGCCGGGGCCCGATGGCAAGCCTCCACAACTTGACGACAAACGAATGCCGCCGTTGCTGAACGAGGGCTGGCAACTGGCGGGCGACTGGGCCGCAGCGTGGCTCGATGAACATCCCGGCGCAACCAGCAAAGCGATGGGGAAACTATTTGAGCAACTGTCGCCGTCACCAGACGGCTCTGGGATATACGACCCCAAAAAGCCGGAGTCCTACGCATTGGGCGGATTTGCCACGCCTATCGGAAAGGGCGTCTATGTTGTGGCCGCCGCCTATTACGAAACGCAGGGTGCTTGCGGGGCGGGAACCTTTCTAGTGGTGGCTAGGGATGCTACAGGGCATTTGCGGCCGCTGTGGAGCGTAAAGCCGGTTGCGGAGCAGCACTTCGAGACGAGGGACGAGGTAGGACACTGGGCCTACCTGGGATGCGGCGCTTACTACAACGGACCGCTCATCGCCGACCGGGTGATAACCTTGCCTGCCGCCCGCAATGGCGAGCTTCGCTTTGCTGTGGATGCGTTTGAGGCAACCAACGGCAGCACTCTGCTCCACCATTTGAGCCTTTGGCAATGGGACAGTAAAGAGGCTGCGAACCTGCTGGCTTGCGCGTACCAGGACTACATCGACGACAAGCGGAGCCCGGAGTTGAAGAACGGCATGCTGACCCTTCCAACAACCGAAATAACCTCCTCTTTCTTTGCATTCGGAGCAGCTCAGGAACCGCGCGGCGAATGGCGGATTCACCTAGCCCCGGACAAGGTGAAAGACCTTGGACACCGCTTCCTCAATCCGCAAGTAGCGTGGCTGGATGCGCTGCTTTCAGCCGTGGCAGCGGGGCACGATGCGTCCGGGCTGGCATCACCGGCGGCGATCAGCCAGGTCCGGTCGGAATGGAAGGAAGAGAACGCCAGCGACAGCGGACCCGCTGAAAAGCCCCCTCTGGATTCCTCAACTGAGAAGAACTCCGGGGAAGAGCCCGCATTCAATCTGGGGTTCCTTTATCAATATCGCGCGACGGGCCCGGGCTCGTTTGCAGTGAACTGCGACGAGGCGCGGATGCGTGTGACCTATCGCATGCGGGCCGGCAAACCTTACATCACTTCGGTGCGTTTTCTGGATCCGAATTAGGGTGAACCACTCGTTCAGGCGGCTGGTTCAGCTAAGTTGAGGTTCGCCCAGGAACTCCTGAAACACCTCGTTCGACAACAGCCTTCCCCGCGGGGTGAGCCGCGCGTATTGGCCGTCAAACTCGAGCAGGCCGTCGAAAGCCAGCCGCCGTGCGACTTCACATGCGGGCCTCACGAGATCGACACCAAACTCGCTCTCAAGCGCCGCCACGTCGACGCCAGCGTTCAGGCGAAGACCGAGGAACCACGCCTCTTCGTGCTGCTGGATCCGACCAAGCCACGAAGTCTCCGCAATGCGCGGCCCGGCAAGATATTCCTTCAGGTCGTCAGAGGTCTTGGCGCGCAAAACGGGACGCGGGCTCTCCCGCTCCGCATCCTCGCCGACTTGCCGACTCGCTGACTCGCTGACTCGCTTTGCAAACGCTGGACAGGAATCGCCCAGACTCATCAGCGCCGATGACGCATCCAGACCGACGCCAAGAAACGGACGCCGATGCCAGTAGCGCAGGTTGTGCCGCGATTCAAATCCGCAATGCGCGAAGTTCGAGATCTCATATTGCATGAGTCCCGCGCCGCCCAGCCGCTCGATCGCTCGTTCGTACATCGTCGCAATGGCATCATCGCCCGGCACAAGTTCCGCGTAGTAGCGCGCGCCGCCAGCCAGCATCTCGCGGCCCAGGCGCGAGTCCTCGTCGACCTCGAGCATGTAGACGCTGGCATGCGGAGTGCCGGCGGCGATCAGCACGCCGAGCGACTGTTCCCATGAAGCCGGCGTCTGCCCGGCCAGGCCGGCGATCAGGTCCACGTTGATGTTCGCGATGCCCGCACCGCGCAGCCGCGCAATATCCTCCTCAACAATGGCCCGGTTGTGCAGCCTGCCGCTCACCTGCGCCTCGCGATCGATGAACGACTGCACTCCGAGGCTCACGCGATTGACGCCGGCCCGAACCATGGCTTCAATCGTGTCCGCGGGCATCTGCCCCGGCGCGCACTCCATGGTGATTTCGCAGTCGGCATCGAGGGCGAACTCGCCGCGCATCGCCGCAAAAAGTTTTGTGAGCAGTTCCGGCGCGAGCAGGCTGGGCGTGCCTCCGCCGAGGTAAATCGAGTCAACGTTGCGCGGCAGCTCGACACCGGCATTGTGTGCCCACGCCTCTGCGCCGCTGAGGTCCTCGAGCAGTCGCTCAACGTAGCGCGCGTGCTCGCTGGCCGGAAAAACCCCTGACGCAAAGTTGCAGTAGGTACACTTCGACCGGCAAAAGGGAATCGAGACGTAAATCCCCAGCGAATTGCCGGCGCGAGCGCTCATGCATTGATTTTTTCACGTCAGCGCGGCGTCCGGCTGTCGCGCATCAGCCTAGCGTAGCGGGTCGGTTTGAAAAAGCCCTCCCTCAGGGGCTAAAGCCCGGAAGGATTTTGCTCGATTTATGTACGGGCTAAAGCCCGTACCCTTCAACTGAATCCCGCAGCCTTCAGGCTGAAGCCCGTACCCTTCAAACTGACCCACTACGGCTCACCCCAACGTCAACTTGGCAATCGTCGCCAGCTGCATGAACGATGTCCCTTCGTAGATCTTGCCGATCTTGGCGTCGCGATAAAGCTTTTCGACCGGGTAGTCGCGCACAAAACCCGATCCGCCGAAGACCTCGACGGCAAGGCTGGCAACGCGCTCGGCCGTGTGCGAGGTAAAGTACTTGCACATCGCCGCTTCTTTGCGGAACTCCGCGCCCGCGTCGCGCAGCCGCGCCGCGTTGTACACCATCAGGCGCGCGGCCTCAATGTCGGTGGCCATCTCGGCAAGCTGAAATTGCATGGCCTGGAACTCCGCGATGGGCCTGCCGAACTGCCTGCGCTCCTTTGCGTACTTGGCTGCGTATCCCCACGCGCCCTCGGCCAGCCCCAGCATCTGCGCGCCGATGCCGATGCGTCCCTCGTTCAGCGTCTCCATCGCAATCTTGTAACCCTGGCCCGGTGCGCCAAGCAGTTGCGCCGCAGAGAGGGTGCAGTCGTCGAAGATGAGCTCGCAGGTGCTCGATGCGCGAATGCCGAGCTTGTCTTCCTTGCGGCCAACGGTGAACCCCGGCGCGCCTTTCTCAACAATGAAGGCCGTCACGCCCTTGTAGCCCGCGGCCGGGTCGATGGTGGCAAAAACAATAAAGATGCCGGCCTCGTTGCCGTTCGTGATCCACAGCTTGCGGCCGTTCAGCACGTACGCATCGCCGCGCAACCCGGCGCGGGTCTGCAGGGCAAAGGCATCCGACCCCGAACCCGCTTCGCTCAGCGCGTAGGCGCCCACGGTGTCTGCCGCGAGCCGCGAAAGATACTTCTTCTTTTGTTCCTCCGTGGCCCAGCGCAACAGCGCAGCCGCGGCGAGGGTGTTCTGCACGTCCACCAGCACGCCCACTGCGGGATCGACCGCCGAGATGGCCTCTACGGCAAGCACCGAGTCGAAGAACGTTCCGCCGCTGCCGCCGTACTGCTCGGGAATGCCGATGCCCATCAAGCCCAGCTCAAAGAGACTGCGGACCAGGCCCGCGTCCATGTGCTGGTCCTCATCCATGCGTCGCGTGAGCGGCGCAATCTGCTCCTGCGCAAACTGGCGCACGGTTGAGAGAAAGAAGTTTTCGTCTTGGCTCAGCTCGGTAAGTGGACCGGTGCTTCGATCAGGATTCACGTTCAAGCGCCTCTCTGAAGATGCTGTTTTGCCTGGAGTATTATGACAGATGGACTTAAGGGCGATTCCAGAGTTTTCCTGCGCTTTGAGATCGAGTGCAACGTTTACGGCACCCTGTTGCTCGCGTCGACTTGAGCGCTCCGCCTCCGGCGCAACGCAACTCTGGAATCGCGACCGCGGTTTCACATGCAGATCAAGGATCATGTCTTTCTGGTAACCGGAGCAGCCTCAGGCCTTGGCGCAGCCGTTGCGCGCATGGTGGCCGGTGAGTGCGGCCGCGTGGTGATTGCCGACCTGAACCGCGAGGCGGGCCAGGCGCTGGCAGGCGAGCTCGGTGACGCCGCACGTTTTGCCGCGACCGACGTAACCAGCGAAGGCGATGGCAAAGCAGCCGTGGCTCTCGCGCTGGCCGAGTTCGGCCACCTGCATGCGCTGGTGAACTGCGCCGGAGTTGCGCCGGGCGAAAAAGTGCTGGGGCGCGAAGGCCCGCACCGGCTCGAGTCCTTTGCGCGCGCCGTGAACATCAACCTGGTGGGCACATTCAACATGATCCGTCTTGCGGCAGAAGTCATTGCGCGCGAGGCTCCCGGCGCGGACGGCGAGCGCGGCGTCATCGTAAACACGGCTTCAATTGCGGCTTTCGACGGGCAGATTGGCCAGGCGGCCTATGCGGCATCAAAGGGTGGAGTGGTTGGCCTTACGCTGCCCATCGCGCGCGAGCTGGCACGAGTTGGCATTCGGGTGGTCACCATTGCCCCGGGGGTGTTTGAAACGCCGATGGTGGCCGGCTTCTCCGCCGAGGTGCAGGAGGCTCTGGGCAAAAGCGTGCCCTTCCCCTCGCGCCTGGGCAAGCCCGATGAATATGCCGCGCTGGTAAAGCACATCTGCCAGAACACCATGCTGAACGGCGAAACCATCCGTCTCGACGGCGCGCTGCGCATGACGCCGCGATAGAAGCGGTTGCATAAATGATGGCGAGTCTCGAAAGAACATCCCTCGAAGGCTGAAGCCCGGATTCATTTTGCGGGTTTTATTGGCACCCTACGGCTTCGCTCAGGGCAGGCTAAAATCCGCGCCCTGACACTTCGTGCCTTCAGTCGAGATTTTCCGCAGCCTGAGGAGGCCGGCGCAACGCCGACCACCCCCCGCCCCCGTGTCACCGCACCCACAGTTGTGCCCCTCCTGACACAAGTCCACGCCCAAAAACTAAAGTTAACTCTTGTGGAATGAGCACTCTCTATTTGGCCACACCGTTGCATTTCCTTTTTGCGTACGCGATTCGGGGCAAACGGGGAGGATCCGATGAAGAGCTTGAATGCAGGGTTGGCAGCGGTGGTGATGGCGGCAGGGCTCATTGCGCAGGCGCAAACGCAAGGCGCGCTGGGTGGTTCACAGGCCGCTCCGGCGGCGCAGAGCGCGCGGCTGATTGTCGTTAGCCTCGAAGACCGCAAGCTGGCGCTGGTTGAAAACGGCCAGGTGACGAAGGTCTATACCGTGGCCGTGGGCAAGCCCTCAACGCCGAGCCCGTCGGGCGAGTTCAGCATCGCGCGCCGCGTGATGAACCCCACCTACCATCATGACGGCCGCACCGTTCCTCCCGGGCCGCACAACCCCGTGGGCGACCGCTGGATGGGCCTGAGCAAGCCCGGCTACGGCATCCACGGCACCAACGAGCCCAACTCCATTGGCAAGGCCGCTTCGCACGGATGCATCCGGATGGGCAAGGCCGATATCGAGGACCTCTACTCGCGGGTTGAGGTTGGTGACCAGGTCGAGATCGTGGGCCAGCGCAATGACGAGACGGCAAAGCTCTTCGTCGGACCCCAGGTTGCCCCGCCAGCGCAGGCTCAGCCGGCGATGGTGCTGGCCAATGCAAATAGTCCGGCTCCGGCAGCAACTCCGGCAGCAAACCCCTCAGGCCCGGCAATGGCAGTAGCAAGCCCGGCAACAGCTTCTGAAGCCGCAACCTCCACGCCGCTCCGCACCGGATCGATGGTTTCAACCCTGGTGGTTGCCGGTGTTCTGTAAGAGGCGGCTATGAGCGTGATTGAGAGTGCAACAGGTGGAATGGGATCGGTGCTGTTGACCCTTGCTTCTGCGCTTCTGTTTGAGGAGCTCACGCTGGGCGTGCTGGTGAGGCTGATTGTGGCGCCCAGGACGCGAACCCGCGGCGACGACCAGAGTAAGCGCTGCCACAAAGATGCTCGCCCGCCGGGTTGATGCGATTGACCGTGGCGGCATCCGGCCGGCCATACAGCGATTCCAGAGTCACTCCACTCCGAAGCCACAGGGCCTAAGCCGCCGCGACCATCAGGGAGTCGGCGACCTCGCACGACCTGCATCGAGCATACCCACTCTGGAATCGCTCTCCACTCTCCGTCAGGCCGGCCACATTTATGGGACCCTAAGATCAATGCCCGTCCCGGTCTTCAGGCTACCGGCTGCGCGCAGTGTGCGCAGCGGCGCGCGGCCAGCGGAATGCCGCTCAGGCACTCAGGGCATGGTTTGGTGGTTGGCTCCGCAGGCGGCGCAGGCTTGTTGATCCTGGTCAGCATGTACTGCATGGGCAGCACGATGGCAAAGTAAATGGCCGCAGCCACCAGCAGAAAGTTGATGAGCGCGTTCAGCAGCTTGCCGATGTGAATATCGCCGGGCGGAATGTAGTTGGCCGGCAGCGGATTTGGCGGCGTGACGTGGTGCAGCACCGGGATATGGATTACGAGCGAAGAAAAATCGGGCGCGCCAACCAGCGCCGAGATCATGGGTGTAATTACATCGGCGGTTACTGAAGCCGTGATGGCTCCAAACGCGGCGCCGATAATCACGGCAACCGCCAGGTCCACGACGTTGCCGCGCAGAATGAAATCACGAAATCCCTTCAACATCTCATCCTCCCATGCATGGTTTTGAGTTGATTCTCGAGGCAAAAGCAATAAGAAACTCCAGGGGCCGAGAAAGCCAGAATTCTGAAAGCCCGAAGTTGAAACGCCCGCAGTGAATCGGAGCCCGAGCCTGTTCTGTGGGCGCGGTACGGGCTCGCGACTCGCGCTCCCGCTCATGCTACACGGAGTGGGTCAAGAATGGCATTTGGTGGACCCTGGCCGGCTTCGCTTACGCCAGTGTCATCAGCGCCACAATCGCGGCCAGGATCATGAGATCGGAGTAAAGCATGATGAGCACGCCCGCATGGTAGAGGCTCCATTTGCGGCGCAGGCAGCGCGCGGTTTCCGCCATGCCCCACGCGGCCAGGAGCAATGCAACAATCTGCCAATGCGAAGCATGCAGGTCTTCGATATGCGGGAACCCGGCCAGCCTCAGACTGCCGAAAAACGCGCCCACCGAGAGCAGCATGCCGCGCGCAATTGAGCGTTGCCGCAGGCGGAAGATGGAAAACGAGGGAAACCCCACACCTACAAATGTAGACTGTTGCCGCTATCGCGCCACCGATTCCATTTCGCGCAGCGACTCGCTGTACGGCGCACGCAGCACACCACGCTCGGTGATGATGGCGGCAATATATTTGGCCGGCGTTACGTCAAAGGCCGGATTGCAGATGCCCACTCCATTCGGCGTCAGTTGCCTGCCCCCGTGGTGGGTCACCTCGACGTGCGGCCGCTCCTCAATCGGGATGGCTTCGCCCGTCGCCGTCGCCAGGTCGATGGTGGACCACGGCGCAGCCACGTAAAACGGGATGCCGTGTTCTTTGGCCAGGATCGCCACGTTGTAAGTGCCGATCTTGTTGGCCGTGTCGCCGTTGGCCGCGATGCGGTCCGCGCCCACCACCACGGCCTTGATCTTGCCCGCGCGCATCAGGCTGGCGGCCATGTTGTCGCAGATCACGGTGGTCGCAATACCGTCGGCCACCAGTTCCCACGCGGTGAGCCGCGCGCCCTGCAAAAACGGCCGCGTTTCGTCGGCGTACACGTGAATTTTCTTGCCGCGCTCCACGGCCGCGCGAATCACTCCCAGCGCAGTGCCGTAACCGCAGGTGGCCAGCGCGCCCGCGTTGCAGTGGGTCAGCACGCCACCTTCATCGGGCAACAGCGCTGCACCGTGCGCGCCCATCGTCTTGCATGCCTCAATGTCTTCCTCGTACATTTCATGGGCTTCGGCCAAGATCTTCTCTTTTACCTCTGCCATGCTCGCGCCCGCGGTCAGAAGCTTGGCGAAAAGCCCCTTCATGCGGTCGATGGCCCAGAACAGATTCACCGCCGTGGGCCGCGTTCCGGCCAGCCGCGCGCAGATCTTCTCAAATTCGGGAGCAAAGTCTCCAACCGAAGAGCAAGAGGTGCGAAGCACACCGAGCGCCACGCCGTACGCCGCCGAGACGCCGATGGCCGGCGCGCCCCGCACCACCATGGTGACGATCGCGCCGGCCACTTGTTCATAAGTGGTCGCAAGAACGTAGCTCTCCTCGAGCGGGAGCTTGGTCTGATCGATAAAACGAACGCCTTCTTTGGTCCAGGTGAGCGTGGGAATCATGCGATTCCAGTGTAAATGGAGGGGATCCCGCGCAGCCGAATCAACTCCGCACGGGTGGCGTACCTAGCTCCGAATGAGGAAAATCGGCAGTCCCAGCTTGCCATCGTACCTCGGCCGGTAGCGGTCAGTGTTGTACATGGTGGCGATGTCCACTTTGCGCGGCCCCAATTTCGGATCGGGGATCGGCGCCATCGTGTAGCAACCGTCGCGGATCGCCGTCATCAGGCCGCTTTTCCCGGCTTCTATAGCGTCTATCGCCATTCCGGCAAAGGTGATGGCCACCATGCGGTCAATGAAATCCGGGCTGCCGGAGCGCAAATCGTAAGTCAGGTCGCTGACCACGGTCTCTTCGCCGGTGGCAGCGGTGATCTCTGTGCTCAGGTCCTCTGCCACGCTCATCTTCTTGCGGTGGCCGAAGGCGTCTGCCGGGCCGTATTCCTTCACGGTGTAGCCCTCCCACTCTGCGCCCTCTGAAAGAATCACCAGGGAATAGTTGCTGGGATTCTGGTGTTTGTCGTCGACCAGGATTTCGATCAGGTGCTGCAAATTCACCTTGTACTCGGGAATGCAGCAACGCAATGACGTCACGAAGGCGGTGTAGAGAGCGGTGTAGCCGGCATCGCGGCCGAACACCCGGAAGATACCGATGCGCTCGTGCGAGCCGACCGTTGTCCGCTGCCGCTCGATGGCATCCATCGCGCGCGTGATGGCGGTGGAGAACCCGATGCAATACTCGGTGTTGCGGACGTCGTTATCCATGGTTTTCGGCACTGCGATCACCTTGGTGCCCTGGCGGTCAAGTTCAGCGGCATAGCTGAGGGTGTCATCGCCGCCAATCGCCACCACGTAATCCAGTTCCAGCGCCTGAATATTCCTCAGCACCGCCGGCGTCACGTCATAGACCGTGCTGGTTTCGCCATTTTTGGTGACTTGCTTACTTGGGAACGTCTGCCCCGCAAGCACCGGCGGAAGTTTCTTCATTTTGGTGGGATTGGTGCGCGAGCTGTGCAGAAACGTGCCGCCCGTGCGATCGATCGTGCGGGTGCTTTCGCGGCTGAGCGGGAGGATATACCGCGAACGGCTGGCCGCAACGTTCAGATCGAGGTGCGTCAATCCTTCCCACCCACGACGGATACCAATCACCTCGCATCCGATTTCGGAACCCCGGTAGACGACCGACTTAATGACTGAGTTCAGGCCCGGGACGTCGCCGCCCCCGGTGAGAATGCCAATTCGCTTTTTTGACATGGGAATCCTCTTTCAATACATGAAGAATGGTTCAAAACCCTCGCAATACAGTCTACAGAAAACGGCGGCCCACGGCGCAAAGTGCGGGCACTGGGCTCGAATGTGGCGTTAATGCTCGCGATCGACTTCCTTTGCGCAAACTTTGATCTCGTGGCGGCTTCCCATCATACGGCTTGCTTTCAATTGCATATCTCCGTCGCCTCATCGAAAAGCGTTAACCTTGAATCAGCACTGTTTTTATTGTCTGCATTGGACATCATAGGAAGGTTCGTCGTGCGCAGGGCCATCGTTGCTGTGGGAGCGTTGTATCTAGGTTTTGTTGCCGCAGGCTGTCTCCCGGCCAGGGCCGACGGGCTCAAGCCGCGGGTCATCGTATTTGTTCACGGCATTCATGGCGATCGCAACACGTGGCGCGCATCGAATGGCGCCTATTGGCCGCAGCTCATCCAGACCGATCCGCAATTCCAGCAATCGGATGTCGTGGTGGCCGAGTACCCGACGCCGTCCAGGCATGGCCAGTACTCCACGGTGCAGCTCTCCGAGATTCTGTGGCAGAGGCTGAAGGCGCAACGAGTCTGGGACCACAGTGAAGTGGTGTTCATTGCCCACAGCCTGGGCGGAATCCTCACCGAAGAGATGCTGCTAAACCACCCCGCCGATGCATCCCGCGTCCGGTTCGTCGTCTCGTACTCAACGCCGCATGAGGGATCGTATGTCGCCAACATTGCCAAGGTCTACGACACGGATCCGCTGCTCACCGACCTGCGGGAGAGCAACGACAACAGCTTTCTGATGGACCTTGAGCAGAAGTGGAGAAGCACGCAGGCCGTCTCCAGGATTCATCGCTACTGCGCATATGAAACGCTGGACACCGCCGCCGGAGCGGGCATCGGTAAATACCTGGGCGCCCACACGCGCGTGGTGAGCTATTACAGCGCAACCTATGGCTGCGACACGGACACGCCGCCGCAGAAGATTGCCGCCGACCACATCGACATTGCGCGGCCCGGCAGCCGATCGGCCGACGCCTATACCTTCTTCGCCCGCGTCTACCAGAACAACCCCATCATCGAGGTCGTTCAATCCGTTCGCGACAACAAGGTGTCAGGGCTCAACGTCGATTGCAACCGTACGAATTCCGCGGACGATTTGCAAGTGCCGATTGCGCTCGACCCTACGCTGCACGAACAACTCTTGTCGGCGCAAGCCGAACTTGTGGACCAGGACAAGGTCCGCGTCGTCTCCGCTCCCGCCGTTACAAAGATCGATTCCAGCGGAATTGCGCACGTCTCTTACTCGTTCAAAGGACAAGGAAGAAACCTGCTGCTCGGCTGCCCAGCCGGTCGCGCGTCGATCCTGGTCCACTTCACTGTTCGGAGCGAAGTGCCGGTGAAGGAGTAGGGCGGCGGCCCTAGTCGTACGCGTCTTCCAGCCCGTCAAGAAACATGTGGTCGAGCGCGCGCTGGTGGGCCGCCCGTGCGGCGGTCAATTGCCGGGCTCAGCCTTCCACTGCGGCGGCGCCACCGTGACCTCGACCGAGGTCAACCTGTCGGTCTCGTGGAGCGGCTTCAACTCCACGAGCACGCAGGCATCGGTGGCGCTTGAGGCGGTCGCTTTCAGTTGAGCAAAAGCTTTGGAGGCGCGCAATAGAAATGCGGCCGGACGATCCGCCGGGAAGAGACCCACATTGCCGACCGGAATCTTCTCCGCCTGCTGCTGTCCCGGCGTCGACCGGTACGACAGGTACACGAAGATCTGCAATGGAGTTCGGCTGGGGTTCGCCACCTTCGTCACCTGGATGACGACGACCGGCGGCGCGCTCCTCAGCGTTTCCGGAGGGATTTTGAAGGATCCCGCCGGATGGTCGCTCGTGAGGGTCGCGTTCGCCTCCCGTCTCCCCTTTTGCTCCTCGCCGCGCCCGCTGCAAACGGCCTGCCGTGTGCTTCCGGCGAAAAGCGCCGTGAGCAGCAACCAGTAAAGCAGCGGTCTCATGATATGCATTCTTCGGCCAACAATCGTATGCCAGTCCCGTAGTGGGTCGTTTTGAAAGACCTTCCCTCAGGGGCTAAAGCCCCGCTCAATTCGTTAGCTTTATCGGCACGGCTGAAGCCGTACCCCTTCAAACCGACCCACTACCCCTTTCCCGTGGTACACGCGACGGCCCCTCAGAAACGAACGGCGGCCAACTCCAGCCTCTGAAGCTTGAGTTGCCCGATCGAATCGTGGTGGGCGTAACCGACAGGCACGAGGCTTACATCCGCCTCGGACGAAAGTGACCCGGCCTGGTTCAGTTTTTGAAGGGTTTGCGTCACATCGACAACGAAGCCGGTCTGTGGGCGCGCCGGTGCGACCGCCTTCTTCGCCATTGCTTGCTCCTCCGCATGGTGACCCATTCCCTTTTCGTCGTAGAAAAATCCAAAGCTGCCCGCGTAATGCGGATCGTCGATGGACGTATCCGCACTCGCGTCCGGCTTGTTCAGGAACACGCGCACGTAAAAATCCCGCTTCTCCGGGACTTCAACCTCAGCCAAAGTCAGAACAATGCGATTCCGCGAGCCGCCTTGAATGGCGTTGGTGAAGGCGCTGGCATCCACTTTGATGGCCGCGGTCGCCGGCTTGTGCGAATCAGCGGTGATGGCCTGCCGCACCTCGAAGCGCTGCACGTATTCGAGCTTGGATGGCGCGCCCGTGCGCAGAAACTGCTCCAGTTGCTTGCCCGTAAGCTTCTGGGCTGTGCTTTGTCCTTGCCCCGCTGCCGCAAGCGAACAGGGCTCGTACTGGTAGGTGAGGAGGGGAAACAGCGGCGTGATGGCCACCGACACGGTCACCGGATTGTGGTTCTCGTCATAGAAATCGGTGATGGAATAGTTGGTCCAGTCCGGGTCGTTGGTGTTGGCGTTGCCGAGGTCGACGTTCCAGTGCGTCCACATGCAATCGAGCATGCAGTGATGGGTGTAGAACACCGGATCGAGCGGCGATTGAAAAGAGCCCATGTCGCCCTCGCAGGTGGCCGACGAGCCAACGAATTCGTGAATGTTGTTGTGCGGTGTCGCCTCCAGCAATCCCTGCGTATTGTTTCCGTCATGCAGAAAAGGGAGCGACATGCTCGAGGGCTTGCTGCTGGCAAACAATTCGAAATTGGGCTCGGCCAGGATCGAATTCAGAACGCTTGTGCCGATATACGACGAGTCAGCCTGATCCGCCTGGGTCACGCAGCGGTTCGGGTCATAGAGCGGGCTCGAGGTATCCCAGAACGGGTCCGGCACTGCCGGATGCGTATTCCAGTTCCAGTAAGGCAGCGCAAACGTAGCGTCGCCGGTCACCTGGCGGCAAATGCGCTCGAAGTACAGCAGGTAAACCCGGTGCCAGGGAAGCCATAGCCAGTTGTGATGGATGCAGCTGTTCAAATGAATATTCATCTGGAACTGCCAACTCGATGTATTGCTGGCGGGCAGCGCCTTCATCTGCTGCACCGCGTTCTTGTAAGTCACGATCACAGGGTCTGAGGGATTTGCGGTCCACAGTTCCTGGATGTTCTTGCGAGTCGGCCTGTTCTGGATCTGCTGGTTGATCTGTTGCAAGCAGCCCTCGCATCCGCCAGCCCAGAGGGACAGGCCGGCAGCACCGGCCACACTCACGCACCGGATGAACTCGCGCCGCGAAATTGCATTGATGTGTTCCATACTCACTCTCCCATCCGGACTTGTGCGGCTTGAGCTCTTCCCGAGACAAGCACACAAGCCAATCCCATTTACGCAATATGTCATTTGGCCGGGCATACCTCGCCTCAGCGCAAATGAAGACTACGACGTTGGATATGAGGCCCGAACAGCGCGGGATACCGGGAAGCGAGCGTCGAGATTCGCCTGAGGTTCGCAGCGGACCGCCCATGCATCCCTGGGGAAAGGAACAAGTTATCCGTCGGCGTCGTCGGCACGCTTGGTGTGCTGACGCTCTTGCTTGTTGTACAAAACCGGGGGAAACGAAGCAAGAATTCCATCAATCTCTCATAGGCGTATGCGGCAGTCAAGTGCCGAATTCAAAGGTGTCCTCGGCTCACTTGCCGAATTGCGGCTTCGCTCGCCGCGCCGCTTTACGCGCGCTTGAAGAACCGGCTTGAAAGCATTGTGCTTACGTCTCTCGACTCCACTTGTTGGACGGGCAGCGCGGAGGAAAAACGGTACATGCGTCCGCTGGCGGCGCCGCGAACGGCGACCGGAGACGATTCAAGATAGTGAATTGCGACCTCAGCCGCGGCCTGGGCGCGTGGGTATGCCATCGCCGGCGGAGGAATCGGGCGCGAGGGAGTTGCTGTCGCGACGGGGGTGTGGCGAGGAGGGCTGCAAAGCCATCCGCGGACCTGCGCTGAGCGGTTTTGTGCAAGACCTCGTGCCATTCCTTCGGCAATCCGTGGACGACGAATCGAATCCACCGCTATGCCCGCCGAAAGAAACGCGTGTTCAAGAGCGCGGAGGCGTCTCGCACATCGACTTTGCAAACTGGATTCGATGCTGAGAATTCGTACGCACGCTCTGTGGCGAGTCCTCGCACGCGCACAGGAGCTTTCTCCAGGTATGAGATCGCAACGAACGATCCCTCCAGCGCTGTGCCGGAGGGGGAGATCTGCGCCTGCGTGGCCGCATTCACCAACGCCGAATATGCTCTCGGTGCAGTCACCGTGCGCCCCAGCTCAATCCTGCCCTGAGCGCCCGCGACTGGCCGATTCGAGGTCGCGGCCGCCGTCGACAGACTCTTCTTCAGTTCCGTGCGTTTCGATCCGCAGCACATTTCTCAGTTCTCCTTCAGTCGGTTGTGTCGTCATAGAGATCGCATCCGGGTTTTTCACAAGGCGATCGAGCAGGCAGGCGGCTCCCGAGAGCGCGAGCCATGTCATCAGCCAGTCGAGCGGCCTGCGCGTGACGAACAGCGCTGCCGGGGCCGCGATCCACAAGCTCAAGCAGTAGAAGCAGTCCATCAGCTTGCCGACGATGCTCTGGCCCAGCAACGCACGAAATCGAACAATGATGTCAGCCGGGCCGTCCTCGCTCGCCATCAGGTGTGTCACCCGCCACGTCGCGAGAACGGCCAGGACAAACCGTACCCACCAACTCATCCGTCGAGCCTATCTTGTTGCTTTGCCCATTTTCATTACCATCAGGGCTCCCCGTCAGAAGGTTAAGACGACTTGCAGAATGCGATTTGGTCCTGGAGCGGAGGCCCGAACGCAAGATCCCCCGTCGTGAGCAGGGGCAGAACACTGAGCGTAACAAGGTAAGCGCACGGTATCAGATCCGAAAGCACAAAGTCGTTTACGGCCGTGCCATGCCAGTCCCCCGTCTCAGGAAGGGGCGTTGGCAGGGTAAAGCTGTAAGGACCACCAGGGCCGTCCATTCTGATGCTCACCGGACCCAGGTTGGGGTGGGATGCGGTGAACAGCACGGTGAGCGAATCTGAGATATCAGCGCAGGCGTTTACGAGGCCGCCCGTCGACATCGTACCAGCGCCACCCGTACATCCCGTAAACGAAGTTGCTGTGATCCCGGTATAGCTGACCGGCACGGTCCCGGCACTTGTCACAACCGCGATCGTGCCGCTGGACGGGAACCCAGCCGTGGACACGACATTGATAGTGGTCTGTGGTAGGGTCTTTAAATTCGAAGCCGCTGCAATTGTCGTGTTTTCGGTTTGAAGCTCCGCGATATCCACCATCACAACTGCATATTCGGGGTTCACCGGAATCCCTCCATCCCAATCGGGGTGGTGGTTCACATTCTTGTAGAGAGTGTTGTCAATCGCCACGACGCTGCATGTTCCGCCAGGGCTGGTAGCCGACGAACCGGCCTGACGGACGAGCATTTGGAGGCCAAAGTATAAGTCGGTCACCAAGGGGTGGACGGCCTGATTGTTAGCGGAAACACCGGTTTCGTCCGCAGGCGTGAACGAGGCCAGCATGCTTGAGTCAAGGTTGATCATGTTGCCATTCAGAAAAATGTCCGCTCCCTGTGGGACCTGGATCCACCCGTCCGACGTGAACGGTGCCAGGGGCTCTCCAGTGACGATATTCGTAATCAGAGGCGGAAGAGGAATCGGCCTGACGGTTTCCTGGAAACCGATAAGAGTATTTTGTATCCAAGCCTGCGGCACTTGCGTCCATGAGCCCGATGCGGCTACGCCTGTGACGATCGTGGCGCCCACAGCAGCCGGGGCGGCGGTGGTCCCTTGCTGACCCCGGACTACTGTCCACGTGGTCCCGGAGACGTTGGTCACGGTCATGATCTCATAGCCGCCGTTCGCGCTGCCGATCACGACGTTGAACGGCGCCGCCGGAAAGCCGGCACTAGACACGACGACTATGGAGGTGTCGGCGGCCGTTATCGCATTCTTTAGCGTTGTGGAAGCTATCGTGATTGGCTGGTACCAGAAGCTGTACTCCAGCGGCTGCCCGCCCAGCGTCTGGGTCAGTATGCCGTTCAGCCTCAATGTGCTGAAAAAGGCCCGCGTGTCGCCCACCGTGAGCCCGGTCGCGGGAAGGATGCTATCGATCTGCGTTGCATATTCCAGACCGCCGATGGAGGTAAAGTACGATTCGAGTGGGGGCGGGCACACGCAAAAGCAGAACTCGTAGCATGTGACCGAGCTAATCCAGGCGCACACTTGCCAGCAGTAAGCTCCAAGACCATAGCGGGAAATGACCGCGCCATAGGCTTGAGCGTTATTCGTTTGCACAGCGCTCACCAGGTCGGCCAGAGCCCGTGGCTGACCGGCCAACTGTCTGGCTGCCAGCGCGAACTTCTGCGCCTCCTCGACGGCGTATACCCCGGTAAGAATCACCGGAGGTTTCTGGCACAAGGTCCGGCAAACCCATACGCGGCGCCATATGCAGAAGAATAGGCAGATGGTCTCGCAGCCAGAGGGCAGCCCGGCCTCATTGATCGCAGCCTGCAGCTGGACGCAATTCGGATCCGCAACAGACTCGGCGATCGCCTTCATGGCCTTCTTATTCGCGATCAAGGCGGCCAGCACCTTGCCGGTGGACGCTAACTCACTCGCCGGGTCGGAAAGTGGCACCACTCCCGGCCTGCACACCACCTCGCAAACGCGCCGGTAGCCCACGCTACAGACCCATTGACAAATGAGATGGCAGAAAGGTTCGAGCTTGCTCTCGCTGATGGCCGCATGGTAGGCGTCTGCGTCGCCGCAAGAGACCGCATCCACCACGCGACGGAGGATTTTTTCATTGGATGAGAGACGCACCGCAGCCTGCGCGAACTCCTCAAAGCTGGGGACTGGTTGGTCAACGCGAGGTGGGCCACAGATCTCCACGCACCGCAACACGCACGACTTGATCCGCACCCACTCGCAGATCAATTCGCAATAAGGCAGCATCTCCAGCCGCTCCAGGACCCAGCGAAACGCGTTGGGATCCTTTGACTCGAAGGCTGCGATTACGGCGGAGAATCCGCCACTATCCTGGGCAAGCCGTCCGATGGCGTCGGACTGCGACGCGAGACGGCTGACTGCATCGTCAAACGAGCTGCTCATAACAATTTCCCCCTTATCTTCCTCCGGACAGGTTGGGCATCTTCACCTCGGCCAGCGCATCAAACGCTGGTCAATAACGAGCGGCATCCGAACCATGGGTCGGCGTCCGTCCGCAACCTTACGCAGACCAGGCAACGTGCTGGGAAAAACACGCTCGCGTCAAGTGACTTTGAGCGGAAAGGCCCAGGTAGCTTTTTGCGCGGACGACCACCCTGGAGATGGGGGAACGCGAGTTCGCTTTTCCAGTGGCGTATCGGGGAAAGACCACACGCTGCGATTCACATCACGTGTGGACAGGTAGAAGGACCCAGAGGAGAATTCTTCTTGTCTAATCCGGCACAACTATAGCCAACAGTAACGCCGAAGTCAACAACGGCTTTAGTGCCGGCAGATGCCGGTGTGAAAGGAACGTGAAAAGCGTGCGAGGAGGGAAGACGTCCTTAGAGAGCCGGTGTTGATGGGCGCGAAGGCGGTGTGGGAACAAGTGAGGCTGATCGGCTTTGCAAACCTCCGACCTCCCGGCCGAAACTCGTCCCTCACTAGAGCGCCACACTAGAGCGTGTTTCATAAATGTCTCGAAGCCGATTCCTCTCTTTTGGAATCAATGATTTACTGGGCGCGAGAATGTTTATGAAACACGCTATAAGAATCTCAATAAGAAAAGATCAGGCTGGCCTGGGGGAAGGCCAGCCATCTCGTGGCTAATTGATCTTCAGTTGCGCGGTGTTGAGTGCTGTGCATGCGGTCGGCGTTGTTTGCGCCTGCACGGTATAGGTAATGGTCTGGCTGCTAAGCGCGACGTCGCACTGAGCTTCAGTCAGGTTGCTGCCGCCCGGGTCGCCATTCGAACAAAGGCCGGCCGGGAAACTGGACGTGTTCAGCGTAAACGGTTTGGAACTAATCCAGTACACCGTCTCACCCTGCAAAGCCGGGATCGTACTCAAAGAGTTTCCATTCAGATCCTGCAGTACTGTAGTGTTCTTCCGGGGCGCGCAGGACACATACGCCGTAACTGAAGTGGTCGCGGGGTGACCGCCTGTAACCGGCGGCGGCCCCGGCGGCGTGCTCTGCACTCCGAAGAGATCGGTCTCAACGGCGCCTGCAAAAGTGTTTCCAAGGGGAACTGTCGGCGATTGCTGGACTCCCGGATCGGGACAGCTGTATCCGTCGCCCGAGCAGGTAAAGAAATAGGGCCCCGGTGGCGCGTATCCGTTAGCTGTGTCAATTACGCATGAGGCTGACGGCGCCTGATCCGCGCAAGGGTCATAGCCGACAAAGTTCATCACGAGGCCGCCTGAATTTCCATCCGGCTTCACCAGGGAAATCTTGTCTCCGGGAAACACCTGCAGATTTGCCCTTGGGTAGTTCTGCACCTGGTAAACGATGTACCGTGGCCCTGTCTTGTGCCTCCAGTTCAACCAGATTCCTACAAATATCCCGGCAATAAACACGAAAAGCAACAACAGAATCAAACGTGTTTTCATTTGACCGTCCTTTCCCGTTCACTGTTTGAAGAACATTTAACTTGCAGAAGCCTTCCCGTTCCCCTTTCGACTCTTCAGCCACTGCCGATACGCCGGGGTACTGCGCAGATCTTTCAGATCCACAGCCAGGTCGACCTCCGCCGGTGAGAGCCCCTTGTCCATGCAAGCCAACAACAGATCCAATGCCTCTGTCTTTTTTCCCAGCACGTCCAGCGCCTGCACGATCATGAAGCGCGATGCCACGTCGTTCGCGCCGTGCTCGCTGGCGTTCTTCATGTCCATTTCCGCGCTGGCACGGTCGCCGACCTTGGCGTGATAGAAGGCCAGGTTTGCCCATCCAAACCCATCCTGCGGGTTTGTCTCCAGCACCGCAGACAACAGGTGCGCAGCCTGCCCATAGCACTGCTTCACCATTGCCAGATTGCCCAGCATGGTGTAGCAGTCTCCCATGTTTCTTTGAATCAAGTGATTCCTGGGGTCCAGCTTTGCTGCGCGCCCGTAGTCGGTGAGGGCATTGTTGTATTTGCCATCCTCGAAGTCCATATCGCCCAAGGCGAGGTAGGCATCCTCGTTCTCCCCGCGCGCGAGGCTCTCATTCAAAGCTGCGCGGGCGTCCTCGCGTCTGCCCAGTTCAAGATAGGTCTGGGCCAGGTTTGCCATCGGCTGTGCAACCTTGGGTGCAGCGGCTCCGGCCGCGGCAAAGGCCTTTACCGCCTCGTCGTACTTCGCCTGCCGCGTCAGAATCACGCCAAGGTTGTTGTACGCGGGCCAGAAGTTCGGCCTTTGGGCCAAAATGTCGCGATAAGCCTGCTCTGCATCTTTCAGCTGCCCCTGGCGTGCGAGTGCCCACGCCTTGTGATACAGCACATCCGGGTTTCCAGGGTCCGCCCGTTCCGCCTTCTCAAAATAGTCCAGCCCATCGGCCGTTTTGCCCTCGCAAATGCAGACAAGAGCCTGACTCATCAGTCCCATCGCCGAGTGGGAATTGTAGAAGAGCGCCTTGCTCGCGTTCTTGCTCGCAAGATCGAGGTTGGCCGTGTCCTTAGTTACGTAGAACTGCTTGATATAGGCAATCGCCAACTTGGCGTAAGCCAGGGCAAAATGTCCGTCGAGATCGAGAACGTGCTGGTACTGTTCAATCGCCTGCTGCAGTCCGGCATGATTCGGTTCATTCACCAGTTGTTCTGCTTCGCTATATGCCTGGAACACCTCCGGAGGAACGCTTTTCAATTCCTCGGGATCGCTCAATTGCACATCCGTGCTCGGCAGTTGCAGCAACGTCGCAGCCCGGCGAGAAGCCTTCTCCGCCAGGCTGCTGATCTCGGCCACTGCGCACTCCACGCTTCCTTTGCGCAATACGCGCTGGGTGTGTGCATCCAGCAATCGCAGATTCAGCCTCGCCTGCGACGCAGTCTGCTGGAGCAACGCCGTCAGCACCAGGTTTGCGCCCAGCAAGCTCTCGGTCTCACCCGGCGAGTCGATCACCTTGGCCGGCCCCGGCAGGTCTCCGGGGGTTATGATCAGCAGGTTCTTTACATATGCCTCTGCGCGCGCAAGACGCTCACCGATCGAATCAAGCACCGTGAACAGCAGTGCCGGTGGGCGATCCGCTGGCAGCGCCATCAGGGCAACGAACTTCAGGGGAGGGAGCGGCTCGATCACATTCACTATGTGCGGCCATTCCAGCCAGACCCCGGCAGCCGCGCCCGCGCTTGCCCCCAGCACCAGCATCTTCCTCCGCGAAATAAACTGCCCGCTCGAAATGCGCTTTTCCGCATCCCCAGCTTTTGAGGGCAGCGATTGCATCGCCTCCGGGATGGTCTTGAACCGCTCCTCCACGGCAAGCTTCAGGCATCCCTCCACTAAGGGTCTCCAGTGCTCCGGAACCTCAGCCGCGGTGAACGACGCCTCCCCCCTCTTGGCGCGCCGCAAGGAGATTTGCGGTAGCCGCCCCGTCAGCACCTGGTATGCGACCACGCCCAGCGCATACACATCGCTCGCCTTCGTGGGATCGCCTCCATGGAAAAGCTCGGGGGCCATGAAACCTGGCGTACCGGCCACCCCATGGACGGTCAGCTGCGTTTCCTCACTGAGCGCCGCACGCGCCAGGCCAAAATCCGTAACCCATGCAAGCACCTGTGTGCCACTACCGTGCAGGATGATGTTCGCAGCCTTGATATCCCGATGCAGGATTCCCGCCTCGTGTGCTGCCGCAATTCCCGCTCCAACCTGCCTCAATATGGAAAGCGCCTCTTCGTCCCCCAGCCGGCCCTCGCGCGATAGTCTCGTTGCAAGACTTTCGCCCGCCAGAAGCTTCATCGTCAGATAGGTCAGCTCGCCACCTTCCCGGTTCCAGTGGCCAAGATCGTATATCGGGCAGAGGTTCGGGTGCACCACTTCGCGCGCGCTCAGAACTTCCCGCTCGAATCGCAACCGCATCATCGGATCGAAAGCATATTGCGAGAGGATGGTCTTAAGCGCCACGTGAACGCCGCGCAGTTGCCGATCCTCCACCTCGTACACTTCGCCCATCCCGCCGCGGGCGATGAATCGAATCACGGCAAAGCGGCCGTCGATCACGTCTCCCGATTTGAACTGTGGATCGTATGGAGGCGCACCCGATTCCCCCGCAGGCCGAGTGGCGCCGGCCTTCGTCGTCACGGACGCTGGGGCGCTCGGGCCGGGTGCAGTGTCCTCAGCTAACTTGTGCCCGGGATTGTTGTCGGGATCGTCCATATTTCAAATGCGAATCGAATCGATACGCAAGCCCTGGGGATGGCCGGAACCGGATTGAAATTGAACTCTGGCGAGGAAGCGAACAGGTAACGCAGTCACGATGAGTTTATCCCGAATCACTAAAATTGCAATATCCTTTGTCAGGAGAATGAATTGCGGGCCGGGAAGAATTGGCGTGGCGCAACCCGCGGCAAAATATCGCTGAGCGCCGGTAGCGGTTGACGAATCGCGTTGAGGCCCCATGAAAACCTTTTCATTTTCCACTGGACTCCCCATCCCCCCGGTGCGTAGAGTGATTTCCATAGCCTTTTCATCCCTTCACTTGCGCTTAGGAGCCCGCTTTGCAACTGACCTCAGTCGATTGGCTCATCATGCTGCTCTACTTCTTCTTTGTGCTTGGCATCGGCTTTGCGCTCAAGCGCTACATGAAGACGAGCAAGGACTTTTTCCAGGCCGGGCGCGCGCTGCCTGCCTGGATCTGCGGCCTGGCTTTCATCAGCGCCAACCTGGGCGCGCAGGAAGTGATCGGCATGGGCGCCTCGGGCGCCAAGTACGGACTGGAGACTGCGCACTTTTACGGGATCGGCGCCATTCCGGCCATGATTTTTGTGGGTATCTTCATGATGCCCTTCTACTACGGTTCAAAGGCGCGCTCGGTGCCCGAGTTCCTGCGCCTGCGCTTTGACGAAAAGACCCGCGCGTTGAACGCTTGCTCCTTCGCGGTGATGACCGTCTTCAGCTCGGGCATCTCAATGTACGCCATGGCCCGGCTCATCCAGGCGCTGCACATCTTCGATCCGCTGTTCAACTCGATCGGCTGGCCCAAGGACTGGATCTTTACCGTCGCCATCGTGATGTCGGCCCTCATCGTCCTGCTCTACATCTTTCTTGGCGGCCTCACCAGCGCCATTTACAACGAGGTGCTGCAGTTCTTTCTCATCATCGCCGGCTTTCTGCCGCTCACGCTGCTGGGCCTGAGGAACATCGGCGGATGGAGCGGCCTGAAGGCCTCGCTGCCGGTGGCCTACATGCACGAGTGGAAGGGCGTGATGCACGCCAGCACCAACCCCATGGGCATTGACGCCATCGGCATCGGCATGGGCCTGGGCTTTGTGCTCGGCGCGGGCTACTGGTGCACCGACTTCCTGGTCATCCAGACGGCCATGGCCTCGAAAAACATGGAGTCAGCGCGGCGCGTGCCGCTGATCGCCGCGATTCCAAAGATGGTGTTTCCCTTCCTGGTGATTCTGCCCGGCCTGATTGCGATCGCCCTGCCCACGCCGCACACAACCGAGTACGTTCACCAGGCGAATGGCGCCATCTACCACGAGATCAATGTCGTCCCGCAGGAAGCGGAGCAGGGCCACGGGCTTATCCCCGCCAAAATCAACCCCGTCACCGGCAAGCCGATGCTCGACGCCAGCGGCAAGCCGCTCCTCGATTACGATATGGCCACGCCCAACATGCTGCTGCACTACTTCCCCACAGGCATCCTGGGCCTGGGCCTCACCGCGCTGCTGGCCAGCTTTATGAGCGGCATGGCCGGCAACGTGACGGCCTTCAACACCGTTTTCACTTACGACCTTTATCAGTCGTACATTCACAAGGGCGCGAGCGATAAGCACTACCTGGCGGTGGGCCGATGGGCTACCGTCGGCGGCATTTTGCTCTCCATCGCCACGGCGTTTGCGGCCATCAACTTCAACAACATCATGGACACGCTGCAGCTTGTGTTCAGCTTTGTGAACGCGCCGCTGTTCGCCACCTTCCTGCTGGGCATGTTCTGGAAGCGCGCCACCGGTCACGGGGCATTCGCGGGCCTCATCGCCGGCACCGGCGCGGCCATGATCCATCATGGGCTCACGCTGCCGCTCGAGGCACATCCCGGCATTCACGGCGGCTGGATCACGGTGTTGCACCACTACCCCAGTGACATGGCGCAAAACTTTTACGGCGCCATCTGGGCCTTCATGACCAACTTCGCGATTGCCGTCGTGGTAAGCCTCTGCACCAAACCGCGGCCCGATTCGGAACTTGTGGGGTTGGTGCGGTCGCTGACCAAAATGCCCTCGCACGCGCATCTGCCGTGGTGGAAGCGGCCCGAGGCGCTGGCGGTTGGGGTTCTGCTGGGCGCGATTGCCGTGAACATTTTCTTCTTCTGAGATTTTGGCGCGAGAGAAGCATGAGTTCGATTAAAGATTTGATTCCAGAGATTTCGCTGACGAAGGAGCTGATCCGATGAGGCTCGATCTGCGCATCCCCATGGGGCTGATGTTCACGATGGTAGGCGCCATCCTTACGGCGTTTGGACTGGCCACGCGCGAAAACTCCGCGCTGTACGCAAAAAGCCTTGGCGTGGATGCAAACCTGTGGTGGGGCGTGGTGCTGCTGGTCTTCGGCATCGTGATGCTCACGCTGGGCCGCCGCGGGCAGAAGCGCCTCTTCGAAGAGGAACAGAAGAGTCCGTACAGCGAGGAGTCCAAACCGCGCCGCGGCCATTGAGCAACGATTCCCGGCGACGATTGCGGATTCCTGAGACGGCCGGATTCAAATGCGCATCAAGCTTCAACTCGCCACGGCAGATGACGTCGCCGATCTCCTCGCACTCCACAAGGCCGTCGTTGAGCGCCTTTGTGCAGATTTTGGAGAAGGCTACTGGATTTCGAAAGCGACGGAGAAGGGCACGCTCTTCACCATGCGCCGGTCGAACGTCTACATCGCCCGCTATCGCAGGAAGCTCGTCGCGCGCTTGGATCTCTCAACCAGGAAGCCGTGGGCCATCGACACCAAGTACTTCACCCCGTGCAAGAAGCCTCTCTATGTCACTGGGATGTCCGTCGATCCCTCGGTTCAACGCAGCGGCGTTGGCCGTCAGTGCATCGCGGAGGCAATCAGGATCGCGAAGAAGTGGCCCGCAGATGCAATCCGGCTTGACGCCTGGGAAGAAGCAGTCGGCGCGGGCGAGTTCTACCGCAAATGCGGCTTCAGAGAGGTGGGCCGCGCAACCTATCGCATTGCACCGCTCATCTACTTCGAGATGTTGCTTTAGGGGCTCAAGTTGATGATCGCAAGGCTCGTCCGCTCGATCCTGATACTTCTCTTATCTCCCGCCCATTAAACTTGAATTGAGCAAATGAAACGTCGAACGATCGAGCATTACGAGATTCTGCGCAAGCTGGGCGCCGGAGGCAGTGGCGTGGTCTACCTGGCCAACGACACGCTGCTGCAGCGCCCGGTCGTGCTCAAAATGCTGCGCGCCGGCCCGCTCACGCCCGAGCAGATGCGGTCGACCGTGCTGAGAGAGGCGCGCATGGCCTCGGCTATCGAGCACCCCAACGTCTGCGCCATCTACGAGGTTGGTGAGAGCGGCAATGAAGGATTCATCGCCATGCAATACGTGCCCGGCCAGTCGCTCGACAAGCTCATTGAGCGCGGCCCGTCGAATTTGCAGCTGGTGCTCTCGGTCGGCATCCAGATCGCCGACGGTCTGCAAGCCGCGCACATGCTGGGCATCTTTCATCGCGACCTGAAACCGCAGAACGTAATGTTGACCGACGGCGGCCTGGTAAAGATTCTCGACTTCGGCCTGGCGCGGCGGCTCGCGCCCGAGGACATGCAATTCGATCCATCGAAGACCGGCCTCGCCAAGGATGTTTCGCTGGCCGCAACCTACACCGCGCGCGGCGGCACCATTCGCTACATGGCGCCCGAGCAGTTTGTCACCGGCCACTCCAGCGTGCAGTCTGACGTGTGGGCGCTGGGCGTAATCCTCTATGAATTGGTGAGCGGCCGTCATCCATTCGGGCGCCCCGATGCTGAAGACTTTCAGGTCATTCGCGCCATCCAGTTCATCGACCCGCCCGATCTGAGCGAGATCGTGCCCGGCATCTCGCCGGAGTTGAAGAGCGTGATTGCAACTTGCCTCGAAAAAACTCCCGCCGTGCGTTACGCTTCCGCGGCCGAGGTGCGTGAGGCGCTCAAGACCATCATGAAGGCGCTGCAGATCGAGACCGGCATCATTCCCGGCGACGCGGCGGCAAATCTGCCCACCATGGCCGCCGAACCCGAGAAACGCACCACCGGTTTTCTCTCCATGCTGGCCGAGCGCTTTCGCGAGTCAACGCCAGAAAAGTCCACGCAAAACGCGCTGGTGGTGCTGCCCTTCACCAATCTCGGCGCGGCCGAGGTGGCGCCGCTGTACGGATTCGCGCTGGCCGACGCAATCTCCGCGCGCCTGGCGCGCATTCCCGGGCTCGTCGTGCGCCCCTCCAGCACGCTCATGTCGCTGCCCATCGCGCAGTTGGATCCGCTGGCTATCGGCCAGAAGCTGCTCACCTCGTTTGTGCTCGCCGGCAGCTTCCTGCGCTCGGAACAGGGATTCGATCTGAACTGGCAGCTGCTCGATGTGGCCGCGCAGAGCCTGCGCTCCGGCGGGGCCATTCGCGTTGCGTCACTCGATCTGATTGCGGTGCAGACCGAAATCTCAAACGAGGTGTTTGCCTCGCTGCACGGGCTCAGCGCCGCGGCCAGCATTGAGAAAGTGCAAAGCGACGCGCGTCCGGCTGCGCGCGAGGGCTCGCTGCCCGGGCCCATCAGCGAGCGCTACCTGCAGGCACGCGCGCTGCTCAGCTCGTTCATGGTGCGCACCGGCTCGCGCCTCGATCTCGATCGCGCCCATGCGCTGTTCGCTGAAGTTACCGGCGCCGACAAGGAGTTCGCGGCGGGCTGGACCGGCCTGGGCATCGCCGAGTTGCAATACGCGCGCCACGGATTCGGCGGGCAGACGCACATCATGCGCGCGCGCCGCGCCTTCGATGAGGCGCTCAAGCTCGACCCCGCATCGACCGAAGCCAATCTCTACCGCATCTACATGCTGCTCTCGCGCGGCGAAAAAGAGTCAGCCCGTCACGGCGTCGCCAATCTGCTCTCTACCGCGGCGAACGACTGGAATGTGCACATGGTTGCCGGCCTGGCGCTGCGCGGCGACGGCATGTATGAAGAAGCGCTCGCCGAGTTCAGCCGCGCGCTCAAGTTGAACCCGTCGAATGCCGCTATCCTCTACAATCATCGCGCCCGCGTTTACCACTACCAGAATCAGATTGAGCTGGCCGGCGACGAGCTTGAGAAAGGTCTCGCGCTCGAGCCGCGCCATCCGCTGCTGCGCACGTCGGCGGGTTACCAGCAGATGCGCATCGGCAACCTAGCCGCGGCCATCGATATTCTTGAAGGCGTGATTCGCGACGACGAGTCGCTGCGCATCGCAGTGCCCACGCTCGCGCTCTGCTACGTGCAGGCCGGCGACCGCGCACGCGCGGCCGCGCTGCTCAAAGACGACACCATGACCGCGGCCGAAGCCGACAACGAGATGGCCTACCGCCTGGCCACTTACTTTGCCGTCGAAGGCGACTCGAGCGAGGCGCTGCACTGGCTGCGCCGCGCCATCTATCTCGGCAACGAAAACTATCCCTGGTTTCAGAAGAATCCGGCGTGGAAGAATATGCGCACCAATGCCGATTTCGAACGGATTCTCGACGATTTGAAGAAGAGCTTCCGCAAAAACCAGAAGACGTGGAAGCGGCTGCTGGAACAAGTGGCCGAAGAGACCGCGGGAGCGGGTGCGTAACTTCGAGCGGGCATCGCTCTGCTTTTGCCCTCATCTGGCCGGTATGCAATCGAGTGCAGCCCTGTCCCAGTGGGCGCAGTTTGCAGCGGCCTCATAGGTGCTCTGTAGGAACTCAAGCAAGGTAGTGTCGGGATCTGGTGAGAGGCGCATCGCTTCGTAGGACAGTATGAATTCGCCGAAGCTCGCATCGAAGCGGCCTTGAGCTGGCGCGATGTGATACTCCCTGTAGCCGGGCGGCTCGGGGTAGGCGTAGCTGTAGAAGAACGGTTCGATGCCGGGCGCGCCTGGCCAGAATCCGCAACTGCTCACTTCGTGCGAATAGGCATCTCGCGTTACGCGATCGGCGAGGCCGGGCATGCTGGGGTGCTCGGGCGCGGTGCGGCCGGAAAAGCGTGTGCAAGCCAGGTCCATCGCTCCCCAGAAAAGGTGAATGGGGCTCACCTTGCCCTGAAAGCGAGCGCGAAAGACGCCGAAGACGCGCGTGGTCTCGAGAAGAATGCGCCAGAAGCGCTGCGCATATTCTGCGTCATAGTCCTTGTGCACTTCGTCCTGCTGGAACGGAATTGGCCGGGCGACTTCGACCGGCACCGGCCAGATGCGGACGGGCGTGCCGAGGCTTTCGAGCGTGGCCATGAACTGCCGGTAAAACTCCGCCACGGTCATCGGTTTGAGCGGGATGACTCTGCGCTCGCCTTCAGAAGTTTCAGCCAGCAGCGTGTGGTCGACAAAATCGAAGTCAATCTGCAGAGTGCGGTTGCCATAAGGCATCGGCGACGTGGTCAGGCCACGAACGGTGGGGTAAAGGGTCACGCCCCAACAGTGATTGATGGGCGGCATGAGCGCGAGCCGCACCTTGCCCACGACCTGCATCCAGAGCTGCAATGTAGCGCAGGTTCCACTCCACTCGCTCTGCGGCAAGGCAGGCCAAACCGGGGAGGGACCGGGCCGTAGGTCCAATTTTGCACCTCGCAGCAATCATCATAATTGCAGTAGCGAAGGGGAGACGCTATTTCAGCCTTGAACGCTTCCGGTTCTTCGCTTGCGCCTGAGCAGCGTCACGATCCCGCTACACCAAACTCCATCACCACAATCTCCGGCGCTGCGCCCAGGCGCATGGGAGGGCCCCACGTTCCCGCTCCGGTCGAGGTGTAAACCTGCAGCTTGCCGAATTTGTGCAGTCCGCGGGTGTACGGCCCGAAAATGTGCCGCGTGAGCCACGTGTAGGGAAAAAACTGGCCGCCGTGCGTGTGGCCTGAGAGCTGCAGCGCAATGCCGGCTTGTTCCACAATCGGCATGCGCACCGGCGCGTGGTTCAGCAGGATGCTCGGCTCTCCCGCGCCCGGGCTCAGCCTTTCGAGCGTGGTGCGCACGCGCAACGGAAACGTCGCCTCGTGATAATTTATGCCCAGCACGTGAAGGCCATCGATGGTCACGCGTTCGTTGGCGAGCACGCGAATGCCGGCTTTGCGGATGGCCTTAAGATAATCGCCGGGATCGTGGAACTCCTCGTGATTGCCGGTGGAGAAGAAAATGCCGAAGCGCGGCTTCAGCTCCTTGAGCGGCGCAATCAGCCAGTCGAGCTTGGCCGTCGATCCATCGTAAAGATCGCCGGGGATGAAGATCACGTCAGGATTGTGGCGCGCGACTATCGTCGCAACTTTGCGGCAGAATCCGGCTTTGTTGATGTTGCCCAGGTGCAGATCGCTCACGAGTACCGCGTGCCGGCTGCGCCACTGCTCGGGCAGGCCGGGCAACTCGAACCTGATGTGCCGCTCGCGAATCCTGCGCGCGTCGATCAGTCCATAAACTCCCGCCAGGACGCCAATCGCCACAAAGCTGCCGGCCAATATGGGCCGCACCAGCTCGTCGCCGCCTGCGCCAAGCGTGCGCATCAGATACCAAAGCGGCCATGTGAGGCACGCGCCGAGAAAAAAGTAGTTGACGAAGCCGAGCCAGGCCGCTGCGAGCGTATAAAACAATGAAACAAACCAATTCGAATGGCGGAAGTTCAACAGCGCCGAAACCACAAAGCTGAAGGCAAGGGCCAGCACGGCAATGCGCAGCGCATGCACGGCAACGGGCGCGAGATCGGGGAAAAATGCTATCCAGGTATGAACGACGAACAGGTGCGCGGCAAACAGAATTCCCTGGACTATGACGATTGCCAGCAGCGGCCAGGCTTTCAAACAAAACTCCTTAACTCAATGATTGCATGAACCCGGCGCGGGATTCCGTGTTGCGGAACTCCCGAATCTATAGTGGATCAGTTGGATTGGATGTACCATTGACGCGGTGACGAAGGAGTCGATCGGGCTATGTCTTTGGGATCTGCAGTTTTTCTCACAGCCACGCTTTCACCGATGATTGTTTCACTGCTGTGCTGCGTAAAGCGGCCACGGGGCAAGTTCTGGTTTCTGGTCGCGTCGCTGGTCGTGCCGTTCACACTCGCGAACTGCTTTTATTGGCCTCAGGTGGAAAACAGCGCCGCGCTGCCCGACTATTGGACCTGGGCTCCGGTGTTCATTATTCCGTGTTTTCTTGCTGGGGCCGTTGCTTCGGTCGCGGCCGTCCTGTTTATCCGTCGGTCTTCTCCTAAAGCACAAGTTCCGCCCGCCCCAATGTGACCCGCTGCCAAAGACCCTTCGCCGAACGCGCTGGTGTAAGCTGAATGTTTATTGCCTCGTCCCCGCCAAGCCATAGGATGCCAGGCACATCCCGGGAACCTGCTCCGCCACTTCCTCGTCAAGGAATCAGTGAAGGAACTTATTGATGAATCCGCGTTCAACGCACGTCACAATTCTGATAACGGCGCTACTCGCTGCGCCTTTGAGCCTTGGCCAACTTCACGCACAAATCGTTCCGCCGCAAAACGTCTTCGGCTACAAGAGCTTCGATGCGGAGCAATCTGTCGAAGAAAAGTTCCTTGCCGTGCCCGACCGCAGACTTGCCGGCGAAGAGCTCAAAACGCTCACCGCGGCTCCGCACATGGCCGCCACGCCTGAGGATCACAAGACCGCCGAGTATGTCGCGCAGAAGTTCCGTGCCGCGGGCCTCGAGACTGAAATCGTTCCCTACCGCGTGCTGCTCAACTGGCCTAAAGCCGTCAAAGTCGAGGCCTGGGACGAGAGCGGCAAGCAGCTCATGAGCGGCCCTACGCGCGAGCATGTCGATGGCGACCCCTACGAAAACGATCCCCGCGTGGTGATGCCCTTCAACGGCTCCTCGGGCTCGGGAGACGTGACTGCCGAGGTGGTGTACGCCAACTACGGCCGCCTTGAGGACTTCAAAGCGCTCGAGGCGCAGCACATCGACCCGCACGGCAAAATCGTGATCTGCCGCTACGGGGCAAACTTTCGCGGGGTGAAGGTGTACCTGGCCGAGCAACGCGGCGCGGCAGGCGTTCTCATCTACTCCGATCCGCAGGACGACGGCTATTACAAGGGCGATCCCTGGCCCATCGGCCCCTGGCGGCCTGAGACCGGCGTCCAGCGCGGCTCGGTTCAGTACCTCTTCAAATACCCCGGCGACCCCGAGACCCCCGGAGTGGCTTCCACGCTCGACCTGCCGGATTCGGCCCGCATCGCGCCCGACGGCAACCAGCCGCACATCATCTCCATCCCCATCAGCTACCACGACGCCGCGCCCATCCTGCAAGCCCTGAAAGGGCCCGGCGTGCCGCAGGGCTGGCAGGGCGCTCTGCCCTTCCGCTACCACCTCGGCCCCGGAGGCGTAAAAGTCCATCTCCTCTCTGACCAGGACTACCAGCGGCGCATCATCTGGGACGTGATCGGCAAGGTGAAGGGCTCTGACTACCCCGACGACTGGGTGGTGGTGGGCAACCATCGCGACGCATGGGTCTACGGCGCGGTCGACCCCAACAGCGGCACCGCGTCGATGCTTGAGGCCGTCCACGGAGTCGGCGCGCTGCTTCGCCAGGGCTGGCATCCCAAACGCACCATCGTCTTTTGCAGTTGGGATGCGGAAGAGGAAGGCCTCGTCGGCTCGACCGAATGGGTTGAGCAGCACATGGCCCAGTTGAACAGCGCCGTGGCCTACTTCAACGTGGATGTTGCCGTCGCCGGCCCCGACTTCGGGGCCGCGGCCGTGCCCTCGCTCAAGCAATTCGTGCGCGAACTTACGCGCGAGGTGCCCAGCCCGGTATCGGGTACGGTTTACCAGCAGTGGCGGCTCGAGCATCCTCAAAGCGAAGAGCATCGCGCCTCCGATGCGCCCCCGGTCGACCAAAGCGAAGTCCACATGGGCGACCTGGGCTCAGGCTCCGACTTTACGCCCTTCCTGCAGCATGCCGGCGTCCCCTCAACCGACATTGGATCGGAAGGACCCTACGGCGTCTATCACTCCACCTTCGACGATTACGCCTGGTTCACTGAGAATGCCGATCCCCACTTCGAATATCTGCAGGAGATGGCGCGCGTCCTCGGACTCGAAGCCGTCCGTATGGCCGACGCTGACGTGCTGCCTTACGACTACGTCGCCTACGCACATGCCATCAACGCCTATATCGAGGCCGTGAAGAAAAAGGCAGATCAAAACGAGCTTGGTTCGCTCGATTTCGCTCCGGCCGAAGCGGCCGTGGCGCGGCTGGCCACTGCCGCCCAGCACGCCCACGACCTGCAGGTGGCTGCCAATGGCGACCTGGCTGGCCTGAATTGTACCCTGCGCTCTGTCGAAACAGCCCTGCTCACCGACGCGGGCCTGCCCAACCGCCCCTGGTACAAGCACACCATCTACGCTCCCGGCGAGTACACGGGGTACTCAGCCGTCGTCATTCCCGGCGTGAGCGAAGCAGTGGAGGCGAAAAACGCCCCGCTTGCCGCTCAACAGCTCCAGGTGCTCGCTCAGGTGCTCAACAACGCTGCGCAAGTGCTTGAATCGGCAAGGTGATAGAGGCAAGCTCCTAGCCTCTAGCTGCGGGTGCCCCACCCTCGCGACGTCTTTGTTTTTGTCGCTAGGGTGGGATAGCACGAACCCCGACTGTTCGGTCCCAACTACGCACAGACATGTGTGCCCCATCCTAACGGCGCCGCCCCTGAAGTGAGCTAAATCACATCCCCACTCCCCTCACACGGTTGACCATGGTCATGCAGGCTCGTATCGTTAAAAGGGTAAAGACTATGAAGAAATCGCAGAAAACTGTGCAGGTCGGCATCGCGACGGCCATTATCCTCGGCACCATTGCCTGGCTCGCCTTCTCCGGTTACGGGGCCAACAAGAGCTACTACGTCACCATCGCCGAGCTGGGCAAGATGGGCGACAAGGCCTACCACAGCAACTTGCGGGTTGAGGGCTTCGTCAAGCCCGGCTCCATCGAGCAGAACGGCACCCACGTGACCTTTGTTCTCGACGAGTTTGAGAGCCACTCGCCCAATGCCGCCAACGGCCACGTCATCACAGTTTCATACAAGGGCACCGAGCCGCCGCCTGACACTTTCAAAGACGATGCGCAGGCCCTCGCCGAGGGAACCTACGGCCGCGACGGAGTCTTCCACGCCACTACGCTCCAGGCCAAGTGCGCCAGCAAATACGCGCCCCAGCCCGGCGCCAATCCAGGAATGCAATCCTCGCCGGCCACCAAGACCGCCGCGAACACGCCTGCCGCCGATCAGACCGCGGCCGCCCGGTAAGCGCAAACCCTCACGAATGACCGCCAGCCCCACCGCCGATGCTGTGCCCACCCCTGGCGCACGGCCCGCCTTTTGCGCCAAGTTCGACCAGGTCTCCAAGCTCTTTGGCTCCTTCGCCGCGCTGCGCCAGGTTTCGGTGGATTTCGAGCCGGGCCGCTGCTACGTTCTGCTCGGCGAAAACGGCGCCGGCAAATCCACTCTGTTGCGGGTGCTGGCCGGCCTGCTGCGCCCCAGCTTCGGCAAGGTTAAGGTCTTTGGCGAGTTCGAACCGCAGGAGGCGCGCGGCCGCATCGGCTACATGAGCCACGCGCCCATGCTTTACGACGAGCTGACCGCGGAGGAGAACCTGCGCTATTTCGCCAGCCTCTACCCCGGCCGTCCCTGCCTAACGCCCGCCGAGGTTCTTCGCCAGGTGGGCCTTGACCCCGACCTGCCGCGCTACCTGGGCCAGTACTCGCAGGGCATGCGCCAGCGCACCTCGCTGGCCCGCGTGCTTTTGCCGGTGCCCGAGCTGCTGCTGCTCGACGAGCCTTTCTCAAACATGGACGTGGAAAGCGCGCGCCAGATGGTCGAGCTGCTGGCCAAGCTCCGCCACAGCAACCGCACCATCATCCTCACCACCCACCAGCGCGAGCTGGCCGCGCCAATCGCCGACTGGGTGCTCACCCTCCACGCCGGCCGCGTGGCCAGTTTTGAGCGAGGAGCGCCCACGCTATGAAGACCAACGGCGCTCGCTATCTTGAATCTCTCGGCATCGCCTTCGAACTGCGCGAGTACGAGGTCGATCCCAACGACCTGACGGCCATCACCGTGGCAAAAAAGATCGGCATGCCCGCCGAGCAGGTCTTCAAGACGCTGCTCACCACTGACGGCCAAAAGGAATATGTGTTTGCCATCGTCCCCGGCGACGCCGAGCTCGACTTTAAAAAACTGGCGCGCGCATCGGGCCTGCGCAAAATCGAGATGACTCCGCTCAAAGACGTGCAGCCGCTCACCGGCTACATTCGCGGCGGAGTGACCATCTTCGGCGCGAAAAAGGCATACCCGGTTTACATCGACGAGACTGCGATCCTGTTCGACAAGATCAGCGTCTCAGCCGGCACGCGGGGGACGCAGCTCATCCTCAGCCCCGACGATTATGTGCGCGCCGCCAAGGCGCTCGAGGTTCCCGTCGAGCTCGCCGATCTGACCAAAGACGCCCCATCCTCCTCAAATCTGGGTGCCCCATCCTATGATTCGCGCCCGCAGGGCGAGAAGCATAGGGTGGGAGATCAGTCCGGCTCCTCCATCGAGCCCCACTCGGAGGGTACCGAATGACCCGCGCCCTGTGGACTCACCTCGTGAAGGACCTGCGCATCGAGTGGCGCTCGCTCGACGCCATCATCTCCATGCTATTTTTCTCGGGCCTCGTCGTGGTGCTCTTCTCAATCGCATTCGATCCCCACGGCGAGTTCGCGCAGCAGATTTCGGGCGGCGTGCTCTGCGTGGCCACCATGTTCGCCTCGGTGAGCGCGCTCAACCAGGCTTGGTCGCGCGAAATCCGCCACCAGGTGATGGACGCGCAGCGCATGGTGCCCTCGCCGGCCGCCGAGCTTTACCTCGCCAAGGTCATCGTCAATTTCCTCTTCGTCACCATCGTGCAGGTCATCCTGGCGCCGTTCTTCTTCATCTTTTACAACCTGCACATCGCGGGGCAAGGCTGGCTGCTGGCGCTGGTTCTGCCGCTGGGCACATGGGCGCTCGTCGGCAACGGAGTCTTCTTCGCCGCGCTCAGCATGAGCACGCGCAACCGCGAGCTGCTGCTATCCATAATTCTTTTCCCCATCTTCATTCCCGCTCTGCTGGCCATGGTGCAGGCCACCACGTCAATCTTCACCGGCGACAGCGACCCCATGCTCTGGATCAAGATGCTGCTCGGCTACGACATCATCTTCACCACGGTGAGCCTGCTGCTGTTCGATACTGCGCTCCACGCGGACTGAGAGACGGTGGTCAGTGGTCAGCCGGGTGCCGGCCCTCGGCTATTTACCGCGATTCTTTGCGCAAGAACATTCCTAAGATAACGAGCGCAACGCCGACAGCAATTTCAATCCTGTCTTCAACTCTCCAACCGGCCCACCCGTATATTCCAGAGTGCTCTTCAAAGCCGGAGATCCCGAAGGCAGCTAATGCGCCCCCTATTACGACGATGATCAGATTGGAGCTTCTTTTCATGAGCCCTCCATATGCGCATACAAGCAACGGGAATTACTCTACGAATTTGAGCCGGCGGCGGGAAAGCTCAGCGGGACGCCTTGAGAGCGAGATCAATAGCGAGAGTACGGACGAGAGGTATCGCTCCCTCGGTCCGTGGTCTTTTAGTGCACCCGGCTTTGCGACGAACACAAAACTTGAGCAAATGTCTTTCACTTTCTGATTTTCAAAGGAACAACCCACTCCATGGGCAAAAGAATTTCGCACTTTTCTAACACGCTCACAATCTTGGTATTCGGATTCGGACAGCATCCCAAGCGCGAATGCTGCAAGTATTCTTGCCCCGAATGACCCGAGCGGGCCGTTGTCGAGAAGTTGATCTACTCGCGAATGATCCAGGAGGAAAGAGTGCATACATCGCTCAAGAAGGTCGTCTAAGAGCGCGGCCGAAATCAGAACCGCTCCACGATCGGACTCCTTCTGCAGGGTTTCGAGGAACTTTTCAAACTCTTCCCACTCAAGGCTCGCCGCCCGGAGTCTGCGCTTCTTAGCCATCGGGATTAGTTCAGCCATGGGGACAAGTCTACCCCACTGGTTTGCCGGATGCCTTGGGTCTCGCCACCGAGTAGTGTCTTAAATCTGCGTTGAAGATTTTCGGTGTTCGGCATCGAATTTGCGATGCCCCTCTTCTCGGATTTTACTTAGTTCGTCTATGAGGGAATTAACCGTATCGTCCCACTCATCGGGAAAGTTGCAATCTCGACCTATGTAACGAGGCGGATCGCCGTCTTTCCCAGATGATTTGACATAAATGCTCGCTTTTGGCGAAATGACTCCACCAGTTATGAAGCTAAGGTTAAAGTGGCTCATATCTTCCTCTCAATTCAGGCTGTATACTCTTGGCAAATAGGAAACGCGCCTGCCAGGGCGCGTCTCCGGTGTGGCGAATCTCTCTAGCGAATCATCGCATGCGGTTTGTCTATGAGGCAAGAAGAGGCAGCCAGAAGCGATTATCGGCGAGGTGCCCCATTCTGTTCACCGTTCGCCGGTTACTATGAGAACCGCGTCCGCCGGTACAGCATCGTTCCCACCACAACCAGCGGGACGAACGTCAGGATGGTCAGCACGATCATCCACGGCAGGCTCACCGCGATGTGCTGGGCGCGCGTGCCCAGGGCCAGCCACACAAACACGCCGAAGGCCGCAAGCATGATGAGCAGCTCCCACCAGCGGCGCTGGTGCGGAATGTCGGCGAGCGGATCGTCGCCGCGCACAACGGCGGCGACGCTTACCTTGTCGAGGCCGTAACGATCGCACTCGCGATGCATGGCCGCATCCCAGTTCTCGAGTTCCGTGGCCGGCGGCGCAGCCGTGCTGATAGAGATGGCGCCGGCAATCATGATCACCGAGCCGGCAACGATGAGCGTGCGCCCCAAGGGCGAGAGCCCGTCGAACTCGGCAAATACCAGCGCGCCCCACGCCAGGCCCCAAAGCTGGTTGGTGTTCGAGAGCGGAATGCCGCGCCCGATGCCGATGTACTTGGCCGCGTACTGCTGGAAGAGATCGCCGATCACCCAGCAGAATCCGCCGACGAAGGGCCAGAAGAGCATGGGCCGCGCGCGGTGGAGTTCGGCCATCAGATTGCCTGCGCCGCCGTAGAAGACCAGGCCCAGCACGGTGATGGTGATGAGCTCGCCGAAGGTGAAGATTGTGACCAGCGAAAGCGGATTCATTCCACTGATGTACGCCTTGCGGTAGGGGATATACATGGTGCCGAAGAGCACGCCGGCGCCCAGCGCGGCCACAATGCCCACAACCGCGCGATGGCCCGAACCGCCCGAGCGCTCGGCTGTGGCAATAGCAAGCACCGCAGCGCCGAAGACGATGGCCGCAGCGCCGCCCAGCACCTGGATCCAGTCACGTGCGCGCGAGCCGCGCAGTTCCTTGAAGAGCAGGCAACCCCACAAGATCCCGACCAGCGAATTTGTATTCCAGAGGGGAAATGCAGTGGCCAGCCCCACATCGCGCACGGCAAAAATGGTGAGCGTGTTGCCCACGGCCCACAGCATTCCACCCAGCAGCGCCCACACGATGAGGTGCGGTTTATCGCGCAGGTCGGCGAAGAGGAATTTCGTGCCCTTGATGACGGTAGGCAGCGACCAGCCGCAACAAACGCGCCCATCACCATTCCCATGGAGATGAGGAACGGCGAAAAACCCTCGTTGACAAGTTTGGTCGGTGCCTCGGCGCTGCCCAGCCAAACCGCCGCTGCAAGCCCGCAAAAGACCCCGAGCCGGTGCAGAGAGATTGTAGACCGCGAGCGCGCGGCGGTTGTGCCTGAACTCAAGCGGTCACCTCAGAGTCATCAGCAGAACGATTCCCAGAATCAACACAACAACAGGCACCCAGAGGTGAGCGTCAGTCAGGATCGAAGCAACAGTTGAGGACTTCATTGAGCGACCTCTGATAATTTCACCGGTCTGCGTTCGTCTACTGACTTGCGCGCGGCCAGCGCCATCACGACGGGCACGCGGCTGTCGGCGCCCGTAACCGGCACCGGTTTGTCTTCAAGCACGGCCTCAACAAACATTTGCAACTCCAGCGCAAAGCTTTCAGGGTAGCGCTGCATAAAAAAGTTATGCGGCAAATCAGTGTAAACACATTTTTCGCCGCTGACTACAACCTCGTTGGAGTAGCGATTATCGGCGGCGATTTTTCCCTTGCTGCCCAGGATTTCGACGCGCTGGTCGTAGCCAAACGTAGATTTGCGGCTGTTGTCGATGGTGCCGATAGCGCCGTTCTGGAACCTGAGCATCGCGATTGCGGTATCGAAGTCGTCTTCGGCGGCGAAGCCCGGATCGACGAGCACCGCGCCCGAGGCAAACACCTCTTCCACTTCGCCCATGAGAAAGCGCGCCATGTCGAAGTCGTGAATCATCATGTCGAGAAAGATTCCGCCGGAGGGTCGCAAGTAGCTGAGCGGCGGCGGGAAGGGATCGCGGCTGACAATATGGAAGATGTTGGGGGTGCCGATTTCGCCGCTCTCCACTGCCTTGCGAACGCGCATGAAGTTGGAGTCGAAGCGCCGGTTGAAGCCCACCTGCATTTTCACTCCCGCGGCCTCGACCGCTGCGATCGACTCATCGATTTTCTTGAGGCTCAGCGAGACCGGCTTCTCGCAGAAGATGTGTTTGCCGGCCTGCGCCGCCTGCGCAATCAAATCGGCATGGGTGTTGGTTGGCGTGCACAGAACGATTGCGTCGATGCTGGGGTCGTCGATGACGGCTGCGGCCGAGTCAACAACCTTGGGAATGTTGTAGCGTGAAGCCAGTCGCTCGGCAGAGGCGAGATTGATGTCGGCAACAACGACTGCCTCGGCTTGAGGCGAACGGAAGGCCAGTGTTTCAGCATGAACGGGGCCGATGCGGCCGGCGCCCAGAATTCCAAAGCGAAGCTTCTTACTCATGAGTGCCTCGTGCGGATGAAGAACAACTATCAGCTTAAAGATTTTAGCCTGTAGCCTGTAGCTTGTAGCCGGTAGCTGCAAACCGGTACCGTCTCGCTCGCGACTTCCAGCCATTGGCTACTGGTTATTGGCTACTGGCTCCTGGCTAAAATTTGCGGCTCCACTCGCGCGGCCAGCGCTCCACAACGATCTTTGTCTGGGTAAAGAACTCAACCGAGTGCCGAGCCTGCGCGTGCAGGTCGCCGAAGAAGCTCTCGCCCCAGCCGCTGAAGGGGAAGGTCGACATGGGCGCCGCTACACCCACATTGATGCCTATGTTGCCCGCGTTCACCTCGTAGCGGAAGCGGCGCGCGTTGGCGCCATCGGTAGTAAAGATGCACGCCATGTTGCCATAGCTGCGCCCGTTCACCAGCGCAATGGCTTCTTCAATCGTGCTTGCGTACATCAGGCTCAGCACCGGGCCAAAGATCTCGGTGCGCGCAGCTTCAGCATCGGGTGCAACGTCGTCGAGGATCGTAGGGAAGACAAAGAAACCGTCTTCATATTCGGGAACTTTCGCGCCGCGGCCATCCACAAGAACTCGCGCGCCGTCGCTCACGCCCTTTGCAATCAGCCGTTCAATGCGCACCTTGCTTTCAGCCGAGATCACCGGACCCATTTCAATTCCCGGCGCCGCTCCATAGCCAACTTTCCGGCTGGCGGCCGTGGCTGCAATCTGCTCAGTAAACCCGGGCCGCGCGTCGCCGACGGTAATCGCCACCGACGCCGCGAGACACCGCTGGCCGGCGCAGCCGAATGCCGAGTCGGCAAGAATGCGCGTAGTCATCTCCATATCGGCATCGGGCATCACCACCACCGGGTTCTTGGCGCCGCCCTGGCACTGCGCGCGCTTGCCATTGGCGGCGGCCCGGCTGTAAATGTAGCGCGCGGTTGCAGTGGAACCCACAAAGCTTACGGCGCGAATGCCGGGATGATCGAGAATCGCATTCACCGTGTCGCGCCCGCCGTTGACCAGCTGCACCACGCCATGCGGAAAGCCGGCCTGCTGCATGAGCGCAAAGACTTTTTGCGAAGTGATGGGCACGCGTTCCGACGGCTTGAGCAGAAAGCAATTGCCCGCGGCCACCGCGTAGGGCATGAACCAGAAGGGAATCATGCCGGGAAAGTTGAACGGCGTAATCGCGGCTACCACGCCGAGCGGCTGGCGGATCATGTGCTCATCGATGCCGGCGGCAATGTCTTCGCAGTTGGTGCCCTGGATCAGCATGGGCATGCCGCACGCAGTTTCAACATTCTCAATAGCCCGCTGCATCTCGGCCTTGCTCTCTGCGAGCGTCTTGCCGCATTCGTCGGTGATGGAGCGCGCGAGCTCGTCGCGATGCTGCTCGAGAAGCGTCTTGAGCCTGAAGAGCGGCTGCACGCGATCGACGACCGGTGTGCGCCGCCAGCCGGCAAATGCGCGCTCCGCGATTTCAACTGCGAAGTTGACGTCAGCGGCGGGAGATAGCGGAACTTCGGCCAGCACTGTGGCCGATGCGGGGTTGATCACGTTGAGCGCCTCGGTGGCGGAGGAAGAGCGCCAGGCGCCGTCAATAAAATTCTGCAAGCGTTCGGGCATGAGGGTGTGGCTCCCTGGGGATTGGGTCCGGCGATATTGCCCCGCCTGCACGAAAGGCAGCGGGATTCAAGAAGTGTACACGCGCGCGGGCGCGCCAGTCGCTGCCGAACTGTTATGGCGCTGCCGGACTGCTATTGCCTGGCCACTGAGACCGCAGAGCGCGGTTCTCCGCCGGGCTCGAAGGCAACGCCAAGTATCGACATTCCTGACGAGAGCGTGTCTCTCAATTGCGATGGCGATGCGCCGGAACGGGAAGCCGCGGCCATCACAATGCGCATTGCCTGCTCCGGCCGAGTGACGGCGGGCAGGCGGAAGATCCAGGGGATATCGGACGAAGTCAGCGTACGATCGTCGCTGAGCGCAATAACGGGCACGAAGCTCTTGAGCGCGAGTTGTTCCGAAAGGTGGGCGCTGTCACGATCGAGAGCGACGATCGCTTGAGCATGCTCGTCCATGAGCGCGCGGACGAGCTGGGTTGAAGCCGCGCCCCAATTCTGTTTGCTTTCAATGGGTAGGATGGCCCACGATCCCGCTCGGCCTGAGTCTGACTTTATTGTCGCGAGCATTTCTGCCGACTGCGCAACTTGGAGCGCGCCGGGTCCGAAGAGAATCACACGCGTTTCACCGCTCAGCGAATCTGCCGAACGCGGCCCGGCAAGGCCGACCCCATCCTCGCCAACACGCGCATAGGGAGCCTGCGTCGCTGGTCCTTCAGGCTGGGCCGGCGGAGTTTGCCCGGCTGCGGCATGCACGGCCGGCCCTTTCTCCATGGTCGCAAGCCGGTAGGTGATGCCGCCGTTGTGCACCGTTCCCAGGTACATGGGCGCGACATTCTTTTGATTCGGATCGAAGATCATGGGTCCGGTGACGCCGTCGTATTGCTCGATATTGGCCAGCGCGTCGTGAATGCGCGCGCGGTTGAGGCCGGCCTTGCAGATGGAGTCGAGCAGCGCGTTCATGGCATCGTAGGCAAGTGCGGAGAAGTGATCGGACTTCTCGTTGTAGCGCGCCTCGTAGTCGCGATTGAATTGGAGCCAGCGCAGATCGTTGCGCGTGGGATCGTAGGGATAGACGGCTTCAAAACCCTCAGCCGCATCGCCTGCCTCGGCCAGCAGCGTGGGGCCCAAAGTCCGGTGCGAGCCAAAGACGCGCTGTTTCATGCCTATCGATCGCATTTGCTTGAGAATGCGGCCGGCTGTGTCTTCGTCGGCCCAGAGCACGATACCGTCGGTCCGCATATCGCGAATCGCCTGCAGTTGGGGCGTGAAATCGGTATCGCCGGGCGAAAACTTCTGCTCAATCACCACTGGATGGCCAAGCCGCCGCGAGGCATCGCGGAACTTGGGCACGCCGAAACGGCCGTAGCGATTGTTGACGCGAAGAATGGCGACGCGCTTGAGGCCCAGCTCGGTGTAGATGCGCCGCGCCAGGGTGAAGGCCTGCACTCGATCGTCCTGAATGTCGGTGAAGTACCAGGGAATATACGTCTCGGGAATGGTGAAATCGGTTGACTCCGAATTGACGATGGGTATCTCTGCCTTCAGCGCAAGACGAAGCATGATGTGCGTCGACTCGGAGTTGAGCGAGCCGAAGATGGCCCAGTCCTCATCGTCGTAGATCATCTTCACGGCTTCGTTCGAGGCTGAGCCCCAGATGGTGGGGTCGGTCGACCGGTCGTCGCCATAGACGGCCTTGGCCTGCCAGTTGTCGTAGTCGTTGTGCAGCATCAGCTTGAAAGGCTTGCCGCCGTAGCCGCCGCGCGCATTCCACTCGTCGATGGCCATCTGCGCGCCGTGCAGCATGCGCAGACCGTACTTCTGATCCGGGCTGTGCTCGATGGGGCCGAAGAAGCCTATGCGGACTTCGGTGATGTTCTTTGGCTCGGGAATATCGCGGCCCGCGCCAGTGTAGATATTCGGACGAATGTAGTTGAGGTCGTAAGGCGTGGCAAACTTCGAGTAAGGGCTCATATCCAGCGGCTCGCCGGCATAGGGCGCAACTGTGCGGTCGCGCGGCGGGCCCGGCGGATGCGCGCCGCACTCGCACACATGAGCGGTTTGCCAGGAGCCGCTTGCCGCGGTTTGCGCCGCGCCGCTCCAGGCCCCGCCAACAGCCAATAAACACGCGGGAATCAACAACAGTTTGCGCATGACGAGTCCTTCTTCGTGCCAGTTCCGCGGGTTCGCGTCAGCTCGCTTTTTCAGTGCGGAACATCGCGATGGCTTCAATCTCGATGAGCAGTTCGGGCCGGCAAAGAATGGCCTGGATTCCCGTGGATGCGGGCAGCGGATCGAGCCCCTGTTCCTTGTAGAACGCCGTACGCTCTTCGTTGAACGCTTCGTAGTCGCGCTCGATATCGCGCAGGTAGCAGGTGGTGCGCACGATGTCGTGCCAGGTGCAGCCCTCGGCCTCGAGCAGCCCGGCGATGTTGGCAAGGGTGCGCCGCATCTGCTCGCGGAAATCGCCGATGTGAACGCTCACGCCGTGCTCATCAATCGACGCAGTGCCGGAGATGAGCAGGATGGTGAGGCCGTTCAGGTCGATGCGCAAGGCGCGCGAAAACGAACTTGGTTTGGCGTAGGCGTAGGCTTCATTCAGCACGCCCAGGTTGGTTACCGCGCGCTTTTTTACCGGCGCGTGAGCAATGGTTTCGAGTATGTCTGCAAGTGCGCTCATTGGCTGCTCTCCTTATGAATTGCTGCGTGATTGGGGCGCTCGAGAATCCCGTGGCTCAACCCTCTGGCTGTTGCGACCCAAATGTCGTCCCGTTGAAAATCGATTCCGAGAATGTAGTTGTGCGCCGGCGCCGTCGCGACCGCGACGCTCGATTGATGGCCCTGGGCGTCGCGCACCAGCATCTCCGGCTTTCCGGTTGTGAGCGAAGGCCGGTAAACGGCCCAGTTTGCGCCGTCGAAGTAGGCCAGTCCCTTATCGGTGCAGAACCACGCGCGATTGGCGTCGACGCCCTTCACAAAGTTGGTGAAGTTTGAGGGCAGGCCGCTGTCTTTAGTGAGGAAGTTGTGCCAGTAGCGGCCGTCGTAGCGGCTGTCGCCAAAATAGGTTGCCACCCACACAATGTTATCGATGTAGCTGACCGACGAAACAACGTTGTGGATCAACCCCTGATCTTTGAAGAGAACCATCTCGGTTTCCTTATCGGGATCGACATAAATATCCCAGCGGCCTGTAGCCTGCGTAAGCTCGAGCAGACCGCTGCCCCAAACGGCAAAGTAGACCTTGTTTGCCGCGGCCGAAACTCCGTAGACCCAGATCTCTTCCATGGGCGTGTTGCGCTCGTTGTAGAGCGACCATTGACCGGTCGAGAGATTGAGGCGGCACGCGCCTGCGGCCGTGGCCACCCACACGTTCTCGCCCTCGACTGAAACGCCGTAGACAACATCGTTGCTCAGGCCGGAGTTGAGTTGCGTGTAAGTAACAATGCGGCCCGCGGAGATGCGGCTCAGCCCGCCCATGGTTCCCGCCCACACGTCGCCGGTGCGTTTATCCAATGCGAGCGAAAGTACGGCGCGATGCGCCAGTCCGTCGGCCGTAGTGTAGGCCTTCCATTTGCCGTTCTCGTAAAGCCCCAGGCCGTCGTCGGTTCCGGCCCAGATGCGATCGCCATCGACCAGCACTGCGTATACGTGGTCGGCCGGCAAGCCGTTCGCGGTGGTGAAGTTCTCAAACCGGTAGCGCGGCAGCGCGGGAGCCTTGGCCGTTGGCGAAACCGGCAGAGCGTGCGCGCGCGCCGCACTCGCAGGTTGCGCGGCATGATTCTGCTGCGCTGCAATCGGACCAGCGGCCAGCATCGCGGCCAATATTGCGGCCGGGAGCGCGGCGAAATAGATGGACGGATTGCCGATGGCTTTTCTCTTCATCGCGTCCTCAAGTATTCAATCAGGTCGTTCAATTCGTCTTTAGTCAGGTCGTTGGTGCGGCCGTGCTTGTCGTCGGGGTTGTAGATGGTCCAGATCTCTTCGAGCGTTCGCGCCGAGCCGTCGTGCAGGTAGGGCGCGGTGAGGGCGATGTTCGACAACTGCGGCGTATCGAAAAGGCCGGTATTGTCGGTCGGTTTGCGCGTGCCTACCTCGAATGACTTCTGGCTGGTGCCTTTGGGCCCGCTGTGGCAATAGGAGCAGCGATTCTCGAGCGGAACCGGCTTGCCGAACATGTCTGTCGCGCGCTCGAAAAGTGCCTTGCCCCGCTCTTGCGCCGGAGTGTATTCCGCATCGGGCGAATGCCAGCGATTGGGGCGCGCGGGCAGCGTAAGAATGTACAGAGAGAGATCGGCGAGCGTCCGGTCATCGTATTGTTCAGAGCGCCAGAAGTATTTCTCGGTGCGCGGTCCGCATTCAACCGGAATGCTCGGGTTGCCGCCATTCCATTTGAAGGGCTCGGTTCCGCGCAAATCTTCAATCAGTCTGTTGTCGACAATGTCGCGGCCAAATCCACTCGGCTCCAGCTGCCATGTAATGCCGTCGAACGAGGAATCGATATGGCAACTGGAGCAACTGATCTGCCCTTGGAAGGAATAGTGCGCACTGTAGAACGTCTGCTCGCCGTGGCGAAGCGCCGATACCTGCCTGCCGTCGCCGAGTGCAATGGTCGAGGCCACGCGGTTGGTGCGCGTGTCGATGACGCTGATGGTGTCGTCGAGACGATTGGCCACAAACAGCGAGCGGGCGTCGCGGCTGACCGCGAGCCCGCGAGGATTGGCGCCGACGGGAATGCGCGCCACTACGTAGTTGCCGCTGGCTGCAAGATCGGTTGCGAACGAGTTGCTCGCCGGGCGCGGATGCGAGTGAACAAAGTGCAGCAGGCGCTGCACATCGATGGCAAGAACGCATTCCGAGCCGCCGACTGAAACGTAGAGAGTGCGCTTGTCGGGAGTGAATGCCACGCCGAAAGGCTGAGAGGCGTAGCGATCGAGCTCGTCGAGAGGAAGCTCGACAGGCTCTCCCACATCGGCGCCCAGGAGTGTGAGCGTGTAAGCAAAGGCGCCGCCGTGTTCAAGGTGGGCAAGAGGAATCATGTTCTTGGGGTGGTACTCGGCAACTGCGCCCAGGCGGCCATCGGCAGTGAAGGCCAGGTGAAAGACGCCGGTGATCGCATTCAGCGGAATGCGATCGACAACTGTGGCGCGCGCTGCGTCGATCACCGTGATCTCAGACTGCGGCGGAGTGCGGTTTTCAAGCCCGGTGCGAACCGGCGGAAGATTGGGATAAACATGCGTCGCGTAGATGCGGCTGCCATCGGGCGACAAGGTGAGGTAGCTGGCGCCGCGCCCCGCCATCAGCCGCTTTTCTTCGGCGCCCGTCTGCGCGTCGAGCACGGCCACATCGCTGGTGATGCGGTTGGCGACAAATATCTGTTTTCCGGCCGGATCGGTGACCACGCCCGAAGGCTCTCCGCCAACGGGCCAGGTCTCGATCACTGCCAACTGTTGCGTATCGATGACCGAAAGCGTGTCGTCCCAGGAGTTGGTCACGTAGAGCCGGTCGCCGCCGTGCGAAAGCGCCATACCGCGGGGCGTGCGCCCCACAGAGATGGACTTGATGAGCGTGTATTTTGCCGCGTCGAGCACACGAATTTCCCGGCTCTCCTGGCAGAGCACATAGAGCCTGGCGCCATCGGGCGATACAACGATCTCAAGCGGCGATGCATAGACATCGAGCCCGTTTTCATCCTGCGCTGCGCGTGTGGCAGGCGTGAGCGAGGACGACGCGACCAAACACAACCCGCATGCAGCCAGCATGGCAATCGCCGCGGCCGTGCGGCCGGGCAGCTTGCGCGGGTTAGCCAGGACGCCGCTCATTTTGGCTCCTCGACGGTGATAATGCGGTCCACTGCCTGGTTGGTGAGCGTTTGCAGGCGCCCGCTTGGCCAGCGCACGGCGATCTGATCGACCGTTGCCGCTGCGCCAAGCCCAAAGTGCAGCCGCCCATCGTTCTGCGAGAGATAGCCGCTCGAGGCAACGCGCTCGGCTGTCTGGCGCTTGCCTGCAGCGACAACTTCAACGCGCGCGCCAATGCCGTCGCGGTTGCTTTTTGTGCCGACAAGCTTAATCGCGATCCAGTGCCCCGTGCCGGTTGAGACATTTTTCAGCAGGGTTCCTTTGGCGCCCAGATTCACCACGAAGGCGCCCACTTTGCCGTTGTTCTCGTAGTCGGCAAAGCATGCGCCGCGCGCTACGGTGCGATTGCTCAGTACCGCACCGCCATCGCGCGAAACGTCTTTGAACTTTCCATCGCCCATCCCGCGGAAGAGCGTGTGCTCCTGCGTGATGAGGTGAATGAGGCCACCGTGAAGGACCAGGATGTCGAGCAAGCCATCGTTATCGAAGTCGTAAACTCCCGTGCCCCAGCTCACGTATTGCGCGTCGGCCTGCGAGATGCCGTTTGACGCTCCGACATCTTCAAAACCCTGCGCACCCTGGTTACGCAAGAAACGGTTGTAGTTCGCGTCCGTGACCCAGAGATCGAGCATGCCCCGGCCTTCGAAGTCAGCGGCAACCGGGCCCATCGACGAAGTTGCCTCGCCGTTCTGGCCGAATGCCGAGCCGGTGTCGTTGGCGATCTCATCGAATGTTCCGTCGTGCTTGTTGTGGAAGAGAAAGTTCTCAGTCTGGTCATTGGAGACGTAGATGTCGTCCCATCCCTCATTATCGAAATCGGCCGCGACAACGCCCATGGTGCGTCCAATGTAGTTGCCGATGCCCGACTTCTCAGTTACGTCGGTGAACGTTCCGTCGCAGTTATTGTGAAAGAGCAGGTTCGACTGGCCGGCGTAATCGAGCGGGCCCGGATAATTGTCAGCCGCGTAATAGTTACGGTAGCTGGGATTGAACTTGATGTAGCGGCCGACAAAGAGGTCGAGGCACCCGTCCTTGTCGTAGTCGAGCCACGTTGAACTGATGGCAAAGCCTTCGACCTTGATGCCGGCCTTCTCGGTTACATCGGTAAAGTGGCCGTTGCCGTCGTTGTGGTAGAGAACCACTTTGCCGTAGCCGGTGACGAGCAGGTCTTCGTTGCCGTCGTTGTCGTAGTCGGCAGCGGTGACGGCAACGGAATACATATCGGGATTGAGGCCCGACTGTTCGGTTACATCGGTGAAGTGGCCGTTGCCGTCGTTGCGGTAAAGATGATTGTGCGGCGGAGGATTCGGCTTCACTTTGAGCGGAAACGGATGCATCGAGTCGTCGAGCGGGCGTCCGCTGACAACGTAGAGCGAGAGCAGGCCCGAATTGTTGTAATCGAACCAGACACAGCCCGCGCCGGTGCCCTCGAGCAAAGAGCCCAGCTGCGCCGAGCCGAAGCTCTCGGTGAAATCGATGCCCGAACTGGCGGTGGCGTCTTCAAACTTGATGGTCGACTGCATTGCGGCAGCGGGCGCTGGTGCGCCGGTGGTGACTTGCGGCGCGGCGGGGGCGGCTGGTGGAGCGCCAGACGCAGTTTGCGCGGCTGCGTGCTGAGCCATCCACAAGGTGCCGATTAACAAAAAGGAAAAGTGCTTCATATCAGTTGCCCTTGCTCGCCTGCGCGTTGGTTGCGGTGTTTGCGGCGGTCAGGTCGAATGGCGTAGTGGTGCGCATCAAAACAGCCGGAACGCGGTTTTCAGACGCGCGCTCCGGTCCCGTGTGACATCCAACGCAAATGCGCTGCTCGCCGGCGCGAATCCAGAACCATCCAAGTTCCTTGTGCATCACCGCGCCGTGCCGGTCGAGCAACACAAAACGAATGGGCCGGTCGCCCGGCACCTGTACGAAGAACGAACCATCGGCATCGACCGGCGCTGTGCCGTTGGAGGTAACGCGGCCTTGCGAGTCGAGTGTCTCGAGCCGGACCGATGCAGGCGCGGCCTTCAGGTCGCCCTCGCGCGAGAGCCGCGAATCGAGCGCCAGCATGTTGGCGTAATTCCACGGGTGCAGCCCCGAGGGATGGCGATGCGGCCGGGCGCGCGACGTAATCAGCACGGGCTCGACCAGATCGCAATCGGAGCGCGCGAGCAAAGTCCGCACCGGCGCCGCACCCGGCATAATCAGCCGCAGTGCGTAATGCGCACTGGCCGATGCACGCGTGCTCACCAGCCACTGGCCCGATGGGGTCTCTGCGATCGCGCCGGCATAGTCGCCGCTCGGCGCTGCCACCGGCGCCTCGTGCGCAAGCGGCGACGTAAAGCGGGCCAGCGACGAGCCGTGGGTGAAGATCACATCGCCCGAAGCAAGCTGATGTCCGCCCCAGCGCGCTCGACCGTGATCGCAGCGATACGACTCAACCCCTGAGCCATCGGCATAGACCAGGAACTCCTCGGGCGTCGACCCCGAGCCGAGCGGGAACCAGGACTCGAAAAGAATGCGTCCGTCGAGCAAGACGTCGTCGGGAATTGCGCTTATTGGGAGATAAGTAAGCGGCAGCAGCTTTGCTCCCGCGTCGGCGCTAATGCGCGCGAACGGCTGACTGGATTGCGTGCCAGCAACGACGATCTCAAATCCGGATTGAGTGCGCCGGGCGAAGACGAATTGCCCTGAAGAGAGGTACATCGGCCGGATGGCGTCATCGGAGCCGGCGAAGAGCAGGCGCAGCGCGCGGCCGCCCAGCGTCATCTCCCAGATCTGCCAGTGATCGGTCGGTTTCTGCTTGCCGGCAAACAGCACGCGCTGGCCGTCGAACGAGACATTCGCGTCGGCCGAGGCCCAGAACTGCGGCGCCAGCGGCTCAGCGCTGCCCTGGTGAACCAGCAACAGTTGCGCGCCTTTGGGGAAACGCTCCGCGCCGCGAAGAGCCGCCAGGGGCTGGTAGCCGGGAGCAGCGGTGACGAGGATATCGGCGGGAGCCGCATGTGACAAATCCGCAGAGAGCCCACACCTCACCGTCAGCGCAGCAAGTAAAGCCGCAGTCGCAACTGCGAGGAGGGGCAACCTCATCCCGCAACCTCCGCGGCATCAAGGTCGTTTTCTCCAAGCAACCGCATCTCGTCTTCGCGCAGCGCAATCCACGGCGCGAGCGAGGCCATCATCGCATCAAATTCGGCAAAATCGAGCGATTGATCGCCGTCGCTCCACGCGGTATCGGGGTCGGGGTGAACTTCGACGATGAGCCCATCGGCGCCCGCGGCGACCCCGATGCGCGCGACAGCAGGCACCAGGCCGCGACGGCCTGTCGCGTGGCTTGGGTCGGCGATCACCGGCAGGTGCGAAACCTGCTTCATGAGCGCGATGGACGCCGCATCGAAGGTGTTGCGCATCGCGGTTTCAAAAGTGCGGATGCCACGCTCGCAGAGAATGACGTTGGGGTTGCCGTTGTCAAGCGCGATCTGGGCCGCGCGGAAGAGATCGGCGACCGTGGCCACCAGCCCGCGTTTGAGCAGCATCGGCAGGCCCGAGCGGGCTGCCGCAACAATCAGCGAGTCGTTCTCCATGTTGCGCGAGCCGATCTGCAGAATGTCGGCGTACTCGGCAACCATGTCCATGTCGGTTTCAGACATGACCTCGGTTACGATGGCCAGGCCGGTCTGCTGGCGCGCGCGGGCCAGCAGCTTGAGGCCCTCGAGGCCGAGACCCTGAAATGAGTAGGGAGAGGTGCGGGGCTTGAAGGCGCCTCCGCGTAGAATGCGGGCGCCGGCGCGGCGCACACTGCGAGCCGTGGCCAGAAGCTGAGCCTCGGTCTCGACCGAGCAGGGCCCAGCTATGGTGATGAACTCGCTCCCGCCGATCTCAAAGTCGAGCACAGGCACAACGGTCTGTTGACGCCATGCGCTCTTGAGAACGTCGGGGGTTTCGGCAAACCGATCCTGCCAGCTTTCGCGCACCCCGCGCACTCCAATCTGGGGAAGCGTCAGTGTAGCTCTGGAAACGTATACGCCGCCTCAATCAAAAGGTTGAGCGGAGTGGGTTTGAATGCGGGCAAAGAGATTTTTTGCAGGGCGAAAAGGCCGGCACGGCGCGATTGGGTTCATCGGGTTTACCGGCGCGCCAAGGTGGGTGGCCGATAGCCGAAGGCAGAATCGACGATTGCGGCAATACCCAGGGCAATTTCATCCTCAAACGGCCGGGCGGCAATCTGTACGCCGATCGGCAAATCCTCAGGCGAAGCGCCCACTGGAACAACCGCTGCCGGGCACGCAAGTGCGTTGAACCATTGGGTATAGCACCAGGCGTCAAGGTATTCGACGGTCTGGCCGTCGATGCACCAGCTGCGCTCGCCGTGGCGAAAGGCAGGAATTGAGGCTACCGGGCAAAGCAGCACCGGATAGTTCTTCATCTCCTCGAGTGTTTTCGCGCGCAGCAGGTCGAGCTCAGCCCATGCGTTCAGCAAGTCCGTGGATGTGAGCGGACCGGCCGATTCGGCAATGGCGAGGAACTCGCTGAAGATGGGGCTGAGCCGGTCGCGCTTGCCGCGAATCTCGGGCTCATAAAACATGGCGCCGCATTGCACAAAGAACTTCCACCACAGTTTGCGCAGCTGCTCGAGCGTGCGCGGCCGGAACGGCTCGACGCGAAAACCGGCCTCGCGCAAAGCCTGTGCTGCGGCGTCAACGGCGGCTCGAGTTTCAGCGGTCACCGGCACAAGGCCGTCGTCGGCAAAGACTCCGATGGTGAGACTGCGCAGATCGTCGAGGGTTGGCTCTCGCAGCGCAACGGGCGGGCTTGCCGGGTCGGCGGTGTCCTGGCCTGCCAGCGCACGAAACATCAATTGCACATCGGCCATCGATCGCGCCATAGGGCCGATGGCGCCGAGAATCGAAAACGGCCCCACGCACGGCGGCAAATGACCTCGGCCGGGAATGCGGCCCGGCGTGGGCTTGAGCGAGCAGATGCCGGTAAAGTGAGCCGGCACGCGCACTGATCCGCCGCTGTCGCTGCCCAGACCCGCTGCCGAAAGCCCCGCTGCAATCGCCGCCGATTCGCCACCGCTTGAGCCCCCCGGTGAGCGCTCCAGGTCCCAGGGATTGCTGGTGCACCCGTGCAGCAGGTTCGCAGTCTCATAGGCCATCAGAAATTCAGGGCAGTTGGTCGTGCCTAAAATCAGCGCGCCGGCCGCGCGCAGCCGCGCCACCACCACTGCATCTTCGCGGGGAACGTCGCCCTTGTGCAGCAGACTGCCGATCTCGCAGCGGTATCCCGCGGTCGCGATGGAGGACTTAACCGTGACTGGAAGGCCATGCAGCGGGCCGCGCTCGCCATCGAACGCATCGAGTTGCTTCGCCTGGGCTCGCACGCGTTCCGCATCGAAATCAGCAAACGCATTCAGTTGCGGCTCAAGGCGCTCGATCTGCCGGATGTGCGCCTCGGCCAGCTCGACGATGGAGAGTTTGCCTGTGCGTAGCAGTTCAAGTTGCCGCACTGCCGGGCTTAACACCAGCTCGTTCACTAATAGCTCCCGAAATCGTTTTCGAAACTGTCGTCAGAGTCACACGGCTGCAAGTTCCGACGGAGGCTGCGAATGACGACTGCGCCGAATTGCAATTGTGAAGAAAGCCGCTGCCGCGATTGCTGCAAAAACTAACTCGGAGACATATGAACCCAGCTCGGATGCCCGGCTGTATTCCGAGCAATAGACAGCTGTGGCGGCGTTGAAGGAGGCATGCAACAGAATACAAGGCCAGAGACCTCCACGGCCGAGTTCGAATACGGACCCCAATATGATCCCTACGCAGAAAACAATAATCGCGTAAACGAAAAGCACATCTATTGGAGTGCCTCTGCTGTAAAGGAACGCAATGTATCCCCCATGCCAGACGGTCCATCCGACAGACATGACCAAAACCCCTTTCGATGCCGAGGAAAACGATCTAACCTTCTTCAGGAAGCATCCCCGCCAGACGATCTCCTCCCAGAAGGGCGCCAAGAATAGGTTCAATGCAAACACCCTGCCAAGATGCGTCGCGGCCTCGCGGCCCCATGGAAAAGCAAGGTAATGAGTCCCAGGGTAGCTTAGGAATGGAAGGCTCAATCCGGTCGCAATGGCCACGAAATAGACTTTCCAGCTGGCATTCACTTTCCGAAGCGATGATCGGCATTCCGGGTAAGCACTCACACAATAGAGCCCAGGCACGAATGTCGCCGCGGTCAGAAGGATGAAGCTAGTATCGATGGCGAACCCAAGAGGATGTATTGTGATTGTGAAGTCGGGGCCAAATGAAGCAGCGAAGGAGAACGCCCAACACACAAAGCAAACGGATACAGAAAAGGAGACCGCCGCGAATCCGTCCCAGACGCGCGTTGATCTATGCCAAATTGGCATGGCGCACTACCCCTAGCATTTCAGCCCTTTCCGCACCATCGACCGTCAAGCCGAGCAGTCGTTCATGGCGTCGCCGCCGCGGAGCTTGCGGGCGCTTTATCGTCGGCCGGAGTCGAGGGCCGATCCTGATAGTCGAACCAATGCAGATGCACGGGATCGCCCGAGTCGAAGCGAGTATTCCAGTTCAATTGGTAGTCAAGTGCGCCGGCATCGTCAGGATACTTTTCGCCGTTCGGATACGGATAGGTGCTCATGGCGTGGAAGGGCATCTGCGACACGGTGAACGGCGACGCGTCCCACCAGTCCATGTCTTTCACAAATCCATTCGCGTAAAAGAAGTAGTCGCGCTTCCAACCTGCAGGCAGCGCGGGCAGTTGTGCAGTTTCGAACTCGGCTGCAATCTCCTCGCCGCTTCCGAAGACCACAAATCGGTCATCTATTGATTTCAGCAGTGGCGTTACGTCGCCCATGCGCGTGTAGTTGCCGCGTTCGCGCTGGAACGGCCCGGTGAGGCTGACGAGGTCGTAGTTATAGTCAAGATCGCCGGGACTCGCGCCTTTAATTTGTTTCGGATATCCGCGGAAGTGCAGCGTTGCCGAGGCGAGCGGCAAATCCGTGGTGCGCGATTCGGCGCTTGCTGTTTGGTCGATCAGAACCTGGTCCCAGTAGATCTGCAGATTCGTCATCAGCCGTATGCGGTGTGTGCCCGCGGGTAGCTTGCCGGTGAGATCGACAACGATGGTGCGCTCGAGACCGGCCGGGAATCCCGCTTCGCCGGGAATGCGCTGCCAGGAGCCATCGGGCAGTTGCGCTTCAACGTAGGGCGATTCGGGCTTGACGCCGGCCTGCCACGCTGCGTAGAGCGACGTGGCGCTGAAGTAGTTCACATAGCCCGTCATGAGGAGTCGCAGCGGAGCGTCCGCCCTCACCTCGCCAAGGTCAAGCGTGAGGGCATGTAGATTTGCGAAGCCGTCGTAGGGCAGCGTCGTAAATCCTGAGGCGAACTGGTGATCGCGGCGGCTCAAGGTGTCGAGCACGCCGCGGCCTTCGCCATCCCATGCGCCCACCGGCAACCGCGCACCTTGGCTCGCAATCACACGGCCCGAGGCAAACGGCGGGTCGTCGAGGAACCGCTCGTCAGGATTCACATCAACATTCGCGGGATGATCGACGGCGACGAGGCGAAGCTGGTCAGTGTAGTTCACCTCTTCCATCGGCTCCATGAAGCGCAGGCTGACCTTGCCGTTCACCAGGCCGACGTTGCCGCCGTCAATCTTGATCCACTCGCCGGGGTTGGGAATGTTGCGCCGCGCGGGCGTGAACCAATGGCCAACAACCGCCGCGCCGATCACGTCGGTAACGAACTTGTAACGATGCCCGTCCCAGGCAAAGACCACGGGGCACGAGCTGCCGCGCCGATCAGCCTCTTTCATCGCAATTATCTGGGTGTGCGGCAGGTCGATCTCGTCCTGCAGCACGCCCGTGGGCCAGAGAATTCTGAGCAGGTCGATTGACGTTGCCTGCCCCAGACCGACCAGGATCTGCGGCGCCGACTGCGTCTGGTAGCCCGAAGCGCCGGCCAGCTCCCACTTTTGCCACAGCCCACTCGCAAACACCTCAACCTTCACGCCGATCGCGGTCTTGTTGTCGGCAAGGCCGGCGAGATCGAGCCGCACAAAGTGGTTCTTGTTCGCGCCCTGATTGCGCAGCAAAATCGGCGGCGCGCCCACCTGCGTCACGATCAGGTCGGGCGCTCCATCGCCGTCCACATCGGCGGCAATCAACCCGCGCGGGGCGTGCAGTTTTATGCCGTCAAGCCCCAGTGCGTGGCTCACGTCTTCAAACGTGCCGTCGCCGCGATTGCGCATCACGCGAACCTGCGGACCGGCCCTGGTTTCGACAATCGCCGCCAGATCGATCCAGCCATCGTTATCGATATCGATGGGCGTAAGGCCCCATCCTCGCAGTGCGCCCTTTAATGGAAGCTCTACGCGCTCGAATCGGCGGCCAACGTGGTCGGGCGCTTCAACATTGCGCCATAGCGTGAGTCCCGGCGCGCCGTCGTGAGTCACGGCAATATCCATCCAACCGTCTTTGTTGTAGTCAAGGACGGCGATGCCGGTCGTTGGCAACGGCTTGTCAGTCTCGTAGAGACCTTGCACAGGATATTTGCCTTCGCGTGGATTCACGTAGATGAGCGGAGTTGGCATGTCACCAGCAACGGCAATATCGACGGCGCGGTCGTTGTTGAAGTCGGTGAGGATGGCGGCGGAGGTGTTGCCGCTGACGCCGAAACCCGGCGGGAGTTTTGCGTCTGTAACTCCACCGAGCCCCGTCTCCTCGGTTTGCTCAGTGAAAGTGCCATCGCCGTTGTTGCGCCAAAGCACGTTGGCCTGGCCGCCCGCCGTGAGCGGAGCGCCGGTGAGGAAGAGATCCAGATCGCCGTCATGGTCGTAATCGATGAACGTGATGCCGGAAGGATGGTTGCGCGGCGTGATTGCCGCCTTCAGTGTCACGTCCTCAAACTTTCCGTGGCCCAGATTCTTGAGGAGCAGCACGCGATCGTCGAGCGCGACGGCAAGATCGTTGAGCCCATCGGCGTTGAAGTCACCAACTGCGCAGGCAACCGCGTGGCCGGCAATGTTGAGTCCCGCCTGGGCAACATCGACGTCTTCAAACTTGCCGCTGCCCGCCGGATGCAAAATCCGAATCGCCTGAGGGCCGTTCTGCATCAGGATCAGGTCCATGCTGCCCGATCCGGTCACGTCCATCATGCATGCGCCGCCCGTTGTGGTCCACGCCGACGCGCTTGCGCCGGGCGCCATCGGCTCGGCAATCAGCTTTACCGGAATCATGGCGCGCTGAGTGGCCTGCGGCTCCGCAACCGCAATTGCGGTTGAGTAGTGTCCCTGCTCGCCGTAGGCGAGGGTGATAGGCGACGAGACCTTGGCTGCGGTGAGGTGCTGGAACCGCTTGAAGTGCTCGCGCGCCTCATCGGTTTTGCCCGAGCGCTGCAGCGAACGCGCAATGCCGTATTCCGCAGAGGCATGAATCGGATCGACTGCAAGCGCCTGCTGGAAGGCGGCGATCGCGTTATCGTACTGCTTCAGCTCCTGGTAGCAGGCGCCCACGAAATAGAGCGAATCGGCATCGTGCGGGTCGAGTTTCGCGGCCTGCTTAAAGCTCTTGAGCGCCCCATCCAAATCGTTGCCCGCGTGCTGAGCCAGCCCAAGGTTGTACCACGCCTGGGCGCTGTTTGGGTCGAGTGCAATTCCCGCCTGCAGCGCCTTCCTGGCCTCGTCGAGCTTTTGCAGCGTCAGCAGCGCGATGCCGTAATTGATTTCAGCCTGCGCAAATTTGGGGTCGCGCTTGACGGCCGCATCAAAACTCTCGGACGCGCGGTCGGTAAACTGCTGGCCCATCAGCGCCACGCCGCGATTGTTCAGCCGTATGGCCTCACGGTCAATGCTCTTTTGTGCGCTCGCAAGCGAAGCGCTCAAACCAAGCGCCAGCACCAGGATCCCGGTCTTTCGCGTCATCGTCAATGTACGTCCTTCTTACGGCATTTTCAGAGTTACTGTGTCCGTTCTGGCCTGAATCGAAGGTCGGCGCTCCCTGATGGTCGCGCCGACTTGACCTCGAGGCTTCGGGATACGTCAACTCTGAAAATGCGATAGCGGACCCACTCCAGTGTAAGCGACCCGCTCAGAGCGTCTCAGCGCGCGCCACGCCAATTTATACTCTTCCAAGTGAACCAGGATCTGAGCACGGCGAAGCGGCGGATCGGCGTGGTCACCACCTCGCGCGCCGATTTGAGCCATCTCTACTGGCCTTTGCGAGAGTTGGAGGCTGCGCCCGGCATCGAACTTGGCGTTTTTGTTCTGGGCCCGCATCTCTCACCGGAGTTTGGCAGCACTGTTCAGGAGATCGAGCGCGCCGGATTCCCCATCCGCGCCCGCATCGAGTGCCTGTTGAGCTCTTCCACTGACACAGGCATGGCCAAGACCATCGGCGTGGCGATTCTGGGCCTGGCCGATGCGCTCTCCGCGTGGCGGCCCGATATCCTGCTGCTGATTGCCGATCGATACGAGATGCTAGCGCCGGCGGCAACGGCGCTGGCTCTGCGCATTCCCGTGGCGCACATCGAGGGCGGTGAAGTGAGCCAGGGCGCCATCGACGACCAAGTTCGCAATGCCATCACCAAGCTCGCGCACATTCACTTCACCTCAACCGAGACGGCGCGGCAACGCGTGATTGCCATTGGCGAAGAGCCGTGGCGAGTGCATCGCGCCGGCGCGCCATCGCTCGACCATCTGCGCCGGTCACAGTTTCTCGACCGAAGGACGCTTGAAGCGCGACTCAGCTTAACCTTTGCTTCGCCAACACTCCTTGCCGCGTGGCACCCAGTCACAATTCTGCGCGACACCAACGCCGAGGCCGACGCATTCTTCGCCGCGATGGCCGCCGCTCCCGGCCAGATCGTTTTTGTCTACCCCAATGCCGACGCGGGCTGCTACGCGCTGATCGCGCGGGCGCGGGCGCTGGCTGCAACCCGCGCTCAAACCCACATCTTCGTCAACCTCGATGCCGTTACCTACTGGAGCCTGCTCGGCCAGGTCGACCTGCTGGTTGGCAACTCCTCGAGCGGCATCATGGAGGCCGCATCGTTCGCTCTGCCGGTTGTGAATGTGGGCATGCGCCAGCAGGGCCGCGAGCGCGCCCGCAACGTGATTGACGCGCCTGCAGAGAGAGATGCAGTTATAAATGCAATAGCCCGCGCGCTCAGTCCCGAATTCGGCGCGAGCATTGCCGGCATGGCCAATCCCTACGGCGACGGAACCGCCGCGGAAACCATCGCGCGAGTGCTTGCCGAAGCGCCTCTCGATGGGCTGCTCATCAAGCAGCCCGCGCCGCTCAGTGAAGTTTTTGAACGCATTTCAGCGGAGCGCGCATGATCATGCGGATTCCACTCTCTGCGCCCGACATTACGCAGGCGGAGATCGATGCCGTAACCGCCGTTCTGCGCACCCCGCATCTTTGTTTCGGGCCCGAACTCACTGCATTCGAAACCGCGCTCGCCCGCTACCACTCGGTCGATCACGCAGTCGCGGTCAGCTCAGGAACCGCGGGCCTGCATCTGGCGTTAATCGTACTCGGTATTGGCGAGGGCGACGAGGTCATCGTGCCTTCGTTTGCCTTTGTCGCGGTCGCCAATACCGTGCGCCAGGTGCGAGCTGCGCCCGTCTTTGCCGAAATCGATCCGCAGACTCTCAACCTCGATCCCCCGTCGGTCGAACGCGCCATCACGCCGCACACTCGGGCAATTGTGGTTGTGCACACCTTTGGCGTTCCCGCCCAGATGGACGCACTGAAGACCATCGCGCGCCGCCACGGACTGGCCTTGATCGAAGACGCATGCGAGGCCATTGGCGCCGAATTCGACTCGCGCCGCGTGGGCAGCTTCGGCGAAATGGCCGTGCTTGGCTTCTATCCCAACAAGCAGATCACTACCGGCGAAGGCGGCGCGGTGCTTTGCCGCGACGCGAGTCATGCGGCGCGCCTGCGCAGCCTGCGCAACCAGGGCCGGTCGGGAGACGGCTGGCTCGACCACGCCGAGCCGGGATTCAACTATCGACTCTCCGATCTGGCCTGCGCGCTGGGCCGCGTGCAGCTTGGCCGCATGGATGGGATTCTTGCGCTGCGCGCACAGGCCGCCGAATGCTACGATGCGCTGCTTAAAAGCATTCCTGCCCTCGAGCCGCCGCCAATCGCGCTGCCCCGCCGAAAGCTGAGCTGGTTTGTTTACGTGGTGCGCTTGCCTGAAGGCGCAGACCGCGAGCAGGTGCAGGCGGCCATGACTTGCGAGGGAATTGCAACGGGGCGCTATTTTGCGCCGCTGCATCAGCAGCCGGCATTGCGTATTGAAACATCCACGCCGCCGTTGCGCCTGGCCGTTACCGAACGACTGGCGCCGCGCACGCTGGCGCTGCCGTTTTTCAATCGCATCACCCAGGGTGAACAGGAAGAGGTCGCCGCTGCGCTGCGGAGTGCGATCGAGCATGCACGCCAATCGCAGCCGCCGGACCCGCAGGCGTCAGTGAATGAGCTTGTAGGAGATTCCGAAGCGCCCTATCTGGACGATTGATTTCTCCCGCGGCGGCCAAATGTGCAGGCTTTCGATGCGTGTCGATCCCTCAATCCAGTGTGCGTCCGTCGTGCCTACCTGGTTGCCAGTGGCGGCATCGTTGAAGTGCACGTTGAGTGAGTCACCGTTCGCCGAGCGCGTCCAGCCGAAGATGTAGTTGCCCGGCGTGAGTTGAACTCCTCCGATCTCAATTGGCGCCTGCACAATCAAGAAATGCGAGTATTTGCCGTCGGCTGAGTAGCCGGCGGTAATCAGAACAACGCCGGCAATAAAATGGCCGTGCGAATCCACGATACCCGAGGCGGTGCGCATCTCAGTCTCGATATGTTCGCTGATAACCGGCGCGCGCGAAGGCAGCACCGCGGCCAACTCAGTCTGCGTTGCCTGCCGCCAGGCAGGCCCTTTCGCGGCCAGCGTTGAAGCCAAAAGGAATGCGCTCAAAAGAATGCAGGATTTCGCCAGGCGTTTCATCAGGATTCAGGCCTCTTCAACGATTCAAACGTAACCAGGCCGCGCCGGATGGCGGCCGTTGCCGCCTGCGTGCGATCGGTAACGCCAAGCTTGCCCAGCAGGCTGTTGATGTGGGTCTTCACGGTTGCTTCTGAAACGCCCAGCTCGTCTGCAATCTCCTTGTTGCTCTTGCCGGCCACAATCTGTTCCAGCACATCCATCTCACGAGGCGTCAGCTCTTCAACACCCATGCGCTCGGCGAGTTTTTCGGCAATCGCTGGCGGAATGTGCGACTTGCCTGCGTGCACCGCGTGGATGGCCGTAATCAGCTCGTCGGCGGTCATGCCTTTCAGCAGATAGGCCTTGGCGCCCGCCTTCAAGGCGCGATAGATATCCTCGTCGCCGTCGTAGGTGGTGAGCACAATAAATCGTGCCTGCGGCGACTCCATGCGGATGCGCTGGATCGCGTCCACGCCGCTCAAGCGCGGCAGACGCAGATCGATGAGCGTGATGTCGGGCTGATGCTTGCGGTATTGCGCGATGGCTTCAACGCCGTCCGCGGCCTCGCCCACCACTTCCATCCCCTCCACCACATTCAGCAGCGACACCAATCCCTGGCGCACCACGTGATGATCCTCAACAACAAGCACGCGAATCGTTGGCTTCGTCAATCCGGTTCTCCCGTCTCTTCCAGCGTCTCACGCGGCGCCGGCGTTTTCAGCGCAACCCTGGTTCCCTCGCCGGGCGCGCCGGTCACCTCGAGCGATCCGCCAATCGCGGAGGCCCGTTCCTTCATTCCCATCAGCCCGTAGTGTCCCGGCTCCGGCTCCATCCGGCCATTCGCATTCAAGCCCTTTCCATCGTCGCGAACTTCCAGATTCACTTCGTCGGGCAGGTACTCCAGCTGCACGGTGAGCTGCGATGCCCCGGCGTGCTTCTTCACATTATGAATCGCTTCCTGAGCGATGCGCAGGATTTCCTGCTCGGTTTCTGCCGGGAGCGCGCGATAGGCGCCGAATAAACGGAAGTGCGCCTCAAGGCCGTTCCCCGCTGCCCGCTCGGCAATGCGCCGCAGTTTCACCGGCAGCGTGGTCTCGTGCGAATCCTGGGTCCGCAGCGCCCAGATCGACTGGCGCGCATCGGCCAGGCCGGCCCTCACATGCTCACGGGCGTTGTTCAAATGCTTTTGCGCATCCTCAACGCGGCGCTGGCGCAGCAGCTCGGCCAACACCTCAAGCTGCACAGAGATTCCAACATAGCCCTGCGCCAGCGTGTCGTGAATCTCCCGGGCAATGCGGCTGCGCTCTCCCAGCACCGCCTTGAATTCGCGCTCGGCGCGGTTCACGCGCAGCCGAATCAACAGCAGAAGGGCCGCGGCAAATGCGGCAAGCAGCAGCGCATAAAACCATACCGTCTGGTAAAAGTGGGGTTCCAGCTCAAAGCTGAATGCCGCTCCCGCGGTGTTCCAAACCCCGTCGTTATTTACCGCTTGAACACGAAACGTATAGCGGCCGGGCGGAATGTTGGTGTAGTACGCCGTACGGCGCGTTCCGGCGTCGGTCCAGCCACGATCGAAGCCCTCCAGCATGTACCGGTAAGCCACCTTTTGCGGCGCCACAAAACTCAGGCCCGCGTAATCGAATTCGAAGTGGACATGTCCGGCCTGAACTCTCATCCGAGGCGCCGCTCCATGCAATGGTTGGGCGAGGTCGTCAACGGTGAAGCGCTCGATTGCCACGGGCGGCGCAACCTGGTTCACCGGGAAATGTGCCGGATCGACTTCCACCAGGCCGCGGGGCGTCGCAAACCACAGGCGCCCGTCGTGCGAGCGCCACGCCGAGGGATGGCTATTGGTCGCGGTCTCGCGGCTGCGCAGCCCGTCGGCCGTGCCGAACTCCATCCAGTGCGAGCAGTCGGGCTCAGCGCCCGCGCCGCTCATCGCTCCGCAGTCGCAGCGCGCAATTCCGCTCTGCGTAGCGAACCACAGATGCCCCACCCCATCGTTGAGAATGGCGCGCACCGTCACCTTGCTCAAGCCGTTCTGCATCTGCGGATGGAATTCATGACCGTCCCAAACATCCCATCCATGGTCCTCGGTTCCGATCAGCAGGCTGCCTTCGGCGCGCGGCAGCAACGCCGTGACTACGTTACTCGAGAGCCCATTCGCGGTAGTGAAGTTTTGAATCGCGCCCGCGTGCAGGCGCGAGAGACCCGCCAGCGTCGCTGCCCACAGATCGCCGCTTGCGTCGCGGGTCATTGCGCCCACCAGGTCGCTGCCCAGCCCGTTCGAAACGGTGTAAGTCTCCATCTGCGCAGCGGCGTTGGCAAACGAGGTGGCGCTCGCCGCATTTTTCCAGTGCGTCAAGCCGCGCCGCGTACCGATCCATAGCGATCCATCGGCGTCAGCCAGCAGGGAGCGGATAAGCTCGTCCGGCAATCCGTTGGCCGAACCGATGGCGTCAACCCGGCCCTCGGCAATGCGATTCAAGCCATCGGGCGTGCCCACCCAGATCGTGCCATGGGGCCCGGCCGCGAGCGAAAGAATCACGTCGCTCAGCAGGCCGTCGCGAACCGTGTAGGTCCTCACCTTGCCGTTTGCCGCTACCGCGTTCAGGCCGCTCTCTTGCGTTCCTACCCAAAGCGTGCCCGCAGCGTCGTCAATCACGGTCGTGATGGCGTCCGACGAAAGACCATCGCGGGCGTCGAGAATGTGGAATCGCTGATCGCGCAGGATGTGCAGGCCGTCGGCCTCGGTGCCAATCCACAGATTGCCCTCGCGGTCCTCAAGCAGGCTCAGCACCGATGCCGCGGCCAGCGGATCGGTGACCGGAAACCGCTCGACCTTGCCATCGTTGCGCACGCGAGCCAGGCCGCTGTTGGTGCCCACCCACAGGTTGCCCTCGCGGTCGGCCATCACCGCCTGGATGCGCGTGCCGGGCAGGTCCTTGCCGACGGTGTACCGCGCGATCACGTCCCCGAGCTTGACGATCGAGCCGTTGCCGCGAGCCAGTTCAAGCTGCGTTTCGTTGGCAAGGGCGACGCGGTCGCCGGGTAGCGATGCCAGAAAAATCGGCTGGCCAGGTGCAGTGAAAGATTCGGTGATGCCGATCCATTGACCGTCGCGATTTATTGCACCAGCCGAACCAGCTTCAATCCAAAGCCCTCCATCGGCATCGGGTAGAACGGCTGTGATCGACGAAGCCGGAAAACCCAAATTGTTGGCGGCAAAGCGATCGCCTGCAAGATGCGCCAGGCCCGCATCCGTCCACGCCCACAGCATTTTGTCGCCGGTCTCAATCAGTGCGCGAATTCCATTGGCCGGCAATCCCTGCTGCGTGGTGAACGCTGTCACTGCGCCGTCGCGCCAGCGGGCGAGCCCATCGCTGGTGCCAATCCAAAGCGCGCCATCGCTCGACTCGAGGAGGCAGCGAATATCCCCGCTCGGAAGCGCCGGCTTCGAGTGCTCATCAAAAACGGCAAAACTCACGCCATCGAATCGCACCAATCCAGCTTCAGTGCCCAGCCACAGGAACCCCTCGCGCGTCTGCGCAATCGCCTGCACCGTGTTCTGCGGCAACCCGTTTTCCATCGCCCATGTCTGCCGGCTGTAGCGATCAAGCGGCGTTGAGGGCTCAAGAGCCGCAGCGGCGGCGGCGAAGAAAGCGAGCAGGACAAGGCAACCAGCAAACCGCGCAGTGCACGCGAGAAGACACCGCGCACCTCGTGCAATTACCTTCTTCGCGTTGGCGCCAGTTTGTGCCACGAGTATGCCTTCAGGCTGGTTCGGACCAGAGCCGGCGGCAGCTTGCGGCTGCCCGCTGCGTCCATCCGTTCAACCTGATCGAGATGCAGCACCTCAAGACTACTGCAATCAGTGGCCTGGATGCGGGTAGATGGTCGTAGGCGGTCGGCATCCCGCGCCCCGAGCCTTGCCGTCTACGGCGTAACTTCGCGCCCGGCGATAAACACCCGCGGCCGCGCGGGCGCAGCGATAAAGTAGGCCAGCTCGCGATAATCCGCAAACTCGTGGATGAGAAAATCGGCCCGCTTGCCGGGTTCGAGCGTTCCCACCTGATCGCCAAGCCCGAGACTCCACGGGGCGTTCACCGTTGCGGCAGTGAGCGCTTCAGCGGGCGTCAGCTTCATCTCGAGGCAGGCGAGCGAGAGAATCAGCGGCATGGACGCGATGGGCGACGAACCGGGATTGAAGTCGGTCGCAATTACGATTGCAAGCCCCCGCTCGACCATCGCCCGTGCCGGCGGGTATTGCGTGTGCCCCAGCGCAAAGACCGAACCGGGCAACAGCACCGGCTGCACTCCCGCTTCGCGCAGTTGCGCGAGAGTCTCCGGGGTTGCGGCTTCAAGATGATCGGCCGTCACCGCGCCAAGCTCGGCCGCCAGCGCGGCTCCCGTTCCCGACTTGAATTGCTCGGCGTGCACGCGCAGCTTAAGGCCGCTGCGGCGAGCGGCCGCAAGCACCGTGCGCGTCTCCTCCACCGTGAACGCGCAATCGTCGCAGAATGCGTCGCAGTACTCAGCGAGCTTTGCCGCGGCAACCTCGGGGATGACTTCTTCGGCAACCCAGCGTGCGTATTCGGCGCGCCGGTCGCAAAACTCCGGCGGCACCGTGTGCGCGGCCAGCAATGTAGGCACAATGCGCGCCGGCCCCTCGGCGTTGAGCCGCTGCATCACGCGCAGCATCTTAAGTTCCGTTTCGCGGTCGAGCCCGTAGCCCGATTTGGCTTCCATCGTCGTAGTGCCCGCGCGCAACATCCAGTCGCGGTGACGGCGGGACTCGGCGAGCAACTCGTCTTCAGTAGCCGCGCGAGTCTGCCGCACAGTGCTCAGAATGCCGCCACCGGCCGCGGCGATTTGCTGATACGTCGCTCCCGCGATGCGCTGCTCAAACTCCTCCGCGCGGTTACCGGCAAAAACGAGATGCGTGTGCGCGTCGATGAAGCCGGGAGTAACACAGGCGCCGCCAGCATCTATTTCATTGGCCCCCGGCGGAATCAGGGGCTTGAGCTCGGCGTAGGTTCCGGCCGCTTTTACGCGGCCCTCTTCAATCAGCAGCGCGGCGTCTTCGATGATGCCGAGGTCACGCAACTCGTGACCGATGCGCGGGCGCGCCGGGCCGGCGAAGGTGACTAGCTGGCCGATGTTGACGATGGCTATCATTCGGCCGAACCATCTTTCGCGAGCCGCAGGTGTTCCCGCCGTGGCAGTTCCCGGTTCGCATAAGGTAAGCGGCCGTATCGCTTCAGGAAAAGCAGTAGCATTCGAGCCTCAGACCACCCAGGATTGTCATCGCAAGCCCAGTGAACTGTGAGGCCTATCTCATATCTGAGCAGATGCACGGATTTTTCCCCGTCATGGTTGCCGCCTTTCACATAGTCGTGACGAAACATGTCGCGAATTCGTGTGCGTAGCGATCGGGTGGTTTGCCCGATGTACACTACCGCTTCGCTGGGAGTCCACAGAGACTCCTCCAACTCGCGCTCCATCTTTGTCAACTCGTTCGCCGTCTCGTTTCCAGGCCACTCCGTGACGTGCGCCCTCATCGATACGATATAGATGCCACTGCATTGCGGAATGGCATGCACAGGGTCGCCCCAGGTGAAAGAGCCGTGCGCTTTCAACCCCACAGATCGCAATTGCTCGGCGACTTCCATTTCTACTTGCCCCTTACTGACCCCCGATCCCTGTTCCCTGTTCCCTACCTTTCACTTCTCCGCCATCGGAATCCGTATGCCCTTCTCGCGCGCCGTTCGTGCGGCGAGTTCGTACCCTGCATCGGCATGCCGCACCACGCCCAATCCCGGATCGTTGTTCAGCACACGGGCGATCTTGCGCGCGGCCAGATCGGTTCCGTCGGCAACCGTCACCTGGCCGGCGTGCAGCGAGTAGCCCATGCCCACGCCGCCGCCATGGTGGAAGCTGACCCACGTGGCGCCGGATGCTGTGTTCAGCAGTGCATTCAATATGGGCCAGTCGGCCACGGCGTCGGAGCCGTCGAGCATCTTTTCTGTCTCGCGATAAGGGCTGGCAACAGAGCCCGCGTCGAGATGGTCGCGGCCCATGGCGATCGGCGCGCGCAGCTCGCCCTTGCGCACCAGTTCATTCATCGCCTCGCCCATTTTGGCGCGCTCGCCGTAGCCCAGCCAGCAGATGCGCGCCGGCAATCCCTGGAATGCGAAGCGCCCGCGCGCCAGCCGCAGCCAGCGCGTAAGAATTTCGTTCTCGGGGAAAAGCTCAAGCGCCAGCTCGTCGGTGCGGTCGATATCGCGCGGATCGCCGGAAAGCGCAACCCAGCGGAACGGCCCCGTGCCGGTGCAGAAGAGCGGGCGAATGTACTCCGGCACAAAGCCGGGAATGTTGAATGCGTCCGCGCAGCCGGCGTCAAATGCAAAGCGGCGAATATTGTTGCCGTAGTCGAAGGTCACCGCGCCGGCGCGCTGCAACGCCAGCATCGCGTCAACGTGCACCACCATAGAAGCCGTCGAACGGCGCACGTATTCGCCGGGGTCGCGCTGCCGCAGCTCCGCAGCCTGGCTAAGCGAAAGTCCTTGCGGGATGTACCCGTTCAGCGGATCGTGCGCGCTGGTCTGGTCAGTCACCACATCGACGTGCACGCCGCGACGCACAATCTCGGGCAACACCTCCGCGCAGTTACCCACCAGTCCCACAGAGAGCGCACGGCCCTCGCGCCGCGCCTCTTCGCACAGCGCAAGCGCCGCGTCCAGGTTCTCGCTCAGGCAATCGCAGTAGCGCGTTTGTACGCGGCGCTCAATGCGGCTGCGGTCAACCTCAACCACCAGCGCCACGCCGCCGTTCAAAGTGACCGAGAGCGGCTGCGCGCCGCCCATGCCGCCCATGCCGCCGGTCACTACCAGCTTGCCCTTGAGCGTGGACGCTCCACTCGCGCCGGTAAAATGCCGGTCGGCCAGCGCGGCAAAGGTCTGAAAAGTGCCCTGCAAAATGCCCTGCGTGCCGATGTAAATCCAGCTTCCCGCGGTCATCTGGCCGTACATCATCAAGCCCTTGCGGTCGAGCTCGTTAAAGTGCTCCCACGTGGCCCATTTGCCCACCAAGTTTGAGTTGGCGATAATTACGCGCGGCGCCATTTCGTGCGTGGGGAAGACCGCAACCGGCTTGCCCGACTGCACCAGCAGTGTGTCCTCATCGCCCAGCCTTTCAAGCTCTCGCACGATGGCGTGGTAGCACTCCCAGTTGCGGGCCGCTTTGCCAATGCCGCCATAGACCACAAGGTCCTGCGGCCGTTCAGCATTCTCCGGGTCGAGATTGTTCATCAGGCAGCGCAGCGCCGCCTCCTGCTGCCATCCTTTGCAGCGCAGCTCAGTGCCGCGCGGCGCGCGAATCAATGGATCCCTGGAAGTCGCCCGGAAGTCTATTTGCCGTTTTACCGGCCATCGTCGATTCTCTGACTCTCTGCCGATGCTCCGCATTGAGGTAAACCTGATTGCTCCGCTTCGGCTCGAATTCTTCCCCGCATAGGCAGGCGCATTTCACCGCTGGCTTCCTATGCTGAGCCAACCTGTTACGATCTCCAAAATGCGTTGAGCATTGGTCAGCCGCAGTTCCTTCCGGGCGCGTGCTTCGGCCTCATCTTCGACCGCGTCTGGAAAATCATCCTGGTCTGGCGCGCCAGCGAGCATTTCTGAGCGCCACGATGCGACATCGTAGGTTTCCCCGCCCTCAGCCGTGGTCCAATAATATAAACGCGCCTCGAAAGCTAGCCCATGGCGCGGTTGAAGCCCTAATTGCCCAATAATATACGCCTGAGGCTGCAATCCGGTGGCAAAGAGGATGGTTTCTCCCCAGAACGGCGCAAGGTCAATAGTATCCGAATTAGAAATGTCAACTAAGAGAATGTCGCCTATCTCGAAGGGCGGGATCGACTCTTGGGAGTTCGCCATTTCTATCGCTATTTGGCGCATCATCTCCACCGTGTCCTTCGACATGCCTTCGATGCGAGCGGCCCGCAGGTCCTTCAAATATGGTTTCCATTTCATCCCGAACGCAAACCCTTTGTTGACTGCTAAGTATCTAACTGAGGCTGCGTTGGGCACATATTGCCTTGGAAGTACCAAATCACTCATCGACCCGTCGGTGTTGAATTCCGTCAATGGCGCGATACTCACCGCGTCACCAGCCGCGATTTCAGATGCCGCATCCCTACCCTGTTCGCGTTCAATTTTGGCAGCGGCAGAAAGTATGGCGTCCCGTGTCAATCCAGCCTTCTCCCAAAAGAAAAGCGAATCCTCGATGCTCGGGGCCTTCCGACCAAGGACCATGTATGCGTCCGGTGA
>CAWEHF010000015.1:0-407414 GCA_963808695.1 uncultured Acidobacteriaceae bacterium
CGCGAGCAATCACATCGCGACGGTCGCCGTTGGCGCTCTGGAGCGACCGGAGATAAGCGAAGAGCCCTGCCCCGCGTTTGCCGTCTGGACGGGTTGCCTCATCCTGATTGACAAAGGCAATCAACTCCGGGCCGGTGATGCCGTCCGGCTTCGCAGCCCAATCACGCCAGCGGTAGGGGGCCTCAATTCCGGGCCGGAATCGCTTGCCAGCGAGTTTGTACTCTTCTTCCCGAATGGACTCCATGTCATCAAGGAACTTAAGGAACATGATCCACGTGAGCATCGGCAAACGGTCAATGTCGCCGTTGAGCCCTTTATCCTTGCGCATGATGTCACGGCAGGATTTGACGATGGACCCGAGCTGCTGAGCGGTGGATTGAGGTGCTTCAGTTTTTGCTTTCTTTGTTCCTCGCGGCATTGTTTTCCTTTATGCGACGTACAACAATCGCTGCAACTCGTCCACGGCGGCACGGAGCTTGTCTGCGCCGCCAAACATAGTGGAAATCTCAATGACATTTCCGTGCTCTGAGATCGGCGGCACCTTCAACACGTCGGGGATCTGAAACTGCGCTGTGCCAAATTCGACATATTTTTCAAGCAACTCGTTCAAGACGAGACGCGCGCCATCGGTAAAGGCATTAAGGAAGGTTTGACCATCGATGCGGACCGCCTCAGCCCGCTCGCGGCGCGTGCGAATGGGCGCACTGTAAGCGACGTGGCAGAGCAGGTCAAAGGGATCGGCGTCGGGCTGCTTTGCGGCCTCTGCCAGTTCCTCAAAGGTGATTCCACGCTCACTCAAGGCTTAAATGATTGCCGCCCGTTCCTCTGCGTTGCTCCACTTGGCGCGAAGTTCAGCCGCAGACGGGTACATGGTTCGCACGTTGTCGCCGGTGTATTCAGTGAACTTCTTAACCTGGAGTCGCTTTCCATCGGCGTCGAGATCGTACACAAGGTGCGCGGCAATCTCCACTGTTCCGCCGTCCACGTAGAATTTCCGGCGCTGCTTTTCAGACTCTTCATCGTCCGGCCGGAGGGTCGTTACCGCGTCTTCTTCCTTCTCCTCTGGAGTGGCTTCCTGTTCCTCTACCACTTGCGGCTCACCGATTGTCTCGCCGGATTCGTTCATTTCTGACTCAGTAACGAGAGCCGGGTCGCCGTCAAAGTCCGGGTCGGCAAAGAGACGGGTTGCGCTGCCGGTGTAGTCCAAGATGTTGAAAAACATCTTTCCGTAGTCATCGCGGACGCGCGTACCTCGACCGATGATCTGCTTAAAATCGGTCATCGAATTGATAGTGCGCGCGAGAACGACATTCTTGCAGGTCTGCACGTTTACGCCGGTCGTGAGCATCTGTGACGTGGTGACAACGGTCGGGGTTGCCGTCTCCAATTCCATAAAGCGGCTCAGGTAGCCCCGCCCAATGTCGCCCTCGTCAGAAACGATCCGCACCGTATAGTCCGGGTACTGCTGCACGAGGTCGCTGTTGCAGTTACTCAGTGCCTTACGCATCTCCTCGGCATGTTCCTGATCGACGCAGAAAACAATCGTCTTGGCAAGGCGATCTGTCTTCTTCATAAACTCGGTGATGTTACTGGCAATTGCCTGCGTGCGGGCCTTGAGTGCGATGATTCGGTCAAAATCAGGCGTTCCATACACTTCGTCTGGAATCTCGCGCCCATAACGGTCGAGTTCCCCCGGAGTAGGACGCCAGCCTGCCGCATCGACAGTGGAAACGATACGATGGACCCGGTAAGGGGCGAGAAAGCCGTCATCGATGCCTTGGCGCAGGCTGTAGGTGTAGATGGGATTGCCGAAGTAGCGGTAGGTGTCGCGGTTGTCCTGCCGAAGCGGTGTAGCGGTCATTCCGACTTGGAAGGCGTCTTCAAAATATTCCAGAATCTCTCGCCAGTTGCTCTCGTCTCGGGCGCTTCCGCGATGGCACTCATCCACAATAATCAGGTCAAAGAAATCGCGGGGATATTCCCGATAGAGGCCGGGTCGGTTTGTGTCTTTGGCAATTGCCTGGTAGATGGCGAAGTACATCTCTCGGCTCTTGACCGCTTCCCCTTCGATCTTGCACCGCGCATCGCCAAAAGGAGCGAAATCCGCATCCTTGGGCACATCAACCAGAACGTTGCGATCTGCAAGATATAGGATTCGCGGACGCTGATGCTTGTCCTTGCTGTTCCAGAGTGAGTTCCAGAGTTTCCAGCAAATCTGAAATGCGACAGTGGTTTTTCCTGTGCCAGTAGCAAGTGTCAGAAGGACGCGCTTCTTCCTCTGGAGGATCGCTTGTACCGTTCGGTTGATTGCAATCTCCTGGTAATAGCGCGGCGGCGGGCCTGAAAGATGGTAGTTGGGTGCCAACAGGCGGGCCGTGACCTCTGGAGCGAGACCCTCAGCCTTTTGCTGGCGTCCCCAAAGTTCGTCAGGCGTGGGGAACTGCACGAGGTCGGTCTCGTTGCCCGACAGAAAATCGTGCTCCACGATGCCATGTCCATTGGTAGAGTAGGCGAATTTCAGTCCGAGGATTAGCGCGTATTCTTTGGCCTGTTGCAGACCGTCGCCAGGGTTCTTGTATGAGGCTTTAGCTTCTAAGACGGCAATCGGGAAATCGCGGCGATACCGAAGAAGGTAGTCGGCTCGTTTCTGCGGGCGGCGCAAAGGACGCTTCCCGGCGATCACGATTCGTCCATCTGTGAAGGTGCGTTGCTCGTTGATCTGCTCATCCGTCCATGTGGCGGCGTAGAGCTTCGGCAACACATATTTTCTACAGGTATCTGCTTCGTTCAGGGGCATTCTAGGCCCGTCCCCCAGCCGATATGACTGTACTCAGGCGTCCGCAACTCCTAGCCTGTTCTGGTCCTCTCCATACTAGGTGCATCGGGCGGAGCGGTCCAGAGGCAATTTCGATGGAATAGCCTAGCCGGGTCAACGGCAGACGATGCCTTTACTGCAATCAGGGGCGGGCGTTCTTCGTCGGAGATAGGGAATGCGGTGTCAGTGCTTACAAGAAGGGCCAGGGCAAAAACAGGTGATAATGCGCTAGCAGCCAAAATATCGGAAACCATTTTGACCAATTTCCAGGGAGTCTGGAACTCGCTTGTCTAGGTAAAGGCTCTTGATGGCGTCATCAGCTTCCACACCGACGAATCCCCATTCTTGATTTTTGTGCCCAGCTGTCATCCCCGGAAAGTTCTTCATGGTCGGAGTGCCGGGAGAGGCATCGATCCATTCAGTCACCTGAAATACTCCCTTCACAACTCCATTCACACAACCTAGAACAGAGTCGGCTTTCTTTGCGCGTTAGCGGATAGCGCGCCACACACAGCGAGTTGCGTGGTAGACAGAACACTAGCCCCTTAGCGTCCTTGCGACGGAGCTGAACCTCTGGTTGACCGGCGCATTCGAATCCGTCGCGCTCACGGCGAAACTGTCTTCGGTGACCTCCTCCTTCTGAACTCCGCCAGGAGCCGTTTGAAAAGTAGCTCGTGTCGGATCGCGCTTGTATCGTAGAACCGTGCGATGCTTTGATTTCTCATGTCGCCTATTACCTTACCCAACAAATGATGCATGGCAAGGGCTCCAATCATTGCTTCGCGGGTCAGATCATGAACGAGCCCTGCATTGATCAAAAGGTGGTCGTCATCTTGGGAACGCGACCCATGCATCACGTCGGACCTCAGGTCGTAGGCTACACGGGCATCTCTGTAGGCCTTTTCCACGTCTCCAGCTCCAAGTCCACTAGCCAAAAGCGCAACCCGAATGCAGAAGCGGTGCGTAATTCCCCCTTCGAGGCGTTCAGTCGCGGTTAGTCGCTCTAGTGCTGCGATCCACTTTACGATCTGAACCCCTCCCGATTCCTCGAATGAGGCGTCCCCGAACCATTTAAGAGCGTCTAGAGCAGTTCTAATTTAAGTGTTTACATAACCACAAGACAGGAAGTAGTTCGAGCACTCTTCTGAAGAGATGGAGTCGAGCAGCGTTCCGATTTCCTGCCAGAGGGCGTCGACGTTCCGTCTGGCGGCTTTGCGGAGCAGGGCCTTGAGCTTGGAGAAGAGCTTTTCGATGGGGTTCAAGTCGGGGGAGTACGGTGGCAGATAGAGGAGTGTCGCCCCGGTGGCGAGGATGGCCTGTTCGACCCCGTCTACCTTATGACTGCCGAGGTTGTCGAGGATGACGATGTCTCCCGGCGTGAGTGTGGGACACAAGACCGAACGCACATATTCCACAAAGACCTCTCCGTCCATCGGCCCTTCGATTACCATCGGCGCGGAGATCTTCTGATGCCGCAACGCACCCACGAAGGTGGTTGTTTGCCAGTGACCGTACGGCGCCGAGCCGACACATCGGCGCCCCTTCGGAGATCGGCCGTAGGCGCGGGTCATATTAGTGGAAGTCCACGTTTCATCGATGAATACGAGCTTTTCTACGTTCATCGTGGGCAGCGCCTCCAGCCACGCCTTGCGTGCCAGTTGCACGTCCTGCCGATCTTGCTCGCTGGCGTGCAGCGTTTTTTTTGAAGGTTAGATTCCATTTGTTCAGCTGATGCCACAGCGCCCCGACTTTGATCGAAACCCCTCGTTCGGCCAGCCGGTCACAGATTTCCACCAGGGCCAGATCGGGCTCGGCTTCGATCCAGGAGCGCACTGCCGACTCCAGGCCGGCTATACGGGAGCGGCGATGGCCGCCGATCTGAAAACTGCTGCGCTCGCCCGTCTCCCGGACTCGATCGCGCACCTGGTACACCCAGCCCCGGCTGATCTCCAGCCGCCGAGCAATGTGCGTCGGTTTTTCTCCGCGCTCCAACGCCCAAAGCACACGATCCCGCAAATCTTGTGAATAGGATTGCATCTCCGCCGCCCCTCAGCCGGCGGAAATATTATCTCACGAAACTGTGTATACTTAAATTAGAACTGCTCTAGGAGCCTATTTGTTGCCTCATCTCGATTGCCGCTCAAGCTTTTGTTCAGCAAATCAGAGGCGAAACCTCGGACGCATGGCGGAACTCCCGCCATCAGGTCCCCGACGACAAGCGCACCTTCCAAGCTGCGACTCTGCACCATCCATTCAACATTTTGGTTGATTTCGGTAAGTACGCAAGTCTCGGGATTACGTGAAGGGGCCGTGTGCGGAAGCCTCATCGATCTCCCGTAGCGAAGACCAGTTGACACCTTGAGCAAATTGATCGCCGCCTCAATAATCTCTTCTGCCCGCCGTCGTGATACATCGGGAGCGCAACGAGGAATCCCAACCGACGCTACCCATCCGTATTTCTTTGCGCTCTCGGAGAATATTTCTACTGCCTGCTCCTGCGGAAGCTTGCGGCCAGTTTGGACTGCCTCTTTGAATTCCCTCAAAAACACTTCAAAGCGTTGGAAAGTCACAGGTCCAAGTGCGAATTGATCTGGAGGAGGCGCGAAACTTGGGTGAGTTGGGCCGCAATGCAGAATGACACACGGAAAGCTGTAAGAGGCCTCAATGTGCTCAGCCTCCGAATCGCTTACGTAGGATTCTAGGATTTGGACTAGTTCCTGGTCATCCGCAACGTCATCAACTGCGACCTGAAAGACCCTCTCAGAAATAATCTCCCCGATTCGTTTTGCGCTCAGATCGCAACCGTTCGGTGCCTCGCCAATCAACCTGAGCGCCATGCGCTGTATGGCGTCGATCCCCGATCTACGGCAAAGGAGCATGTCCCGGGTCCCAGGCCGATAAATATGGCACAGTTTATCCTCAGGATTCTGCTCATAATGGAGGCGAATCGAATCAATGTTCCCTTGCGCGACGAGATCGCGTTGAAGCCCCAGGAAATAGACCACCCCGTCCATCAGGCATTCGTAATCTCGGACATAGGCCGCTAATGATTCTAGATTCGGCGCACTCATGATTTTCGTCCCTACGCGAAAACGGCGCAGAGTGACCAATTTCGCATATCCAGCCGTGGATCGCTACGTCTCGTGAACTGATTCTAAGTCTGTCCTATAGATTGATTGCGTTTTGTGACGTGAATTGTGACGTACAGGCTCAACCGGGTCCTGCTAAACCCAACAATATCAACGGTGGCGCAATTTCCTTCCGTGCGGGCGGCTTATCTTGCATCGCTATTAGTTTCAGTGGGGTAGGTCCATTTTTGAGCCAAATCCCGGAAAAACTCATAATCCCTTGGTTGGGGGTTCGAATCCCTCCGGGCCCACCACTTAGAATCAATAACTTACTTGCGCAACAGTATTCTTGACGCATCCTGGGAGCGATTCTGGATGCGCTGCACACTTCCTGTCTCGAAGGTGAATCAGTCTTATTTTGCGAGGCCTACACGGCGTACCAGGTCTTCGAAGCGCGGGTCGGCTCGCAGCGAATCCAGACAGGGATCGACTTTCAGATAGACCAGGCCCACGTCGTGTGCGCGATAAGCGTCATCGAGCCACTTGAACGCATTCCGACTATCACCCAGGCCGGCGTAGACGAGCGCAATCTCGTACCGGCCCACCCCTTCCTTCCGTACATCTTCTTCGAGCTGGGAGACGAGCACTTGAGCCGCTTGCTTGCGGCCCGCGCGCGCATAGGCATTGCCCAAATGGCCAAGAGTGTACGCGCCATTACCCGACTTGAGAAATGCTGCGATGGCGTCGCTGTACATCTCTTTCTCAGCGTAGCTTGCGCCTGTGAGAAGGTTCCAGTCAGAGAGATTGATCTTAAGGCCGCGCACCGTTCGGGCTACATCGAGAGCCTGGTCATACTGGTGCGAAAAATAGTAGACGAATCCTTCGGCGTGAAACGTGCTGCCTGAAACCGGATCGAGATCGACGCTGCGCTGAATCTCTGCGAGAGCCTCATTGGGATGCCCGGTGCGGACCAGATAAAACGCGTACTTTTCGTGGCTTGTTGCTGAATTTGGATTGAGCTCCAACGCGCGGTGAAACTCCGCCTCGGCAACGGGCCAGTCCCAGTCCAGCGTCATGGCGGTATTGGCCAATTCGGCGTGGGCCTCAGACAGATAATCGTCCAGCGCAATGGCCTTGAGAGCTTCGGACTTCTGCAGGCCAAACGCCTGCTCATAAGGCATCCGCCCCGATTCACCCAGCATGCCATAACAACTGGCCAGGGCGGAATGCGCCTGTGCGTAGGACGGGTCCTTTTCTATCGCGCGATCGAAATCGGCGATCGCATCCTTGCAGTCATCGGCCTCGCGCAACAGGATTCCGTGCAAATACTCGTCCTGGGCCGCCGGATCGACGGAACTCCTGCGCGTCAGTTGCGCCTGCTGCTGTGGAGTTACGTCACTGCTGACCTCGTCGGCAATGGCTTGCGCCACTTCTCCCTGCCAGGAAGAGACGCCTGAAAGGTCGCGGACATACGTATGAGCCCAGATAGGACGATCGTTTCTGGCATCGATGAGCTGGACGCTCACGCGCACCTGGCTGCCCTCACGCAGAACTCCGCCCTCAACAACTCCATCCACTGAAAGCTCATGGGCTATTTCGGGCAGCGTCTTCTTCGTGCCCTTGTAGCTCATTGAAGAGGTCAGAGAGATCACTCGCAGCGTCGACACTTGTCCGAGGTCGTTGATCAGCTCCTCTGTCATCCCGTCAGCGAAATAGTTCTGATCGGGAGAACCGGAGAGGTTTTCAAGAGGCAGAATGGCAATGGAGTGAATCCCCTTTGGGGACTCGGATCCGTTCATCCACTTTCTTGCAGCCCAATAGCCGGCGATGGCAATCAGGCAGAGCGCGAGGACCGCGCCTGCCGCGAAACGAGGAGACATCAGCCGCTTGAAACCTGTGCGCCCTGTTTGCGATTGAACCGTGGCGCCGAGAGCAGTGACGCTGCCGTTCTGCTGGTTGTGCGGAGTTTCAGAGCGTCTCGAAACGGACGCGGCTGCCGCTCTCGGTTCTTCCTGGGGTTCGAAGTGGAACCGCGGCACGTAGGATCCGCTCGGCAGCTCGATGCGGAATTCAGGTTTTTCTTCCCTGGTTTCGCTATAGTACTGTGCCAGCTTCTTACGAACCTCGCTCGCCCTGACCCGTACCACGGAGTCGCTTCCGGTGTCGTAGCTCACCGGGCGCCCGAACATTTCGGCGCCGATCATCCGCTCCCGGAGGTTATCGACGTCTCCGTCGAGCGCGTGTCCCACAATGAGCCGGAGGAAGTCCTGGGTGCGCCTGCTTCCGGCAAAGACTGGGCTCGCCAGGATTCTCTCGAGGTGCCGTCGGACCAGGGTAATCTGCTCTGGAGCGAGCACACTCGGCTCACCGAGCGAAGATGGACCGGCTCGCAACATTCCTCACTCTGATTCCCCTCAGTTCACTACTATAACATTGCATTAACCCACCGCCTGGGCCTTGTATTAGGCCCAAAATCGGCGCGTAACGGGCTGCTCGTTCGAGTCTTTAAGGAATTATATTCAAATGACTTAATGCTCGTAACGGGCGCCTGATCCGTTAATCGCTTTACATTGCGGTGAACCCGGTGTTCTGATTCGTGTGCTTTTGGAATGGGGCTTTTCGGGTTCGGCTGGAAAATTCGAACGAGACCGCCATAACCTGTCAGTTTTCATCATGATCCGATTGCTAACTCAAAATCCAGGTTCAATTCCCGGCACAGGAAGGCAGATCCGTCTACCATGCAGGGCAGTTCTCCTTGTGGTTGGCCGCTGGTCCCATTCCGGCGCTGATTCAGGGATCCGGCGCGGGCATAAGGCGCATCTTGCCGGTTGGCTGCCGGCAGGGTTCTGCGTGTCGGTTGTCATAACGGGCGGGGCCGTCTGTTTGCCGGCCCAGAAGCTCGCCGGCGACCCCATTCAACAAGCTATGCAGCAGGGCTCGCAGGCGATGACCTCCGGCGACTTTGCCACGGCTGTGACCGCGTACTCTACCGTCACCCACCAACAGCCGAATTTTGCTGAAGGCCACTTTAACCTGGGACTGGCGCTTTTCCAGTGCGGCCGTCTCGACAACGCGCGGCCGGAACTGGCCAGATCGCTCGCCCTGAAACCCGGGCTGCGTGGCGCCAATCTCTTCCTTGGCCTTATCGACTATCGCGAGAACCGGTTCAAGGACGCCGAGTTGCGCCTTGAACGGGAGACGGCACTCGACTCCCACAACGCCAAGGCTTTCATGTGGCTGGGTGTCTGCCGGTTGGCTGAGGACAATCCGCAGGGGGCGATAGCGCCGCTCGACAGGGCATACGCGCTCGATCCTCACGATGTCGATGTCCTTTACCACCGCGGACGCGCTTATTTTCTGGTGGCTAACGCGTCCTACGCCACTATGTTTCAACTCAATCGCGACTCAGTGCGCGTGCACCAGGTGCTGGCCGAGGCCTACGCTCAAGCCACCCGCAATCAGCAGGCCATCGCCGAGCTTGAGATGGCGGTCAAAATCGCACCCCGCCAGCCCGGACTTCATGAGCAGCTGGCAGATCAATACTGGGTGGTGGGCGATCTGGACAAGGCAACCGCGGATTACCGCGAAGAACTGTCCATCGATCCGTACGCAACCTCATCGAAATATAAACTGGGCAGCCTGTTAGTACTCAGCCAGAATGCGGCGGAGGGCGTGGGCTTGTTGCGGGATGCCTTGCAAGCCGATCCATCGCTCACCGATGCGCACTATTACCTCGGTGTAGGACTTATAGCCATCGACCAGCTGAATGAGGCGATAGGCGAATTCAACCAGGCTATTGCCGCCGACCCGAAGAACGACCGCGCCATCAGCGCGTACTTCAGGCTGGCGCAGGTCTACCGCAGACTTCATAAGAACGACGAGGCCCAGGCCGCCATGCAGAATTTTCTGCGGCTGAGGGCTGAAAGCAGGGCCATTCAGGACAACCGCGCAGCCCAAATCGTGCGCAAACGGACGGAGCTTCCAGTTGAGAATCCCGACCGCGCCGCGATTGACGGAGGAGCGGGGTAAGAGTCTCTCGAGATCTGGCGCGGCAGCCGCACGCGCTTGGCTCAGATGCGCTGCAAGGCAGCGGGAGAAGTATGAAGTGCGGCATGGGACCGGGGGCATAACGCATTCTCCGGTAAGCGTTTACTCAGGAGAGACACGATGATTGCAGCAAGCACTGAGTGCGTGTTGGTGGCGCGGAGCCGGGCGAAAATGCCGGCATTCGCGCCTTTGGGAGTCTGGCTGGCGCTGTTGATCGCTGTTTTCTGGTTTGCGGCGCCTGCCTCGGCTCAGCTCGATAGTGGCTCGATCTCCGGCACCATCCTCGATCCGGCCGGCAAAGTAGTGCCGTCAGCGTCGGTCACCATCCGGGGAATCGACACAGGAACAATCTACTCGGCGGTCAGCTCGTCCACTGGCAGTTACGTCTTTCAATTGGTGCGGCCGGGACGCTATGACCTTTCGGTCTCTGCGCCGGGATTCAAAGCGACCGTCAACCGCGGCGTCGTGGTTGCGGTGGGCGCCTCAACCACTGTCGACGTCACGCTTACGATCGGATCGACCAATGAAACCGTCAGCGTTACGGCCAGCGACCAAACGCTGGAACTGGATACGTCGACCATCGACGACTCCATCCAGCCCGACCAGGTTGACAAGCTTCCGCTCACGGTGAGCGGCTGGCGCTCGCTGGAGACGCTTGAAACCCTGGTGCCGGGCGTTGTGGGCGTGGGCGTCGCCGGTGCAGCCGACACTATCAAGATCAACGGCGGCCAGGAGGAGGGAACCGACTTCCTTGTAGACGGCATTACAACCAACCGCCAGGAGAATGGCTCGGGCAGCTTCAGCATTTTGTCGCCGTCGGTTGACGCGGTGAACGAGTTCCACATCAGCATCGCGGCCCTGCCCATTGAAGAGGGCAGAACCACGGGCGGGCTGGCCAACTACAACACCAAGGGCGGCACCAACGACTACCACGGTTCGGTGTATGAGTTCTTCAAGAACGCGGGCCTCGACGCCAACAACTGGTTCTATAACGGCTACATCGCGCAGCAGGGAGGCACCGCGGCTGCGCAAGCCCAATACAAGCGTCCCGCCGACACCAAGAATGACTACGGTGGCAACGTGGGCGGCCCCATCCTTATTCCGAAACTCTACAACGGCAAAAACAAGAGCTTCTTCTTCTTCAACTGGGAGCAGTGGCGCCAGAATTACGGCGGTACAATCACCAGCCAGTTGCCGACGCCCGCCGAATTGGGCAGCGATGGGCAGTATTTCGATTTCTCGTCGCTGCTGGGCGGCGCTCTTGGAACCTCGCCTTGCGGCGAGACGGTGTATGCGGGTGAGATCTTCGATCCCCAGTACGACAACACAACCGTGCCCTGCCGCTACGCCGGCTTCGGCCAGACCGTAACCGGCGGGCCGGGCGCCTACGTCGTATCCGGCGCTCCCACCAACAAAATTCCCATTGGCCGAGCCAGCGCGGTGGCAACGAATATCATCAACACGTACTTGATGCCGCTGGCGCAGCAGGAAGTGTCGGGCAACAGCTCACACAACTACGCCTATCGCAGCCTCGGCACGGTCACTAACACTGCATACAGCTTCCGCATCGACCAGAGCATTGGCCCCAAAAACAAGGTGTGGGGATTCTGGAGCTCGCGCGAGAATACAGACTCGGGCGGCAACTCCAACATGCCTCCGCCGATCCAAACCTGCTGCGGAACAGTTAACCAGCTGGGCAAGCTGTTCAGGGCGGGATGGGACTGGATTATTACGCCGAGCCTGTTCAACTCCCTCACCGTCGGCGGCAACCGGTCTGCCAATATCAACAAGTCAAAGGCCTCGCAGATGGGCACGGACTGGGATCAAAAGCTGAACATTCCCAATGGTTTCAGCGACGATTTTCCGGTGTTTGAGTTCTACGGCAATACGTTCCCCAGCCTGGGACAGCAGGAAGACTCGACGGATACAGACAATGTTGTTGCCCTCAGCGATATCCTCCACTGGCAGCGGGGCGCGCATAGCTTTGTGCTGGGCGGCGAAGCGCAGTATCACCAGTATTCGTGGGTGAGCCGCATCGGCGGCACGTGCAGCGGCAACGCCGGATGTCTCCAGTATTGGGATAACCAGACGGCCTCTGACGAGGACTTCTGGGGCCAGGACGGCAACTCCTTCGCAGCCTTCGAGATTGGCGAGACGGGCTCGGCCATCAACCTCAACGACCTGCACGCCCCGCGCTGGATCATGCATGACATAGCGCTGTTTGCGAGCGACACCTGGAAGGTGCAGCCGAACCTGACTGTCAATTTCGGGCTGCGCTGGGGCTACGACACGCCGCGGCACGAAGCCGATGGCGATACTGCAATCTGGGATCCAACATTGCCCGATGCGGCAACCCAGGCCGGCACCTTACCTCAGGCCCTCGGCGCGCTGGTATTTGCGGGCAATGGCGCGGGCCGCAACGGCAGCATGAATGAGACCTGGGGTAGCGTCTACAAGAAGGACTTCGAACCTCGCCTCGGCTTCTCGTGGGAGCCCGATGCTCTGGCACATAAAGCGGTGATTCGCGGCAGCGCGGGAATCTACTACGGGCCGCTGGTTTATGCCGACTACGGCCAGGGAACAGTGCAGGGATTCACGGTGCAGGGAAATCTCTTCACAAACGATCCGCTGGATGGCGTGCCGCTCGATAGCGGGCTGCAGGCCCTGAGCACCACGCCCGACCTGGACCCCAACCAGCTCGATGGCACCAATACAGGCGCGGACTACGTGGCCAAGAGCAACGGACGCCCCGGCATGGTGGAGAACTGGGCGCTCGAAACCCAGTACCAGATCAAGCCGCACCTGTTTGCGACCCTGGCATACCTGGGCAATCACGCCACCCACCTGCATGCAATGCTCGACTTCTTCAACGACATGCCCGACAAAGACATGGCGCTTGGCGACTGGCTGAACTGGTGGGCGGCCGCTCCCGGGCCTGCGGGCTGGTCGGGCCCACCGATGGAACCCTACTCCAACTTCACGTGCCAGGCTGGCCCCCCCGCCTGCACCTGGGCTTGGGGCGTCTCTGAAGCACAGGCGCTGCGCCCGTTCCCGCAGATTGGCTACATCAACATGGACAGCTACCTGCAGAACCTCGGCCAGTCCACTTACGAGGCGCTTGAGGCCAAACTGGAACAGCGCTTCCACAACGGCCTCAACATTCTGGCTTCGTACACCTTCTCCAAGACGCTGACTGACGCCGATGTCATTCAGCCCTACTGGAGCACGCTGCAGAACGGCGGCGCTGTGCAGGATCCTGAAAACCTGCGCGGCGAAAAAGCGGTCAGCGCCGAAGACATCCCCAACAACTTCGTAGTCAGCTACATCTACGAATTGCCTGTTGGAAATGGCAAGCACTTCCTTGCCGGTACGCCCAAGCCGGTGAGTATGCTTATCTCCAACTGGAGCATCAGCGGCATTCAGCACTACGAGAGCGGGCAGCCGATCAGCATCTTCGGCGCCACCGGAATTCCGGGCAAAAATTCCAGCGTCCGCTTCGACCGCGTCGCGGGCCAGCCCGTAAAGAACTCGGCGTACAAGAATCCGCTGCTCTTCAACTCAACTTCAAACGCAACAGCCTGCGAGACCGGCTACTTTAACTGCGCCGCGTTTTACGATCCCAACCTGTTCACCAATCGCGATCCCAACGGCGTCGGCGCGTCGGGCGAAGGCAATCCATGGCGCTTCGGCACCATGCCGCGCAACTCGTCCGACATTCGAGGCTTTGGGTTTGACGACGAGGACTTCGGAATCTCGAAGGTCTTTCCCATCAACGAAAGAATCAAGGTCGACTTCAGAGGTGAGATGTTCGATGCATTCAATCGGCATATCTTCACCCGGCCTGTCTCCAATCTCAGCTCGGGCGTTACAAATGTGGGGCAGATCGGCGGATTGCAAGAGGGGCCGAGAAACGTACAGTTCCACTTAAAGATCGACTACTGATGCCGCATTGTCCCCGGTTTGTCTTCTGCAAGCCGGGGACAGCAAACCGGCGCGGTGGCCCTCGATGGGCCGCTGCGCCCGGCTTTCCCGCGCGCAATCGGGAAAGGTGTGCGGCGCTACAGAAACATTGGTTTCCATCCACGCCGGGAGTTATTGAATGAAGCTTCACTTTCAATCCACAGCGGCTCTTGGCGTTGTATTATTCGCGCTTCTTTATGTTGGTGGCTGCGGCGGCGGCTCCGGTTCAAGCGGTGGTTCGGGCGGAGACGGCGGAACAACCTACGACATGGGCACGCTCACCACGGTGAGCGATATCGACCAATACACACTGACCAACGCTGCCAGCAGCATGGTGCTGGGCATCTCCGGTCAAAGCCAAACGGCCGGAGCCAGCGTGGTGCAGGAGTCTGCCGCCGCGACTACATCCGACATCGACTGGCACTTTATTCCCATGGGCGACGGCCAGTTCAACATTGAGAACATGCTTACTCACCAGGTGATGGGCGTAAGCAATGCGTCGATCTCGGCCGGCGCGCAGGTGCTCGAGTACGCCGACAACGGAACCAACGATCATCTCTGGCAGTTCTATCTCCTGGGCGACGGCAATTATCTGATCCGCAATGAAAACAGCGGCTTGTATCTGGAGGATGCAAACTCGGGAACCACCTCCTCAGCCACCATCGACCAAAGCTCGCGAGCCGCGGCTGGACCAGGCTGCACCTGCCAGGAGTGGACGCTGACTTCGACGGGTACTGCGGCTTATCCGGCGCCGATGAGCGTGTCGGGAACCGGCATCTACGTGCACGACCCATTCATGCTGCAGGACCCCGCAACGCACATTTACTGGCTGTACGGAACACACCAGACCATCGCCTATTCCACTGACCTGAGCACCTTCACTTACACGACGCTTTCAACGGCCTACGGAGCGTGCACGCAGACTGAAGGCGGGTTTTGGATCACGGACGACAACCGCTGCCCGATCGTCGGACCCGATTTTGCTTCATGGACAGGGTTGCAGACTCCGCCCTCAGACAACAACGGCGAGAACACCGACGTGTGGGCGCCTGACTTACTCTATGCCAACGGCACCTACTATCAGTACTACGCAATTCCCTACGAGCCTTCCACCGGCGCCGAGGCGGTGATCGGCCTCGCCACCAGTTCCACGGCATACGGCCCGTGGACCGACATAGGTTACGTCGTCGCTTCCTGGACCAACACCACAAGCGCGGTTCCTTCACCCAATCCATGGGGATTCGCTGCGGGCACAACCTGGAATGCGATCGACCCTTCGCCGTTCATCGACTTCACAGGCAACTGGTGGCTGGTTTACGGTTCATGGTCTGACGGCATTCGCGTGCTGCAACTGCAGGATCCGTCGATTGCAACCTCCAGCGCCACGATCGGCCTCCCGCTTTCGAGCGATACCGGCACCTGGACCAAGGTTGCCTATCGCAGCGCCGGAGAAGAGGGTCCCTTCATTTATCCGTACGTCGTTAACGGCACCCAGTACTACTATTACTTCGCGCCCACCGACGTGTGCTGTCAGGGAACCGCTAGCACGTACCGCGAAATTGTCGGCCGCTCGACATCGCCCAACGGCCCGTTCGTCGATCGCGGCGGTGTGGACCTGACCTCCGGCGGCGGCACCATTCTGATCAGCGCGCACGCCAACATCGACGGGCCGGGCGGCGCCAGTGTTTTTACCGACACAGGCAGCGACGGTTCAAAGTCATCGCCCACCATCGTCTACCACTACTACGACGGCAACAACAATGGAACGCCCACGCTGGGCATCAACCGCCTGAGCTTTACCTCCGATGGCTGGCCGTATATCGAATAACCCGGACGGCTACGCTGCCGGCCTAACTACACGGCGCGCTGCCGCTATGGCAGCAGCCAGCAGTTCCCGCGATCGAAACGAAAAGGTGCACATGCGATTCCTTCATTCTCCAGTTGCCGTTCTTGCCCTCCTTTTTGCACTGCCTGTTTTCTGCCAGGCGCCCACGCCACTCATTCTTACAGGCGATTATCCGCTCACCCACGACCCCTCGATCGCGCGCGAAGGTGGAAACTATTATGTCTTCGCCACCGGCGCTGCCCCCGGCGGCGGGCAAATCCCCATTCGCTGCTCAACCAATCTCACTGACTGGAAGTACTGCGGCCGTGTCTTTAGTGAAATTCCTGCATGGATTCGCGAGGTGAGTCCGAAGACCGGGGAGCTCTGGGCTCCCGACATCTCGTTCTTCAACGGGAAATTCCATCTCTACTACGCCTATTCGGCATTCGGCGTCAACACTTCGGGCATCGCGCTTGCTACCAATGACACGCTCGATCCCACCAGTCCCAAATACCACTGGAACGATGAAGGGCTGGTTCTCAAATCCGCTGCGGCCGATGACTTCAATGCCATCGATCCCAACATCGTCATTGATGAGAACGGCGTTCCGTGGCTGAGTTTCGGCAGCTTTTGGAGCGGCATCAAGATGCGCCGCATCGATGCCGTTACCGGGAAGACCGACCCGGCCGACGAGACCACGTACTCGCTTGCCTCTCGAGCAAAACCCGACGACGCTGAGCCCGCCAAGCCGGGCTTGCCGCCCGACTGGGAGGCCATCGAAGCGCCCTTCATTGTGCGCCACGAGGACTACTTCTATCTGTTTGTCTCATTCGATCTCTGTTGCCGTGGAACTCATAGCACGTACCGCACGATGGTTGGCCGTTCGCGCCATGCGACGGGGCCCTATGTGGATGCCGATGGCAAACCGATGCTTGAGGGCGGCGGAACGCAACTGCTGGGCGCGAACAGCCGCTGGCTCGGGCCAGGCGGTGAGTCGATTCTGCAACGGCCGGAGGGCGACATCATCGTCTTTCACGCCTACGATGCCATCACCGGAAGACCCGCGCTGCAGATCTCAACTTTGACCTGGAAGGACGGTTGGCCGAAGGCGGCGTTGGGAACGGCCACTGAATCAAGATAGACCGATGCCATAGGTTGTTTTCAAAGAACTCAATACTGTGAGCCGGCAGGGAGTTGAGAACGCCGAGGCCAGCCATGGGCGGAAGGCTGCGCGCATGTGGCCAAGATCTGCTTAACCGTTTCGTTCAATGCGAGCGCCGCTCCAGTTCCGATGATCAAGCCGCAGAATGCGTAACCAATCCGCTTTCACATCCGCATCGATATATTCTTCGTGTGTCGGCAGGCCAAGTTCGTGTACCAATCCGGTGTTCCTCGTTCGCCGATCATAATATGGTAGATATTGTTGTGCTCAATTCCTCGGTACAAGTCGTCGATTCGCACACGGCCGGTGAGCCGACGCGCGTGGTTGTTGGCGGCGGACCGGAACTGGGCTCCGAAGCGCTTGGGGTGCGCTTGCGGCGATTTGCCGCGGAGCACGACGATTTCAGGTCGGCGGTGGTGAACGAACCGCGGGGCTCGGATGTTCTGGTCGGCGCCCTGCTCTGCGAGCCAGTGGATCGCAGTTGCGCCGCCGGGGTCATTTTCTTTAACAACGTTGGTTATCTGGGCATGTGCGGTCACGGCATGATCGGGCTGATTGTGACGCTGGCCCATCTGAGCCGGCTCAGCCTGGGGCAACATCGGATCGAGACGCCAGTGGGCATCGTGAATGCAACCCTTCACAATGCAGGCAAGGTGACGGTTGAAAATGTGGCCAGCTATCGTCACAAAGCGCGTATCCCGGTGAGCGTGCCCGATTTCGGAATCGTGACCGGCGATATTGCCTGGGGAGGGAATTGGTTTTTCCTGGTTGAAGATTCTCCCTGCGCACTGATCCTTGCAAACCGGGATGCTCTCACCGAGTTCGGATGGGCGGTGCGGCAGGCGTTGTGCGCCTCCGGCATCACGGGCGCGAATGGAGAAGAGATCGACCACATCGAGATTTTTTCCCACTCGCATGCGAACGGCGCGGACAGTCGCAATTTTGTTCTCTGCCCTGGCAAAGCCTACGATCGTTCGCCATGCGGAACCGGAACCAGCGCCAAACTGGCATGTCTGGCGGCAGACGGCAAGCTGGCTCCCGGGCAGGTGTGGCGCCAACAGGGAATTCTCGGCACGGTGTTCGAAGGCTCGTATCGGATGCAGAATGGCCTGGCGATTCCCAGCATAACCGGATCGGCATTTGTCACTGCCGAGGGGTGTCTGATTCTGAATCCGGAGGACCCATTCCGCACAGGCATGCCAACATGAGCGACACCTGGGATGTGGTGGTTGCGGGGGCAGGCATTGTGGGTGCGGCCTGCGCGCTGGAGTGCGTCCGCCGCGGCTGGAAGTAACGGGTGCGGAGTTGGAAGAGACACGCGCGGCCGTCACAGCAGCGCTGCGCAATCCGCCCGTGGTGCAGAGCACAGCCTTTCCGCCTGGATAAGGGCCTCAAACAAAGAGAAGGTTCCAAGACGCACTCTTGGGCTAAGCTTTCTCCGCTCGACTGCCTTTACTCAAGCGAACAAGAAAGTAGACCGGGACGCCGAGAACCACAATGCCAAAGCCAGGCCAAGTGGTCGTTGGACGATATACGAACAACACCAGCAGTATCGTCGAAGCTCCCAGAATATAGAGCGCAGGCACAAACGGATATCCCCAGGTGCGATACGGCCGTTGCGCATGAGGGCGCGTCCTGCGCAGCCGGAAGACCCCGGCGACGGTGAGGATGTAAAACATCAGCGCCGCTGAGATCACGTAATCGAGCAGGTTACTGTACAGGTTGCCATACTGGCCGGTAGCAGGGTCGTAGGTGCGCGGAAGTACAAGCAGCACCGACCAGCATCCCTGAATCAGCAGCGCCCATCCAGGCACGCCCGCCGAATTCAACTTCCGTGAGAGGCGAAGAAACAGTCCGTCATTCGCCATGGCATACGAAGCCCTGGCGCCTGCAAGGGTGAGCGCATTGACGGTTCCAAAGGTCGAAATCATGATGGCGGCGGCCATCATGCCGGCTCCGAAACGCGGAAATACCACCCGCAGCACAGCGGTTGCAACACGGTCGTCCGCGACGTGCTGCATCGCCGGCAAGGGCAGCGTGAGCAGGTAAGCGACATTCGCGAGCAGGTAAAGAAGGATTACGAATGAGGCGCCGAAAAAAAGCGCCAGCGGCAGGTTGCGGTGAGGCTCTCTCACTTCAGCCGCGACAAATGTGATGTCGTGCCAGGAGTCGGCCGAAAACAGCGAGCCTGTTTGCGAAATACAGATGGCGACGAACAAGCCCGCAGCCGTTGTCGCGGCAAGCCCCGCCGCCATCGAAACCGATGGCTGCGCTGCCCAGGCATGCTGAAAATTAGCGTGGATCGCCGCCGAATTGGCGCCGACAGTCATTCCCAGAACGATAACCGCCAGCAGCGCTCCCGTCTTTGCAATGGTGAAGGTGTTCTGCACGATCTTGCCGTACTCAAGCCCGCAGGAGTTCGTCAGTGTGAGCAGCACAATTACGGCAATCGCCAGAACTTGAGCGGTTGACAGAGACCAGGCATAGTGGCTTGAAATATGAACCGGCGCAATCAGGTAGCGCGACTCGGAGATGGAGGGCAGCAGCACGCCTGCAAAACGCGCGAAGGCAATGGCTACGGCTGCAATGGTGCCGGTTTGAATTACTGTCAAGAGCGTCCAGCCATAGAGAAATCCCCACAGCGGAGAAAAGGCCTCACGCAGGTAGATATACATGCCACCGGCCTGCGGCATCATCGCCGCCAGCTCCCCGTATGCCAGTGCGCCGCTGATGGTGAGCACACCGGTCAGCGCCCATGCCGCCAGCAGCCAGCCCGCGCTCCCGATCTGGCGCGACATCTCGGCGGAGACAATAAAGATGCCTGACCCGATCATGACGCCGACCACGATCATGACGGAATCGAATAGCCCCAGCCCGCGATGAAATGCCGGAGAGGTCTTTTGAGTCGCTTGTGGCTTCATGCCTACAATCCTTGATTGGTTTGTGATTTCTGTTCGCCTTCCAATTGGCCTGAATACGCATCGGCCTGCTGTCGCCGAAGCCTGCGCTGCCAAGTCCAATTATCCAAGTTAACCACAATCACTTTGAAGGCGATGGCGGATTTGGGCCGGCCGGCGATGCGGACCGCGGAGCTTGAACTGGCGCAGCAAAGAGTGTCGTGCTGCCGGCCAGGCGCGAATCGAAGAACGGCTTAACCATATATTCCTGCCAGGCGGGATCGCCGGTGCGCGCGGTCCAGAGCTCAGTCCATGACAGCAGCGCGCTGCCCGGCAGAAAGTCCGGATCGATCTTCTGCGCTTCGGGAGTGTACTTCCTGATGAGGGAGGGGTCGGCGAGCGCGCGGGAGAGAAAGTTAACCGCATCGCTGAGCCGGTGGCCGCGCTGCTCGAGCGGGTAGATGTTCAGCCCCTGGCGGTAAGCCAGCTCGGCGATCATGACCAGCGGCTCGATGGCATAGGCCTGGTAGTGCAAGGCAAGTTCGTGGCGGGCCATCTCGTCGGGGAACGCGCCCTGGTCGTCCATCTCGCCGATGGCCGTGGCGTAGGTGCGCAGGCCCTGGGCGAAGAGCTTGTTGTCTCCGCTGATGACCCCGGCTGCAGTGGCGGCAAGACCGCGCCAGAAGAAGTGATTGTTGGTGCTGGTGCCGGAGGTGGGTCCGCGGCTCTCACTCACGGCCTTGAGCGCAGCGCTGTGCAGCCAGGCGATGACGCGATCGCGATCAGCGGCGTTGAGCCTGGGCTCGCTGCGGATGATGGAGACCGAGAGGGACAGCGACGCGACGGTCCAGGTAGATTGAAACCAGACCACCATGTCGTCTTTGGCGTTGTAGTCGAGCAGGGCCGCCTTGTCCTGCACCCATGCGAGCAGCGCCTGAATCACGCAGTTGGCCTCGGCCGGGTCGCCGGTGGCGAGGTACTTATCCGCGCCTTGTGCCGCAATCTCCTGGATCATGTAATAGGGTTCTGAGAGCTGATGCTCGAGCGGATTGAGTTCGCCGTGACTGCTGCTCTGGTAGCGCGAGGGAATGTCCTGGCCATGCGGCGGAAGCGCGGGAAACGGGGCGCCGACGCAACCCTTGAGGTTTGCGAGCGCGTCGCGGAGCAGCGGATTCTGCGCGTTCCGGAGAGCCTGGCGGCGCGCTGCCACGTCGAGAAAAGAAGCGTTGGGATCTTTGACCACAAGCGGGGTTTCAGCGCGAGCGGCCCCAGGAATGAGCAAAGGAATCAGGAAAGCGGTGAGCCCCGCGAGCGCGGGTTGCGGGAAGCGAAGGCAGCTAAATCGCTTTCCTTGGCGGGGTCTGATTCCGGCCTTCATGGCAACCCTCCGGCGCCAGGGATTCGGTGCACCCCCGATTTTACGGCAAGGGTCACATTGGAGTTGGCGGTGAAAGTTCGGGAATTCACGGCAGGCGGCGCAAAAAAATTTGCGGCAAAGACGAACGCACCAATATCGAGCTATACTGCGGCATCGGCCGGTACCAGAATTGGCGCCGGCCGATTGGCGTCTTTTGGTTTCGCTGGTCATCACACGAACCGCAAGCGCCGGATGCGCAGCTGGAAGATTCCCGCTCTTCAGCTTCGCGGCCGGGTGAATTCGCATCGGTTTAGACCGTCAAGAACGAACTGGAGGGTCCAATGAAGATTTCCGACACGATTGGAGCTGTGTTAAAGCAAAAGGGCCAACGGAAGATTCTGTCGATCGAACCGGAGCAGTCGGTGTATGAGGCTCTGGAGTTGATGGCCAGGTACGACGTCGGCGCCCTGCTTGTTCTCACTGACAACAAGCTGGTCGGGATCCTCTCGGAGCGCGACTATGCGCGCAAAGGCGTGCTCCAGGGGCACCACTCCAGAGAGACGCTGGTGAGTGAGATGATGACCAGCCCGGTTCTGTACGTTACGCCGCAGCAAACCGTGGACGATTGCATGGCGATGATGACGGACCACCGCTTCCGCCATTTGCCGGTGCTGGAGGGCGAAAGCGTGATTGGCGTGATCTCGATTGGCGATCTGGTGAAATGGGTCATCTCAGGCCAGGAACATACAATCCAGGCGCTCGAGGGCTACATTACCGGAACCTATCCGGGATAATTGCGGCGCGATAAGTTGACATGGCCGGTCTCTTGAGCCCCGCTCGCGAGCCGCATGGTGACACCGCACTCCCCTGACAACTTATAATCGCGGCAGGACGGCTTGCGGCATTCGCAGTGTTCCCCTCAGGCCCTCCATTTTCCCTGCATAACGAGAGGTTCCCTTGGCACGTGAGACAGTTACCGCGCGTCTTGAGCAAAAAACCTGCATCTCTGAAGTCGCCCAGTGCTACCACTTCGACTTTGCCATCGACAGCATGGAGCACTTTCCATTTACGCCGGGCCAATTTGTTTCGGCCGTAGCGCCCGACCAGAACGGCAAGCAGCAGACGCGCGCCTACTCCCTTGCTTCAGCGCCGCGCGGGAACCACTTCGATCTTTGCGTGAACCGTGTCGAGAATGGGTTCTTCTCGAATCATCTGGCCGACCTGACCGATCTGCCCCCGGGCAGCAAAATTGAGATTCACGGGCCGCACGGCCACTTTGTGCTTCATGAACCGATCACCGATTCCATCCTGATTGCGACTGGCACGGGCATTGCACCCATGCGCGGCTATGCGCAGTGGCTTTTCCCCGAGGATGGTCCCGACCGCAGCCAGGGCAAGCAGATTTGGCTCGTCTACGGCACACGCTACGAAACCGACATTTACTACCACGAAGAGTTCGAGGCGCTGGCCGCGAAGTATCCGAACTTCCATTACCTGCCCACGTTGAGCCGCTCGCAGGATAGCTGGACCGGCCTGCGCGGCTACGTGCAGGACCACGTTGCGCGCATTCTTCAGGAACGCGCCGCGAAGCTCGGGCAGCCGCTACCCGTTCCGCCCGTCGATCCCACGATTCCGCCGAACGAGCTGAGCTTTGACATCTACGCCTACATCTGCGGCCTCAACTTTATGGTCTCAAGCGTGCGCGAGGCGCTCACAAACTTCGGCTGGCACCGCAAGCAGATTGTGTTTGAGCGGTACGACTAGAACCTTTTGCGGTCTGCGCGGCGGCTGCAGCCCCTCAGTGCGCGAACAAACTCAGCGGTACCGCCTCGCCCATCGCCTTGTATCCGGCCGGCGAAGGGTGCAGATGGTCGCCGCAGTCGAACGCCGGCAGAAGCTGGTCCGGGTGCTCAGGATCGCGAACGACGGCGTCGAAATCGACCACGCCGTCAAAGTGCCCCGCAGCGCGAATCCACGCATTAATGGCCTGCCGGTCAGCCTCGTTCGATGGGAAGGGATGATAATAGCCCGATCCGCCGTAGGGCGTGATGGTTGCGCCGAAGACACGGATGCCGTGAGCATGGGCGCGGACGATCATTTGCGCGTAGGCTGCCTCGATGTTCGCCACCATCGCCGCGTGGGCTTCAGCAGGCGCGTCGCCCCTGATGCTCAACCCGCCCAGGTCGTTGACGCCTTCGAAAACAATCACCCATTTCACGCCGGCCGGCGCCAGCACATCGCGGTCGAATCGCGCCAGCGCGTTGGGCCCTAGGCCGTCAGTGAGCAGATGGTTGCCGCCCGTGCCCCGATTGGATACGGCGATATCGCGGGTCGCGGGCGAGCCTTGGAGATTCGCCGCGAAAGCGTCGGTCCAGCGATCGTTGCCGTTGGTGGTGGCTGCATGGCCGTCGGTGATGGAGTCGCCGAGAGCGACCACGGTCCCGGCGCCGGGAGCGTTATCGATCACATCGATTCCTGTCACCTGGTACCAATGTTCGACGTGCCTGGCATCGGGCAGGTCGGCGGCTGAGACCTGGTCGCCACGAACAAAATATGTGGTTGCCCGCGAGCCCGGATGTGAAGTTTCACGCGAGGGCGGATTGTCGAGATGATAGCTGACCGAAACGCTCCCGAGGGCGTCGACAGGGAATTGAATCGGGTCCGAAACCATTTCCGCTCCGGGAGGCACGGTCACATCGCTTTGGCCCGAAAAAGAGAGCGCCTTTTCGGTGGCAACGTCGATGGCTGCGGTCGACAGCGACACCGGCCTGGCAATGTGGACCGACGTGAAATGCAGCGCCTGAAAACCGAACGCGTTGGTGAGATGCACGCGGAGCGTTGTGCCGCCGGCCGAGAGGTGAAAGATCTGGCGCACAGTAGCGTCGCGCAGATCGTCGGCGGGCAGCGAGTTCAGCGGTTCGGGAATCTGCTGCGAGGCGCCCCAGGTTTCGATCCAGGTTTCCGCTTGTGTCTCTGCCGCCTTGGGTGACTTCGTTTTGGTCTTTGCCGGTGCATGCGCAACCGCAGCAAGCAACACCGCACCGCATATTGCAACCAGTGGAAATCCACGTGCACGCATCGTGTTTCACCGTTTAAGATCGAATGCCGAAGTAAATCGCTTTCGCGAAATCGCACCAAGAATACCATTTGCGAGGAGATATGCGCGCCATCTGCCAATCGTCTCTCATCCTGCTTGTCTCACTATCTGCCGCGCTCGCAGCGCAGACCGCTTCGCAACCGGCGCCGGTGAATTTCACTGCGGATCAGGATCACCAGAACATGATGGATCAGCTCGGGATCAAGGCATTGCGGCCGGGGCCGAGCGGCAACGAGAACGCACCCAACCACGCCAACCTCGACGAGTCGAAGGCGAACCCTTATCCCGGCCTGCCTGACCCGCTCACGATGAATGACGGACGCAAAGTAACCACGGAGAAGATGTGGTGGGATGAGCGGCGTCCGGAGATCGTGGACTTGTACGAAAAATGCGTTTATGGCCGGGTCCCGAACAATGTCCCCGGCGTGAAGTGGACGGTGACCGCGGTGGACCACGAGTTCCTCGGGTTCAGCCCGGTTACCGCGAAAGACATCGTAGGAGAAGTCGATAACTCCTCGTACCCGGCGATCAGCGTAAAGATTCACATGACGCTGGTGACGCCTGCAATGGCCCGGGGTCCGGTGCCGGTGCTGATCATGTTCGGGCCCGCGGGATTCCCGAATCCCAATGAGCCGCGCGGCGAGGACATGGAGAAGGTAAACGATGCCATGAAGGCTCTGCTCCTTCAGCAGGACCCATCGCTCAAACAGGTGTTCGAGTCCCACCCTGCTTGGGAGCCGATCCGCAATTCTCCTTTCTTCCAGCCTCCGCAACTGAACGCGGATGGCGATCCGCCGAACACGTGGCAGTTGATCGCAGCGGGCTGGGGATTTGCGCTGCTCGATCCAGCCAGCATCCAGGCCGACAACGGCCAGGGCATCACGAGGGGCATCATCGGCCTGGTAAACAAGGGGCAGCCGCGCACTCCCGAGCAGTGGGGCGCACTGCGCGCTTGGGGCTGGGGCGCGGCCCGCGCGCTCGATTACCTCGAAACCGATCCTTCGATTGACGCCAAGCATGTGGGCATCGAAGGCGTTTCACGCTACGGCAAGGCTGCGCTCGTTACCATGGCCTTCGATCAGCGCTTTGCCATGGTGCTGGTGGGCTCATCAGGCAAAGGCGGAGCCACGCTGCTGCGCCGCAACTATGGCGAGGCGGTGGAGAGCCTGACTGGTGGCGAGTATTACTGGATGGCCGGGAACTTCCTGAAGTACGGCGCATCTGAAGCGACGTTTGGGAGCGGGAATCCCAGGCAGATTCCGGTGGACTCGAACGAGCTGATCGCGCTCTGCGCGCCGCGGCTGACGTTCATCAGTTATGGAGTGCCCGAGAAGGGCGATGCGCGCTGGCTCGACCACCAGGGCAGCTTTATGGCCACCGTGGATGCGAGCCGCGTGTTTGCGCTGCTCGGCGCCAAGGGCCTGGAGAGCTTTGGCGATTGCCATACGGCCCAGATGCCGCCCATGAACCAGGGCGTGCTCGACGGCCAGCTTGCATGGCGGCAACACGACGGCGGACATACCGACGCGCCCAACATGAAGTACTTCATCCAGTGGGCCGACAAGTTCATCGGCCACACGCCGCCGCAATAGGGGACCTGCGAAAAGCACGAAAATGGGTGCCCCATCCTAAACGCCGGGTGCCCCATGTCCCGGGGCCCCCGACGAATGATTTGTATTCGTTGGGGTGGATGTCCCGAGTTTGGGACATGGGAATGCACGTACCTCACCCATCCACTGCTCGGCTGACCATTGACCACTGATCTCTGATCTCTGATCTCTGACCTCTGTTTACAGCTTGAACAGCTCGCGCAGGCGCTTGGTCTGCGCGCGACTCACGGGAATCTCGGTCTGCTGCTTGTCGTTCATGCGCAGCTGGTAGCTGGACTTGAACCACGGCACCACTTCGCGGATGTGGTTGATGTTGACTACGTAGCCGCGGTGGGCGCGCCAAAAGTTCGCGGAATCGAGCAGTTCCTGCAGCTCTTCGAGGGTGCGGCACTTCGACTGCCCCTCGAACGTGCGCGTGACGATGCGGATGACGCCCTCGTCGATGGCGGCGAAACAGATTTCGGCTTGATCGACGAGCAGCAGCCGGCTCTGCAACTGCACAATGAGCTTGGCCGGCTGCGCAGCCGCCCGCTCCGCGCCCTGGCTGCGGTTGAGCAGCTTGAGCAGTGCGTCAATCTGCGAACTGGTGGGCTGCGCGCCACCCGCCGACCCCGCGCCGCCTGCTGCAATGCGGGTCCGCGCGCGCTCCACGGCCTCTGACACTCGGCCGCGGTCGAACGGTTTCAGCAGGTAATCGACCGCATTCACGGCGAAGGCGCGGACTGCGTACTGATCGTACGCGGTTGCGAAGACAATCTGCGGCAGAGGCTCGCCGCCGTTGCCGTTGGGCCGCTTTTCAGCCAGCTTCTGAATTACCTGGAAGCCGTCGAGTCCGGGCATTTGCACGTCGAGAAAAACGAGATCGGGGTGGTACTGCTCGATAAGCTCAACGGCCTCGATGCCGTTGGCGCCCTGCGCGACCACGTCAACGCCGCCCACCTCATCGAGCAGATACTTGAGCTCTTCGCGGGCCAGTTGTTCGTCGTCGATGATGAGCGCTGAGATTGCCATGGAGGCGGAAGTCTTGATTGTAGGGAGGCGGACTTGGCAGGGTCAACGCGAACGGGCTTGAATGCAGGGCCCGGCCGGCTTGCTGACTCGCTGCTACTCGCCGCCCATCACGTGCAGGCGCGCCGGCAAGTGATCCTCGGCCAGCTCGTGACCGCAGCGGGTGCAGTACTGATCGCTGGTTCTGACTGTGCGGAAGCAGTTGCCGCAACTGGCTGAGAGCTGGTAGTTGCACTGCGGGCAGAAGTGGAAGTCGCTTTGCACACGCGTTCCGCAGGCCGGGCACTCGGTAACCTGGGGCTGGCGCAGCAGAAAGTAGATGACTGCGCCAATGCCGCCCGGCATCACGAGGCAGATGAGGATCCAGAAGCGCATGCTCATGCCGCGCCGCGGAGCATCCTTGCTGATGTAGCCAATCATGAGGAAGTAAAGCGCGGCCAGGATTCCCCAGGAGAGATTGAAGTAGATGCGGAGGCCGAGCGGGGGCCCAGGATGATGCCGCTCCCCCGGCGCCACGATCCACCAGAAGTACTCGACCAGCAGGAACGACACGGTGGCCGCAATGATCGACCACAGGGGTATCATCCGCTCGTCTTCGTTCACGCTGATGGTCGGTGGTTTCGGCATAGCTTACTCTCTTGCTTTCCTCGAAGATTCCAATAGGGTATTGAAGAGATTATCCCTATTTCAATGGACGCAACAGGAAAACTGGAAGTTGATACAAAAACGTGCCTGAGTGAAAAAAGCGGGGGGAGGGGGTGGTCAGGGCTCGCGGCGGAGCCAGCCGGCCACCAGCGCCGCGGCCAGAACGGCTGGCAAAAGGATGCAGACCCAGAGGCTGGTCTGGGTAGCCATGTCGCTCCAGTGTTCGCCGCCGATTACATCGTCGGTAACGCGCCAAACAAAGGGTCCCATGGCCAGAATCACCAGCAGGATAGACACAAGCGCCAGCGAATGGCTCCGCCGCACGCCTTGCTTTTGCTCCTGCATTACGCCCAGCGATGCGGCAACTACGCGGCGGGTCCGGTAGGCAACGGCCCGTTCATGCGAAGCCTGGGTACCGGCCAGGGCAGCAAGAAGGTCACGGTCGCTTTCAGCGCCCGATCCAGTACTCCCTGACATTCTGGCAGACTTCACACCGCCTCCCGCAGCCGCAGCCCGGCGCGCTCCAGCTTGGGCCGGATCATTGCCATGCCGCGATATAATCTTGATTTTACTGTAGATAAATGCGCTTTGGTCACCTTGGCGATCTCTTCGAGCGAGAGCTCTTCGTAAAACCTCAGAACGAGCACTTCGCGGTGCAGGGTGTCCAGATCGAGCAGTGCCTTGGCGATGCGTTCTCGGTCTTCGAAGTTCGAGACGCGGTCAAACGGGGTAGGTTCGCCGTCGGCAACCTCAAAGCTCATGGGACGGTCGTCGTCGCTGCCCACCTCGAAAAGCTCGTCGAGGCTGGAGGCGGTCCGTTTGCGGCGCAGATCGATCACCATGTTGCGGGCGATGGTGAAGAGCCAGGTCTCAAACCGCGCTTGGCCGTTAAACTGCCCGCCCCGCACCAGCACGCGCATCCATACATCCTGGAAAAGGTCCTCGGCCTGCTCGCGGTTTCCGGTCAAATAGAGCAGATAGCGCATCAGACGGTGCTGATACTTCACAATCAGCTCGTCGAGAAGCCCGGCTTCCTGCCGCTTGAGTCCTTGCGCAACCGCAAGGTTCTGCTGCCGCACCTGTTCGTCAACCTGCGCCGCCAGAGAACTGGCGCCGCCCGAAACCAGAAATGACTTGGCCGCCGCGAAGGTCATCGTAATCAATTAGACGCTAGGTGCCGGGCCGAGGACGAACGAAATATCGATCCTTTTGAGAATTGCACCTACTTTGGTGCTGAAAGCTTGCGGCGGGCCACCTTGAGAGCTTCCTCGACCGCCTTGGCTGCCCTGCGCTCCCGGGATTCGGCTTTCTCATAGCCGGAAATTCCCATCAAATGCCCCCGCCGCTGGGCTAAGGTCATTGCTTTCCAGCCTGATTCGGCCAGGGGCTGGCGGACAAAGGCGGCTTTCAAAATCGGGGGCGTATCGATTTCGCCCTCCATGGCATGCATCATCCGTTCCGCGATTCTGTCGGCTCGCTTCAGGCGCGTCTCAACGCCGGTCGCCGCGGCGACCCACTTGCCAATCTCGCGCCTCATCGAGTCGCTCAGTGCGCCGAACCATTTCTTGAGCTGCCGGTCACTCTTCAGGATCTTGTCTAACTCGGGCGGAATCAGCACTTCGCGCTCTTCGAGATCTGGTTCGAGCGTGATCCGCACCTTTTCCCCGACACGGGCGTGCGCACCCTTCTGCATCTTCTTGTTCACCAGCAGAACCCGGCCCTTGCCCCGTGAATCGGGAAACAGGGAGGTGCGGAATGCGAAACCGCCGCCTTCGGCATCCAACGAGGAGATTTCGCCTTTCACTCTGTGGCCGCGCCGCTCGGGCCACACTTTGGCAATGTCGAATGGCACGCGGGCGATCGTCCACTTCAGCGCCGTACCGTCGGGCTCCAGAATGGCGGCAAAAGATTTTTTTGCTCCGGATTTCACAGCGTGTGAGAACGATTATGGAGCCGGAAGATAGAACGATCAACAGGAATAGAGCCGTACAGTCCAACTTTGAAGATTCAAGGAGCTTTGAACCGGAAACTGTAGTTTGGGCCGCAACGTTTTGACGGGCCCACAATGCACGAATACTATGATGCTGGATCGGCCTAACCGCAACTGTTGAGATAGCGCTGCCATCGCGTCCCCCGTTTGGCTGATGACGTGCACCTTTGGAGGTCGATGAATGAAGAGCGTGCTTTTGATCGGTCTCGATCCTGCGGTCGTGGACTTTTCAGATCCGGCGCTGCCGCCCGGTTTGAACGCAGAGAAGATCCACGCCGGAGTAAAGGCGGTGGTGGCGGAAATGACGGCGCGCGGCTGGCTTGGGGAGAATTGTTACATCCTTGGTGACCAGACCTCGATTCCAGCCGTGGAGAGCCGCCTGCGCGCCAACAGCTACGATTGCGTGGTGATTGGCGCGGGCGTGCGGCTGCCTCCTCAACGTTTGCTTCTGATGGAAGCAATCATTAATGCGGTCCGGCGCATGTCTCCGCATACGGCAATCGCCTTCAACACGCGGCCACAGGACAGCGCCGAGGCCGCCGCGCGGTGGATTTGACCGGCGTGCAAAGACGGTGAGGCCTTCACCTTTAAGGTGCGAACGCTGGTTCTTTTGCCCGGCATGGACGCCACGGGGAGCCTGTTTGGCCCGTTCATTGAGGCGTTGCCTCAGAGCTTTGAGACAACGCCGGTCCCGTACCCGGCGAGCGAACCATTGACGTATCAGCAGCTCGGGTAGTTTCCGGGGCTTCAGCCCCCCCGCCCACTAAAATCTCTTTATGGACCTGCTCTACGGCCTGCACCCGGTGGAAGAAGCTTTGCGCGCCGGCAAGCGCCGATTCGATCACGTGCTGGTAGCCCGCGAGCGCCACGACGACCGGCTGGAGCGCCTCATCGCCCGGTGCCGGGAGATGGGTGTGCGCGTTCGGTCGGAGTCGCGCGAGCAATTGACGCAGATGGCGCAGACCGCAGCGCACCAGGGAGTGGTGGCGATTGTGCGGCCGCAGGATTTTCTGGCCATTGAAGATTTGTTCGCCCCCGACCCGGCCAAACCGAATGCGCCGCGGCTGGTGCTGGCGCTCGATGGGGTTGAGGATGCGCAGAACCTGGGCGCGTTGCTGCGCGTGGCCGATGGCGCGGGCGTTGACGGAGTGGTGATTACCGAGCGCCGCTCGGCTCCGTTGAGCCCGGTCGCGGTGAAAGCCAGCGCCGGCGCGACCGAACATCTGCGCATTGCGCGCGTGGTAAACCTGGTGCGCGCGCTCGAAGACCTGAAACGCCAGAACCTCTGGGTCGTGGGCCTCGACGAGCGCGGCACTACCGACTACGACCGCTTCGACCTCACCGGCGACATTGTTCTGGTGCTGGGGCGCGAGGGCGCAGGGCTGCACGACCTGGTGAAGCGCACCTGCGACCATCTGCTCCGCATTCCCATGGCAGGCGGAGTGAGTTCGCTGAATGTTTCGACGGCCGGAGCAGTTGTGCTCTACGAGGCCGCGCGGCAGCGGCGAGTGCGTTCCTCCACTTCTCCCGTCCAAGAAGTCGCCCCACGCAGTGCTGCCCCACGCAGTGGAGCTGCGGCACGAAAGATACAGAAAGGCCTTGGTTCATGAAGTTTGTTTTCGCGCCCATTGCGGCGCTTGCCGTGTTTGCCGGATTGCTGGTTGCACAGTCGTCGGCAGCGCAAACCGCACCCCAGACACAACCCTCGCCAGCACAGGCGCAATCCCCGGCATCGCAGCCGGCAGCGCAGCAGCCAACCGCTCAGCCGCCGGAGACTCAGCAATCAAACGGCAAGGTGATCTTCTCGCGCTCGACGGATGACAACGGCGCGACGACCACCACCATCGGTCCGGCCGCGACGCCGGGCACTGCAGTCGCCGCACCCACCGCCAGTGACGCCGAGCGCGACGCTGTGACCTTCACTGCCTACGATCTCGACGTGCATCTCGATCCGGAGAAAAACAGCATCGCCGTCCGCGCGCTGCTGATGATACGCAACGACGGCAAAGCTCCGCTCGCGCATATTCCTCTCGAGATCTCTTCGTCGCTCAAGTGGCAGAACATTCACCTGGGCGGCAAAGATGTGCCGTTCACCGTGGCAACGCTCAACTCCGACACTGACCACACCGGCCAGCTGCACGAGGCTGCAGTTACGCTTGCGCAGCCGCTTGCCGCCGGGGCCATGATCGAGGTAGACGCGACCTACTCCGGCGCAATCACGCCCAATGCCCAGCGGTTAACCACGCTCGGCACGCCAAGCGATCTTGCGCTTCACTCCGACTGGGACGAGATTGGCCTCGACTTTACCGGGCTGCGCGGATTTGGAAATGTGGCGTGGTATCCGGTGGCTGCCGAGCCGGTGATCCTTGGCGACGGCGCACGGCTCTTTGACGAAGTCGGCGAGGTAAAGTTGCGCACTTCGAGTTCGCGGTTCAGGCTGCGGCTGACCGATGAGTTTCCGCACGGCCAGGCGCCGGCGATCGCGCTGGTGAATGGCCGAACAGTGGCGCTCACTGTGGTCGATCCGCCGAATCCGGTTGAGGGGGTGCCGGGCGTTGCGACAGCAGACACGGGCGACACCACGCTTGGATTTACCGCTCCGAGCCTTTTCGTGGCCATGCGCGCTGCTCACCTGGCAACCAATGCAACGCTTTGGACGGCCGGTACAGACGAGAGCAACATTGAAAACTGGACCACGGCAGCGGCTGCGGTTTCACCGTTTGTGGCGGGATGGCTGGGCGCGCAGCCGCGCTCAGAGCTCACCATTCTCGACCTGCCCGACGCGGGCGATGCGCCCTTTGAATCGGGCGCGCTGCTGGCAACACCCATCCGGCCTCAAGACGAAGACAAGCTTGAAGGAGTACTGGCGCACGCGCTCACCCGTGCGTGGATCTCCGGCGCAAACGCGGCTCCTCCAGCGTGGCTCGACGAGGGCGCGGCATCCTTCATCGGTACATTGTGGCTTGAAAAGCAGGACGGCCGCAATCGTGCGCTTGAGTCGCTCGAATCGTCGCGTTCCGCATTGGCGCTTGCCGAGCCGTCGAGCCCCGGTGAGAGTCCCGGCCAGCCGCTGGCCCAAGCTTGGTCGCCGGCTTACTATCGCACCAAAGCAGCCTATGTACTGTGGATGCTGCGCGACATGGTTGGAGACAGCGCGCTCTCATCCGCGTTACGCGGCTATTACGCGGCGCTCGATGAACCAGGGGCAGGCAGCAGTTCGTCGAGCAGCCAGAGCAGCTCCGCTTCGCCGGACTCCAGTTTTGAAAAGCTCCTTGAGAGCGCCTCGAATCGCGATCTCTCCTGGTTCTTTCAGGATTGGGTGAATGCCGACAAGGGATTGCCCGATTTGGCCATCGACGGCGTGTTTCCTGATGCTGCAGAAGCGGGAAATACGCTCGTTGCCGTCGACATTGCAAACTCGGGATACGCTTCGGTTGAAGTGCCGGTTACAGTGAACTCCGCAGGCCCGCCGGTCACGCATCGTGTCATCGTTCCCGGCCGCAGTAAAGCCACGGCCCGCATCCTTGTTCTGGGCAAGCCCACGCAGGTGCAGGTGAACGACGGCTCGGTTCCTGAAACCGGGGCCACGGTGCACATTCGCACCCTCGCGCCGGCAGACAGCTCGTCGCAGCAGCAGCCTTAGAGCAGTTCTCATGATGCTGGAAGGCATATCCGGAGCGTTGGAACCAGGCGCGGACGTTGTCGGTGGAGAATTCAGGGGCAGCTCTGTGATAGCGGACTCGTCGAATTATTCGCAACGCCGGTCTGCGGGCGTGCCAGGCCGGGGATGGACGACCTGACGCTGTTCGCCATTCGCCATGCCGCGTAAGCGGGCGTGACGCTATACGCTAGCCCATTGAAAACGCAGCAACCGGGTGGGACAATGAAGCATGGGCACGATCCTGCGCAAATACACGAGCTTCGATGAGATGAAGGCCGACGAGTATCGCTACTGGCAGAGCCGGCCCGTGCATGAGCGGATGGACGCGGTGGAAGAGATGATCCGCACTGCCTATGCGCTGAAAGGCTTGGAGATCGAGCCGGACCTGCCACGGTCGCAAAGACCTTTTGTCCGCCTTCAATGCCCATGGCGTTAGATACCTCGTTGTTGGCGCATACGCGGTCATCTTCCATGCGCAGCCCCGCTTTACGAAGGACATAGACGTCTTTATTCAAGCCGACCCCTCCAACGCGCATGCGACTTATGACGCGCTCGCCGCGTTCGGCGCGCCGCTCGAGGGCATTCGACCGGAAGACTTTGCCCAACGCGGAAGTTTCTTCCGTTTCGGACACGATCCGCACAGCTTCGATATTCTCCCTGAGATTCCGGGCGTCGATTTTGAGGAGGCGTGGGGACGGCGCGTGGAAGGCGTGATCGACCCGCAAACGGGACTCCGGGCGTTTTTCATCTCCGCCTCGGATCTCATCGCATCGAAGCTGGCCGCAGGGAGACCGCAGGACATCGCGGATGCGGAGGCGGTTCGCAAGGCGGCTGAAGCGCGGGAGGGGTAAGCGAAATCAGCGGGCTTGGGCACGCGGCGAGTTTCGCGCCGGCCCAACCGGGGACACGGGTGGACCGGAACCCAGGGTTAATCTTCATTACAATGTGCCGGTGACGCGCCTCTAGAGCAGTTCTAATTTAAGTGTTTACATAACCACAAGACAGGAAGTAGTTCGAGCACTCTTCTGAAGAGATGGAGTCGAGCAGCGTTCCGATTTCCTGCCAGAGGGCGTCGACGTTCCGTCTGGCGGCTTTGCGGAGCAGGGCCTTGAGCTTGGAGAAGAGCTTTTCGATGGGGTTCAAGTCGGGGGAGTACGGTGGCAGATAGAGGAGTGTCGCCCCGGTGGCGAGGATGGCCTGTTCGACCCCGTCTACCTTATGACTGCCGAGGTTGTCGAGGATGACGATGTCTCCCGGCGTGAGTGTGGGACACAAGACCGAACGCACATATTCCACAAAGACCTCTCCGTCCATCGGCCCTTCGATTACCATCGGCGCGGAGATCTTCTGATGCCGCAACGCACCCACGAAGGTGGTTGTTTGCCAGTGACCGTACGGCGCCGAGCCGACACATCGGCGCCCCTTCGGAGATCGGCCGTAGGCGCGGGTCATATTAGTGGAAGTCCACGTTTCATCGATGAATACGAGCTTTTCTACGTTCATCGTGGGCAGCGCCTCCAGCCACGCCTTGCGTGCCAGTTGCACGTCCTGCCGATCTTGCTCGCTGGCGTGCAGCGTTTTTTTTGAAGGTTAGATTCCATTTGTTCAGCTGATGCCACAGCGCCCCGACTTTGATCGAAACCCCTCGTTCGGCCAGCCGGTCACAGATTTCCACCAGGGCCAGATCGGGCTCGGCTTCGATCCAGGAGCGCACTGCCGACTCCAGGCCGGCTATACGGGAGCGGCGATGGCCGCCGATCTGAAAACTGCTGCGCTCGCCCGTCTCCCGGACTCGATCGCGCACCTGGTACACCCAGCCCCGGCTGATCTCCAGCCGCCGAGCAATGTGCGTCGGTTTTTCTCCGCGCTCCAACGCCCAAAGCACACGATCCCGCAAATCTTGTGAATAGGATTGCATCTCCGCCGCCCCTCAGCCGGCGGAAATATTATCTCACGAAACTGTGTATACTTAAATTAGAACTGCTCTAGAATGAGTGCGCCTTCGTTGCGAGTGGAGTTACGGCGGTGAAAGATCAGCCCGGAAAAAGCGCAAAACCAGAGAAAACTTTCCATCTTTGGCATTTAGTGAGGGTCGGCGCTCTCTGATGGTCGCGTCGACTCAGGAGCTGTGTTTTCGGAGTGAGGCGTTGTCTGGTTTTGCGCGGGGTTGTCGGTCCGCAAGCAGCAGCAACGACCTGCGGACCGTGCTAACACCGGGGTCCCCGCGGGCAGGTCTTCGTCCGTGGGGTGGCCATGGGAGGTGAGGGCATTGAATGAGAAATCGTCCAAGAAAATGAGTCTGACGCGATTAGCCCGCAACTATCGCCATTGGCTGGCGCTTCGTGCTGGCAGTCGTCTTCCTCGTCCTCGCGCTACTGCTGAAGTAGCCAACACCCGGCCGGGAATCCACCCCTGCCGGGATGAGATCGGTATAGCGCGATTTTGCGGGTGGCCGGGGTATGGCGAGTGCGGCCGATAGTCCTCCCGGAGGGAGGGCGCGAACTTAGCCCAGCGTGGAGTACGCCGGAGGCGGACGAAACCCTGGGAACGCGCGGCAGCAACAAGTAGCCGTCCCGGAGGGCCGGCGCGAACAGACGGACCGCGATCGTGATATGCTGCGTCCCTTATGGGACACAGCTATTGTTCTTCGCTCTATCACTGTATTTTCTCCACCAAAGAACACCGCAAATCGATCGCACCAGAGGTGCGGGACCGTTTGTGGGCGTACATGGGCGGTGTGGCGCGTGAGCATGGAATGACGACGCTAGCCGTTGGCGGAACCGACGACCACGCTCACCTGCTGGTCGCGATTCCAGCAAACCTGGCCGTGGCCACGGCCATGCGCGAGATCAAGAGCGGTTCTTCGCGCTGGATGCATGAAACCTGCGCAATGCCGGAGTTCGCGTGGCAGGAGGGTTACGGTGCGTTTTCCATCGGCCACTCGCAGATTGAGGCGACGGTCCGGTACATCGCGCGGCAGGAGGAACATCATCGGAAGCGAGATTTTCAGGCGGAGTTTGTGGCGATTTTGAAGAAGCATCGTATGGAATACGATTTGCGTTATGTGTGGGGTTGAAAGATTCGCGCCGGCCCTCCGGGGCGGCGGATTTGTTGCGGCCGTGTTCCCAGCGTTGCGCTGCGCTCCACGCTGGGCTAAGTTCGGTCCGCCCCTCCGGGGCGGAAGCAGGCCCTCCCGGAGGGAGGACGCGAGTTTAGCCCAGGGTGGAGTACGCCGAAAGGCGGACGGAACCCTGGGAAGTCGAGGCAGCAACAGGGAGCCGCCCCGGAGGGCAGGCGCGAAGACCATGCCGGTGAGAGGGTCGTGCCGGAATCGGAGTGATCGTCAAGGCGCGTAATCGAGCAGGCCGTGCTGAATATGCGCAGGTGAATTTCGTTCCGCCCCTCCAGGGCGGAGGGGTTTGTTTTGGACGCGTACCCAGCGTTGCGCTCCGCTCCACGCTGGGCTAAATTCGATCTCTCCCTAAGGGAGGGGACTGGGTTGAGGTGAGCGGTCTCGCAGGTCCCGGAAGCGAGGCTTGGGGCACCCAGCTAATCTTCGTCGATTCCCGCCAGGACCTCGGCGGGGAATGCATCCTCCACCGGCTTCGCCAGTTCTCCTTGCTGAATCGCTCGCAAGCGCATGGCCTCGCTCTCCCGATACTGCCGAGCCTCCGCGACTTTCGTGAACTCCACCTTCACGCCTTGTGATTCAGCGAAGTTCACAATCTCGTCCAGGGAGGCACGGAAATATTCCTTGCGTGGGTTCATCAAGTTGAGGCGATTCTCGGAGAATTTTTGATGAAAAGCCAACTCCAAGGCTGGGGCGTCGCCCGAGAAGATCATGGCATGAACGTCGAAACCGAATGGAACCGCGGCTCCGCTAAGTTCCTGAACTCGATCTTCCGGATCGAGGCGTCGCGTCAATCCGATTTTGAAAACGCCTTCGCCGAATGAGCCGACGTTGGAGATAACATACACGTGTCCTAATTTTGTCACCTGGGCCATTGAGACCGCATGGTCCTGTTTAGCCTGCGCATCCACGATCTTTTGCTCTAGGTCCTGTATGTGCGCCTGAATAGCGTCGAAATGTTCCCCGGATGCCTTCTCCAATTCCTCCCGGGCCGCAGCCAACGCCTTTTCAGCTCTGTCGCGCTCCAATGCTGCATCGCGCTGCGCCTTCTCGAACTCTCTCTGCGCGCGTTCCTCCTCGCGCATCTGCTCTCTGATTTCGCGTTGCTCCTCTTTCTCTTGCTGTTTCTTTAATTCGTATTCATGGGTCAGGTGAAGTTCGGCGAGACACTCATCCCGGTAAGTTGGCGTGATGCTTACCTTATTCACCTCCCCGAGCGTGTTTATCGCTTCGAAGGACTTCCGAATCCGCTCCTCCATGCGTGTCGCATTGTTCCATATTACTTTTGCAACAGCGGCATCACATTCGCCATTGAAGGCGCGCAACATAAGCTTGACCTGATGCTTGGTCATCTTCAATCCCTCTCGCTTGCTGTTGTTCACAGTCCACTCCTTGGAGTAGAACGCGGCCAGGTCCTTCCGGATCAAAGCTTTCTTCTCTGCATACACTTTCTCGAGCGCTGTCTTGTATGCTTCGGCGCTATCGAATGCGTAATGGGGCTTGTAAAGCCCGAACGACAGGTCCTCCGAATCCTCCTGCAACAGCGCAATCTCACGCTGGAGCTTGTCGTAGATTTCTTTAGCCTGACCGTAATTCTTGTTGAGCTCTGTAGCCTTGGATCTCGCAACGCGCACCGCTTCCGCAGCCTCTATCTTGGATCGCTCAATCTCCTGCGCGGCCGTGGACTTATTGCTGTCAATTTCGTTCCGGAGTCGCACCGCTTCTTCGTCTAAGGACAGGACAGGTTTGAATCGCTTCACAATCCCAAAATATTTGGAACCTAGATAGGTCGCTGCCGCGGTCGCACCCAATGCAATAGCCGCAAAAAATTACCGTTGCCATGTCTACCTCCCTTCGCGCTGCCCCGTGGGTCCGTACGGCCGAATGGAAACCAGAGAGACGCTCGCGGCGTGAGTTTTCGATCTCTGCAATAATCTGAGTTCGCGATTTTCAGTATGTTACGCCTCATGGGTAATAGACACCAAGTGCTTTCCCTGTGCCTATAGCGAAAGAGGCCGCCCTCTCGGGCGGCCTCTTGGTTTGTTGGTGCTGTTCCGAAACGCTGCCTGGACGGCCAGTCCTAGTCCCCTGCCACCAGTTCGCCTTCCTGCTGCTTGGCGACCGGCTTGGCGGGCGCAATCGAGTCGAGTGAAACCAGTCCCTCGACCGGCTTCTCGCCCAGCACGTGCTCGCGGTAGAGCTTGGCCATCTGCGCGTTCTCTGCGTCCTGCTTCATCTTCTGTTCGCGGGCGCGCAGCTTCTCTTCGCGGGCGTTCTTGGCGATGCCCAGGTTGTCGAGCGTGTGGTTGGCTTCGGAGTTCACATGCTCCATGTTGAGCTGCAGATCGTGCCCAACGTGGGTCATGCCAACCTTCTTGCCGCCAGCAAAGATCTCATGCCGTCCGTGCTCCTCGTACCACTTGGTGAGCGTGGCCGTCATGTGCATCTTCTCGATGATGTTGCGCCAGCCTACGCCGGTGTTGTACGCGCAGAAGCTGATCTCGCCTTCCTGCGTGGCGTAGGGAATGATGCACTGCTCGGTGCGCCGGAAGTCGTAGTTGAACAAATCCTGGAACCACATGCCGGCGATGAACAGGAAGTTCCAGCGGTCTTGGCGGCGCTTCTTGATGTCTTCCATGGTGCGGTCGCCCTTGACGCTGCCGTAGTTATTGCCGGTGGCGTTGAAGGTCTTGTCCATCTTCTTCAGCATGTCGGTGATCTTGAAGTGCGTGGGCGCCTGGAACGGATCGTAATTGCGCAGCAGCGCAAGCCCGAATCCGATTACCGACATCCACTTGCCGCGAGCGGCGTCATTCACCTTGGCCAGATCCTTGGCTACCTGGTCCATATGCAGGAACGCGGTTACCGGAGCGGATTCCTTGGTTTCCTTGTCGATCATCAGCGCCATGCCGATGCCGCAGTTGGGGTGGCATCCGCAGCTCAGCTGGCCCCACTCGGCGGTGGGCCCGTGCACCAGGTCGGCCCAGTCGCTGAAGGTGCTCATAAAGCTGATGGGGAACCAGTCGCGCTCGGGCACGCCGAAGCCGCACTGGTTCTTGATGTCGTGGGCCATGTGCGAGAGCGTGTAGCGCTGGGCCACGCGGCGCTCATCGGTAATTTCTTCGTCGCGGCCGGTAAAGCTGACCGGCTGGAACGAAAGGAAGCTGATGGTCTTGGGATTGTCGAGCGCGAACTCGATGATGCGGCCCACCTGCTCGTTGTTGATGCCGTTCACGATGGTGGTGACGGGCACGATTTCAACGCCGGCTTCGTGCAGGTTGTTAATGGCCTGCAGCTTTACGTCAAACAGGTTGCCCACCTTGCGGTGGCTGTTGGCAGCGTTGCCGATGCCGTCGAACTGGAGGTAAACGTAGCGCAGGCCAGCCTCGGCAGCGGCGCGGCACAGCTCCTTGCTCTTGGCGAACTCGATGCCGTTCGACGCCGCCTGCACCGAGTTGAAGCCGACCTTGCGCGAGTAGGCAACCGCGTCGAGAAAGTACGGGCTCAGCGTGGGCTCGCCGCCGCTGAACTGAACGCTCATCTGCCGCTTGGGCTTGATGGTGATGGCGTTATCGAGCATGGTCTTGATTTCTTCCCACGTAAGCTCGTGGACGAAACCGACCTGGTTGGCGTCCATGAAGCAGGGATCGCACATCATATTGCAGCGGTTGGTGAGGTCGATGGTGAGCACCGAGCCGCGCCCATGCGTAACGGTCGACGTGCCGTGGTGGTGCAGTTCCTTGTCGCCCTTGCCGTGCGCTCGGATGTCGCGGCCGGGGAAGCTTTCTTCGAGATGTTTAAAGAAGGCCGGGTCGATCGACATGACGTCTTCAAAGTGGCCGTGCTTGGGGCAGTCCTTCACCATCAGGATCTTGCCGTCGCGCTCGATGATCTGGGCCTTGATCTCGCCCACCTTTTCGTTCAGCAGCACTTCGTGGGGCAGCTTGCCGTCGAGAATCTGCTTGCGAATCTCGGGGACGCACTTGGGACACAGCGAGTCAGTGGTGCGGGGCCATCCGAGGGGCGGCTTTTCTTTCTGCCAGGACTTCAGAAGCGGTTTTTCGCTCCACTTGGGCGTGAAAGATGGGTTGGGGCTGATGCGGTTCAGTCTCTCGTACACCACCCAGGCGCCCTTGGCCGCGTAAACGGCGGCTTTCTCGGCGTATTTCATCGCTTTTGACATCGGTGCGATCTCCTTGAATTCAATTTGGTTGCCGGCTGTTTTGGTGTTGTGAGCCCAGCGGCCTCATTCCGGTTTCAGCCGCAGGGTCTAAAAGGTCACGATCAGGGTAGCCGGATGGGCTGGTCAATCCAAACAGGGTGCAGCGAACGGTGAAAACGGGGGATGAATGGGGATTTCAGGGCGGCGAATGGGGGCGATGCCTGCAAGGGGGATTCGGCAAGGGCAACCGATACATCGTGTTGATGTTAAGAGCACCTGTCATCGAAGGCACGCGACCGGATTTTGGGTCCGCAGCTGAAAGCTGCTCTGCAACCGTGTGTGGACGGGAGGGATTCATTCTGTGATCGGCGCCCCTCAGCTGCTGTCCGCTCGGCCGGATGGGATTGTGCTTCCCCTACAAGCAGGTTTCGCACCGCGAGAAAGAGCACCTGGTTCGGGACCAGAGGGTCGGACCACCCGCCACGACTGACGCTGTGCACCTTCCAGAACGAATTTGATAAAGCGTCCAACATCTTCATGCGATTGCCCTGACCGAAAATCTTGTTGACAGGCGAGCGGATTCCGCTTTAGCGTGAATACTCGGTCTCTGGGCTACGCCACTCCCCATGTCGCTTGAGGCAGCATAGTGCGCTGCTTGGCAGTATTTCTCCGCTGCAAAATCGGCCACATCTTCAGTTGTGTTCTTTGAATTTGCATGGGAGAAACCTTTGCCTGGCATCGTGCGCGATGCATGGGGCCTCCGGCACATCGGTGCAATCGTGCCGGTCTTCGCAGTCCGGACCCGAATGGAATCTGATCCGCGATTCCAGAAAGGGATGTGCAATGTTCCTCTCTGCCTATTTTCCAGCAGTACGTCAGAATGCTATTTCCCAAAGAATCTTCGCTCTGCGCGGCATAATGAGCGGATGGCGGTTGGCCGCAGTGGCGGCGCTAAACCTCTGCGTGCTGGCGGCTGTGCCGCTGGCGGCGCAGACGGCGCACTTCAGCGGAGCGGTTGTCACGTTGGGCAGCGGATTTTCCAGTCCAACCGGCGTTGCAGTCGACGGGCACGGCAACGTCTACGTCGCCGATTTCGGTAATAACGAGGTGAAAGAGATTGTGGCGGTGAATGGATACATTCCCGCCTCGCCCACGATCAATACTCTGGGCAGCGGATTCAGCGAACCCTTTACTCTGGCTGTAGACGGGAGCGGCAACGTCTTCCTCACCGACTACGGCAACCATGCGGTGAAGGAGATTGAGGCGGTGGACGGGACCATTCCATCCTCGCCCACGATCAGAAGCCTGGGTAGCGGGTACGGTACTCTCTTCGGCACGGCTCTGGACCATAGCGGCGACGTCTTCGTCACGGATTACAGCGTAGGTGAGGTGAAGGAGTTGGTCGCAGTCGACGGCGTCGTTCCAGTCGCACCCAAGATACTCAGTCTGGGCAGCGGATTCAATATTCCCGCAGGCCTAGCGGTAGACGGGAACGACAACGTCTTTGTTGGCGATCAAAACAACGATACGGTGAAAGAGATTCTGGCGTCGAGCGGTTACACCACAACCATCACCGTTTCATCGAGTTTCAGTACTCCCGACGGAGTTGCGGTTGACGCGGACGAGAACGTCTACGTCGCCAATGACGGCGGCAGTACAGTGAACGAAATTCTGGCTGTCAACGGCGTCATTCCAACCTCGCCTACCGTCCTCACACTGGCCAGCGGATTCATGTCGCCCTTCGATGTGGCAGTGGACAAGAGCGGCAACGTCTATGTCGCCGATCACGGCAACAATGCGGTGAAAGAGATTCAGATGGCGGGCGCGAACTTCGGCCCGGTCAATATGGGGATAGTCACTGTGTTTCCCATAACGTTTTACTTCACGTTTGACACGAGCGGTACGCTTGGCTCGACCGCAGTGGTAACGCAGGGGAATACCGGGTGGGACTTTTACGAAGCCGGCGGCGGCACCTGCACGGCCAACACATTTTACAGCGCCGGGGCCGTCTGCACGGTGAATGTAGAATTCTATCCGTTTGCTCCCGGGCCGCGCTACGGCGCCGTTGAGCTGCTGAGCAGCACGGGGACCCTGCTGGCCACTGGCAATGTGCAGGGAGTCGGCGTGGGTCCGCAGGCGACCTTTGCCACCACCACATCTGGCGTTTCCCTCCCGAATTTGGTGATCCCCGTGGGCAGCGGATTGAGCGGCCCCGGCGGCGTGGCTGTCGATGCGAGCGAGAACGTCTTCATCGCAGATAGCTACAACAATGCGGTGAAGGAGGTATTGGCGTCGGGCGGCTGGACCACGGTCAATAAATTGGGCAGCGGATTCAGCTTCCCCAATAGCGTGGCCCTGGACGGAGCCGGCAACGTCTATGTAGCCGATACCTACAACGATGCGGTGAAGGAGATTGTGGCGGCGGGCGGCTACACCACGGTCAATACCCTCGGCAGCGGGTTTTCAAACCCCTATGGCGTGTCGGTGGACGGCTACGGCGACATCTTCGTCGCCGATTTCGCCAACAATGCTGTGAAGGAAATCGTAGCGGTCGACGGCAGCATTCCGGCCTCACCCTCCATCAGAACCCTCGCCAGCGGGCTCAACGGCCCCGACGGCGTGGCGGTGGATGGGAGCGGGAATGTTTTTGCCGCAATCTACGGCGACGGTACCGTCGAAGAGATCGAGGCGGTCAACGGCAGCATCCCGGCCTCGCCCACCATCAAGACCATCGGGAGCGGATTCAGCGGTCCGGGGAACTTGTCGGTGGACGGGATCGGGAACGTCTTCGTCTCCGACACCGGCGACAGCGAGGTCGACGAGATTGTGGCCGCAGGCGGGTACGCCACAGTCAAGATGTTAGGCAGCGGATTCAATTTTCCAGAAGCCGTAGCGGTGAGCGGGAGCGGGAACGTCATGGTCGCCGACACAGGCAACAATGCTGTGGATTTACTGGATTACATTCAACCGCCGGCGCTGACCTTTGCAACAACGGCAAAGGGCGCCACCAGCACCGACAGTCCGCAGACGGTGACGTTGAGCAACGACGGCAATGCCGCTCTGATCTTGCAGTTGCCCACGTCGGGCGACAATCCGAGCGTATCCGCCAATTTCGCCTGGGATCCCTCATCCACCTGCGTGCAGACCACTCCAAGTTCATCGGAGCCCTTTGAGCTTGTGGGAGGAGCAAGCTGCACCGTGGCCCTCGACTTCAAGCCGACGACGGTCGGCTCCATCAGCGGCGGCGCTATTTTAACAGATAACAACCTGAATCAGGCCGGCGACATGCAGACGATCCAGCTGATGGGGACGGGCTCGCAGCAGGTCGCGCAGACCATCACCTTCGCGGCTCTGCCGGACCAGACCTATGGCGCTGCGCCGTTCACGGTAAGCGCGACGGCCAGTTCCGGCCTGCCGGTCAGCTTTACATCGACCACCACATCGGTCTGCACCGTTTCGGGTTCGACTGTGACTCTTGTCAGCGCTGCGGCGAACTGCACCATCGAGGCGACGCAGGTCGGCAACAGCAGCTATTACGCAGCCCCGGCGGTCACGCGGAGCTTCTGGGTCTATAAGGGAGCTCAAACCATCACCTTCGCAACCCTTCCGGACCAGACCTATGGCGCTGCGCCGTTTACGGTGAGCGCGACGGCCAGTTCCGGCTTGCCGGTCAGCTTTGCATCGACCACCACATCGGTCTGCACTGTTTCGGGTTCGACTGTGACTCTTGTCAGCGCTGGGGCGAACTGCACCATCGAGGCGACGCAGGCCGGTAACGCCGCCGACTATCTGGCAGCCCCGGCGGTCTCGCGGAGCTTCTTGGTCTATAAGGGAGCTCAAACCATCACCTTCGCGTCTCTGCCGAACCAGACCTATGGCGCTGCGCCGTTTACGGTGAGCGCGACGGCCAGTTCCGGCTTGCCGGTCAGCTTTGCATCGACCACCACATCGGTCTGCACGGTTTCGGTTTCGACTGTGACTCTTGTCAGCGCTGGGGCGAACTGCACCATCGAGGCGACGCAGGCCGGTAACAGCGACTATGATGCGGCTCCGGCAACGACGCGGACCTTCTGGGTCTATAAAGATGCTCAGACCATCACCTTCGCGGCGATACCTTCGCAAACGGTGGGCACGCCGCTGACGCTTTCAAACACGGCGAGCTCCGGCTTGGCGGTCACCTTCACCTCGACAACCACCGGCGTCTGCACGGTCTCAGGCACTACAGCCACATTCATCGCATCCGGCACCTGCACCATCGGCGCCAAGCAGGCCGGCAACTCCGACTATGGAGCAGCCCCGGCGATCGCGCAGAGCTTCAAGGTCGCGGCTGATTGAACTCAGGGAAAATCTGCCGCATCGTTTCCAATCAATGTGTCGGCGGTTTCCCGTCTGCTCATTGCGCTGCTGCGCCATCAGTCCTCGCCACTTGGTTAATGATTCGCTGCACCAGCACCACGCGCAGGTGAATGTGGCTGGCAATATCGGGCAGGAACTCGGTAATGAAGTTGTCGGGGGCTGGAGCGCGCCTACCGTGGACAGCGGCCACCGGTTACTGCAATTTAGGTAAACCCACTTTGCTAACCAGATCGGTGAAGCGGGGGTCGGAGCGGAGATTATCCATCTCAAAAGCGGTGTTCAACTCGTCGAGCATGAAATCGTGCTCGCGATAAGCCGTGTCAAGCCACTCGAAGGCGTTCTCCTTATCGCCCAGGTCGGCGTACAAGCGGGCGATCTCATACGAGGACGCGTGGCGGCTCTGGCGTTGGTTTTGCAAGGTCTTGATGCCTTCGGTGAGTGCGCCTCGCCAACCAGCGGAGCGGAATCCTCGTTCCACGGAATTGCCGAACTCGGCTTCCTCCCTATCGCCCGAGTGACTGTAATAAGCCGTCCACTGCTCCATGACCTGGGGGTACATGCGTTTTCCCCAGTAGGCATATGCCAGGCAGTCATGGGCCAGGTTATAGGTCGGGTTCTCCGCCAGTAGCTGCCGGCAAACCGCGATGGCATCATCGTACCGGCGGGCCGCAACGTAGACGCTTCCTTTTACGCGGCGGATGATGAGTGACGTTGGATCGAGCAGATGAGCCAGATCGATTTCCGATAGAGCCTCCTGCTCTCTGCCACCGATCATGCCCAGGCTTTCGGCGAACCACTGGTGAGCGGTGGCATCGTTCGGATCGAGTGCAAAGGCCTTCTTGAATTCAGCCTCGCCACCGGCAAAATCCCACTCATATTCCATCTCGATGCTGCCCAGAATGGCGTGGGGATGCGCCAGGGTGGGATCTAAGCGAAGAGCTTCGCGAGCTGCGACGCTGGACCTGGGGAAGTCCTCGGCGGGATTCCCTCCATAAAAAGGAAGCACGGAATAGACGTCAGCGAGTGCGGAATAAGCCAAAGCATAACCAGGATCCCTGGCGATGGCCTGATTGAAATAGGGGATGGAAGCCTCCAGGCTGGGGAGGTTCCTCTGGTTCCACCCGTAACGCCCCTTTAAGTACAAGGTGTAGGCTTCATTGTTCTGCGTGCCCTGCCGGGTGACCAGTTGCTTGTCGGCGGTACTGAGAGTGGAGTGAAGCTTTTCCGCGATGTCGCCGGCTATTTGTTCCTGCAGTTTAATGAGGTCGGAGCTTTTGCCGGTGTACCGCTTTCCCCAGATTTCGGTATTGTCCCGAACATCGGTGAGCTCGGCGCTGACTTCGATGTTGTTGGCCTGCGCGGTCACGCGACCGCTGACCACCTCCGACACGCCAAGTTCGCCTCCTGCCTCCTGCACTTCAACGTCTTTCCCCTTGAGGCGAAAGACCGAATCGCGTGAGCGGACTTTGAACTGCGGAATGCGGGCCAGGTTGCCGATCAAGGACTCGGTGATGCCGTCACTGAGGTAGTCTGAGCTGGCGTCTCCCCCCGCATTGGTGAAGGGCAAAACCGCGACAGAATCGGGTGCGAGTTCAGGGGCTTTGAGATTCGAGAGTTCTCGATCGCCGACCGCGGTGACGCGCGAATCGGTGTGGCCGCCGGAGAGATAGAAGATGAAAGCCCCGGTTAGGGCCAAAGGCGCGAGCCAGGCCACGACTCGTGCCGGGCTCAAAGTCCAGCGATGCCCTCCGGGTGCATGAGCCGGCACGGCTTCAACTGGAACGACACTTTGCTGTGTGGCTGGATTCCCGGCTTGGCCGGCAACCCGGTCGCTGGGGGCCGAGTCGTCGGCTTCCAATTCTTGGGCTTTGCCCCTGAGCCAATCCGCCAGTTCAGCAGGATAGGCAAAGACACTACCGCGCTCACCGCCGGGAACCCGGTGTACGGGCAGACCGCGCTCCCGTTCCCAGCGCTTGACCGTACGCTCGGCCCGGTTGAGAAAGGACGCGATTTCCTTCCATGAGACGAGCGTCTGCCCATGCTCAGGATTGTCATTCCGAAGGGAAACCATGGCCCCACGTCCGTTCCGGGGGATCGGCTGCGTGTCGCCATCATACTTCAGGCTAATTCGGGAGTCCAGACGCATATTTGGCGGTGGAAGGCCCTAGATGGCCCGCATTGGCCCATCGCGGCACTTGCAACTCATACACAGTCAATGAGACCGAATAGAGACGGGTTCGGACAGCAACCGATTGACGTAAACCAGGTCGTTTTTCCGTTTAGAGCTCACATTCCCGCGTTCGAAACTTCCCAACAGGACTCCGACGGACGATCGCATCGGTGGGCCCATTGAACTCAGGAGGTACTCCGTCCATGATCCGCCCCTCGCACCGCAATGCCGTGCTATCTGCGATTGGAATCGCCCTGTTTTGCATTTCCCTGCTCCCAGGCAGGGCATCGTCCGCTGCGAAACCGGATTCCCCGGCTTCGCGGGTTTCAAATCGCGTGTCGATAAGCTACCGCAAAATGCCGCTGAGCTTTGAAGCGAATCTTGGGCAAACATCCACCAAAGTCCAGTGGCTGGCGCGCGGGCCGGAATATACGCTGTTCCTCTCTGGCGCGGATGCGGTGCTGGAGTTGAATGAGATTTCGCCAGCGGGAAAGCCCGGTTGGCCCCCGACGATCAGCAGTTCGGCGCTGCGGATGAGCTTACTGGGCGCAAAGGCGGCGGAGCGCGAGAGCGGCGAAGAGCCTCAGCAAGGGAAGGCGAACTATTTCACCGGCAACGATTCATCGAAGTGGCAGAAGAATGTGCCCATGTACGGAAAGGTGAGGCTGAACGGTGTCTATCCCGGCATCGACCTTGTCTACTACGGCAAGCAGGGACAGCTTGAGTATGACTTTGTGGTAGCTCCGGGAGCCGATGCGTCGGCGATCCGTATGAATTTCGATGGCGCCAAGGCCGAGCTTGCGGCGAATGGCGACCTCGTGTTGCCCGTGACTAGCGGCGGCCCTGAGGTACGCTTTCACAAGCCGGTGGTCTACCAGTTGAAGGACGGCGCCCGGCAGACAGTGGACGGCAGCTTTGTAATTGCCAAAGATCACCAGGTGAGTTTCAGGCTTGGAGCGTATGACAAGAGCCGGGAACTGATCATCGATCCGGTGTTTGATTTTATTGGAGCGCTTGGCGGCGGCGGTGGCGGCTACACTCAGGCCGAAGGAATGGCGGTTGATGCAAACGACGAAATCATTCTTACGGGGATCACCACCGATGCGACGTTCCCGGTCACTTCGGGAGCACTGCAGACGATTTGCAATACGGATGCGCCGGCAGATAGAGGCCTACCTTATATGCGCTGCGGAACAAGCCAGACCAACTCCGGCTTTGTCACTAAGATCAGCGCGGATGGCACGTCGCTGGTGTACTCCACTTACCTGCACGGACTGAGCGGGAACGAATATGGGTATGCTGTCGCCGCGGACTCAAACGGAGATGCCTATGTGCTGGGCGCGACAAGTTCGAACGATTTTCCTCTTATGAATCCGTTTCAGTCAGTTTGCGAGCCATACTATCCGCTTGAAAATGGGGTCGTTTACCCGTCATGTGACGGATTCTTTGACGGCGGCGGCACTGAATATACGGTCAATGCTCCTACTCTGTTTATATCCGAACTCAATCCCGACGGAACTGCGCTGCTTTACAGCACCTTCTTTGGCGGCAACCAAGAGGTCACTCCCGTGGGAATTGTGCTGGACAGCTCAGATAACATCTACTTTGCCGGCTGGACGCAGTATGCCTTGCAAGCCAATAATTTCTACCTATCAAACAATGGCACCGACAATTCACAGTTTCCAGTGACCGCAAGCGCATACCAGCCGTATGGGGTAGGCTCACCGGTTGCCACCCTCTCAGTATTAGCCGCCGGCGGTCAATCGCTGATCTACTCCACCTTTATGGGGACCGCCCCCGCTTCTTCTACCAGCTACGTCGGGACTACCGTGCCGCAGGCTCTGGCAATTGGACCAAACGGCATGGCCTACATAGCTGGGTATACAAACTCCTACTACTTTCCCAGAACATCGGGAGTCATTACGCCGAGTTGCCCCGTATACGATCCTTCCAATCTGAATTACCAAATGTGCGCAGGCTGGATGGGCTTTCTGAGCGCGTTCGATACCACTAAGTCGGGGAACGCTTCACTCGTTTATTCCACGTTTATCGGCCCCACGGCACCGGTACCTGCGACAGCGGACACATATGTATATGGGGTGGCTGCGGACAGCTCAAACAACGCATACGTTACGGGCAACACCACTATGAATAACTATCCCGTAACCACCGGCGCATTTCAGCCTACCTGTCCTGAAAACGACAATTATCCGGCAGGTCAAGGACCCTGCAACACGGGCTTCCTGAGCAAGATCAACCCGACGGGAACCGCTAATATCTGGTCGACATTCTTCGGCGGCACTTCGTCATCGAGCGGTTATGGAGTAAGCATCGCGTTCGATGCCAAGGAACGCGTCTACCTCTACGGCTACGACACCAACTATGGCTATGACTTACCCCTGGTCAATCCGCTTGAGGGTCGCCCCGGCAATGGTTCGAGTTACCCTTACGTAGCTACCTTCACCCCGAATGGCACAAAGTTGATCTTCGCCACTCCGCTCGGTAACGAGAACCCCGCCGCAGGGAACACTTTCCCAATCTTCAACGGCATGGCGCTGGACGCCGACGGAAACGTCTACTTTGCCGCTTATGGTGCTGACGGCGGTACCTGGAACACAACCATGGTGACCCCAGGCACCTACGCAACCCCGTATGTGGGCGGTTACATCCGCAGCTTCTTCGGGAAATTCTCTCCCGTGATGGACCCGACGGCCACAACTTTGACGATCTCGCCGTCGACTGCCGTCTTCGGCCAGACGGTGACCTTTACCGCAACCGTGGCAGGAACCGCCGTGACTACGCCCACCCCCACTGGCACAGTGACGCTGGTCAACCCCAGCGGTGATCCGGTCACTACGCTGGGAACGATCACTCTGGGCACGAATGGTTCCGGCAAATTCACGACATCCTCGCTGCCGGTAGGGTCTTACAGCGCAACGGCGACCTACTCCGCCGACAGCAACTACGAAGTCAGCACCTCATCCGCTCAAGCGCTGACCATTAACCAGGCCACGCAAACCATCACCTTCGCGGCTCTGCCGGACAAGACCTATGGGGCGACGCCGTTTACGGTGAGCGCGACGGCCAGTTCCGGCCTGGCGGTCAGCTTTGCATCGACCACCACATCGGTCTGCACTGTTTCGGGTTCGACTGTGACGCTGGTTTCTGGCGCGGCGAACTGCTCCATCGAGGCGACGCAGGCCGGTAACGGCGACTATGACGCGGCTCCGGCAACGACGCGGACCTTCTGGGTCTATAAAGAAGCTCAAACCATCACCTTCGCAACCCTTCCGGACCAGACCTATGGCGTTGCGCCGTTTACGGTGAGCGCGACGGCCAGTTCCGGCTTACCGGTCAGCTTTACATCGACCACCACGTCGGTCTGCACTGTTTCGGGTTCGACTGTGACGCTTGTCAGCGCTGCGGCGGACTGCACCATCGAGGCGACGCAGGTCGGCAACGGCGACTATGGCGCGGCTCCGGCAACGACGCGAACCTTCTGGGTCTATAAGGGAGCTCAAACCATCACGTTCGCGCCTCTGCCGGACAAGACCTATGGCGCGGCGCCGTTTACGGTAAGCGCGACGGCCAGTTCCGGCTTGCCGGTCAGCTTTGCATCGACCACCACATCGGTCTGCACCGTTTCGGGTTCGACTGTGACTCTTGTCAGCGCTGCGGCGAACTGCACCATCGAGGCGACACAGGCCGGCAACGCCGACTATCTAGCAGGCCCGGCGGTCTCGCGGAGCTTCTGGATCTATAAAGAAGCTCAGACCATCACCTTCGCGACTCTGCCGAACAAGACCTATGGCGCGGCGCCGTTTACGGTGAGCGCGACGGCCAGTTCCGGCTTGCCAGTCAGCTTTGCATCGACCACCACGTCGGTCTGCACCGTTTCGGGTTCGACTGTGACTCTTGTCAGCGCTGCGGCGAACTGCACCATCGAGGCGACACAGGCCGGTAACAGCGACTATGGAGCGGCTCCGGCAACGACGCGGACCTTCTGGGTCGATAAAGAAGCTCAAACCATCACCTTGGCGGCGATACCTTCGCAGACGGTGGGCACGCCGCTGACGCTTTCAGCCACGGCAAGCTCCGGTTTGGCGGTCACCTTCACCTCGACAACCACCGGCATCTGCACGGTCTCCGGCACTACGGCCACATTCATCGCATCCGGCACCTGCACCATCGACGCCAAGCAGGCCGGCAACAGCGACTATGGAGCAGCCCCGACGGTCTCCGAGAGCTTCAAGGTCGCGGCTGATTGAACTCAGGGGAAATCTGGCGCATCGTTTCCAATCAATGTGTCGGCGGTTTCCCGTCTACTTATTATTGCGCTGCTGCGCCATCAGTCCTCGCCACTTGGTTAATGATTCGCTGCACCAGCACCACCCGCACGTGGATGTGGCTCGCAATATCGGGCAGGAATTCGGTAATGAAGTTGTCGGTGGGCGCAATCGCCAGGCCGATGCCGTAGCGCTCGGCGCTGGCGCGGAAGTTGGTCTGCTGGCCCGGCACATACAGGTCGCCAGCCGCGTCGTCGAAGGCGAATCCAACCAGGTCGGCATAATTCACCATCCCCTTGCCGTTGTCGCCCTGGGTCCACGCGATCTGCGCGACGCAGTGGAATGCCCGCCGCGGGATCGACGCCTTGGGCATGCGATGGTAGTGCGGGTCCTGGTGCGCGATCGATGGAATCAGAAAGGTGCCAAAGAACTCGCCGGTCAAGTCCTGCGTAAAGCTCACTCCCGAGTACTTTGCCCACCCGTCAAACCCCGGCCCGTAAACCGAGTGCGAATTGGCTGCCACTGAAATGCCGGCCTCGCCAAAGATCGTCAGAATATTGAACGGATCAATCAGGTTCCTGGCAGCCAGATGCGCCTTTTCGAGCGGCGTGAGCGGTTTAACCTCCGGCCCGGTGATGAATCGGGCATACCAGTTGATGATCGGGGGCGCGTGGGGCACGCACACAACCGTGCTGACGATAGACGGGCTGGGAAGTTGTTTAAGATCGACGGCGTTGAGAGCCGCGATGGCGCGCATGGCAGCGGTTGCGCCCATGCTGGCGCCAGCGTTCTTTACGTCGCAGGGGTTGGGCACGGCCGGAGCTGTGCCAAGTTGAGGTTTTGGCTCTTCGGGCAGGGAAGACGCAGACGGTTGGGTGGCCTGTTCGGAACCGGGGCGCGAGGATGCAGCCGTTGCTCCGGTCTGAGGGGTCGGACCGTCAATCGTCACGGCGAATGCACGCGCGGGACCAAGCAGGAGAACCTGCATGAGCAGCAGCAGAAGTACAAGCCGCACAAGAGATTGCCCTCGGCCGATGATCGCCGGTTGCGGAGGGCGGCAAGTGTTTGCCAAAGGTTTCTGAGGCCTTGCTTTCCTGTCTCGCACTAAAGATGTGACGCTGATTCTGGAAAAAAAGTCAACTTGGGGCCGGATTTGGTGTTTATCGATGAAGCCGCGCTGCGGCCCGATTCGGCCGAGGGAACCGCCGCCAGGAACCACGCTAAGGGAACATGAGCCCTATGCGGACCGTATTGACAGGTGCGGCACCTGACCAGCTCAAGAACGCCCGACAGGCATTGACGCTTCGCATGCCCTACCGCAGACTGAGACTGGGCCGATGCCTTAATTCGACAGAATGAAGGTGCAAGGCAATGGGTTCTTATCCTCCACCACCCCCGGGACCGAGCGTCGGCCAGCGGATTGAAGAAGCAATCGAACTGATCGAGATGGAACTGCGTCATGCGGTAGCGTACGTGAATGCAGCGGTGATTCCGCAGGTGCGGCAGGAGTCCATCAAGGCAATGCGCAACCTGTCAGACACTCTGCGCGGGCTTGCCGACAAGATGGATAAGCAGACCGATGGACCAAAGGATCCGAAGGCTTGAGCGGAGCTAGCAGGGAAACTCAAGAGTCTTCCCGCCCTTTTGCTGATGACGCGAAAGGAGGAAGCGCCGGCGCCGAAGCGGGATTGCCCGCTCGCCTGCTGCTACTGCTCCCTGTCGTTATTGCGCTAGGGGTGAGCGGCTGCAGCCATCGCAGCCAAACGGCGCAGCTGCCTCCGCAATCGCTGCCTCCATCGGCTCAAGGCCAAAACGAGCCATCGTCTCGCATTCCCCGCACCCCGGTGCCTCGCGGCGGCGTAAGCGCTGCAGATCTCGACTACGTATCGACGCACAAGCCTATCTATACGCAGGTTGGATACGCGACCTGGTACACCGCGCCCTACAAGGGGCGGCGCTCAGCAAATGGCGAAGTCTTTGACGATCGCTCAATGACCGCGGCCAACCGCACCCTGCCCATGGGATCGCTGATCGTGGTCACGAATCTGCAGACGGGGCAATCGGCGGCGATGCGCATTGCCGATCGCGGCCCGTTTGTTGAAGACCGCATTCTCGATCTGACCATGGCTTCAGCCAAGGCAACCGGCGTGTATCGCGCCGGCCTGGCCAAGGTTCGCCTGGATGTTTACCACACGCCCAAACCCATCGACACTGGCGGGCGCTGGTGCGTGCAAATCGGCGCCTTTCACAGTCACCATGCGGCCAACAAGCTCAAGAAACAATTGGAAAAGAAATACTCCGGCGCCAGCGTCATCGAGTTCCCCGGTGAAGACAGCTACTGGGTGCGCATCCGGCCCGAGGGCGATAACCGCGAACAGGCCGAGTATATTGCCAACCACCTGCATCCCAGCCAGGGCGAAGCCTATTTAACCAGGCTCGACTAGTTTGCGATTGCGGACGAAGCCGGCGCGAAGCTTTCGCCCCGTAAACTTAAAACATGCCGCCGATCCTGATCGCGCAGAACATCTCCAAACGCTTCGGCGCCAATCCGCTGTTCGAAAACATTTCTTTTGCGGTGCACGACGGCGACCGCATCGGCCTCATCGGCCCCAACGGCGCGGGCAAATCAACACTGCTCGCGATCCTCAATGCCGAGCAACAGCCTGATTCCGGCGAAGTTTCATTCCGCAAAAATGTACGCATCGGCTATGTACATCAGATCTCCGATTTCGCTCCGGGGATGACCGTGCGCCAGGTTGTTGAAGCCGCACTCGACCGCGGCGCTGTACCTGCCGATGCCCGCGAGCAGCGCCTTCGCGAGACTCTCGGCCGCACCGGTTTTACTGAAGACGATACCCCCGGCGCCCCCGGCATGAGCACTGAGGCCGCCAGCCTCAGCGGCGGCTGGCTCAAGCGCCTTGCCATTGCTGAAGCCCTCGTCGCCGAGCCTGATGTCCTGCTCCTCGATGAACCTACGAATCATCTCGACCTCGAAGGCATCGCATGGCTTGAAGAGTTGCTCCGCAACGCGAAATTCGCCTTCGTCGTGGTCACCCACGATCGCTATTTTCTCGAAAACATCGCGTCAGAAATCGTGGAGCTCAACCGCATCTACTCTGAAGGTTTGCTGCGCGTTAAAGGCAGCTATTCCAAATTCCTTAATGACCGCGACGCTTACGTCGAATGGCAGCAGCGCGCCCAGGAGAGCCTGCGCAACCGCGTGCGGATCGAGATGGAGTGGCTTCGCCGCGGCCCCAAGGCCCGCGCCACCAAGGCCAAGGCCCGCATCGATAACGCCAATGCTCTCATCGCCGAGCTGCGTGATTCAGAATCCCGTAGCCGCACCACGACGGCCGGCATCGAATTTGACTCGACCGGCCGCCAGACCAAACGGCTCATCGAAGTGAATAACGCCGCCGTCACTCTCGGGCGAAGCGAGATTCTCCGCGGCGTCAGCGTCAACCTCACCAACGGTCTCAAGCTCGGCCTTGCCGGCTCCAACGGCTCCGGCAAAACCACGCTCATCCGCGCCATCACCGGCGAAATCCCGGTGAACGCCGGCGAAATCCGCCGCGCCCCGGGCCTCCGCATGGTTTACTTTTCGCAAAAGCGCGAGTTGGACACGGCCCTCACTCTGCGCCGCACGCTCGCCCCCGACTCTGACTCCGTCATCTACCAGGACCGCGTCGTCCATGTCGCCAGCTACGCTTCGCGCTTTCTCTTCACCGGCGAACAGCTCAATCAGCCAGTCGAGCGCCTGAGCGGCGGCGAGCGCGCCCGCGTCCTTATCGCCTGCCTGATGCTGCAGCCCGCTGACGTCCTCATCCTCGACGAGCCCACCAACGACCTCGATATCCCCACCCTCGAGATTCTCGAGGAATCTCTGCTCGAATTCCCCGGCGCGCTGGTCCTCGTCACTCACGACCGCTATCTGCTCGACCGCGTCACCAACGCAGTACTCGGACTCGACGGACTCGGTAACTCCGCTCTCTTCGCCGACTACCCGCAGTGGGAAACCTGGCGCGATGAACAAATTCGCGCTGCCTCTGCGGCCTCTGCTTCGGCAGCCTTTGCAGCAGCAACGCCGTCGTCGGTTCCAGCCGCTCCCTCCGCGCCGCCTGTCCGCAAAAAGCTCTCCTACATGGAGCAGCGCGAGTACGACGCCATTGAAGCCCGCATCGACGAAGCCGACGCCCGCCTTCGTGCCGCCGAGCAGCGCATCCAGGCTCCCGAAGTCGTCACCGATCCCCAGGCGCTCACCACTGCCCTCGCCGAGATCGAAGAGGCAAAAGCCCATCACCATGCCGTGTACGAGCGCTGGGTCGAGCTGACCGAAAAGATTGGCGGATGAAAACGCCATAAGCGCCTCCGGGTCGGCTCAGAGATAATCTACGGTCGGGCAGTTCCTTCTGTTTTCCCCGATTTGCCCATTTTCCGCGCCCTCCAGCGCGCCTCTCACTTGCGTCAATTCGCGCGCGCAACTATAAGGGAAACCATGCCTTTGTTCCCTTCGCTCTCTCAATCGGTCCTTGCCTTCTCGCTCGCTCTTTCCTCCGCGCTCCTTGCGCAGGACTCGCCCAAACCAGACGCGCCTGCAACCATCGCACAGAAGACCGCGGGAATGAAGCACCTCGACGGTTTCTTGCCGCTCGATTGGGACGCGAAAACTGGCAAACTTTACCTCGAGATTCCGCGCCTCAACGCCGATGGCCGAACGCCCGATCTGCTCTACGTGAACTCGCTTCCTTACGGAACGGGCTCGAACGATCTCAGCCTCGATCGCGGCCAGCTCTCTGAAGGCGTAGTCGTGCGCTTCGAGCGCATCGGTCCAAAGGTTCTGCTGGTTGAGACCAACCAGCGCTTCCGCAGCGCCTCTTCAGACCCTGACGAGCAGCTCGCCGTCGCGCAGTCATTCCCTGAGTCGGTGCTTTGGGGATTCAAGGTTGAAGCCGAATCCGCCGACGGCGCAACCGTGTTGGTCGATGCGACCGACTTCTTCCTCCACGACGCGCATCATGTCTCCGAGGCGATCACCTCGGCGCAGCAGGATGCAGGGCACAGTGACAGCTACAAGCTCGATGCGAGCCGCTCGACGATCGTGCCCGACGATACCAAGGCGTTCCCAAAGAACACGGTGGTTGAAGCCGAGCTGACCTTCACGGCCGAGGGTCCGCTCCAGGGCCGATTCGTCTCCGACGTTGCTCCTGACTCGCATTCGCTCACCGTGCGCGAGCGCCAGATGTTTGTGGAGCTGCCGCCGCTCGATGGAAGCTTCAAGCCGAGGAAGTTCAACCCGCGCTCCGGCTACTTCGATCTCTCGTTCCGCGACTACACCGCGCCGTTGAGCGAATCGCTCGATCAGCACCTGATCGTCCGTCACCGCCTCATCAAGAAGGATCCCAAATGCGTGACGAATTGCGAGGCGGTCGATCCGATCCAATATTACGTTGATCGCGGCGCTCCCGATCCGATCCGTTCTGCGTTGCGCGAGGGCGCGAGCTGGTGGGACCAGGCCTTTCAGGCCGCCGGCTGGGCGAAGGGAACTTTCCGCGTGGATCTGCTGCCCGATGGCGCCGACCCGATGGACCTTCGCTACAACATCATTCAGTGGGTGCATCGCTACACGCGCGGATGGAGCTACGGCGACGCGATTGCCGACCCGCGCACGGGCGAAATCCTGAAGGGAAACGTGACGCTGGGCAGCCTGCGTGCCCGGCAGGATTACCTGATTGCCGAAGCGCTGCTATCGCCTTATGCCGCCGGCAAAACCTACACAGACCAGAACAACCCAATGCTGCAGATGGTGCTGGCGCGCATACGGCAATTGGGCGCGCACGAGACCGGACACACGCTCGGCCTCTCGCACAACTTTGCCGCCTCGAGCGTGATGCAGGGCGACAGCGTGATGGATTATCCGCATCCATATATTGCGCTTGATGCCGACGGCAAGATCGATCTTTCGCACGCGTACGCCAATGAAATCGGCGATTGGGACAAGGTGTCGATCGATTACGGATACCGGCAATTTGCGCCTGGAACCGACGAAGACGCGGCACTGAACAAGATCCTGAGCGATGCGGACAAAGCCGGGCAAATCTACATTACCGATGAAGACGCGCGGCCGGCCTCGGGAGCGCACCCAAAGGCGCACTTGTGGGACAACGGGCCGGATGCGGCCGATGAGCTCGAACGCATCCTGAAGATTCGCGCGGTGGCGCTCGAGCAGTTCGGTGAAGATGCAATCAAGCCGGGAACTCCGATGGCGCAGCTTGAGGAGACGCTGGTCCCGTTGTACCTGCTGCATCGCTATCAGACCGAGGCCGCGATCAAGCTGATCGGGGGACTGGATTACCGCTACAACCTGCGCGGAGATGGCCAGCCGAATCCGGCGATCGTCGCGCCTGACGAGCAGGAGAAGGCGATCGCCGCGGTGATGAAGACGTTGGAGCCGCAAACGCTCACGCTGCCTGAGAGCCTGCTTGCGATACTTCCGCCGCATCCGCCAGGAGACCCGCGCACGCAGGAGTCGTTCCCTTCGCAAACGGGGCTTACGTTCGATCCAGTCGCAGCGGCAGAGGCGTCGGCAGACCTCACGCTTGAGGTGCTGCTGAATCCCGCGCGGGCTTCGCGGCTGGTTGAGTATCACATGCGCGAACCCAAATCTCCCTCCTTGCGTTCGCTGCTTGAGACCATCTCGAAGACGACGGCGGAGCGGCCGGAGGGCGGGCACACGATGTCGTCAGAGGTTGCACGGGCGGTGGAGTTCCGCGCGCTTGAGGCGATGCTGGCGCTGGCCGTGAACCCCGCGGCATCAAGCCAGGCGCGGGCCATCGTCGAATGGCACATCGAGGACCTGCTGAAGCAGTGGACGAGTACGCCGGCACCAACCGACGCGGCCGAGGCGATTCATCGTGCGGCAATGATCGACCGCATTCAGGATCTCGAGAATCATCCCGAAAGATTCGTTCCCGCGAAGCCAATAGAGGCGCCACCAGGCATGCCGATCGGGGACGACGAAGAGATGTGAACGAACAGCAAGTCGCCGAGTTGACGCGTCAGAAAGTCGGAGCAGATGAAAGTTGGAATCGTCGGAACGGGCGCAATTGCCGGCAAACACGCTCAGGCCTACAGGAACATAGGATACGAATTAACGGCGTGCACCGACCGCACAACTGAGAAGGGCCGGAACTTCGCCGCCCGGTGGGGCGCGGAGTTTGTCGCCACGCCCGACGAACTCGCGCGGCGCGACGATGTAGATTATCTCGACGTCTGCACCTTTCCCGCTTATCGGTTTGAAGCAGTTGAGCTTGGCGCGAAGTGCGGGAAGCACGTGCTGGTGCAGAAGCCGATGGCGGTGGACCTTGCCATCGCGACGCAGATGATCAGGGTCGCGCGGAATGCGGGAATCCAGCTCGGCGTTGTAAGCCAGCACCGCTTCGACGATTCAATCGTGTTTCTGAAGCGCGCGATTGCGGCCGGAAGGCTGGGGCGCCTATTGCAAGCCGATGCGTATGTAAAGTGGTACCGCTCGGCTGAATATTATGCGCGGCCTGTGAAGGGCAGTTGGGGCGGAGAAGGCGGCGGAGCGCTGATCACCCAGGCGATTCACCAGGTGGATATGCTGCTCTACCTGGTTGGCGCGGTTGACGAGGTGTTTGCATACTGGCAGCTTGGCGCATTGCACAAGATCGAGTCGGAAGACGTTTTGTGCGCCTTGATGCGCTATGCGAATGGCGCAACGGGAACGATCCAGGCCGCGACCGCGTTGTGGCCGGGCTATCCCGAGCGGATTGAGATTCATGGGACCAGGGGCTCGGCAATTGTGACCGGAGATCGGCTGACAACCTGGGATGTGAAGGACGATGAGGGCGAACCGCCGCCGATCGCGTGCGATACGAAATCGGGCGCGTCCGATCCGATGGCAATTTCGCTGACGCCGTTTGAACGGCAGTTCATCGACTTCGGCGAGGCCTGCAAGACGGGACGCGCGCCGAATTCGTCGGGAATTGAAGGGTATCGCGCGCTCGAACTGGTCACGGCGATTTATGAATCGTGCCGATCGGGGCGGACGGTGAAGCTGGAGCCGGATTTACCAATCGGTTAGCGTCCAATCAAGCTTGCGGTTGATGGGCAAATAGGCGCGCTGATAGGGATACTTTGCTGCCAGCGTCTCATCCAAATCGACACCGAGGCCGGGCGCGTCACCGGGAGACATATAGCCGTCTTCGAATGAGTATTGATGCGGAAAGACCGCGTCGGTTTCCTCCGTGTGCGGCATGTGCTCCTGGATTCCGAAGTTGTGAATCGCCGTGTCGAAGTGGAGAGCGGCGGCCATGGTGACCGGCGAGAGGTCGGTTGCTCCGTGAAAACCGGTGCGCACGTGATAGAGCGCAGCGAAATCGGCGGCCTTCTTCAGGTGCGTAATGCCGCCGCCATGCACGATGGTCATGCGGATGTAGTCGATCCACTGGTTGCGGATCAGGTCGTGCGCGTCCCAGATGGAATTGAAGACCTCGCCTGTGGCGATCGGCGTGGTAGTGTGCTCGCGAACGATGCGGTAGCCTTCCTGCAACTCTGCGGGAACGGGGTCTTCAATCCAGAAGAGATGGTAGGGCTCGAGTTCCTTTCCCAGTCGGGCAGCCTCAATGGGCGTGAGCCGATGGTGGCAATCGTGGAGCAGCAGGATATCCTCGCCAAAGTTTTCGCGAACGCGTTCGAACAGCTTGGGAACGTGGCGAAGATATGGCTCAGTGGCCCAGTCGTACTCCGGGGGAAGACCCCGCTCGGCCGGCTCGTAGCGGCCTGCGCTCTTGGGCACGCCGTAGGTTGACTTGAGGCCGGGAAAGCCGCTCTGAACGCGGATGGCGCGATAACCCATGAGGCGATGCCGCTCCACGTCTTCAAGAGCCTGATCGATGTCTTTACCGTTGGCGTGAACGTAGACCATCACGCCCTCGCGGCTGCGCCCGCCAAGCAGGTTGTAGACAGGCGTGTTCAGCGCCTTGCCCTTGATATCCCACAGAGCCACGTCTACGGCGGCGATGGCGGCCATGGTAACCGGCCCGCGTCGCCAGTAAGCTCCGCGATAGAGGTATTGCCAGATGTCTTCAGTCTGGAAGGGGTCGCGGCCGATGAGACAGGGAATGAGGTGATCGCTGAGATAACTTGCAACGGCGAGTTCGCGGCCGTTGAGAGTGCCGTCACCCAGGCCGTAAATGCCTTCATCCGTTTCGATCTTGAGGGTGACAAAGTTGCGGCCTGGCGACGTGATGTTGACTGAGGCGTTGCGGATTTTCATCGCTGCGTTGCTCCGATGAAGCGAAAGCGAATTATATAGCTGGACTACTGGTTCACGCCGCTGGCAAGGAATCCGCCATCGACTGCGATCACTTCGCCGGTGACAAACGATGCGGCCTCAGAAGCCAGGAAAACGGCGGCGCCTGCCAACTCATGCGGTTTGCCGAAGCGGCCCATGGGCGTACGCAGCAAAAGTTCTTCTCCTCGAGCCGTGCCTTTCACAAGCCGGGCATTGAGCTCGGTGGGAAAGACCCCGGGCGCAATTGCGTTGACGTTCACGCCGGTTTGAGCCAGCTCGATGGCCAGCACTTTTGTGAGCGAGGTGATTCCGGCTTTGCTGGCGCAGTAGGCAGCCACATCGGCAAATCCGACGAGTGTACTGAGCGAGGCGATGTTCACAATGCGTCCGTAACCGGCGGCCACCATGGTCAGGCCGAATATCTGGCAGGCGCGCAGTGTGCCGGTCAGGTTGGTTTCGATCACGCGCGACCAGTCAGCCTCTGAAACTTTGAGCGTCTCGGCTTTGTGCGTCGTGCCAGCGGCGTTCACAAGGATATCGACTTTGCCGAATTCAGCAAGGACGGCGTCGTGCATCGCCTGGAGCGAAATGCGGCTGGTGACGTCGCTGGTGACGCGCAGGGCACGGCGGCCCAGAGCCTCGATTTCGGCCGATGATTTTTCAACCTGCTCCATGCGCCGCGAAGTGGTCACAACGTCGGCCCCGGCGTTGGCCAGCCCCAGCGCTATGGCATTGCCCAGGCCTGTGGTTCCCCCGCAAACAACCGCAATCCTGCCATGCAAATCAAAGAGATTCTCGCCCATCGCTCGCCTCGTGATCCTGGCCCATAGGATCACATTACTCATATTAGTTCGGGACGCGAAGTAATTCCATCCTATATGCTTCGGATGGTGGCGAAGCATGCTCAGAGTAGACGTGTAATCGGCTTGCGGTCTGGAGGAATGATGAATTTGACTGGTGCTGCGCGGCGCGAGTTTCTGCTGCGTGCGGGATGGATCGGAGGGGCGGCGATGTTAGCGGGGATGCCGGAGAGTGCAATCGCGATGGCGGGAGTTGGCGGCGGACGGCCTGGCCGCGGCGTGATTGAGAGCGTGAACTTGCCACAGCAGGAAGCAGAGTTGCCCAAAAACCATATCAAGTTTGGTGTGTGCGGCATGAGCCACGACCATATCTACGGGATGATCGGCGCAGTGCAGCGCGGCGGCGGCGAGCTGGTGGCGGCGTGGGGCGGCGAAGAGGACAAGCTTGCCGCTTTCAAAACGCAGTTCCCCGACTCGAAGATCGTGAGAACGCAGGAGGAGATTCTCGACGATCCCTCGATCCAGCTTGTGCTGAGCTCGCAGATTGCCAATGAGCGCGCGGCGATAGGCGTGAAGGCGATGAAGCAGGGCAAGGACTTTCTCTCAGACAAGCCGGGCATCACAACACTCGAGCAACTGGCCGAGGTGCGGCAGACGATCAAAGAGACTGGCCGGATCTACGCGATCATGTACAGCGAACGGCTTGAAGTGAAGGCCGCGGTATATGCGGGCGAGCTGGTGAAGCAGGGCGCGATCGGCAAAGTGATCCAAACCATCAACATTGCCCCCCACCAGATCTTCCAGCACGGCGGCGAGGCGGGCGGCAGCTCAGGCAGGCCCGCGTGGTTCTGGCATGAGAATCAATTTGGTGGAATTCTCTGCGATATTGGATCGCACCAGATCGATCAGTTCCTGTTCTATACGGGATCGACGGAGGCCGAAGTGGTGGAGTCGCAGGTGGCAAATCTGCGGCACCCTGAGCATCCCCAGTTTCAGGATTTTGGCGATATGGTTTTGCGCGGGAACAAGGGCTTTGGTTACGTTCGGCTCGACTGGTTTACGCCCGATGGGCTGGGAACGTGGGGCGATGGACGGTTGTTCATCCTGGGCACCGATGGATACATCGAGGTGCGCAAGTACGCCAATGTGGCCGTGTCGCACCAGGGGAACAACCTGTTTATGGTGGATAAAGATATGGCTCGTTCCGTCGACTGCAACAACATGCCTCTGCCGTTCGGGCCGCAGTTCGTGGCCGACATTGTGAATCGCACGCATGTCGCGCAGGACCAGGAACAATGCCTGCTGGCTGCGGAGTTGTCGATCAAGGCGCAGATGAATGCGACGCGAGTGAAGATCGAGGAATAGCAAGTCAGCATGTCTGCGGGGCAGCGGGCAGCGTAAGGATTTATCTGAGGAGAACTGAGATGACGATGACGAGACGCGATGCGATGGTTGGATTTGCGGCGTTGGCAGGGGCCATAACGGCGGATTCGCCGGCGCAGGAACCAAAGGCGGCGGATGGGCAGAAGCCAGTCGAAAATCAAAAGGCGATCCTCGGACCGGCGGTCTTTCACTGGGATGATTTGAAGCCGGAGAAGAGCGCTGTGGGAGCGCACGCGTCCATTTGCGATCAGCCGACGGCGACCGTGGATCAGCTGGAGATGCACGTGGGAATGCTGAATCCGGGAGAGATGTCGCATCCGCCGCACAAGCATGTGAACGAAGAGCTGATCATTCTCAAGGAAGGCACATGCGAGACGCTGTCGAATGGCCAGTGGGTGCGGGTCGAGGCAGGATCGGTAGTGTTCAATGCGTCGAACAGCCTTCATGCGTTCAGGAACGTTGGGCAGTGGCCGGCCATCTATCACGTCATCAACTGGAGCCCGGGTAAGGCAGGGAACAGGGAATAGGGATCAGAGATCAGAGACCCCCACGGAGAGTGTGGAATCGATGAAAAGGCCCCGGTGATGGGGCCTTTTTCGTCCGCTGTAAGCGGTTGATTATGCGCGGTATATGCGCATATTATGACTGAAATGATCATTTTTATTGACTTTTTGATCATTTAGGGACTACTCTCGGTTCTCAAAGCGGAAGAGTGGTTTGAACCCGGCGAGTGACAGGCCGGGACCGACGGCCTGCGAAATCCTTCAAGAAACCCGACGCCCAGGAATCAGCGCAGGGGCGTAACAAAAGTACAAGACGCAAACCCAATTCAAGTGAGGACCACAATGAAGACGAATGCATTCCGGTTTTTCCTGGCGTGCACGCTGGCGGTGCTGGCGTGTGTAGCGGCGAGGGGCCAAAACGTGACCGGCACCATCACCGGCGAAGTGACTGACCAGAGCGGCGCGGTACTGCCCGGCGCGAGTGTGGTGGCCGTGAACCTCGACACCAACGTAAGCACCCAAGCGACCACCAATAACGAGGGGCTTTTCCGGATCGACTTCCTGCCCATTGGCCGGTACCAGGTGACGGTGGAGGCGGCGGGCTTCGAGAAATCGACCATTCCGCCGTTCTCGCTTGAGGTGCAGCAAACAGCGAATTTTAACGTGCGCATGGTGGTGGGGAGCACGTCAGCGACTGTGAGTGTTTCGGCCGCCGCTCCGATCCTGAACACCGAGAATCCCACGCTGGGCTCTATATTCACGGCCAACACCATCTCGAACTTTCCTTTAAACGGTCTCGACTTCTCGGCAGTGACTTTATATATGCCGGGCGCGGTGACGACGTATGGAACTTCAGGCCAGACGAGCTTCGAGCGCAGTACGTATAACTCTGACACGCCGAACTTCAACGGCAACCGGGCGCAGGCCAACAACTACACGCTCGATGGCATCGACATGAACGAAACGTATAACAACCTGATCTCGTACAGTCCGGCGCCGCAGGCGCTGGAGGAGATCAAGGTGGTTACGGCCGACTCGCCGACCGACCAGGGCAACGTAAACGGGGCAGCGGTGGAGACCGTGCTGAAGAGTGGAACCAACCAGTTTCATGGTTCGGCCTATGGATATGTGCAGGACTATAGATTCGACGCAAACTCCTATCAGCACGGGCAAACCTGGATTCCGAATGCTCAGGGGGTACTTGCGCCGACTCCTACCAGTCCGTATTCTTTTGCCCAATTTGGAGGCAACATTGGCGGCCCCATCCTGCATAGCAAGCTGTTCTTCTTTGGCGATTATCTGGGAGCGCGTTATCACGTGGGCGGGCTGAACACCGCAAGCGTAATTCCCGACGCGATGCGGAATGGCGATTTCTCGGTCCTGTTGTCCGGCTCAAATCCAATTCAGCTCTATGACCCGCTGAACGGCTTCGCCCCTTATGCCGGAAACAAGGGCGTCCCGATCACCAGCTCGGTAGCCAAATTCCTCTTCGCCCATCCCAATCTCTATCCCGATTGCGGCGGCGACAATCCCACCGTCCCGGCCGGCGGCAAATGCGTGACGCCCTCAGATGGAATCGCGGAAAGCAACTACGAGGCGCCGTATCACCAATACAAAGGCAACAACCAGGGCGATGCAAAGATTGAGTACGACATGCGTGCGAACGACAAGATCACGGGCTTCTACTCGATCTCCCACGCCTATGACGGATCGACAGCGGTCCTGGCCATCACCTTTCCCAACTCCGATCTCTTTCCCACCTGGATCACCGGCGCGAACTGGGTGCATACCTTCTCGCCGACGCTGGTCAATTCGGCGCGTATCGGCTTCACGCGGACTCAATGGAATGAAGGCGCGCCTGTGGATACAACCGGGCTCTTCGGAACCTCGGGCGATGCCAAGGTCGGCATCTCCTTCCCCGACCAGAGGTATGCCGGCTTTACCTTCCAGAACTTCCAGAACGCCAACGTCGGTGGCGTGGGCAATCCGGCTAGCGGCACCGGTTACTCACTCATCGACAACACCTACAGCTACATCGATGACCTGACCTGGCAGCGCGGCCGGCATTTCCTGAGCATGGGCGTCGACGCCAAGCGCTACCAGAACAACTATCCCACCGGCAACAACGACGGTTTTCTTGGTTCGCTGAATTACTCCGGCCTATTCACCTCGAATGGCAACGGTTCCGGCGGCTACAGCCCGGCGGATTTTGTGCTGGACCGCGTATCGTCCGGAGGAGTCACTCTGTCGAGCGTCAACGTTGGGCAGCGCCAATGGCGCATTGCCGGTTTTGCGCAGGATAACTTGAAGCTGAACTCCAAACTGACGCTGGTCTTTGGCGTGCGTTACGAGTACGACGAACCCTGGATTGAGGAACAGGACAGAACCGGAAACATCAACCTGACGACCGGACAGATTGACTATGCTGGGCACCTTCCCGCCGGGGCTCTCCCAGGTTCAGGAATCTGCAGCAACCTGGCCTGCTACCAGCCAAATTACCGGCAGTGGATGCCGCACCTCGGATTTGCCTATCAAATGACCGACCGCTTTGTTGTCCGCGGCGGCTACGGCGCCAGCAGTTTCTTTGAAGGCAACTCCTTGAATCAACGTCTGACGGCCATTGCGCCTTTCCTGCAGGCGGCCGGCTTCCAGGTCAGCGCCCCGACCACAACATCTGTGCCCACGCCCAACACTGCCGAAGAGGGCTTTACCGGATCCGACACTGCGGTTCAGTACAGCAGTTCCAACAACGGGTACACGGCTTATCCGCAGAACATGCAGCCGGCCTACGTGCAGGAATGGAACCTGACGCTGGAATACGCACTGACGCACACGGCTTCGTTGCAGGCTGGATACATAGGCGAGCAGGGGCAGCACATTGAAGACTACGGCAACGTGAACCAGTTGACCGTCAACAACGATCAGACCTCAGCCCCGTTCTACAACAGCCCGTACATTGGCGTGAATGGGGTCGACTCCGCGCTGGGCGTTGGCGGCAATGGCGGGCTGCTGATTACCGAGTCGCGCGCCAAGATGAACTACAACGCGCTGCAGGCGGTGCTTCGGCAGCGGCTGAATCACGGCCTAGAATACACGGTGAATTACACGTGGGGCAGGGCGATGACCAACAGCCTGGGCAATTACTCTTTGAACGTCAGCGGCTATGGCAGCACCGGAGCCTTCCAGAACTACTACAACAGCGCGGCAGATATGGGCCCGGCGGGATACGACGTGAAGCAGGACTTATCCGCCACGGCGGTCTACGCATTGCCCGTAGGCCGCGGACAGGAGTTCCTCTCCAATTCGAATCGGGTGATGGACGAGGTGGTGGGCGGCTGGAAACTGTCAACGGCCATTGTCGCCTACTCCGGCTTCCCTGAGAACATCACCGGCGGGTCGAGCAATTCCAACAGCTACGGTCCTAACCGCGTGAACCAATACCGGAAGCTGAAGGTCACGGGCCGCAGTAATGCGAACTGGTTCGGCACCGACTCCTCGGCAACACCCTGCACCACCGCTGGAGTGGATAACGGCACCTGCGCATTCGGTATTCCCTCCAACAACACCTTCGGTACCGAGAGCAATGGCGCGGTGCGCGGTCCGGGATACTTCAACGCCGATCTGTCGGCGTTCAAGGATTTCCATACCTTCAGAGAGGAGGTCATCGGCTTCCGGTTTGACGCCTTCAACGCTTTCAACATTGTGAGTTACGGCAACCCTGATACCGGCATCACCGATTCGACCTTCGGTAATGTTTCGTTGCAGGGACCGCGCTCGCAGGAACGGCATCTGCAATTCTCGCTGCACTACGACTTTTAAACGGCCGAAGTTTTCCGGCTGTTGCGGCCTGGGGCCGCGGCAGCCGGACTTGCGCGAAGAAATCGCTTCGCGCGGCGGCCCTGCTTTGTTTAACTTGGGTTAGCGGCACCGAAAAAAGGAAGCGGAATCGGGTCATCATGATTCTTGAGATTTGTGTCGATTCGGTGGGGTCGGCGATTGCGGCGCAGGCGGGTGGCGCGGAACGGCTTGAGCTTTGCTCAGCGTTGCGCGAGGGAGGAATCACACCCAGCGCCGGCCTGCTCCGCCAGGTGATTGCAGCCGTTAAAATCGACGTGTTTACCATGGTGCGGCCCCGTGGCGGCGATTTTTACTACACGGCCGACGAGTTCGACGTGATGCACGAGGACGTATTGGTGGCTCGGGAACTGGGAGCCGCGGGTGTTGTGCTGGGAGTGCTGACGCCGGATGGGAAAGTGGACGTGGAACGGACGGGCGAACTGGTGGCGGCAGCGCGGCCAATGAAGGTGACGTTCCATCGCGCGTTTGACGTGACGGCCGATCTTGAACAGGCGCTGGAAGGCGTGATTGCAACGGGTGCGGACCGGATTTTGACTTCAGGCGGCGAGCCGGACGGGTTGCGTGGCGCGGCAAAGATTGCGCGGCTGGTGGAGAATGCGCGCGGCCGCGTGGAGCTGGTGGGCGCAGGAGGGATTCGCGCCAGCAATGTGCGCGAGTTTGTGCGGACCACGGGCGTGAAAGAGGTACATGCGGCGCTGCGCGCGCGGATGATGAGCCCGGTAACCTACTGGAATCACGCGGTGAGCTTCGGGACGCATCCCGACGGGCTGGCGCGCTACGTGGTGCGGGAAGAGGACGTGCGGAAGCTGCGGCGGGCGCTGGAAGCGGCTGCCAGGAATGGCAACGCTCTCGTACAATGACCGAGAACCGCCGCGAACGGCGTGAAGTTTGCGGCGAACTGAACGGGCAGCATGTCTTCGAAGACCGATAAACGAGCGAAGGAAATTCTCAGGCTGCTCCTGCGGCACGGGAAGACCTCAGTAGAGGATCTGACGGCTGAGCTGACCGCCTCGCCGGCCAGCATTCGCCGCGACCTTACGCGGCTCGAGCAACAGGGATTGGTGTATCGTACGCACGGCGGCGCAATGCTGACGGGCAAAGCGGTATACGAGCCGTTCCGGTTCGATGCATCGTTCCATGTGCGCGAGGATCGCTTTGCCGCAGAGAAGCAGCGCATTGCCCACGCCGCGGCAGGGATGGTGAGGGAGCACGAGACGATCGGGCTTGCTGCCGGGACAACCACAACGCTGATTGCGCGGCAACTCCAGCACCGGCGCGGCATCCGCATTGTGACCAACGCAGTGAACATCGGTATGGAGTTGAGCTCGGTGACCGGGCTCGACACCACATTGACCGGCGGCACCATGCGCTGGGCGGGAGCCTTCAGCCTCGTGGGACCGGCGGCCATTGAGACGCTGAACATGTTTGTGCTCGACCGGTTGTTCCTGAGCGTGACCGGAGTGGACGCCGAGCGCGGCGCGACAATGATCGAACCTGAAGAGGCGGCAGTGTTCCGCGTGATGGTGAGGCAGGCGCGGGAGGTGGTGGTGGTGGCCGACTCAAGCAAGGTGGGCATGGTGAGCCCGGCGGTGATTTGCCCGTTGCGCGAGGTAGACCTGCTTATTACCGATGATGGAATTACCGAAGAAGCGGTGAGCGCGTTTGAGGCCTGCGAAGTACGCGTCGTGGCGGTGTAGGCGAGCAGCGCCGCTCCCGGCTGCAGCTCACTTCCGCGCAGTCCGGTCGGGCAGGAAATCCCAGATGCCCGGATCTTCAGAGCCCAGAACCCACGAGCAGAACCCCTCGAGCCCGCGGTCTGCGGTCAGCTGATAGCGGTCCTTGAAGGTGTGGACGTCAGTGTAGAAGATCCACTCGCGCATCTGGTCGCGGTAAAACCAGAAGAACTCGGTGTGGTCAGAGGCATCCCACTCGGGCTTGCCGCCAAAGGCGTTGGCGAGCTGGAGGGCATCGGGAGTGCTGATGTAATCGGCGGTGGGATTGGGCTTGTGATCGCCGGTGGCTTTGTCTTCGGTCGGCGCGCCGGTGTACCAGTGATAGCCGTAGAGCGGAATGCCCAGCGAGAGCTTTTCTTTGGGGACAAATTGAAGCGCGTAATCCAGGTTGTCGAGGGTCCACTGCCAGCCCGCGACGGGGCCGGGCTCGGTCCAGCGAGTCTGCTGATCATAAGTCATCAGGCAAAGCAGATCGACGGATTTTGAGAGAGCCGCCAGGTCGTAAGCGCCGCGCCAGTCTGTGTAGATCCACTTGGCAAAACCGCCCTTGCCCGGATATCCGGGCGCATTCGGAACGGTAGCGATGGAGATCTGCAGGCCTGCCTTATGCAGTGCCTCGGCCGAGTGCGCAACGACGGCCGAGAGAATGTCGCGATCAAGGTAATCGACGTTCTCGAAGTCGAACTGGAAGCCGACGTAGCCATGCAGCTTTGCTTCGCGCAACATTGCGTCGTTCATGCGGTCCTGGGCCTCGACGCTGGTGGCAAGAGCGTGGAACTTCTTCTTGTTGAAGAGGGCCACAATAGGCATCACAGGCAGGTTTTCGCGGTGTGCCACATCAAACACAGTGGGATTCGGTGCGCCGGTCACCAGGCCGTCGCCGTCGACCTCGTACCACGTGGGGACGAGCAGGTCGATTTTGCCGGAGTGGGCGAGGAAGGACCGGATGGACTCGGGGCTGTCAGTCATGTAGAAGAGAGCGACGGGCGCGGCTGAGGCGGTCGCGCAAATGGTGAGAAGAACGAGCATCACTACAGGAATTCGACGCATAAGGGATCACCGGTGGATTCAATCGTCGCTGCGATGGGGCGCATGGAGCGCATGTCGAGCGACAACGAAAGGATACCTGAGCAGGCTGCCCGTAGAAAGCGCAAGACAGTGCAAGGGAGAAAGGCTATTCTGATCGCAATATGTTGGGGCGAAGACCAGAGGACATATTTCGCTGGTTATTTGACTCGCGCCGCGGCCCGAAGGGCCGGCTTGTTCCGCGATGGATTTTCTTGCGCGCGCTGGCGCTCATCTACTTCTCGGCATTTCTTTCGCTGATTCTCCAAATCAATGGGCTGATCGGGCCCCAAGGCGTGATGCCGGCGCAGAGGTACCTGCGCGCGGTTGCCGATGCTCTGGGTCCGCTGCGCTACTGGTTTGCGCCGACGCTGTTCTGGGCCTCTTCAAGCAGGACGATGCTCTTGGCCGTAACCTGGATCGGGCTGATCGCATCGGTTGTTGCGCTGGTGAACGTGTGGCCGCGGCTGAGCTTCTTTATCTGCTTTGCCTGTTTCCTCTCGTTTGTGACGGCCACCGACGTCTTTTCGATGTACCAGTCGGACGGCATGCTGCTGGAAGCGGGATTTCTGGCCCTGTTTTTTGCGCCCGGCGGATTTCTTCCGGGGTGGGGCTCCGATCAGCCGCCATCGCGCATGAGCTGGTTTCTGCTGCAATGGGAGTGGTTCCGCATCTACTTTGAGTCGGGCATGGTGAAGCTCCTGAGCGGCGATGTGGAGTGGCGCAACTTTACGGCAATGGACGAGTACTATCAGAACGGCCCGCTGCCAACCTGGATTGGATGGTACGTGGAGCACCTGCCGCACTGGTTTCATGCGGCAACGGTGGGAGCCACGCTGGCCATGGAACTGGCGCTGGTGTTCATGATGTTCTTTCCGCGGCGCGTGCGGTTGATCTGCTTTTTTATCGTGACGCCGTGGGAATTGGGCGTGATACTGACAGCCAATTACACGTTCCTGAATTACCTGGTGCTTTCGTTGGGGTTCCTGCTGCTCGACGATCGATTCCTGATGCGCTTTGTGCCGGCCCGGTGGAGGCCGCGGGAGCCGGAACCGGCTGTCGAAGCGGAACCGCAGGAGGAGCCGTCGCTTTCAATCCTCAGTGTGCGCGAAGTTGAGGAGCCGGGCGAAAGAGAACCAGCCGATGCGGTGATTGCCAGAGGGCGCGAGTTGACTGGGGAGTCGGAATCGTGGCGATGGACGAGAATCGGGTGGAGAGTCGCCGGTCTCGCAGTGACCGCGGTAATGTTGACCTGGAGCGCGTATGACACGACGATCGAAATGATCGACATTCCCCTGCGCGGTGCGCCGCTGCCGGTTGCGCCGATCAGGGCGCTGGAACCATTCAGAATCGCGAATCAGTACGGCCTGTTTGCGGTCATGACGCGCGGGCGATACGAAATTGAGTTTCAGGGATCGAACGACGGGACGAATTGGACGGCGTATCCCTTCCGCTTCAAGCCGCAGTCCCTGAACCAAGCTCCGGGGATTTATGCGCCGTATCAGCCGCGATTCGAGTGGAACCTGTGGTTTGCGTCGCTTGGGGACTGGCAGCAAAACAACCTTGTTCCGGCAACCGAGGAGCGCCTGCTGGTGAGCAGCCCGGCGGTGCTCACATTGTTCAAGCGCAATCCGTTTCCGAATGCGCCGCCTCGGTACGTGAGAGCCGTGCTGTGGCAGTACTGGTTTACGACGATGGACGAAAAGCGGCGGACGGGCAACTGGTGGCGCCGCGAATACGTGGGTCTTTACGCTCCGGAGCTGACACTGACTGAGGACGGTGACTATGCGGTGGTTGAGTGGCCCGCGGAGTTGCCGTCGCATGATTGAGAGGAAGCTATGAGCCGCGCATGCGTGATTGGATCGGGCCCGAACGGACTGGCTGCGGCCATTGTGCTGGCGCAGGCAGGCCTCGAAGTTGACGTGTTCGAGGCTCAGGCTGAGCCCGGAGGAGCGACCCGCAGTTTGCCGCTCACCTTGCCTGGGTTTGTGCACGATTTTGGATCGGCGGTGCATCCGCTGGCTGCAGGATCGCCGTTTTTCTCGTCGTTGCCGCTTGCGAACCACGGGCTTCAATGGATCCAGGGCGACGCACCGGTTGCACATCCGCTGGATGATGGAACGGCTGTGGTGCTGGAGCACGACTTGAGTGCGACGGAGCGCGCGCTTGATGGGGACGGTAAGGCTTGGCGGAACTTAGTTGGCCCGGCCGCTGAACATTGGAACGATTTTGCCGCGGACGTATTCGGCCCGCTGCTGCGCGTTCCGCGACACCCACTCCTGTTGGCAAAGTTCGGGCTTACGGTGTTGCAACCGGCCGAAACGCTGGCGGCGAGTTACTTCAGGAGCGAGCGAACGCGTGCCGTGTTTGCCGGGCTGGCGGGGCACTCGTTCCTCAGCTTCGACCGGCTGCTGAGCGGAACGATCGGCGTCATGTTTGGCGCGTCTGTTCATGGGCCGGGCTGGCCGATTCCGCGAGGTGGGGCGAAGTCGATTGCTGCGGCTCTGATTCGTTTGCTGGAGTCCCTGGGCGGAAAGGTGCACACATCGCTGCCCATCGATGCCGAGATGTTCCGTGAGTTGGACAGGGAATACGAACTGAAGTTGTTTGACACGGATCCGAGGCAAATGGCGTCAATTGTGCTTGGGAGGATGAGCCGCAAGTACCGGAATGCGTTCGCGCGCTTTAAGCGCGCACCGGGAGTATTCAAGGTAGATTACGCGCTGCGAGAGCCAGTGCCGTGGAAAGCGGCAGAGTGCAAACGCGCGATTACGGTCCATCTGGGCGGCAGTTTTCGAGATATCGCAGAGGCTGAGAAGGCTGTGGCGCAGGGACGCGAAGCGGAGCGGCCGTTTGTACTGGCGGCGCAGCCGACATTGTTCGATCCATCGCGTGCGCCCGAGGGCAAGCACGTATTGTGGGCCTATTGCCATGTCCCGAACGGATCGCGCGCCAATATGACGGAACGGATCGAATCGCAGATCGAGCGATTTGCGCCCGGGTTCCGCGATTGCGTGCTCGCGCGGCATGTATCTTCGCCCGCGACGATGGAGAAAATGGATGCGAATCTTGCCGGTGGAGACATTGCGGGCGGGGCGACGACGCTGCGGCAGACTCTGTTCCGGCCTGCGCTGCCCGCATATGCAACCAGCGCCAGGGACATCTATCTTTGCTCGGCGTCAACGCCACCCGGCGGGGGCGTGCACGGAATGTGCGGTTATCATGCCGCCAAGCTCGCGCTCAGGCGGATGAAATAATCGATGCATGACAAGAATCGGTGAGCAGGATTTGAAACAGCAGTTTGCAAGCGACAATTATGCGGGAATCTGCCCCGAGGCGTGGATGGCGACTGAGGCCGCCAACCGCGGACACGCGACGGCATATGGAGACGATCCGTGGACCGGGAAGGCGGCGGATGCGTTTCGCAAGCTGTTTGAGACCGATTGCGAGGTCTACTTCGTCTTCAACGGCACGGCGGCAAATTCGCTGGCCCTGGCATCGTTGTGCCAGTCGTACCACAGCGTCATCTGCTGCGACCAATCGCATGTTGAGACCGATGAATGCGGCGCGCCGGAGTTTTTCTCGAACGGATCGAAGCTGCTGGTGGCGGCGAGCGTTGATGGAAAATTGACGCCGGACGCGATACTCGAGCTTGCAACGAAGCGGAAAGACATCCACTATCCCAAGCCGAGGGCGGTGACCGTTACGCAGCCGACAGAAACCGGACGCGTGTACACGATTGAAGAGCTGCGAGCCATTTCAGCGATCTGCAAACGGCATGGATTGTCGTTGCATATGGACGGTGCGCGATTTGCGAATGCGTGCGCCAGCCTGGGCTGTTCGCCTGCCGACATAACCTGGCGGAGCGGCGTGGACGTACTGTGTTTTGGCGGCACAAAGAATGGAATGGCGGTTGGCGAGGCAGTGCTGTTCTTCGATCGCGGACTGGCGGCGGATTTCGACTACCGGTGCAAGCAGGCGGGACAACTGGCGTCGAAGATGCGATTCCTGTCGGCTCCGTGGGTGGGAATGCTTGAGAGCGGAGCGTGGCTCAAGAACGCGCAGCACGCGAATGAGTGCGCACGGAGGTTTGCGGCGCAGATCGAGGGAATTCAAGGCGTAAGGCTGGCGCAGCCGGTGGAAGCAAATGCAGTGTTCATTCAAGCCGAACCGGAGGCGCTGGAGCGACTGCGCGGATTGGGATGGAACTTCTACACCTTTATCGGCGGCGCGGCGCGATTCATGTTTGCATGGGACAGCGATCCCGGGCGCATCGATGCGTTCTGCCAGGACTTAAGAGAGTGCACGGCTTAGAGGCGGAAAACGTCAATCCTGTCCTCTGTTTACTTGTGAGTTAATAGGACCCGTGTCGCGAAAGCGCCTTCGCTTGTTTCCAAGGGACTTAAACGCCTGCTATGTTGCCGCGGAGCGAACATTCTGTTCATTTCTATTCTCGAGATGAATGCTAAAGATAAATTGAGGCCGACTTTGTTAACTCCTCCTAAATACAATTCAATTGCTTAATCGCTATGGATAAGGTTATGTTAGTGCGAAGCAGAAGCCGGATTTCTGCGCACCTTGACTTAGTTGAAATGGCAGACTATTGAAACCCCAGGAGCGTAAGTATGGGAATAGCGGAGATTCTTGCGTCGATTGACCGCGAGATTTCATCATTGCAAAGAGCGCGCACATTGCTCGCTGTTGGAGCTGGCGGAGGCAGAAAAAGAGGAAGACCCAGTAAGACGGCGGCTGTTGTGAAGGCCTTAACAAACAAGCCAGCAAAGAAACGAAAGAAAAGGAATTTGACGCCAGAGGGCCGCAAAAGGATTGCCGAAGCTCAAAAGCGACGCTGGGAGACGAAACGGAAGGCTGCCGCAGGCGCCAGGTAACTCGATAAGGTCATTGAAAACAAGAAGTAAATGCACTCATCCACGGCCCGTAATCCATGATTTGAGCCGCGTAGACGAAGAGACTGCAAATCAGCCGAAAGAACGATTACCCGGGCTAGTCTCAAAAGTCACCGCTCCTGAGATTCCCACTTACTCGATACAGCTGAGCGAATGATAGCCTCAATCGCCGCTATGTCACCCAGAACATCGTTGAGTGTAACTGGCGCCTGAGCGCCGTCAAGAACAGCTTTTGCAAAGGCATCTCCCTGAGAGGTGTATGGATCACCTGCAGGAAATATCCCAGTGAAAATTTCCGACCCGGTAAGAATCCTGGTCGCGTGAGGGCATGGCGGCACTGACCCCGGCGCTAGCTTTGTTGCGCGGCCACGAGGGCGATGGCCTCGGCTGAGTTTGCGGCGACGCGGAGAAGCGCGCGGTTGGCGGGCTTGAGGAAGCCGGCGCTGACAGCGGTGTCGAGGAAATCAAGAAGGCCATTCCAGTAGCCGAGCGTGTTGATGAGGATGCACGGCTTGGCGTGAATAGCGAGCTGCGCCCAGGTGACGGCCTCAATCATCTCGTCGAGCGTTCCGTACCCGCCGGGAAGCGCGATGAATGCGTCGGCGAGTGCGTGCATGCGCATTTTGCGTTCGTGCATGGTGGGGACGACTTCGAGGACGGTGAGCCGATTGTGTGCGATCTCGCGGCCCGAGAGAACATGGGGCAGGATGCCGATCACCTCAGCACCTGCCTCGAGCACGGCGTTGGCGACTGTGCCCATGAGTCCCACAGACGCGCCGCCATAGACGAGACCCATGCCGGCCGTGGCGATTGCGTGGCCCAGTGCGCGAGCTTCAGCGAGGTATTCGGGATTGGCGCCGTCGGCTGATCCGCAATAAACAGCCACCCGGCGAACTAGAGGTTGAGCCGGAGATTTGAATTGATCCATTCGAATCAAGGATAACGCCGGAGGGTTGCGGCAGGCTCTAGCGCGCCTTTTGAGCGGTGCGGAACAGAAAGACGAAGGGAATGCAGACGAAGGAGAGGAAGCCAAGAATGCGGAAGTTGTCGACATAGGCGAGAAGCGAAGCCTGTTGTTGGAGCAGGCCGTAGAGTGCGCCAAGAGCCTTTTGATGAGCGTCGTAAAAGGATGTGCCCGAGGTGTAGAGGCTGGCTTGGAGGCCGCGAACCATGCCGCTGGCCGCGTCGGAAGCGGAGAAGCCGGCGGCGAGGAAGTTCTGGTGCACCTGCGCGCGGCGCACCAGGAGCGTAGTGGCCGCGGCGATGCCGATGCTGCCGCCAATGTTGCGTACCAGGTTATAGATGCCGGCAGCGTTGCCCATTTCCTGTTTGCGGAGGCGGCTCATGGTCATGGTGGTTAAGGGAACAAAGATGAAGCCGCCGGCAAAGCCATTGAAGAAATTTGGAACGGCGACGGTGAGCATCGAGATTTCGAGATTCACTTGGCCGAGCATGATGGTGGAAGCGCCGAGCACGATGAATCCGAAGGTGAGCATGTGGCGGGCGTCGATGCGGTTGGCGAGCGCGCCGGCAATCAGCATGGAAAGCATGGAGCCGAGACCGCGGGGGCTGACGGCGAGGCCGCTGTCGAGGGCGGGATAGCCGAGCAGTGTTTGCAGGAAGAGCGGGAGCAGTGCTGTGGAGCTGTAGAGGATGAAGCCGTAGAGTCCCGCTATCAGCGTGCCGGTAGCGAAGTTGCGGTCGAGCAAGATGCTGAGGTGCACGATGGGCTCGCGGCAGTGGAGCTCGCGGGCGATGAAGGCGATGAGCGCAACGATAGACACAGCGACGGTCAAGCGGATCCAGAGGGCGCCGAACCAGTCGGACTCCTGGCCTTTGTCGAGAACAAGCTGCAGCGTGCCGAGCCAGAGAGCCATGAATGCGAAGCCGAGCGCGTCAACGGATTCGCGGATCTTTGCGCGAACGTAAGGAGGATCCTCAATGAACGTGGCGGCAAGAAAGAGCGCGAGCACGCCGACGGGAAGGTTGATGTAGAAGATCCAGCGCCAGGAGTAGCTGTCGGTAATCCAGCCGCCGAGGGTGGGGCCGATGACCGGAGCAACCACGATACCGGTACCGTAAACGGCCATGGCTTTACCATGCTGACCGCTGGGGAAGCTTTCGAGAAGGATGGACTGCGCGAGGGGCTGCATGCCGCCTCCGCCCACGCCCTGCAGGATACGGGCAACGATGAGCATGGGCATGCTGATGGCGGCTCCGCAGAGCATCGAAGCGCCGGTAAATAACAGGATCGAAAACATGAGCAGGCGCTTGCGGCCGATGCGGCGCGTGATCCAGTTGGTGGCCGGCAGCATGATGGCGTTGGAGACGAGGTAGCTGGTGAGGACCCACGTGGCTTCGTCCGTGGATGCGGAGAGATTGCCGGCGATGTGGGGAAGCGCGACGTTGGCGACGGAGGAGTCGAGGACCACCATGAAGGTGGCGGTCATGACTGCGGCGGCGACGGCCCAGGGATTTGACGAAGGCTTCCATTGCGCCGGCTCAGCGGACAAAACTGCAGGGTCATCGCTCATTTAGGCCGCCGTAGCGTGAGTCCGGAGCGTGCGGGCAAAAGCGACTTAGAGCAAATGACCACACAGTCATTATAATGAATACCAGGTCATTCTCGATGCGTGAACCGCTATGCCGAGGCAGGCGTACGAAGAAGCGATGAAGACGAAACGGCAGATTGTGACGGCGTTCCGGCGCGAGGCGATCCTGGATGCGGCGAGGAAGGTGTTTGCGCATCAGGGGTTTGCCGGCGGCATCGTGGACGAAATTGCCGCCGAGGCGGGGATGGCGAAGGGCACGGTATATCTCTATTTCAAATCGAAGAGAGATATCTACAAGGCGCTGCTCGACCACGACATGGAAGTGGTGAAAGCGAATGCGGTGGCCGGGGTGAAGGCCGGGACAACGCTCAAGGCGAAGATCAGGGCGTTTGCGCTGGCGCGGCTCGAAAATGCCGAATTGAACCGGGAAGTCTTCAGAATGATGGACACGCAACCCGGCGCGCCAGGGTTCACGCGAGCGCAGTACCGCGAGTGGGTGCGGGAGCCGGTGATGCTGCTGGCAGAGGCGATCGAGAAGGCGAAGCAGGCCGGCGAGGTGCGCGAGATCGAAGCAGGAAAAGCTGCATGGGCGGTTGCGGACCTGGTGCGCGGGACGATCCAGCGGAGGCTGCTGGGGCAAACCGAGCTCGCGCTCGACGCCGAAGCCGACTTTGTGGCAGACCTGATGTATTCGGCGTTGAGCGCGAAGAAATAATGCCGGGTTGCGGCTGAATTCATCGCGTCTGCACGCGCGTGGCGACACAGGTAAACTTAATGAAGGACCTTTCCCGTCCGGACCGTCGCCTTGCGAACAATCCTCTCCAATCTGAACCCTGAACAGCGCGCCGCGGTTGAGGCCACGGAAGGGCCGCTGCTGATTCTTGCCGGCGCAGGCTCGGGCAAGACCCGCGTCATCACCAGCCGGATTGCGTGGCTGATCGAAGAGAAGGGCGTGGCGCCGGACGCAATCCTTGCGGTGACCTTTACTAACAAAGCGGCCAGCGAGATGAGTGAACGCGTCGATCGGCTTCTCGGCCACGGCTCTCTCGCCAAGCCGCTGATCGCGACTTTTCACTCGCTCTGCGTGCGGATTTTGCGGCGCGATATTGAAGCGCTGAAGGTTGGCGGCAAGGGCCTCACGCGCAGCTTTGCCATCTTCGACGAGAACGATCAGCAAGGCATCGTGAAGCAGATCATGAAGCGCATGGGGCTCGACACCAAGCAACTGACGCCGCGCACGGTGCTGGGACGAATCTCGTGGGCCAAGAACCACATGGTCGATCCACAGGAGTACTTTCTCGGCTCCAAGGATCCGAACAGCGAACGGATTGCGCAGATCTACAAGCTGTATCAGACGGAACTCGCGAAGAACAACGCGATGGACTTCGACGATCTGCTGCTGGAGGCAGTGCGGCTGCTTAAAGTTTCGCGCGAAGTGCGCGAGCGCTACCAGCGGCGCTACCGCTATCTGCTGGTGGATGAGTACCAGGACACCAACCGGCCCCAATACGAACTGATGAAGCTGCTGGCGGGCGAGCAGAAGAACGTATGCGCGGTGGGCGACGAAGACCAGAGCATCTACTCGTGGCGCGGCGCCGACATCCGCAACATTCTGGAGTTTGAGCAGGACTTTCCCAATGCGCGCATCATTCGCCTGGAGCAGAACTACCGCTCGACGCAGGTGATTCTCGAAGCCGCGGGCTCGGTAGTGGCCAACAACATCCGGCGCAAGGGCAAGAAGCTGTGGACCGACCGGCAGGGCGGATCGCTGATCGGCTACTACGAAGCTCCGGACGGAGAAAATGAGGCGCTATTCATCGCCGATAAGATTCAGGCGTTCATTCGCGCACAGGACTCGTCCGAGGCGCAAGACCGCGGAGCGGCTCACTGCGCGGTTCTTTACCGCACGAACTCACAGTCGCGGCTGGTTGAAGAGGCGCTGCGGCGGTACAACATCGGTTACACCATGGTGGGCGGGTTCAGTTTTTACGAGCGTGCCGAGATCAAGGATCTGCTCGCGTACCTGAGGCTGGTGCGGAATCCGCATGATTCGATGGCGCTCGCGCGGGTGGTCAACACGCCTGCGCGGGGGATTGGCAAGACGACGCTGGAGACGGTGGAACGGCTGGCGCTGGAAACGGGGCGATCGACGTGGGATGCGATGGGAGCCGCGATCCAGAATAGGCTGATTCCGGCGCGGGCGCTTTCGGCGCTGGACTCCTTCCGGCAGATCATTGTGGATGCCCAGGCGATGATGGATCCGGATTTTGCAGGCAAGCTATCGGCCGATACGGCTGCGCCAGAGGCAAGCGAGGGCGACACCGACTTTACGTTCGGCGAGGATCAGCCGGCGGCTGATTCAACCCATGCGATTGAAGCCCTCATTGAGGGCGCCGATTTTGAATTCGGACCGAACCCGAACGGGCAGATGGCGCTGCTCGATCCCGCGCATTTTTCGCCCGCGCACTTTTCGCCGTTCGAGCAGAAGCCGGCTGTGCCGTTCCTGAAGATGCCGGAGCACACGAATACGGCAAAGTCGCTTGCGGGCGCAGGGGCGGAGGGAATGAGCGGGGGCGGAGACGAGGCCGAGAAGGCAGAAGGATTCAGAAGGCCGGGCGATGCGGCCACACTTCCGGAGTTGATCCGCTTCATCATCGATCGCACGGGGTACATCAAGGCGCTTGAGGCGGAAGGTTCGCCAGAGGCGTTCAGCCGGATTGAAAACCTGAAGGAACTGGCGAATGCGGCGCACGACGCCGAGGTGCGCGGCGAGACGCTCGCGGATTTTCTCGATCACGCGGCGCTGGCGTCTGACACCGATCAGTTCGATCCCGATGCGCGGGTGACGCTGATGACGCTGCACGCGGCCAAGGGTCTCGAGTTTCCGCTGGTCTTTCTTGCGGGACTTGAGGAGGGGTTGTTTCCGCACTCGAGAACGCTGAACAGTCCTGAGGAACTGGAAGAGGAGCGACGGCTCTGCTACGTGGGCATGACGCGAGCGATGAACACGCTGATCCTGACGCGCGCGCATTATCGCCGTCGCTATGGGAACGACGCGCCGGAGATGAGCATTCCGTCGCGGTTCCTTGAAGAGGTGCCGCAGGCGCTGATTGAGAACCTGGGTGGAAGGAGCCCGGCGTGGTCGACTCCGGCGTATGGTTCTGCGCATGGCTACGGCAGCCGGCGTGGCTTCGGGCGCGGCGACGGACGAGACTCGGCGCGCGACGGCGACAGCCGCCACTACAACTACGAGGATGAGAGCCAGGAAGTGAACCCGGCGGCGCGCTCGCGCAGCGCTACGACCCGGCGGGATCCGTCGAAACCGTTTGTGGCTTCGTGGATGACGGGAGCGAAGAAGAGCGAGGCGCCGCGGCAGGAAACCAGCGGAAAGAGTGAAGGTGCACCAGCGCAGAACGGCGGGGACCGTTCGATCGACAACATTGCAAAGTTCTTTGGCGGCAAGGCCGGAGTTGGCCGCCCGGGAGCGTTAGCGCGTCCGGCGCTGGAGATTGCCACGCCCCACGGTGTGACGGGGTTGAAAAAAGGCGACCGCGTGCGTCACGCCAAGTACGGCGAGGGAATGGTGATGATGCGCGAGGGTGACGGCGAAGACGCCAAGCTGTCGGTAACATTCGACCGGCACGGACTCAAGAAGCTGATGGAGAAGTTCGCTAACCTGAGGAAGATTTAGAGGAGTGCGTCCTACTCTTCAGCTCGCATCCGCTTCGCCTCTTCCTCTCCGTCCAGCACGCGAAATACGCCTTCGGCCAGCGCCTGCAGTTCGTCTTCTCCGGGATAAATAGTTATGGGCGCGATCCATCCGATTTGGTTGCTGAGCCGGTTTACCACGCGCTCCGAGTGCGCCATGCCGCCGGTCAGAATGACCGCATCGACGTTGCCGGCCAGCACAGCAGCCATTGCGCCGGATTCTTTGGCGATCTGGTAGATCATGGCGTCGAGAACCTGGGCGGCGAGGGTATCGCCGGCATCGATGCGCTCTTCCACTTCAAGCAGGCTGCGGGTGCCGAGATAGGCGAAGAGGCCGCCGTCGCCGAAGACGTGGCGGTCGAGTTCGGCCTGGGTGAAGCGGCCGCTGAAACAAAGTTTGATGAGGACGCGGACGGGAAGCGAGCCGGTGCGGTCGGGCCCAAAGGGGCCCTCCTCTATGGAATTGCTGTCGATGGTGCGGCCGCCGCGATGGGCTGAGACGGTAATGCCGCTGCCCATATGGACTACAATGAGGCGCAGTTCGGCGTAACCTCGGACTTGCTCGCGGGCAAAGCGTTGGGCCACCGCCTTGGTGTTGAGTGCGTGGCCGACGCTGGTGCGTTTGACGAGCGGCGAGCCGGTGAAACGGGCGCACGGCTGCCACTCGTCCACGGTGACCGGATCGACGATGTAGGCGTTGACACCTGCTGCCTGGGCAAAGCGTAGCGCCAAAACTGCGCCGAGGTTTGAAGCATGGTCGCCAAGAGGCGTATGGCGAAGCGCATCAACCATGACGTCGTCGACGAGATAGGTGCCGCACTCCATGGGCGGCAACAGGCCGCCGCGTCCCACCACCGCCTCGCGCTCCGCGCTTTCACTCTTTGGACCATATCCTGCCTCATTCAGGGCTCTCTCGATGAGTTCGGCGCGATACTCCAGCCGCGCAAGCATCGGCTGACCTTTGAACCGCTCGATCTCCTCGTCGCCGTGGCGGATGGTCTGCGAGAACTCCTCGCCGTCGCGCGTGAAGACCCCGATTTTCGTCGATGTGGTTCCGGGGTTGATGACCAGGACGCGGCCGCTCGACCGCCTTTCAAAGCCCGGTTGCCTCTCAACTTTTGACCGGCCCTCATTGCTGCTCAAGCTGCACCTCTCAAGGCGCCCGAATAAAGGCGCGAGCGGAGATGAGTTTACACGGGTCAGGGGGTATTGCGGGTGACGGGCGTCAGGGATGGCGGGGGCGCGCGGCTGGGCGGGTTGGGGCTCCGGATCGGAAAGAATCGCGGCTTTTGCGCGGGGTGAAATCCCTGATATTCTTGAAATCGCGAACCGCCTCAGGCGGAAACTGCAGAAAACACAGAATTGAAAGAGGTTACACGTGGCAGATACTACAAAGATCACAGATAAACTGGAACGCAAGAAGCTGAAGCGCACGGCGCGCAAGAAAGCTGCGCCGAAGGCCAAGCGGACCACCCCGCGCGGCTCGAGCAAGAAGAAAGTGAAGAAGATGGCGCGCGGCCAGTCGAAGCGGTAGGAAAAAACAGTGGTCAGCGGTCAGGGATCAGGGATCAGTGATCAATTCTGTCGTGCTGGAGCAAGCGTTAATGTTTCAGCATAAGAAGCGTGGAGGCTGCTCAATAGCCTGAGCCTCCTGATCACTGACCACTGATAACTGATCACTGAGGGCCGAAGGCTCAAATCTCTCCTGTATTCTTTCAAGAAACGCCCGCAGCGGAAACTTCGCCAGCGGGACGAGGAGAACCGCACTGCTCCGCCAACTGCTTGCCTGCAAGTCAATCGATAAGCTCATCCGTGACTCGGAGGAACCCGAGCACGCGCTGAAGAAAACCCTTGGGCCGTGGTCGTTGACTGCGCTGGGCATTGGCGCGGTGATCGGATCGGGTATCTTCACGGTGATCGGCACCGCGATCTCAGGCGAGCAGTTCGACACCTCAAGCCTTGTCAACACGCCGCTCGCCGACTTTGTCATCCACCATACGGCCATGGCCGGCAGGCCCGGCGCAGGTCCGGCCATTGCCGTCTCGCTGATAACCGTGGCGATCGTCTGCGCGCTGACCGGCCTGTGTTACGCAGAGCTTGCATCGATGATTCCCATTGCGGGCTCGGCCTACACCTATACGTACGCGACTCTCGGCGAGCTGATCGCCTGGATCATCGGCTGGGATTTGATCCTGGAGTACGCGGGATCGAACATGACGGTCAGCGTCGGCTTTGCCGCGCACGTGGTCGACTTGCTCGATTGGTTTGGATTCCATCCTCCGGCTACGTGGATCTCGCCCGCGTATCTGCCCGACGGCTTGCAGGATCTTGCGGGCAACTGGATCTACCATCCGGGCTGGCACTTCGGCTTCAATATTCCGGCCTTCCTCATCGTTCTTATTCTCACCGTCATCCTGGTGCGCGGCATTCGCGAGTCGGCCGAAACCAACAACGTGATGGTTGGCCTGAAGCTGGTCGCTATCGTCATCTTCGTGATGGCGGTAATCAGCTTCATCCATCCCGCCAACTGGCATCCGTTCATGCCCAACGGCTGGTCGGGCGTTCTCACCGGCGGGTCGATCATCTTCTTCACCTATATTGGATTCGACTCGGTGTCGACGGCCGCCGAAGAGTGCCGCAATCCCCAGCGCGACATGCCCTTCGGCATTATCGCCACGCTGCTGGTATGCACCGTGCTTTACGTCGCCGTTGCCGTTTGTCTCACCGGGCTGGTGCCGTGGCAATCGATGGTAGGCGACGCGGCGCCGGTGGTGAATGCGCTCAAGAAGCTGTCGATTCTGCCGGGCGGTCATCCGCTTCACTGGGTGCGGCTGGTGGTCCTTTTCGGCGCCATCATGGGCATGATCTCTTCGATTCTGGTTTATCAGCTTGGCCAGTCACGGGTGTGGTTCTCCATGTCGCGCGACGGGCTGCTGCCGCGAGTCTTCTCCAATGTGCACCCGGTTTTTCGCACCCCTGCTTTTTCAACGTGGGTTGCGGGCTTTGTGGTGGCAATTCCTTCGGGCCTGTTCGATATCGGCACGCTGGCCGACCTCTCGAACATCGGAACGCTCTTTGCGTTTGTGCTGGTTTCGATTGGCGTCATCATTCTGCGCTACCGCGAACCCAATCGGCGTCGCGGATTTGTGGTGCCCGGGGGGCGGATGGAGCCCAAGAAAGCGATCCTCGCAGCTTGCTACAGCGGTGCTGGAGGCCTTGGACTCCTGTATGCGTACTACTTGTTCCTCGGCCGCCCCTGGGAGTGGTTCGCCACAGCACTCTTAGTCTTCCCCTTAATTGCCTTCTTGGTGTGGCTCTGGCTGGTGGGAATGCTGATACCGGTTCTGAGCGTTCTTTTCTGCTTCCTGCTCATGGCCGGCCTGCCGATTATCACGTGGATCCGCTTCTTTGGCTGGCTGATTATTGGCCTGGTTATTTACTTCCTCTATAGCCGTCACCGGTCAGAGTTCGCGCCAACCAAGTAGGTCGCGCAGCCGGTGCGGAGGGTTCTCCAAATGAAAACCTGGAAATTCGCGCTTGTCACTATGCTCGTTACGCTCGCCATCGGCGGCATTTATTTGTTTGTCGTGTGGCAACACCGGCGCAACCCCGGCGTCGAGACCCAGAACAATCCCGAGCAGAACCTGACACCGGACGACGTGGCGATTGTGCGCCAGATGTTCATGACATCGTTCGACGACGCGGTCAAACTACAGGGCACAAACGTGTGGATGAAGAACGGCTACACGATGCCCTACTACCCCTATGAGGGCGGGCGCGTGGTGTTTGCGAAAAAGATCGGATTGCTCCCTTCGGCGCAGAGGCTCGACATCAAGAAAGTGATCAAGGCTGTGCCGCCGGCTCAGGAAGACGACGGAATCGATCATGGCAGCCTGCAGGCGTTTGCAGTGTTTACTCTGCCGGGCAGTACCGATCTGGATGCAACGCCGATCGGGGTGATCCAGGGAAGCCAGGAGCAGTACTTCTGCGACCTGCTGTTTTACTACGACGATCCGCACACCATCTACGACAACTGGCCAAAGGATGTATGGGCGTCGATTGACGCGCACCAGGTTAAGCCCGGGATGAGCGAACTCGAGACGCGCATGGCAATCGGGCAGAAGATTGAGACCGATGGCGGCGCCGAGGGCAACCGGACGGTAACCTACGACCAGGCGGGCAAGAAGTGGACGATCACGTTCGTGCACAACCACGCGACGACGATCAAGAGCGAGTAAGATCAGGCGAGACAGAGCGTATGGGTTCCGAACAGGACGAGTTGAGCGCGTTCATCCGCCGGCTGCCGAAGGCTGAACTGCATTTACACCTCGAAGGCACCATTCTGCCCTCGACTCTGGTTGAGCTGAGCGCTCGCCACGACGAGACTCCGTTGACGCAAGCCGAAGCCGACGCCATCTACCAATTCACCGATTTCACCGGGTTCATTGAGGCATTCAAGGCGGTCACGCGGCGGCTCAAGGCGGCCGAAGACTACGAGCTGATTGCCTGGCGCATGATGCAGCAACTCGTCGCGCAAGGGGTGGTCCATGCCGAGGTGTATATCTCGGTAGGCGTCATCTATATGTGGCGCAATCACGATCCGGCGTGCTTCGAGCCGATTTTTGCGGGGCTGGAGCGGGCGCGGGACCGGGCAGCGCGCGAGCTAGGGCTCTCACTCTACTGGATCTTCGACGCGGTGCGGCATTTCACGGTGCCCGAGGCGGAGCGGGTCTTCCGCAAGGCTGCTGAGATGCGCGGAAAATATCCTTCAATCATTGGGATCGGGCTGGGCGGCGACGAGCGAAGCGCCGGTTCGGAGCCGTTTCGCGCACTGTATTCCGAGGCGCGCGAGGCCGGGCTGCGGCTCACCAATCATGCAGGCGAGACCACGGGGCCTGAAGCAATATGGGAGGCGCTGTCGATCGGATCGGAGCGGATCGGGCACGCGCTTTCGGCGATCCGCGACCAGGCGCTGATGGATGAGTTGAAGGCCCGGCAGATCGGGATGGAGCTGAACCCGACTTCGAATGTGAAGACGGGCGTTTGCGCGTCGTTTGCCGGCCATCCGCTGCGCCATTACTTCGATCAAGGTCTGCTTGTCTCGCTCAACTCCGACGATCCTGCCTTTTTCGGCTCGAATGTGGCGAATGAATACAAGCTGGCCGCGGAGATACAGGGATTCAGCCGCGCGGAATTGCTAACCCTGGCGACGAATTCAATCCGGTCAAGTTTTCTTCCCGAAATGGAAAAATCGGCGTGGATCGCCCAAATTGCAACTTTAGAGTAACTGTCTTGTAACTTACGTGTCCCATCCTGCGGGCCAGCGAAGCATGTTGTGCGTTATCATGGGTGCATCCGGAGGCAGCGCCATGTCGATTGAAGCCGAGCCGCTCACACACTGCGAAGAGACGCCCGAAATGGAGAAGCGGGACTCGCATACATTGCGGGTGATCACGTGGTTTTCAGTGGGTATGGCTGTGGCTGCGCTGGGTATCTTTCTGGGTGCGGAACTGCGGAGCCGGTCGAAGTTCAAGCGGCGCACGCCGTATGACTTCTACACCAACGCCGGTGAGCAGCAGGCGAGCGAGTTCGGCGTCGGCATCTAATACCGACAGATCATCTGTTGCAAAACCAACAGCCCGGGCAAGAGCCCGGGCTGTACTTTTTTGTGCCCATCTTAGCCGCTATTGCGGAATGACCAGCAGCGTAATCGACTGGCCCGGGAATGTGTAGCTGATGGTGCTGGTTGTTCCGCCGCTCGATGGCGGAGTGACGGTCACGGCTGTTTGCTGCGTGATGGCGTTGATGTTGGCGTTGCTGTATTGATACACCTGCGCCGTTGTGTTGCTGTTGGCGGTAAAGTTCTCAAGCGACAGAGTGGACGTCAGCGAGCCGTAGGTTTTGTTGATCACCATCACGGTGATGGCGTTGTCTGAGCTGCGCTGTGCGCCGTAGACGGCGAGCTGTCCCTCGGCATCTGCTCCCGAGGCGCTGCTGGTCGCCGACAGATAAACATCGCCGAACATCGAGTCTTTGCCATCGTAGTTGCGATACATGGCGAAAGCGTAGTTGCTTGGTATCTGCTGGTTGTAGTTGGTTGTGGGCCAGAAGGCTCCCAGGTCGAGTCCCTCGCGGCCGAAAATTCCCAGAATGTCGGCCTGGGTAACGGCGCCGTTGATCGACTCCAACCCGCCGAAGTTGTATTCGTCAATCGCCGTTTTGGTGCCGGGGTAATCGTTGGCAACCCATGTCTTCAGCATGGGGATCAACTGCGGCGCCTGAAGCGGAACCGAGCAGTTGGTTGTGTAGTTCGAGTCTGTGACGTAGTTCGGCTGCGTATAGTTCGGGTCGGTGTAGGTGGGATCCCAGAAGACGCGCGTGGAGTTGAGCCGGGCGACCTGCTCCTGCGTGTCGCCTGCGGTAGTGAGGGCCACGGAATTACCGCTGCCCGCCGGGTAATCGGGCGCAAAGTAGCCGTGAATGTCGACGTAATCCAGCAGGCGAATGCCATACTGCTGCGAGTAGTTATTGAACTGCTGCAGATAGTACTCGATGAGCGGCGTGCCTCCGTGTGCTTCGCGGTCGGTTGGATCGCTCCAGGGCTCGTAGCAGGGAGCGCCGCTGCCCCAGCCGCTCCAAATGTCCTGCATGGAATAGAAGTAGCCCCACCACCAATCGATGATCGGGCCGCTCACCTGCGCGCTGGGATCGGCAGTCTTGACGGCCAGCGCCGTGCCGATGCCGTGATTGGTGACCTCATCGTAGGTGAACGGGTAGGGGTGGACGTCGTGCTGCGTGGCGCTCCACCAGGTGGGCTCGTTATCGAGATCCCACACCTGAACGCCGCTGCTGCTGCTGCTGCCGGGCCCGATTCCCGAAGTATTGACGAGGCTGTTGACCCATCCGCCGGTCCAGGTGTTATTTGCCCACGCAGTCATTGTTTCCGGCGATGAACCCGGCGCAGGAGTAGAGGCGTCTGTGATGTCGGGAGGAGGCGCGGGAATGCTGGTGATTTCAGCTTCCTGCGCGGCAGCCGTGGGATCGGCAGTTGTGTTGTCGACCAGGATGGCGCAGCCGTTGGTGCTGTTGCAGCCGTTGACGCCATCGGGGTACAAGCCCCAGCCGCACTGCTCGTTGTTGTCGCTGGTAAAGGCCGGGTTGCCGTTCCCGCCCATTTGGTTTGGAAACAATGTCTGCGGATAACCGCAGGCGTTTTGGCCGTTTGAGACCCAACCGGTGACCGGCACGGTGCCGAGTACGTTTGCCCCACCAGAGTGGACGGTGGCTACGTAGTCGTTGAAGGTTCCATCGCCGGGCATGCCGGTTCCCTCGGTATTCTCGAAGTACCAGTCGGCGGCGGTGTTGGACCAGAAGTTCTTGTAGTTGTAGCGCGAAGTGTTATCGCCGCCCCACCGCGTGATGGAGGGATTCGCGGTTGCCTGCGAGGCCGAGTCGAGGACATACGCGTTCATGCCGTAGACGTACGGGTTGATGGAGTGGGGATTCTCGCTGGGCGTGTTGGGGGTGTTGACGTCGACCGCGAGCACCGGGCCGGTTGCGGTGGACGGTGCGGAGAGCGTGACTGTTGCACTGCCGCCTACCGTGGGCAGCGCCGTGCTGGTTGCGGTGACTGTGACCGTTGCGGGCGCGGGGTAAGGCGTGTTGTAGAGGCCGGTGGAACTGATATCGCCGGGACTGAGGCTGCTGCCCGAGGGCACTGCGACCGTCCAGGTGACCGCGGAGCTCGTGGTGCCAAAACCACTCGCGGTCGCAGTGAACTGCTGCTGTGTTCCGATGACGGCGGTGTTGGGAGTGATCGTAATGATGGGATTGACGGTAACTGTTGCCGCAGCGGTAGCCTGAGTTCCGTTGGTAGCGGTGACGGTGAGGGTATAGGTACCTGTGGCTGCAGGACTGACACTCACTGCGACGCCGCTGGTTGCGGCTAGATTGCCGGGCGTGATGACACCCGTACCTCCCGAGAACACGCCCGTGAGGCTCGCGCCTTGACCATAATTGATGGTCGTTGGGCTTGCCGTAAAGCTCGTGATGGAGGGCGCCGGCCCGGTGGTTGTGCCGCCACCGCCCGAGCTGCTGCCGCAGGCTGCAAGCCACACGCATGCCGCCGAAACCGTTGCAAGAGTCACAAACCGATCAAAGAATTTCACATCGGCGCCTCCAGGGTTTCAATTGCACGCGCTCGCCAAAGCGGCGAGCCTGCCGGATAACTGAGCCGGCTCCTGCTGGTGTCCAGAGTCTGCTATTAACTTTCCCGGTCTACGCGAAAGTTAATAACAGACTCTAATTTGGAACTACAAACAACGTGATTGACTGAGTCGGGAAGGTGTAGCTGATGGTACTGGTTGTTCCGCCCCCCGAGGGCGGAGTAACGGTGACGGTCGGCTGCGCCACGATGGCGTTGATGTTGGCGTTGCTGTACTGGAAGGCCTGCGCGGTCCCGGTCGTGGAGGTGAAGTTCTCAAGCGAGAGCGTTGCAGTGAGCGGCCCGTAGGTCTTGTTGATGACGACGACGGTGATGGCGTTGTCCTTGCTGCGGAGCGCGCCGTAGACCGAGAGCTGCGCCTGGTTGGCGCTGTTCGAGTTCAGCGCCGTATCCCCAAACATTGAGTTAGCGCCGTCGTAGTTGCGGTAAATCTCGTATGCCATCAGACCCGGAACCTGGGTTGTGGGATCGGGAGGGCCCCAGAGAGTGGCGAGATCGAGCCCGTATTTGCCGAAGATGCCAAGAATGTCGGCCTGCGCCACTGCGCCGTTTACGTTCTCCTGCCCGCCCCAGTTGAACTCGGTAAAGGCGATTTTGGTGCCGGGGTAGTCCTTGGCCACCCAGGCCTGCGCCATGGGAATCAACTGAGGAGCCTGCAGCGGAACGTTGCAGCTCGTGGTGTAGTTCGGGTCTGTGGTGTAGTTCGGCTGCGGATAGTTGGGATCGGTATAGGTTGGATCCCACAAGACGCGCGTGGAGTTCAAGCGGACTTCCTGCTCCTGTGTGTCTCCGGCGGTGGTCAGTCCCACGCCGTTGCCGTTGTATGTGCCGGCAAAATAAGTGTGCAAGTCGAGGTAGTCGAGCAGGCGCGCGCCGTAAGTAGTTGAGGCAGCATTGAACTGCTGCAGGTAATACTCGATGAACGGAACGCCGCCGTGGGCCTCGCGGTCAACCGGATTGCTCCAGGGTTGGTAGCAACCGATGCCAGAGTTCCAACCGGACTCGATATCTTTCTTGGAATAGAAGTAATTCCACCAATAGTCCACCACGGGGCCGTTCACGTGGGCGGTAGGATCGGCAGTCTTGACGGCCTGCGCAGTAGCAATCCCGTTGTTTGTGACCTCGTCGTAGGAGGAAGGGTTGGGATGCACGTCGCGATGTTCGCCGTCCCACCAGGCGGGCTCGTTGTCAAGGTCGTAGGAAAATACGCCGCCATTGGCCGCCGTGCCGAAGGTCTGCACCAGGTAAGCGACCCAACCGCCGTCCCACGTGGGGCCGGCGGGAGTACCGGAAACAGTGGCCTCGTCTGATGGATCGGGGATGTTGCACCCCGTGGAGCTGGTGCAGCCAGCGACTCCCTCGGGGTACATGCCGTCGCCGCAGTTTGAGTCGTAGGGGTCAAAAGAGTACTGCTGCGGAAAGGCCTTGGCCGTGTAGCTGCAAGACGTGCCGTCCTTTGCAATGTAGCCTTCCACGGGCATGGTGCCCAGGGTCTTGGCCCCAATTGCGGCGTCGCCTATGACCTGCTCGTTGAACTGGCTGGTGGCCTGCTGGCCGGTGTTGCCGACCCCGTTTTGAAAGTACCAATCGCTGCCGGCATTAGTTACGTCGAGCTGGTAGTTATACAGCGAGGTTGCGTCGCCGCCAAAACGATCGATGGTGATGTTGGCCTTCTGTGCCGCGGCAGCGTTGGACGCATATCCGTTCCATCCGTAAATATACGGGCTGATAGCATGGGTCTGGTCGCCGGCATCAACGGTCAGGGCCGGGCCACTCGCGCCTCCTGGCTCACTCAGCGTGACAGATACACTGCCGCTCACTGTCGGCAATGCCGTGCTGGTGGCAGTTACCGTCACGGTTGGCGGCGCCGGGTAAGGCGTGTTGTAGAGCCCCGTCGAGCTGATATCGCCGGGACTGAGGCTGCTGCCCGACGGGGCCGAAACCGTCCAGGTGACCGCGGTGCTCGTGGTGCCGAAATTACTCGCGGTTGCAGTGAATTGCACCTGCTTTCCGATGACGGCACTACTGGGAGTGACGGTGATGGCGGGCGCGGCATTGACGGTAACCGTTGCCGTCGCGGTAGCTGTTGTGTTTTCAGCATTCGTGACCGTAAGCGTGTAGGTGGTTGTCGAGGTCGGGCTCACCGAGACCGCCGTACCGCTGGTCACGGTAATGTTGCCCGGCGTAACAACCCCGGTGCCGCCGGAGAAGACGCCCGTCAGGCTGGAGCTTCCACCGGCCGTGATGGTGGCCGGATTGGCCGTGAAGCTGGTGATGGCGGGATTGACGGTAACCGTTGTCGTCGCGGTAGCTGTTGTGTTTTCAGCATTCGTGACCGTAAGCGTGTAGGTGGTTGTCGAGGTCGGGCTCACCGAGACCGCCGTGCCGCTGGTCACGGTGATGTTGCCGGGTGTAACAACGCCGGTGCCGCCTGAGAAGACCGCGTTCAGGCTGGAGCTTCCACCGGCCGTGATGGTAGCCGGACTGGCGGTGAAGCTGGCGATGGCGGGAGGCGGAACAACATTCACGGTCACCATCTTCGTCACTGATGTGCCGGCCGCATTGGTGACCGTAAGCGTGTAGGTGGTGGTTGTGGTCGGGCTGACTATGAGTGGGAGGCCGCTGAAAATCTGAAGATTGCCTGGCGTAATGATGCCAGTGTCACCCGCGCCGCCCGTAGTAAAGACCGCGGTCAAATCGGAACTAGCTCCTGGCGCGATGGATGTGGGAGAAGCGACGAAACTGGTGATGGCGGGCGCGAGTACGACCGTGACGGTTGCGGTTGATGTGACGGTGGGTCCGCCGGAGCCGCTCACCGTGAGCGTATAGGTAGTTGTGGTGGTGGGGCTGACCGAGACCGCCGTGCCGCTGGTCACGGAGATATTGCCCGGCGTAACGACGCCCGTGCCGCCAGTGAAAACCGCGGTCAGGCTGGAGTTTCCACCGGCCGTGATGGTAGCCGGACTGGCCGTGAAGCTGGTGATGGCGGGAGGGGGATTGATGGTAACCGTTGCCGTCGAGGTGGCTTGTGTTCCGTTGGTCGCTGTGACGGTGAGGGTATAGGTGGTTGTGGCTATCGGGCTGACGCTCACCGCTGTACCGCTGGTCGCGGAGATGCTGCCCGGCGTAATGACGCCGGTACCGCCGGTGAAGACGCCCGTAAGGTTCGAGCTTTGACCGGAATTGATAGCGGCCGGGCTTGCTGTAAAGCTGGTGATGGAGGGCGCCGGCCCCGTGGTTGTGCCGCCACCGCCCGAGCTGCCGCAAGCTGCAATCCACAGGCACACTGCCGCAACTGTTGCAAGAGTCACCAACCGACAAAAGATTCTCATAAGGCCTGCCTCGAGACGTTCAGGTGCATTCCATTTTGAATGCGTTTACACAGACGCGGTTCACACGCGGCTTCGGAATGCTGGCGGCCATTCTAACACCGGATTTATTGTGCCGTCGCCATTGCGCGACACAGTTGCCGCCGCGCTCATTTGCAATGAGAAGTTGCGGTAGGAATCCAGGCTAAAGGTCTCAATTCACTGGGGTTACTCTCCGGACCAGTTGTAAGACGAGATCAGCTTGCCGTCTTTGCCGATGAGAACAATCGCCGCCTCGCCGCTCTCAAGCGAGCCAGTCAGGTGTTTGCCGCTGCGCAGATCGGTGAAATCGACCTGCTTCCGGTTGGTTTCGGAGGTGACGACATAGAGAGTCGCGTCAGGATACAGCGTGGGGCAGATGAGGATGCCGGGATCGGAGATTGAGGTGGAATAAACGGGACTTACGCCGGCGGCATTGAGCGCATAGCGATAGACATCGCCCACTGCGGCAAGATTGTCGTTGAGCTCGATGGGAAGTGGTGCAAAGAGGATTTTTCCGCGGCCGAGGGAGATCTCACCCCAGCTAGTGCCATCGGACAAAACGGCACGGTTGAGATAAGTCGTCTTGCTGCCTGAGAAGACAAGCTTCTCGTCTCCGCCGGGAAAGCGCATCAGTTGATCGCGTTCGGTAAGCGGCACAGTTTGATAATCGAGGCCGATGGCAGACTGCCTGCCGGTGGGATGCATGTGAGCGTCGCCGTCAAAGGGGCCGGTAACAAGAAGGACGGCGCCATCGTTCACGCGATCGAGAATCGCTTGCCAGGCTGAGTCAGTGAGTCCGAAAGGCGATGGAAGCAGGATGAGTTTCGGCGAACCGAGCTGATCGATCTGGTATTCGCCAACCGAATAGGCCTGGCTGCGCGCGTATCCATAGAACGCCCGAACGGCGGTCTGCTGCGCCTGGAGAGCGAAAGCGTTGCCAACCGACAACTGGAACGACTGGGGCAGGACCAGCGCAACCTGGGGCAGCTCGATGCCGGTCGCCAGCGGCGCGGCCTGGCGAGCAAATTCCCCAAGCGCCTGCATCTGGCGCTCCCACACTTTCGCCGAACCGTCGCTGCGCTGCATGCCAAAGTCGCCTCCGCGCGACCAATCCCACTGCAGGGCGCCGCTCGAGCCCGCGGCAAAGCCAAGGGCCCATTTGCGCTCAATCAGGCCGAGGCCGGTGAGTTCGTCGTAGTGCCACGTGCCGTCGGGAGCCCACACCGGCTGGTAGCCGGTTTCGCCGGTGATGTTGGGCTGGCCCACGCGTTTGGCTGCGACTGAATCCCACAACAGGGCATCGTCCTGCCAGTAGGTGTGATTGGTGGTGAATGAAACACCGGCGCTGCCGTAGAACTGGTTCAGGACGCGGTCGGTCACGCCGCCCTCATCCTGTCCCACATCAATCAGCTGTTTGCTGCCCGTGCCGCGAATGAGCGCAACCATGGAACGAACCCAATCGCTGAACATCTCCTGCGCAAACAAGTTGTAATCGAGGGCGCGAACCTCGTCCGGGTTGCCATATCGATTATCCGGATTGCTGCCATCGACCGAAAGATCCTGCGGCCTGGGCAGGGGAACGGCGTCGAAGCTCGAGAGCCGGTCGGGCGGAACGCGCCAGGCGCTCGCCAGGGCATCGAGGTTGCCGTCGTATTTCTGGCTCAGCCATTTGTGCCAGGCCACGGTTTCGTCTGGGTCGCCGTTGGGGTAGCTGCCCTGAAACACATGGTAGGGATTCGAGAAACTGGGCTCGTTGATGAGGTCGTAGGAGAGAAAAGGGACGTCTTTGAAGCGATCGACGACCGACCGGACGTAGGCCTTTTCAGTGGCGAGAGATGCGGGATCGAGGTAGGGATTCGGCACCTGCGGTTCGGGCTTCTTACCGCGCAGCGAGCCGTCGTACTTCGGCGTGAAGGCTAAGAAGGTAAAGTTGACCGCGATTCTGTGCCGCTGCGCGCTCAGCAGATAGGCCTCAAGGTTGCGCAGGAAGCGCTGATTCACTCCGCCACCCTTGTCGACGAAGCCGGTGTTCGGGAACCAGACGCCGGTGCGCACAAAGCTCACTCCGTGCGCCGCCATTTCGGCAAAATCCTTCTCCCACACCCACGCATTACGCGGCCCTGAAAAGTCCCAGCCGTTACCTTCGGTGGTGAAGTAGTTGGTGCCGACGGGCAGAAAGGGCTGGCCATCCTCAGTGAGGAAGTCGCCATGCACGCCCAGCACCGGGCCGGAATTGACAGCCGAATCCGGCTGAACCCAGAAGCCGTTTTGATAGAACTCTCTGAACGTGCCGCCTGCGCTGAAGGTCGCGGAGACCGTGTAGAAGCCGGGGGCGAGGTCGCTTTTGAAGGGAACAGGCAGATTGGCCGTTGCGGCATCGGCAACGGGAAGCGTGACCGAATCGACGAGGCCACTTTCAGAGCGGAGTTGGACTTTGACTTCGCCGCTGACTTTCGCGTGAGTTTTGTCCAGGTGCGGGCTGCGCAGATGAACCATGATTTGGGGCGTCTCGCCGGGGCGGATGGCCGAGAACTGCAACTCAACCGAAAACATCGTCGCGCCCTGTCTCGCGTAGAGCGCCGCCTGCTGAACCAGGGCAATTCCGTCTGAGCTTTGCCAGTAGCCGGGCTCGGGATCGAAGTCGAGAGCGACCACCCGGCTGCCCTGCATCGGTCCCCATCCATAATCGGCCACAATTGCGGGAGCTGCCGCGAGCAGGCCGGTGGAGTCGACCATGTAACCGAGTCCGTCAAGATGGCCTTCGACGGCAAAGAATCGGCGCGCGCGAACTTGTGGCGTTCGAGCAAAGGCGTAGCCGCGCTTCCAGGCAAAACTGGTTGACAATGAAACGGGAACCTGGTGGGTGTGGTTGAAGTCGAGAACGCGCGCGTAGGTATCCTGAGCCGCGTCCTGCACGAATTTGCCATCTGCCTGTGTGACTGGCACACGCAGCGGCTGGCCGCCAATCACCAGCAGGTTGCCGCCAGCGTGCAGATATGCGCGGATGGCTTTCCACGCATCTGCGGGCAGAGCCGAGCCGTAGGGCAAGACGAGCAGATCGACGCCGTCAAGCGTGGCGGGATCGTTGAGAGCTTTGAGATCGGCGAATACGGCGCCGGCCACGGCCTGGCTGAGCGCATTGCGGTCAACCGGATCGCTGTCGACGGTGGGAAATCCCGGCTGCCAGAAAACGACGGTTTTTGCGGCGAGCAGAACCGGCGAAAGAGCAAACAGAAATGCAATGGAGAGCAGCCGGCCGATGCGGCGCAGCGAAAGGAAACAGGCAAGGCAACTTGGATTCATTTGAAAAGCTCCGGTATGAGCAAAGTGGAACAGTGAATAGAGGAGAGCGAGCGGCTTGCAGGTAGTTGTCGCAATTCGCCGCTCACCTGAATGGTCAGCTTGAGCCGTCTGCATGGGCTGATTTGGCGTCGCGCAGGGCGGCGAAGGTAGCTACTGCACAACCCACGAGCGGCGCGCGATCGAGCAGTTCGGAGACGCGAATTTGCAATGTGCGATTGGGAATCTCGGCGCGGGTAATGGGCAAAAAGAGATCCGCGGAGCGGGAGATGCCTCCGCCGAGCACGACGACATCGGCGCGAAAATCGGCGAGCAGCGAACCGATGACCTGCCCGAGATGATGCCCGAACTCGGCAAATGCTTCCTGCGCATCAGAATCGTTGGTCACGGCGGCGGCAATCTCGGCCACTGAGATCGTTTTTCCGGTGCGCCGGCCGTAATTGCCGGCGATGGCGCGAGTGGAGACAAAATCCTCCACAATTCCGTTCTCGTACGGCACATTCCAAATCTCGCCGTCTTTGGGAACGCCGGGACCGGTGGTGGTGAGCCTGCCATCGACGGCGAATGCGGAGCCGATGCCGGTGCCGAGAGTGAGTCCGATTGCGCGGGCAAAGCCCTTTGCGGCTCCGGCGCCCACTTCGCCCAGCAGGTAAGCGTCGGCATCGTTCAAAAAGCGAATCCGGTTGGGATCCGATCCAAGTCGCGCGGCGAGCGCGTGACGAAGGTCAAATCCGTATAAGTATTGGAGCTTGTGGCGCATCAGGCTGACGCCGGCTTCGAAGTCGAAGGGACTGGGAACCGCGAGAGTTGCGCCGATGCCGGAGACGTTGCCGCCGGTGGCCTTCGCGGCCAGGTCATAGAGAAGACCGACGAAACCGTCGCTGGTGGTGATATCTCCGTAATGCGCACTTGCGACTGGCCCAAGGCTCAGATCGTCACCGAAACACAGAGCCGCCGAAATATGGCTGCCGCCAACATCGAATGTAAGAACCCGGTTGTCACCGCCATGCGCCATTTGAACCGCCGCAAGATCCTCGAAGTATCGGTCTTAATTGGGATCGTTAGCATTTCTACCACACACTCCCGCTGCGAGTCGAAAACAGAAGCCGAAGAAGGGCGCGGGTATTCGCATTTCGGCAGCGCCGGCACAACGATGCTCAATTGCAGGAGTGAATGACAACCGGGGCGCTGTGTTTGCAGCCGCAGGAATTGCGCAGGACAATCTCTACGGGTAGCACGATGCGATTGCCAATTTGGGGTGTTTCGCCGCGAGTGATGCGATCAAAGAGCAGGCTGGTTGCAGCGCGGCCCATCTCGTAAGCCGGTTGCCGGACTACGGTGAGCGGGGGCGAAGTGACCTCGGCCATGTCGAAGTCGTCGAATCCCACGAGGGCGAGGTCGTTGGGAATATTCAGGCCGAGGCGCGCGACTGCGTTCAGGGCGTGACGCGTGACTATCGTATTCGAAGTGAAGAGCGCAGTGGGCGGATGGGCGCTCGCGAGCATCTTTTTGAGAACCTGCACGGTGACCGGTTCGGTTTTGCAATCGAAGGCGGAGTCGGGTTCGAGTCCCGCGTCCTGCATGGCCCGCCGGTAACCGAGGAAGCGCGCATTGATGGTAAAAAGCGAGCGGCTGAGGCCGAGAAAGGCGATGCGCTTGTGACCGTGTTCGATAAGGTGCTCGACAATGCGGCGCGCGCCGGCGGTGTTCTGGACAAGGACCACGTCAAGAGAGGGATCGGGGACGGGGCGGTCAAAGGTGACCACAGGCGTTTTGCCGAAGAGGGTGCGGGTAAGCCGCGACCGGCGGAACCTTGAGGGGATCACAACAAGACCGTCGACGTGGCGCTCCAGCATACGCTCTGCCTCGGCATACTCGGTGTCGGTATCTTCGGCCGAAGTGGTGATAATCACCGAGTAGCCGTGTTCCTTGGCCACCGACGTGACCGCATGAGCGCAGGTGGCAAAGAAAGGCTCGTTGAGGCAGGGGAGAATGAGGCCGATCGATTGGCTGCGCTGGCCGCGGAAGGCCCGGGCAAGTTCATTGGGGCGGTAGCTCAACTGGTCGACAGCGCGAAGCACCCGTTGCTTTGACTCGGTAGATACGTACGAGTGGCCGCTGAGCGCACGCGAAACGGTCATGGTACCCACGCCCGCCAGACGCGCAACGTCCCTCATGGTGGGCTTGCGATGCACCAGCGGGGGCCTGACATGCTGCCTGACCGTGGCCGGAATGGAGTTGCGGCCTACTACTGACAACGTTTTCTCCAGGAACTGCCAATACGGAGCGCCCTGGCCTAGGGTCAAAATGATTGAGCTTGCAAGATTTCGCGACGTTTCGACGTAGAATCGCGTTGCGGAAAACGGTTTCCGACGCCGTCTATCTTAAGTTCACGATACGACTAATGCAGGACTATAGCAGCAAAATGACTAGCAAATCAATCGATTTGCCTGGCGTTTTTGGGAAAGCGATTTACTAGTTTGCAGGAAACCGATTTACTGAAATTTGAACGAGTCAGGCCGTCGTTTGAGGAGGCTTACAATCCATCCAGAATGGCACAGCGCAAGATTGTCCACGTCGACATGGACGCCTTTTACGCGTCGGTGGAGCAGCGTGACGATCCAAAGCTGCGCGGCAAGCCGGTGGTGGTTGCATGGCGGGGGAACCGCTCAGTGGTTTGCGCTGCGTCCTATGAGGCGAGGCGGTTTGGAGTTCGCTCGGCCATGCCGGCCATCCGAGCCGAACGCCTTTGTCCTGAGGCCATCATTGTTCCTCCCGACTTCACGCGATACCGTGCCGTTTCCAGGCAGACCCGCGAGATCTTCAAGCGGCATACCGACCTGATTGAGCCGATGTCGCTCGACGAAGCGTATCTCGACGTAACCGAGAACAAGACCGGCCTCGCGACTGCAACTCGCGTTGCGCTCGCCATCCGGGCACAGATTTGGGAGGAGCTGAATCTGACCGCATCCGCCGGCGTGGCGCCCAACAAGTTTCTGGCGAAGATTGCGTCCGACTGGCGCAAGCCGAACGGATTATTCGTAATACAGCCCAAAGACATCGACAGGTTTCTGCCGCCGCTGCCGGTTGGGCGCTTGCCGGGGGTGGGCAAAGTGACGGAGTCGCGGCTCGCGGAGATGGGCGTCAAAACGGTGGGCGATTTGCGCATTTTTGAGATCGCGGAGCTTGAGAGGCGCTTCGGGCGGCATGGGCAGCGGCTTTACCAACTGGCGCGCGGCATCGACCTGAGCCCGGTGGTTCCCGACCGGCCGACGCAGTCGATTTCAGCCGAAGACACATTTGAGCGAGATGTGCCTCTATCTGAAACAGAGCCGCTGATCCGGAGACTTGCGGAAAAGACCTGGGAATCTTCGCGTAAAGAGACGCGCGTAGCCAGGACCGTGGTTCTAAAGCTAAAGACAAGCGATTTCAGAATCTTGACCCGGAGCCTGACGCCGCCTTCGCCTCCGGCGACGTGTGACGAACTCACCAGCATTGCGCTGCGGCTCAGGGACCGCGTGAATCTGGGTGCGCGGCAACTGTACCGCCTGGTTGGCGTTGGCTTGAGCAACTTTTTCGATCCCGAAGATGAAATGCAGGCCGAGCTTTTCAGCGATCCGGAGCTGGGCTCTGAGTAAGCTTGAAAGTTTCGGACATTGCAGGATGAGGATGAACCCCAAAGATGCGCAAGAGGTGTCAGGTTCACGAAGTGTCAAGTCAAACGCACGAGGTGTCAGGGCACGACTTTACAGCTTTCCGAAGGAAGTCTTCGGAACGGAGTTGTGTATCAGGGCACGAGTTTACTCGTGCCGCAAGCGCTTCCTTTCAAGGTCGGGCTTCAGCCCCTGAGGGATGTTTCTTGCGATCTTCATTCGGTGACAGACCTTTTTCTGGCGACCTCCTGAACCGTGATCGCCCGCTGATATAGTCGATCAGTTAAGGAGAATATGAGCGAGTCAAGCAGAAAACCAGCGGACCAGAGCAGCGAGCCCCTGCACCTCGGCGAGCGGTTTACGCGCGCGGTGGATTACGCGCGAACCCTCCATATCGAGCGGCGCAAGGGAACAGAGATTCCGTACATGGCGCATCTGCTGGGTGTGGCGTCGCTGGTGATGGGCGAATCGGGGCGCGTGGATTTTCCGGTGACCGAGGATATGGTGATTGCCGCGCTGCTTCACGATACCGTGGAGGATTACGGCGGCGAGCCGCGGCTCAGAGACGTTGAATTCAACTTTGGATCGAACGTTGCGCGGATGGTGGAGGGACTCTCTGACACGCTGGCCGAGGACTCGAGCAACAAAGAGCCATGGGAGGAACGCAAGAAAACGTATCTAGCCCGGCTGCGCCATGAGCCGCGCGATGTGCAGTTGATTTCAGCGGCCGACAAACTCTATAACGCGCAGTCGATTCTGACCGACTATCGGAGGATTGGCGAGGAGATCTGGCGTCGTTTCAAGCGCGGGCGCAACGATCAGCTCTGGTACTTCAACGAGTTACTGGCGGTCTTAAAGAGCTCAAGCACAAACGAAATCGTGGAGGAGCTGGAACGCGTGGTGAGGGAACTCGAGCGGGTTTCAGCGTAGGGTTAGGCGTATCACTGATTCAGTTAACGATTCAACGGCTTCGTTTCGCCTGGTTCACCAGGCAGGTGCATACGGTGGAACCGGGTTCTGAAAAAGGTAAAAAGATGATGAAACGGTCAAAGGAACGCCATAGTAAAATAGCAGCGAAATGAAGGGTATCTTCTCGCGCGGCCCCAGGTAGTAGCGGCAGCGAGTCAGTGTCGGAGACAGATTTAAGGCGCGTCACCTCTTTGTACATCAAGTTGTTATCGCGGTGATACCGGAACTCGTCTGGGCGCGCTCAAGCCGCTGAAACCCGCCCCCAGGGGCTCGCAACGATTGGCAAAACAATGACCGCAGCTTCGCGGCACGTAATCTCAGGATTCGACGCAGCGATGCAAGCATTGTTTTTGCTTAACCTTTTCCATCTTTCAGGCCAGGGAGGCTTGCTATCGAGCGAATGGGCCATGACCAAACCTTGCGTCCCAACGCAAGGAGAAGCCATGGACTCATGACGGGAAAAAACTACAACCCGGAGCAGAATTGGCTCCTGGCTGGATTTTTTGTAGTACTGAAGACTTTAGTCCCCATGCGTTTATTTCATCTGAAAAGAGGATCGTGTACCGGAATAAGAGGCTCACGAAAAGTTAGGAGCCGCACGAGCCCTGCGAGATTCGAGTGGCTGCGACAGGGGTTGCCTGCCCTTGCCTGCGGACTTGTCGCACTTTTTGCAGGTGCCACCCTCAGCGCACAGGAATACAGCTTTCGCTATCTTGGCGCTGCCGAGGGGCTCAACAACCTTGCCGTCAGGGAGATTTTCCAGGGTCAGCAAGGTTTTATCTGGGTGAATACCGAAAACGGCATCTTCCGCTATGACGGCGATCATTTTGAGTATTTCGGCCCCTCCGAAGGCATTCCTCTGGCCCTCGACGTTTCATTTGGCGACGCGCCCGACGGTTCGTTGCTGGTGGGTGCGCAGTTTGGCCTTTATCGGCTTATAGGAAATCGATTCAGCCAGGTGGCCGGGAGTTTCTCGTCGGTGAGCGAAACGGAGGGAATTCAGGCCGACGGCAAAGGCCATACGTGGCTCGCGACGGATATCGGCCCGGTGGAGCTTACGGCGAATCCGGGACAGACGCAGTTCTCGCAGCACCTGGTTCCGCGGGCGCAGGGAGTTTCGAGTCCTGCAGCACACTCGGTGCTGCTGGATGGAGACGCCGTCTGGTATGGATGCGGCGACGAGATCTGTCACTTTGATGGCCACGGAGGGACATCCGTTCTGGGACGTGAAGCCGGGCTGTCAGCCGATCAGTGGCAGGCGATCAAGAAGGACAGGGACGGAAATCTGTGGGTGAGCGGGGCCGTGAGCGGGATCCTGGTCCGCGCCGCAGGGCAGGCAAAGTTCACCCAGCCAAACTCACCTGCCATAGCCGGAGCTCTCAATGGAACTCCGAGCCTGGATGCCGAGGGCCGCATCATTTTGGCGGCGCCGTCCGGACTGATTCTCTCTAGACGCCGAGGATGGCAGCGGATCGACCGCGCAACCGGATTGCGCGGGGCAGTTTACTCGGTCTTTGAGGACCGCCAGCAATCCCTCTGGCTGGGGCTTGACGGCCGCGGCCTGGCGCAGTGGCGAGGCTATCGCCAGTGGGAATCCTACACAGCGGGAAGCGGGCTGGGCAGCGACATTGTTTTTGAGATTCTGCCCGAGGCGGACGGTTCGCTGTTGGTTGCCACCCAGGCCGGGGTTTATCACGGAGTGCGAAAACAGTTTTCCGAGGAATGGACTCAGCTCGGTGCGCTCGCCAATCGGCCCGTGCACAGCCTTCAAAAGGACCAGAATGGAAATCTCTGGGCCGGCACAACTCACAATGGCATCGCGCGCGTGCATCTCGCCACGGGAACGGTGAACTGGTACGGAGATGCCCAGGGTTTGACCGGCAAGGGGGCCTTCACCATCCGGTTCGACCGGGAGCACCGGCTGTGGGCGGCGACCGATGGGGGATTATTTGTTTCATCGCCCCCTTACGACAGATTCTCGCGCGTGAACGAGCTTCCCCAAACACTTTTCTGGGCTGTGACAGAAGACTCGGAGGGTGTGGTGTGGGCTGGCGGCTCCGAAGGCCTGTTTGGATTGATTGACGGGCATTGGCACAATTGGACCAAGGCCGATGGGCTAAGCAATCAGGAAGTGCTCGCGCTTGGCGCCGGCCCCGGCGGGGCGTTGTGGATCGGTTACAGCTACGGTGGAGGCATCGACCGGGTTTATCGCTCGGGAACCAGTATCCGCGTTCAGAAAGGCGTCCAGCGAACGGGAACAACGGGAATTATCTACTATCTTGACTTTGATTCGGCGGGCCGTTTATGGGCTGGATCCGACCATGGCGTGGACATGTGGAACGGTTCGCGATGGAGCCACTACGACATGAACGACGGCTTGGCCTGGGACGACTGCGATTTGAACGCATTTGCCCAGGAGCCAAACAACGGCCCGCTGTGGTTCGGGACAAGCGGCGGGCTTTCTCGCTTCACACCCAGGCCGCGGGCGACTACGATCGCCTCGCCTCAAGTGGTGTTCACGCGCCTGCTCTCGGGACAGACGGATGTCTCCGGTCTTCGGAATCCGTCGTTCGGCGCCAGCGCGAATTCCCTGTCGGTGCAATACTCCGCGCTGAACAGCACCGCGGGGCCGAATAATGTTGACTTCCGCTACCGGATGCTGGGTGAGTCATCAGACTGGACCGAGACGACACGGCGTGAGCTCGAGTTTGTTCACCTGGCGCCCGGACAATACCAGCTTCAGGTTGAGGCTGGCGATGGATTGGGCAACTGGAGCGGGCGTGTTGCCGCATACGACTTCACAATTCGGGAGCCGTGGTATAAGGCCTGGTGGTTTCTGCTGCTTTGCTTCATTGTGCCGACGTTGATCATCTTCGGTTTTCTGCGTCTTCGCGTCGCCCGCATCCACGCTCGCGAGCTCGAGCTTGTGCGCCTGGTGGAGGAAAAGACTGCCGACCTGAAGCGAGCGAATGAAGAGCTGACGCGTCTTTCGGCAACGGATGCGCTGACCGGCCTGGCGAACCGGCGTTGCTTCGATCAGACACTCGAAAAAGAGTGTGCGCGCATCCATCGCTCCGATTCGCCGCTCTCACTGGTTCTTTTCGATGTGGATCATTTCAAGGCGCTCAATGACTCGCTGGGGCATCAGCGCGGAGATGTGTGCCTGGCATTGCTGGCCGGCGAAATGAATCGCATCGCCAGACGCGCCATTGATGTAGTCGCGCGTTTCGGCGGCGAAGAATTCGCCATGATTCTGCCCAACACCAGCCTTGAAGGTGCGCGGCGGATTGCAGAGATGGTGCGGCGCGCAGTGATGGACCTGAACCTCCCGCATCCGGCCTCGCCCGGGCCGTCGTATCTTACGATCAGCGCCGGCGTAGCCACCTCTACAGGCGGGCAGGATACTCCGCAGAAACTGGTGGCAGCCGCTGACCGGGCGCTCTATACGGCCAAGCGGCAGGGCCGCAACCGCGTGATCCTGGCGGCGCCTGAAGCCCTGAACGGGCCGGCCACGTTGGCGCCGCAACCGCCCCAGTATTAGCCGGCGTTTCTCACCGAGAGATGAAGGCCGGCGGGCTGTGGAACTGTGAAGCGAATTCCGCCAAGTGATTGATTCCATTGAGACCACAGTTACACAGCCGAAAAAGGGAGGCCCCCTTTTCGGCGTTTCCTGCATTTTCGGCGCTCCCTGCAGGCTTGCAGTCCTTGTGGTTGACGAGGATGGCGATGTGCTTCATGTTTTCGATCCCAGTACCTACAATTGTGCGCCGTAAGGGCGTAATTACTCGCAGTGACTATTGTGGCTAAACCTTTGAAATTCAATGTGATTGAATCCGTCCCTCTTTACATGTTTTCTGGGTCCGATTCACCAGACACTGCCTGGATCCAGCACGTAAACTCCCTCCATGCGCCTTTTCATTGCAATTCCGCCGGGTGAGGCGGTGGAGGCCGAGCTCAAGCGGCTCACCGCCAGGCTGCGGCCCGCCGCGCCCGATCTTCGCTGGTCTGCGCCCGAGTCCTGGCACATCACGCTCCAGTTCCTCGGCAACACAACCGAGGAACAGTACGCGTGCCTGTTGCCGCGTTTGTCAGAGGTGAAGGCAGCCCCAATCGCGATCGGCTTCGAAGGACTAGGCGTATTCGAACGCGCCGGTGTGCTCCTCTTGGGCGTCGCGCCGTCACCTGCGCTTGTGGCCCTGCAAAAGCGGGTTGAAGCCGCTACTCAGCCTTGCGGCCTCGAACCAGAAGACCGCCCTTATCGCCCGCATATTACGCTGGCGCGGTCAAAATCGGGAAACCGGGGACGCGAATTGCGCGCGCTCCTGGAACGGGCAGGCGAGAGCTTGCGTTTCGAGCGGTTTCTCGCCACGGAGTTCCGGCTGTACGAAAGCCATCTGTCGGCGGGAGGATCGAAATATGAGGTGAAATGCCGGTTTGCGCTGGGCAGGTAAAAGAGCTGACGCTCGGGCAGTGCCCTATGCCATCATGCGCACAATAGAATTAATGCTGTTCCCTTCTACGGGCGCGGATACTACTAGAACGCGTTTTGCTAGATTTAAGCGGTTCATATTATCTCTAAAAAGATAGTACAATACTATCATACTTTAGTCAATTATTATTTGACTTTCTTTTTGATTCAAGATATCGTATCTCTATGCTGTTTAAGCCTCCTCAAATCGGAACCTTAGAAAAAGAAGTGATCGACCAGATTGAGGAAGCACGTCAAAAACTCCGTCACAGTTTAGCGAGGCCTAGAAGGTGGACCGGGATGCTTCGCCGTGACACTTTTGCTCGTGCAATCCAAGGATCGAACAGCATCGAGGGATACAACGTCACTGCGGAAGATGCAATTGCGGCGGCCGAAGGTGAAGAGCCTCTGGACGCAGACCGTGAAGCATGGTTGGCAGTCACTGGATACCGGACTGCAATGACATTTGTTCTTGAGTTGGCGAAGGACAAGAGCTTCGTCTACAACGAAGGATTTCTCCGAAGCCTCCACTTCATGATGCTTCAACACGATCTGTCAAAACATCCCGGCAACTGGCGACCTGGCACCGTCTATGTTCGCCAAGAGCCTACCGGCGAGGTCGTTTACGAAGGGCCGGATGTTGAAAGCGTTCCGGGCCTTGTCGCCGAGTTGATCGACTTCCTCAATTGTGATGATGACGATTGCGACCATGTCCTCATAAAGGGCGCGATGGCCCATCTGAATCTCGTTTTGATCCACCCGTTTTCAGATGGGAACGGTCGCATGGCCCGATGTTTGCAAGCGCTGGTCCTTGCTCGCGACGGGATTCTGGAGTCTCAGTTCTGCTCAATCGAGGAATACTTGGGACGCAATACTCCGGCATATTATGAGGTGCTTGCCAGGACCGCTCAAGGATCGTGGAGTCCGCGGAACAGCACAAAAGAGTGGATTCAATTCAATCTGACCGCTCACTTTAGGCAAGCATGTACCATCTTGCGCCGATCGAAAGTACTCGACCTTTTATTTCTGGAAGCGGATCAGATAATAAAGCAGCTTGGATTTCCGGAAAGAACCCTCAACGCGATCTGTTCGGCTGCAATGGGACTTCGAGTGAGGAATTCTAGTTATCGGAATCTCGCAGAACTGAATGACATTCTCGCGAGCAGGGACTTGAAGAACCTTGTCGCAGCAGGGCTGTTGATACCACAAGGAGAAAGGCGCGGGCGACTATACGTTGGCTCACCCCAAATCAGAGCAATTTTTGACCGACTAAAAAGAGAACATATGCGGCCAATACCCGATCCCTTTACTACCAAAGGTGAGCAGCTAGAATTGCCTAATCCTCCGTAGCCTGTCTGATCCGCGCGGCGGCCTGATTCACGTCTTTGCGCGGTTTCCGCTCGCGAGGACGTTGAGCACAGATGTGCAACGCGAACCCGTCCTTAAGGTCTGCTGACCCCCGCGCCCAGCTTTCAGGTATACTGAAGATTCGGCACTCCGCCCCTGAGGGCTTGTGTGCGCCTGTGGCCCGGATTCCGGCGCCCGAAGCGATTCAAAATCCTGGAGTTAAGACAATGGCACAAGTTTGCGATATTTGCGGCAAGGGGCCGCAGTTTGGTAACAACATCTCCCACGCCCACAACGTCACGCGCCGGCGCTGGAATGTGAACCTGCAGGCCGTGAAGGCCCTGGTCAACGGAGCGCCCAAGAAGATCCGCGTGTGCGCGGCCTGCATCAAGGCCGGCAAGATCGCCAAGGCCTGAACGGATCTAACCCAGCTTCTCAAGCAAACACGAACCCCGTCCCGACGGACGGGGTTTTGTTGCGCCTGCATGACGGGGCGCGGGTTAGGCCGGAATCCGGTAGCGGGTCGGTTCAAGAAAAACTTCCCTCAGGGGCTAACCCGCATTTCTCACAACCCCTGATTCTGTGAGCAGTTGGGTTCGTGGTGGACTCTCGATTGGCTGTTTTGATGGCGGCACTGTCGGGCGGAACCTTTTTACGCCCTTGCTGCGGTCTGGTTTCGATTCCCGGCGTGGATTTTCAGCACGGCTCCGCCTGGCCGATCGGTTCAGCGGCCGAGAGGAGTGGGTTTTCTGGGCGATGCGTGACGGTCAGCATCGCAGAGCGCGGAAAGCCGCGGCATAGAAGCGCTTCCACGGATAGGCCGAGCTCATTTCCAGCAGGATGCGGCGCACACTCACGCGCACGATGGCGCCGACCTTGAACAGCTTGCGGCGGATGGTATCGACCTGAGCCTGAGCCCACTCGGTACCCATCAGAGCCAGCCGGCGCAGGGCCTCGACCAGCGTGTAGGCCAGTGCGGAGAAGTAGAGCCTGAGCTGATTGCCTTTCATTTCATCGGTCGAGAGCCGGTCGGCGAACAGGCACATCTGTTCCTTGATGCGGTTCTCCATCTCTCCGCGAGCACAGTAGAACTTCTCGTATAAGTTCTGTGCAGCCCATTGCTCGGAGGTTAACGAAGTGACCACGAAGCGTGGGTTCTCGCCCTTGTCGAGGAACTCTGCCTTGGCCACCACGCGGCGCGAGCAGGACCAACTCTTGTGGGTCTGGTACTGGAACTCGGCGAAGACACGCGCCGCCTTGCCGGCGGCTTGGTGTTCCAGTTGCGCCTGCTGCATCTGCTTGCCGATGATCCGGCGCAGCCGCTGATTGCGGGCCAGGCCGAACAGATATTCAACCTTGTTGACCTCGCACCAGCCCATCTTGAACGTCGAGTTCATCTCTCTTAGAGAGAACCTTGACACCGGCGGTCCGCTGGGCCGTGCCATGGTGGTCATCATCGGGGCCATCGCCGAACTCGAACGCAACCTCATCATCGAACGTGCCCAGGCCGGCATGCGCTGGGCCAAGCTCGAAGGCCGGCACATCGGTCGCCGTCCGCTCGACCTCGACCGGGAAGCCATCCAGCGCGATCGCCAGCACGGCCGCAGCCTGGGCCAGATCGCAAGAGACCACGGCGTCTCAAGAGCCACCGTCCACCGCGTCATCCACGAAACAGCACCGGCCCCACAAAAGCAGGTTGCATAAGGCCTCCAGGCGCTGTTACAAAAGGCCTCCGAAAACCCCCTCCACAAACCACACAAAACAAACGGCCGGAACTCACCAATCCGGCCGTTCCAAAACCTATAGGTTGACGCACTCTTTACTGCGCCTACAGCAGAAGGTGGATAGGCATCTGGCGGCGGGTGGCCCTCGATAAGGACGAAGGCCGCGGCTGCTCCATGCAATGATCGGGGGAGGGATTCGAACTTGATCCCAATTGCGCGCGTCTGCAGCGGCTCTCTTTCCCAAACGCATTCGGCGAGAAACTCAACGAGGGATGTGCTTGCATCACCAGTAATAGGTTGCAATCACCTGCGGAGGTCCTGGAATTGAGTCGGTCAAAGTGGTTTTGAGGATGATCTCCAGGTTCTTGTTTTGCCATTCAGTCGGAGCGCTGTGAAGCGCGGCGGTAAGAAACTCCGGGTTTGAGGCAAGCTCGCCGGCAGCCTCAGTGCCGCTGTCGCGGAGGCCCGCAGCGGCAACGGTGAATTGGCCGGTTTTCGAGTCAAGCAGCCGGGCGACGATGCCGTAATCCTCTTCGAGCTTGTGCGCCTTGCTATAGACAGAGACCCAGGCCCGTCCTCCAGGCACCTGCTCACGGATCGTGTATTCGCCATTGTCTATCACGAAGGCAAAGCGGAGGTTCGACAACATATCAATCGTCCACCGATTGTTGAACGCGCCAATGACGATCGCGGGGGAGTTGCGGAGGTCTTCAAATGAGTAGTTGGGGCCGATTCTTACCTGGTTCGTTTTGCCAAGATGACCCAGAAGGGTTGAGAACTTGAGGGCCGCGGAGACATCGCCCAGCGCAACTCCATACCCCTCCTCGAGTTCCATATCTCCCCATGAGATCTTCTCTTTGGGATCCATCTGGAGAGGTACTGCGAAGCGTTCGACCTCAGTCTGGTATGTGCCTGGATGGGTCTTTTCGAACCTGTCGTATAAGCCTTCGCTGGGGCGATACGTGACTCCTTTTGCGAGGCAGATGAGGGCTGGCTGCTGGGTGGAAAAGATGGGGGCCCAAAACTGCTGAAAGACTGTCTTCTGGCGGGAGTTCCGCTGCACAGCGGTGTATGCAATGGCCGCGACAACGGATGCGACGATGCACAGGCTTGCAATTGACCACCACCAGCTTTTGGTTTTAGCCGTTTTGGCAGGCTTGCCTGCAACCGGGGCGGGCTGCGCCTGAGAAGTAGTCGCGGTCCAATGGAAAACCGGTGAGTAGGAGCCGAGCGGCAGTTCAATGCGCACCTGAATGTCACTCGGAGCGGTCTGGTTGTACTGATCCAATCGCCGACGTACCTCACCGGCCTGTACCCTCACCACGGGATCATCACCAGTTGCATAGCCAGGGGGCCGGTGGTAGACCTCGGTTCCAATCGTCCGTTCCTTCAAGGCCTCAGAATGACCATCCAGCTGGTGCTCGACAACATATTGGAGAAATTGCTTGCTCCGCGCTGCACTTCGGAACGAGGAACTCGCGAGAATCCTCTCGAGTTCGATAAGCACAGTCTTGCGGCTCTCTTCATTCCCGTTCGAAGGGGGGAAGGGTGTTTGATCGTGGTTCGTGGATCCGAGGGGTACTTTCATACATCCCCAAGCGCCAACGGAAACGCGCGCAAAGAAGCATGTTACCAAAAACAATACACCTTATTGACTGTCGATTCTGCCGCCGGGTTGAAGGGGAAGCCAGCCAAAGGAGCCCTTGATGCAATCCATTGATTATGATTGATATAGCGTTGAGTTGGCTACGGGTTCATCGTGGTTTAATACGGCCAGATGACGGTTACTCAAATTCCGCCATATCGGCGATCGCTTTCATCCCGGTCGGCCTACCAGATGTAGGAGGTAATCACCTGCGGTGGTCCGGCAACCGAATCCGTGACGGTCGTCCTCAGAACTATCTCCATATTCTTCTTTTGCCAATCGGCGGGAACCCCTTGCAGCCCGCGTTCGAGGAAATCTGGACTCGAGATGAACTCGCCTGCAGCTGCTGTCCCGCTTCCCGATATGCCCGCGGCGACAATCGTGAACTGACCGGTTTTTGATTCGAATATCCGAGCGACGATCGCGTAGTCCTCCCCGTCCTGCTGCGATTCTCCGAAGCTGGAGCGCCAGACTCTTCCGCCCGGAATCTGCTCGCGGATCATGTATTTGCCATTGTCCTCGACAAATGAGAAATGGAAGCCAGGCATGATTTGCATGGTCCATCTGTTGTTGAAAGCGCCCACAATCACAGAGGGGGAGTTGCTCAGATCCTCGAAGGAGTAGTTCGCACCAATTCGCACCTGGCTCGGCTTTCGAATCTGCCCGAGCAAAGACGAGACACGAACTGCAGCATAGGCATCGCCAACGGCTACGCCGTAGTCAGGGTAAGCTACGATTTCGCTCCATGGAACTTTTTCGTTGGGGCCAAGAGGAAGCACCCGATTGGAGCGCTCAACTTCGGTCTGGAACGAATCAGGATGGGTCTTTGCGTAACGCTGGTAAAGATCGAAGGAGGGCCTATAGACAACAGGCTTTGCGAGGCAAATCAGGACCGGCTGCGGAGTCGCAAACACAGGAGCCCAGAATCTTTGCAGAACTGAAGGCGTACTCTCACCCACGCGAGGGCGGTTGTGAATCAGTACGAATCCGAGTACCAGGAGGAGCAGAAATGCCGCGAATATCGCCGGATAGGCGCTGATTCGAAAACGATGAGGCTGAGCCGGTGAAGGCTGGTGGCGCTCCGGGACGGATTCCGAGTCAGCCGAAGTCCAATGAAAAGCTGGAGAGTAGGAGCCGGGTTGGAGTTCGATGCGAACGGCCGAAGAGGAAGGGAGTGACTGATAATACTGCTCTACTCGCCGCCGGACTTCGCCGGCCTGGACCCGGACAACCGGATCCTCGCCTGTCGCATATCCAGGGGACCTTTGAAAGACCGCAGTCCCGATCGTTCGTTCCTTCAGCTGTTCGGCAGGGCCCTCCAGCTTGTGGCGAACAACATACTCCAAAAACTGCCGGCTGCGCAGGGCGTTCTTAAAGAATCTGCTTTCCAGAATTCGATCGAGCTCTTCGAAAACAGCATCTGTCTTCTCTGGCCCAAGGGGGGCAGGCTGCACGGCTGTGTCGATTTCATGGGAATGTTCGACAATGGAGGCCATAGATGCTTTCCGTCAGCCACAGGACACTATGGAGAGGATCGCCAGTGGTTGATTCCGCCACACACGAGGAGATTCGATTTGAATCTTTTGCGCTTCTCTGATGGTGAAGCTGATGGTTCGAGAACCGACTGCGAAAACGTTTACTGGGGATTACAGACATCTGTAATGATACGCATCACTGGAGCCCTCGAAGCGTCCACCCAAGTAAACACGCACTTTGTAACCCCTGTCAAGGCAATGCCGCAGCTCCGGGGCCTATCTAAAAAAACAGGGCCGACAGGCGCGTTTTAAGGTTCTGGCGGAAGCGTTTCAACGACTTGTAGCCAGACTTACGGATCCGGTGAATATCCCGGCGCTATTTCCGTCTTGTTTGGCATAATCAATTTATTTCCGGGTTGTTTGGCCTTTTGGCCTCGGCCCGTTCACTTTGTCCTCACCGCTATTTCTTCTTGAAAAGCCGGCTCCTGCCGTCGCGGCATGCAGTGCATGCCGACGCCTAGTGTGCTTCATCGGGTTGCGCGGCTGTCGATCCTTCCTCGACGAGCCGGTATTTTTTGAGATCCGTCTCGTGCTTCAACGACTCCTGGTGAATCTCAGAGAGGCGCTGGACCAATGGCTGCAGATCCTCTTTGTGGCCACTGTGGCGCAGAGAAATCATGAGATGATACGTGGCCGCTTCGTTCGAGGGGTCGTACTGCAGAGCCGTTCTGCACTCTTTGATTGCCCGGTCGTACTGATTGAGGCTCATATAAATGTCTGCCAACTCATTGTGCGCGTCGACAAGATCGGGCTTGCTCTTCGCAGCAGCCGAAGCATTCTCCATCGCCTCCTTGAATGCAGGGCTCTGCGGATCCGGTGTTTTGTTCATAATCAATTTAGCCAGCAGGAGATGCAGGAGCGGACTTTCCGGGTGAACCTTCAATTGCGCGCGCACTCGTGCAAGAGCCGTGTCCGGATCGTTCTTTTGAAGGATGGTGAGATCGCCGGCATAAGCACCAATGCTTTCTGTAGTGTCGAGTTGTTCTGCCATTTTGAAGTCGGCTTCAGCCTTGTCGTACTCCGCCAACTGCGCGTAAAGTACGCCGCGCGAGAGATAGAGAGATGAATTGTTGGGAATTCGATTGAGCCCGGCGTTGAGCATATCGATTCCCACCCGGAAGGAGTCGTGCGTCAAGCAAAGGACTGCAAACATGACGTAATTCACGGGATCAGTGGGATTGAGGACGATGGCTTGTCGCTGCAGTTCGACAGCCTTGGGAGTGTTGCCAGTTGCCTCATACGCCTGTGACGCCAGGCTGAGAATGTCGGGGTCGGTTTGATCGGGAGTCAACAGCGGTTCGAGAACCTTTATGGCTTCCTCATTGTTGTGCGCTGCAACGAGAAGGACAGCAAGATCGTAGCTCGGATATGCGCGCCCCGGAAGAAGCGGGACCAGTTGTCGGAAGACGGGAATCGCATCGGCCGTCCGGTCCAACTTGAACAGGCAGTAGCCGTAAGCTTCAAGCGCGGCGGGGTGATTGGCGATCGCTTCTTTGCTGAGAAGGAATTGAGAGACCGCCTCCCGGCAATCGCCCACGCGTTTCTCAAGCATGGCGAGCATCTCGTGTCCGGTTACGTCGCCGGGATCGGATGTGAGCATCCTCTCCAACAGCGGAATGGCGCGTTTGTCCCCCGTCTTGTAGAGGATTTGCACTTCACCCTTGAGAGCGGGGGTGTAATTAGGAGAAATGCGAATCGCATGGTCGAAAGCGACAATGGCTTGACTGTCGTTTCCCTGTAATGCAAGGCAGATTCCTTGCAGTGTCCAGAGCTTGAAGTCGTCTGGATTTCCCCGCAGCGCAAGCTTCAATTCGCTCAGAGCACGATCGTATTGCTGCGAGCGGATCAGCGACTCAATGGCAGAGATTGAAACCTTGGCGTCCTGGGCTCCGACCGACAGGATGCACGCCAAAACAAATCCCGCGATCAGACTGGCGCGAAGCATTTGCGACGAACTCCGGCGCGGTTTCTCACACGTGCGGTTGATGCCGGGACCGGTCTCTTTCCATCGTGCGATTTCGCCACATTGGGTAGTGATCCGCGTCAATCCGCCGATGTGAGATACAGCGCCTTCCAACTTCTTCGTCAATCTCAAGAGCAGGGTTGTTTCGCGCACAAGACTCCTGTTATGCCTTTCCCCTCAGTAATGGTAAAGATGCGATCGACGGCCGGGAGCTTGATCTTCTCGACATGGCCCGATGGCCAGTGAATCTCGGCGGTTCCGGCATCGGTTGCATCGCCCAGTCCAAAGTGAGGGCGTTGATCGTTGGATGAGATGTAACTTCCTCCACTCATCTCGTCTTCGCGCTGGCGCATTCCATTCGCTGCCAGGTAAACGGTAGTGCCGATAGCGTCGCGCGGGCTTTTCGGCCCACCTATCAGTTTGAGTTCCACCCAGTGGTGATGGTCCGGGTTCACATTCTTCAGCAGCACAGGTGGACCGTCGACAGGGTTGATAACGACGTCGATTTTACCGTTGTTGAAAAGGTCGCCGAATGCGGCGCCGCGCCCCGGCACGACTACAGCCAGCCCCGATCCCTTTACTGGCGGCACGTATTCGAACCTGCCGTGGCGGTTGTTGTGAAACAACAGCGGACGCTGGGCATACGTCGTACCCCAATCGTGCTCGTCTACCTGGGGATAGACGTGGCCGTTGATCATCATCAAGTCCTTCCAGCCGTCGTTGTCGTAATCGATCAAGCCGTCGCCCCAGCCCACAAAGGGAACGGCGACCTGAACGATCCCCGCCTCGCGAGAAACGTCGGTAAAATTGGCATTGCCTTCGTTACGATAGAGTGCCTTGTAGTCGTCTGAGAAATCCGTGTCCAGGACGTCGACCAAGCCGTTGTTCATGTAATCGCCGACAGCCAAACCCATAGAGGCGATTTCCCGGCCGTCGAAGTTGAAAGCAAAACCGGAGATATAGCTTTGGTCGTCGAATGTGCCGTCCCCTTTGTTGATGTAGAGATAGTTGCGCTCCGAATCATTCGCGACGAGGAGATCCACTTTGCCATCGTTGTTGACGTCTACAAAAATCGCCGTGAAGCCATAGAACCGGTCGGGATCGGAAACCCCGGCATGCACGCTCACGTCCGTAAACGTGCCGTCGCCGTTGTTGTGAAATAGGTGGTCCGGCTCACCAGGCAGGCCGCGCGGGCCACACATCACCGGTACGCCGCGCATCTGGCAATGGGCGGTGGAGGTTGTGCCGTCCTCGGCGCTCGGCTGATTGTTCAGGTCGTAGTGGACATAGCCGGAAACAAAAAGATCGAGACGGCCGTCGCCGTCATAGTCGCCCCAGGTTGCGCCATCCGACCAATTCCCGAGAGTGACGCCTGCTTGTTCCGCTACGTCTGTGAACGTTCCATCGTGGTTGTTGTGGTAGAGCCGGTTTTTGCCAAAATTGGCCACGAAAATGTCCGGCCAACCGTCGTTATCGAAATCTCCAATCGCCACGCCGAAGCCCCAACGGTCGTTGGTCACTCCGGCCTTTTCGGCCACGTCGGTAAAGGTTCCGTCGTGGTTGTTGTGAAAGAGGGCGGCATGGGGCGGGGTGCGTTTTCCGCTGATTGCATCGTAGGTCGAGCCATTAACAAGGTAAATGTCGAGCCACCCGTCGTTGTCGTAATCAATCAAGCCGACACCGGAACCATCGGTCTCAAGGATGTACTTCTTCTGGGGCGTGCCCATCTCATGACGCCAACCGGAGAGCCCGGCGGCCGCAGTTACATCCTCGAAGACTACGGTTCCTTTGTCGACGAATCCGCCGGCAGTGATAGGTCGCCTGTGTTCGTCGTAAACGGGAGCGAAAACGCCAGCGGAGGCAATGCCCCCCATCCCGCTTGATGCAGGTTGCGCAGGCTGCTGGGCATGGCCGGGCGCACGCACAACAAGGGTGATCAACAGTGCCTTGCATACTAAACCGCGAACATTCAAGAGTACTTCTCCATCCGTTCACTTCCACCGTTGTGCCTTGCCTGCCTGGCAAGAAAGGTTGGTTCGGGCTGACGAGCCGCAGAGCCGGCACTTTACCCATTGTCACGGCTTTTCGGCGACAGGAGCCAACCGGGCAGTTAACCACCTGGGTGTGAAGAATGCACCACAACAAGTGCAGTATCCAGCGAAGCGCAATTGCGCACATCCAGCTTTATGTTTTCTGGAAGGCAGAGGCAGGCGTTTTCCGGACGCGTTCAAGTAAACCAACGCGGAACTTTCTTGTCAAGGCCATCTGACTGACGGGAAATGAAGCGTAATTTGGTTGCCACTTCCCCAAAGCGATTTCAACTAACCTGACTTACTGGCGGTCGTAGCAAGTCAGCGGAATATCAGAGCAACGACTAAGACTTGACACCGGAAGGCTCAACTTGTGAAGAGCGCAATCTCAGATCGGACCACGTAGCTCTGGGTCCACGCCCTCATTTCTTTAGGCTGAACCTCTCCACCCTTGTGGCCGGTCGTTGTCGCAGATCATTGAAGCGAAATAAGTTGATCTAGAAGCACACCGTAAAACACTGTGTGTTACTTGCGAGTTCCCGCCTCTCTCACCATACTCATTGCCGATTTCGCATTCATCCATTCGATTGAGCTGGAAAGGAGGTTCTAACTTCCGGTTTTGGACTTTAAGAGGGTTGTTATCCGGACAAGAAGTGTTTCAGTCATGTAAAAGGCCGTGTCACCGAAGCTCGTCATGAGCAAAAGGAGAAAGCCGCGTGTTGAACGCTTTCGTTCGCAGAAGTGTGGCTGTAGTCGGGTTCGTGTGTCTTTTGTTCGGTTGCCGTGGAGTTTGGGGCGCGGACGCACAGATTGTCCTGACTCGCCAAGGCAGGATTGTCGTGCTGGAGCCGTACGCTCCCAATATCGTTCGAATCACCCTAAGCTCGGAGAAGACTGCAGCCCTCGCAGCCGCCGGGTACGGGTTCGTGGGCACACCGTCGGCAACTGGCTGGTCTCACGAGCAGGATTCTGACGGATACGACGTCATTCGCTCGGGGCGAATGGTCATCCGTGTTGCCCCACAGAACCTGCCTCTCCCCCACGCTATGCCGCTCGATGCGTTGAATGAATCGCTGAGAGAGCAGTATTTCGGCGGTCCTGGCAGGAGTGGACCGTTCAATGACACGATCTCTATTGCAACGGTGTCCGGCAAACCGCTTCTGACGATGCGGCACTGGTCCATGATGCCCAGCCCGCCGCCGGCGTCCTCAGGGAGTGCAGAAAATGGGCAAAAATCCGATCCCGGCTACCGCGTTTCCGCAGTCTTCGACTCGCCGGCCGATGAGCACTACTACGGGCTGGGCCAACACCAACAGGGTTTTCTCGACCTCCGTGACCACCGAATCAATTGCTGGCATGAGTACAACGCGGCCGGTGGAGAGACTCTCTGCGTTCCCTTCATGGTGTCGAGCCGCGACTATGGCCTGATCTGGGACAACCCCTCGAAAACCACCATCGACCTGGGTTTCAACCTGCAGAATATGTGGTCATCCGAGGTGGGAGACCGTGTTTCCTTTTTTGTGATCGCGGGCGATAACAGCGACGAGATCTACGCGGGCTATCGCCAGCTCACTGGCGTCGCGCACTTGTTGCCGAAGGCCTCATACGGCTTCATCCAGAGCAAGGCAATTTACCCCACGCAGGACCAACTCATGGCTGTTGCGAACGGATATCGCGACCGCAAACTGCCGCTCGATGTGCTGGTGGTGGACTTCCTGAACATGACGAAAGAAGGCGAGTTGGATCTCGACCCGGCTCGGTGGCCCGATCCAGCCGTAATGAACAAACAGCTTCATTCGATGGGCATTACGACGCTGCTGAGCGTGTGGCCGCATTTCGCTCCTGGCACGCGGTATTACGACATGCTGCGGCAAAAGGGCTGGCTCATTCACACCGCGGACGGCACTCCGGACTTCGGTGGTTTCACCGACGCAGTCGGACCCAACATCGACACAACCAACCCTGACGCAGCCAAGTGGTGGTGGGAGTCGATCAGGGATCGCTATGTGAAGCCGTATGGCTTTTCTTACATTTGGCTCGATGAAACGGAACCAGATATCGATCCGGCCAACGACTTTTTCTATGTCGGCTCAGGGAGCCGTTTCTACAACGTCTATCCCTTGTTCCATACAGCTTCGGTTTACGAGGGCTTTCGGCGCGATTTTGGAGACAGCCGACGGGTCATGATTCTTGCCCGCGCGGCGTATCTTGGAGCGCAACGAAACGGCACGGTCTTTTGGTCGAGCGACATCAGGTCCACCTGGGATATGTTAAAGCGTTCAATCCCTGCGGGATTGAACTTTACCGCCTCCGGCATGCCGTATTGGGACACGGACATTGCGGGTTTCTTCTCACCGTTGATTCCCTCCACGTACCACGCGGCACATACCCCATTGGTTGACCCTTCAGACGCGCAGGGAAACGTCGACAATTACGAAGATTATCCTGAGCTCTTCGTGCGTTGGTTCGAGTGGGGAGTTTTCCAGCCTGTAATGCGGGCCCACGGAGAGCGAGAACACAATGAGGTTTGGGCGTATGGCAAACAGGCCGAGCCCATCCTCGAAAAGTATCTGCGTCTGCGCTATGCACTTCTGCCGTACATTTACTCGCTCGGCTACTTCAGCCAAAACACGGGCGCGCCTTATACGCGCGCGCTGTTCATGGATTTTCCGGACGACCCGAAAGTAGCAGATATCCGCGACGAGTACATGTTCGGTCCTGCCTTTCTGGTTGCCCCTGTGACGGAGCAGGGAGCGACGAGTCGCGAGGTCTATCTCCCCACCGGAAGCGACTGGTACAACTACTGGACAAACGAGCGGTTGAAAGGCGGCCAGACAGTTGAAGCCGCGGCGCCGATCGATACCATTCCGCTTTTTGTTCGTGCGGGATCCATCATTCCGGTTGGAAGCGAGATCCTCAGCACCCAGGAGCCGCAGACGATTGCCCACGTGTTTGTCTATCCAGGCGCCGATGGCGACTTCACCCTCTACAACGACGACGGACAGACCTATGCATACGAGCAGGGAAACTCTCAAATCACACATTTGCACTGGAGCGATAGTGCCGGCCAGCTGACACACAGTGGGCCCGAAGCGTGGACCGGCTCCGACGCGAGCATCGTCAGAATCGTTGGGCGTTGAGCGAACCCCGCCGCTGAACGCTCTGCTCTTTAACCCTATTACGCGGGAACAGATCAATCATTTGAAAAGGAGACCAGCATGAAAAGTTGGACACGCACCATGATCTTCTTCCTGCTTCTGTTCGGCTTGGGAGGGACATCGGCTTTCGCCCAGTTCTCAAGCGGAATCGAAGGCATCGTGCACGATACGACCGGGGCCGTCATTGCAAATGCGAAAGTCACTGTCACGAACACACGCCTGGGCGTTTCGAACACCGTCCTTTCCGGCGGCAATGGCTACTTTCGCATTGATGGCCTTCCCGCATCCACTTACGACATTCAAATCCAAATGACCGGCTTCGAAACCTGGGGGCAGAATGGGCTCGCCCTGCAAATCGCCGAGATTCACACCATCACGCCCGAATTGAAGGTCGGCGCGGTCTCCACCAATGTCGAGGTTTCGGCGACCGCGGCTCAGGTAGATCTGGAAACCCCCGCCACGGGAGCCGAGATTTCCTCCGAGACCGTGGCCAACACGCCGCTGACCGGGCAGAACGTCTACAGTCTCGCATCGTTGACGCCGGGCATGACCGGCGGCGGCGTGGTGACGGCCGGCCAGGACAACTTCACCAACGAGTACGCCATCAACCTCAATGCCGGCGGACTGCGCCAGGAGCAGAACGGCTATGAGATCGACGACGCCTACACCAATACCCCCTCCCGCGCCGGCGCCACATCCATCTCTCCGAGTCCCGAGGTCGTTCAATCCGTTGACGTCCTGGTAAACAACTTCGACGCCCAGAAGGGGAGGAACGGCGGCGCAACGGTCGACGTCTATACCAAGTCCGGTTCCAATCAGTTCCACGGGGCCGCCAACTACTATTTCACCAACAACGATCTTTCGGCGACAACTCACTTTTCAGGGAGCACGCTTCCGAGTTCCACCCGCAATGAGGTCAGCGCCGCCATGGGCGGGCCGATTTGGAAGAACAAGCTCTTCTTGTTCGGAGCCTACGACGTGCTGCGCTCCAGCGTGGCCAGCGCCTACACGCAAACGGTGGAGACGTCGGATTTCGACACCTGGATTCAGGCCAATCTCCCCAACACCATTGGCACGCAGATTTTGAAGACCGCGCCCCCGCAGAACAATCCCACCAGCAACCTGGAGACGGTGAGCGCGTATGAAGCGGCCACTCCCGGCTACTACGCCCCACCGGCCGGCATTCCCTCAACGCTAAACATCATTGGGGTCGGGAACGTCAGCTTCAGCTCTCCCAAGAACGGGTATCAGTATAGCGTCCGTGGAGACGCCTACATTCGCAAGAACGACCGTCTCTATGTGGACGTGTTGCGCACGGATGTCAGCGCCCAGCAACTCTCAGGCCGGCCGGCGATGGATGGCCCGGTGGCCTACACCTCCGATTTTGTCAATATCAACTGGACCCACACCTTCAGCTCGCATCTCTTCAATCAGGCTGGCGGCAATGTCATCCGGCCCTATGGAGCGAATGAGGCATTCGCGAACGATTCTATTCCGTACGTCAACGTCAACAACCTCGCCGGCTTCGGAACCTGGGCGCCGGGAAACTATTTTCAGACCACCTGGGGCTGGCACGATGTGATGACGGCAACTGTCAAAACGCACACCTTGAAGTTTGGAGCCGATTTCTACAACATCCGCGAAGTCGACCACCAGGACGGCGCCTTCGATCGGCCGACCTTCAACTTCCAAAACCTTCTGGATTTGGTCCAGGATGAGGCGACTTCGTCGAGCGGGCCGCCCGTTAACCTGCTCACGCACCAGGAAGCGCCCTACGATCGTATATATCGCGCATTTTACGAGGGGTATTACCTGCAGGACGACTGGAAGGTGATGCCGAGGCTGACGCTGAACCTGGGCGTTCGCGAAGACCTCATGGTCAATTTCGCCTCGTTCTACAGTCCCCATCTCACCAATTTCATCCTCGGATCGGGCTCAACCCTGAATGCCCAGATTGCCGCCGGCTCGGCAATCCTGGCATCCTCGCCGAAAGTCTTAGATCACAACATCGGCGGATTTACGCCGCGCGTCGGTTTCTCCTGGGATGTCTTCGGCAAGGGCAAAACGGCGGTGCGCGGCGGTTTCGGCCTGTTCGAGGACCAGCCGCCTTACCTGCACATCACCGACATCACCTCAGGCAATCTGCCCAACTTCTATGACCCGTCCGACAACATCCGCTCCGGGACGATGCCGAATTTCCAGCTTTGCAGCAAATCGGTGGGCTGGGATGAGCCATGCCCGATCGCCGACACCAGCTATGCCACGATCGGGTCGAACGGCCAACTTCTGATCAATGGCGTGGTGCAGAGAGCCGGTATGGGCGGCTACGACCCCAACATGAAGATGACGCAAGTGGTTGCGTATTCGTTGAGCGTGCAGCAGCAGTTCCAGAACAACCTGATCGTCGAGTTGAACTACTCTGCCACAGAGTCTCATCATCTGGAGTCGTTCGATCCGGATGTCAACCGCTTTGCGGGCGACCTGATTCAAAACAATGGTACGCAGCAGCGCCTCAACCCGTATTTCGCCGGCACCAATTACGCCTGTACCTGCACAAATTCCGCAGGCAACTATGGCACCTTGATGGCCACGAGAACCTATTCTCACGGTCTGGCCTTGCAAGGCATCTATACCTACGGGAAGAGTCTGGACACCATGAGCAATGCCCAGACGCTGACCGAAGGCGCCTTTACCGGCGGCGGCGATAACGTCATCGAGACGCAGAATTTCCCGTTCCAGCGCGGGCGCTCCGACTTTGACATCCACCAGCAATTCCAGGCCGCCGGCACCTGGGATGTTCCGCACAACTATTCGAGCGCCGTCGTCAAGAACATTCTCGGCGGATGGCAGTTCGGCGGCAAGTTTATCGGGCAGACCGGTATTCCTTTCACCGTCTACACCGGCGCCCCCTTCATTCCCACTTGCAGCATCGGTGTGGCCTCCGGCAGCGGCTGCCCGTCGGGCACAATCACCGGCTACGCCTCCAACAGCGGCGATTACAACGCCGACGGTACGGATTACGATGTGCCTAACGTGCCCTCTTTTGGGCGGCATTTGAGCGGCCAATCGAAGAGCCAATTCCTCAAAGGAATCTTCACGGCCTCCTCGTTCCCGCAGCCTGCTTTCAGCCCGAATGGGAACGAAGGAAACCTTGGCCGAAACACCTATGACCAGCCCGGATACAAGGACATGGACTTCACCTTCGAGAAGTACTTCAATGTTCCGTGGTTCTTCTCGGAGAAGATGAAGATCGAGGCAAAGGGCGAGGTCTTCAATCTGTTCAACCGCTCCAACCTCTGGCAGATGGACGGAGGTCTTACCGACAGCACGTTTGGAACGGTCACGAACCAGCTACCGGCACGCTACTTCCAGTTGCACATGCGCGCCAGCTTCTGAACCCATGCCATAGGAAGGCCGGCGGAATGAAAGCCGGCCTTCTCCGGCGCAAAGATTCTCAACTACTAAGGGGCTGATTCTTTGAACCTGCTGCATCGAGCGGGCCGACTGAAACGAGAAGAAGCCTGACCTGAATGTCCTCCTCAGTACTGCCAGCTGTGCGATCCAAGCATTCGTGCAGCTGGCTACATTTTGCGGGCGCGCGCCTTGATTCAAAAGCCCCAGACCTGCGGTAAAGGCGTGGAGGGCTGAGGATTCCTGAAATGACGGAGCACTCTCGGCGGACATTCATCGCGCTTGGTCTTTCGGCTCTGGCTGCCCGGTCTTCAGCAGGTTCTCAGACCGAAGCGGCCCAAATGCACCGCTACCCCGGCGAGTGGAAGTCGCTCGTCCCTCTTCACTGCCCGATTCCCGTGTCGCACAAATTTCAGGGGATCCGCTTCACAGGGCGCCATCAAGAGTATGCCCACGCAGACACGTGGTATCCCTCCTGGGCGAGCGACGACGTGCAGTATTCTTCATTCGCGGATGGCTTCGTTCTCGATGCTGCCGGAAACAAGGTTGAGGCCGCCTGCGATCAGGGATTCAACGCCACCACCGGATTTGCGAAGATCGTTGGCGACGATCCAATGCAACTGCAAGTGACGGCGCTGGGGAGCTGGAAGTCCTCCGGAATGCCGTATGGAGGCCGCTACCCATGCGCCAACATGGTGTACGACGGCGTCTGGTATTACGGCACTTACAGTTGTGACATTAACTATCGCAAGACCGAAGGCGTGGTGTACAACTGGGCATGGCTCGGCCCGTTCTTGGGTTGCCGCTATTCCCGTGACCATGGAGATACCTGGGTTGAAAGCCCATGCAAACCATGGGCACCGCTTTTCGCGCAGGATATTCACGGCGCAGGAGACAAGCTCCGTGCGCTGGAGCACGCAAAGAAAGTGTTCAATGGCGATGCTCCAGACAGCGATATCGGCTCGCTGGTTCCGGCGGTCGGCCTGCCCCAACTTGGAGTCATGCACTTTGTGGATTTCGGGAAGAACATGCTGCACTCGCCGGACGGCAAAGCGTATCTCGTGGGACACGGAGCCGCGCCCGATGCGCCGCGCCCACGTCTTGGTGCGGTAAGCTGGCTTTCGGGAGACGCTATCTACCTGGTAAGGGTGACGCTAAGTCCTGAGACCGTAAACGACGCCAGCCAGTATGAATTCTTTGCCGGCTACGATGCACTCGGCGCCGCGCGGTGGTCGCGCCGCTTTGAAGATTTGAAACCCATGCTGGAGTGGAAGAACCATTTAGGCAGCGTCGCCATTACCTATCATCCCATCCTTAACCGGTTTCTGATGTGTGTCGCTGACGGATGGCCGAGTACGCAAACCATCAGCACACTGATTCTGGAAGCAGATCGAATAACAGGCCCGTGGCGTTTGGTTTGCTACCTTAAAGACTTCGGGTCGCAGGGATACTTCGCGAATATTCCCGGCAAGTTCATCCAGCCGGATGGAAAAACCATGTGGTTGTGCTATAGCGCCAACTTCACAAACGACTGGCTGCACACGAATTATGCCATTGATCCGCCAGGCAGCCGCTATGGCATGTGCCTGCAGGAGATACAGCTGATATCCTGACGCGGCCCGGAAATTACCTGGTTAAAGGAGCCTTCACATGGAGATCGGGTTCACTCGCCGGCAATTCATCGCAGCCGCCGCCGCGTCCTTCGTCACTCCCGCCTTAGCTCATGAACAAGCAATCCCCGGAAGCCTGTTTTCCCTCTCAGCGGCCAATCCGGATTCCACCGCTGCGTCCAATTCAGCCTGGCACGACGCCGGCATCGCCGATTTCTCGAATTCACCCTTCGCCAAGTTGAAGCCAGTGCCCGTCAGGGCGGTGACGATTCAGGATGGGTTCTGGGCCAAGCGCCGCACGACCAACGTGACTGCGAGTATTCCCTCCATGCACGATCAGTTGATCGCGCACGGCCGCATGGACAACTTTCTGCGTCTCGATGGAAAATCTTCCGCGCCGCAGATTGGCCCCGTCTATTCCGACTCTGACATCTACAAGTGGACTGAAGCGGCCGGGTTCGCGCTCCAATCTGCCGACCACCCGCAACTGCGTGCGACCCTCAACGCAATGATTCACGACGTTGTTGCAACCCAGGAGCCCAGCGGATATCTCAACACCTACTATCAGGACGATCGCAAATCGTTGCGCATGCTCTATGACACGCAGACTACTGGTCACGAGCTCTACTGCATCGGCCACCTGCTGCAAGGCGCGATCGCTCTGTATCGCGCGACCGGCGACCGTACCCTGCTCGATGCCGGTATCCGATTTGTTGATGGATTCCTGCTGCCAAATTACGGCCCGGGTACAAGCCAGAAGGGCATTGTCGCCGGCCATCCCGAAATTGAAATGGCGCTCGTGGAACTCTACCGCACCACGGGCAACCGCGCTTACGTTGATCTTGCCGGCTACATCCTGCACGGCGACGACCGAATCCCATTGCGCCCGCAACAGATCACGTACATGTTCTGCGGCGTCCCCTTCACCTCGCGCACGCATCTTGAAGGCCACGCCGTTCGCGCGATGTACGCCTGCTGCGGCGCGACGGACTACTATCTTGAAACCGGCGATCCTGCTTACTGGCAAACCTTGAACAGGCTTTGGGACGACCTGACTTCACATCAGCTTTACGTGACCGGAGGCGTAGGCGCTCGTCAGGAAGGCGAGGCCTTCGGCGATCCGTTCGAACTGCCGAATGCACGCGCCTATGGAGAAAGTTGTGCGGCGATCGGCAACATGATGTGGAACTGGCGCATGCTCGCGGCTTCAGGCGAAGCGAAATTCGCCGACGTCATTGAGCGCGCCCTCTACAACGGGATCAACTCGGGAATGTCGCTTGACGGAACAACTTATTGCTATCGCAACCCGTTGGCATTCGATCCCTCAGGCGATTCGCGCTATGTGGAGGATCCGCAAGGAAAGATTCGCAACCCCTGGTACTACACGACTTGCTGCCCACCCAATCTGGAAAGGACCTTCGCCTCGTTGCCCGGTTACTTCTACTCGACCAGCGCTGACGGCGTCTATGTGCACCTCTACGACAACTCCCGTTTAACCTGGCGATTGGAAGATGGAACCGGGCTCCGCATGGAGCAGAAAACGAATTATCCCTGGGATGGCGAAGTCCACATTTCCGTGGCCCCGGAGGAGTCTCGCGATTTCACGGTCTATCTCAGGATTCCGGGTTGGTCGCGAGAGAACACTTTGACCGTAAATGGAGAGCCGGTCACGGGAATCCAGCCCGGCAAGTACATTCCCATCCGTCGGCGCTGGTCGACCGGGGATGCGATCCATCTTCGCTTTGATATGACCACGCAACTCGTCAAGGCAAATCCTGCGGTCGCGGAAGACCGGGGACGGGTCGCTTTCCAACGCGGCCCCATCGTCTTTTGCATGGAATTGCTGGATCAGCCTGATGCGGTGCGGCAGAACGGATTGAGCAGCTGTATCGCGGAGGTTTCCTCTGCTACCGAAGCCCGTTATATTCCCGATCTGCTCGGGGGGGTGATCGTGCTCGAGCATCCGGGTTCCTTCTCCCGCGCTTCCGCCGGCGATTCGCTCTACTATGTGGCGGAAGATGCCGGCCATGCGGAAGAGACTCGCACAATATTGAAACTCATTCCGTACTATGCATGGGCTAACCGATCGCGCGCGGCGATGCAGGTCTGGATTCCGTACACTCGCGCATAAAGTGGCGGCTCGCATGAAACCTCTCATAGGTTCGTTCAGGGCTTGCAATGTATTGAAAATATTGGTCGGGGCGGAGGGATTCGAACCCCCGACCCTCAGCTCCCAAAGCAGATCGGACAGGCTATTGAAGCCTATTGAAATCTGTGAGAATCAACTGCGTTTGATTGAACTAGTTACCATGCAACGACCGAAACCTGTTGATTATTGTGCTTGGGGGGGTACTTCGGCAGTTACAAACTCGACTACGGTTGCGGAGCCTGCCTTCGTTTTTTCTCTAACGGAACAATAATAGGAACCTGGGGTATGCTCGCAATCAACTCGTGAGCTTGCAAAGTATGTTCGGCGACAATATCACCCACTTGGGCCGGGGGCTCAGTCCCTCCTGCGAGGCGCCCACCAGAGCCAACCAGTTAACCATCACGGTCGAGCATGTGCTCGATCAGTAAACCGATATTCGACGCGAAGCACAGTTTCTTAACCTATAGGTTTTGGAACGGCCAGATTGATGAGATCCGGCCGTGTATTTTGTTGAGGTTAGCGGGCGGGTTTTTAGACCCCTATTGTCACGGGGTGCGTGTGGGCTGATTCAGGCTTTTTTGGCGAGGTCCTGGACGTGATGCCTGCGGAGCACGCGCTGTACAGTAGCCGTTGAGATGCGATGGCCTTTGGCGATCTGGCGGATACTCTGACCACGCTGCCGGTCCTGTTGGATGGCGGCTTGATCCAACTGAAGTGGCCGACGACCGATTTGCTGGCCTTCAAGCCGCGCCCGGCGCATGCCGGCCCGGACACGCTCGATGATGAGAGAGCGCTCCAACTCGGCGATCGCGGCGACGATTACGATGAGGGCCCGGCCCAGCGGACCGGCAGTGTCGATCTGCTCACGGAAGCTGACGAACTCGATATTCAACCGGTTCAGTTCATCAAGCACCTCGAGGTAGTGTTTGACTGACCGTGCGATCCGATCCGAGGCCCAGACCAGGAGCACATCGAACTTTCCGCGGCGTACATCGTGCATCAGCTCATCCAGCCCGGGCCGGCGCGCCTTCACGCCACTGATCTGGTCGCGGTACTCGGCGACGATCTCGAGGCCGCGCTGTGCGGCCATCTGGCGAAGGTCGAGCAACTGTGTATCGAGGTTCTGATCGACAGTGCTGACTCTGAGATACAGGCCGGCGCGCTTCACTTGCGCCGTCCCTTCGGTTTGGGTGAGTGTTTCTTGATGTAGTTCTGGATGAACTCCAGCAGCACGTCGGTCATATTTTGCCCCTGGGCGGCGGTGACCGACTTGAAGCCGTTGTGGAGCTCGACGGGTACGTTCAAGTTCATGCGTTTTATCCTCTGTACTTCGAACTTGATCTGACTCACCCCCTTCCTCAAGAGATGAGGCTATATGGTTATGAGTACCTGGCGCCAGAGGGCGCCGGTTACAGCTCCCAGGCCTTCCGGCAGAGAACGACCCAGTTGAGCAGCTTCTCGGAGCCGACCTCGAGGACGGCGGCCATGGAACGCAGCCGATCGGTCTCCTGCGGGACGTGACCGTCTTCCACGGCCATCCATTCCGATAACTCGATACCGGACAGCCGGGCGGCCTCCTCGATCGTGAGACCTGCTTCAGTGCGGGTAGCCTGGATGCCAAGACCGAACAGCCGGCCCCAGACCTGGCGGCGCAGCTCGGGAAGATAGGTGGGAGGAAGGGGGCGGAACATCTTAACATGTGTGCTCATATACTCATTACTCCTGAAGGCCCAACATGTCAAGCATTCTGGACCGGGATGGATTCAACTACACGATGAGCATGTGCTCAACCCGGATCACATTCAAAGCTCCAGCTCAACTACGCAGTCACCCGTGAGAAGGCGCCTGTGTACACGATGGGCAGCGCCGACGCCCGCGCCTATTCCCGCAACAAGCGTGGCATTGCCGGCTCCCTGATCTGGATCAACTTCGACCGTCATGCACTGCTCAACCTCATTCAGCAATGTGCAGGCACATTCGTTGCCGATGTGGACGAGATCCGTCCCCAGTACTCGAACGTCTCCAACGGCGGACAGGTCTTCCAGTCCTCGGTGGTTCGCTCGGCCGGTCCCTCGATCGCCTCGACCATCAACGCCCTTGACGCCCAGACCATCACCTCCGCCGGCCAGATGTCGCAGATTGCCAGCCCCTGGTATTCCGACTAGGTGCTGCCCTTCGACGTCACGCTCTCAGGCGCCAACGAGTACGGCGCCATGTGCGCGGCCAAGATCTACGGCATCGAGATCCTCAACGAGACCATGGGCATCTCCATCGACGACGCAGTCACCGAGATGCACATTAAAAACTAGGTCCCCCTTTAGGGATGCCCTGCCTGCCATCAACAGAATCCGCTACGGGAGCATGCCATAGAGTCCATACAAGTCTCACAAATAAAGCTAGTTATCCATACATAATCAATGGCTCATCCGATGTCGTCCCCGGTTGGCCGGCAGGACGGCTCCCCGAACAGATAAAACTGCGCCTCCTGGAGGCGTTTCTGTGACTATCTTTGTGGCCAAACTCGTCAGCTTTTCTGGATGTTTGTTCTGGCCAGTGTGTTTGTGATCCGGCGTGATCCGGTGTGTTTGTGATGGGACTAAAAGGTCATGATCTGTCCGGATTCTTTCTGCTGAGAATTTCTGTGTTTCTCTCTATTAGCCTGGCATGGGTAAAGATGGATATTGGTTGAGTGGGTGTTCTTTGCGTAGATGTCTTTGCTCCCCGGCCCGCCCCTCCCTCTTGCCACACTGCCACAACACCGCGAGGACGGTTTGGCCTGCTGGGCAGGGAATCGGGATGCTCTATGCGACCTCGTGAAATGGCTTTCTTCAATTCCTCTGCAACGCGTCTAGACGCCTTTAAGACCTACGCTGCTCCTCGATCGCTTCGATCCAGAGTTCAAGAGTCAAGTCTTCGCGTTTCGGATTCCCGAGATATGGGCGCTGCTCCGCGGTGTAACGTTCCCGAAGCACGTTGAGGTCGAATGGAACCGTACGCGCCAGGTGCTGCACGTCGCTTCGATCGCGTTCGATGTTGCGCTCCAGTTTTGTCAGCGCGAGATCGTATGGATCGAGAGCCATCAAACGCAGATGTCGAAAAACTCCCGGAAACATTTCGATCAGGCGGCTTTCATATTCATACGGGGCTTGAACAATTGTGACGCGATCGAGATAGACTCCATATCTTCGATGCAGTTCTCCGCCCTGCATCGCCACTTGACCAAATGTCGTAACAGCCGAGAGTGGAGCAATTTCAAGCACGTCTACATCGGCGGTTGGGCGGCCCAGGCCATACAGCATGGTGACCACGAAACCGCCAATGCAATCGAGCCGCACTGGCTCGGTTACGAGCGCGTCAAGTTCCTTGAGAAACGAAAACCAAGGTTCGGGAACCAGCTCATGCTGAGGCATAAGCCAAGTGTCTCACCTCAAGATCTGTCAGAAGATTCCAGTGCTTGGCCTCGGGCGGACGGTTTGTCCGGAGCCATTTACGCTCCACTTTGGTCATCGAATCGTGACAAAGAGTATCTTCCTGCACCAGCCGCGATCGCTCCAGCAACACTCGGCTCTCGGCAAGCCGTTCCGCGCGTGTGCTGTCCGCAGCCTGGTCTGCCAATTTCCCCGCAAGTGTCACCACGAATCCCAGCCGATTCTGCCGGTCATGCAATTTGGCACGGCTGAGCAGCCAATCCCAGTTCATGTTGGCAAAGGTGTAGGTCAGCCAGGGAAGCGCCTCAACGAGCCGAGTATCCAGGTCCGGATAATCGAGCGCGCTAAAGAGCAACTGAGCAGGATTCCGCGTCGGCTTACCGCGCAGGTAGCTAAACCCGGGATATCCGAGTGCCCCAAAATCCGCCCTCAATTCGCTCTCGCTTACAGTGAGCACATTGACCATTTCGAGCGGTAATGCCGTAGGTGGAAGATCGAACACTTTCTGCGCTTGAGTCGCAAGCCGAGTGGTCACCGGGCGGAGACCGCGTTCGAGCATCGACAAATATGCCTGCGTTAAACGCAGCTTGGACGCAGCTTGAGCTTGGGTGCACTTCGCTCTCTCCCGTGCGTCCTTGAGTTCTGCTCCGGTCATTTCGAATCCTCTCTTTAGAGAATATAACATATTATGTTATATTTCGATGAGGCGCGAAACGCATCCTGCCAAATGCCAGAGAATTAACAATAAAGGGCAATAATGTGTAACCGCACGTCTGCAGTGGTAAATGGCTTGGTAATACGTCTACTTCATGGCAATACAAACTGCCCTGACAACGGCAAATGAGGCGGACAATACGGACGGAACCGCCTCAGGCGGAATGTCCGTAAGTTATTCACATTATGTTATTTATTGCCTAAATGATTGAAAGGTCAATGAATGGGAAAAGCAGATGGTGCCGAAGAAGGGACTCGAACCCCCACACCCTTGCGAGTACATGGACCTGAACCATGCGCGTCTGCCAATTCCGCCACTTCGGCACGGGAGAGTCGCTCAGCGCGGATGCGCTGAACAGGCAGCAACTTTGAGTCTCGCAAATGCTGCCTGCGGTGTCAAATTTGACTCTCTTCCAATACAAGATGAGCCTGAAGGCAGGAACTGATTCCAATACAAGGTGAGCCTGAAGGGTTAGGCATGCTGGAGATTGAACATCAGCGTGCACCAAGCAGAGAATTTGAGTCCGGCAGCAATTGGCCGGTTCGTTGCGGCCAGCGAAGAGATCCGGTTTGAGGGCCAAAACCGCCATCAGGTCTATGTCTGGTTGGAGCAATTACTGCTCCAGCAGGAGTATTGCCAGCAGGGCAAGGCGGCGCGGGGCCTGATTCGGCGCTACATCGAAAAGATGACCGGGATGAGCCGGGCGCAGGTGACGCGGCTGATCGGCCGCTACGCGGCCAGCGGCCGAGTGCAGCCAACCGTCTACCGGCGGCGCCGTTTCCCTGAGCGCTACACGCGGGCCGGCATCGAGCTGCTGGCCTCGGTCGATGAGGCGCATGAGACCTTGAGTGGTCCAGCCACGCGGCGCATCCTGGAGCGCGAGGTTCAACTCTACGGCAAGCAGGAGTACGAGCGGCTGGCGGGGATTTCCGTGGCTCATCTGTACAACCTGCGCAAGAGCCAGCGTTACCGGGAGCGGCGTCTGAACTACATCGAGACGCGACCCACGGCGGTTCAGATCGGCGAACGGCGCAAGCCCGATCCGCAAGGCCAGCCCGGCTATCTGCGCCTGGATACGGTACACCAGGGCGACCAGCCGGACGCCAAGGGCGTCTATCACATCAATGCCGTCGATGAGGTCACGCAATGGCAGGTTGCCGGTTCCGCGCCGCGCATCTCGGAGGCCTATCGGAAGCCTGTTTTAGAAGACATGATGCGCCAGTTCCCGTTTCGCATCCTCGGTTTCCACACCGACAACGGCTCGGAGTTCATCAACCGGACGGTGGCTGAACTGCTGGAAAAACTACGCATCGAGCAGACCAGGAGCCGTCCCCGGCAGAGCGGCGACAACGGCCTGGTGGAGACCAAGAACGGCGCGGTGATCCGCAAACACATCGGCTACGGCTACATCGATGCCGGCCATGCCGACACCATCAACAGCTTCTATCGCCAGTATCTGAACCCGTATCCGAACTACCATCGCCCCTGCGCCCAGGCCGATGTCGAGATCGATGAGAAGGGCCGCAAACGGGTTCGTTACAAACGCTATCAAACTCCGCTGGAGACACTGCTGGCACTCCATAAACCGGCACAATACCTACGCCCGGGGCTCAGCGTCAACGCCCTGAAGCGCATCGTCGCAGCCCGCAGCGACACAGAGGCCGCTCGCCGAATGCAACTGGCAAAAAGCAGGCTGTTCGAAAAGCTAAGGCTCACCGCTTAGGACCGAAGGCTGGGGCAGAGGGCCGAGGAAATGGCGGTCCATGGAAAAGCCTACGGGATCAACCCCCCCTACGGCTTTTCCAAAGACCTTGGAAATCGAAAAAACCGATTTCCACATTCCCTCGGCCCCGGCTGCGACTGCTAGTCTGACTCAAAATCAAAACCCGAAAGGACCTTCCCCACTTCGCCTGACCTTCACTCCCTTCAGGCTCATCCTTCGATTGGAAAAGACTTCAAACCCCGGTGCCACATGGCGCGGGGCCTCCTGTAAACTCTTGAGAATTGACGAATTGCTGAATGAGGGAACCCACGGATGTCCCAGCTTTATGTCGCCATCCTGGCCGGCATTGTCAGGCGAGCTGACAAGCGGCGCATCGCGGAGTGGATGCAGACGCAAAACGCGGATGTCCGCCCCACAAAAACTCAGGAGCCACTTTGACCTTCTCCGAACGCTTCCACGAAATTCGCACCGGATTTGAGCGGTCGTTCTGGGTTGCCAACGTCAGCGAGCTCTTCGAGCGGCTGTCGTACTACGCGGCCTTTGCCTCGCTGCCTCGATATCTGCATGAGAGCCTGAATTTCGGCGTCGAGCGGGCAAGCAGTTTGGCGGGATTGTTTGGCGGGTTGGTGTGGTTTCTGGCGGCGTTCGGCGGAGCTCTCGCGGACCGCATGGGTTTTCGCCGGGCGCTGTCGCTGGCCTACCTGATTCTTGCCATCTCCTACTTCCTGCTGGGCTCGATTGGTTCGCCGTGGCTCGCTCCGGTTCGCGATGCCATGCCCCTGGTCGTGTTGGTGACGCTGATCCTGATGCTTCCGGCCCTTGGTATCGCGCTCGTGAAGCCCTCCGTCGTCGGGACCACGGCCCGCGCTTCAAAGGAAAACGTGCGCTCCATTGGCTACTCCATCTACTACACCCTGGTAAACATCGGCGGGGCTGCGGGGCCTTTCCTCGCAGGATGGGTGCACCAGCATCTCACCGTTGAGAAAGTCTTCGGCATGGCGGCATTGAGCGTCTTTGTCATGTTCTTCGCCGTGTTGCTCCTGTTCAAGGAGCCCCGCCGCTCCGGCGAGGCGCAGACCGAAAGCCTCGGCCAGGTGGCTAAGAACTTTCTAACCGTCGCGTCCAACTGGCGCTTCATGCTGTTTCTGATCATTTTCTCCGGCTATTACATCGCCTTCTGGCAGGAATTCATCATTCTTCCCCTCTATATCCATGAGTACGTGAACGCAAAGAGCAATACTGAAATGCTGCTCATGTGGGACGCACTGACGGTTATTGCACTGCAGATGGTGGTCAGTATTCTCACCCAGAAAATGCCGTCGTTTCGCGGCATCACGCTGGGCACCCTAATCTCGGGCCTGGCCTGGATCCTGCTGGTTTTGCATCCCAGCGTGACCATGGCAGTGGCAACGCTGATCGTAGTGGCGATTGGCGAGATCACGCAGCAGCCGCGCTACTACGAGTACATCTCGCGCCTCGCGCCCTCCGGGCAGCAGGGAACCTATATGGGCTTTGCCTTTCTGCCCATTGGGATTGGGTCGCTCGTGGGCGGGTGGTTTGGCGGGTTCCTGATTCATCACTTCGGGGAAGTTCTGCATCAGCCGGCATTCATCTGGTGGTCGGTATCTGGGGTGGGCGTGGCCACGGCCGCGCTGCTCTGGGTTTATGACCGTCTGGTACGGCGGGACGCAGAGGAAACGATGTAGATTACTGCCCGAAAACACTTCTCAACCAGAGCAAAGGGCCAGCCGGGCTGTGGAACTGTGAAGAGACTTCCGCCAATTGATTGATTCCATTGAGATCACAGTTTCACAGTCAAAAAAGGGGGCCTTTTCGGCGCTTCCCGTACCCTTGCAGTCCCTGGCGTTGACGGTGGAGTTCTTCATGTTCCGATCGCAGTCCTTCCTGTTAAGAGTGTGCACTGAAGGCCCGTAATTATCTGCAGGGTAAACAGGGGCTAAGTCCTTGGAATCCAACGCAGACAGTCCAGCCGCTCTTTACGTCTCTTTCGGGGCGGCGGCGAGTGCAAATCAAGAACTACGCCTGGCCGGCACCAAGAAAAATTCCGCCCGCAAGTCGAAAACGGGCTTACACTGTCGGTGATCATCCAGCGGAAGTTATGCCTGTAGCGCAACTTACTCTCGAGTTGAGAATCGAGCACGCGCAGTCGCTCAAGGACCGCCGCCAGGTGGTGCGCTCGCTCAAAGACCAGCTTCGCCAGGGATTCAATATCTCGGTGGCCGAGCTCGACGAGGCCGTAACCTGGCAGTCCGCAACCCTTGGCGTCGCGGCCATCTCAGGCTCGCGCTCTTACCTGCATCAGCTTATTGAAGAGGTCGAACGCGCCGCCCGCCGCATGACCAACGAGCTCGGCGCCGAACTCGCCGACTCGTTCTGGGAGTATCTCGAGAACTGACAGCGCAGCATGCGCTGTCCTCCTGAGCGAGTCGCCGCGGCGACGAGTCGAAGGATCTGCGGTTGTTTCTTCTCTGATCCCTGATCCTCGCCACGGCGAGCCTTCGGCCTGATCCCTGACCCCTGCTTTTCAATGCATCGGCTTCTCGTGCACCACCATCCAGTTGATGCCGAACTTGTCGCGCAATTGACCAAAACGGTAAGCGAAGAACGTCTCAATCATCGGCTGAAAAACCTCGCCGCCTTCAGTCAGGGCATTATAGATGCGCTCGGCTTCTTCGCTGCTGTCGACGCTGAGCGAAATATATGCGCTGCGCATGGGCTCAACTTTCGGCCCGTCGCTGGCCATCAGTTCCGTATCGCCAAGCGTGAGCCGCGCGTGCATGATGCCGTTCGGGTTCAGGCCAGGCGGCAGGTTCGCCGGAGCGCCCGTGATGCTCATGTCGGCAAACCGCATCTTGCCCAGGACCTTCGCGCCCAGATGTTTCTCGTAAAAGCCCAGTGCTTCTTCACAATTGCCGGGGAAGTTGAGATAGGTCTGCACCTTCATCGTCTTTCTCCTCTCATGGATTGGTTGGTCCGGTTCGATTTGAACGCCGGATCAAGTGCGTGCATCCTTCAAGTTGAAAATGATACATAATCGACATGAACGCGGAGTACTTTTCCGTGCTGCCCGATCCCAATCCCCGACCAGGACATTTCTATGAGCAATCTCAACGATTCCCCGCGCATCACTCCCTTTCTCTGGTTCGACTCCAACGCCGAAGAGGCCGTCGAATTCTACCTCTCCATCTTCAAAAACTCACGGCGCATCTCTGAGCTGCGCAACCCGGGTCCCGCGCCAGGCCCGCAGGGCGGCATCCTCACCATTACTTTCGAACTCGACGGCGTGCCTTTCACGGCCCTCAACGGCGGCCCCGACCACAAATTCAACGATGCAGTTTCCTTTTTCGTCCGCTGCGAATCGCAGCAGGAGATCGACTACTACTGGGACCGGCTCACCGATGGAGGCACTGAAGTGGCCTGCGGCTGGCTCCACGACCGCTTCGGCCTCTCCTGGCAGGTTGTGCCCATCAATATTGCTGAACTGTTGGGGAACCGCAAGGCGATGGAAGCCATGATGACCATGAAGAAGCTCGACATCGCCGCGCTGGAGCAAGCCGGAAAGGGCTGAGCGGGTCGCTCAGTCGGGATCAGAACCGACTTTGGTATTCGTTGCTGATTCTGATTAGCGCGGCTCCGTACTCGAGCTGCGTCTCTCTTTCATTCACCCACTCGAACGGGTAAGGCGATTCGTTTTGCGCTCGGAATTTCAGGATCAAGAACTCGTCAAAAAAGTCCTCGACCGCCGCTAGTCTCTGGCGGGCCTGTTCCGCCTCTTGGATAGGGTGTTTGTATTTGCTCCCGTCAGTTTTGTAAGAACGGTCCCCTTCGTAGCTGGTCATGACGTCGGCATAGTTGATTCCCACCACCGCTACGCAAATCGGCTTTTTCGAGCCAGCGCGCTTCCTAAAGTTCAGGACCTGATTTGCCAGATCGCTCTTCACTCGGTCGATCTGCTTAATCATGGCTTTGGCGAGAACCTTTACTTCGACGCCTATCTCGATAGTGGCGACGGGGCCACGCGCAACTTTGTAGCCTGGGTCGATGCGGGGTTCGGCGCCGATTATGAGCTCCCCAAATGTTCCATCACCCCTTCGGGCATCGATCCCCTTTCGCTGGTTCTGAACGTTGAGTACCCGCGACATATTCTCAACAGAAATCAGATATCGATCGGATTTGTTGATTGCAACCAAATCCTCATAAAGGTGCATTGCAACGAAATCGCCTAAGTTCGACCGGCGGTGTTCGTATTTGGTGCCTTCGAAGAGCCCTCGGAATTCCGTAAGGAGCCTCAGCTCAGTCACTGACGACCTCGCAAGTGGTTGCCCCAGCCATCCGCTTCAATCGTGACTGAGCCATCACTTTCTTTCGGGCGGTCTCAAGATAGGAGGGTTCTACCTCAACACCAATCGAGTTCCTTCCCGCCCGGATAGCCGCGACGGCTGTCGAAGCGATTCCAAGGAAAGGATCTAAGACTGTATCTCCTGCAAAGGAAAAGAGCTTGATCAATCTTTCCGCCAGCTCGACAGGAAATGGGGCCGGATGGATCGTCTTCGTGGTTGAGGTGCCTGGTATATCGTTCCACGCCGACCGCAGCCATCCTTGCATTTCATCCTTGGTCAGCATGGAGAGGACCTTTTGGATCGGCGTGACTGATCGATAGGTGCCTCCTTTTCGAAGCAAGAGGATATACTCCGTATCGTTTTTCACGATAGAGCCAGGCTGATACGGCTTGCCGTAAAACCCGGCGCCGTTACCTTTGGCCTCCGTCACTCCATTGGCGATCTTTTGCCAGAGAATCGGTGTCAAGCAATCAAGGCCGAGTTTCCGCGACCGAACTTGAATGTCCGAGTGCAAAGGCATTACGTAGTGCCTTCCCTCGCGTTTTCGCGGTACACAGACGTCGCCAACCACGCAGCAAATGCGGCCCCCGGGAACCAACACGCGCGTACATTCTCGCCAAACGTGATCAAGCTCATTAAGAAAGCTCTCGTAGTCCTCGATGTCGCCGAGCTGTGACTCATTTCCCTCTGCATACTCCTTAAGCGTCCAGTAAGGCGGCGACGTGACCACAAGGTGGACTGATCCATCGGGAATCCACGAAAGATCTCTGGAGTCACCAAGGCGAAGGCGATGAGTAGTCCTGTTAAACGGGGTGGGCCAAGGGACTGTACGGTAGTGTTCGTTCGCCTCGCGGTAGCTGTTCAAAGCTCCGGGGGCTGCATCGTTTAGAGGTAGGCGGAAAGTGACCTCAGCGCGGCTCGTTAATTGAATATAGGGATGCTCAGTCTCTTCCGAGATACTGTTGCCAACCCCAATCTGCGGAGATACTTGAGCAACGGCCTGCTTCACAACCAACCCTCCTGATGCGTCCTTAATAACTGTTATATTCATACACCCTGTCTCTATGGAAAAACGGGCCGATTCCTCCGAAATCCGATTTTCTGGTATCCCTTTTAGCATCTCGACAGATTCGCTTTCGAAATGGAAGGCCTGCTGTCTGGGTCTCAAGCGCATGAGTTCAGCCTAGGCAGAGGAGGAGCAAGTGTCAGGATTTTTTGTCAGGCCAATTTGCTCCTCGTACGGGTATTGGCACATAGTTCCATTCCGGGAATTGCACTTGCCGCCGCCCCGTGGCCGCAAGTTTCCCAAGGGGATTCTCCGTCAGGCACCCCCCCATCCGCCCGCCGTCCTTCTGGTATGCTAAGGGGTTTACCGCCAAACGGATCTCCGTTTGGAGAGCCCCCATGAACCAGAGGAGGACGCCATGCCGGAGCATCGAGCCCGAAAACATCATCAGGACCGGGTGGCGGAGACGCTGAGAGTAGAGATCGGCGCCATGATTGAGGGCGAGCTCTCTGACCCACGCATCGACTTGTGCCACATCAGCGAGGTGACGCTGAACCCGGGCGGCAAATCAGCGCGGATTTACGTGGAGGTCGACTCGAACCCCCAGGACATCGACAAGGCCGAGGCGCAGACGATTGCGGGACTTGAAGCCGCAAAAGGCTACATCCGCCACGAGTTAAAAGATCGCATGGGCGTGCGCCATGTGCCCGAGCTCAGTTTTCTGGCCGACCGGCAGGGCCGCTTCGAGGCGCGCATCGACGAACTCATGTCCCGCTCCCGGAAGTACGCGTCCCGTGCGACCAAGGCCGGCACGCAATCTTCGCAGGAGCAGCCGGTATCGGGCAGTGGCGCCGCTCGGCAGACCGCGCCCGCCAAATAACCGGACCTGAAGAGCGCAGCACAATCAACGGAATTCGATGAGCACCCTCCCCAAAAACACGGAAATTGAGCCAGCGGAACGCCCCGGCGCGGTCGAGGAGATCCTGCGCGTCATCGGCAAGGGTGAGCGATTTCTGGTGGTCTCGCATGCCCGGCCCGACGGCGATGCCGTGGGCAGCATGCTGGCATTCGGCGAACTCCTTTGCCAGCTCGGCAAGCGCGCCGACCTGGTAACGCCCGACCACGTTCCCGCAGTCTACCGGCGGTTGCCCGGCGCCGGCGATCTGCGCACTGCCATGCGGGTCGAAGGGCCTTACGACGCCGTGATCCTGCTGGAGTGCGACGGCATCGAGCGCACCGGCCTGGAAGGTCTTGAGCAGTTTCTCCTCATCAATATCGACCACCACATTACCGCCCATCCCTACGCACAGCTGAACTGGATCGATTGCGAGGCGGTGAGCGTGGGTGAGATGGTCTACCGGTTCGCAAAGGCCGCCGGCGCAAGGATCACCCCGGCGATGGCCACCTGCCTCTATGCCACCGTGCTTACCGATACCGGCGGATTCTGTTACGGCGCGTTGCGGGGAAGCACGTTTGCCCTGGCACGCGACCTGGTTGAGGCCGGAGCAGATGCGGGAGAGATTGCGCGCGAGATCTATTTCTCCACTCCGCTCTCAAAAGTCAGGTTGATGGCCGCGGCGCTGAACACTCTCCACTGCGAGGGAGGGCTGGTCTGGCTTTGGATCACCGATGAGGACATGGAGCGTTCCGGCGCGAACGACGAGGATTCCGAAGGCATCGTGAATGTCGCCATCGGAATTGACGGCATTCAGGCCGCAGTGTTTTTGCGCGGATTGAACGATGGCACGGTGCGGCTGAGTTTGCGCGGCAAGGGCAAGGTGAATGTGGCTGCGATTGCCGAAAGACTGGGCGGAGGCGGCCACGAAAACTCAGCCGGGTGCACGCTTGAAGGTCCCCTCGAACGCGCCCTCGATCAGATCCTCGGCGAACTGCGGGGCGAACTGCGGCTCGAGCTGGGGCAGTTCCCAAAGTAACATCGCATTGAATTTCTTGAGACCGAATCTGTTAGCCTTGACCCTGCCGCCATCGGGCGCGATCCGGCCGAGCCAAACGAGACAAAGCATGAGCATGGACGCGGGAAAAACGAATGGCGACATCCTCTTTACTCTCCTGAGGGAGAATTGAAGGAATGGAAACTGGATCGGCTGATTCTGCCCTGGATTCCAAACCCCGATGGCGCCCGCGCCTGCCCAGCTGGCCGACCGTCGCCGAGACCGGTGTCTTTCTCGCTTTTACCGTCTTCTTTCTCCTCTACGGCGTAGTTCCCAGATTCGGCGGCGCAGGCATGGGCCTGCTGGGCGCCGACGAGCCCCGCTACGCACAAATCGCCCATGAGATGCTGGTGCGCTTCGACTCGGCGCACACGCTCAAAGGCCGCCTCGGCGCCTGCGTTACTCCCTACCTCTACGGCCGTCCGTGGCTCGAGAAGCCCGCGCTCTACTACTGGCGGGCAATGTTTCTCTTTCAGGATTTCGGCGTGCACGACTGGAGCGCCCGCCTGCCCTCGACCACCTTCGCCTTCATCATGGTCGGGCTCATCTACCTGCACATGCGACGATTCAGGCCGGGCGGTCACCTCGATGCCGCGCTGATCACCGTGGCCTGCGCCGGCATCATCGGATTCGCCCGGGGCGCTTCAACCGACATGCAGATGGCCGCACCGCTGGCCATCGGGCTGCTGGGCTGGTATGCGTGGTACGAAACCGACTCAAAGTTCTGGCTCTACGATATTTACTTCTTTACCGGCCTCGCCACCCTCGCCAAAGGTCCGGTTGCTCCCTTCCTGGCCGGCCTCATCATCACCGCATTTGCCATTCTCAGGCGCGATTGGAAGATCCTCATTCGCACCTTGTGGTGGCCCGGCATCGTCCTCTACTTTGCCATGGTCCTGCCATGGTTCATCGCCGTGCAGCACCAGAACCCGACTTTCTTCCGCGAGTTCTTCCTCGAGCACAATCTTGCCCGCTTCGCCACCGACCGCTATCAGCACACGCAGCCCTTCTGGTATTACCTGGTGGTTGTGCTGCTGGCCGTCATGCCGTGGACCGTGGTTGCCGTCAAAGCCCTCGTTGACGGCATACAGACCTCGGCGGCAGAGTGGCGGCTGCGCTATACGCACGATCTCAAGCCGGCCAGCCGCCCCGGCGACGCATTTCCTGAGTTCCTGATGCTCTGGGCGCTCATTCCCATCGTCTTCTTCTCGTTTTCGCAATCCAAACTGCCCGGCTACATCCTGCCTTCCATTCCGCCCATTGCGATTCTCACCGGCGACTACCTCTTCCGCCGCCGCAAGCCCGGCCTCAGCCGCTGGGTGCTGGGCGGTCACGCATTCCTGTGCGCGGCCATGACTATGGCGGCCTTTACCCTGCCGTGGTTTGTGGCGCACGGCCGCCAGATGCCGCCCGTACGGGTCATCGCGCCTGCCGCGCTGGCAGCCATCGGCGCAGCGCTGCTCATCCTCATCGTCACCCATGGCTTTGGCGTAGCGCGGCTGCGCCTGGCTACTTCGAGCGTCCTGGTCGTGCTCCTGCTCTTCCTCTATGGCGTAGGGCCGTTTTTTTTCATCCCCCAGATATCGGCTACCAAGCAGGTCATCAACCTGCTCGACCGGTCCTACTCCGCCCGCCCGCTGGCCGATCGGGTGGCCGAGTTCGTGCCCTCTGACGGCGTGGTTGCGGTCTTCAGAGTGCGCCGCGAAACCGAGTACGGCTTGTCCTTCTACCGCAACCGCGAGGTTGTGAATTACGAAGAAAACGGAGTGCCCGACGAACAGCACCTGCTGGTGGCTCGCATGACCGGGCGAAATGGGGTGGACCTGCACACCTCCGAGGCGCTTGAGGATTACCTGACAGGCCGCCAGTATCAGCAGCTCTTCTCCTGGCCTGAACAGGGCCTCGATGTGTACCTCGTCGGAGCGCGATAAACTTCGTACCAAGTTGCAGTTAAACCGGAACCGTGGCAAAGTTGCCGGAGAGCATTTTGCGGCTTTAGCGCGTTGTGCTTGCCGTCGCCCAGCCGGTCAGCCGCCTGGCAGACAGGAAAACTGGAGCCTGAAGGCCGCGCTTCCGCCAGCCGATTCATGAAAGAGGGGCATTGATTTGGGCGCTTCTTCAATGGAAATTCTCGACCTGAGGCACTTTGGAGCGACCATGCTCCGCCCGGTGCTGGACTCTGAGGCCGAGCTATGGAAGAAACGCCTGCACTGGGACTACCGCGCCTCGGCCCAGCTCCTCATGCAGTACCTCGACAACCACATGCTGCCCGGTTACGCGGCTTTTGAAGCCGAACGCGTCGCCGGCTACATCTTCTGCGTCTACGAGGAAAGCAAGGCCGTGATCGGCGACGTCTACGCCACCGAGGCCAAGCCGCACGGGCCGGCCCTTACGCACGGCATTGAGGAAAAACTCCTGCGCCATCTTCTCGAGCTGCTGGTCAACTCGCCGCACATCGACCGCATCGAGTCGCAGCTCCTGCTCCATCCCGCGGAGACCCACGCCGCAACTTTTCGCGAGGCAGGATGCCGCATATTCCGGCGCCTGTTCCTGGTGCAGCCGATCGGCGCCGTATGGAAACTGCCCGAGCTGAACCTGCCCGAGGGGCTTGAACTGCGCCCCTGGAACGATCACGACCTTGCGCCCGCCTCCCGCCTCATCGCGGAAGCATACCGCGGCCACCCTGACGGCCTCATCAACGACCAGTACCGCTCCGCGCAGGGTTCGATGCGCTTCCTCAACAACATCGTCCGCTACTCCGGCTGCGGCGCCTTCTCAGCCAGCGTCTCACACGTCATCGCCGAGCGGGGCAGCAGGGAACTGGTGGCGCTGGTGCTGGGTTCGCGCGTCAGCCATGAGAGCGGACACATTACCCAGATCTGCGTGCATCCCAACTTTAGACGAAAGGGACTGGCGCGCAAGCTGCTCTCAGTGGTCAACTACTGGTTCATGCGCCAGGGCGCCTCTGAAATCTCGCTCACCGTCACTGAGGCCAACAAGGAGGCTATCGAACTCTACGTGGCCGAGGGCTACACCGTCGCCCACAGCTTTGACGCGGCGGTATGGGAACGCTCGCAGCAGGGGTGATTTCCCTCTCGACAGCTATAGGTGAGCCGGACGGACGCCGGATTTGGCAGGCCGGGGCCGATCGCCCCGGCTTGGCATGTCAGGGTCTCGCTGGCTGCGGAATAACGCGATATGCCATGCGCCTCGTAACAGGGTAAGAAGTTACTCGTGCCGATAGACCGCCTCCCGGAGAGAGGCAGAGAATTTAGCCCAGGACGCAGTCCTGGGTAGGCAAACAAAAAGACCGCAGCCCCATTAGGGCGGCGCGAGTCTGCGGGAGAGGGCTTTAGCCCGTGGGGATGGTTTCCTGTCTTCCTGCCGGCCCTACCGCGCGATCAGGTACATCAGCCAGCTCAGCACGATCGCCGAGCCCACAAACAGGAGGAAGCAGTAGAGGCCGTAGCGCAGCATCTTCTTCGGCGTGTCGCGCATGGTGATGCCGAAAACCGTGGAGGCGAAGACGGCCACCAGCAGCAATGCCGTGAAGTGGGAGGGCTTGATCACGAAGCCTTCCTCCCGGTGCGCAGATTGTGCGCGTCGATCGCGGCAATCACGTTAAGCAGGCCGGCAAACTCAATAAACTTGGTGCCGTAATCGGCAGTAGTGAACTGCACCGGGTCGCCACCCAGGCTCAGCATCCGGCCCAAAAAATACATGAGCCCGTTGCCCAGGTCGCCGGCCAGGCCGAGAAGGTCAAGAATGTCCTGTGCGCTGGTGTAGAGTTTGCCGTCCATCGCCAGTCCAAGAACATACAGCGCAATTATTGAGATGGCCAGCAGCGCACCGCGTCCCCACTTGCGCAACAGAAAATGACCTGCCCCCGGAACCAGCCATCCGGCGATGAGGGGAAGATAAACGAAACCCTGGTCTGTTTTATTGGCCGCGCCTGCGGCCTTGTTCGGAGGCGTTCCCATTCCTTTTTGACTATACAGCACCGGTCTCCGTTGCCCGGTCCGGCAGGTTATTCCGTAGTGAGCCAGTTTGAAGGGTTCGGGCCTCAGCCCGTGCATAAATCCAGCAATATTCTTGCGGGCTTTAAAGCATTTTTGCTTTTACCGTAGACTTCCGTGCCCCATCCTTTCCGCGTTTTCTTGAGGAAAGGGTGGGACGCCAGGAAAAGTCCGGTCTACACTATTTCCGAAAATGCTTTAGCCCCTGAGGGAGGGTCTCTTCAAACTGACCCGCTACTGTTATGCCTCATTCGTAGCGAAGCGCTTCGATGGGGTCGAGAGTTGACGCCTTCCACGCCGGGTAGATGCCGAAAATAAGCCCGATCGCGCAAGAGACCACGAAGGCGATAATCACCCACACCGGCGAAAGCGCTGCGTGCAGGAACGAAACCGCGAAGTGCAGTATCAGCGTGAGCAGCGAACCGAACAGTATTCCCAGCATGCCGCCCACCATGCAAAGAGTCACCGCCTCGATAGTGAATTGCAGCAGAATATCGCGGCGCGTGGCCCCGATGGCCTTGCGCACGCCAATCTCGCGCGTCCGCTCGGTTACGCTCACCAGCATGATGTTCATTACGCCTACGCCGCCCACCATCAGCCCGATGCTCGAGACCGCGATCATGAAGATGAATAGCGTTCCCGTGAGCTGGTTCCATAGCCGCGTTAGCGATTCGGGGCTGAAGATGGCAAAGTTGTCGTCCTGGTTGGCGTGCAATTTGCGCCGCACGCGCAGCAGCTCGCGGACTTCTTCAGTAACGATGTCCTTGTTCTTGGTATCGTCGTACTTCACCACGATCCAGTAATCCAGCACCTCGGGATGAATCTTGCGGAAGGCCTTGAGCGACATGTACGCGGAGTTATCCTGCGTATTGCGGCCGCTGCCGAAGGGCTTGGGTTGTTTATCCATCACCCCAATTACGGTAAACACATCGCCCTCGCACTCCACGTCCTTGCCAATCGGGTCCTCACCGGGGAAGAGGTCCTCCGCGGCATCGTGGCCCAGAACTGTCACGTTGGTGCCGCGCTCCTCCTCAGATTCGGTGAACACTCGCCCTTCCAGCAGCGTCACATCCGCGACCTTCGTCACATCCGCCGTGACGCCATTGAGAATGGTGTTCGAAATCTTGTGCGTTCCCGCTTTCATTGAGACGCTTCCCAGGCCGGTTTGCCAGTTCTGGTAAGTCAGTTCCGGGTCAACGGCCACCACGTGCGGCAGTGTGCGCATCGCCTCGCCGTCTTCATAGGTCAACTTTTTCCGATTCAGTTCCTCGGTGGTCGGCCGGTGCCCGAACGGCTCGAACTGGAAGATCCACAGGTCGTTCGTGCCCAGCGTGGCCACAAAGTTGTTGATGTTCGAATTGAGCCCGTTGATGGCCGAGGAGATGAGGATGACGGTGGCAATGCCGATGGTGATGCCGAGAACGGTGAGACCGGAGCGCAGCTTGTTCTTGCGCAGAGTATCGAGGGCAAGTTTCACGGCTTCGCGCGAGTGGCTGAGTTTCATGCGTTACATCTCCGCCCGCAGCGCGGCGATCGGGTCGAGCGCCGACGCTTTGTGGGCCGGGTAAATACCGAAGAAGAGCCCCACTGCCGAGGCCACGATCAGCGCCACCAGGATGGACCACAGCGCCACCACCGTGGGGAACGCAACCAGAACCGTGACCAGCTTGGCCAGACCGATACCGAGAACAACGCCAATCACCCCACCCACCAATGAAATGGTGGCCGCCTCTATCAGAAATTGCAGCAGAATGTCGCGGCGCCGCGCGCCCAGCGCCTTGCGCACGCCGATCTCGCGGGTCCGCTCGGTCACGCTTACCAGCATGATGTTCATGATCACAATGCCGCCCACCACCAGCGACACGCCGGCGATGGACACAACCACCGCGCCAAAGCTGTTGAGGATTTTGCCGAGAATGTCAGTGAACGTGGCGCTCGAGTCGATGTTGAAGGTGTCTTTCTGGGCTGGATTCAGGTGGCGCTGGGAACGCATGATCGTCCTCAGCTGGTCTTCTACCGTATCCATCACCTCGCCGCCTGCGCCCGCATCCACGTCGATCGTCAGGCTGGCGTTGTCGCCGTGCATTCCGTACTGGTGGAGATATGTTATGAGCGGAACGGACACCCAGTTATCCATGCTTTGGCCGAACATCTTGCCCTGCGCCTCGCCCACGCCGATTACGGTATAAGGCTCGCCGTCGACGCGAATCTCTTTGCCCAGCGGGTCGCCAGCGCCCAGCATGTTGTCCACAATGTCGGCGCCGACGATGGCTACATGGGCCGAGTGCGTGTCTTCGCTCTCGGTATACCCGCGGCCCAGCACAATGTTCTGGTTGGCGATGGCCGGCATCGTCCACGTCCAGCCGCGGATGGTGGTGTCGGTCGTCGACTGCGTGCCATACACCACCTTGCCCGTCGACTCGCGCTCCGCACCCACCGATACGCACGACGCGCAACGCTCCAGCACGGCGCGATAGTCGTCGATGGTCACATCTTTGCGCTTCTGGAATTCGAGGTACTCCTCGATGGTCATGAACGTCTGCGGCATCTTGCTGATGGTGAGCGTCGCCGCGCCGTAGGTGTTGATCTTTGAAGTAACGAATTGCTTCGCCCCGTTGGTGAGCGTCACCACCAGGATCACCGAGGCAATGCCGATCACCACCCCGAGCAGCGTAAGGACGCTGCGGAGCTTGCTGGCCCACAGGGACTGGAGCGCGAGTTTGACCGCTTCACCGAATTGCATAAGACACGATCACGGCAGCGTCGACAGGGGCCGCGACCCGGAAGACACTCCGAGCGCCTGAGGACTTGGCCGTAGTTCTACAGTAGCCGATACGCTCCAGCCCCGCCGCCGGTTCCCGCCCGGCCCGTAGAGCGAACGCATGGATCTACTGCGTATTCTTACTAGACGAACCGCTGCGCCGCCAAGTTTCCCCAGGCTGACTCCGAGCGCAGCAGAATCGTCCCAGCCGGCAGTCCCTTAGTCCCTCAGTCCCCAGTCCCTGTTTTTCTCATTTTCCCGAGCTTCCAAACCCCTTTTCCAGCCTTGCCGACGCTTCCAGCGTCTCCACTTCTTCCACCACTCCCGTCAGAACCGGCACCGGAATCATCTGCGCCACCTTCTCCCCGGCCCCGATCGTCACCGCCGCATCGCCCAGGTTGGTGATGACAATCAGAATTTCGCCGCGGTAGCCGGCGTCGATCACGCCTCCCGTGGTTGCCAGGCCCTTCGCCGCCATCGACGAGCGGTCGCGCACCAGCAGCCCCAGCGGCTCACCGGTCTGTGGATCGCGCGCCTCGACGGCAATTCCGGTACGCACCCTGACCGTCGCGCGCGGGGCAAGTTCAGTCGATTCAAGGGCAAAGACGTCATAGCCCAGGTCCTCGCCGGGATGGGCAACCATCGGCAGCCGCGCCGCCGGGTCCAGCTTCTTCACTCGCAGCATAAGTTCGATGGTACAAGAAGGACGTCAGCCTTTTGCGGGCTTAAATCCCCGTCCCGCAACCCGCCCCAAACCCTCTTTCACGGTGATCAGCTGCCCCGCCGCAACCCCCTCAAGCTTTTCCACCAGCCCCGAAGTCCATCGGATCTCCACATCGGCCACCGTCGCCGCGCCCAGCCCGAAGTGCAAGCGCGGATCGTTCGACGAAAAGAAGCTGCACCCGCTCGTCGCCTCCTGCACCTGCACCTTGCCTCCGTACCGCACCACCACCCGCGCCCCGATCGCGCTGCGATTGCTCTTCGTCCCCTCCAGCCGGATCTTCAGCCAGTTGTGCCCCTCCGGCGCATCGTTGCGCAGCAACGACGGCGGCTCGTCCACATTCATGATCAGCACATCCATGTCACCGTCGTTGTCAAAGTCGCCGAAGGCCACGCCCCGGCTCATGTGCGGCGCGTTGATCGCCGGTCCCGCCTCCTCGCCCATCTGCGCAAACGTGCCATTGCCTTTGTTGCGGAAGAGCAGCCTCGGGCTCCGCGCCGGAAAGCGCGGCGACACCTTCGCAACCTCGGGATACACCGAACCTGACGCCAGCAATATGTCCGGGTGCCCATCGTTATCCAGGTCCACAATGCCTGCGCCGAAGTTCACAAAGCGCGTTTCGTGGTTCAGGCCGGCCTCGGTCGTCACATCGTCAAAGTTGCCTTTGCCGTCGTTGCGATAAAGGCCCGTCGCCTGGTTGTAGAAATGCGTCTTCACCACGTCGGTGTGGCCGTCAAGGTTGTAGTCGCCCAGGCCCACGCCCATCCCGCCCATCTGCCGCCCGTCGCCGCTCAGCGCAATCCCCCGCACCAGCGCCTCTTCGCGAAACGTGCCATCGTGGTTGTTCATCAGCAGCAGCGAAGGCGTCATGTCGCAGGCCACAAAGATGTCGGGCCAGCCGTCCTCGTCGGCATCGAAGCTGGTCACCGAAAGCCCATAGGAGCTGCGCAACTTCGCAATTCCCGCCGCCTCTGAAACATCGGTAAACGTGCCGTCGCCGTTGTTGCGGTAGAAATACTGCTGCGCCTTGGGCAACCCCTCGGGCCCGCACATCGTCGCCACTCCCTCGTAGTTGCAGTTCGGCACCGCCATCGAGGGCTTTGGCGCGTTGTCCATGTCAATCTCGAGATAGTTCGACACGAAGAGATCAAGGAGCCCGTTGCGCCGCGTTTCAACAAACGTGCACCCCGTCGAGTAGCGCGTCCTGGGGTGCAGCAACCTCGCCTGCTCGGTCACATTGGTAAACGTCCCGTCGCCGTTATTGCGGTAGAGCCGGTTCTGCCCGTAGTAAGTCAGGAAGAGGTCTTCCCATCCGTCGTTGTTGTAGTCGCCCACGCAAACGCCCTGCGCCCATCCGGGATCGGCGAGCCCCGACTTGGCAGTCACATCGGTGAACGTGCCATCGCGATTGTTGTGGTAGAGCCGGTTGCCCGCGCCGGCGGGAATGCCCGCCAGCGTCCTTCCGCCCAAAATAAAAATGTCCATCCAGCCGTCGTTGTCGTAATCGAAAAATGCGCAGCCCGTCGCCATCGATTCGACGATGTAGGTAAAGCTGTCCGGCTCGCCGTAGACGATCGCGTCCCTGAGCCCCGCTTCTTTGTTCACTTCGACGAATTTTGAAAACGGCGCAGTCTTCTCCGCGCCCGGCCCGGCATTTGCAGCAGACGTCGGCCCGAATGAGATCTCCGGCTCCGCCAGCGCTGCCCTTATCGCACCCGGCAGCACCGCGGGCGCAATCACCGCCGGGGCAGCCTGCAACAGCCGCCGCCGCGTCCATCCGCCTTGATCGCCCTTCGCCACGAATTTCACCCAGCCACTTTCAACCAACCACAAATTCTGGGTGCCCCATGTCCCGATTTCGGGACATGGGAGACCACGAACCCAACACCGCCTGTTCTTAACGTCGCGTCAGCGACGCCAACGTGCGCGTCAGCGCACGCTAACTCGCTACCACGCGCGAAGCGCGGCTAACTCGCTACCACACGCGGAGCGCGCCCCTCACTGCTGCCCAGCCAGCTTCCGGCGTAAATCCTGCGCTCCGGCATTGCTCGGGTCAGCCTTCAACGCGTTCGCTACAGCCTCGCGAGCTTCAGCGATGCGTTGCTCCGTGGCCAGGGTCGCGGCCAGCGAGAGCCACGCCTGCGCATTATCCGGCACCGCCTCAACCGTCGCGCGAAAGTGCTGCTCGGCTGCCGCGTTGTCGCCCGCCCTGAAGTCCATGTAGCCAAGCTGGTACTGCGCCAGCGCAAACCGCGGATTGGCCTTGATCGCCGCATCAAGCGCCGTTCTTTCACCGGCCGCATCGCCCAGATCGTCAAGAACCATCGCCAGCCGGTAAGCCAGTCCCGCGTCGCCCGGCTCGGCCTCGCACGCCTCGCGATAAAGGTCCGCGGCCTTCTGCTTGTCGCCCGCCTTCAGCGACTCGGCCGCCTCGGTCGCCTTCAAAACCGCCGTCGCGTGGTCGGCCTCAGCCTTCTGCTTCTGCTGGAAAATCGCCAGTTCCTGCTGCGCCTCGGCCGTCTTGCCCTGCGCCCTCAGCGCCTTCGACAGCGCAAAGTACACCTGCGGCGAATCGGCACCGAGCTGGATTGCGATCTCAAGCTGCCGTTCCGCCCCTGCCGGGTCTTCGTCCTGCGCCATCACCAGCCCCAAATTCACGCGCGGGTTGTAATCGTCCGGCTTGAGCGCAACGGCTTCCTCAAGGTTCTTCCGCGCCGTCTCCAGATCGCCGGCCTTGTACTCCAGCAGCCCATTCAGGTTCAGCAAATCCTCATCGTGCGGCTCGGCTTCAAGCAGCCGCTTGCCCAGCGCCGTCGCGCGGTCGTTCTCACCCGTAACCACCAGCGTGCGAAACAGGATTCGCTGCGCCTCAAGGTCATTTGGTTTCTGCTTCGCGATTTTTTCAGACAGTTCCGTCGCCGCCTCAAAGTGCGAAGTGTCAATCCATTGCGAAACCAGCGCCGCCGTCAGCCTGTCCGACTCGGGATTCGCCTTCAGCGCCTCGCGCAGCACATGCTCCTCGTCGTCAAGCTGGCCAATCTTGCGGTAGGCCACGCTCAGATCGATGCTCAGCGACTCGTCGCGATTCACGTTCGCCAGTAGCGTGACCACCTTCTCTTGCTCGCCCTGCGCCATCAGGCTGCGCGCCAGCCCGTCCAGCGCCTGCTTCGATCCCGGCTCAATCTTCAGCGCCGTTTGCCACTCGGCCTCGGCCTCTTTATTCCGGTTCATCCGGCTCAGCGCGTCGGCCAGCAACATGTGCGAGGTTGCGGCTCCGGGCCCCAGCTGAATGGCGTGCTGCAAGGGATCGAGTGCATCCTGCGGCCGGCCCACCTTCAGAAAACACCGCCCCAGCGCCAGGTAAACGTCGGGGGTGGGCTGCAACTTCACCTGCACGCGATACTGCTCGGCTGCGCATACCGGAGCGGGCGGAGCGTTGCTGCGAGTGGCCGGAGCCTGCGCCTGCGCGCCGACCGGCAGCACGCACGCCGCAATCGCATAAATCCAGAACCGCATTGGGAATTGCATTCGAATTGCCATGAAACGCTGTCATTCAGGATAACGGCAATCGCGGCACACGTGCCAAGAAGGGGGTAAAGAGGCCGCTGCTCAGAAGCCTTTGCCTTTGAACAAATACACCAGCTCAATCAGCAGAATCAGCACCACGATGGTTTCCAGAAAGAACCCGCGCGCCTGGTTAAACTGGTCGACCATGTCGTGGTAAAGGTCCTCGGCGGTCTTCAGCTTCTTCGCCACCAGGTCCTTGTAGTCGGGCACGCCCACCTTGGCCGCGGCCAGCCGGTAAAGCCGAGCCGCAAACATGTCGCTCAAAAACTTGATGGAGTTGTCGGCCCGCTCGGTGAGTTCGGCAATATCCAGCAGCACCGTGTGCAGCCGCGTGGCCCGCCGCGCCATGCGCCAGCGCACCATCATGCCCCGCTTCTGTTCGAGCGAGTCGTACACGTTGTCCAGGATGCCGGTCAGCAGCTCGTCGTAGTGCCGGAACTCAAGCAGCTGCGAGTTGGCGTATTCCAGCAGTTGAATCGCCGTCTCGGCGCCGGTGTCGCTGTCATAGAGAAACGCCGCGTTCCAGCCGATCACGGCCAGGTCGTTCTCGTAGTACGAAATCCTCGACTGCATCACCTCCGCGCACTCGCCGGCAGAGAGCGCAAGCCGGTCGCCACGGACAATCTGCGCAATCTCGAGCCCGTGGTCGCGGGTGAGCTCGGCCGAGGTCGCCGCGCCGCCTTTCTCGCGCACGTGCCCCTTGTCGCGAACGTGAAAGATGAAGTAGTCCTCGCTCAGCCAGCGCGTATACGGCTTCACCATCGCGTCCGTCACTCGCTCCAGCCGCTGCCGCACAATCGGCTCGATGCGCGCGGCAAAATCCACTTCCCACACCCAGCGGCTGGCCAGATCGATCAGGCTCTCCCAGTTGCCGTTGAAACTGAGCTGGTAGACCACGCTCACCACGCCGTAGTCGTAGTACTTGATCTCGCCCTCGAGCCGCTCCCCGCCCTCCAGCGTGAGCGCCTCCAGCGGAGCAACCACCGGCGGACGCTGGTAGCGCACATACGCCGGCACCGAGTGCTTGATCTTGGGCTGCGGCACGGTGCGCGCGTTCACCGCCTGCTGCAGCTTGTCGAGCCGCAGCTCTTCGCTCACGTCAAACTGGATAAGGACGAGAACCGACCCGCTCAGCGAGGCCAGATCCGGTGATGCAATTGTGGTTGTCATCGTTCGATTCCGAATTTAGGAGCTTTTTGGCCGCCCGTAAAACACAATGGTTTCACGCCGGGCGCGCACGCGGCCACCGCGACCCTTCTCTCCGCCATGTCCCGGCCTTACACCGGCTTGTGACTGCAGTCACAGCTTAATTCACAACCGCGAGGAACCATCGAGGTCGCATTCGGGTGCCGCATCGCCCATCTCGCCTTTGCGCCGGCCTTGACGGCATTCCGCAAAGGAGATGTCTCATGGCGAACGTTCTCGACAAAAGAGCCGACCTCGCCGGTCCCGGCATCGGCGATTACACCGAACTCGAAAAAATCCTGCCAGAGGATTACCGCTCCCTGCTCACACCGAAAGAAACGCAGCAAGCCATCTTCCAGGTCAAGCGCTACATCGCAGACAACTTGTGCAAGGAACTCAATCTGATGATGGTCGAGGTACCGCTCATCGTCGATGTCGAGAGCGGCGTCAACGACATGCTCGATCGCGACGGCTCGCGCACGCCTATCCAGTTCCACATATCCAACGATCACGGCCTTCATCCCATCGATGCCCAGGTTGTGCAGGCCGCCACCAAGTGGAAGAGAGCAGCGCTCAGGCAATTTGAGTGCGCGACTGGCGAGGGAATCTGCACCGACATGCGAGCTGTCCGCAAGGACTATTTTCTGGATCACGACCATTCCGCCTACGTCGATCAATGGGACTGGGAACGCGTGATGACTGCCGGCCAGCGCAACCTCGATTTCTTGAAAGAGGTCGTTGGCAGGATTTGGAAAGTGATTGTCGGCGCAGAGAGATTTGCGCAAGCGCTGTTCCCGCAGCTCAAAGACCCGCGCTATCCCGATCTGCCCGAGCAGCTCACCTTCCTCCACGCCGAAGACATTCTTGACATGTATCCAACGCTGCCGCGCAAGCAGCGCGAGACGGCCATTTTGCAAAACTATCCGGCCATCTTCATCATCGGCATCGGCTGGCCGTTGAAAGACGGCTATCCGCACGAGATGCGTGCTGCCGACTACGACGACTGGATTACGGACACCAGCGCTGAAACCGGCAAAGACACACATGGGCTCAACGGCGACATTCTGGTCTGGAACCCGGTCACAAAGCGCCGCCACGAGCTTACTTCCATGGGCATCCGCGTCACGGCCGAGACCCTGAAGAGGCAGCTGGAAATGTCGAACCTGCTGGACCTTGCGCGCCTGCCCTATCACCGGGCGATCCTCAACGATCAGATCCCGCTCTCCGTCGGCGGCGGAATCGGTCAGTCGCGCACCTTGATGCTGCTGCTGCGCAAGGCCCATCTGGGCGAAGTAAGCGTCACCGTGTGGCCCAGGGTGCTTAAAGAGATGTGCGCGAAGAGAAATATCTTCGTGCTCGAGTAGCTCTCTTCACGAACCCCTCGGGCGCCCCGAAACCGGGGACCCGGCGGAGCTGCCTGTCGGGTGCCCCAGGCCCGGGGTCCCCTGCGCCGGATTTTAGGCGCAGGGGTGGAGATCCCGATTTTGGGACTTGGGAGACCACAAACGCCAAAGGCCGAAATCATGCGAGCACAGGCTTACTTCTTTGCCCGCGTATAAAAGGGAATCGGAACCTGCCTGGCCCTGACCGGATTCGCCCGGCACTGCACCAGCAGGTCTGCCTTGGATTCAGCGACTGCAGTTGGCGCCAGCGCCATGGCGATATTGGTCTTGAGAAACGGCGCGGGAGAGCCCGATGTGATCGCGCCGATCGGCTCGCCCTCGACCGAGTAGACGGAATACCCGTCCCTCGCAATCCCTCGTTCCACCATCTCCAGGCCGATGACTTTGCGTTTCGGTCCGCCAGCAGCCTGCACGGCCAGCAATGCACCGCGCCCGATGAACTCGCCCTTATCCAGTTTGAGCCAGCGGTTGAGGCCCGCTTCAAGCACATTGATCTCTTCGCTGATCTCGTGGCCGTAGAGGCTCATGCCCGCCTCGAGCCGCAGCGTGTTGCGCGCGCCGAGCCCGCATGGCCGTATGCCGAACTCCGCGCCCGCATCCAGCAGCGCCTCCCACATCTTTACCGTGGTTGCCTCGTCGCTCGGGATGTACACCTCGAATCCGTCTTCGCCGCTGTAGCCGGTGCGCGCAATCAGCACATTCGGCACGCCCGCAACCGTACCCCACGTGAACCAATAGTTCTTGATTGCCGCCAGATCGACCTTGGTCAGCTTGGCCAGCGTCTCAAGCGCGCGCGGCCCCTGCAGCGCAAGCTGCGAGTAATAGCTTGAGTAGTCGCTCAGATGAATGCCCGGCCACGCGCCCACTTGTTGGCGGATCCAGGCAAAGTCCTTGTCCTTGGTTCCCGCGTTCACCACCAGCAGGTAGTCGTTGGCGCCCAACCGGTGCACCAGGATGTCGTCCACAAAGGTGCCCTGCGGTGTCAGCAGCGCGGAGTAGTGCGCCTGCCCGTCGGCCAGCTTCGAGGCGTCGTTCATGGTGATGTGCTGCACGGCAGCCAGCGATCCCGGCCCGCGAAACTGGATTTCGCCCATGTGGCTCACGTCAAACAGTCCCACGCCGGTGCGCACGGCCAGGTGCTCGGCGATCAGGCCGCCACCGGGGCATGGATACTCCACGGGCATGTCCCACCCGCCAAAGTCCACCATCTTGGCCTTCAGCGCCCGATGCGTCGCGTTCAGCGCGGTCTTTTTGAGCGGCGCGGCCTGCGGCTGCTCAGCGGCGCCCGGCCCCGGAACTGCACTCGCCATGGCACATTCCTTTCTGCGTGTTGCACCCACCTCAACCATAGGCAGTCGGCCTTTCCGGGGTCAATGCGCGGCTGCACAAGACGGAGCCGGAAGTTGCACGAATCGCCGCGGAATCATAGGCTTGGCATGAAAGGGATGACTGTATGAACCGCATTCGCGGAGTTTTGATGATAATCGCCGCCTGCGTCGCCTTTTGGGGGGGCTGGCGCCTGCGCAGCACGCATTATGCCGTTTCGGCCGCGGGGCTGGGCGTACTTGCCCTGGCGCTCGGGCTGTGGCACCTCACGCGGAAGGCCCCCACGCCAAGAGCGTAATCATTTCTCTCCGCATTTTCGCGCCCGCGCTGTCCGGCAGGAATATAATTCCTGCCAACATTCGCATATGGATTCCATCCTCTTGTTCCTGATTGTGGTAGTAGTCGCGCTCATCGTCCTGCCGATCGTAGCGATCGTCACGGCGAACTCCACTGCGCGCCGGTTGCGCCAGGAGATGGCCGATTTGATGGGCCGCATCCGCGATTTGGAGCAGAGACTGTACGCGCTCGCGGACCGGCAAAGAGCTCCCGCCCAGCCGCCAATTGTCGAGCCTGCGCAAGCCACACAGCCTTCGCCTGTTGCGGCGGCGCCGGCCCCGGCGCCTCCCGTTATGGCTGCGTCAGCTCCGGCTCAAGCTGCCGTGGAGACCCCTCGACCGCCAGAGGGAACGTTGCCGCCATTCCCTGCTGTTGAAGAAACTCAGCTCCCCATTGACGTGCCAGCGCCACAGTTCCGTTCGCTTGAACCTGAACCTGGCAGCGATTCACACACCCTGGAAAGCCGCATTGGCTCTCAATGGTTCAACCGCATCGGCATTCTGGCGGTTCTCATCGGAGTAGCGTGGTTCCTCAAGCTTGCTTTCGATAATCACTGGATCGGCCCGCTCGGCCGCGTGCTCATCGGTCTGATCGCCGGGGCCGCGCTCATCGCCTGGTCCGAGCGCTTTCACAAGCGCGGATTTGCGGTTTTCTCCTTCTCGCTGAAAGCCATAGGAAGCGGTACGCTCTATCTCTCGCTTTGGGCGGCCTTCCAACTCTATTCGCTCATGCCGGCTGGTGTTGCCTTTGCGGCCATGATCGCGGTGACCGCATTCAACGGCTACATGGCCTGGATCCAGGATGCGGAGCTGCTCGCGCTCTACGCTATCGCCGGCGGCCTCAGTACGCCGCTCCTCGTTTCCACCGGCGGCAATCATGAAGTCACACTATTCACTTACCTGCTCATCCTCGATCTCGCGGTGTTGATCCTGGTGGCGCTGCGTCCATGGTCGCGTCTGTTCTTTGTGTCGTTCACCGGCACAGTGATTTTCGTATTCGCCTGGTGGTCCTCCTTTTATTCGTACGGGCAGGCTCAGCGCACAGCTATCTTCCTCTGTTGTTTTTTCATTCCTTTTTCGCTTGCTCCCCGCCTCATAAAAATCCCGCTCGACGCGGGCGAATCCTTCCAGGGCTGGGATACGCTGGCTGCGTTCGTTATACCTCTCGTGAATGCGGCTCTGGGTTTTCTGGCTTTTTACTCGCTGTTTATTCCTTCAACTGCAGATTGGGCCGGGGCGTGGCTCGCAGTCGCCTTTGCCGCATATTACCTGCTGCTCATGCGGCTTCCTCAGCGCGGCATTTTGCGTGCGAACTCCGCGTCGCTGTCGGCACTGCACCTGGTCACAGCGATCGTCTTCCTCACCATTGCCATTCCGCTCAAAACGCAAGGCCGATGGATGACGATCGGCTGGCTGGTGGAGGGTGCCGTATTGCTGTGGCTGAGCCGCCGCGTGCAGTCTCTGCTCCTCAGAACCCTGGCTCTCCTCTGCTTGATCCTTGGATTAGGCGCGCTGCTCATTATGAACCCGCCTGCGGCCAACCGGCCCATCTTCAATGAGCGATTTGGAACCTACTGTGTGGCGATCGCCGTGTTTGCCTTTGTGGCCTGGCTGGCCCGGAAATCGCATGACGAGCAGGAAGTGAGTGCGGTGATGCATTGGCCCAACCTGGCCGCCGCCGCTGTGCTCGCAGTTAACGTACTCATCCTCGTCGCCCTCAGCTGGGAGATTCACTGCTACTGGTGGTTCGTGCGCTGGCGCGGCAACGGCGGTTACGGATTGATGCGTGACTACTGGATGTACGCGGAGTTTTCCTATTCGGCGCTCTTCATGCTCTTTGGCGGCGTTCTTCTGACCGTCGGCTTCCTCAAGCGTTCCTCCTTTTTGCGCTGGCAGGCTCTCATTCTCTTTGCCGTTACCATCGTCAAGGTCTTTTTGGTAGACCTCAGCCAACTCACCCAGGGGCTGCGCATCCTCAGCTTCGTGTGCCTGGGAATTTTGCTTCTCTGCGTGAGCTACGTTTACCAGCGCGACTGGCTGAACTTGCGCGGCCGGAAGGTGCAGGATCAATGAAGATTCTCGTTGCTTTGGCCTTGCTTTTCCTGGCAGCTCCTGCGCCGGAGATTCATTACTTCCATTTCGAACGGCCGATCGTAATGCCATCGCAATCGAGCGGGCAAACCTGCTTGATCGTGGACACCAGCCTCTTTGCCCACGCGTCATCCCAGCTTGCCGACCTTCGCCTCTACCAGGGAACCTCTGAAACCCCGTATCTTGTGCGGTCTGACGTTCCGGTTACATCCTCGGAGCAAAGCATCTCTCCGCTCAATCTGGGCCAGGGCGGAAATGGGACGGTTTTCGACGCCGAGATGCCGGCCGGCAAATACAGCGATTTGCAACTCAATGTGGATGGGCGCGACTTTCTGGCGACCGTTACGGTTTCGGGCAGCCAGACACAAACCGCAGCCTCGCGCACCAGGCTCGGCGAATTCACCATCTTCGATCTCACGAAACAAAGATTGGGCCGCAGCACCATCCTCCACCTGCCTGAATCGGACTTCCGCTTTCTGCATTTCCAGATTGCCGGCCCCATCATCCCCGAAGACGTGAAAGGGCTTTCCGTGACGCGTGTTCCGGTAAGCCAGCCGAAATTTGTCACCATTGCCCAGGCAGCAACGAGCACGCTGAGGGATCGCAATTCGATATTTGAATTCACCGTTCCTGCGCACACTCCGGTCGACCGCATTTTGTTTGTGCCCGGTCAGAACCCGCCCAGCTTCAGCCGCGACGTGGAGATCAGCGTTTCGCCGGTTTCGCGGCCCCAGGCCGACGACTCTGCCGAGCCCCCGCAACCTTTCACAACCTCGGGCAACATTCTCCGTGTCCACACGGTGCGGGACGGCCACCGGATCGACGAAGAGCATCTGGTTGTCAATGCACCGCAGGTTTACTACGACGGTCCGGCCAAGTGGACCGTCACGATTGAAAATCGGGACGATGTGCCCGTACAAATAACTGCGGTCGGGCTCGAAATGCTTGAGCGCAAGCTCTGCTTCGACGCGACAGCCGGCGGTGTTTACACTCTCTACTACGGAGACACGGCGCTGACCGCGCCACAGTACGACTACGCCGCGCTGTTTGTTCTTCAGCAGAATGCAGTTGTTGCGCAGTTGGGAGCTGAGACCGCGAATTCGTCGTACCAGCCTCGGCCGGACGAGCGGCCCTTCACCGAAAAGCATCCGGCATTGTTGTGGATTGCGCTGGTTCTGGTGATTGCGCTGCTTGGGGCCGTGGCATTCCGCTCATTCAAAGCGACGCCGCCATCCCAGTAATGTGAACTGGCCCTTAAGATCGAGGAGATAGACCAGCGCCGATGCCCACTCTTTACAACCTCATCCAGGGACGCAACTTCGACCGGCTGGCCGTGCTCAGCGCGCTCGGGCCGCAGTGGATCACCTACGAGCGCGCCCTGCGCCTTGCCCGCCAGAATGAGCTCACGCCGAGGTAGAGAAACACCGCGACCACCAGCACCGAAGCAAGAAAGGTGCGGTGGTCGGGTCCAGCTGCCCAGCTGGCGCGGGTGCGCCATACGTTGGGCGCGAATACCACCGCGGGCAAAAGGAAAAACGCTCCCGTGATCTCCAGCCACAGGATTCCGCCCACCCGCCGGAAGGGCCGCAGAAATCCGCCAAGCCCCTTTGCCACTCCGCGGCCGGTTTGAGCCGCGACTCGGCTGGCCTGCACAGCGGTTTGCGCTGCTCTGTCTCTCGCGGCCCGAACCTGGGCGTTCGCCTGGACTTTCGTCCCGCCAGGCGCCGCAGCGGCTGCGCCTATGCGCTGGCCAGCCATGCGGCCCGCCACCCGCACCCCGATCCCCAGCACCCGCCCGATGTATTCCGGCTTCATTCCGTCTATGATGGTAGCAGCGATCCTGTTTACGCTGCTTCGAATGCCCGGGCCTGTCATAGCCGGTTGCCCGCGAGTCGCATTGGAAGTAAGGTTAAGGAAATCGTGCGTTGCATCCCGCGCGACCTTCCGCGCAGGCCGCCGCCTCTGGAGGTACCCGTGACATCCCGTCTGCGCGAACTCATTCAGCAACTCGGCGAGGCTATCCACGAGTCGGTGATTGAAAGCGAACAGATTGCCGGCGTAGTTCAGGACATCCGCAGGCACGGTTTCGATGTGCTGCTTATGCTCGAGGCCACCATCGGCCTCAATGAGGTCACGCAATCTCCCAAGGGCGCCGAGGTAACCGTGGGCGAGGCGGACGGCGACGCCATGTCCTTCACCCCGAACGACCTCAGCTTCCTGCGCTCCCTGCGCATCTCGGTCGAGGGCGACGACGACCCGGCAAAGGATTCTTAGAGCGGCTGATTCCGTCTTTCCTCTCAGCTTTCCAGCCCCCTCCGGGAACCCCCACGTCAATTTCTGCGTATAGCCCGCATATGCAGTGCGTGGGTACATTAAGCTGGAGCATGATAGGCTTGGCCGGAGCGAAAACTCGCGAAGCCCGGCCGCCTGCATTGCGGCAGTCTGTGCCTTCCGGGTCGACCCTCCCGCTGCGGTCCCTCTCCGCCTCACGCAACGCTGATGACGGTGCGGGGACGGGGTCAGCGAATCCGGGGCAGGGCCCCAAAACCTCCGCCGGAGCCCTGGCGGCGCAAAGAGCCGGGGCAAGGCGCATGGAGGCAGGAAAGTTGGAGACCGACTGGTCCCAGGTCGTCCGGCGCTGCATGGACGGAGATTCCGGCGCATGGGCCGAAATGGTCCGCACGCATCACAAGCGTGTCTACGGGCTCTGTTTTCGCTTTACCGGCAACGCTACTGATGCCGAAGACCTTACCCAGGACGTCTTCCTCAAAATCTACATGAACCTGGCCAGCTTCGACGCCATGCGCGGCAGTTTGCCGGTGTGGATTGCGACCATGACGCGCAATCTTCTGGTCGACAATTTCCGTCGGACCAGGAATCAGCGCGCAACTTCATCCCTTGACGACGGATGGGATCAAACCGAGGAGCTGAGGCTGATCGACCGGCTCACCGACCCCGGTTTTTCTCCCCACGAAGCTGCCGCCAAGAAGGAACTGGCAAAGATGGTGCAGGTAGCCCTGGCCCGCGTCTCGGTGGAGTTGCGCGAAGCCGTGATTCTGCGCGATTTACAGGATATGGACTACAAAGAGATTGCCCAGGTCCTCAGCATCCCTGAGGGCACGGTAAAATCCCGCATCAGCCGTGGCCGGGCGGAACTTGCGCGGCTGCTGGAACGTAATAAACGGGAGGTGATGTAACCATGGCAGAGCGCATGCACATTCCGAGCTCTCCGGCCTGCGGGCACTGGGAGACACTTCTGGCGGATGCGCTGGACGGGCTGCTGAAGCCCGAGGACGAATCGACCTTCACGTCGCACATGGCCAGCTGCCAGACCTGCACGGCGCTTTTTGAAGAGGCGCGCCGCGGCCGGGAGTGGCTCGACTTTCTTGACGCCGAGCCGGAGGTGCCGGAGGGACTGCTTGAGAAGATCCTCGCGCACACCGGCCCGGGCCAAAAGAACGAAGCCGAATGGATTGCCGGCGGAGCCGCGGTACTTCCCCACACCATGGTTCCCGCCTGGCAGCGCCCCGGCTTTATGGGCTTTATCCGGCGCTTTGCCGAACCCCGCCTGCTGATGACGGCAGCCATGGCTTTCTTCTCCATCACTGTCACGCTCAACATGACCGGCGTGAAGCTCACTAGCATCCACCTCTCCGATCTGCGCCCCACGGCCATCCGGGCTTACATGGAGCGCCAGTTCACCGTTGCTTCGGTCCCTATCATCCGTTACTACGACCACCTCCGCTTCGTTTACGAAGTGGAGTCAAAGATGCGCGAATTGCGCAACAACGCAACCCAGGGTCAGGAAACCCCCAACGAACAGACGCAGCCCTCCCAGCCAGTAGCGCCCGGCGAGTCAAAAGAGGTTCCAGGCCATAAAGACGGTGGCTCCCGCATGGATCCCCCGCAGCAATCGGTTCAACCCGCACTTCCCAGTTCCGGCGAAATTCTCGAGACCCGCCTGGAGCTCAACCTCCACTCCGGAACTTTCGCTATCAAGTTCGGAGTTGAAACCAACACGCTTCCCGGCATTCAGAAAGCTCGCGCGCATTCCGGCGGCTCCACGAACGCGATAAAGGAAAGGAGCACTAGATGGATTGCGTAAACCACAGCGGCGTCGCCGCGACCGCGTTCTGCCAGAATTGCGGCAAAGCACTCTGCTCAAACTGCACGCGCAAGGCCACTGGCGGGCAGATTCTCTGCGATTCCTGCGTTACCGCCTGGCAGACGGTTCCCCCGGCATACACGCCCGGCTTCGGCTCAGGCCCCAACCCGGCAACGGCTGCGGTCCTCGGGCTCATTCCCGGCGTGGGCGCCATGTACAACGGCCAGTTCCTCAAGGGCCTGGCTCACCTGTTCATCTTTGCCGTGCTGGTGAGCGCCTGCGATCACTACCCAATCTTCGGCTTCTTCATCGCCGGCTGGATCTTCTACCAGGTCTTCGAGGCCTATCATGTCGCCAAGGCGCGGCGCGACGGCCAGCCGATCCCTGACCCGCTGGGTCTCAACGAGATCAGCACCTGGTTCAATCCGGGTGCGCGCGGCCAGAACGCCGCACCTCCAGGCGCCGTTCCTCCGGTCAGTCCCATCACTTCAACGCCGGCGGCCCCGGCCGGCTCCGCCCAGACCGAGGCCGGTCCATTCCATCAGCCCCCCCAGCAATCTTTTGAGAGCCCCTACAAGAATCCCAGTCAGTGGCAGTCGCCCTTTCAGGGTCCCACCCCCATCGGCTCTGACCCTGCCGCAGGCCAGGGTTATACGCCTCCGGGAGTTCCGCCACCCATTCCTCCCATACCGCCCGTTCCGCCGCCCTTTTTCTGGCGGCGCAAAGAGCCCATCGGCGCCATCATCCTAATTGGCCTCGGAGCCCTGCTGCTGCTTGGCCAGCTCAATCTGCTCTCCGGCCGTGTCTTTGAACTGGGCTGGCCGCTGATGCTCATCGCGCTGGGTCTCTTCCTCATCGTCCGGCGCATGCAGGACACGCAAGGAGGCCGCAAATGAACCGCTACATCATGATTCACCATCTGCGCTGGCCCGCCGTTCTGCTGTTGATCGGCACGCTGGCTCTGTTGTGCCAGATGGATGTCATCGATCACTTCTGGAGCTGGTTCTGGCCCCTGTTGCTGATCCTTATCGGCACGCTGATGCTGGCCGAGCGCGCAGCCCTCGCGGCCATGGAGCACGACGATGACAATGCCTGGCCCTATGGAGGCACTCCCAAACCTGCGGCGCCCCAGCCCGAAACTTCGATTATGCCAGCCAACACCAGCGACTTTGGCCAGCACAGCAATGGAGGGACACAATGAGCACGCCTCCGAACATGCCTCCGGGCGGCGGAGCACCGATTCCGCCCTACGATCCGAAAGCGCAATGGCGCGCCTATCGCGAACAGCAGAAGGCGGCCTGGCGCGCGCAACGCGACGCATGGCACGCTCAGAAGTACGCGTGGAAGGCCGGCTATGGCGGCATCTATGGACCGCGCGTCCCGTCGATGGTCGGTCCGGTCATCCTCATCTGCATCGGCATCATCGCCCTGCTCATCATGACCGGCCATCTCGCGGCCGATAACTTCTGGGGCTGGTACTCCCGCTGGTGGCCGGTCCTGCTCATCGTAGCCGGTCTGGCTCTTCTTGCCGAGTGGGCCATCGACCTCAAACGTGAGGTTCCGGTGCGCCGCAAAGGCGGCTTCATCGGCCTCTTGCTGCTTCTCACCATCATCGGCCTGGGCGCCACTGGTTGGCGCCAGATGGGCGCGTGGAACTGGAACTGGAACGGCGACAACGACGACTTCTTCAACACCTTCGGCGCGCCCGAGCACGACAACGACACCCAGGTGCTCAACACGTCGATTCCCGCCAACGCCAACGTCGACATCGAGAATCCCCGTGGCGATGTCAGCATTACCGGCGGCGACGGAACCAGCATCCAGGTGCAGGCGCACGACGAAGCATTTACAAACTCCGATGGCGATGCCAAAGCCATCTGGGACTCTGAAGCGCCCAAACCCACCGTCAGCGGCGGAACGGTGCTCATCAAATCCGAAGGTAACAACAAGGGCCGGGTCAATCTCACCGTCACCGTCCCGCGCACGGCCAGCGTCACCGTGAACGAGGGCCGCGGCGAGGTTACAGCCACGGGTCTTGGCGCAGGCATTACCGCCAGCGTGCCGCACGGCGAGCTGCATCTGAATTCGATCACCGGGCCCGTCGAAGCTCATCTCTATCGCGGCAATCACGATGTATCGATCCATGACGTGAACGGCGACGTGACTGCCGACGGCAACTGCAACGAGCTCACGCTCTCTGAGATTCACGGCCGCCTCTCCACCAACGGAGACATCTTTGGCCCCGTGCACATGGAGAACATCACCGGCCCCATCAAGCTGCACACCTCGGTCACCGATCTCGATATCGCCTCGCTTCCCGGCGACGTCACGCTCGACTCCGACGATCTGCATGTGACTGAAGCCGAGGGCTCGGTTCGCGTCTCGACCCATGCCAAAGATGTCGACCTGAGCCAGATCTATGGCGATACTTCGGTCGAGAACCGCGACGGCCGCATCGCCATTGAGCCGGCCGGGGTATATGCCATCACCGCCAACAATAACAAAGGCGATGTTGAGATCACGCTGCCGCCCAACGGCGCCGGCGTGGTCGATGGCCACACTCACAATGGCGAGGTTGTCGACGATTTCGACCTCACCGTGAATGGCGACGAAGACAAAACCGTATCCGGCCGCATCGGCGCCGGAGGTCCCAGGATTTCACTGACCTCGAATGACGGCGACCTGCACATCAAAAAGGGCCCGGCCTACCCGCCACCCCCGCCCGCTGCTCCGGCTACGCCCGCGGTGGCAAAAACACCGCCGCCCGCACCCAACGCGCCTCACTTCAAATCGTCGAAGGCGCTCCCGCCGCAGCCGACTCCGCAGTGAGAACGGCAATCGCACCAGGGCCGGACGGGCGTATTGCGCCTTCCGGCCTTCGTTTTTTTGGGGCTCGATCCTATATCGGCCGTTGGCGAATTCACCAAAATCGTTGTATGCTCCATTCGCGGAGGTCATCTGCAGCCATGGGTCACGCGCCGGTAAGGGCCATTACCGTCGAGCGCGAGTACGGTTCGCGCGGGGGAGAATTTGCACACGATCTTGCCGAGCGCCTCGGCTGGCGTCTGCTCGACTCGGAGCTTATCAACCGCGCGGCCCAGGCGGCAGGCGTCGATCCCAAGACCGCCGCCCGTTTCGACGAGCGCATCGATCCCTGGTACTACCGCTACGGCAAGCTCTTCTGGCACGACTCGTCCTTCTCCAGCTTCGGCATGGGCGAAGAACACGTCTTCGACTCCGAGCGCATGCTCGAAATCATCAAGCAGCAGATTCTGAAAGCCGCAAAAGAAGGGAATTGCGTGATTGTGGGCCGCGGCGCTGCCTGCGCGCTCGCCGGCCATCCCGGTTGCTTCCACGTCTTTGTCTACGCTACCGCCAAGGCCAAGCGCGACTGGTTTGCCCGCGCGTTTCCCCACCAGGCCGAGAACGCCGAGCAGCACCTGGCCGCCTTCGACAAGCGCCGGGCCGCAGTGATTCGCAAGGTTTATCAGCAGGACTGGTGCGCACGCGGCCTCTACCACATGCTGCTCAACTCCTGCATCGGCATCGAAGCCATGATCCGCGCCGTTGAGAGCGCCGCCGGCGTCGGCTCCCATGCCGAGGCTACTCCTCCGGGCGACTGCGCTGCCCCATCCGAATCAGCCTCGCCCGCAAACTGACCCCTGCCCGCCGTTCTCTGATCCCTGACCCCTGATCTCTGTTTTCCTACACCGCCCTCCGCTCCACCCTCGCCCCGATCCGCGTAAATACCTCCCACGGAATGGTTTCCGACGCATCGGCATGATCGAACGCCGTGATCCGCTCCGCGCCCTGCGAGCCATCCTGCGAGCCCCCCTGTGAGCCAATGATCACCACCTCGTCGCCCGCCTCAACCCCTGCAATCTCCGTCACATCGATCACGGTCTGATCCATGCTTACCCGCCCCACTACCGGCGCGCGCTTTCCGCGAACCAACAGGCTGAACCGGTTGCCAAGCTTGCGGTCAAATCCATCCGCATATCCAATGGCCACCAGCGCCAGCCGCATCGGCTCGGTGGCCACAAAGGTTCCGTTGTACCCAACCACCGCCCCAGCCTCGACATGCCGCACGCCCACCACCTGCGACTTCCACTCCAGCACCGGCCTGAGCGCCTCGCGCGCGGCCGGCAACCCCTCCGGCTCGGCGGCCTCAAAATCGGGCCTAAAACCAGAAACGTAGCGCGGAACCACCCCGTAAAGCGCCAACCCTGGCCGCAGCATGGCCTTCATGCCGTGCCGCGCCGCCATCTCGGCGAGGTCGCGCGCCTGGCCTGAGAGCAGCGTCGCCGAATTGCCCACGTTCAGCCACTCGGCAAACTGTCCGGCGAACTCAATCCGGTTGAGCGTCTCGTCCAGCCGCGCCAGTTGCTCGGCCGTCACGCGTCCGTCGGCCTCATCGGCGGCGAACAGGTGGGTCATGATGCCCTCAAACCGGAAAGGCGATCCCGGCGTGATGCGCGCCAAAATCAGGCCTACGTTCTCCGGACTAACGCCCTGCCTGCTCATGCCCGTATCGATCTCGAGATGCACCGGCAGCGACCCCGCTTGAATCCCTGCCGCGCGCGCTGCCGTCTCCAGCTCGTCCAACTGCCACGGCTCCCAGATCACCGGCGTCAGCCCGTGCCGGATCACCGCCTCGCCCTGACCGGCAAACACGCCCCCAATCACCAGAATATGAGGATCGCCGTGCGGCTCCACGTGGCCGCCCGTGTGCGAATCGATGTGCAGACCGGGCTCGGCATCTGCCGGGCAAGCCGCCCGCGCCGCCGCACCCTCCTCCACGCTGTTCACGCCCAGCCAGTTCGCGCCGGCCCGCACCAGTGCCGGGGCACAAATTGCCAGCGAATGCCCGTAGGCATTGGCCTTCAAAACGGCCAGAACTTCGGCATGGGGCTCAGCGAGCTTTTTGAGGAAGCGGAAGTTGTCTTCAAGGGCCTGGGCGCGAATCTCAACCCAGCAGGGGCGCGTTGGTATTGTGCGATTCAAACTTCAAGTTTACGGCAGAGGCATGGCGCCCCATGGCAGAACCATGTGTCCGTCGACCCATGACGGGAATAGAATTAACGAAACCCAGCGATTCGATTGTGCTGTTGGCGCAAGAAAGCCAATCAGTTGTTTTTGGGCTCGAACTTTCAGAAATTGAAGGGCAACGGACGATGGCGCTCAGGAACGATGTTCTCAGCCAGATTGACGCGGTGCTAAACAGGTTCGTCAGCTTACGGCGACGCGCTCAGTACGACGATCTCAGTGACCTGCCAGATATGGAGGTGACGGCCTCTATCACGATGATGTGCGACACGATCGCGCGATTTGCACCTCCGCAAAGTCAGTACGCCGAATCAATGAGGGCGCTCGTCAAATCCTACGGGGCCGCCAATGGGAATTTAGCGCCTCACATCGCAGGCATTCTGAGCGCTCTTCGAGACGCACATGACTCCGGATACTTAGGCACAGTTGCGGAGCTGGTTCGCGCGGAGGTCTTCGCCGACTTTATCGAAATGGCAGAGTACCTTCTGGCGTCCGGATACAAGGACCCCGCCGCAGTTCTTATTGGGGGCGTTCTAGAAGAGCACCTGCGTCAGCTGTCCATAAAGAACGGCGTCCCGATCGAAATCGCAGGCAAACCGAAGAAAGCAGAGCAGCTGAACACGGATCTGACTGGCCAATCCGTATACTCCAAACTTGACCAGAAGTCGGTCACGAGTTGGCTCGGCCTCCGCAATAACGCGGCGCATGGCAAATATGCGGAGTACACGTCTGACCAAGTTACCCTCTTGCTTCAGGGCGTTAGAGATTTCATGGTCAGAAACTCCGCGTAAACCCTGACCTTAACCGTGGCGCCAGAACGCTTGCTCGCGGGCTTCGACAGAAATAACATCTACTGGGCCGCCAATTCACCCAATCCCCAATCGCCTCTGCTGCGTCCATACAAATACACGGTGCCCAAAAAAGAGGAATTTTGCAGTCTTTAACCCAAATGCGGAAGAGAAGAGCCCGGTTCCTGGCACTCTCGCTTGGACTGCATCTTCTGCTTTTGAGCGTGACTCTCCAGGTCATCCGCAGCCTGCGCCGTCCGGTCGTCGCCACCCAGTCCCCGCTCAAGTTCTACCCCGCCATGCTTTTCATCCCCGGCGGAGCCCACGTTAAACCCTCGCCCAAGCCCTACGGCCGCAAGGTCCCGCCGCCTCCGCCGAAGCAAAACCCAACTTCTGATCTCGCAGTCAACGCCACGCCGGCGCCGCCCTTAGGCCACCTGCCCTCAGCGCAGCACGATCCCACCCCCGGCAACGGTGTCGACACCCAGAGCGCCGATCCTGCGTTTCCGGTTTTCTCGCCGCGCCCGCCAGTTACTGACCGCGCGCTTCTGCCCGCTCTCAGCCAGCAGGTCATTGTCGATGTCAAGGTGAGCGCCGCGGGCGACGTGCTCGAGGCCACGCTGGTCAAAGGTATCGGCAACGCGCTCGACCAGATCGTGCTCAACACCGTGAAAACCTGGCGCTTCCATCCCGCCACGGTGAACGGCAGCGCCGTGCCGACTGAGGACGAGCTGATCTTCCCCTTCGACCAGAGCTACCCCATCGCCGAGTCGTAGCGCCGCACACCGCGAACCTCAGCTGACCCGTGTCAATCAAGCACGAAAATGGGTGCCCCAGGTCCGGATTTTCGGACCTGGGATAGCACGAACTCCTACCCTGGAGAAACCCATCTCACCGCACCAGCGCCCACGCCACCAAGGTCTCGCCCTTCGCGCCGACTTCCTCAAGCAGCCTGGCCTCCAACTCATGCGGAACCGGCATCTCGCACCCGGCCACCTGTTCTGGAGTCGCCCCGTTGAAGCACAGTTCGCAATGGCCCAGCCCCTCCGCGTCCTCTTCACCGGCCATCCGCACGGGAGGCCCGAACACCCGGCAGGTCATCGGCCGCCACTCATACACGCCGCACAATCCGGTCGCCGGGTCGAGCGCCGGGCACGCCGCCTCGGTCGCGAACTCTTCGAACCCTTCGCGCTCCGCGACGCTCTCGCCCAGCCGGCCTGTCTCCTTGTCGCCGGGGAAATCGGGGCCATACCCTGCAATCCACGCCCGCGCCCGCTTCTCGATAGCCTCTGCTCTCATTGGCTCCGCTGCACGCAATGCCTCCATCCCGGCCCGCAGCCGCGCCGCATCGAGCTGGTTAATGGCGAAGGCCCCATAACAGCACTGTGTGCATCCCGGCCGGCACGCAAGCCATTCGCCCGCCTGCTCGGCCGCACGGGCAAGCGAGGCGTCCATAATCTGCACCAGTTCCCGGTCTGCCGCAGGCAATCGCATCGTGGCAATCATAGTCGAATCCCGCCGTTACGTTCCCCGGCTTGGCGCCCCGCGACCCGCGCGCCCTTCTCGTGCTATAAACAGCTCGAGGTCACCCGTGCTCTATCTTGAGCGCATCCCCGCCTCTCCGCTCAGCCGCTTTGTGCAAGTGTTGTGGTACTCGCGGGCGCCAGTGGCTGGGCACCGTTACGAGCGCATTCTGCCTACCGGCTGCGCCCAAGTCATCCTCAACTTGGAGCGCGACTGCCTGCACGACTGTCTTGAAGGCTCGCCCGACCAGCAAGTCGCTCCCTCCCTCGTAGTCGGCGGCCGGTCGACCTACGAAATTATCGCCGCGCGCGACATGATCTCGCTCATCGGCATCTCATTCAAGCCCGGCGGCTTTGCCGCTTTTGCCGGCGACGCCGCCGACCGTTTCAGTAATCTCAGCATTCCGCTCGATGCCGCATGGGGCCGTCCCGCGCTCACCCTGCGCAGCCGCCTGCGCGAGACAGACGACGTTCGCACCCGCTTCAGGATCATTGAGGCATTCCTATTGGAGCGGCTTGCGGCATGCGCGACTCCCCGGAATGCCGCGCGCCGTCAACTCGTCGAGTTTGCCCTCTCGAACTTCGGCAGCGCGCCGGCACTGTCCACCGTTCGCGAAGTCGCCCGCTCCACCGGCCTCAGTGAGCGCCGATTCTCGCAAATCTTCCGCGAAGAAGTGGGACTTTCGCCCAAAGTCTGGTGCCGCGTCCGGCGCTTCCAGCGCGCCGTCCGCATGCTGCACTTGGGCGTTGACTTGCCCTGGTCCGATCTCGCGCTCGACTGCGGCTTCTACGACCAGTCCCACTTCGCCAACGAGTTCCGCGCCTTCTCGGGCGTCGACGCGACGACATATTCCTCGCGCCGCACCCGCTGGGCCAACCACATCGCGGCGGGGTGAGACGCACCAAGCATCGCAATCACGCTGGGTGCCCCATCCTTGGCGCGTTTTTGTTCTTGCGCCGAGGGTGGGAGATCGCCACTTCCGATTTTTCCAAGATCGCGCTCGCCCCAACCGGCTAATTTATGTGCATGGCCGATCCACTCGGCTGCAAACAGGAGGTTCCCGTGTCAGAGACCACACCCCACACCAAATCCACCGTCATGCCCGCGCTTCGCTACCTCGACGCCAAAGCTGCCATTGAATGGCTCTCGAATGTCTTTGGATTCGAACGTCACGCAGTCTATGAAGGCCCTGATGGCACCATCGCCCACGCCGAACTGACGCTCAACGGGGGCATGATCATGCTCGGCTCGCAGCGGGACGATGAGTTCGGCCGCAACTTCAAGTCGCCCGCTGAACTGGGCGGCGTTGAAACTCGCAGCGCCTACATCGTAGTGGCCGACGCCGACGCCGCTTACGCCCGCGCGCAGGCCGCTGGAGCGACGGTCGTTCGCCCCATCCGGAATATGGACTACGGCAGCCGCGAATTCGCCGTCAAGGATCCCGAAGGCCACACGTGGAGCGCGGGAACCTATGATCCGTGGCTGCCGCAGCATTAGGGCGAGTGGTGCGGCTCAATCTCGATCGGGCGTACGATACGTGCTATGGCAACTTATCGGGTCGTTCTTCGCCAATCCGAAGAAGGTTACAGCGTTTCGTGCCCCGGCTTGCCCGGCTGCTGGTCTCAGGGAACCACAGAAGAAGAGGCTCTTGCCAACATCCGCGTGGCGATTCGGGAGTATGTTGAGGCTGCTGAGGAGCTGGCCCGTGACTCTGAAAGCCGCGTCGTCGAGGTTGCAGTAGCGTAGCCGGTAGCTGGGACTCGGTTAGGGGTAAGTTGTGGGTAAGCTTCCGGGGATCAACCACCTTCACGCGGTCGCCGCTTTCGAGAAGGCCGGGTTCCACATCATTCGCCAGGGTGCGCATGTCGTCATGACCGACGCTGTGCGCATCCTTACCATCCCGAGGCATAATCCCGTTAACGCATTCACGATGGGCGGCATTGTGCGCGACGCAGGGCTGAGCATTGAGGAGTTCCGTAAGCCATTGTGAAACCGCCCCATTACCCGATCGGCTTATCCCACTTCTCCAGCGCGCTTTGGAACTCGACCATGAATCGGCCCGCGTCGGCGCCATCGATGATGCGGTGATCGAAGCCGAGGCAGTAGTACTGCATCGAACGGATGGCGATGGTATCGTTGCCCTCGGCGTCGGTCAGAACCACCGGCTCTTTGCGCAATCCGCCGATGGCGAGAATCGCCGACTCGGGCTGGTTGATGATGGGCGTGCCGTACTCGCCGCCGAAGACGCCCGCATTGGTGAGCGTGAAGGTTGAGCCCGAAGCTTCGTCGGGGTTCAGCTTCTTGCTCCGCGCGCGCACGGCAAGGTCGCTGATAGTGCGCGCCATCTCAACGAAGCTGCGCTTCTCAGCCTCGCGAATCACCGGCACAATGAGCCCCCACTCCAGAGCCACCGCAATCCCCAGGTGGATGTTGGCGTGGTAGTGAATTTGCCCGCCGATGAGCGACGAGTTGACGATGGGGAACTTGAGCAGCGCCTGCACTGCCGCCGCTGCGATGAACGGCATGTAGGTGAGCTTCACGCCGTGACGCTGCTCAAACGCCGCGCGCATCCGTTCGCGGAGGCGCGCAATGCGCGTCATGTCGATTTTGTAAACCATGTGCGCGTGGGGAGCGGTATCGACACTCTTCTTCATCCGCTGCGCAATAATGGCGCGCATCTTCGAGAGTGGCTGCACCGTGCCAATCAGCGCCGACACCGCCGGCAGTTCCCCGGCTGGCGGCAGCTTCGGTGGCGCCTGCGTCGGTACTTTCGGTGCGTCTGGCGTTTTGGACTGACTTGGTTGGCTGAGGTGAAGTAGGATGTCGTCTTTGGTGATGCGGCCTGCAGAGCCCGTGCCGCGTACATGCGCCAGGTTAACGCCGTGCTCCTTGGCAATCTTGCGCACCAGCGGCGATGAGCGAATTGGGCCCTGCTGCTCCGTTACCACCGGCTCTTCCGCCGCCGCAGCCTCGGCAGCGGGTTCGCTCACGGCCGCTACTTCCGTTGTATCCATCGCGGCCGGCCCGGCTGCCTCTCCGGCACTGTCGCCGATTACGGCAACCACGGTGTTGATCTGGACGGTTGTGCCTTCCTGCGCTTTGATCTCCGTCAGCACGCCGGCTGCGGGCGAAGGAATCTCCGCGTCCACCTTATCGGTGGAGATCTCGAACAGCGGCTCGTCTTTTTCGACGATATCGCCTGGCTGTTTGAGCCACTTGGTAATGGTGCCCTCAAAGATCGACTCGCCCATCTGGGGCATGACCACGTCGGTTGGCATCAATCCCTCTTTCCGCTAACGCGGATTAGGAAATGGTATATCCAGGAGGCGCGGAGGCAAAGTCAACGCGCCCCCCAGGGTCCCCGGCGAGCGATTTTACTCGCTGGGGTGGGACTAACAGAGAGCGTTGACCTTCCACGACACCGAGCCGTATTGGATTTTCCTAATCCGCCGAAGGTGCAGCCGGCGCGGTTTTGCCTGGACATCAACGGCTGCTTCCAGCCGGATTATAAATCCCACTGCGTGAAGCCAGCGCATGGAGGCACTGCGTGCAGCAGCTCTTTGGCCATCGCATGGAGCAGCCCTTTGGACGAGAACGGTGCTGAAGGGGAAGTTGATCGGCCGCGTGCAAGGGGTTCACGCCCTCACCGGCCGTTCCGGCCGCTGCTGCAGTTGCTCGATCTGCTTGGGTACTTTCAGCGGGACGCCAACAACCGGCGCGGCCTCCGCGTCACTGGCCTGACCCTCGCGAATGCGGCCCTCCAGTTCCTCGAGCGACGAATCCAGCGCAGCCAGGCTGTCGACGACCTCAACCGGCTGCTCAAACACATGGCCAAACTGCCGCGCTGCGCGATCTGCCAACTGCCCGAGCTCGAGCGCTCCGTCCGGAACGGCGCGGCCGGTTAATGCCATTTCATTCTCCAGGCTCGTCACCGGCCGGTCAACGATCCCGCAGGGATTGATCAGTCTGAATCCATCCAGATCGGTTGTCACGTTGAATGCGAAACCGTGCGACGTGATTCCGCGCGAGACATGAATGCCAATGGCCCCGACCTTGCGTTCTCCGGGCGGCGCGTCTGAGGCCTTCTTAGTTCCACATCTCTCGTCCAAAGAGTCAAGGCCCGGAGGGCACCAGACGCCGGTCAGGCCGCAAATCCGCTCTGCCCTCACGCCAAACTCGGCGCACAGCCTGATCAGCGCCTCTTCCATCAGCCGGACAAAGTCCACTGGCCCAAGGCGCGCGCCGGTTGCGGGATTGCGCATGTTGCGCAGATCGAAAATCGGGTATCCCACCAACTGGCCAGGCCCGTGGTAGGTCACGTCGCCGCCGCGATTGATCTCGTGCAGCGTCACGCCCCGCGCCGCAAGCATCTGGCTCGAGGCCAGAATGTTCGAGCGGTTGGCATTGCGCCCAAGCGTCAGAACGGGTGGGTGCTCTAGCAGCAGGAGTACGTCGCCCACCCGTTCTTCGAAGCGCAACTTAACCATCTCAGCCTGCAGGCGCAGCCCTTCGGCGTAGTCCACGCGGCCGAGATAGAGATACTGAATCACAAGCCCCTGCATTTGATTCTATGTCCAGTGCGCTGGACTCTGGAACCGGCTTGCGGGAGCCGTTGCCGTCGCTATCCGTCGATCGTCTTGGCCTTCGAATCAAACAGCGGCGTGAAGTTGTTCTTATAACGCCAGAAGAGGAACAGCCATATCGCTGCTACCGCCCCAGCCATCGGAAGGCCATGCTGATCCATCAGCAGACCGGTTAGGAAGATGTTCACGATGATCGGACCGAGGATGGTAAGGCCAAGCGGCACAAACCGGTTTCCAATTAGGAACAGCCCACTCAGCGCCTCGAGGAATCCAACGATGGCAAAGTACTTGGTTGACATCATGGCGCCGATGAACACGGCCGCCTCCCCCGCTGGCGCAGGGCCCGTGGGGAAAAACTGGTGCAGCTTGTTTAGCCCGAAGGCAAGGAAAACCAAACCCAGCAGGATGCGGAGGATGATTGTGGCGACTTTCATTGACTCTCCTTCACTTAAGTTGAGCCTGGTGGGGACTGCAGCGCGACCGTCGGAGATGCAGAACCCGCAGAGACCTTGGGGGAAAGTCCCTGAGGAGCAACGGATGGCGGCGCGGCTTCAGGCGATTCACATGTTAGCCCGATTTGCTTGCATAGTGAAGAAAAATTTTGACTTGCTACTGGATTCACTTACTTGCAAGTCAATGGCCATCTGCCCTGAATCCCGCCTCGGGCCGCGCCAGAGCCCCTCTGATCAGGCCTGGATCATTGACTTGTCACATGACGCTCACGTGCAGGTTGGCTTAAGATTGGCTCAAGAGCCGTTCACCACGTCAAGGCCGAGAGGCCGGTCGACGGCTACGGCGAGTGGAGGCGGGAAGAGATTCAGACCGGGTTCGCCGAGTTGGACGCCGGTGGGAGCGCTCCCATCGAGAAAGCGATCGGGGGCTTGCGGAGTTGGGGCAGCAAGAATGAACTGCTCCCCCTGGAGCGATTGTATGAAGCCTTCTGAAGCATTGCCGGAGTATCGCGAAACAATTCGCCAGCTTGTGCTGCAAGCGGGGATGGCGAACCCGCGTGTCTTCGGGAGCGTGCTGCGCGGCGAAGACCATGAAGACAGCGACCTCGATATCCTCGTCGATCCAGCCCCGCGCGCCAGCTTACTTGCCATGGAACTGCTCCAGTCCCGCCTGGCTTCGGTAACCGGAGTCAAGATCGACCTGCGCACACCCGAGGAAATCCACCCTAAGTTCCGTGATAAGGTGCTCGCCGAAGCCGCCTCGCTATGAGCAAGGATGACCTTTCCGCCAGAGATTTCGTAAGCCATATCCTTCAGGCTGCGGATCGCATCCTCGACTACACCAGGGGAATGAGCCGCGAGGAATTCTTCGCCGATACGCTGAAACAAGATGCGGTGATCCGCAATATCGAGATCATCGGGGAGGCTGCGAATAATCTCTCGGAGGCCGACCCGGGCATCGCCGCCAGGTACCCGTCGATTCCATTCACCCAGATTTACGGGATGCGGAATCGTGTCGCGCACGGATACTTTGCCGTAAGTCTGGCGATGGTCTGGGACTCCGTTGAAGAGGATATACCGGAACTGCGCCAGAAGATCGCAAGAGTGCTCGACGAACTTCGAGAAAGCGATGGATAGATATGGAAGATCAAGAACGCAAGGAGGGCGCGGACCAGGGCAAGCCGGAGTTGCTCAGTATGCCGAAAGAGAGCGACAACAGGATGGGCTGGATAAGAAACCTTGAAACTCTCGCCAGGGAGAGCGAACAGTTCACTGTTGAATACGAACTGGGATCGGAATGCCGGATTCCGGGCCTGCTCGACTATTCCGATGGAAGAATCATTTGCGCTCTTATGAGCACCGAGGAAAGCGGAGGCGGGCTGCGGCTCTACAATCTCATCCTTCATGTCCCGCGCGATCGTCACGGTCACAACCTCAAGGCGGGTAAGGGGTATTACTTCAAGGACGGCAGACTCGGAGAAATGGTGGCACTGATGTCGCTGTTCTTCCGTTGCCGCTTTTATTTGATTTCCAGCAGGCACCCGCCCGGCGACCCAAGGATGGGCATGACGTTAAAAAGGGAGTACCGGTTCGTCAGAGTTAAATGCAATCCTGCAATCCATCCGCCACTTTTTGCGAACCCTGACAAGAACCTCGCAGTAGATTTCAAGGAATTCCTGGACACAGTAAGGACGCTTGACCCCCGATTGCACCAGGATTTTATCCTCGCGTGTCACCACTATGCTCGCGCCGTGAGAGAAGTGGGTATCGATTCCGAAATGGTATTCATCCGATTGGTTTCAGCAATCGAGGCGCTCAGCCGGCACGTGACGCTTGATCGCAAAGACGACTCATTGGATGAGCAGAAAATCGCTAGGCTAATCACAAACTCCGACTTGTCTCCAGAGCAACAGAAAGAACTTAAGACTACTTTCGATGTCAGAAAATCGGGAAAGAAATTCATCCGCTTTATCGAGCAACATTCCAGCGGATACTTCAAGGGTGGGAACTTTAAAGCTAAACATCTGAAGATTAAACGTGCGGATCTCGGCAAGATGCTGAGGATCATTTACGACGCCCGATCCAGGTACCTCCACGCCGGAGTGCCGATGTTTCTAAGTACGCCGGTCAAGGGAGGGGAGAAATGGGACACCGATCCGATCCGGGGATGTGGGTTGATAGTCGCCGATTTGACGCAGCCCAGAAGCTGCCTTACGCCCATTTCTTCGAGGGCTTGGTACGGCATTGCCTGCTCAACTACCTCAAAGCCAACTCTCCAAAGCCTGCTTCCGCGGTAAACTAGGGTCTGGCAGGAGGACCGGGCGGTCGCTGCCGGGACTGGCGTAAGCCGGTTTCGGGAGAGGAAAGTCCGAACTCCGCAGGGCAGTGTGCCGGATAACGTCCGGGACGCAGGCTTTAAGGCCTGTGGACGGCTAGTGCCACAGAAAACGTACCGCCGGGTGCGCGTGCTTCGGCACGGGCAACCTGGCCCGAAGGGCGTACGCCTGGACGGCCAGTCCGGTAAGGGTGAAAAGGTGCGGTAAGAGCGCACCGCTCCGGCAGTAATGACGGAGGCAGGGTAAACCCCACACGGAGCAAGACCAAATAGGGAGGGATGCGCGGGCCGAGGAGCAAGGCCCGTGTTCGGCGCCTGCCCGGCACCGAAAGGCTGCTCCATGCAATGGCCGGAACCTCCGGGTAGGTCGCTGATGAGCGTCCGCGGTAACGCGGCGCCTAGAGGAATGACCGCACACGACAGAATTCGGCTTACAGGTCCTTTTGCCGAATGATTAGCATTACCCCATCAGCCCCGGTTGGCCTCAAGCCACCGGGGCTGACCACTTTCCGGAGCCTGCCCGCTATTCCCTATTCCCTATTCCCTGTCTTCTCACACCGGCAGCGGGTTGCGCTCCGTAAAGTTGCGCTGGTGCCAGTAGGGGTAAACAGGCGTGACGGCGCTGGCCTTGTCGAGCGCGGCGATCTGCGCCTCGGTCAAATTCCATCCCACCGCGCCGAGGTTCTGCATCAGTTGCTCTTCGTTGCGAGCGCCCAGAATAATGGATGAAACCGTCGGCCGGTGCAGCAGCCAGTTGAGGGCGATCTGCGGAATCGTCTTGCCGGTCTCGGCAGCCACGGTGTCGAGCGCATCCACCACCTTGTAGAGGTATTCGTCGGGAACCGGCGGGCCGGCGTCGGCGGTCTTGTGCAGGCGGCTGACCTCGGGGATGGGCTGGCCGCGGCGCAGCTTGCCGGTCAGTCGGCCCCATCCCAGCGGGCTCCAGACCAGCGCGCCGACCTTCTGGTCGATGCCGAGGGGCATCAGCTCCCACTCGTATTCACGGCCGATGAGCGAGTAGTAGACCTGGTGGGCGACGAAGCGGGTCCAGCCGTTCCGTTCGGCCACGGCCAGGGACTTCATGATTTGCCAGCCCGAGAAGTTCGAAGCAGCGATGTAGCGCACCTTTCCCTCGCGGACGAAGGTGTTCAGCGTCTCCTGCACCTCCTCGATCGGCGTGAGCGCGTCAAAGCCGTGCAGGTGGTAAATGTCGATGGTTTCGGTGCCCAGGCGGCGCAGGCTGGCCTCCAGGGCCACGCGCAGATGGTAGCGCGAGGTACCCCGGTCGTTGGGGCCGTCACCCGTAGGAAAGTAGGCCTTGGTGGAGATGAGCACACGGTCGCGCTTGTCTTTCACGGCGCGGCCGAGGATCTGTTCCGAAAGACCGTCGGAGTAGCCGTCCGCGGTGTCGAAGAGATTGATGCCGGCGTCGATGCAGAGGTCGACCAGGCGCTTGGCTTCGGCATCCTGGGTTGCGCCCCAGGCCTTGAAGAACTCATTGCCGCCGCCGAATGTGCCGGTGCCAAAACTCAGTTGAGAGACCTTGAGGCCTGAGCCCCCCAGAAGACAGTATTCCATGGTCCTTTGGATGCGTGGACTTGCGTGGGGATGCAGCGGGATGATCATCGATCGAGTTTTTCCGTTGAGCCTCAAATCCCCAGCGTGCTAAACTCGGGCAACTCCCCGAGCCTGCCGGCGGCGCTGGCAGCAACTCTTCCCCCGGAAAGAATGCGTACAAACAATGGCCTCTGTGTCTCACACTGCATCCGCCCGGCCCCTGCCCGGATTCGCCAGCCGCAACGGCATCATCGACAAGTACTTCTACTTCGCCATGTCGCTCCTGATTGCGGTGATCGTGGTGCTGGGTTTCAGTCGCACCGTCGACCAGAACCTGTTCCACGCCGTCATTCCGCGGCCGCCGATCCTCTGGGTCCACGGCGCTACGTTTTCGCTGTGGGTGGTTTTCTTCATGTTTCAGTCCGCACTGGTGCGTACGCACAACGTCAAGATTCATCGCACGACGGGCTGGTTTGGCGCGGGACTGGCCGCATTCATGGTTATGTTAGGCGTTACCACTGCCGTCGTGATGGCCCGGTTTGACACTAACGTGCTGCACCAGAAGGGCGCCGACGCATTTCTTTTCCTGCCGCTTTACGACATGGTCGCCTTTGCGGCGTGCGCCGGCCTCGCCATCCTGTGGCGCAGAAAGCCGGAGTTGCACCGGCGGCTGCTCTTCATCGCCACGTGCGGGCTGCTCGATGCAGCCTTCGGCCGCTGGGATTACCTCTTCGACCACGACCTCTACTTTGTTTGCCTCGATGCGGTCACTCTGCTGGGCGTGGCGCGCGACCTGTTGGTGAACAAGCGCATTCACCGCGTGTATCTCACCGCGTTGCCGCTGCTGATTCTGGCCCAGTGGTTCACTGTCTACACCTGGCGCGGCAATGCTGCCTGGTGGTTAAAGATCGCGGACAAGATTATGGGGTAGAGCGTTGCAATCTTTACATATTGTAGCTACAATTAAATAATGGTTCCCTTTGAGCCGGAAGATGGCCCTTACGACCCGAACGACGAGAAGGCCACGCAGGCGTATTTCGCCCAGGCCGATCTGATTCGTCACGGCAAAGTGGTGCGGCGCGGCAAGCGCGGACCGCAAAAAGCGCCGACGAAGAAGCTGGTATCGCTGCGGCTTTCGCCGGAGGTAATTGAGCATTTCAAGGCTAAGGGTCCAGGTTGGCAGACACGCATTGATGGCGCGTTACGGGAAGCGATCAGGAAGAGAGCGTAGAACCGAAGGATTTCAAACAATCATTTGCGAGAAACAGCTTTGGGCACACTTTGATGCGACTCAAAGAAGCCAGCCCACCCCTCCATTAGCTGACCGAAAACAAAGTTGCGCTTCGCGCCTTCGGCAATCAGATTATTTAGCTTCTGGGCCTGATCGGCCGCGTTCTGTAGATATTTCAAATCCTTGGCTGCAAGAATGCCGGGCAAGTTCTGCTCGGTCATAGGCCGAAACTTCTTCAACAGCGAAGCATGCGTCCTGCAACCATCGGCTGCTTGCTCGTACAATTTCGCTCTTTCTGGGTCGAGTTTCGCTAGTCGTTCATAAACATCGATGAGGGCATACTGTTGCCGAACGTCGTCGTCAGCTGCCTGGAAGGCGGCATTGTAGTATTCACGGGTTTGCTGGCGAAGATCTTTGCGCTCCAGATTCAGTTGCCGGCGGTGCTCCTCCCACATCCGGATTAGGCCTCCGATAGCCTCACCGATTGCCTGGCCGGCGGCGAAATAGGCGTCGAATTGCTGTTGGCCTCCACTGACATACTGCTGGAGAGTGCCTCGCTCAACACATTGTTCGGCGCCGCCATAGCTGTAGCACGCCGAAGTGCCGCGATATTTCCAGACAGCTGGAGAAGCGGCGGTCTGGGTGCTCGTGTTGCCGTACAAATCGTAACTTCCAGTCGTGATGCTACCGTCGCTGTTTAGAAGAAAGACATTCCCATTTTGGATGGTGCCTGTTGTGATTCCTTTCGAATCGTTCAGAAAGACGTTCCCATCTCGGACGGTTCCGAAGGTGATTTCGCCTTTGTCAGTCGTCAAAAACACATTACCGCCGCTAATCGTCCCCGAAGTTGTATGACCGTTCGAGTCGTGGAAGAATACGTTTCCGTTGTTGACGGTTCCAAAAGTTACGTTCCCATTCGAATCAAGAATCGTCACGGACGTGCTTTGCGCTACCAGAATTTGTGACATAAGCAGTACTGCTAATGTCAGCGACGCAACGAAATGACCCCTATGACCTCTCATGTTGTCTTCTTTCGCGTCTGTTCACGATCTCAACTGCAAAGTGACGCTATAGCGCACGGCGATTGCTCCTAGCTCGGATGGAGAGATTATCAGAGAGTTGGGGATGAATGGCAAGATGATTCAGATCAAGGAGGGCGCCCAGATCCGCTTTGAGCCGAGCGACCGCCATTGCGACCCAGACGACGCAGAAGCCGCGCGCAAGTGGCTGGCGAGTGCCGATCTGGCGTGGTGGCGGAAGCGTTGCGAGATCGCGGCTGATCTCGATCCTGCTCCAGGAAATCAGTTCGGGTGACACGACTCCCAAATTGCCATGATTTGTGCCGCGTCTAAGAGAGGTTGGTTCATTTTGTCTGATTCAGCGCCGTGCCACTCCGAACTACCCTCTTCATCCGCCCAATTGGCAGTCATTGCCATTCTCAGTTGCTTATGGCATTTGATCTCGTCTTGAATGATCCTCGTCGCATCGCTTAAATAATCCTCTAACTTACCACCCTCAACAACTTCAATCTGTCTTTGATCGCCTTCCGCAGCCGTGGGGTTGTTGCCCCCGAAAGCGATCCGTTCAGCAGCAACGCCGGCAGCATAGACAGCGCATACCTTTTCAAGGGGTGCTCCGCCGGTGTCAAGGCGGATTGTAGGAATCGAGTTCTCGACACTGATCCCTAAGATTCTGATTCCAAATCTCATTGCGACGATGGCGTGCCCGGCTTCATGGCAGATAGCATGAACGTTGATCATTTAGCTCTCCGGCGACCGCCTAGTATCCTAGATAAGTAGCTCCAAAGGTTAGCACTCATGAGTGAAACACTGAAAGCGGTGCGCGGGACGCGCGACCTTTTGCCGCCGGAGACCGAGCTCTGGAATCGCATCGAGACCACGGCGAGGGCCGTGTTTGCGCGGTACAACTTCGGCGAAATTCGCACCCCCATCTTTGAAGACACCGGCCTGTTTGCCCGCGGCGTGGGTGAAGAGACCGACATTGTGTCGAAGGAGATGTTTACGTGGGAGGACCGGGCGCGGGCGGCGAGCGAGAAGCCGCAGAGCCTGACGCTGCGCCCCGAAAACACCGCCGGCGTAGTGCGGGCCTACATTGAGCACAAGCTGGGCGAGATGGGACAACTGCAGAAGCTCTATTACATCGGGCCGCAGTTCAGGCGCGAGCGGCCGCAGAAGGGCCGTTACCGGCAGTTCTGGCAGATTGGCGCCGAGGTAATCGGGCCGCCCTTCGCGGGCAGCGAATCTCCTTTGAGAGATGCGGAAGTATTAGAGATGCTGGCCACACTGCTGGACGAGATGGGCATCACGGGCTGGACGCTGGAACTGAATTCCGTGGGGTCTGCCGCGGACCGGGCGCGCTATAACGACACGCTGCGTGCCGCATTGGAGCCGGTGGTTGGCAAGATGTGCGTGGACTGCCAGCGCCGCGCAGTCACCAATCCGCTGCGCGTGCTGGACTGCAAGGTGCCCGAGGATCAGCCGATTATTGCCACGCTACCGGTAATAGCGGATTCGCTCGATGAGGAGTCAAAGAAACACTTTGATGCGGTCAAGCAGGCGCTGGACGCGGCGGGAGTGGCTTACACGCTGAATCCGCGGCTGGTGCGCGGCCTCGATTACTACACGCGGACGACCTTCGAGTTTACCCACGGCGGCCTGGGCGCGCAGAACGCGCTGCTGGGCGGCGGGCGCTACGACGGGCTGAGCGAGGCGATTGGCGGGCCCAAGGCGCCGGGAATCGGCTTCGCAATGGGCCTGGACCGGCTGGTGCTGACTCTCCAAGCCACGGAACTTGTCCAAAAGTCTGCCCCACCGCAGGTGGTGGACGCGTATGTCGCGCCGCTGGGCGAAAGCGTGAACGCTGCCGCGCTCAAGCTGGCGCGCGAACTGCGGCGCTCCGGACTCTCGGTGGAGCTGGGCGACGGCAGTTTCAGATTGAAAAAGTCGTTTGAAGCGGCCAACCGCGTGGCGCGCAAGATCGTGATCCTGGGCGAAGATGAGCTGGCTTCCGGTATCCTGACAGTGAAGGAATTCGCCACAGGCATTCAAACAAAGGTCCCGCGGGCAGAGCTGGCGGCGTTTCTGGCCAGGTAGCTTGGCGTGTAGAAGGAATCTGGTAGTGCTCGACTTTTTAGGCAATCTGGAACGCACGAATATGTGCGGCACGCTGCGTGCCGCTGACGCAGGCAAAGAAGTGGTGCTGATGGGCTGGGTAAACCGGCGCCGCGACCACGGCAACCTGATCTTTCTCGACCTGCGCGACCGCACGGGCATTGCGCAGATCGTTCTCGACAAGGAGCTGACACCCGAGGGCCACGCGCGCGGCGAACAGGTGCGGCCGGAGTACGTTGTGGCCGCGGTGGGCAAGGTGCGGCTGCGCGGCCCCGACGCTATCAACCCCAAGATGCCCACCGGCGAGGTTGAGATTGAGGCCACCGAACTGCGCGTCTTGAACGACACGCGCCTGGCGCCATTTTCGCCGGCTGAAGAGGCTATCCAGAACGAAGAGGTGCGGCTCAAATATCGCTACATCGACCTGCGCCGGCCTGAGATGCAGCGCACCTTCAAGCTGCGGCACGACATTACGCTGGCGATTCGCGAGAGCCTGAGCAGCCAGGGTTTCCTCGAGATCGAGACGCCGATTTTGACCAAATCGACGCCCGAGGGCGCGCGCGATTTTCTGGTGCCCAGCCGCGTGCATTCCGGCGAATTCTACGCGCTGCCGCAGAGCCCGCAGATCTTCAAGCAGATTCTCATGATCTCGGGCTTCGACCGGTACTTCCAAATTGCGCGCTGCTTCCGCGATGAGGACCTTCGCGCCGATCGCCAGCTCGAGTTCACGCAGGTCGATCTCGAAATGAGCTATCCGCGCCGCGAGCACGTGTTTGGCGTGGTCGAACAATTTGTGGCGGCGGCGTTTGCCGCGGCGGGCGTGACCCTGCCCACGCCGTTCCCGCGCATTACGTATGACGACTCGATGCGCAACTACGGCACTGACAAACCCGACATGCGGCTGCCGGGGCTGACCGATGCACGGCCCGCATTTACCGACGAAAACCTGGCCACGCTGCAAATCGACGCCGCGCTGCCGGTGGTGGCGCTGCGCATTCCGAATGTTGGCGAGCTGAGCCGCAAAGAACGCGAAGAGAACCATCCGCTCTTCGATCGGAAGAAGGGCGCAAAATTTATCGACGACTTCAAGCGGCTGGCGAAGAGCATGCCCGAGGCCGCTGCCAAGGTGCGCGAGCTGGCGGGCGCGGCCGAGGCTGATTTTGTAATCGTGGTGGCGGGCGACCCGGCGCATCACATCAAGGCCAGCGATACCAAGTTCCCCGGACGGCTTTCGGAGCGCGAGATCAACGTATATGCGGCGGCGGGCAACTTCCGCAGCGAGCTTGCGAAGAAGTACGCTGATCGGCACGGAGCATTTGGCGTAACGGATGAAGTTGTCCAAAACGCACATGCGCTCGGGGCAGCTGGCGATGCGGTGGATGGCTCGGCGGCGTTTCATCCCATCTGGATCGTGGACTTCCCCATGTTCGAGTACGACGTGGCCACGGCCAAGTGGATGCCCGCGCACCACCCGTTTACCGCGCCCTACGAGGCCGATATGGCGAACCTGGTAAGCGACCCGGCCAGCGTGCGCGCCGATTGCTACGACCTGGCAATGAATGGGCTGGAGCTGGGGTCGGGATCGATCCGCATTCACCGCAAGGACGTGCAGCAGCAGATTTTTGCTTCGCTCGGCATCAGCGAAGATGAAGCGCGCAAGCGCTTCGGGTTCTTCCTCGATGCGCTGGAGTACGGCACGCCCCCGCATGGCGGGATTGCGCTGGGGCTCGACCGCATTGTGATGCTGCTGGCCGGCGCGTCCAATCTGCGCGAGGTGATTGCGTTCCCCAAAACGGCGAAGGCGATTGACCTGATGGCCGACGCGCCGACCACGGTGACCGAACAGCAATTGCGGGAGCTGGGAATCAGGGTTGCGGTGAAGAGCTAGCGCTTCTCGCGGCTTTTACGCCCGGTCCAACTCCGCAAATAGCTCGCTGAGCGCTACGCGGATCGGCGTTCCCGGCACGGCGAGCTCGCCGGATTCCAGCGGATGCAGCCCAAACCGGTCTGCGGTCCACGTCCGGCGCGTCTCGGGGTCCACAACCCAAATGTTTTCGATGCCGAATTGTATGTAGTCATCGAGTTTGGCTTGCATCCGCGTAAGCCGGTCTTCCGGCGAAAGAATTTCGATAGCGATGAGCGGCGGATGAGTCAGAATTTGCTCGCGTGGCGTGCCGGACCGCACCACGAGCACGTCCGGGCAGCGGAAACGTGTCTGCTTTACCTGTGTGCGCACATCAGTGACTGCCTGTACGCCCCAGGCCTCGCGGTTGGTCATGAATATGTGCGCCAGCAGTGCCTGCAAAAGTCCATGATCGTACTCGCCCACGTTCCGGTCCTCGAGGCGGCCGTCCACAAAATCGCACTCGGGCTCGTAGACGGTGTGGAGATATTCCTCAACCGTTACGAGGGGATCGTCGATGGGCAGCGTGGCCATGGAAATAGTATGCTCCCAACCTGGCTGGAATCCAAGGCCGCTACGCCCACTCGCCCTTGCGCATTAGCGGTTCCGTCGCGCCTGTCGCGGTCACGCCGTCAATGTCCAGCTCGGCGGAGCCGATCATCCAGTCCACGTGAATCAGGCTCTCGTTGGCTCCGCGGGCAGCCAGCTCTTCTTTCGATAGCTTGTCGCCGTCGCGCACGCACGACGAATACGACTGGCCGAGCGCGATGTGCGAAGCGGCATTCTCATCGAAAAGCGTGTTGAGGAACGTGATTCCGCTCTGCGCAATGGTTGAGGTGTGGGGAACCAGCGCCACTTCGCCCAGCCGGCGCGCGCCCTCGTCGGTGTCGATGAGCTTCTCAAGCACTTCCTGTCCGCGCGTGGCCTTGGCCTCGACGATGCGGCCCTCGGCAAATCGCACCTGGATGCCCTCGATCATGGTGCCCATGTGCGAGAGCGGCTTGGTTGCCGTGACGGCGCCTTCGGCGCGGGCCTTGTGAGGCACTGAGAAGACCTCTTCCGTAGGCATGTTGGGAATGCAATAGATACCGTTTTGGGCAGTCGTGCCTCCGCCAAGCCACAGGTGATCGTCGGCCAGGCCCAGCTTGAAATCCGTCCCCGGTCCGCGATACTGGAGCGCGGCGTAGCGTTTTTCGTTCAGCATCTTCGCGCGCATCTGCAGGCTGGCGTCGTGGGCCTTCCATGCGCCCACCGGGTCGTCACCGCCGATGCGCGTGGTGGCAAAAATCATCTCCCAAAGCTTGGCGAGGGCGGCATCGGGCGCATCGTTTGGGAACAAGGCCGCGGCCCAGGCCGGCGTGGCGCTGGCAACGATTGTCCAGTTGATTTCGTGCCTTGTGATCAACTCGAGCGCCAGCCGGTATGCCTTCGACAGGGCGCGGTTCGCGCGGCCCACCTTGTCGGGGTCCTCATTTGACAGCAGCCACGGGTTTCCGGCCGCGATAGCCAGGCGGGCGGTGCCGGCCTTGAAGGCTGCTCCCATGCCGTCGTAAAGCCATCCGGGGGCGCGGTCGAAGCTCGCGTCGGGCGCGAAGTGGTAGCGCATCAGCGTGGCTTCGTCGTCGGTGTAAAGCGTAGTCACTAGCGTGGCGCCGGCGCGATAGGCGTGCTCGGTAATTCGCCGGGCGAGGGTGAGCGCGTCCAGCGAGGCGGTCATCAACAGTTCCTGCCCCGGCTTCAAGCCCAGGCCGACTTTAACCGCGACCTCGGCCAGCTGGTCGATCTTCTGTTCGATGTTCATTTCAAGGGTGCGCCCCACCGTCAAAACTGCGTCCGACATTCCAGCCCTCCGTGAAAAACATCAATCACAAGAGTAAATGGCGGCGTTTCGAAGGCTCAAACGGCACAAAGGGTACGGAACGAACGGCGGGGCGTTTCCGTACCTGAACATGAAATGGACGAGTGCTTTAGTTGGAGCTGGGTGGAGCAGGAAGTTGCGCGGACCTCGGCGGCGTGGCACGCGTGTGCCGGGTTGCCGCTGCCGCCGGCCACGCACTACACGCCGCGCGATCAGCGGCGGCGCGAGGCCGAGTACGACCGCGCCATGCACCTGGTCGAGCGCGAGTCCGACGCGGTCAAACACACGCGCGAGGGGCAGACTCGTCCCGGGCGTCTTGCCGCGCAGGAGCGCATTCTGGCCGTTTTCAGCGAGTTTGCTGCCGTGGCGCTCTCGTTGCCCGCTGAGGCCGTCGACCTCATCACCGGCATCTTTCTGCCCGCGGGCGCTGAGTTTGCCCGCCGGGCACGGCAATTCGACCCCAAACTGACCATGGCGGCCATCATTCAGGCCTGCCGCAACGCCTGGACCGTGTGCGGACTGCAGCCGCTCCTCGGCGAGTCAGCCGGAATCACGCCTTCGATCGTGGGCTACAGCCTGCTTTATCCGTACACTGACAACTACCTCGATGCCGCGGGCGAGTCACCGGCCGCCAAGCGCGAGTTCTGCATGCGCTTCCGCCAGCGGCTGCGCGGAGAGATGCTGCCGCCCACCGGCGCGCATGAGGCTGCGGTGTGGGCGCTGGTAGAGATGGTCGAAGGCCAGTATCCGCGCGCGCAGCACCCGCAGGTATTTGAAAGCATGCTGGCCATTCACCAGGCGCAGGAAGAAAGCATCGCCCAGTTAACGAAGAAGGGCGCAAGGCTGCGGGTGCCGCGACTCCTCGAGCGCGGATGGTTGCGTCCGCGGCTCGACGGCGCGCCATCGGCCGAGCGCATACTGGCCATCAGTTGCGCCAAAGGAGGAACTTCGGTGCTGGCCGACGCATGCCTGGCACGCGGATGGGTCAATGCTCAGGAGAGCCGGCTCGCATTCGACTGGGGCGCGCTGTTGCAGCTTGGCGACGACCTGCAGGATGTACGCGAAGACTTGAAGCGGGGCTCGGCAACGCTGTTTACGCGTGCCGTGGCCGAAGGACAGCCGCTCGATGCAATCGTGTGTCAGCTTTTGAGTTACGCCGAGCGCGTAGGCGCTGAGATGGACCAGTTTGCGCACGGCTCGCCCGCGCTCAAGAACTTGTTGCGCACAAGCTGGCGGTCGCTGATCGTTGCAGCCATTGCCAATGCGCGCGAGTTCTTTACGCCCGCATTTGTGCGCGAGATAGAAACGACCTCACAGTTCCGGTTCAGCTTTCTCGCCCGGCGGCATAAACGCGTAAACCGGCGCAAGGGGCTTTACGCGAATGTGTTCGACATTCTGAGCGAGTCGCAGGACCAAGCGACGGAAGTGCGCGGCGCTGTGTGCGCAGAGGCGACTCCGGTGGCACAAACCTAATACGGGTCGGCGAACGCCGGGTCTACGGGGTTCTCAAACAGCGAAGCGTCGCGCGTGACGATCGTCAGCCCCGAAGGCGTGACAAAGTAGCGGCGCTTGTCCTCAACCGGGTCGTAACCGATGGCGGTGCCTTCGGGAATGTGCACGTCGCGGTCGATAATGGCGCGGCGGATGCGGCAGTGCCGGCCGATGCTCACATGCGAGAAGATGATGCTGGAATCGACTTCGGAGTAGGAGTTGACGCGCACATCCTGCGAGAGGACCGAGTTTGAGACCACTGAGCCGGAGATGATGGCGCCGGCGGTAATGATGGAGTTGACGGCCATGCCCGAGCGGCCTGGCTCGCCAAAGACGAACTTGGCAGGCGGATACTGGCGGACGCGAGTGCGGATGGGCCAACTCTTGTCGTAGAGGTTGAAGATCGGTGAGACCGAACAAAGGTCCATGTTGGCCTCGTAGTAGGCGTCGAGCGTGCCTACGTCGCGCCAGTAAAGAGCCTGTTTCTTGTTCTCATCCACAAAGCTGTAGGCCACCATCTTGTTTTTGCCCAGCATGTTGGGCAGGATGTTGTGGCCGAAGTCATGCTTCGAGTCGGGGTCGTCAGCGTCGGAGATGAGCGCCTTGAGCAGCGTCTCGGTGTTGAAGATGTAGACGCCCATCGAGGCGTCGACGGAGTCGGGACTGAAGGGCGAACGGAAGCTGGTAGAGGCCGGCTTCTCCTGGAAGCCGCGCACCTCGCCAGCGGGGCCGACCTCCACCACGCCGAAACGCGAAACCTCGTCGGGAGCGACGGGCAGCGTGGCCAGCGTCACGTCGGCGTTAGTCTCCTTGTGGTAGGCCAGCATGCGGCTGTAGTCCATCTTGTAGATGTGATCGCCCGACAGGATGATGACGTGGCTCGGCTGCTCGCTGCCGATGGAATAGATGTTCTGGTAAACCGCGTCAGCCGTGCCCATGTACCAGTTGGCGCCGGTGCGCTGCACTGGGGGCATCAGCTCAAAAAACTCGCCCAGTTCCTGCGCCACAATGCCCGTCCAGCCTTCGCGGATATGCCGGTTGAGCGAAAGCGCCTTGTATTGCGTGAGGACGTACACCCGGCGCAGGCCGGAATTGATGCAGTTTGAAAGCGTGATATCGATGATGCGATAGTGCCCGCCAAACGGCACGGCCGGCTTGGCACGGTCGCGAGTGAGGGGAAACAGGCGTTCTCCCGCGCCGCCTGCGAGTAATACTCCGAGGGTGTCTTTCATCTCCATTGGTCCCCCGACCTGCCTTCCTTGGTCACGACCTCATCCCGCCTGCCGAGGAGCGGCTATCCGGAGTTGGGTCCGCGTCCGGAAGCCCTCCGCCTACGATGGGATCGAACGCTGGAGAATACCACACGAACGTGAACATTCGTCCAGCATGTGTGTGGATGATGTTTTAGCTGGAGGAGTTGGCCGCCGTCAACCTTGGCGCGGATGGCATCGACGAGTTCACAGCGCGGCCCCTGACATCCCATGGGGCTGGCAAGGCCGCAGAAATGCCCGAATGCAGGATTGTTACCAGCCCGAAACCCAATTCGCCTTGCGCGTCGACCGCTTGAGGCCGGTGAACTTGTACTGCGCCCCAACCGAGATGGCGAAATTAATGTCGTTCTGCGTGATGTTGGGCGGGTAGTTGATGCCGTAACGCGTCCATATCGCGTCGGGCGTGATGCGGAAGACCCAATGCTCCGAGCGGTTCAGGTCCATGTGCCCGCCAATAATGATGGCCGGCGCAATCTGGTTATTGTAGAAGCCAACGACGGACGGAGGATTGCCCAGAAGGTCCTTCTGAAAGATGCCATCGACGCCGCCGGCCATGACGTGGGCAATCAGCGCGCCGTGCTTGTTATGCGGGCCCAGCCACTGCAGGCCGCCGGTAAAGAAATACTCGCTGACGAATGGTCCCTTGATTGGGCCGCCGTTGGTATTCGCGGAGTTGGGCGCCGCGCCGCTGGTGCCCACGTAACCGCGACCCGAGGCCTCGATGCCCCAGTTCCGGGTGAGCCAGTAGGAACCGCTCACGTCGAGGCCGCCCAGATTCGAGCCCTGCAACAGGTTAGGGCCGGCCTTCATGTGGTCGTACGCCATTCCCAGCGACAGGTCGTAGCGGTTGTCGTAACGGACCTTGGCCAGCGGGTCGATCTGGACGTATTCGGGAGCCGCAGGCGCCTGGTTGTCCGGCTGCACGGTGGCAGGTTGCTGGCTCGAGCTCGAAGTCTGGGCCTCGGTTGCCGCCCCGGCGCACAAGACAAGACCGGCAACGGCTGCTGCAATAACAAAAAACCTTACTGGGAGACGCATCACCAACCAGCTTACAAGACCATACCGGCGAGGGACAACGCGGCCGGGGTGCGCGGTTTCTGAAGTCAGGGTTCGCATTTCTCCATTTGACGCTCCCACACCAGATACCGCACTGTGTTGATCGTCTCTGAGAACGCCCGGCGGGCATCGCGAGTCCCGGACTCCGGTTCCAGCGAAGGCGCCGCGTGCATGCTCCACTGGATGGAGGTATGGCCGAAGATGAGGGCCGATCGCTTCAGGTGCCAGGCGTTCGAAATCACCTCGGCCGAGCGCCAGCCGTGTGCGTTCATTATGCGCACGCTGTAACAGGCATTCTGGATGGTGTCGCGCGCCTGCGGCTCAACCAGAACCGCCGGCTCGGGAATGCCTTGAGCTTCGGCCGCATGCGCCATCACCTGCGCCTCCACGAATCGGTTTGCCACCGCGCCGCCGGTAAAAATCAGTCTCGGAGCGACGCCCCGCTCGTACTCATGCACCGCCTCGGTCACGCGGGCGAGCTCAGGGGGCGTGGGGTTGCCGTCGGAGTCTGCCGGGGTGCCAAGAACGAGGATGGCGTCAAAATGGGTGAGCGAAGTATTGGATCGGGGCGCGAACTTGCGGGCAAGAATCGCCCAGGCGAACACCAGGAAGACGGCGAGAATTGCGGCCAGAATGCCACGAGCTGGCCAGCTCATGCGCCGGCGTTTTAATGCCAGACGGCGCCCTGGGCGATGCGCTGGCCGACGGGGCGTTATGCGTTTCCTGCCGGATGGGGGTGCTGCGCTCAAGCCGAATCGCCTCCAGACTCAACTTTAACGCTTCGGCGGCGGCGTGCCGGTGCGCCACCCCCCGATCACTGTTCACTGCCCGCCGTTAACTTAAGTCCAGCGGCTCGCCCCATGCCGAGAACACAATCTCTTCGAGCGGCTTGCGATGCCGGGGCGCGAGCTCGCGCTTGATCAGCTCCTCGTCGCCCAGCGTCTCGGGCTCGTCCTGGTAGCCGAGCGCGATCGCCGCGGCAATCTGGTAGTCTTCCGGAATCTCAAGCAGCGTCCGCGCTTTTTCGCGGTCAACGCCGCCCATCTGGTGGGTGGTGATTCCCAGCGCGGCAGCCTGCAGAACCAGATAGGCGCTGGATGCGCCCAAGTCATAGAATGCAAAGTAGTTCGGCGAGCCATTGTGGCTCATTTTGGCCTTGGCCAGGCCCACGATCAACACCGGCGCCTTGGGCGCCCAGGCCTGGTTGAAACCCATGAGCGAGGCAAAGATCTTCTCATGGGTCTCCGATCCACGCAGGCCGACGATATATCGCCATGGCTGCTCGTTGTTTGAAGAGGGCGCCCAGCGTGCCGCCTCAAAGATGCGGTGCAGGTCCTGATTGCTCACTTCGCGCGGGGAAAAGGCGCGCGCGCTCCAGCGCTCATGAAAGACAGGCAAGACACCGTCAACGGCGGGCGCATGTTTCAGGCTGGCTAATTCACTGGCAGTCACTGACATGAACGAAGGCTCCTGGGGGAGGGGAAAGTTGCGAATGCAATACTTTGATTCGCATGGACGGGCCGGGGATTCCGGGAGTGGCGACGATCTCGCTGGTTTGCTGTAGCGAGAGTTTCGGGGCGCGTGCATCGATTCCGGCGGCGAGGACGCCGCCGGTACAGCCGGTCAGGAGACCGGCGGTACCGATCGGTCCGCTACGGGTAAATCCTGTGCAGCGTGCGGGCAAAGGGGATGGTCTCGCGGACGTGGTCGAGGCCGCAGACCCAGGCCACCAGGCGCTCAATGCCCATGCCGAAGCCGGAGTGGGGCACGCTGCCGTAGCGGCGCAGGTCGAGGTACCACTGGAAGGCGTCCATGGGCAGGTTGTGTTTCTCGATGCGGCTCTTCAGCAGCTCGTAGCTTGAGACGCGCTGCGACCCGCCGATGATCTCGCCGTAGCCCTCGGGCGCCAGCACATCCACGCAAAGCGCATAGCGCGGGTCCTTTGGGTCGGGCTCCATGTAAAAGGCCTTAACGTCGGCCGGGTAGCGATGGACCATGACCGGCCGGTCGTACTGCGAGCTGAGCCAGGTTTCATCGGGAGAGCCAAAGTCGTTGCCGTACTCGAAAGGCGCCTCAAGGTGGCCGTCCTTGTGGGCCTGGTTGAGCATTTCCGCTGCTTCGTCGTAGCGCAGCCGCGGGAAGGGCGGCTTGATGGTTTCGAGCTTGGCCGGGTCGCGGCCGATGGTCACCAGTTCCGGCGCGCGGTTCTTCAGCACCGACTGAACGATATGGGAAAGGAAGTTTTCGGCCAGCTCCAGCAGGCCGTCAAGGTCCATGAAAGCCACTTCCGGCTCGATCATCCAGAACTCGGTCAAATGCCGGCGAGTCTTCGATTTCTCGGCGCGGAACGTCGGCCCGAAACTATAAACCTTGCCCAGCGCCAGCGCCGTCGACTCGATGTAAAGCTGGCCGGACTGAGTGAGGAAGGCCGGATCGCCGAAATAATCCACCGGAAACAGGGTGGAAGTTCCTTCGCATGCCGCCGGGGTCAGAATGGGCGGATCGGTGCGGATGAAACCGTTCATATCAAAATATTCAGCCGCGGCGCGCATGATCTCGGCGCGGGTACGCAGGATGGCCGACTGGCGGGGGGTTCGTACCCAAAGGTGCCGGTGCTCCATCAGGAAGTCGACGCCATGCTCCTTGAGCGAGATCGGGTAGGGGTCGGTCTCGGGCACGCGGTGAACCACTTCGATGTTCTCCACGTCCAGCTCATAGCCGCCCGGTGCGCGCTTATCGGCGCGGACGCGCCCTTGCACCACCACGCTCGACTCCTGTGTCAGGCCTTTGAGCGCTTCGAATACCTCGGCGGGCACGCTTTTTACGTGGGCCACGCCCTGGATGGTGCCGGTTCCGTCGCGAAAGATGGGAAACAGCAGTTTGCCGCTCTCACGCAGGTTGTAAAGCCAGCCGCGCAGGGTCACAGTGCGGCCGTCGAAGGCGCCGATTCCGGCGATGGTGGCCAAGGGCGCTGGCGCTGGCTGGGGTTGGGCATCGGCGGAGGGTGTTGCGGGAGAGCTGACTTCATCTGGCATGAAAGGAATCCTTTGAAGGGGCCGGTCGAATTCCTTTAGCCGGTCCGATCTTCTAGCATAAATGCGCCGATGAGGCAATGACTGACTGCATTGTGACGGCAACGCGCCACCCGCGAGAATTGAAACCATGAGCAGACCTTCTTCAACAACCGAGGCCAGCGCGAAAACCATCTACCTGCCGCGCGAGCACGGCGCGACGGCGATGGTGATTACGCCGATTGTGTGCGCTGCGATTCTGGCGCGGAGTTGGCGCTCGGCGGAGCTGGCGACGCTTGCGGCTGCGTTCGCGTCGCTGGCGGCGAAAGACCCGTTGGTGGTGCTGATGCGGCAGAGGTTTGTGTGGAAGCAGGCGCACGCCGAGACTCCCATTGCTGCGCGATGGTTTGCCGGGTGGACGCTGGTATTGGCCGCGAGCGGGCTGGTCCTGCTGCGGGCGTGGCCGCTGGCGTCGATCTTCGCGATGGGCGCGGGAGTGGTGGTGTTCTCGCTGATGGCCATCTGGGTGAACATAAAGAACAGGCAGCGCTCGACGCTGTTTCAGATTGCCAGCGCGGCGGCTCTGACTTCGAGTTCGCTGGCCACGTGTCTCTCGGCTGTGGGCGCCATCAGGCCGTGGTGCTGGTGGTTATGGGCGCTGCTTGCCATGCAGGCCACGGCGGGGATTCTGGTGGTTCACGCCCGCCTCGACGCGCGTATTGCCCTCCGCGGCAAGGCTCCGGTCAGCGTGCAGTTTCGCCGGACGGCATTGATTGCGGTGGCCGTGCTGGCAGGTGGGGCAGCCGCGATGCTTGTTCTGCGCCGATGGTGGCTGGCGCTGGCTTTGGCGTTGGCGGCTGCGGGATATGCCTATGACCTGCGCAGGCAAAAAAATGCGGCAGAGCTGCAGACGCCCACTAATAAGCGTGGGACGCCAGGCGCTTACGCTGGCGACGGTCTATGCTTTGTTGCTGGTTGCAGGCCTCTGGTAGCGCCTTAAGTCGCGAGCTGCCGGCCAATCCCGCAAGAATCCGCCTGTCAAAACTGAGAGATCCGTATCACCCTCGCGAACGTCCTCGGAGTCCGGCGCGTCATTTTTCTCTGGTCTCTCTGGTTGCACGGGCATCCCCGGGCACTCTTTCCCGCGCAACGGGCATCGAAGCTGATAGAGCCGCGGCGCCGGACTTTCGAGAAAAACGCGCCGCCCAGTCGCCCGGCCGGATTGCACAACTGGGTGAATTTGTTTTGTAATACAGTAAGAACTTTTGATAAGGGCAATATCGACACCCTTTGTGCCTTGCAAAGGCGAAGAGCAATGACATCACGGAGGTGGCGAAGGCAGCGATGACCGACCATATTGAAGTCACTAGCGAAGAGATCCAGAAGACTCAGGCCGATCCTGAAACCGCTGAACGGTTCATTGCAGAAAAGCACATCGGCGACCGAATCCGCCGGCTGCGGCTGAAAAAATCCATGGGACTGGTGGAATTGGGCAGACACACGGGCCTGTCGGCCAGCTTTCTTTCCCAGCTCGAAACCGGCAGGGTGGTGCCGACTCTGCGCAACCTGGCGCGCATCGCCATGGTTTTCTCGAAGGATCTTTCGTATTTCTTTGAGAGCGAACCCGCGGCGATCTTCCGTGTGCACCGCCAGAAGGACCGGGTGCGGCTACCGCAGACGGGCGTCGAACCGCCAACCTATACCTTCGAGAGCCTGGGATTTATGGTCCCCGACCGGCACATGGACCCGTACTTCGCCGAGTTCATACCGCAAGAGGAAGACGCTGAGCCCAAGGCGCATGTGCATCCGGGGTATGAGTTTCTCTACGTCCTGAGCGGTGAACTTGAGCTCGCCCACAGCGAGCATCACACCAAGCTTGCGGCGGGCGATGCGGTGTATTTCGATTCCGCCGCTCCGCACTCCTACCGGTGCGTGGGGCCAGCGCCGGCGGGAGCCATTATCGTAACCATGCACCAGCCGTTGCAGGCCCAGCCGGCTCCCCAGCGCAACCAGGTTGCCGGTGCAAACGGACCACGGCCGGTGAACGCCGGCCCGCCGCGCGCGAATGGAAGCCAAGAGGGGGCCGAGAGCAGTTTCTAGAGAGCCTCAGCTCACTCGCTCGAACCCTTGTCATCCGCTGGCAGAAATTCGTAGCTTACAAAGGCCAGGCTCCTTGAGTCGGGTGACCAGTTGGGCACGTTCATTGAGCCGTCGCCGCCCACAAAGTTGGTCAGCACGCGAATGCTCCAGTCGCTGGTGGAAAGAATGCGCAGCGCCACGTCTTTGTTGGCCGCGTGCGTGGTCACGTCAGGCGGGTACGCGATATAGACGATCGACTTGCCGTCGGGCGAGGGGTGCGGCGTCCAGTTATGGAAGTTGTCGTGCGTCAGCTGCTCCACGCCGCTGCCGTCAGCCTTCATGCGCGCAATCTGCATGCCGCCCCAACGGTCGGTATTGAAGTAGATGTACTGCCCGTCAGTCGAGTAATCGGGGTCGTCGCTGATGCCGGTACCGGTGGTCAGGGCAGTCTCCGCACCTCCGTCTACTGAGATCGCATAGATGTTTCCCGAGCCGTGGCTCGGCCGCGTGAAGACGATGGTTTTGCTGTCGGGCGACCAGGTGTGAAAGTAGGAGTCAGGGTTGGCGGTCACCAGCCGCGGCGTCCCTCCCGTTGCGGGAATGATGTACACGCGATTGCCGGGATTCGACGCAATGGTGCAAGTGATCGCCAGCCATTTGCCGTCGGGCGATAGGCCATGGCTGCCGTTGCAGCCGGTGGCGTCGCCGGTGTCGATCTGCTGGGGTGTCCCTCGCCCGTCGGCAGCAACCCGGAACATCTTTCCATCCTGGTTGAAGATGAGCCATGCGCCGTCACGCGACCAGTTGGGCGCCACGGCACGGGCCTTGGCAGTGTAGGCCACGATGGCGCGGCGAGCGCCGGGGTCGATCTCGATGGCCTTGAGGGAACTGTAGAGAGCCATTTGCGGCGGCGCGGCCGGAGCAACCAGCGGTTTAAGTTCGACATGCGAAAACGTTGCGGTTTCAACCGCATTGGGATCGTGCGCCGAGAGCCCGATGCCCGCGTAGAACGGCTCATCGAGGTGCATTTTGGTTGCGGCGCCCACCTGGTGCAGTGGTTCGCCGTGCAGGCTCACGAACATAGTGAACTCGTCGCCGTGTTTTACAAGGCGAACACGCTGCGGAGGGTCGATGTTGAGCTCGATGCTTTGCGTTGTGGCGCCTTTCGCGTCGCGAACTTGCAGCGCCGTCAGTCCCGACCCATGTTGCGCCGCATCCACGTAAGCGCCGTCGGCGTCCAGAGTCTGCCGGAAGATGAGAATGGCCTTGCGATGCTCGTTATGCGTGCCGGTCTTTTCAGGGAAATCGATGTCGGCCGTCAGCGACACGTCGCCCGAAGCTTTCTTCCAGAGGTAATGAAATCCGTCGGTGGTTCCCCACAGATTCGCTCCCGCCGAGTGGATGGTGTAAACACCGGTTGCTCGGTCGAACGAGGCCGTTCCCGGCGGAGTCACACTGCCTACGTCAGACTGGCCCTCAAAGACTCCGACTGCCTCGGATTGCGCGAAGGCGAGCGGTGTAGGGAGAAATAGAGCGAGAGAAAAGGCGAAGCAAGCCGGTTTCAACAACACGAGGATCTCCTGCACGCGGATTGCCGCACCTTGGTTTCAGAGGGCATCGAGAGCCAGCGGCGCGGCGAGCAAACTATAGGGGCGGCGGAAGAGGTTGTCAAACAACGAAGAGCGGAGTTGGCGGAGTTAGCGGGGTTAGCGGAGCTAGGGAAAAACCCACCCTAAACGCAAAAGACGCGTTTAGGATGGGGCATCCGGCACCCGGCGGGGCACCAGGCGGAGCCAGGAAAAGGCCCCACTCTAAACACTTGAGGAAACAGCGAAGCCGTTACGCATCCTCGGGATCATCAGCCGGGATATGCGCAAAATACTCTGCCACCTCGCGCCAGTTGTTCACTCGCACGAATCCCGAAGCCGCCAGGTTATGCGGCGCGGTATAGAGCAGACCTTGGCCCTCAAAGCGCAGCAGATTGCGCGGCTGGTCGTCAATCAGGTAGTCGGCGCGCAGAATCGACTTGTTGCCGCAGAAGACGTAATGCGTGGGCGGAATGAACCCGAAATGCCGCTGCAGCCAGCGGTACTTGGGGCCGAGGGAGTTGGGCACGGCCATGGCCTGCGTGGCGACGAAGATCTCAAAGCGCGACGAAAGCTCCTTCAAAACTTCCTGCGCGCCCGGAATCACGTCGAGAACCTCGAAGAAATCCTCGGCGTCAAGGAATGCGCGAAGCTGCTGCTGGCGATCGACCGGCGTAATCTCCCACAGGCCTTTGCCGGCCAGGTCGTCGACCGTCACGTCTTCGTCGAACTCCTGGTTGTAACGGCGCAGGTGTTCGGCCAGCGTATCGGCCATCACCTCGTCCATGTCCACACAAATGCGACGCATTCGTCTGGATCTCCCTCGTCGATTAAGTCGCTACGCCCCAACCTGCCCCGGCCGGCGAACCGCGCGGCCCGCGCCTGGAACAGGCTCGGCCTGCGGTGCTTTGGGCGCAGGCGCCATCGCCGGATCAAAGTAGATGAGCCGGCTGCAACTGTCGCAGGTCAGCAGTTCGCCTTCGCGAAGCTGGTTCCATGTTTGTGGCCGCACGCCCATTCGGCAGCCAGTGCATTGCTGGTTTTCAACGCGAGCGATGCCGGTGCCGCGCAGCGCGACGAGACGGTCGAAGCGAGCCAGCCAGTCGGGTTCTATCTGCTGGCGGATTGTCTCGCGATCGGCTTTGAGTGCGGCCAGTTGCGCAGCCAGTTCCTGCTGGCTCGCTACCACGCGTGCGCGCGTCTTCTCCAGCGTCTCGGCCAGCAACTCGACCTGCGCGCGCGCCTGCGCCAGCGTGGTCTCAAGCGTTTCCGATCGCTCCATGCTGGCCAGCTCGTCGTTCTCAAGCCGCTCAATCTCCTTCGAGGCAAAGCCGATCTCGTGCTCGATCGCCTCGGCCTGCGCGGGCGTCTTCACCACGTCGAGCTGGGCGCGGAAGCGCGCAGCCTTCTGCCGGTGCCCATCGATTTCACGCTCCAGCCGCGTTCGCAGCGTCTCTTCGCGATTGAGGGCTGAAGAGGCATCGGCCGATTGCCGTTCAACCCCGGCCAGCGCGGCCTCGGCCTGCTTCACCTCCGTGGGCAGTGCGTGGGCTTCCTTGGTCACGCGGGCGCGCTCCAGTTCCACGGCCTGCAATTTGGCGAGATGTTCAATCAGCGCTTGCATCGGTGTTGAAAAGTCTACGGCATCGCGGCGGTGTTTTGAAAATAGGCTGTCCTTCACCTTTCCTGTTTATCGTCCCTGCATTCTGCATCGAACCATCGTTGGATGCGTCTCATGTATCGAGGTTCCGGCTGCAGTTCCATCCGTGGCGGTGCGCCATGGGGACTGCGACAATAGCGAATAAGCGAGAATTACGCAGATGAGCAAGCGACCCTCGTTCTGGCGGCGTCACCGGGTACTGGCCTGGGTTTGCGGCCTTGCGCTCGTTTTGCTGATTGCGGCGGCAATCGGCATTTCAATCCTCCTGCGCAATGCCGAACCTATCCTCCGCGCGCAGATTGTTGCGGCCCTCGAACAGCAGTTCCATGCGCGGGTCGAGCTCGACAGTTTTCACATGTCGCTCACCGGGGGCCTTCGCGCCGAGGGCCAAGGCCTGCGCATCTGGCCGCCGGCGCAGGTGCAGGGCGTAACCGTGCCCGTGTCCGGGGCCGGCCAACCCCTCATCTCGATTGACGATTTCCGCTTCCGCGCGCCGCTTCACTACTCGCCGAATGAGCCGCTGCGCATCTCGGTGGTGGAGTTGCGCGGCCTGGTGGTCGATCTGCCGCCGGCCTCGCACTTCGTCCATGCTGCCGGCGGCAAGCCTCAGGGCGGCGCGAGCGACGACGCGGTGAAGAAAGCGCTGCTCCACTTCAAGCTCGACAGCCTGGAGTGCACCGATGCAGTTCTCCGCCTCGAAACTAGCAAGCCGGGCAAGCTGCCGCTGGTCTTCACAATCTCGAGCTTGAAGCTCACCGGCATTCAGCCTTCCGGAACCATGGACTTTACGGCCGATCTTGTGAACGCAATTCCAAAGGGTACGGTCCACAGCACCGGCAAATTCGGCCCATGGAGAGTCGACGATCCGGGCCAGAGCGAGATTCAGGGCCAGTACACCTTCAACAATGCCAACCTGGGCGACTTTAAAGACATCGCCGGAACGCTTCATTCCGCCGGCCGCTATACCGGAACGCTGCGCGAACTTGCGATCGACGGCACAGCCGACGTGCCGAACTTTGCGCTCACGCACTTTGGCGCCGCCATGCCGCTGCACGCCGAATTCGACGCCAAGGTGGACGCCACCAACGGCGATACCTGGCTGCAGCCCGTAAATGCCGTCCTCGGAGATTCGCACTTTACCGTCGAGGGCCAGGTGGTGCGCGTGCCGCTAAGCGAGGCTGAAGCGGCGTCGAGCGAAAACGCGAATACCAATCCGCGCGCGGAGCCCCCGGCCAAAGGCCACGACATCTCCCTGATGGTGAATGTGCCGCAGGGCCGCATGGAAGACTTTTTGCGCCTGGTCACCAAATCGGGTACACCGATGCTGACCGGAGTGCTGAATCTGAAGACCTCGCTCGATATTCCTCCCGGCACGGATTCCCTTCACCTGCGCATCAAGCTGAAGGGGACGTTCCTGCTCAACAACGCGCAATTCACCAGCGCCAAGGTTCAGGATCGCGTGAACGAATTGAGCCTTCGCGGGCAGGGACTGACAAAGCCTAAAGACAAAAGCAATACCACGCCCGTGCAGGCCGTGATGCAGAGCAGCTTTACCCTGGCGAACGGCGTGGTTACGCTGCCCGGCCTGGTCTATCAGGTTCCGGGCGCCAACATTGCGCTGAATGGGACCTACACGCTCGACGGCGGCGCGCTCAACTTCGCCGGCAAGGCGAAGATGCAGGCCACGGTTTCGCAGATGATTGGCGGTTGGAAGGGCGCGCTGGCCTCACCGCTCGACCGGTTCTTCAAGAAAGACGGCGCTGGGACCGAGGTTGGCGTTCGGATCGACGGCACGCGCGACGATCCGCACTTCGCGATCGACCTTGGCGGATTGAAGCACACGTCTCCGCAACGGCCGGGAGACAATCTTCCAGACAGTGGCCCGGTGAAGGCTCCTCCGGAACAATAGTCGAGGATCGCCGCGAAGGTGTCTTTGTTTTGAATGGGCGCTTGTCCACCAGCACGACTGCACCGTCTCCCGTAGGGAGGCAAGGAATTTAGCCCAGGACAAGTCCGCCGCGGCGGACGCAGTCCTGGGTAGGCAAAACAGAGAAGTCTGCAGCCCCGTAGGGGCGGCGCGAGCAGGCGCCTTCAAACCCAGAAACCGTCCGCACAAGCACAAAAAAGAGTGGGAAGGCACGCGGCCTCAGACTTGTTTCCCCTGTGCCGATGCAGGCCGTACCGCACTGCCCGCGCCCATCAGCACCAGCGATCGCTGCGCAAATGGCGAGTAGACCAGCAGCGTGGTGCAGGCCAGGGCCAGGCCGAAGTTGATGTGGTGCAGAAGGAGAAACGGCGAAAGCGCCCATAGCTCATCGAAGACCACCACAAACGGCCACACCTTAAGCAGCTTTTGCCGCACACCCGGCGGATGAAAAATCACCGCGCACAACAGAAAGGCGCGTACCGGGATGAGGATTGCCGCCGTTACAATCACCGCGCCGAAGACGACTGCTGAACGTGGCAGCGGCGACAGCAGGTCCTGAATCTCGGTCAGATTCGACAGCGCGCCCACGTAAAAGCCGAGATACATGAGCTGAAAAAGAATGTAGAGCGTCTGCACCACCGCATAAGGCGACTTGGGCAGATCCTCTTCGCTGGCGAGGATTCCAAAACCCGATTTACCGTTCTGCCCCACTTCTGCCACAGACCCAGCTTCGTCCACAGGCCCAGCTTCGTCCGGTATCTCCTCGGCTTTGTTCGCGTCTTTCGCGGCTTGGGGACTGCCCGCCGCTACCACGATCTCGCTGCCCTCAATGCGCTCCACCGGCGCAATAAAGCGGTATCCGCGCCGGGCAAGCGTCTCAATGAACCGCGGGCTGCCGGCCGTGTCTCCCAACGCTTCGCGAATCCGGTTCACGGCTGAGTTCACGCCGTGGTCGTAGTCCACAAAAGTGCCTTCGGGCCACAGTTCGCGAGAGATCTCTTCGCGAGTCACCAGCGCGCCCCGGCGGTCGAGCAGCATCAACAGCACCTGGAACGGTTGCGCGTTGAGCCGCAACCGCACTCCCTGCCGGCGCAGCTCGCCGGTTCCCGCGTCCGCTTCGAAGACTCCGAAGCGATAGCGCCGTTCCTGATTTGGCTCTGCCATCGACTCGCGTCCAGTGTATCCGATGGAGAACTCCCTCGCGCGGCGTCTCACTCGAAGTACAACTCCCCGTAACTCCGCTGCATGCAATGCCTTGCGTGAGGAGAAACATTCGAGACCAATTGATGTCACCGGTATTGCGCTCAACCGTCTGAAGGGGCAGAGTGTTCATAATGCACTGCAAGCCAAACGCAATCCGGAATCGGAATTTGATAGCAATTGCTCTTGCAGGAGTATTGCCCGGCTTCCTCCTCGCCTTAACTCCAACAATATTTGTCGTACTTGTTTTGGCCGCCGGTCCCGTGCGCGCAGCCGCCGATCCTTCACCCGCTGCGGCTGCGGGATTCAACTCCTACATCGCTCAGGTCGAGTCCCGGCTTGCCCGCCAGCACAGTTCCGCAGAGGGTTTCCTTGCCCCTTTTGACGCTGCTCGCGTGCGCGGCGGCGAGGTGGTCATCGATCAACTTACGCCTGCATCCGGGACCGACTATCCCGGCGCCATGCTCCACCACTGGCGGGGCACCGCGTTTGTTCCGGGCGCCAGGGCCGTTGACCTCGAGCGGCTCCTGCGCGACTACGGCCGCTACCCGCGGGTCTACTCCCCGCAAGTAATTACGGCCAGGGTGCTGGCCCAGGATGGCAACCACTTTCAAACCATGCTTCGCGTCAGCCAGAAGCATGTGATCACCGTGGTGCTCGATACAAACTATGACATTCATTTTTTCCTCGCCGCCGCGGAGCCGGATGCGAACGCCGTCGCGCACGGATACAACATTTCGCACTCCACGCGCATTGCCGAGATCGCTTCGCCGGGCACGGCCAACGAGCACGCGCTCGACTCAGATCATGAGCACGGTTTCATGTGGCGTCTGAACACCTACTGGAGCTGGGAGGAGCGCGATGGAGGCCTCTATATGCAGATCGAGACGGTTTCGCTCACTCGCTCCGTTCCCATCGGGCTGGGCTGGGTGATCGGGCCGTTCATTGATAGCATCCCGCGCGAGAGCCTCGAGTTCACGCTGCGCTCCACCGCCAGCGCGTTGCGGCGTCAGCCGTAAGGAGCCGTCGGACGTAAGGAGCCGTCAACTGCAAACAGAAGGGACAACACCATGAGCGCAATTGCATCCATTCCCGCCGGGTCCGGCTTCCATTCCGCCACTCGCATCAACCGCTCGCTCACCGCGCCGGCAGAAAAGCGCGTGCTTGAGTGGATGGCAAATCGCGCGCCGCGCTGGGTCACCAGCGACCGGCTCACGCTGCTGGGCTTTACCGCGCAGATCGGATGCGGCGCGTGTTTTGCTTTTGCGCGTTTTGACCGGCGCTTTCTGCTGGGCGCGGTTGTGTGCCTGGCGCTCAACTGGCTGGGCGACTCGCTCGACGGCACGCTGGCCCGCGTTCGCCGTATCGAGCGGCCGCGCTACGGCTTCTACGTCGATCACATGGCCGATATCTTCGGGTCCGTAGCTCTCATGCTGGGGCTGGGCTGCTCCGGTCTGCTTCACCCAGCGGTCGCCGTCGCCATGTTGCTTGCATTTCTTGTGCTGGCCGCCGAAAGCTACCTCGCCACGTACACGCTATCGCGCTTCCAGCTCTCGCAGGGCCTCTTCGGCCCCACTGAAATTCGAATCGTGCTGGCCATAGGCACGCTCGCGCTCTTCCGCAGCCCCTGGGCCACCGTCTTCGGCCGCCGGTTTCTTCTGTTCGATATCGGAGGAACCATCGCTGCAGCAATCATGTTCGCCATGGCCATCACCGTTGCCTTGCGCCACACCGCGCAGCTTTACCGCGAGGAGCCGCTCAAGTGAACACGCTGATTCGCTGGGGCAAGTTCAACCTGGTGGGCGCAGCCGGCGTGGTGGTGCAGCTTGTGCTGCTGGCCGTCTTCAACCGTCTCGCGCCCGGACACTATCTGATGGCGACGGTCGCGGCCATCGAGATTACGCTGTTGCACAACTTTGCCTGGCATGTGCGCTTCACGTGGCGCGACCGGCGCGACGGCTCCGCACTGGTCGTCCGGCTCCTTCGTTTTCATCTATCGAATGGCCTGGTCTCGCTCATCGGCAACGTCGCGCTGATGCGAGTGCTGGTGGGGCATGCGCATCTGCAGGTGCTTACCGCCAACGCGATCGCGATCGTTTGCTGCTCGATCGTAAACTTTGGCTTGTCTGATCTGTGGTCGTTCGCTCGCGTTCGGCCCGGATGGGCCTGAATCGCTCCTGCAGCGCCCAAAAAGCTCCTTAAAATAGCCGTACCGAAAAATCCATACAATATCTTCACTCCTCATCCGTCATCACCAGTGGATGGAACAGCCGGCGACCATGAGTCTTACAACCGAGCAGAACCGCCAGATCTCCGAGATCATTGCGGGACAGAGGCTTCGGCTGCGCAATTTCATCCGCCGGTACGTGCCCACCGAGGCCGACGTTGAAGACCTGCTGCAGGAGGTCTTTCTGCGGGCGATCGAGGCCTATCGGCTGCCGGAACCGGTGGAGCAGTGGGGCGCGTGGATGTTTCGCGTCGCCCGCAACCGCATCGTGGACTTTTTTCGCAGACGGCGGGTGAGAGGAACCGAGGCAAATGGCGCGGCGAACGACGAGGGCGAAGCGCGCCGGCCTGAAGACGATTTGCCTTCGCGCGAGGCCGGGCCGGCCGAGGCTTATGCGCGAGCCGTTTTGCAGGCCGAGCTTTTGGAGGCGCTGGACGAGCTGCCCGCCGAACAGCGCGAGGCCTTCGCGGCGCACGAGATCGAGGGCCTGAGCTTCAAGGAGATTTCGGCGCGCACCGGGGTGAGTGTAAACACGCTCATCTCGCGCAAACATTATGCGGTGCTGCATTTACGGCGCCGCCTGAGAGACATTTACGAGGAATTCGTGAACCAGGGAGAAGACTGAAATGAAAAACAGAATGCCGCGCGGCCTCAAATTTGCGCTTATCGCGATTGCGGCGCCGATCGTAATCGCACTCATCCTTGCGCTCTTCGGCTGGGTAGTGATGAGCCTGTGGAACTGGCTCCTGCCGGGGCTCTTCGGATGGAAGATCATCACGTTTTGGCAGGCCGTTGGACTGGTGATCCTGTGCCGGCTGTTGTTTGGAGGCATGAGAGGCGGCGGCGGCCCGCGCTGGCGTCACCGCATGAGCGAGCGTTGGCAGCACATGACGCCCGAAGAGCGCGAGAAGTTACGCCAGGAGATGGGCAGCCGCTGGGTCTGCTCGCGCCAGCCGGAGCCGGAGACCAAACCCGGCGCATAAACGCTTGATGAATCGCGTCGCAGATCGCCTGCGGGCTATTCCCCGCTCCCGGCCCGCAGGCTGGCTCGCCGCCCGAAGCAATGCCCCCGCCCCAATGTGATAGCTTGCTTGAGTTGGACTGTTTTGGTCCGGCCGGGCAACCGGGGGCACGATGCGGCATCTGAATCGATTTGGAATCATTTTGGCGGGTTTCGCGGCGGCCCTTGTTCTTGGCCAGGCAGCGCTCGCTGCGGAGGGGCAAACGGTGCCCGCTAAAACACGGGCGGCAAAGCCGGCTGCGAGCCAGCAGAACGAGCTGGACTGGTGGAAGAACGCCGTTATCTACGAGATTTACCCGCGCAGTTTTCAGGATTCGAACGGCGACGGCATCGGCGACCTGAACGGGATCGCCAGGCGTCTCGACTATCTGAAGGAACTCGGCGTCGACGCCATCTGGCTCACGCCCGTCTACCCCTCGCCGCAGGTCGACTTCGGGTACGACATCTCTGACTATCGCGCCATCGATCCCCAGTACGGCACCATGGCCGACTTCGACCGCCTCGTTGCCGAGGCAGGCAAGCGCCACATCCGCGTCATCATGGATATGGTGATGAACCATACTTCGGACCAGCACAAGTGGTTCCTCGAGTCGCGGTCGTCCCGCACCAACCCCTACCGCAACTGGTATGTGTGGCGCAACCCTTCGGCAAGCTCAGGGCAGGCTCCGGGCGAAACCGCCACCAGCCCCGGCGACCCGCCCAACAACTGGCAATCCTACTTTGGTCATTCGGCCTGGCAGTGGGATCCCAAAACCCGCCAGTACTACTACCACAAGTTCTATATCCAGCAGCCCGACCTCAACTGGCGCAATCCCAGGGTGCACGAGGCATTTAAAGACATCATAGCCTTCTGGCTTCAGCGAGGAGTGGGTGGCTTCCGTTTCGACGCCATCACTGAACTCTATGAAGATCCCGAGATGCGCGACGAGGGCGTGGTCAAAGACGCGATCGGCAATCCCATCATCAATGCCTTCGGCGATCCCGAGCTTGACAACTCGCGCACCAACAACCAGTCCGGGGTGCACGAAGCTGTCGCCGAAATGCGCGCTGAAGCCGGCAAATTCGCCTTGAAGTCCTTTCCAGGCACGCGAGTCATGATCGGCGAAACCTATATGCCCAACATCGCCGAGCTGGCAAAGATGTACGGCACTCAACAGAAGCCCGAGTTCCACCTGCCCATGGATACGCAGGTAGGCATGATTAACAGGCTCGACGTGGCCACGTTCCGGTCGAAGCTGACCGACGTCGAAACCAGGATCGACGGCAACGTGCCGCTGCTCCTGTTCGACAATCACGACAATCCGCGCATCGACATGCGCTACGGCGACGGCATTCACAACACGCAAATCGAGCGCGTCGTCGCAACGGTGCTGTTTGCATCGCGCGGCGCAGCGCTCATGTACTACGGCGATGAAATCGGCATGGTGACAACCCCGCCCACGCGCAAAGAAGACGTGAAGGATCCCATCGGCATTACCGGCTGGCCCAAGGAGAGAGGACGCGACGGCGAACGCACGCCCATGCAATGGAACACCGAGCCGAATGCCGGCTTCACTACGGGCAATCCCTGGCTGCCCGTGCCGCCCAGCGCCGCCGAGAAGAACGTTGAAGTCGAGCGCACCGATCCTGACTCGCTCTTCAACTGGTATCGCACGCTCATTCACCTCAAGAAAACTGTGCCGGCCTTCGAGCACGGCGCCAACATCATGCTCGACACTGAAAACACCAGCGTGCTGAGCTGGCTGCGCCAGGCCCCCGGCATGCCGCAGGTGGTGGTGAGCGTGAACTTTACCGCCGAGCCGCAGATTGTAAATCTGATGGCGAGCGGCTCAGGGCTTGAGGCTGCCACGCTGCAAACATTACTCAAGTCGCCCGGCGGCGTCGATCCTAAGTCCCTCGATCAGATCGTCCTGGCGCCATTCGGCATTTACATTGGCGAATTGCAGTAGACTCGTGCGAAGGGGCTTCGCCAAGGGCGCCCTTCGCTCGTTCCATTGCAACTACCCTCAGTGATTCTCCGTCTGATTGAATAACGGATTCACTTGGAATTCCTTTCTCTACAGCCGGCAAAAGGGGCCCAGACTGCATCTCTCTCAATCCAACCTGCCTCGCGCGTCGCGCGTCGCGCTTCGCTCGAGCATAGTGTCAGTCTGCACTCGCATCTTGTTGCTGGTTTTTACTGCCGGCGCATCGTTCGCGATCGCGCAGCCGAGCGCAAATCCGCCGTCCGCTCCCGCCCCTGAGCCAACGCCGGCCGGTTCCATTCGCGGAGTTGTGGTGAGCAAAGATGGCGAGGTTTACGAGGGTGTGCGTGTCACGCTTTTCAATGGCGGGGCCGAGCAAACCGCGCAGACCAGCCCCGTTGGCGAGTTCCTCTTTGAACAGGTTGCTCCCGGTACCTTCACGCTCACCTTCGCTTCGCAGGGATTCAAGACCCAGACCATCTCGGGGGAGCTTCATCCCGGCGAGGCCTTTACCGTGCCCAACGTCGTGCTGGCCTTCAAGGAATCCGTGAGCGTGGTTCGCGTTTCAGCCGAGACTCAGGTTGAGATTGCCGAGCAGCAGATCCATCTCGAGGAACAGCAGCGCGTCCTGGGTGTTTTGCCCAACTACTACGTCAACTACGATTTCAATCCTGCGCCGCTCACCGCGAAGCAGAAGTTCAAGCTCGCGTGGCGCTCCAATGTCGACCCGTTCAACTGGTTCATGAACGCGGGATTCGCAGGCATTCAGCAGGCCACGAATTCGTTTAAAGGATACGGCCAGGGAATGCAGGGTTACGGCAAACGCATGGGCGCGGATACCGCCGACAGCTTCTTCGGCGACATGATCGGCGGCGCCATCCTTCCCTCGCTCCTGCATCAGGATCCCCGCTACTTTTACAAGGGCACCGGAACCGTCCGCTCGCGCATCGGCTACGCACTGGCCAACACCGTGGTTTGCAAGGGCGACAACATGCGCTGGCAGTTCAACTACTCGGGAATCCTCGGCGGTCTGGCCGCAGGCGGAGTATCGAACCTCTACTACCCTGACAACGAACGCAGCGACGCGGTAGTGACATTCGAAGGCGCAGGTATCGGCTTGGCGGGCTCGGCCGTGCAGAACCTCTTCCAGGAATTCATCGTCAGGAAGCTGACGCCGGGGACAAAAAGGCAGAGCAGGCCGTAGAGTGCTGAGCTCGGAGCCCTTTGTATGAAAGCCGCAGTCATCCTGAGCGACGTCCGCCGCAGCGGACGGAGTCGAAGGATCTGCAGTTGCGTTTCAATGAACCCCTCGCCTTGCCCGCCCGTCACCCCGCGTGTTTGACTGATTCCCGAAGGCAGGTTCTCCACCATGTCCTACGTTCTCGCCCTCGACCAGGGAACAACCAGTTCGCGGGCAATCCTCTTCGATCAGGATGGCGCAATTGCCGCCGTTGCCCAGAAGGAATTCGAGCAGTTCTATCCGCAAACCGGCTGGGTAGAGCACGACCCCACCGAGATTCTGACCAGCCAGATGAGCTGCGCCGTTGAGGCCCTGGGCAAAGTCAGCGCTCGCCCGCGCGATCTGGCCGCCATCGGCATTACCAACCAGCGCGAGACGGTGATTGTGTGGGAACGCGCCACCGGCAAGCCCATCCATCGCGCCATTGTGTGGCAGGACCGCCGCACCGCCGCTTTCTGCAAAGAGCTTGAAGAGCGCGGCCTCGCCGATACGGTTGCAGGCAAAACCGGCCTGGTGCTCGACCCCTATTTTTCGGCAACCAAGGTCCGCTGGATCCTGGACAACGTGGCTGGCGCCCGCAAACGCGCACAGCGCGGCGAACTGGCCTTCGGCACCGTCGATTCCTGGCTCATCTGGCACCTGACCAGCGGCCACAAGCACGTGACCGATGTTACAAATGCTTCGCGCACGCAGCTCTACAACATCGTCAAAGGCGAGTGGGACGATGAATTGCTCGAGATCTTCGGCGTCCCAGTGAGCATGTTGCCCGAGGTGGTGTGGTCGAGCCAGCAGGTGGGTCAAGTGACCACCTCTCTCGGACTGGCCGGTGCAACCATCGCGGGCATCGCCGGCGATCAGCAGGCCGCGCTCTTCGGCCAGTTGTGCTGGCAGGCAGGCGAGGCCAAAAACACCTACGGCACCGGCTGCTTCCTGCTGCAGAATATTGGGACAGAATTTGCCCGCTCGCGTCACAAACTCATCACCACTTTGGCCGCCAGCGCCGCGCCGCGCCTCGAATACGCGCTTGAGGGCAGCATCTTTATCGGAGGCGCCGTTGTGCAATGGCTGCGCGATAACCTCAAGCTCATCGCCTCCTCCGGCGACGTGGAAGCGCTGGCAAAGACCGCCGACGACTCAGGCGGAGTGGTCTTTGTTCCGGCCTTCGTAGGCATGGGCGCTCCGCATTGGGATCCTCACGCCAGCGGAATGCTCATCGGCCTCGGCCGCGGTACCCGTCCCGGCCATATTGCCCGGGCCGCGCTTGAAGCCATTGCCTTCCAGGTGGCCGACGTTCTCGACGCGGTGCACAGCGAAACCTCAACCCCGCTTGGCGCTCTTCGCGTGGATGGCGGCGCAGCCGTGAACGACCTGCTCATGCAGTTCCAGGCCGACATTCTCGGCGTGCCGGTGGTGCGCCCGCTGGTGACCGAGACCACCGCCCTGGGTGCTGCGTATCTGGCAGGATTGGCCACGGGATTCTGGGCCAGTCCCGGCGATCTCAAGGCGAAGCGCGCAGGCGATGTCCGCTTTGAACCACAGATGAGCGCGACTGAGCGCGCCGAGCGCCGCGCCCGCTGGCAAAAAGCCGTCGAACGCGCCAAGGCGTGGAACGGATAGACAGGGGTCAGGGAACAGGGAACAGAGAACAGAGATCAGGGAACAGGAGCGGACCCGGGGCATCGAAAAGGGTAGAGCTGGTTTCGTAAGCCGCGTTTTGAAAGGGCACGGCTTTAGCCGGGCCGTAACAGACCGCATGAATTGGGGGCTTTAGCCCCTGAGGGATGTTCTTTCAAGATTCGCTGCCATCTATGCAACCACTTCTAGAACCGGGAGGGGCACATGCAGCGTGACGCGATGATCCATCAGCTGCGCGAGCGGTCCGCAACCGGCAATCCGTGGGACATCGTCGTGATTGGCGGTGGCGCAACCGGCATGGGCGTGGCGGTCGATGCGGCCTCACGTGGCTTCAGCGTTGCGCTGGTAGAGGCGCACGACTTCGGCAAAGGCACCAGCAGCCGCTCCACCAAGCTGGTCCATGGCGGCGTGCGCTACCTTGAGCAGGGCAACATCCCGCTCGTCATGTCGGCGCTCAAAGAGCGCGGCCTGATGCGCCGGAACGCCCCGCACCTCGTCCACGACCTTGCCTTTGTCGTGCCCAATTACTCCTGGTGGGAGGCGCCTTTTTACGGCATCGGCCTCAAGCTCTACGACCTGCTCGCCGGCAAGTACGGTTTCGGGCCTTCCAGGCTCTTGTCCCGCGAAGAAACTCTCGCCAGCCTGCCCGCGCTCGAGCCCGAGGGCCTTCTCGGTGGCGTGATTTACTACGACGGTCAGTTCGACGATGCCAGGCTCCTCATCCATCTCGCCATGACTGCGGCTGACCATGGCGCAACGGTGGTCAACTATTGCCCCGCAATCTCTCTTCTCAAGGATGCCGAGGGCTACGTGAACGGCGTCCTGGCTCGTGATGAGGAGACCGGCGAGGAGCACACGCTTCGTGCGCGCGTGGTGGTCAACGCCACCGGCGTCTTTACTGACTCCGTGCGCCGCCTCGCCGACCCCGGCGCAGAGCCGATGATGGTCACCAGCCAGGGTATCCATCTCGTCTTCAATCGCTCCTTCCTCGCCGGCGATTCCGCGCTCATGGTGCCGCGCACCAGTGACGGCCGCGTCCTGTTTGTCATTCCCTGGCACGGCCACGCCGTGGCCGGAACCACCGACACTCCGGTCGACGAGCCCAGCCTTGAGCCGCGCCCGTTTGAGGAGGAAATTGAATTTGTGCTCGAAACGGCCGGCCGTTATTTCACCCGGCCTCCCAGCCGCGCCGACGTGCTGGCCGTCTACGTGGGCTTGCGGCCGCTGGTCAGGACCGAAAGCGAGACCGAAGGCAAAACCTCTGCCCTCTCCCGCGACCACGTCATCCACGTCGACCCTTCGGGCCTGCTCACCATCACCGGCGGCAAATGGACCACCTATCGCCACATGGCCGAGGACTGCGTGGACCACGCCATCACTCTTGGCAGGCTGGATGACGCGGCCTGCCCTACGAAGAATCTCCACATCCACGGCTACGCCGCCGACCCGCTCCCATCTGTACCCGAGCATTTTTCCGTCTACGGCTCTGACGCCGAAGCCGTCGCCGCAGTGGCTCGCGATGCCTCGCTCGCCGTGCAGTTCCATCCCGATCTGCCCTACATTGCCGCCGAGGCGGTTTGGGCCGCGCGCAACGAGATGGCCCGGACCGTTGAAGATGTGCTCGCCCGCCGCACCCGCGCGCTCTTTCTCAACGCCAAGGCAGCCTTCCGCATGGCTGAGCCCGTAGCCCGCCTGCTGGCCGCCGAACTCAACCGCGGCGACGACTGGATTGCCGCGGAAGTCGCCCGATTTCATAAGCTTGCCGCGCAATACCAGGTCTCCTGAAGCACGCGGCTTGTTCCCAGCGGGGTTTTGAAAGGGCGCGGCTTCACAGCTTGGTGAAAAACTCATTTTCGGCCGCTGTTTTGAAAGGGCACGAGTTTACTCGTGCCGCTAAAGCACGCAGAATGAGTGAGGGCTCTAGCCCCAGAGGGAAGTTCCAGGCGAGCCGAGATGCGCACGTTTCCCCGGGGATTGGAAAAACCATCGCCCCTCGTGTCACTCTGGACATCTGATGAATTGCCGGACCACCCCTGGCCGGCGATCGAGACTCGGAGGTCAACCATGGCGGCATGCACGCATCTCGCTGAATTCGACAAAAATGCCAAGGCCCGCAGCAAAGGCTGCGAGGATTGCCTGAAGACCGGCGACACATGGGTGCACCTGCGCCGCTGCCTCACCTGCGGCCACGTAGGCTGCTGCGACTCGTCAAAGAACCGCCACGCCCGCGCGCATTTCCACGAGACGCAGCATCCGCTCATTCAATCGGCCGAGCGCGGCGAAAACTGGCGCTGGTGCTACATCGACGAGGCGTATTTGTAGTAGCGGACGGTTGGCAAATGTGATGCCCATCAGGAGCTGCTGGGCATCGCAAATTCTCTCCTTGCTATAATGTGGCATGGCAAGTTCGCCGCGATTTCGAGCCCAAAGAAAGCCTCCTGAAAGCATTAGTGTAGGGGCGCCAATGACGGTACCGGAAGAGAACCTGCTGCGCTATCGAGGACTCGTCTCACGAGCCGTAGAAGCGTTTGGAGACGAAATCAAGGCGTCTCGATGGTTGTCGCTGCCCAATCGTGACCTGGATGGCCAGACACCGATCCAAGCGGTGCAAGCAAAAGGCTATGACATGCAGGTGCTTGAGCCGATCTTTACTCGCATCGAGCATGGGGTCGATTATTGACTCCGGAAGACCATCAACTCGATCCGGAATTCCTTCTTAATCATCGGCCTCTCATCCTCTATCGCCTTGCCCGCGCGCGCTATGCAAATTTGTCGGGTGCCGGTGCTGCATTCGCGCCAGGACGATGGAATACGCCCGGCCAGGAACTATCTATACCTCGACTGAGATGAGTTTGCCGCTCCTGGAGAGATTGGTGCATACACCAAAGGATCTAATCCCATCCAACCTGGCCATGATGAAAATCCGTCTGAGCGGAAACTGGGAATTGCAAAAGAATGCGATGATCGATCCGCAAACAGGCGGCTGCTTTTGGTTTTATCGGGACCTTGCGACAGCGCGCGATAGGTTCAAGGACGGCCCCTCGTATTTCGCGGTTGGCATGAGTGCATTCGCGGTCGCCATACCTTCAGTCATCCTCCCTGTTTGGAATGTCGTGCTCTTTCCGCAAGGGCATAGCTTCTGGGAACACATTTCGCTTGAAAGCGTCGACGCATTCGCGTTGGATCGGCGTCTGTTTCCTGAAGAAGCCGCTATAGAACCGCCCGAGAACGAAAAGCCAGCTTAAGTTTTTGTATGGCATCGAGTTAATTTCCCTTACGCCAGCTCCACCTCGATCGATTTTTTCTCCGCGTCGAGCTTCACAATTTTGAAGCTGCGCAACTGGCCCTCGGCGAGCGGCTCGGGCTTGGTCTCTTGCGCGGGCGCGTTGCCCTTCCAGCGCGCCTTCAGCATCGACGAAAGCTGCGAGAGATCGGGTTTGCCCGGCTCAGGCGCTTCCGGCGCCGGCGTAGCGGCTTTCGCCGCGGAAGCTTTGCCCACGCGGCCGGTCGCGCGAATTCCGTCGCCCAGGTCGACCTGAAGCGCGGAGCCCTTTACCTCAACCACGCGCCCCGAAACCGTGTCGCCCACCTTATGTTCGGCGATGTACTCGTCGATGCTGGTGGGGATGAGCTGCTTCATCGAGAGCTTCATCTGCCGCTTTTCTGTGTCGATTGCGAGCACCAGCGCCTCAACCTTCTGGCCCGTGTGCAGCGCTTCGCTGGGATGGTTCAGCCGCCGGTCGGCCACAATCTCACTGATGTGCACAAGACCCTCAACGCCCTCGGCAATTTCAACAAATGCGCCGAAGCTCATCATCCTGGTCACAGTGCCCGTAACCTGCGAACCGGCCGGATAGCGGCGCTGCGCCTCGACCCACGGATCGGCGAGGGTCTGCTTCAACCCGAGCGCGATACGCTTCTCCTCGGGCTTCACTGACAAGATCGCCGCATCCACGCGGTCGCCGCTCTTGAGCAGGTCCGATGGGTGCCGCACCTTCTTGGCCCACGACATCTCCGAGATGTGAACCAGCCCTTCGAGCCCCGGCTCGATCTCAACAAACGCGCCGAAATCCATCAACCGCGTAACCGTGCCGCAGACGCGCGCGCCAACCGGATAGCGTTCGACCGCTGTCTCCCAGGGCTCCGGCTGAAGCTGCTTCAACCCCAGCGAGATCTTCTTAGTCTCGGGATCGATGCGCAGAATCTTGACCGTCAGCTCCTGGCCCACCGAGAGCACGTCTTCAGGCTTGGCAATGCGCGTCCGCGAGATGTCGCTCACGTGCAGCAGCCCGTCAATGCCGCCAACCTCCGCGCCGCCGATGGTCACAAACGCGCCGTAGGGCATAATGGTGCGCACCGTTCCCGTGACAACGTCGCCCTCGTTCAGCGTGGCGCGGCGGCCTTCCATCTCGGCTCGCGCCTGCTCCTCCAGCACTACTCGCCGGTCCACGACCACGTCTTCATCGGTGGTATCGAGCTTGGTGATACGGCAGGTGATCTGCTGCCCCACCAGCGCCTCAAGCTCGGCCGCTTCGCGCGTGCCACTGCGGCTGGCCGGCATAAAGGCCCGCACGCCAACGTCCACGCTCAGGCCGCCCTTTATCACGGCGGTCACGGTGCCGGCCACAGCGGTCTTATCGGCAAAGGCCCGCTCCAGGGCCGACCAGTCGCGGGGCTGCGCCACTTTGAAACGCGAAAGCACGTAGTAGTGCTCTTCGTTGCGGCCAGTGATCGATACCGGAAAGCGGTCGCCAGGTTTTACTCCCTCAGCGTTGTTCTCAAACGCCGAGCGCGGCAGCACACCCTCCATCTTGTAGCCAACGTCGAGAAATACCTGGTCCGCCGAGACCGAAACCACGGTGCCCTCGAGCCGGTTTTGAGCGGCGCGATGCGTATGCGTGCGCTCGTAGTCGCGCAGCAGGTCTCCGAAGGACTCCTGCGGGGACTGGTCGTCCGGGCCCTCGCTTCGAGCCTCGATCGAAGGTGCAGGCTCCGCTGCCTGGGCATCACTCTCAGCCGGAGCCGCCACCTGATCCGCAACAGGCTCTTCAATCGCGGGCGACGCGTCAGCAGCGGAAGGTACTTCTGCGGCGAAAGCTTGATCAGCTGGCGCAGGTTCTTCCGCCGCGGCCGCTGGTTCTTTGGTTGCCATGGCCGCTGGCCCGGGCTCGGTTACGGGTTCTTGCGCCGGCTCCCCAATAGATTCGGTGGCAGGCTGAGGTTCGATGATGGTCTCGTCGCTCATAACGGGTTCGGCTCTTATTGTTTCACGGCGGAATGGAGAGCCATTCGGCCTGCGGTGCAGCGCATGGGCTCGAATCCTGCCAGGAATGCATACGCCCGTGTACGAGCCGTCACCGCACATGGCCTGGCCGGGCAGTACGATGGGGCCAAATCCAGGGGAAAACCTATGGCAGCGAAGCTGAGGACGATCGCGTCTTGTCTTGTTGTGGTGGTGTTGCAGTGGACGCTGGCCATATCTGCCTGGGGTGGTTTCAGGGCCTTTTTTGCCCACCCGGCTTTCATAGCATTGACCGCAGTCGTCGCCTGCTTGATTCTGGTGGCCCCGTGCACGGGCGGCAACATGAACGCTGGTGATAAGGAAGATCGCGGTAACCGCTGGGTGATTCTGGCGCTTTTCTGTCTGGCGGTGCTCAACGCTTTCCTGTCGCCGTTCACCGACCGGCTGGGCATTCTGACGATTGATGGCGATGCCACGCGCTGGGTGGGCATCGCGCTGTTTGCGGCCGGAGGCTCGTTGAGGCTTTGGGCGGTCTTCGTGCTGGGCCGGCGCTTTAGCGGACTGGTTGCCATCCAGACAGACCACCAGCTCCAGACTCGCGGAGTCTACAGCCGGGTTCGCAATCCCGCTTACCTGGGGATGGAGATTCACATCCTCGGCTGGGCGCTCACGTTTCGTTCGGGCATCGGGCTTGCGCTGGTGGCCCTTGGGCTTATTCCTCTCATCGCCAGGATGCGATCTGAGGAAAAGCTGCTGCGCGAGCACTTCGGCGCCGAGTATGACGCTTATTTCGCTCGCACCTGGCGACTGGTGCCCTGGGTCTACTGATCACACAGCAATGTGAGATGCCAAACGCTTCGTCGCTGGACATACCTCGGCATCGCGAGCGAGAATGGGCACCGCACGAGGGACCAACCAATGAAGATGAACGAAATTAGCCGCAGGGATTTTGTGCGCCTGGGCGCAGGCGCGGCCGTAGCCACCGCCACCGTCGCGCAAGCCGCCGCTCAGTCAACTGCTCTCACCGCGCCGCAGCACGCTTCTGATACTTTGCCCGATGGCCGCAAGATTCGCTTCGGCATCGTCGGCACTGGGATTCGCGGCTGCGACTTGCTGCGCTCGGCGCGCAATGTGCCCACCGGGGTGTGCGTGGGCTCGGCCGACCTCTACTCCACGCGCCTCAAGGCCGGCATCGAAGCCTACGGCGCCGATTTCGAGACTTCAGGCGATTATCGCCGCCTACTCGACCGCAAGGATATCGACGCCATCTTCGTCGCCACTTCTGACCATCATCACCGGCGCGTGACGCTCGATGCCGTTGCCGCCGGCAAAGACGTCTACTGCGAAAAGCCCATGTCGCACACCGTCCCTGACGGCTTTGCCATGCTTGAGGCTGTTCAATCGCACAAGCGCATCTTTCAGGCCGGCAGCCAGCGCGTCAGCTCCATCCTCTATCTCAAGGCCAAAGAGATTTTCGACTCCGGCCGCCTCGGCGAAGTGCGCGAAATCGACGCGCAGGTGAATCGCAACTCACCCGGCGGCGCGTGGGTGTATCCCATCGGCGACGACGCCAGCCCCGAAACCATCGATTGGAAGGCCTTCCTGGTCGATGCGCCGGAACGCCCCTTCGATCCTGACCGTTTCTTCCGCTGGCGCCGCTTTATGGACTACGGCGCGGGCCTTGCCGGCGATCTCTTCGTCCACCTCCTCAGCGGTATCCAGCTCATCATCGGCACCGACGCGCCGGCCGCGCGCGCTTACTCCACCGGCGGCCTCTATCACTTCAAAGACGGCCGCGATTTTCCTGACTTTATCGAGACCGTCTACGACTTCAACACGCCCGCCGGCCCGGTCCATGTCCATGTGCACTGCAGCCAGATCAACGATACCGATGACGATCGCACCGTGATCTACGGCTCAACCGGCACACTCGTTATCACTGGCCGCTCCGTCACCTTCACTCCGCAGGATGTGCGCCCGCGCTTCGAGTCCTACGGGTGGAACGGCATGACTGAAGCGCAAGTGCAGAAGGGAATGGCGGAGTGGAAGGCCGCGCATCCCGAGCCGATGGCGCCGCTGCCCGAGGCGGAGACTTTCACATCGCCGCGGGGCTACGATGACTCCGGGGACCACATTGCCAACTTCTTCAGCGCCGTGGTCACGCGCCAACCCGCGGTCGAGAATGAGGTATTCGGCAATAACGCGGCCATCGACTGCCACATGGCCAATCACTCCTACTTCCATCGCTCCATCGCCTCGTGGAATGCGGCAGCGAAGAAGATCAAGGTGTAGAGACAGGGAACAAGGGAACAAGGGAGTAAGGCGAGCTGAACAGACAACGAGAGGGAGAAGCAAATGACGATTGCATCGCGCAGGAATTTTTTGAAGGCGGCTGGAGCGGCCGCGGTGATTGCGGGCGCGGGCAGGGCCAGCGCTCGCACGACGAATGTGCCGGCGGGTCTGGAACTCTATTCGGTGCACGATCTTATGGCCAAAGATCTGCAGGGCACGCTCAACCAGGTGCATTCCGTGGGCTATACCGTGGTTGAGGCTGCGGGATTCTACAATCGTTCGGCCGCCGACTTCCGCAAAGCCGTGGATCAGGCCAGCCTGCGTTGTGTGAGCGCCCATTACACGCTTACTCTGCTCAACCAGCAGCTCGATTTGACCATCAGTTATGCCAAAAAGCTCGGCCTCGAGTACATGGTCTGCTCCTCGTCCGACGGAACCCACCGCGACCCGAACGCCCACGGCGAACCCACGCTCGACGACTGGCACTGGAGGATCGATCAGTTCAACCGCATCGGCGCAAAAGTGAAGGCCGCCGGGATGACCTTCGGCATCCACAACCACACGCCGGAGTTTGCAACGATTGACGGCGTGCTGGTCTACGACGAGATCATGAAGCTCACCGATCCGGAGCTCGTCATTCTGCAGATGGATTGCGGATGGGTCTATCAAGCCGGCTACAGCCCCGCCGAGTACATCGCGCGCGCGCCGGAGCGTTTCCAGCTCCTCCACGTGAAAGACATGATCCTGGTGCCCGGCTCTGACAAGCTATTGCTGCCGGTGATGGGCAAGGGCCACATCGACAATGCGTCCATAATGCGCGCGGCCACGCACCTCAAGTATTACTTTGTGGAGCAGGAAGACTTCGACGGCGACCCGATGGCAGAGCTGCGCGAGGATGCCGACTACATGAAGACGCTCAACTTCTGAGGCATGGGCAGCGGGTCAGTTTGAAAGGGCACGGCTGGTGGGTCAGGGCTTTACAGGTTGCGGAAAAACTCCACCGGCGTAGGCTCACGTTGTTTTGTAACAAGGGCACGACTTTAGTCGGCCCGATAAGGCCTCTAAAAAGAGCGGGGCTTTAGCCCCTGAGGGAAGGTTTTCTCAAACCGGCCCACTATCATCCTAAGCGCCCTCGCAATGCACCGGGCCGCGGTCACTCCTCCACCAACGCCTTCAGCCGCGCCAATGTTTCGTCCCACTCGCGCGAGACGCGGCGAATGTACTTTTTGATTTCGCCGAGCGGCCGCGGATCGAGCTCGAACCGGCTCTCCCGGCCCGCGCGCACGCATCGCACCATCCCCGCCCGTTCCAGCACGCGCAGGTGTTTGGTAATCGCTTGCCGCGTCAGCCGCGAGTGCCGCGTCAGCTCGGTAATCGACGCAGCCTCGCCCGCGGCCAGCCGTGCCACCAGTGCAAGCCGCGTCTCGTCGCCCAGCGCGCCAAACACAACCGCTGGCGAAGCCCGGCGCGTCCGCAATCTACGCGTGCCCGCCAAGGTAGCCCTCGATGTTCTTCATCTGCTGCTCCCATCCGCCTTCGTTGCCCTTGTAGTTCTGTTCGCGGCGGTCCTCGGGCAGCTTGTCAAAGCCCGATTCGGTCACGGTCAGCAGCGTTCCCGTCGCCGTCGCCTCCAGCCGGAACTCGACCAGCGTCCTTGGCTCGCCGGTGTAGTCGGGCTTGTAATGTTCCTTGGCCATCGTCTTGGGGTGCGCCCACGTCCAGGCGAAGAGCTTCTCCGGGATCATCTCCTCAACCTTGGCCTCAAAGGCCACATGCTCGTAGCCGGGATGGAGAATATTGCCGCGCACCGTCGCGCCCACGTTGAAGGGCTCGGTCAGCGCAACCCGGAACCACTCGCCGAACTCGCGGTAATCCGTTAATGCCTGCCAGACCCGCGCCACCGGCGCCTTCAATTCGATGTGTTTGTCAATTTTGTCGAGGACCAAAATGCTACCTCCCGGTTGCATAATGACTGCGATCGTTCGAATCATGCAACTATTGGGTTGCGCATGTCAAGCTTTATTTCGGCCTCAATTCAATTGCGCCGGGACGGCGCAGAAATCAGCCGGGCGGTTCCTGTCCAGGTAAAGTCGCTGTCTCCGTTTCTGGGTAGTCCGCGGTGAAATTCGAGTTTTGAAAGGGCACGGCTTTAGCCGTGCCGTAAACGGTCGATATTACGCGGGGGGCTTTAGCCCTCGGGGGGATGAATCTCGGCGATTTTGATTTTCACCGTAGGCTGTTAGGTACTCGCCCTCCCCGCATTTCCGTTACGCTGGAGTCATGAACATCTTCGACGAAAAGCACGCCGAGCTCGAGCGCCACGAGTTCATGATGGGCCTGGAGCGCGGCCGGCTCGCCGTCGCCCTCGACCTGCTCACTGACTCCCTCATCCTTATCGGCCAGCACGGGGTTTACTGCGCCTCGTCCCGCAACCCCTCAAAGCCCGCGCTCGACCTGCAGGCCGTGCTGAACGGCATGGAAGGCGCCAAGACCCTCATCCAGTCGGTGATGGAAGAGATCCGCCAGTCGCGCGAGCAGGGGGCTGCGGGCGGGGAGCCGGGAAATCAGTAATGCCGCGCGTGCGGCGCAACAAACGCAACCATCCGCAACAGCAGGATCAGCACCGCAACCACCGCAAGAATCGTAATCAACAGAGCCGGGCCAAACTGCCCGCCCATTTTCTGGCTCTCTCTTGCCTTTCGCTTCATTTCGCCGTTCCTCGAATTTCGCCAACCATATTACGCTTCGATTCGACGCCGGAGAAATGCGAAGGCCCTTCGGCCTGCGCCGAAGGGCCTTCAACCAGCTATTAGCCAAAAGCTAAGAGCTGAAAACTGTTCTTACGCCATCACCGTTCTTGTCGGCTTCGATCCCCACAGTCCATAGAAAGCAATGTAGAGGTAGCAGATCAACGGAATCACAAACGCGTGCTGGATGCTCGTCGCATCGGCGAGCGCGCCAATCGCCCAGGGAATCACTGCGCCGCCCACCACCGCCGTCATGATCAGCCCCGATCCCTTGCTGGTCATCGGCCCGAGGCCAGCAATGCCCAGCGTAAAAATGTTCGGGAACATGATCGAGTTGAAGAATCCGCACAGCACCAGCGTCCAGATGGCCACTTCGCCCGAGGTGAACATCGAAGCGGTAATGAGCGCAGCGGCCGCAATGCCGAACGTGCCCACCAGTTTGCTCGAATGCACCTTGGTCAGGATTCCCGCGCCCAGCAGCCGGCCCACCAGCGCGCCGCCCCAGTAGAGCGAGACCAGGAACGACGCGGTCGAAAGCGAGCTCATGCCCTGGCTCTTGAAGTAGTTCACTGCGATCGACGCCAGGCCCACCTCAACGCCCACATAGAAGAAAATGCCCAGCGCACCCAGAACCGTGTGCCGGTAGCTCCAGATGCTGCGCTTCAGCAGCTCGTCGCCTGCCTTGCCCGGCCTGAACTCCTGCGTGGAGGTAACCGGGGGCAAATGCGAGAAGGCCACGGCCAGTCCCAGAATCAGCAGCGCTGCCGCAATAGCGATGTACGGTCCGCGCACGGTATTCGCAATCTCAGCCTGGGTCTGCGTCTGGCCGGTGTCGGCCAGGATGAATGCTCCTGCCACCAGCGGCGCCAGCGTACCGCCCAGCGAGTTCAACGCCTGCGCCAGAGTCAGCCGGATCGGCGCCGTGGCCTCAGGCCCCAGGATCGACACGTATGGGTTGGCTGCGGTCTGCAGCGCCGTGATTCCCGCGCCCACCACGAACACGGCCGTCAGGAACAGCGGGAAGTTGACCAGCTTTGCGGCCGGCACAAACAGCAGGCAGCCCACCACCTGGATGAACAGCGACACCACCATCGTCTTTTTGTAGCCGATGGCCTCAATCAGCTTCGATGTGGGCGACGAGAAGACAAAGTACGCAAGAAAGAACGCTGACTCCGCCAGCATCGCCAGCCCGTAAGGCAGCGTGAATACGTGCCGCAGGTGCGGCACCAGCGCCATGTTCAGGTTGGTGATGAATCCAAACACAAAAAACAGCGCCGTAACGGTGATGAACGGTACAACAAATCCCGGCGACGTGAGCGCGCCGGAGTGCTTGCTATTAGCTGCCATAAACCCTGGTTCCCGCTTTCTTCAAATTCCAAAAACTCTGCCCGCCCGGGCGGCTTTTAATCAGGGCCCGTGCGCTTCGCCATCCTTCCGGGTAGTGGCTACAGGCCCCGGCCAAAAACTTCGAAGGCATCGGGCGCCGTCCGTACACCCAGGTTGATCGTTTCCAAGAGCGAAAAACCGGCCTTCTTGCTGCACACAACACTATACGGCAAGCCGCGCCACTGCATAGTGGATTCTGGGCGCTGTGACGCGGCTTCTACCCGCTCCGCCCCAATATCCGCTATCCTTCAGTGAAAGAAAGGAAAGACCCATGCCGATCGCGATACTGAGCGGTGTAAAGACCAAGAAAGTCCTGGCTGCTCTTGAGGGCAACTGGCAGGCTGAGATGGAGGGCTACCACTCCTATACCACCCTGGCCGACCGCGATACCGATCCTGTGCGCGCGCAGGTGCTGCGCCACCTGGCCCAGGCTGAATTGGAGCACGCCGCGCTGTGGGAGAGCCGCATCAAGGAGTTGGGCGGCGAGGCGCCGGTGTACAAGGGTGGTCCCGGCGGCGATGCCGATTCGCTCGCCAGCCGCGCCGGCGGCATCCGGATGGCCCTGCGCCGGCTTGAGATTGAAGAAAGCCGCGCCATCGCCGGATACGGCGAGCAGCTTAAGGCTCTTGGCGACGAAGGCTCCATCGCCATCCTCGAGCACGTTATCGAAGACGAGAAAGATCATTATCGCGAGCTCGGGTCGCTCATTCGCGGCCATTACCAGGCCCCGGCCGGCGCTCCCAAAATCGACGCCAAAGCCGTCCTCGACGAAATGCTGGCCAAGCGCAACCAGGGACGCAAGCAGCCCGGCGCATGGATCGGCGACGCCATCTATGGCGTCAACGACGGCCTCGGCGCCATCTTCGGCATCGTTTCAGGCGTCTCCGGCGCTACCGCCGGCAACGCCCAATACGTACTCCTCGCCGGCCTCTCCGGCATGATCGCCTCCGCGCTCTCCATGGGCTCAGGAGCTTATCTCGCCGCCAAAAGCGAGCGCGAAATCTACCACGCTGAGATCGCCCGCGAGCGCGAAGCCATCCGGATGAACGGCCCCGAGGCCCGCGAACTGCTCTCGCTCTACTACCAGATGAAAGGCCTGCCCGAGGCCGACGCCCTCCACATGGTCAACCACATCGCCAGCGATCCCGAGCAGCTCCTCAAGGCTCTCGCCAGCGAGCGCCTCGGCTCCACTGAAGAATCGCTCTCCAACCCCATCGTTTCGGCCAGCTCCGGCGCGCTCTCCACCGCCGTCGGCGCCATCATCCCGGTCATTCCGTTTTTCTTCATGCAGGGACTCCCGGCCGTCATCGCCGCCGCCATCGTCTCGCTCGCCGCGCACTTCGCCGTCGGCGCTGCCAAGTCCCTCATCACCGTCCGCTCCTGGTGGTCCTCGGGACTCGAAATGACCGTCGTCGGCGCGCTTGAGGGCGCGGTCACCTACGGCATCGGCATCCTGCTCGGAAAGGGCGGTATGTAATGGGCGGTCTCGTTCCCTTAGGCGACGCCTCGCGCCGGCCCGGAGTCTCCGCCGGCGTCACCATCCTCATCATCGTCGTCAACTCCTGGGTCTTCTTCCTCGAGCTGCTTGGCGGCGACGCATTCGTTCATGCGTACTCGGCCATCCCCATCAAAATCACCCATGGCCACCACGCCATCACGCTGCTCACCTCCATGTTCATGCACGCAAGCTGGATGCACATTATCGGCAACATGGTCTTTCTCTGGGCCTTCGGACCCGCCATGGAAGACGCAATGGGCCATCTCGGCTATCTCGTCTTCTATTTCGGTGGCGGCGTGGTGGCCATGTGCGCCCAGGTTCTCGGCGACCCCAACTCTCACGTCCCCTGTCTGGGGGCCAGCGGAGCCATCGCCGCCGTCATGGGCGCGTTCATCGTCACCTTTCCCCGCGACCGCATCCGCACCTTGTTCTTCTTCCTCATCTTCTTCCGCGTCACTTACATCCCCGCGCTGTTCCTTATCGGATTCTGGTTCCTCACCCAGCTCTTCCAGTTCGGCATGGTGTCCAGCGAGGTGCAGACCGGCGGCGTCGCCTACCTGGCCCACATTGCTGGATTCTTGTTCGGCGTTGTGCTGGCGCGACTGTTTGTGGACAAACGGCGCGTCGCGCTGCTCCGCAATCCATACGGGTTCCCCTACCCGCCGCAGTGAACATCTAGGTCTGACCGTTCACAGATGAGAGCTGAAAGCTCAGCTCTTCAATGAGTCCCGCTGCTCGGCCAGGTACACGAGCCACGCATCCACGCCTGCGCCGGTCTTCGCGCTGATCTCGAAGATGCGAATGCCAGGCCGAATTTCGTTGATGTTATGCAGCGCCAGCTCGCGGTCGAATCCGCAGGGCTCGGCGATATCGATCTTGGTGATGGCGGCCGCGTCGGCGGAGTTGAATAGCGTGGGATATTTGAGCGGCTTGTCTTCGCCTTCGGTCACGCTCAACAGCGCCACGCGAATTTTCTCGCCCAGGTCGTAGCTCGACGGGCAAACCAGATTGCCGACGTTTTCAATGAAGAGATAATCGAGGCCCTCAAGTTTGACTCCGGCCTCAACGCCGGCCCAATCGTCGAGATGCTTGCCAATCATCTCCGCGTCCAGGTGGCAGATGCCATGCGTATTCACCTGGCGCACCGGCGCTCCGCTTGCCGCCAGCCGCCGCGCGTCGTTGTCGGTTTCAAGATCGCCCACCAGCGCCGCGGCCCTCGCGCCCGCCTGCGTGAGCCGCCGCAGCGTGAGCTCAAGGAACGCCGTCTTTCCCGTTCCCGGGCTCGACACCAGGTTGAGCACCAGCACGCCCGCGCGCGTGAACCGCTCGCGCAACACCGCCGCAAGCTCGTCATTCTTCTTCAGGATTCCCCGCCGCAACTCCACAATCCGCGTCGTCATTTTTTCTCCTGGTGCAGGCCGTTGAGTGTCATGTGCGTCAAGCTGACTTGCTGGCTTGCTGACTCGCTGACTCGCTGTTCGGCTCCGGCTCCTCAATCTCGATCGACTCGATCTCCAGCTCGCGACCCTGGCGCAACTCCGCCGCTAACTCGCCGCAATTCGGGCATCGCAGGCTCTGCACGCCTTCAATCTCCGCGTCTCTTCCGCAAGCCGCGCAGTGCAACCCGATCGGAACCGCGTTCACCACGAGCGCCGCGCCAGCCAGCGCCGTGCCCTCTGTCGCCAGCTCCCAGCAGAACTCGAGCGACTCCTGAACCACGGCCGCCAGCACGCCCACGCGCAGCTTCACCGACTTCACTTTCGCGCCGGGGTAGCCGGCAGCGGTCTCGGTGACTGCCTCAACAACGCTCTCGACGATGGACAGCTCATGCATGGGGTTGCGCTGTGCGGGCCGCGCCGTCTCAAAAGACGGCCGGCCCTGCTGAACAGCCCTATTCTCTCGCACGCAAGGGGGCCCGGGTGTGATCTGGCTCACCTGCCCACCTCCCCATCGCAAGTGCCCATACGTCCTCAAACCGCTGGCTCGGCCCCGTCGGTGGCCAAGCTACCGCCCGCGCTGGCCCCCTCAACCGCATTGCTATACCATTTACCCATAAGGACTTCCCCAATGCCTACATCCTCGCCCGCCAGCCGGCTTGCCCTCAGCGAGCTCGCCCCAGCAACCTTTCAGTCCGAGATTCGGGCCATGACCACCCTGTGCGACCAGATGGGCGGCATTAACCTGGCCCAGGGAGTTTGCGACACCCCGGTTCCAGCCGTGGTTGAGGCTGCCGCCGTCGAGGCCATGCGCTCCGGCCAGAACATCTACACCCGCTGCGACGGTATCACCCGCCTGCGCCAGGCCATCGCCCGCAAGCAGCAGCGCGACTACGGCCTTGAGTACGACGCCGAGCGCGAAGTGCTGGTGGCTTCGGGCGCTACCGCCGGCTACCACGTGGCCATCATGGCGCTCCTCAATCCCGGAGACGAGGTCATCCTCTTTGAGCCCTTCTACGGCTACCACGTGAACACGCTCAAGTCGATGAAGGTGACGCCGGTGCCGGTGGCGCTCGCCCGACCCGACTGGCATCTTGATACCGACGCGCTGCGCGCGGCCATTACGCCAAGAACGAGGGCGATCCTGGTGAACACGCCGGCCAACCCCAGCGGCAAGATCTTTGGCTTGGCTGAGCTGCAACAGATCGCGGAAGCGTGTGAACGCCACGATCTGTTCCTGTTCACCGATGAGATTTACGAGTACTTCGTCTACGACGGGGCGCGGCATGTTTGCCCGGCCACGCTGCCCGGCATGCGCGAGCGGACGATTGTGGTTTCGGGGTTCTCGAAAACCTACTCGATTACGGGCTGGCGCATCGGCTACGCGGTAGCCGACGCCAAATGGATGCCGGCCATGGGCCACTTCCACGATCTGACATACGTGTGCGCTCCGGCGCCGCTGCAAGTGGCCGCGGCTGCGGGCCTGGAGCAGTTGCCACCCGAGTTTTATACGCAGATCGCCACCGACCATCAATCAAAACGCGGGCGGTTGCTCGATGCGCTGCGGGCTGCGGGCATGGAGGCAGACGCTCCGGGCGGAGCTTACTATATTCTGGCGCGGGCCTCGGGACTCAAGGGCAAAACCGCGGCTGAAAAGGCGCGCGGACTGCTGGCGGCGACGGGCGTGGCTGCGGTTGCTGGGTCGGCGTTCTTCCGTCCGGGGCGCGGAGAAGACCTGCTCCGCTTCTGCTTCGCAAAGCGCGACGATGAACTCGACCAGGCCTGCGAGAGGTTGCGGAATGGCAGTTATTGAAGAGCCGAGGCAATGGCCAGGTTCAACCCCACCATCAGCACGGCCGACGCCGGAATCAGCAGCAGGGCCTTTTTGAGCCGGCGCGGGTCGCCGCCGGCAATTGCGCCGATGATTGGCGAACTGACAGCGAGTCCCGCCCATCCGCAGGTGATCACAAAGCCTATTGCCGTGGCCGTCATCTGCGGGAACGCCTTGCCGGTGATGGCCAGTGCCGTTGGAAAGACCGGCGCCATTGAAACTCCGGCAACAAACACGAGCGCGGCTGCCGGTCCTGGTTTATCGGTGCGCAGCATCAGGAACGTGGTAACGGCCATGGCGATTGAGGCCGCCAGCGTGACATCGATCGGCGGCACGTTGATGAGGATGGGCGAGACCGCCACGCGGCCAATGAGCAGGCCCAGCGCGAATCCGAGCGAGAGAATATTGAGCGCGCGGGTCTCCGGAATGCCCTGCGCAATGAGGTGCCGCGGCAGCCAGTTCCACACGCCTACCTCGCACGAGACGTAGAGGAACAGTAGCAGACCGACCAGAAAAATGAGCGGATGGCTGAAGACGGGACCCGCTTGCGCCAGGCCAAATCCCGCGCCGCCTGCCGGCGCCGGCATGGGTGTAGCAGCATGGAACGCAAGCGTGACAACGGTGAGCAATGCCACCGTGTAGCAGAGCCGCACCCAGTTGCGCTTGAAGAGATTGGCCGAGATGAAGGGCGTGGCCAGGCCGCCGAGTCCAAAGAATAGGTTGACGAGGTTGAGCGCCGTGGCGCGATGCTCGGTGGCCACGCCGCTCACCAGCGCGTTGGCGCCGGTCACCACGATTCCGCCGCCCACGCCAAGCAGAAAGAGCAGGGCGACGATGGAGCCGAAGCCGCGCGAGCGGGGCAGCAGCAATAGCGTGACGGCGATGAAGGCGAGGCCGAGGACCAGGCCGATCTTGTCGCCTTCGGTATCGAGCAACGGGCCCACGCCAACCGAGGCGATCATCAGGCCCACCGCCTGGGCGAAGGCGATGGCGCCGTTCTGCGAGGGCGTGAGATGAAAGCGGTCAGAGAGATCGGGCAGAATGGTGCCGAGCATGGCGGCAATCATTCCGTAGACAAAGATGGCGAGAATCGCGGCAAAGATGAGCACGTGGCTGGCCTTTCGGGAGTCGCGTCAAAAATACAGGACGGCGGCGGGGGTGGGCAAGGACCGCGGCTCGACAGGGACAAATGCAAATCGAGAACGCCGCTCTTTCCCGTTCAACCGTTTCACTTCTTCACCGTTCCACTGTGCAACTGTTTTTCTGATCCCTGATCCCTGATCCCTGATCCCTGACCTCTGATCCCTGCCCCGTGCCATTAAACTGAAAGGGCAATGAGTGGCGCAGAAAGATGGGGACATGCGGCGCGGGCCGCGATGATCGCGGTTGCAGCGTTGGCCGTCGCCGCGCTGCTTGCGGGATGCGGCATGCCGGGCACGCCCCTGCCGCCCTCACTCAATCTGCCGGAGAAGGCAAACGACCTTGCCGCCGTGCGCAACGGCGACCAGGTGACTTTGACGTGGACGATGCCACGCCGCAATACCGACAAGCTGTTGCTGAAGGGCATGGTGCAGGCGCGGGTGTGCCAGACCGGGTCGGCGACAGGGGCCGGCGCGGCCGCCTGTGCAGCCGCGGGCTCAACCCAATTTGCCCCCGGAGCAGACGCGAGCTTTACTGAGACGCTTCCATCGCAGCTTGCCGCCGGCTCCGCGCACGCGCTCACCTATTATGTTGAGCTGGTGAATCGCAAAGGCCGCTCGGCGGGGTTCTCAAACGGGGCAAGCGTGGCCGCAGGCCAGGTTCCCGCTGCCATCGTGGGACTTACCGCGGAGATGCGCCGCAAGGGCGTGCTGCTGGCTTGGCAGTCTGAAGTACAGGCGGCTGGTTCCACAGAGATCCGGCTGGTGCGCAAACTGCTGACCCCACCCCCTCCAAAGCAGAAGCCGGAACCAGGGAACGCACAGACAGGCGCGCAAAAGGAGCCGGGCGGTGGATTATTGACCGCGCCTGCGGAGCCGCTCGAACGGACGCTGCTGGTGAAGCCAGGCACATCAGCCCGCGCACTCGATCAAGATGTGCGATTCAACGAGCGTTATGAATATCGCGCCCAGCGTGTGGCCACGGTTGAGGCCAGCGGGCAAACGCTCGAGTTAGCGGGGCCGCTCTCTGCTCCGGTCGAGATCGAGACGAAGAACACTTTCCCGCCGGCGGTTCCAACCGGGCTGGCAGCGGTGGGTTCGGCCGGCGAAAACGGGGCTGGACCGGCGATCGATTTGAACTGGCAGCCGAACGCGGAGCCGGATCTGGCGGGCTACATCGTTTATCGGCGAGAGGGTGACGGCGAGTGGCAGCGCATCTCGCCCGCACAGCTGGTTGTGGGCCCTGCATTTCACGATGCGAACGTGACGGCCGGCCACACCTATCGATACGCGGTCTCCTCGATCGATCAGGAGGGCCACGAAAGCGAGCGGTCGGCAGCGGCCGAAGAGACAGCGCCGCAGCAGTAGCGACTTGCCCGAGGTGAAGAAGAGATTCCCATGAGATATTGCAGATTTGTTTTCGAGGGCAGCACCCACTACGGCAAAATTGAGGTGCGCGCCGGCGAGATGTGGATTGTGGACCTGGCCGGAGCGCCGGAAGAGGACCTCGCATTCCGGCTTGAGCACGGCCGCGCAACCTCGTGGAGCTTCGACTTTGAACCCATGCCGCTGGCCGGGGCCGATCTGCTGCCTCCAGTTACGCCGTCGAAGATTGTTTGCGTGGGGCGCAATTACCGCGAACACGCCCAGGAACTCGGCAACGAGATTCCCAAAGAGCCGCTGTTGTTTTTCAAGCCGACCTCGTCACTGCTCAAGCCCGGCGGGGTGGTGCGCCTGCCGCGCTTTGCCGAGCGCGTTGATTTTGAGGGCGAGCTGGCGCTGGTGATCGGCCAACGGGTGCGCAACTTCGACGCCAACGCCGATTGGCGCAGCGTGGTGCGCGGATTCACGCTGGCCAACGATATCTCAGCCCGCGACCTGCAGAAGAAAGACGGCCAGTGGACCCGCGCCAAGGGCTTCGACACTTTCTGTCCGGTTGGCCCGATCGTCAATGATGAGCTCGACCTCGACGCAGGCCTGGCGCTTGAGACGCGCGTCAATGGCGAGCTTCGCCAGCACGGAACGACGCTCGATTTTATCTTTCCGGTTCCGCAGGTGCTGGCAGCCATCACCGCAGCCATGACCCTCGAGCCCGGCGACCTGGTGCTGACAGGAACCCCCGCCGGCGTGGGCCCGCTCAAGGCCGGCGACCGCGTCGAGGTAAGCGTGGCTGGGCTGGGCGTACTGGCGAACACGGTGGAGGCCGATTAGGGCCGGTGCGAGCCACGCTTTGAAACCAGCATTCACACGCCGCATCTTAAAGAAGGGGTACACTGGCTGGGAACCCCGCGCCGCGCGCGGCCTGCCGTACGCCGCGCCTTCCCCAAGGAGGAATCATGCCGCAGAATCTGTTGGAACAGTTGCGTAATTTCACCACCGTTGTTGCCGATACCGGCGACATCGAGGCCATGGAGGAGTTCAAGCCGCAGGACGCCACCACCAACCCCTCGCTGATCACCGCCGCCGCGCAAATGCCGCAGTATCAGCCGATTGTGGATGGCGTTTTGATGGACGCGCGCAACGAGCTGGGTGAAGGCGCCACCGAACAGAGCGTCGCCAACCTGGCCTTCAAACGGCTGGCTATCGCCTTCGGCAAAAAGATTCTTGCAATCGTGCCGGGCCGCGTGTCTACCGAGGTCGATGCGCGCCTCTCCTGCAACACCGACGCCACCATCGCCCAGGCCCGCGAGATCATCGGCCTCTACCACCAGGCCGGCATCACCAATGCCCATGTGCTCATCAAGATCGCTTCCACGTGGGAAGGCATTCGCGCGGCAGAAGTGCTGGAGAAGGAAGGCATCCACTGCAACCTGACTCTGCTCTTCGGCATCCACCAGGCCATTGCCGCTGCCGATGCCGGCGTCACGCTCATCTCGCCCTTCGTGGGCCGCATTCTCGACTGGTACAAAAAAGACACCGGCAAGGATTACCACAGCGCCGACGATCCCGGCGTGCAATCGGTGACACGCATCTACAACTACTTCAAGAAATTCGGCTACAAGACCGTGGTGATGGGCGCGAGCTTCCGCAACATCGGCGAGATCACCGAGCTCGCCGGCTGCGACCTGCTCACCATTTCGCCGCAACTGCTGGCCGAGCTGGAACACACCGAAGGCGAGCTGCCGCGCAAGCTCGATCCCGCAACGGCTCACACGCTGCCCATCGAACGAATTGTTATGGACAAGGCGACGTTCATCCGCATGCACGCAGAAGATCGCATGGCCACCGACAAGCTTTCGGAAGGTATTGCGGGATTTTCGGCCGCTCTCGAAAAACTCGAAAGCCTGCTGGCCGCGCGACTGGCTGCGCTCGAGGCGCGCACCCCGGCGACGGTGTAAGCGGCAGCGAGTCAGCAAGTCAGCCAAAGGCAAAGGGCAATTCCGTTCGGGATTGCCCTTTCTGCTGTTGGCGCCCTGTTTGCAATCGGGGCACCCGTCTGCCAACAAATTACATGCTCCCCTCTTGGCAAATCACTACTTTTTGAGTATTTCCTTGCTAAAGCACGATGAACGGGCAGCGGCTGCCATCCCCGACACTGCGCACGATTGAAAGGCAGCCATGCTCCTGGAGTACAGCGGCTGCCGGTGTGCGGCCAACGGAGGTTTGTATGCAGGCTCGGCATCATCCCCTCGAACCCTTTTTTCAGCAGGCGGTTCGAAACAGCTACGATGGCAAGCTTGGCTTGAACGATCCCGATGTGACCAACTACGTTGCGCGCCTGCTGTGCGAGTTCACTAAGGCCGACAACCTCTACAAGGTGCGCGACGAGATGGGCCGGCCCGTCGACGAGCTCGATGAGATGATAGTCGCTGCCGACCCGGTGCACGGCACTGCCGCGTCATTCGATGAGGAGCGCGCGCTGCGCAAGCACATCGGCGACTACGCGCTCTTTGTCGCCGGCATGTATCCCGAGGCGATGGGCTCGAGTCGCCGCATGCGCCGCCACTTTCCCACGCTCGGCGATCTCATCCGCGCCGGCAAAGAGAGCTACTTTATCGTGAGCCAGTTCAACCTGTTTGAGTACAAGCAGGAGGCTCCGCTTTTCGCCCGCCTCAGTGACCGCTTTGAGCGGTGCATTCTGGGCCTCACGCTGGTGCGCGAAGAACTCACGCCGCGCCAACCGGCACTGCCGCCGCAGATTAACTAAAACTACAACTCGATTACAGCGCATCCAACGTGATAATCAAATTGTGCTCGCCAACGCGGAATTTGATGCGGGCTGATGAGGTTTGCGGATGGGTGAATGGGTAAAGCTGCGCGCGGCCGACGGGCAGGAGCTCAGCGCATGGGTAGCTCGGCCGGAGGGCGAACCGGTCGCTGGCCTTGTGGTGGTGCAGGAGATCTTCGGCGTCAATGTTCATATCCGGTCGGTGGCCGACGGATGGGCGAAGGACGGATTTCTGGCAGTGGCTCCGGCGGTCTTCGATCGCATTGAGCCAGGTGTGGAACTCGCGTACGAAGGCGCGGACATGCAGCGGGCGATGAGCTTTATTCCGAAGCTCGATGTGGAGAAAGCGCTGCTGGATGCCAAAGCCGCAATGGAGTACGCAGCCAACGCCACAGGTAAGAAAGTTGGAGTCATTGGTTATTGCTTTGGCGGAACGATTGCCTGGCTCGCCAGCACGCGGCTAGGCGCTGCCGCGGCAGTTGGCTACTACGGCGGACGGATTGCGAATTACGCCGCCGAGGATCCCGCATGCCCGGTGATGCTCCATTTTGGACGACAGGATGCGCACATTCCAGCTGAAGAGGTGGCCAAGGTCCAGTCGGCCCACCCCGATGTCGAGATCTACTGGTACGACGCGGGCCACGGATTCAACTGCGATGCGCGCTCGAGCTACAACGCCGCCGCGGCCAGCGAAGCACGCGAACGCTCGCTTGCGTTCCTTAAAAAGTGGTCAGTGAACGGTGAACGGTGAACAGCGTGCAGAAGCACGAACGCTCTGTTCACTGTCCACTGTTCGCTGCGCACCGCCTTTACTCTGACCACACGGCCAGCACATTCCCAACACTGTCGTCAAAGTGGAAGCGTCGCCCACCGGGGAACTCGAAGGTCGGAACAACAATGCTGCCGCCAGCCGCGACAATCGCGTCTTGTGTCGCCTGAAGGTCACTCGAGTAGAGCACGACGAGCGGCGCGGCCTTCGGCTGCGGATCGTGCGCATCGGCCTTGTAAAAGCCGCCGTCGATGCCTGCGGTGTTTGTATCAAAGCTCGCGTAGTCTGGTCCGTAGTCCATAAAGCTCCATCCGAAGACGGCCTCGTAGAACAACTTGGCCTTCGCGACGTCGGTGGCGGCGAACTCAATGTAGTTGATTGTGTCTTGCATTGCTGCCATGGCTCATTCTCCTTTGCGGTTGTGTGCATGGAGTCGAGGAAAAGGCGCTGCGGCTAAATCGGCGCAGGCACACCTTCCCGGTGTGCTCTTGAACGCCTCCATCCGCAATCCCTCAAGAGCCGTGGAAGGCAGGTAGAGCCCGCAAAGTCTTGCAATAGGCGCGGGCTGCCGAGGTACGAAATCAAAGTACCAGATTTAAGTTTTTGCGGCCAGTGAATTTTCTTGGGCTCAGTCGCCCAGTTGCACCACGAAGCCGCCCATGATCCCTCGCGGCGGCATTGGGACGCCCACAATCTGCTGGTAGCCGGTATTGCTCAGGTTGGTGAGCCGCAGATACGGGCGCAGCTTCCACTGGTCGCGCGTCACAGTGGCGTTCCACACCGGGTAGGCGTTGGCGTTCCATGGTGCGTTCCCGGGCTGCTGGTAGGGGTGTGCAACGGCAACCTCGTTGGTGATCGCAACCCCGTACTTCATCGCCGCGGTCCAACTGGCGTGTACATTCACCACGGGATAGTTAAGCGCATACTCCGAGCGAATGCCAGGCAGCGGATTCTGCGACCCGATCAAATCTGTCCAGCCCAGGTGAATTGTTTGCGAGGCGCGCGGAATCCAGGTAACGCGCCCCTCGATGCCCGTGAAGTGCAGCCCGTTGAGATTCGCCGCGCACCAGGTATTCGCGGCCTGCGCGCCGTTTATCTCGCACGACGGCGGCAGATAAGGATTGGGTACAGCCGCTGCGCGAATGTAGTCGATGGTATCGTGCTGGCGGGAATAGAAGCCGGTCGCCGAAACAGTCACACGCGAAGTAGCAACCCAGTCTGCGCCGCCGTTCCCTGACCACGCCGACTCCGGCTTGAGATTCGGATTGCCCAATGTCGCCGGGTCGGAGTAGTAGAGATCGGTGTAAGTGGGAATGCGGAATCCGTAGCCTCCGCTGGCGCGCAGCTTGAGCGCACTGTTCAGGTGAAGACTCCCGGCGAGCTGTGGCGAAAAAACAGCCTGCGCTCCGCCGGAGAAGATTTCCTCGCGCGCGCCGGCCGAGAGATTCCAGCGTTTTGCCGGTGGGTTCCAGTCGAGATCGATGTAGCCTGCGCCGCGATTGCGCGCGTGAATGCCCAGCGCATACGAAGTGACGCCGCCGGAAAAGTTGAAGCTGCGAATCGAGTCGCCATCGCTCTCCAGGCCCATCAACAGCAGCGCTCCGCCGCGCAGGCTCTGCGTGCGCCGCAACGAAGCCTGCCACGACGCATCAACGTGGTTGTTCTCGTAGATTGCGGGATCGTTGCGGAAAAGAACGAAATCGTCGGCGTGGCGCCGGTAGCCGAAGGCGGCGACGGTATGCGCGCCCAACTCTTGCCGCGCCGATGCAAACCAGCTCTTGGTTCGCTCCCACGAGGGGTAAGGGCCGTAGAAGTCATTTGCGCCGAAGGCGCGATCTGATCCGGCCAACAGCAAATCCGTTACGCCGAGGCGCGTGCCGAACCAATTTTCGGCCGATGCATCTTCATTGCGGTAGTCGCGATCAGCCATAAAGCCGGTGGAAAAATTGCGATCGGCGGTGGCGCGGCCGCTCCATTTGCCTCGGGCCGCCGCGGCCAGCAGCGACTCCTCGTTCGACTCAAAGCTGCCTTCACCCAGCCGCATGCGCAGCGAGTCGTGATCGGGCGCAGCCGTTAGAAAATCCACTACGCCTGAAAGCGCATCGGTCCCGTGCAGCGTCGAGCCCGAGCCCTCCAGCACCTGCACCTGGCTCATCGCCTCCATGGGCGCCGGCAGGTCGAGATTGTGATGCGAGGTTTGCGCGTCGTTGATGCGGAATCCGTTGAGCAGGATCAGCGCCTGCTCAAAGCTGCCGCCGTCGAGGACCAGGTCGGCTTGCGCGCCGCCTGCCCCGCGCTGCTCGAGGAATACCGCGGAATCGTTGCGCAAAACATCCAGGGCCGTCTCGGCAGCCAGCCTCACCGGTTCTACCGTCAGCACTTCAACCGGCCGAGGCGACTCGGCCAGCGGTACAGGTGTGGCCGATCCCAGCACAACCATCGTCTCCGTCGGCCCCTTCACCGGCTTTTGAATCGTGACCTGCGTTTGAGCCGGCGCAGGGGCGTTCTGCGCAGAGACTTGCAGCGCCGCCGCCAAAAGCAGAAAACCTGCGCAAATAATGGTCCGCTTCGGCATCATTGCAACTCAATCATTTCGAATCATTTCGAACCGGGCGGCCTGAATCAACCATGATTTTGTACGTCACTCAATAGTTGAATGCTAAACTATATTCCAAGTCCATGCGCATCAACGCTTTTCTCTACGAAAGCCCGATGTTTGCCGTAAGCCGCGCAGCACGCAGATTCGATGCGCTCGCGCGCCGGGCGCTCGCTGCCGACGAATTGAGCTTCCTCGAAGGACTGGTTCTGGCAGCGTTGTTCTTCGAAGCGCCCAAACTCGTCAAGCCCTCGCACCTGGCCGAGACCTTCGGAACCACGCGCGGTACCGTCAGCCACTGCGTCTCATCGCTCGAGGCCAAAGGCCTGCTGCAGCGCAGGATCGACCCCGAAGACGCGCGGGCGTATCAGTTGTCCCTGAAACCGCAGGGCAAGCGCTGTGCACTGCGCGTCATCGCCGCCTTCGACAGGCTGCAAAAGGACTTCGAGAGCGAGATCGGGAAGGACGCGCTCGGAGAGATGCTGAAGGCGATCCGGAAACTCGAGGGGATTGCATGCAACGAACGTTAGGTCACTCCAAGGCATATCTAGGAAGAACATAATAGAGGATTCCCACTCCGCACAGAATCCACGGCCAGAACCTGACCGGAACGAGAATGAACCGGTCCCCTTCCCGAAAAAACTTCCACTTCTTCGCAGACGGCGCGGGGCTGATTCCTCCCGGAGCGTGATCGCTGCTGCTTGAAATCAGCCAGTCCTGTGGTTGATTCGCCGGGGCGAAAGGCCTGCTTCGAGTCAGTATTCGAACGATCCCCGCCGACAAAAGGAATCCCGCGGGGATCGGCCAGCGCTCGCGCAGATAATAGTTTTCGTCGTGAAACATTCGAGCTGTAATCAAGTCGACTACGCCCAGGCATGCGACTGTGATCAGAAGAACGAGTTCTCCCCTATTAACGCGGAAAATCTTGAGGCGCTTCATCTATCAAGGAGTGTAGTGGAGGAGGCTGGACATTTTTACGCCATCCGCTTTGATTCGTAAGCCGAGTACCCTATGTCTCGCCCTTAAGACCTGGGGAACCACGATTCTCACCTTGTCACGGCAACGCTGAAAGCTGACAGCCCTCATCACCCGCTACACTCAAATCGATGCTCGATCCCACCGCAACCTTAATTATCGACTGGCTCCGGCAGATCGGCCTCACCGTTCGCCTCGCACCGCTCGAAACCGGCACCTTCCTGCCCGGCGTCACGCTCGAGCCGGGCGGCCTGATTGTCGACCCTGAGCGCCTGCTATATCCCGGCGATCTGCTACACGAAGCCGGACATCTGGCCACTATGCTGCCCGCGCGGCGCGCCTCCACGGGCTCCAATGCCGGCTCCGACATGGGTGACGAGATCGCCGCCCAGACCTGGTCCTATGCCGCCGCCGTCCACCTCTCGCTCGCGCCCGAAACCGTCTTCCATCCTGCCGGCTACCACGACTCCGCCGCGCGTCTCATTGAGATCTACCGCGATGGCAAGGCAGGCGTCCCTCTTCTGCAATGGATGGGCCTCACCCTGGACCGCGCCCGAGCCGCCGCAAGCTCCGTCCCTCCCTATCCGCATATGATCCGCTGGCTACGCACTGAAGGCGATTGAAAGCTGCAAGTACACCGCAAGGATGGGAAACGGAGTCGCGCAACTCGGAGCGAGCACCCGATCTATTTCGGCACAACGAAGAGCCGACCGGGATTCTCTCCGACCGAAACGCCCTCACCGTGCCCGCCCAGATCCACGAGCAATTGGCGCAGTGCGCCGTCGTGCAGAGTGTTGTTGCGGATCACGCAGTTCTCCAGGCCCTGGTAGACGATTCCATGCGACGGAGACCACACGCCCTCATTGCCATCGTCACGACCGGACCAGAGGCTGTTGCCCACACACGTAACGCCGGTTGCGCCCTCAATAAATATCTGCGCAGAGTCATAACTATCGGGGTTGGCTGATTTGCCGCTGCGCTTGATGAAGTTGCCGGTGATGGTCACCTGCGTTGGACCGCCGTCTCTACTGCCCCTGCGCAGCGCTATGCCGCAGGTACCCGCGCGGTCAAAAAAGTTCCCGGTGATCTGGTAGCCGTCGCCGCCCGCGATCACGAAGTTCTCCTTGCCGTTCCACTCGATGCGGTTCCCGGTAAAGGTCATCGACGCATTTTCGTGCCGCGCGGCGAAGCCCGCGCCATCATTACCTGAAAACCAGTTGTCGACGATGAAACCGTCCCAGCCGCGCATGTTCATGCCGTCGCCGTGGTTAAAGGCGAATTGGCAGTGGCGGACGCTGAAGCACCACACGCAGTCCAGATGCGCGCCGTCGCCGGTGAAGCGCGTCACCTGGCACCGCTCGATGCGGAAACCGTCTTCATGCTCGCCCCATTTGGTTCGGTTGGTCAGAATGCCGTGAATGCCTGTGCCGAGAAAGGCGCCCTCCAGCGCAAGGCCGTCAATGGTTGCGCCGCGCGCGTCGGTCAGGTTCAGCAGACACTTGGATTGGGCGCCGGCCAGCTTCAGCACGCTTCCGCCGCCATTTGAATAATTCCACGCAGGAATGCCGACGAGCGCCGTACCCGGGCGCACGTGCAGTTCGTGCGTCAGATAGATTCCGGGCGGTATAAAAACGCAGCCGCTTGTCTCCGCCGCCGCATCCAGGGCCTTTTGCAGGACCGCTGTGTCATCTGTTTTGCCGTCGCCTGCCGCGCCGAGAGATCGTGCATTCAGCAAGCCGCCGTGCGTTCCGGTCTGCGCCGGCAAAACCGCCGGCCCCATCAGCAGCGAAGCTCCACCAAACATTGCTCCAAGCGCCACATCCCGCCTGCTGAATCCGTCCATACCCGGCCCCTTTTCTACCGCACGCTATCTTACAAAATGTACCGGCTCAGGTCCTGGTCCTTCACAATGTTGGCCACCATCTGCCTTACATACTCGGCATCAATTAAAAACAGCTTTTCCGGACCCGAGGTAGACATGCGGTCTCGATAGGGCAGCGGTGCGCTGGCCTCATTTTTGATGGCTTCGCTGAGGGCGGCCGCGGCATCGCTGTCGGGTGCGCGGCGGGCCACGTCGGGCGCAAGAAAACTCACGTCTTCAAGCACCCGCTCCATAATGGTGTGCAGGCGGCGCGCGCCGATGTTCTCAGTCTGCTCGTTCACTTTGAAGGCAAACTCGGCCATCTCGCGCAGCGCATCTGCGGCAAACTCCAGCCGCACGCCCTCAGTCTCAAGCAGCGCCGAATACTGCTTAGTGAGCGACGACTTCGGTTCCGTAAGAATGCGCAGAAAATCGTCGACGGTGAGCGACTGCAATTCCACGCGTATGGGGAAGCGTCCCTGCAGCTCAGGAATGAGGTCGCTGGGCTTCGAAACATGAAACGCGCCGGCGGCGATGAACAGGATGTGATCGGTGCGCACCATGCCATAGCGCGTGTTGACAGTCGTGCCTTCCACAATTGGCAAAATGTCGCGCTGCACGCCTTCGCGCGAAACATCTGGTCCGTGGCCGCTCTCGCGCCCCGCAATCTTGTCAATCTCGTCGAGGAAAACAATGCCGTTCGACTCCACGCGCTCCACCGCCGAGCGGTTCACTGAGTCCATGTCGATCAGCCGGCCTTCTTCTTCCTGCACCAGGTAGTCGAATGCGTCGGCTACTTTCATGTTGCGCTTTTTCGCGCTTCCGCCAAAGATGTTTGGCAGCATATCCTTGAGGTTCATCTCCATGTCCTCAAGGCTCTGGTTACTGATGATGCCGAACTGCGGCAAGTTGCGCTCGCGCACGTCGAGCTCAACCGTGCGGTCGTCGAGCTTGCCTTCGCGGAACTGCTGACGCAGCTTCTCGCGCGAGCGTTGGTAGCTTTCGGCGCCAGGCAACTGCAGCTGGCCTTCCTGCTGCTGCGGAGGTGCCGGCGGCGGAGGCAGCAGCACGTCGAGCAGGCGCTCCTCGGCATTCATCTCCGCGCGGTCCTCAACCTCTTCAAGCCGCTCCTCGCGCACCATGTCGATGGCGATCTCAACCAGGTCGCGGACTATGGATTCAACATCGCGGCCCACGTAGCCAACTTCAGTGAACTTCGAAGCTTCAACCTTGAGGAACGGCGAGTTGGTGAGCTTGGCCAGGCGCCGCGCGATCTCGGTTTTGCCCACGCCCGTGGGCCCAATCATGATGATGTTCTTGGGCATGATGTCGTCGGCGATGTCGGGCGGCAGCTTCTGGCGGCGCTGGCGGTTTCTCAACGCGATCGCCACGGCGCGCTTGGCGGCGCGCTGGCCAACGACGTGTTTATCGAGCTCGGCAACAATCTCGCGCGGCGTCAGCTCGTCGAGCGCCAGCTCTTGTTCTTCGGCGGATGCGGGTAGGTAAATGGCCATTGCTTCAGTGAACTCTTACAGCTCCTCAACCGTAATCCGGTCGTTGGTATAGATGCAGATGTCGCCGGCAATCTTCATTGCTTTTTCGGCAATCTCACGCGCGCCCAGTTCTGTATTCTCCATCAGCGCGCGCGCCGCGGCCGTGGCAAAGCTGCCGCCCGAGCCGATCGCAGCCAGCGGCTCGTCGGGGTCAATCACATCTCCCGAGCCCGAGATCAGGAACGTCTGGTTCTTGTCGGCCACCAGCAGCAGCGCCTCAAGGTTGCGCAGCATCTTGTCGGTGCGCCAGTCCTTGGCCAGTTCTACTGCAGAGCGGTTCAGGTTGCCGGCGTGCTGCTCCAGCTTGGTTTCAAAGCGGGAAAACAGATTGAACGCGTCCGCGGTCGATCCGGCGAATCCGGCCAGAATCTTGTCCTGGAACAAGCGCCGGATCTTGCGCGCGGAGTGTTTCAGCACGTGGTCGCCAAGAGTCACCTGTCCGTCGGCGGCCATCACCACCTGGCCGTTGCGGCGAACACAAATCACAGTTGTCGAACGAATCGGGGAGCGATGTATCATGGTCGAATTCATGTTGTGAGAGCTGGCAAAAAGCTGCGTCCCGAAGGCGGAAATCCGCTTGAGAACGCAGCTTAGAGTATATGTTATCTGCGCCGCTCGAGTTCGTGTACGCGCGATGCACAGGGCCAAAATCCACCTGCGTTATTCTGTAATTTGGGGGACCGCGGGACGGGATTTTCAGTCGAATGACCCTGCTCAACAAAGACAGCTGGGAGATGGCCGCCACGGTCGCCGCACTTGTGGCGCTCACCGGCGCGGCTGTGTGGCTGATCGTTCGCCGCCGGCCCACGCCCGACGAGATCGAGGCAGCGCGGCGCAAGTTCCTTGTCCAATCGGGCCGGCTGGTCGACGGAATGCTCCTCGACGCGTGCGACATACCGGCTGAAGACGGCCGCACCCTGAAGATGCTCTTCTTCAGTTACCGCATCGGTGGCGTGGACTACGAATGCTCGCAGGACGCTACGGCGATGAGCTCGGTGGCGAATACTGAGAAGGTGCGCGCCGGCTTCCCTTGCTCGGTGCGCTACCAGCCGGGCAACCCGCAGAACAGCATCGTTGTCGCGGAGGGCTGGTCCGGCCTGCGCGAAGGCCTGCCGCAATTCCCAGCCTTTGAAGATCCCGAACCCGTCGATTTGAGGCCTCTGCGGCGGGGGACGAAATAGCTCTGACGGTTATCGAGCAGCCAAGGGCGAGCGGATAGCGAGCAACTGCCGCACCGCGGGTGCTTGGCGCGATATACCCATCCCCGGTATACTTGTGCCATGCATGTCCACGCGGCGCCTGCAGCGGCAGGTGCAAACCGCACAACCACAGTTTTGCGCATCTCGCTGATGGCCACGCTGGCCTATGTGCTGGTTACTTTCATTGCCGGCCTGCGCGCCCACTCCCTCGCGCTGCTGTCCGAGTCCGGCCACAACGTCTCCGATTTTCTGGCGCTCCTGCTGAGTTTTGCCGCCGTCTACTTTCAGTCGCGTCCTGCCGATCACGCGCGCACCTTCGGCTACCAGCGCGCCGGCGTGCTCGCCGCGTTCATCAACGCCGCTACCCTTATCGTCATCTCGCTCTGGATAGGCGCCGAGGCCATCCATCGCCTCTCGCACCCGGTAACCGTCCATCCCCAGCTCATGATGATTGTGGCCGCGGCCGGCGTGGTGATGAATGGCGTGATTGCGGCCCTGTTGTGGGGCGTGGCGCGCGACGTCAACCTGCGTTCCGCCTTCCTGCACATGGCCGGCGACACGCTTTCCACCGCCGCGGTGATTGCCGGCGGCGCGGGCATCTACTTCACCGGCCAGTACTGGATCGATCCCGTCCTCTCGTTGCTGATTGCCGCATTGATCCTGTGGTCGAGCGCGGGCATCGTGCGCGAAACCCTCAACATCCTTCTTGAGGGGACCCCGCGCGGCGTTTCCATCCCTCAGATCCGCTCTGGAATGGAAGCCGTCGAAGGAGTCATCGACGTGCACGACCTGCATATCTGGTGCCTGGGCTCCAGCTCCAGCGCCTTGGCGTGCCATGTGACCATCGCCGATATTCCACCGTCTGAGAGTGCCTGCATTCTCGAAAAGCTCAACCATCTGCTCCGCGAGCACTTTCATATCAGCCACACCACCATCCAGTTTGAGCACATCGGCTGCGGCGATTTCGACGGATGCGTCATTCCCCCGGAAGAGATGGCCGGCAGCCAGGGGCACGCCCGCCACCACGGGCACGCGCATTAGATCGGTTCCAGAATCTACGTGCCCTCTTGAGTGCAGTGAAAGGTGGCATTCGCCTCGGCGAATGCCACTCAACGGTCGTTGTTCCGGGGTACATCAATTCTGGAACCGCTGTAATATCGGCTCAATGAGGTCTTTGAATTGAACCGTTTTCCCGTCCTATCAGCCTTCATTCTTGTTGCGTCGTCGCTGCTCGTTGTCGGCCTCGCGTGCCGTGCCCAGGCTCCCTCGGCCGCACAGCTTCAGAACTACTCCGGCGAATATGCCGATCTCACCGATCCCGACACGCCTTACGACGTCTACGTCGGCGGCGGCAAACTGACGATTGAGTCTGAGCGCATGGTTCCCACCCAGCTCGTTCCGCAATCGGCCACGGAGTTCAAGCTCGAAGGGTCGAAAACGACAATCAACTTCAAGCTTGGCGGCAGCGGCCGAGCCACCGAACTGACGGATTCATCCGATCCCAACGCCCTATTCAAGCGCACCGGCGAACCGGTCCGGCACATCTTCCACGATTACGTCGCCAGCGACGTGATGATTCCCATGCGCGACAAGGTCAAGCTCCACGCCATCATTCTCAAGCCGGCCGATATCACGACACCCCTGCCCATCATCATGGAGCGCACTCCCTACGGCGTTGACGGCACGAATCGAGCTGTGATCTTCGGATGGCGGCCCGAACTGGCCCGCGCCGGTTACATCTTTGTGGGAGAAGACATTCGCGGCCGCTTCAAGAGCGGGGGCAAGTTTGTAATGATGCGGCCGCTGGCAGATCATAGCGACCCCAAGGCCACGGACGAGAGCACCGATACGTACGACACCGTTGCGTGGCTGCTTAAAAATGTGCCCGGCAACAACGGCCGCGTTGGCGTATTGGGCACCAGCTACGATGGCTTTCTTGCCATGATGGCCGGTATCGATCCGCATCCGGCCGTGAAGGCCATCTCGCCCCAGGCGCCCATGATCGACGTGTGGATGGGCGACGACTTCTTTCACAACGGCGCCTTCCGCCAAACCTACGGCTATGACTATGTGAAGGCAATGGAGTCGAGCAAAAAGACCAGCGAGGTCGGCTACGGCAAGGATAAGAACGGCCAGCCCGTTGAAGGCTTCGACTATTTCCTCACGCGCGGATCATTTATTCAGGATGTGAAGCAGTCGGGCTCAAAGTTGCTGCCCACGTGGAAGCTCTTTCTCAAGCACCCCGAGTACGACGAAGCCTGGCGCTCGCGCGGCGTTGAATACCATCTCGACACCGTGGCCGTTCCCACGCTGAGCGTTGGCGGTTACTACGACCAGGAAGATATGTGGGGTCCGCAGGAGGAGTACGCCAAACTCGAGCCCCACGATACGGATCACGACAACTTCCTCGTTCTGGGCCCGTGGCGGCACGGCTCGTGGGGTTCGTCGTCGCGGCATCTTGGCAACCTCGATTACGGCGAATCCATCGGCAAGGAGTTCCGCGCGCAGATCGAGGCAAAGTTCTTCGCGCATTACCTGAAAGACGAACCCGGCTTCGATCTTAATGACACGGCAAGTTTCGAACTAGGCTCGAACACTTGGAAATACTATTCGCACTTTCCGCCTGAAGACTCGAAGCCCACAAATCTCTATCTCGAAGGCAACGGCCAGCTCGGCTGGACCGCTTCAACGAGCGACGCCGCCACCAGCTACGTGAGCGATTCAGCCAACCCCTTGCCTTACCGTCACCGGCCCATTCAGCCCACTTACGGCCCTGGCTCGAAGTGGTACACCTGGCTCACTGAAGATCAGCGCTTCGTCACCGGCCGCAAAGACGTGGCAGTCTTCACATTGCCGGTTCTTAAACAAGACTTGACGCTGACCGGCGAGGTCATCGCCGATATCTTTGCCAAAACCACGGGCACAGACAACGACATGGTGGTCAAGCTCATCGATATTTACCGCGATGACGATCCCGACCCGAAGATGCGAGGTTACCAGCTCATGACGAACATGGAGATCTTCCGCGGCCGCTATCTCAAGAGCTTCTCAAAACCGGCGGCGATCCCTGCGGGAACGGTAGAGGAGTACAAGTACAGCCTCCACGATGTCGATCACGTATTCAAGGCCGGGCACAGAGTGATGATTGAGATTCAGAGCACCTGGTTCCCGCTCTACGACCGCAACCCGCAGACCTTTGTGCCCAACATCATGAAGGCCAAGCCGACAGACTACAAGCCCGCGACCATCACCATCGAGTCCGGTCCGGGCCACGAGTCGAGCGTGATTGTGCCGGTGGTGAGTGCAGCACACTAGCGGTCTGGCGGGGGAAAAAAGGTACGGGCCGGTCACATGCCTGACAGATTAGACCGGGGAGATACCTGACACTGCACAAGTCCATGGGCGTTTGCTTAGAACGTCTTGATGGGCTGGAGAGCGAGCAGTGTGATGGATGAGAAGCTGCGCGTTGTGTTTGAGTATGTGCGCGATGAGGAGTCGATGAAGGCTCTGTGCGAACGGTTTGGGATCAGCCGGGAGACAGGCTATGTGTGGCTCAGGCGTTACCGGCAGGTTGGGCCCGAGGGACTGGTGGAGTCGATCCGGGTGTGGTGTGCCGACTTCAAGGGCTGGTTCAGGAGCGGGAACGGGGCGCGCATCGATCCGCTGACGATTAGCGATGCCCGCAGCCGCTACCTGCTGCGCTCGCAGGCGGTGGAGAGATGTACTCTTCCGCCCTGACCCGGACGAGATAGGATGCCTTGTGCGCCTTATCTCGTCTCCGGCCTGGTCGCACCGTGCTCTAGCGGCGTCCGCCATGGCCTCCCCGATAGCCGGGAAGCGCGTGCTCACCGCCGCCATCGTGTCCGGCCGGGCCTACGTGGCCTTGCCCATCTCTCGCCTCGTTGGCGTGGAAATGGTTGAATCGCTGCTCGCCGCGTTGCGGCAGCGGTCCGTTGTATCCGTTGTGAGGATCAAAGCGGTTGTCGACGTGGCCATAAAAGCCACGGTGTCCGTGAAACCACGGGCCGGCTCCGATAAACACCCCGCCGACAAACCAGTCGGGCCCATAGTAGCCGTAGGGAGCGCAGTCGTAAGGAGCGTAATCGAAGTACCCGTACGGGCATATCGGCGCCACTCCGATGTCGACGCCGACGGCGACCTGGGTTGGCGCTGCGGGAGCAAAGGCTAAGACGCCGATTGCGAGAGCTGAGAGAACAAGCAATTTACCTTTGGCCATGATTTCTCCTTGATTCATTTGGAGCCCAAAGGAAGTCGTAGGTTGCCTCTCCGGTGCAAAATCTCTTTGTGAACCCTTGAAAATCCGGTCAAAACTGCCCTTTTGCCTGCCGTGCAGGCTCTAGCCATGGAACTCTTTTGGGCTGCGCTCCGTATGATTAAGCAACTGGCCGCCCGCGCGAGCCCGCGACCATGAGGCGTTGAAAGCGATGGTCAAGTTTCTGCTGTTCTGCATTTTGCTGGTGTTGTGCTGGCCGCTAGCGCTGGCGGCCCTGATTCTGTATCCGATTGTGTGGCTGGTGCTGATCCCGTTCCGCATAATGGGCTTCGCGGTGGGCGGGGTTCTTGCGCTGATCGGCGCCATCTTCATGTTCCCGGCGCGGGTGCTGAGGGCGATATAAAAGGCAGCTTCCAGCTACCAACTTCTAACTTCGGCACTTAGCCTCCTGGCGCTAGTGACCCTCCACCCCGAAATCCGAAAAACGGGGGTGTAGTCTCTTGCTGGCTTAGGGATTAGAGTGGACATTATCAATCATATCGATCATAATAACTGTATTGATCGATATGATTGAAGGTGCTCTTTGGTCACTGAAGTCAACGCCGTAACTTTTCGCCAGAATCTGGGTGAGATGCTTAACCAGGTCCAGTACAGAAATGACAGCATTGTGATCCATAAGGATGGCAAACCTGTGGCCGCTCTGGTGGACGCCGATCTCTTTGCGCGCATCCGCAGAATGCGTGAGCGATTCGATGCGCTGAGCAGCCGGATTGCCGAAGCTTATGCCAATGTGCCGGAGGATGAGGGTGTGGCGGAGATCGACGCGGCGGTGGCGGCCGGACGGAAGCGATAGTGCCCAGATTCCGCGTGGTTCTCGATACTAATGCATTGGTGTCGGGCTTTGCGTATCCCAAAGGGATTCCGGGGCGCATTCTCGACGCGTGGCAGCACGGCGCGATCACCGTGGTGCTGTCTCGGTACATTCTCGATGAGTTCGTGCGCGTGCTGCCGAAACTCAAACGCGTTCCTTTGAACGCGACGGAGATTCGCGATCTCGTTGACGGCCTAATGTTGATGGCCGAGACGGTTGAGCCCGACACAGAGCTAAATGAAACCCTTCGCGACCAGGCCGATCAGGCAATCCTGGGAACACTGCGCGCAGCAAACGCAGATTACCTTGTTCCAGGTGACAAAGATCTCCTCGCGCTTGCAGGGCAGTACCCGATCGTTACGCCCGCGGAGTTTTGGAAGCGGCATGGGGGGTGAAGTGAGCACGATCCCGCAACCTGGGAGGAAAGATAATTGGTTGCCGAAGAGCTATCTGCGCGGGTGTTAAGGACGATTTGAGGGGCAGCTTTTAGCTGCTAGCTTCTAGCCTGGCGGAACTAGTGATCGGATTCCGCCGCCCCTACGAGGTTTAAGAATCGATTGGGTAGCTTCACCCGGGGCTAACTTCCTCGATCCCCAAGGGGATCGATTCCCGGTCGAATTCCGCGTCGGCTTCCGCGATTGCTATGGTGTCGATTCCGAGACCCATCTCGCCCCGATGAGCCAACATAATTCTCCTGTTCTTTTTTGCGTTTGCGGCGCCAACTGCATTAGCGTGGCGCTATGGCTTGTTCTCTCTCTTTGGAAGGGAAAGCTGTGCTGATCAGCGGCGGTTCGCGCGGAATTGGCGCGGAGACGGTGCGTTTGTTCGTCGAGGCCGGGGCACGGGTTGCGTTCAACTACCGGGCTGCGCGGGAGCGGGCCGAGGCGCTTGTGGACGAGTGCAATGGGGTGGCGACGGGCGTCGGGTCCGGACCTGGCGCAGACAAAAACAGCGAGCCACGGTGCGTGGGGATTGAGCAGGAGTTGAGCTCCCCGGAGGATGGGCGGGCACTGGTGCGGAAAGCCGTGGCGGCCCTGGGACGGCTGGACATTCTGGTGGCAAATCACGGCATATGGGAGTCAGATGATGTGCCGATTGACCAGATGAGCGAGGCGCAGTGGAGGCGGACGCTGGGGGTGAATCTGGACGCGGTATTTGGATTGGTGCAGGAGGCGGTGGGGCAGATGCTGGGCGAGCGTGACAATTCTGGCGGCGCGGACGCCGCCAGTACAGCCGGTCAGGAGACCGGCGGTACTGCGTCCGGCGTTACAAAGGGCCATATCGTACTGATCAGCTCCACGGCCGGGCAGCGGGGCGAGGCGTATCACGCCGACTATGCCGTGACCAAGGGCGCGCTGATCAGTCTCACCAAGAGCCTGTCGACAGAGCTTGCGCCGAAGGGGATCATGGTGAACTGCGTGGCGCCGGGATGGGTGCGCACCGACATGTCGGCGGCGACGGTGGCCGATCTCGTACTGGGGGCGAGGATTGCCGCGGGCATTCCGGTGGGGCGCGTGGCCACGCCGCGCGAGATTGCCGGGCCGGTGCTGTTCCTGTGCACGCCGCTGGCCGGGTTCATCAGCGGCGAGATACTGAATGTGAATGGCGGGGCGGTGCTGGTCGGGTGATCGCGGACCGATCAGCCGACCAAAGGGAACAGGGAACAGGGAACAGGGAGCAGGGAGCAGGGTTTGCGTCTAATGCATTGAGGTGCAGATGCGGGTTAAGGGTTCGAGGCGGATTCTGGCGGTAGTGGCAGGGCTGGCGGTGGCGGCGTGGCCGGCAGTGTGGGCGCAGACGCCGAACGCGACCCAGCAGGCCAACGACGAGGCGGCGAAGAACGCGCAGCAGGCGCGGGCGGCTCTGGATGCGATGGTGCAGGCGCTGGGCGGGCAGGCCTGGCTGGAAATGAAGAACAAGATGATCGAGGGCCACGTGGCCGCGTTCTTCCAGGGCAATCCCGACCTGGGGACGACTCTCACTTATGAGTATCACCAGTGGCCCGATCACGACCGCATCGAGGTGACCAAGCACCGCGACGTAGTGGAGTTGTTTATTGGGCGCGAGGGGTGGGAGGTGACCTACCGCGGCAAGAACGCGATGGACAAGGAATTGCTGGACGACTACCTGCGGCGGCGCGATCACTCGATTGAGATGGTGGTGAAGGAGTGGCTGAAGGACCCGAACACGATTCTGATTTACGAGGGTCCGCACATGGTGGAACGGCGCGACGCGGTGCAGGTGACGGTGATCTCACCCCAGAACGATGCAGTGACCATCATGATGGACGTGTCGACGCATCTGCCGCTCAGGCGCGAGTTCCAGTGGCGCGACCCACTCTACCACGACAAGAACACCGACGCCGAGGAATACGACGACTACCACACCATCGAGGGATTCCCCACGGCGTTTACGATTACGCGATTCAAGAACGGCGACATGTCGCGGCAGTACTTTGCAACCGGGGCAAAATACAACGAGACGCTGCCGGCCGATTTTTGGGACGTGGACGCGGCTGACGCGAAGATCAAGAAGAAGTAGGAAGACGGAGATCAGGGGTCAGGGGCCGTCGTAGCGGCAAGAAGCCTCGGAAATACCCGCGGTACCCCCGTGACGGCCGATTCATCACACAGGCATTATTTATAATCCTCTGGAGCGTCGAACGGCTCCGTTTGCGCGCTTGTCTGGAGCTGCAGCATGACCTTTTCCATCCAGGAGATCCTGGATTACCTGCCTCACCGTTATCCGTTTCTGCTGATTGACAGGGTGGTGGAGTTTGAGCCGGCCAAGCGGCTGGTGGCGCTCAAAAACGTGACCATCAACGAGCCCTTCTTCCAGGGGCATTTTCCGGGGTTCCCGATTATGCCGGGGGTGCTGGTGATTGAGGCGATGGCCCAGGCCGGCGGCATGATCATGATGGCCGAGATGCCCGATCGCCATAAGAAGCTGGTGGTGTTTACGGGCATCGAGCGGGCCAAGTTTCGCAAGCCGGTGACGCCGGGCGACCAGTTGCGCATCGAGGTGGAAGTGCTGGCGTTCCGGTCGCGGGCGGGGCGCATTGCAGGGCGCGCGCTGGTTGACGGCAAGCTGGCCTGCGAGGCCACGCTCACCTGCCAGGTGGTGACTCGCGAACGCGAGCAGAGGGCGCATGGCGACAAGCCTGCCGACGATCCGGCGGCGGCTTCAGACGCGGCCGGAGTCGAGGCAGGTCAGCAGTGAGCATTCATCCAAGCGCCATCGTTGCCGCGGGCGCCGTGGTTCCGGAGTCGTGTACGGTTGGGCCGTTTTGCACCATCGGGCCTGAGGTGGTGCTGGGCGAGGAATGCAACCTGATCTCGCACGTGGTGGTTGACGGGCGCACCAGGATCGGCGCCGCGAACACCATCTATCCATTTACTTCAATCGGCGTGCCTCCGCAGGACCTGAAGTACAGCGACGAGCCGACTGAGACGATAGTCGGCGACGGAAATACGATTCGCGAGTGCGTGACCATCAGCCGCGGTACGGTAGGCGGTGGGGGCTTGACGCGCGTGGGATCGGGCAACCTGCTGATGTGTTACGTGCACATCGGGCACGACAGCCAGGTAGGCAGCCATTGCATTCTGGCCAACAGCGCCACGCTGGCCGGCCACGTAACCGTAGAGGATCACGTAACGCTGGGCGCGTTTTGCCCGGTGCACCAGCATTGCATTGTGGGCGCGTACTCGTTTGTAGGCGGCGGAACGATTGTGACGCAGGACGTGCTGCCGTTCTCAAAGACGAGTGCGCGGCGCGAAAACAAGGCCTTTGGCATTAATTCTGTCGGGCTGGAGCGCCGCGGTTTTACGCCGGAGCGGATCGAGAAGCTCAAGAAAGCCTTCCGGCTGCTGCTGGTGAGTAAGCTGAACACCACGCAGGCGCTCGAAAAGATGCGAGAGATTGAAGGCGAGGATGTGGCGACGGTGGTGAAGTTCATCGAGCAGAGCGGGCGCGGGGTGATTAAGTAAGCATTTTGCGAAAGTGTGGTGCGTATGCGCGTCAATAAGGCCCTGTTGTTAGCTCTGACGATTCCGGCCCTGATTCTTGCCGTCCGCGCTCAGAATGCTCTTACAGTCGATGAGCAAACTCTCGAACAGCATGTGGATCAAAGGGTCGCGCCCGTCTATCCGCCCATAGCGAAGGTCGCACGGATTGCAGGCACGGTGATCTTTAACGTCGTGATTGGCACGACCGGTGAGATCGAGTCGATGAAGGTGGTCAGCGGTCCGGCAATGCTGCAACAGGCTGCCATCGACTGCCTGAAGCAGTGGACGTTTAAGTCCTTCGTCAAGGACGGCACACCGACTGAGGCAACTGGGCGCTTGTCCATCATTTTTGATTTGGGCAAGGATAATCCGACGCCGCAGGAGGAGGAGATTGCTTCCCGCTATTTCCCGCTCTCTGACAAGTGCAGGAAAGCCGTTTCGGCCAGGACCGATACCCCAGGGGCGGAAGTAGTTTGCAAACAGGCAGCTGAGACCGCCGAAGAATTTGGGCCAGACGTGCGCTTTATCGAGAAGAGGTCAGCGTTTGTTTACGCAGCTACGGCTTGCGCGAACAATCGGGACCTTCCGAGCGCGCTGGCCTGGGCAGAAAAGGCCGTCGAAGTCGACAAGTTGGGACACGATGATAATTCAGGCGAAAATGCTGTTTATTCAACTAGGGGAACCATTGAGGGAATGATGGGCGATCTGGCGGCCTCAGACCGCGATCTTTCGCTGGCTGAGGACTACGGGCGCAAGGCTATTGCATGGGCCAAAGAGAGCAATTTTGAACACGGCAACTATTACGAGCAAACCTTGTCCCGGGATTTGCGTTTCCACGCTCAGGTACTCCAGGCCATGGACCGCCCCGAAGATGCGCAGAAGAAGCTGGACGAGGCGGCTAGCCTGAAATGACTTGGAACTTCATCGTGCCGTGCTCCCAAAAAACGACGAGGCCCACCCAATGAAACTCGGCCTGATTGCCGGTAATGGGCGGTTCCCTTTCTTGCTGCTGGATGCGGCGCGGGCGCAGGGATTTTCCGTCGTGGTTGCGGCCATTCGCGAGGAGACCGACGGCGAGATCAATCACCGCGCTGCGGCCGATGAGCAGATCACCGTCTATTGGCTGTCGCTGGGCGAGCTGTCGAAGCTGATCGAAACCTTCCAGAAGGAAGGCGTGAAGATGGCCGTGATGGCCGGCCAGGTGAGGCACAAACAGATTTTCTCGAGCATCCGGCCCGACTGGCGGCTGGCCAGGCTGCTGCTGAGCCTGCGCACGCGCTCGACCGACGCGCTGCTGGGCGCGGTGGCCAAGGTGCTGGGCGATGAGGGCATTGAGCTGATGAACTCCACGGCGCTGCTTGAGCCGCTGCTGGCCGCCGAAGGCGTACTGACCGATCGCTCGCCCAGTGAGGATGAGCGGAAGGACATCGAGTATGGACTGGGCGTCGCCAAGGCCGTGGCCGGGTTCGATATTGGGCAGACGGTGGTGGTGGCGGCGCAGGCCTGCGTGGCGGTCGAGGCCATGGAGGGCACGGATGCCACCATCGAGCGCGCGGGAAAGCTGATGGAATCCCTGGGCGGAGACGCGTCCACCTTGGAGCGGCGCCTGACCGTGGTGAAGGTGGCCAAGCCCAACCAGGACATACGCTTCGATGTTCCGGTGATCGGAGTAGCGACGATTAAGGCGATGATCCGGGCCGGTGCAAGCTGCCTTTCAGTCGAAGCCGGGCGCACGCTACTGTTCGAACGCGATGAGATTGTGAAAAGAGCCAACGAGGCCGGCATTGCAATTGTCGCGGCCAGGCGCCGATGTACAGTGGACAGTGAATAGTGGTCAGAGGGACGTTTCCGTTATTCCGGCATTCGAATTCCCCTACAACCGGAGGTTCACCGTGAGTAAGAAGACATTGCTTATGAGTCTGGCAGCGGTCTTGGTGGCCGCACTCGCCATTGTGTCCGCGCGCGCGGCGGACGAAACGATGCCCGCCGCCGGGCAGGCCGCACCCGCATTCATCCTTCCCTCGCAGGACGGCACCCCCATCTCGCTCAGCCAGTACAAGGGCAAGTGGGTGGTCCTTTACTTCTATCCGAGAGACATGACTCCCGGCTGCACCATCGAGGCCCACAAGTTCCAGGACTCGCTGAGCCAGTTCGAGGCAAAGAACGCCGTGATTCTGGGCGTAAGCGTTGACTCGAGCGACAGCCACAAACAGTTCTGCGCCAAGGATGGGCTCACCTTTCACCTGTTGAGCGACACCAGCCACTCCGTGGTGAGCGCGTACGGTTCGCTGGGCAGCTTTGGCAACGTCGTCATCGCCAATCGCAATACCTTCCTCATCGATCCCCAGGGAAACATCAAGCAGGTGTGGGTGAAGGTGAATCCGGCAGACTCGGCAAGCGAGGTGCTGGCGGCGATTCCGTAGGACGAGCGGAGTTAGCGGGGTTAGCAAGGTGCTTCCCAGGTCCCCAAGTGCGAGGGATCTCTACCCCGCGGACGAAGACCTGTCCGTGGGGATCCCGGCCCCGGGGCGCCCAGTTTTTTGCTGGTGCTTGAATCCTGCGCTGCTGGTTTGACGTTCCCACCCCCGGCGCACCTATAATTCGTCTAGTTCCTGGCGATGTTTACGTGTGCCTTGTCACCGCGCGTCGCAACGCTTTTCGCGTGCCTGCAGGAAACATCCGCGCTGCCGGTGAGAGTTCGATGCGCTGAAACGCTCAAACGCAATCGGTCGGCGTGAGTGCGGTGGAACCCCAATCGACATTGAGGGGCAAGAGCCGCCATCAGAATTGAAGGAGCCGTTCAACTCGCATGAAGTATCTGCCATTCTCTGTTGCTTCCATCCTCCTGGGAACTGCCTTGGCTGCCGCCCAAGTTCCCGCCACCCACACACCCGCTGCCGCAACGCCGGCAGCACCCGCACCGGTCCAGGCCAAGGTTGCCGTCATTGTTTTCCGCGCTGCGGTGAGCCAGACCAACGAGTTCCAGCGCGACTTTGCCGACCTGCAGAAGAAGTACGATCCCAAGCGCCAACAGCTCCAGGCTCTCAACGAGCAGATCGACACCTTGACCAAGCAACTGCAGGCGCAGGGGGCTACGCTGAGCGACGCCGAGCGCGCAGCTCGCGCCCGCACCATCGATGAAAAGAAAAAGCAGCTGGACCGCGACTCGCAGGATGCGCAGAGCGATTTCCAGGCCGACATGCAGGAGCTGGTGAACCGCATTGCCTCAAAAGTGGGCGACGTGATGACTGACTACGCAAGCAAGCACGGCTACACGCTGGTGCTTGATGCGAGCCAGTCGCAGGACAGCCCGACGGTGCTTTACGCCGTGCCTTCGATCGACATCACCAAGGCGGTGATCGACGCGTACAACGAGAAGTCGGGAGTGCCAGCGCCGGCACAGAGCGCCCTGCCTGCAGCACCCGGTCCGCAGACAACACCCCAGAAGTAATCCCGATCTGGCGCGATACGAATGCCCAAAGGCTCCGCTCAGCGGGGCCTTTGCTTTGCTGCCCTCCCGGTTTCCGGCTGGCTCCCGCTTCAATGGGATTTCAAGGTTCGTGCCGTATAATCCTCTCTAGTTCCTGCTGATGTCTCCATCCGTATCTTTTTTCCGCCTCTGGCCCATCCGGGCTTGAGATTTTCCGCTAAAAAAGATCGTGAGGTTTCTCAGGAGGCACAGGCTCGCGCAACCGTCTAATTAGTGAGCCACTCAGGAATTTCGAAGGAGTTTCAGATTCAAATGAAGCGTTCGCTTGCACTCATCGTTATGCTGGCCTCGGGCATGGTCCTGGGCGCAGCCGCCCAAACACCCGCCGCCCCGGCAGCCACGCCGCCCGCCACCGCTCAACCCAGCAGGATCGCCGTCATCGCCTTCCAGATTGCTGTCGCCCAGACCAACGAGGGTCAGCGGGACTTTGCCGACCTGGAAAAGAAGTTTCAGCCCCGGCAGGACCACCTGAAAGAGTTGAGTACGGAAGTGGATACCCTGACCAAGCAGCTGCAGGCCCAGGGAGCCACGCTCAGCGACGCCCAGCGCAACGAGCGGGCCAACGCCATCGACACCAAAAAGAAGCAGCTTGACCGCGATGCCGAGGATGCGAAGACCGACTTCCAGCAGCAGATGAACGATATTTATCAGACTCTGGCGTCGAAGGTCTACGACTCGATGCAGGCCTATGCCGAGCAGCAGGGGTTCACGCTGATTCTCGACATTTCAGAGCAGCAGTCACCGGTACTCTTCGCCAGCCAGAACACGAATATCACCAAGGCGGTGATTGACGCTTACAACGTGAAGTCGGGTATTCCGGCGCCTCCGCCGTCGGCGGCAACTGGTACGCCTTCTGCCCCGGTTCCGGCCGCCAAGCCCGCGACCAGCCACTAATCTGGTCTTGAGCTCCACGCCAAAAGCCTCGCTTTGCGGGGCTTTTGCATTTGGTAAGAGTGTTTGCCCAGTTCGTGCCGGGTAGAGGTCGCCGCATCGGGGCTCGTGCTATCCCACCCTGGCGACAGAAACAAAGACGTCGCCAGGATGGGGCACCCTCGATTCGTGCCTGGTTGAGATGGGCTGGCGGGTGGGGTCGAAACGAGGTCGTCGCCAGGGGATTTCCACGGCTCGATCTGTGGAAAAACTTGTGGAAGACTCTCTGGATCGCATCGAAAAATAGTCAAATTCTTCTCTTGTCAGCTGCTAATCGGTTTTGGTAGGAAGGGCAAACCCTTATTTTTCAATTACAAATGCGCCACAAACCCGGCGTAGATCCCAGGGCCTCCCGGTGAGGTGAATCACCCGAAGCACCGGGAAGTTTCCACAATCCGGTGTGAACGCGAAGTAACAAAAGGGCTTTTCGCATTTCCTTGGGGCTTGCTATTTCTGTTGATCTTCGCCCACGCGCAGCACCGCCAGGAATGCTTCCTGCGGAATGTCTACCTTCCCGATGCGCTTCATGCGCTTTTTGCCCTCTTTCTGCTTCTCAAGCAGCTTGCGCTTGCGGGTGATATCGCCGCCGTAGCACTTGGCCAGGACGTTTTTGCGCAGGGCGCTGACGGTTTCGCGGGCAACGACCTTTGCGCCGATCGCGGCCTGGATGGCCACTTCGAATTGCTGGCGCGGAATGAGCTCGCGCATCTTTGAGACCAGCGCGCGGCCGCGCTCGTAAGCGTGGTCGCGGTGCACGATGATGGAGAGCGCATCAACGGGTTCGCCTGAGACCAGCACATCGAGCTTCACCATGGGCGACTCCCACTCGCCGGCAAGCTGGTAGTCGAGCGAGGCATAGCCGCGCGAGATGGACTTGAGGCGGTCGTAGAAATCGAGCACGATCTCGTTCAGCGGCAGCTCGTAGGTAATCATCACGCGCGTTGCGGTAACGTACTCGAAGTTGACCTGGCGGCCGCGCTTTTCTTCCACCAGCTTCAGGATTCCGCCCACGTACTCTTCGTTGGTGAGAATCTTGGCCATGATCACGGGCTCGCGGATGGACTCGATGTAGGTGGGCTCGGGCCAGCGCGAGGGGTTGTCGACCTCGAGGACAGTGCCGTCAGTGAGCGTAATGTGGTAACGCACGCCGGGAGCAGTGGTGATGAGGTCGAGCTGGTATTCGCGCTCCAGCCGCTCCTGAATGATTTCCATGTGCAGCAGTCCGAGGAAGCCGCAGCGGAAGCCGAAGCCGAGGGCGACCGAACTCTCGGGTTCGAAGAAGAACGATGAGTCGTTGAGGCGGAGCTTTTCGAGAGCATCGCGCAGCAGCGTGTGCTCGTGCGAATCGACGGTGTAGAGGCCCGCAAAGACCATGGGCTTGATGTCTTCAAAGCCGGCGAGAGCCTCGGCGGCGGGGCGCCCATCGTGGGTAACGGTATCGCCGATGCGGGTATCGGCCACGTTCTTGATAGTGGCGGCGAAGAAGCCCACTTCGCCGGCGCTAAGCTCGCCGATCTCGACCGGCTTGGGGCAGAGCACGCCCATGGATTCGATGTCGTATGCCGTGCCGTTCGACATGAACCGGATACGCTGGCCCTTGCGCATGGTGCCCTGCATGACGCGGACCAGCACGATGACGCCGCGGTAGGCGTCGAACCAGGAGTCGAAGATGAGCGCCTGCAGCGGCGCGTCGGGATCGGCATTGGGGGGCGGGAGACGGTGCACGACCGCCTCAAGCACGTCGGATACGCCCTGGCCGGTTTTCGCGGAGACGGGGATGGCGTCGGTGGCGTCGAGGCCGACCGCCTGCTCAATGGCCTCCTGCGTGCGGAGAATGTCGGCCGAGGGCAGATCGATTTTGTTGATGACCGGGATGACTTCGAGGCCGTGATTGATGGCGAGATAGGCGTTGGCCAGGGTCTGGGCCTCAACGCCCTGGCTGGCGTCGACCACCAGCAACGCGCCCTCACAAGAGGCCAGCGAGCGCGAGACTTCATAGCTGAAGTCCACGTGGCCGGGTGTGTCGATGAGGTTGAGCTGGTAGGTGTTGCCGTCCTTGGCCTTGTAGACCATGCGAACGGCGTGGGCCTTGATAGTGATGCCGCGCTCGCGCTCCAGGTCCATGGCGTCGAGGACCTGGGCATGCATCTCGCGCTCAGTCACTGAGCCGGTGAGTTCAAGCAAACGGTCGCTCAACGTCGACTTACCGTGGTCGACGTGGGCGATGATGGCGAAGTTGCGTATGAAACGTGCATCCATAGTCGTTCAAAACCAGGGTGTTTCGACATATACAGGCGGGACAGCGACGGGAGCCATTTTTTCAGCTCCAGAAGCGAGTCGCGACGCAGATTGGACATCTGCTAGCGGCGAGCGACAACGAGATGAGGGAAAATGGCCCCGTCCCGAAGGCTTCCACCCAAACTCGCCAAGACCGCGTGTTTGGGACCCGGGGCTGCGGACAGAATCGGCGCATACTTCCTTGTCGTCCTCGCCTTGGAACCACCAAGGTCTGCGTCTTCCGCCTCGTCTGAGCCGATTTATCCTCGCAACGCTGCCCACCCGTATATGTCGATACACCCTAAGGGCTTTCGCCCGCGTCGCGTGCTTCGCCTCCATGGCATAGCTTATCATCGGAAGAGTGCCCTCCGAGTCGTGACGCCGGCCGAAACCGGATCAGGAATTGGAGTAGGGGGAGTTGATGCATTGGAGTGCCGTTCGCCGCGGCGAACGGCACCCTGCACGCATCCTGATTCCTCACGCGGATTCCTGATCCGGTCAAAAGCCGCGTCCTTACCTGCATATGAGTTGGAATCGTTCGTTGCCCACAGGTCGTGCATTGCTGGTTCTGCCCCTGCTGGCGATTGCACTGGCAGGATGCGGACCTGAGGCGCCGGTGAGCGCGTCCAACCCTCAGCTTCCCCAGGCCACGGCGCCGGCGATTCCGGCGTCGGCTGCGGTATACAAACCAACCCAGGCGGCCACGCTCCCGCAACCCTCAAGCGGCGAGCAGCAGCGCGTCCACGACCTGATTCAGCAGGTTGAGGCGGCCTACGCCCTTGGCGATGCGGACTACAAGAAAGGCATGCTGGCCGAGGCCAAGGTGGAGTTCGACCGCGCTGTTGACCTCATGCTTTCGAGCGGCATCGACATCCGCGGCAATCAGCAGCTCAGCGACGAATTCGACCAAATTGTGGACCAGGTAAACGGCCTGGAAATGGAGGCGCTGAAACAGGGCAACGGATTTGTGCCCAAAGAGGAAGAGACGCCGGCCGATGTGGCCAGCGACGTGACCTTTGCCGTGGACCCCAACCTGGTGGCCAAGGCGCGAGCCGACCTGGCGACGACCAAGTCGGACTTGCCGCTGGTGATGAACGACTACATCGCCGCGTACATCAATTTCTTTGCCTATACGCAGAGGGGCCACAATACGCTGCTGCACTCATTTGAGCGGGCGGGCCGGTACAAGGCCATGATCCAGCGGGTGCTGGCCGATGAAGGCGTGCCGCAGGACCTGATCTACCTGGCCGTGGCCGAATCGGGGTTCCAGCCGCGGGCCATGAACCCGCGCTCGCGCGCCGGCGGCATGTGGCAGTTCATGCCCAGAGGCAATTACGGGCTGGAACGGAATCAGTACGTGGATGAGCGGTTCGACCCTGAGAAGTCGACACGCGCCTACGCCCGGTACATGAAGTACATTTACGACCAGCTCGGCGACTGGTACCTGGCCATGGCCGCTTACGACCACGGGGCAGGCAACATCCAACGCGAGGTGCAGCGGACCGGCTACGCCGACTTCTGGGAGTTGTACAAGCGCCACGAACTGCCCACCGAAACGGCCAATTACGTCCCTGAGATTCTGGCGGCCATCATCATCGCCAACCACCCCACGCAATACGGATTCGACGAAGTGACGCTCGATCCCCCGGTGCTGACCGATACGGTGACGGTGAATTACTCGATTGACCTGCGCCTGGTGTCGGACCTGGTGGGTGCGCCGATCGATGAACTCGAGGCGCTGAATCCGAGCCTGCTGCGGATGGTGACGCCGCCCGAGTCATCGTTCGACCTGCACCTGCCGGCCGGAACCGCCGATTTGTTCAACCAGCGGGTCGACTTCATTCCCGAGGCGCATCGCAATTCGTGGCGATACCACGCTGTAGCGGCCGGCGATACGGTGGCCTCGGTGGCGAATGAGTATCGCGTGAGGCCGGCAGAGTTGGCCGGCGCAAACCAGCTCGCCGAGACCGACAGCCTTGAGGGCAAGGATGCGGTGATTGTGCCGGTGGCGCCGGAGCTGGCGCCCTCGACGCGGATGGCCTGGTACATCACCCGGCGAGGCGATACGCTGGTCACCATTGCCGACCGCTTTGGCGTTTCGCTGGCGCAACTGCGGCGCTGGAACAACCTGACCGGCACAAAGGTTGAGCCGGGACGCAGGCTGCATGTGGCCGAGCCCGTGGTGCAGGCGCATCGATCTTCAAGGCGGCGCCATGCCAGCGCATCGGGCGGCAGGACCGGCGCAACCGGGACACAGAAGGGCACGGGCACGGGCACGGCCGGTCGACAAAAGAAGGCGAGCGAAAAGACCGCAAGCGCGCCGGCCGCGAAGAGCGAACAAAGAAAAACCGACGCCGGCGCCACGCACAAACGCTCCCAGCCTGCATCGAACCCCTCGCAAAAATAGAAAAATCGCGAGTCAACAAAGTACTCTCTTGTCTTTTGCATGCGTTGCGTGCAAGATTGTTCATACTTCCGCATGCGGAGTCTTTTTGTTCGGCAATGCGGACAAACGAATGAATACAGCAGCGGCGCGCCGCTGGAGGCAATCGGATGGATGACGTGTACAAGATGTACGCAATGAGTGCAGGCGAACCAACCGGGGAGCCGGCTGAAGTTGACCCCGATCGGGGTGAAGTGGAAGAGGAAGACGAAGTCGAAATCGTGGGAGTGGTTACTTCGTCGGACGATGATGAGCCAGTAGCCGAAGCGCCAGCTCCGGCGCCGCCCAAGCCCGCCAAGAAGGCTCCGGCCAAGAAAGCGGCTGCAAAGAAGGCTCCGGCGAAAAAGGCAGCCAAGAAAGCGGCTGCGAAAAAGGCTCCGGCCAAAAAGGCACCCAAGAAGGCGGCTGCCAAGAAGGCTGCGAAAAAGGCTCCGGCCAAAAAGGCAGCCAAGAAGGCGCCCGCCAAGAAGGCTGCGAAGAAGGCTCCGGCCAAAAAGGCAGCCAAGAAGGCGCCCGCCAAGAAGGCTGCGAAAAAGGCGGCCAAGGTTGTCAAGAAGGCCGTAAAGAAGGCCGGGAAAAAGGCCGGAAAGAAAGCCAGGAAGGGCGGCAAGAAGGGCAAGAAGAAGTAGGACCAAACCGCGCCGCTGAAGCCCTCGCCGCAAGGCGATTGGGCAGGGGCGGAGGTTTCAGAGAACGGCGTTCCGGCTACCGGAGCGCCGTTTTTGCGTATGGAGGCAAGAAGAGCTATAGGCTGTTGAGTCCCTGCGGCTCAACAGAGCCTGCATCGATTCCAAGGGACGCATGGTCCGCAGCAGTTTCGCTCTCACAGAGACGGTGAGAGTGCTTTAGCGGCGACTAGCCCCGCCGCCGCTGCTGCCGCTGGATGCGCTGCTTCCGCTGCCTCCGCTGTAGCCGCCTCCGCTGTAGCCGCCTCCAGAGCTGTGTGAGCCGCCGCTGGATCCGCCGCCAGAGCCTCCGCCGCCACGAGAGCCTCCGCCCCCGCTGCCACCGTAGCTTCCTCCGCGTGCGCCTCCACCGCTGCCTCCGGAGGATCTGCCCGAGCTTCCGGAGTAGGAACGTGTGCTGTAGTCGCCGCGCGCGTCCACGCCCTCCACCCGCGCCTGCAGAGTGCCTCGCATTCCGTTGAATGGTATCCTCTCTGCGGTTGTCTTGCTTCCCTGCGTCACCTGCCGCTCCAACAGGAAGCTCTGCGATTTACGATCGAAGACGAGCACCGGTCCCAGACCTTTGCCGGCCACGGGCGTCTCACCCAGCTTGCGTACCTCAAGGCGGGGGTCACCGGCCTTCGCCAAAGGCTCGAAGTACGGTCTCGCGAATTCCTTCGGTGGGGCGTCCAGCACTCTCGTCTCGCGTTTTGGATTTAAGGTCATGACTTCAGCCAATTTCCCCCCGTCCTTCACTTGAAAGGCACGCTCTCGCACGTTCAGCGGCGGTTTGCCCTTCACGTCGCCCGGATGCAGCGGCACAAACGCGATGTTTCTGCCCTGCTTGACCCAGCGAATGGGAGGATGGTGGTGCCGCTTGTGTCCCACTACCCACACATAATGGTGGCCGCGAGGAATCCAGGAGCCCGCGTGGCACACGGCCCAGTCGTAACGATCGTCAGTCCGGGGTTCCAGGCTCCAGGTCACTCGTTCCTTGCCCGTGACAAGATCGCGCTCCACTAGCTCACGAATCGTGCCGAAAGAGCAGGGAAAGAAATCCAGGCGCTCAAACCGTTTTATGGGGTGGGCTGTGCTCGCCGACGCCGTACCTGGCGCCTGTCCGGCAACCGCTCCCGGCGGCTCCGGTGCGGCAGTTTTTCCCGGCGACTGCGCAACTGCTGTCGAGACTGACGCCAGCACTGTCGGCTTCTGCGCACTCGGCATCACGGACGACTGCGATTCACGCGCACCGTCATCCTTATGGTCCTGGTCATCTGCCGCCGTAGGTTCCCAGCAGGTGCCGTAGGGTGCGCAGTCGAAGAATCTGCCCTGGCCCTGCATGTCCGCAAGACCCGGAATCGGCTCTGTCAGTCCCGAGGCTTTCATCATGGCGGCTTCAGCCTGCTCTCGCGCCGTTACGCGGTTATCCACCCACGCATCCCACGCCGCCAATGAACCAGAGGGCCCGGATGCGGCCCGTTTCGCCCATCCATGGCCGCTATCCACCCACGTATCGCCTTTAGCGAATTTCATCGCCATTGGCGGCGGACCCGCCAAGCCGACAGTCATATCTCTCAGAAAAGTCATTTCCGATCCGTCGACGAAGCTGGTCACGCGAACATACATCTGCTCGGGATACCGCGACTTGACCGAGCCGGTAGGAGTGACCAAGGTGAAGTACTCGCCGGCAGACATGGGGCGCACGTGCAGAGTGGCCGTGCCTGACAGCAGCGCGATGTTCGTGTACGGAACTCCGCCGGTGGTGTGAATATCGTTGAACGTGAGCGCAGAGTTCTCGGCGAGATACACCGTCGATGCGTCCTCAAACTCGATTTCCGCGCGCCCTGCGCCCGTCACCAGGTTGAAACCGGTGGCGAGCGGCAGGTCGGCAACAGCCGTTTCCCAGGTTGAACCGCTCACCTTGTCGCCCTCTCTGCCGCGCGCTACGCGCACATCACCTTCCAGGTAACGGATGCGCACGATCTGCGGGTAGGTCGCATAAAAAACCGGCTTGAGGAGTGGGAGGCTGGGAGAAGTGGTGGTCAACTCCTGGGCGACCGCGTATTCCGAGAAGACCTGGATCAAACAGCCTGAAAGGATAAGAACAACCAGACGCCTGCAGCGAGTCATGATAGAACCTCCGCTGGGCCCGTACTCCGGCTGACGGCATGGATGCCCGAGCGTCCGGATTTGGTTGTCTCAGAAGCGAAGATATAGACGCTGTTTCATGACCCGGATGTGAGAGGTCACCTTTTCACGGCTTGCTGAGAAATGGATTGTGAGGCGCGAAGTGTCAGGACGCGGCCACAGCCGTGCCTTTCCGTCGAGTTATTCGGCAGCCTATGGAGACCGCCTGAAAATCTGTCTCAAACGGAGAGGCCGCCCCGTGGGGCGGCCTTATTCGCTGGACTGACTTCAGAACTAGAACGTGGTGGAGATGGTGAAGCGGAAGGTCTTGCGGGGTTCGCGGAAGACATAGCGCGAGCCGTAAGCCTGGCGCGCCTCGTTATAGGAGTAGTCGCCGGCGCCTCCGGGCGGGAACATGGCCCGGGTGATGAGCTCGGCCGAGCAGCTGCCCTGGTGACCGCCGACCAGCACATCGTTGCAGTACGGCGTCTCGAACAACCGCAGCGGGTTGTACGCGTAGTAGATGCGGAAGGGAGCATTGATGATGGGCATGAACACGCCCAGTTCCGCGCCGGTTGACATACGCGGAACGAAGTTGGTGCCGCTGATTGGCCGGATATTCGGCTTGAACCCGACATCCGAGCCTGGAATTCCGCCCTGGCAGGAACCGTTGTTGTACACCGGGCAGCCGTAGAGCGGCGCGGTGAGCGTGGCAAATCCCTCGGGGCTCTGCTTCAACTGGTTGTGGTTCACAGCGCTGTCGATGCCGAAGTCGTCGAACAGCGAGAAGGTGAACGGCCCGACCACCGGGATGCGATACTCCGCGTTGGCAGTCAGGTTGCTATCGCCGCCGATCGACGCCACTCCGTAGATAGGCAGAGGCACTTGGATGCACTGGTTGTCTTCGGGGTTGGCGGGATCGCGCGGCACGCAGGTGCCGTCGGGATTGGTGAGCTGGAAGTTGACCCGGGTCGGCACATAGCCATAGGGCGTGGCGCCGCGTACATCGAAGCCGCGCATCTCCATTTCGCCGCCGGAGTAGAAGCGGTTGTTCGGAGGAGCCACGTCGCCGCCGAATCCCTGAATATAACCCAGCTGTGCGCGCACGCCCAACACGTTGCGCCCGGTTGGGCTGGGAATCAGGTAGTGCATGGGGATGAAGCGCTTGTAAGCTACGATCGGCTCAAGGTAGCGCACATTGCCCCACAGGCCCGAGGTCTGGAACGCGGCCGTAATCTCTTTGCCCTGATGCGGGCGGATGGGGTTGTTGACCGTGTTATAGGCGTAGCTGAGCGAAATGTAGCTGTTGATGATGCCGGCCAGAGCATTTGACGACTGCACGCCGGAGCGGAATGCGATGGTCTGAAAGAAAGTCTGCGAGGCGGCGCTGAAGGCCGTGATGTTCGAGCTGGTCCACGAATAGGTGAGACCTATGCGCTGGAAGGCGTGGCGCTTGAGCGGGTAGCTGATTGAGAGGTTTATACCCTTGGAAGACTGGTTGTAATTCTGGGTAAGAGACTGCACAGCAGCGCTCAGATTCGGAGACAGGCCGGAGGTGCCCTGGTAGTTCTTGGAGGCGTTAAAGTCCTGCTTCTGGTTGAAGATCTGGAATCCCATGTTGATGGGCCGGTTGCGGAAGTAGGGTTCGGTGAAGCCGAAGAGGAACTGGCGGCTGATGGAGCCCAGGTTGGCCTGCAGGCTCAGCGTTTCTCCCAGGCCGAGGAAGTTGTTGGTCTGGTAGTTGAGGCCGATGAAGGCGCCGGAAAGTCCGCTGATGCCGCCGTTCATGCCGATCGAGTTCTTGCCCTTTTCGTGCACTTTAAGCAGCAGCTCGACGGTGTGGGCGTCCGGATCCTGATGGGCCTCGGAGTCCTGATCGACCTTGAGCGGGTCGAAGTACTCGAGCTGGTTCAGGCGGAGAAGGCTGTACTCCCACAACTGGGAGTTGTACACCGAGCCCTCATCGAGCATGAGTTCGCGGCGGATGACCTTGTCGCGGGTGATGGTGTTGCCCTGGAACTCAATGCGCGAGACGTAGAACGGATAGCCTTCGTCGATATCGACGTTGATTGAGACGGTCTTCTTCTGGTCGTCGTAGTGCACCTGGGGAATGGCGCCGAAGTTGATGTACCCGAGTTGGCCGTAGGCCTTCTTCAGGTTGTCGAGTCCTTTGCCGATATCGGTAGCGTTGAACCAGTCGCCGTCCTTGAGGGGAAAGGTCGCGCGCAGGGCCTTGACGTTCTTCACCGCCTTGTTGCCGGTGAAGGAGATATCCGAGAGGCGATAGCGGCCGCCCTCCTCAATGGGGAGCAGAATATCGATGCGCTTGCCCTTGTTGGGGCGGAAGGTGAAAAAGTTCAAGCCGCCCTCGTCGCGGATCTGCGTCTTGGGCTGCTCGACGGCTGCGTTGGCGTATCCCTTGTCGCGGTAAGCCTGGCGCACGCGCTCAGTGTCTTCTTCGAGCTTCGACGCATCGTAGGTCTGCGCGAAGATGTCCTCGAAGATGATCGAGTAGGGAATGCCGATGGGCTTCAGGTTCTTCATCGACCTGCGCAGGTAGATCGAGGCAATATGGGTGTTGCCGACAAACTTGATTTTGCCGACCTTCACTACTGGGCCTTCCTTGACGTTGAAGGTGATCTGCACCGAGGCCGGCGGCATGGTCTTGACGTCGGTCTTGATGGTGGCGAACTGATGGCCGTGCTCGGCCTCCATCTGCTTGATCACCGTTTCAGCCAGCTTCACCTTGGTGGGATCGTACTGGCCGTCCTCCGACAGCCCGACCTTCTCTTTCTTGAAGCGATCGAGGATGTCGGACTGGGAGATGGAGCTCAGTCCGTTGTACTTGATTTCGCGAATATTGGGTTTTTCGCGGACAAAGATGTTGAGGATGATGCCCTTTTCAGTGTCCTCGCGCTCCACGCGCAGATTCTCAAAGTAGGACGTGTTCCACAGCGACTGGAAGCTGGCCTCGATGGTGTTGATGTCGTAGGTGTCGCCGGGATGGATGAAAAGACGGGCGAGAATGGTCTCTTTGGGGATGCGGCGGTTGCCGATGACGCGGATGCTGTCAATGGTGTCGGGAGTCTGCGCCATGGCGGAGACGGCGGCAAACACCAGCAGCGCCACGAGCAGCAGGCGAGCGCCGCGGCCAGCCAACCCCACGAAGCGGGATATAAAAGTGTGCTTGAACTTCACCGGGCAGCGGCCCTGCGGCGAGCACAAAAAGTACTGGTGCGGTCCATGGTTCGGCTTCACGGGAAGAATATGCACACCCTCATTGCTCAAAATCGTATCCTGCGTCGAGGAAAGACTGATTATATTTGACCGCACCGACCCGGCCCAAACGGCTGGATCTGGCTGCCGGCACGGACAACGTTCCTTCCTTCGTAATCCCCCTGCCGCGCTTGCCGCCTTCGGACCCAGGGCCGGGCTCCCGCTCAGATGCATCGGACAGCATATTGTTGCTGCCGTTGCGCCGGACTCTGCGCCTTCTCATTCCGCCTGGGCGAGATGCGGCGAAGTCCGGCCGGTTGGGCACCCATCCCACAGTCTACCGGAACGAGGCGGGTTTCGACGCCTGTGCATCTTGTCTGCACGTGGCAGAATGCTGTTTAGACGCAAAGAATGGGAAACAGGGATCAGGGAACAGGGAACAAGGGAACGAGGGACCGAGGACGGCGACCGGCTGCTTCCTGCTGCGCGAGGCACCATGAGCGAGACTGACAACACTATTTGCGCATTCAGCGCCGAGCAGCTCGACGGCCGCAACGTCGCGCTCGGCGAGTTCCGGGGCAAGGTGCTGCTGATTGTGAACACCGCCAGCAAATGCGGGTTTACGCCGCAGTACGCCGGGCTTGAAGCGCTTCATCGCAAATACCGGAACCGGGGGCTGGTTGTACTTGGATTCCCATGCAACCAGTTTGGCCGGCAGGAGCCAGGAACGGCCGGCGAGATTGCTTCGTTTTGCGAGCGCAACTGCGGGGTCAGCTTTTACCTATTCGCCAAAATCGATGTGAACGGAAATAACGCGCACCCGCTTTACAGGTTCTTGAACCGGGAAAAGCCGGCCCGGTTCCGGTGGCCGCTGGGCGACGGCATCCGCTGGAATTTCACCAAATTTCTGGTTGGGCGCGACGGGAGGGTCGTGGCGCGCTTCGGGCCGAGGACGAAGCCTGCGGGGCTGGCGGCGAGGATTGAGGCGCTGCTTGGCGAGAACCACTGATCCGGCGCAGCTTACATCACGGTATGCGGCTCGAGGGGAAAAAGCATCGTTCCCTGGTGCGGGGTCGTCCTATAGGGGTGTGGTCATACGGCCTTTTTCGGGCCCGCGGCATCATAAGAGAAGACCTTTCAGCGCAACCTGTTTGGGGGCTTCAGGTTCTTCAGGGGCGCGGCCTCATCACCTTGGATGGGTACCGGCGTTGCGTGTCCCAGGACACCGAATTCTGCGTGCCTCATCCGTTCGACTACCATGGTAGATTCAACTGCGTTAAGGACAGAGGGTGGCAGCTCGCACCCCGGTCCAGGGACCCGATGAGCCGGTGCGAGCGGGCCGGGACGCCGCTGATCCTATCTCTCGCGTGAACTTCAGCGGCATTCAGGCTGCCGGAAAGAGCACCACGATGACGCCGGCCGAGGAGCGAAGACCAGCCTTATGATGTGGATTGTCCGGCTCGCGCTGAGACGGCCCTATACCTTCGTCGTCTTTGCGCTTCTGATTCTGATTCTTGGCGTCTTCAGCATTGCGTCGATGCCGACGGACATCTTTCCCAACATCGATATTCCTGTCGTCACGGTGGTGTGGAACTTCCAGGGCCTCTCGGCCGACCAGATCGCCAACCGCATTGTGACCAACGCCGAACGCGGCATGACGACGACGGTAAACGACATCGACCACATCGAGTCGCAGTCGCTGGTGGGCGTGGGCCTCATCAAGGTCTTTTTCAAGCCGCACGTGAACATTGCGCAGGCGGTGGCGCAGATAACGTCGATCAGCCAGGTGCAACTGCGCTCGCTGCCGCCGGGCTCGACGCCGCCCTTCATCATCCAGTACAACGCGTCGAGCGTACCCATCATGCAATTGGGGCTCTCGGGACAGGGCCTGAGCGAAACGCAATTGAACGATCTGGCCACCACCACCATCCGCATCCAGATGGCCACGGTGGAAGGCGCGCAGACGCCGTACCCTTATGGCGGCAAGCAGCGGCAGATTCAAGTGGACCTGGACCCGGCGGCGCTGCAGGCGCGGGGAATGTCGCCGGCCGACGTGGTTACCGCCATTACCAATCAGAACGTGATTGCGCCCTCGGGCACGGTCAAGTTCGACAAGTTCGAGTACCAGGTTGAAACCAACTCGGCGCCGTCGTTGATCGATGCAATCAACGATATGCCTATCAGGGCGGTGAATGGCGCGGTGGTCTATATCCGCGACGTGGCTCACGTGCGTGACGGCAACCCGCCGCAAACCAACATTGTGCGGGTGAATGGCCGGCGCGGCGTGATCATGAACGTGCTCAAGACCGGCACGGCCTCCACGCTTGACATTATCGAGAGCATCCGGGCGATCCTGGCCAACCCGGCCCTCAAGGGCCAGTTGCCGCCCACCATGCGCATCGACGCGCTCACCGACCAGTCGATCTTTGTGCGCTCCGCCATCTCCGGCGTGGTGCGCGAAGCCATCATCGCCGCTTGCCTGACGGCCGTGATGATCCTCGTCTTTCTCGGCAGCTGGCGCTCGACGCTCATTATCGCGGTTTCGATTCCGCTCTCGATTCTTAGTTCGCTGATTTTGCTTTACGCGCTGCACGAAACCGTCAATATCATGACGCTGGGCGGCCTGGCGCTCGCGGTCGGCATCCTGGTGGACGACGCGACGGTGGCAATCGAGAACATCAATCGCCTCCTTGAGATGGGCAGGGAACTCGAAGCGGCGATCCTTGAGGGCTCGGCGCAGATTGCCACTCCCGCCTTCGTTTCAACGCTCGCTATCTGTATCGTGTTTGTGCCCATGTTCCTGTTGAGCGGCGTGGCGAGGTACCTCTTTGTTCCCATGGCCGAAGCGGTGGTCTTCGCCATGCTGGCCAGCTACCTGCTCTCCCGAACGCTTGTGCCCACCATGGCCCTGTATCTGCTCAAGGAGCACGACGATGCCGAGGTGGAACGCAAACGCCGCAGCCGCAATCCGTTCGTGCAGTTTCAGCTCGCCTTCGAGCACGGATTTGAAAAGCTGCGCCACTTTTACGTGCGCGTGCTTACGCTCTGCATCGATCGCGCCGGCGCGTTCCTGGTCCTGTTTGTGGTCTTTGCGCTGGCGTCGCTCGGTTTGACTCCCGAACTCGGCCAGGACTTTTTCCCGTCGGTCGATTCGGGCGAGTTCATCATCCACGTTCGCGCTCACACCGGAACGCGCATTGAAGAAACGGCCGCGCTATGCGATCACCTGGAGCAGACGATACGCGGTGTGATCCCGGCCGACGAGCTGACCACCATCACCGACAATATCGGCCTGCCCTATTCGTCGCTGAACCTCTCTTACTCGACCTCGGCCCCAGTCGGCCCGTCGGACGCCGATATCCAGGTGACGATGGCCCGCAAGCATCACTCGAGCGAGGCGTATCTGAACCGGCTGCGCGACGTGCTGGCCCGCGAATACCCAGGCGTGACCTTTTACGCGGTGCCCTCCGACATCGTTACTCAGATTCTCAACTTCGGGCTGTCCTCGCCCATCGACATACAGATTGTCGGCCCCGATCTCTACTCCAATCGCGCACTGGCCGAGAAGATTCTCAACGACGTGCGCTACGTGCCGGGCGCGGTGGACGCGCGCATTCAGCAGCCGTTCAACTATCCGAATTTCACCGTCAATGTGGACCGGACCCGCGCGGCATCGGTGGGACTGACCCAGGCCAACGTGGCGCAAAGCCTGCTGGTAACGCTGAGCGGCAGCTTTCAAACCAGTCCCAACTTTTATCTCGACCCGCGCAACGGCGTCTCGTACAACGTCGCGATCCAGGCGCCGCAGTACAAGCTGGACTCAATGGCCGCGCTCCAGAGCCTGCCTGTCACCGGCGGCGCAACCATACAGGAGCCGGGCAGCGCGGCGCCGACCCTGGCGCCCGGCGCCTCAGCCTCGGCCGCACCGGGAGCGCCATTTACAGCGGCTCCCGGCGCGCCAGACAAGGCGATCGAGGTGCTGGGCAATTTGGCCAACATCGTGCCCGGAGCAGAGCAGGGACTGGTGAGCCACTACGACGTGCAGCCGGTGATCGATGTCTACACCAACGTGGAAGGAACTGACCTGGGCAGCGTGACGCGGCAGATTGAGCAGATTGTCGACCGCTACCAGAAGCAACTGCCGCGCGGATCGCACTTTATTCTGCGCGGGCAGAGCGAGACCATGAAGCGCTCTTATATCGGCCTGCTCAGCGGATTGGCGTTCTCGATCCTGCTGGTTTACCTGCTCATCGTGGTGAACTTCCAATCGTGGCTCGATCCGTTTCTGATTATTGCCGCGCTGCCCGCCGCGCTGGCCGGGATCGTGTGGTTTCTCTTCCTGACGCATACGCGTTTGAGCGTGCCGGCGTTGACGGGATCCATCATGTGCATGGGCGTGGCCACGGCCAATTCCATTTTGGTGGTGAGCTTTGCGCGCGAACAGCTTGAGATTCTGGTGGGCGATGCGCGGCGCGCGGCGCTGAATGCCGGTTTTGTGCGCCTGCGGCCGGTCATCATGACCGCTCTGGCCATGATCATCGGTATGGTGCCCATGGCCCTGGGGCTGGGCGACGGCGGCGAGCAGAATGCGCCGCTGGGGCGCGCCGTGATTGGCGGTTTGCTGGTGGCGACGGTAGCCACGCTGCTTTTTGTGCCAGTCTTCTTCTCAGTGGTTCACGGCTGGCTTGAGCGCCGCAAACAGTCACGCGGCGAAAGAAAATTGATAGAGGCTGACAACTTCTGGGGGAACACGGGAGTGATCCGCGATGATTAACGAATCGGAAATGAACGACGCAAGAACTCTGCATGACGAGAGTCACGCGCCGGAGCAGTCGCCGATCGCGCCGCACAAGGCGGTGATGGCGGTGGTGGTTGTGGCGGTGGTGCTGGGGGTGCTGGCGCTGACCGGTTACCTGAGCCGCAAGCACGACGGCAAGGTGCTGGCCGCAGACACGGTAAAGTTCGCCGCGCCTACGGTCGAGGTGGAGCAGGCCAAACAGGCCCCGCCGGTGGATAATTTTGTGCTGCCGGGCAACGTAACGGCCTACACTGACTCGCCCATCTACGCGCGGACCGACGGCTACCTGACTCACTGGTACTACGACATTGGGGCCAGGGTGAAGACGGGTGCGCTGCTGGCCGAGATTGCGACTCCTGAACTCGACCAGCAACTGGCGCAGGCCGAGGCTGACCTGGCCACCGCCCAGACCAACGAAAAGAACGCGCAGGTGCAGGCCGAACGCTACAAGGGGCTGGTGACGACCGATGCGGTTTCGAAATTCGATACCGATACGTACGTGACCCAGGCCGCAGCGGCTGAAACGGCAGTCAAGTCGGCGCACGCCAATGTGCAGCGGCTCAGGGAACTGCAGTCGTTCGAGAAGATCTATGCGCCGTTTGACGGCGTGGTGACCGCGCGCAACGTGGACACGGGCCAGCTGATCAGCCAGGGAGCGAACGTTGAGCTCTTCCACATGCAGGCGATTGGGACGCTGCGCGTTTATACCAATGTGCCGCAGCTTTACTCCACGGTGGTCAAGCGGGGCTCGAAGATCCCGTTGACTTTCCCCGAATATCCCGGAAAGGCATTTGAGGGCACGCTGGTGAGGACCGCGGATGCGATCGATCCCACGAGCCGCACGCTGCTGGTTGAAGTGGACGTGGACAACCGCGATGGCAAGCTGATGCCCGGCTCGCTGGCGCAGGTGCACTTCAAGACGCCGCAGATTGCGCCCACATTCGTTGTGCCCACGGCTGCGCTCATCTTCCGCCGCGATGGACTGCAGATTGGCACGGTGGTGGAAACCAAAGATGGAACCGTGGCGCACCTTGTGCCAATCACGATTGGACAGGACGACGGCGCAACGGCGCAGGTGGTGAGCGGGCTGACGGCAAGCGACCAGGTGATCCAGGATCCGCCGGACTCGATTATCGAGGGCGAGAAGGTGACCGTGGTGCAACCGGGAAGCAACTCGCCGCAAGCGGGAGGCTTGTAGGATGCCGGGAAAAAGGCCAGCCGGGAATTGCCGTTGGAACGCAGAGCGGCCGAACGCGAGCCTCGGCGCGGCGCTTGCCGCGTGTTGTGCCGTGGCTGCGCTCGCCGGTTGCAAGCCCGTTGGCCCCAACTACAACCGGCCCGATTACACTGCGCCTGCGGCTTACAAAGAAACCGGCGCGGCCTCGATTGTGCCGCCCCAGAATCCCGCGGGCGGCGCGTGGCAGCCGGCCAACCCATCCGATGGAATGCTCAAGGGCAAGTGGTGGGAGATCTACCAGGACCCGCAGCTCAACAATCTCGAAGAGCGAGTCGACTCGACCAATGTCGAGTTGAAACAAGCTCTCGAAACCTACCAGGCGGCGCGCGATCAGGTGGCGGCGACCCGCGCCAATCTTTATCCCACGGTGAGCGGCAGCATTGGCGCCACGCCCGAGCAGTACTCGAAGAACGAGCCGCTCTTTAACCAAGCCAACGCAACCATTTACAACGACCTGACGCTGGGCGCGCAGGCAAGCTGGGAGCCGGACTTTTGGGGGAGCGTGCGCCGGGGCGTGGAGCAGGCACGTGCCAATGCGCAGGCCAGCGCGGCCGAAGCGGCAAACGTTGCCTTGACACTGCACGCCGAACTCGCGGCAGATTATTTTGCGCTGCGCGGGCTCGATTCGCAAAGCAAACTGCTGACCGATACGGTCGCGGATCTTGAGAAGCAACAGCAGTTGACCGAGACGCGGCTGAAGGGCGGCGTGGCAACCGAGGTTGACGTGGACCAAGCGCGCACGCAGCTTGAAACAACTCGCGCGCAACTCGTGGATTCAGGCGTGGCGCGGGCGCAGTACGAACACGCGATCGGGACCATCGCCAACTACGATCTTTCGCAGTTCTCCATTCCGGCGTCGCCGCTCGATGGGCAGCTGCCGAAGATTCCTATCGGCGTGCCCACGCAATTGCTCGAGCGACGGCCCGACATTGCCGCGGCCGAGCGGCAAACAGCAGCCGCCAACGCGCAGATTGGAATCGCGGTGAGCGCGTTTTACCCCAACATCACTCTGAGTGGAACGGCGGGTTTCCAGAGCGCCAATCCCGGCACCTGGATTCAGGGACCGAGCTCCTTCTGGACGCTGGGCGCGCAGGCCGCGGAGCTGCTGTTTGACGCCGGCCAGCGCCATGCACTGACGAGCGAAGCGAGGCACGCCTACGAGGCCCAGGCCGATGCCTACCGGAACACGGTTTTTCTGGCCTTCGAGGACGTGGAAGATCAGATGGCCGCGCTGCGCATTCTGGAGCAGGAGTCGACGGTGGAGCAAGGCGCCGTTGCCGCCGCGCAACGATCATTCGATGTGTCGAACGCGCGCTACAAGGGCGGCGTAACCAGCTACCTTGAGGTGCTGACGGCCGAGCAGACGCTGCTGCAGAATCAGGTTGCCGCAATTGGCATTGAAAGCCGGCAGTATGCGGCGAGCGTAGGGCTGGTGCGGTCGCTGGGCGGGGGATGGGACGTAACGCAGCTGCCGTAACGGCAGTGGTCAGAGATCAGAGATCAGAGATCAGAGAAAAACACAGCCTCCCGTGCCCCATCCATTTCGCGGCTTCATCGCGAAATGGGTGGGAGACCACTGCGCCCTATTTCCCCTCGTGTGTGTAGGCCCCCACCGGCACATCGGCCAGCGCGGCGTTTGGTGCCTGCCACATGAGCCGCGGGGCCTGGTTGGAGGCGGAGAAGAGGCCCTCGACGCGGATCGCGTGTTTGCCCGCGCGCAGGCCGAGCGAGCCCACTGCATAGCGCATTGCGTTCCCCGGCGATCCGCACACCTGCGCGAAAGGCGGGCCGGTCTTCGCCACTTCCCTGCCGTCGACGACAAAACGTGCGCCATCGGCATCCAGAAGGTAGAAGGTGTAGCCACCGTCGGCAGGAACGTCTACGAACCCATCCCATGCAACGGCGTAACCCGTCAATTCCTGGGAGTTGGCTTCGAGATTGGGCGATTGTCCGGTGAGCGTTGGCTTGAGCGCCGAGAAATCGGGCAGCTCGGTCCACTCGCCAGGATAGATGCCGTAAGCCAGGCCGGGCTGCGTGGCGCCGGCGTTGGTTGCGGCTGGTTGCAAGCGGTCAACGACGACCACGTCCTGCTCGGCCCAGTCCTGGTGGCCGGCCTTGTCTTCAACATGCAGCAGAACGCGGTAGCGTCCTGCGCCGTTCGATCCGTCCAGCTGGGTGCCGAGCGCATCGGCAAAGCGATGGCGCGCGCGGCGGCCGTGGGCCTGGGTTCCATCGCCGAAGAGCCAGGTGTAGCGCGCGTTGGGCGCGGGTTGCGCTGTGAATTCGACGCGCTTGCGCGGCGAGGCTGTGGCCGGCGCAACGGTGAAAGCCGCGACGGGTGTATGGGTTGCAATGAACTGCGGCTGGGGTGCGCCGCCAGAGACGGTGAGCGGCACGGCGGCGGCCGAGTCAACCCGTGCCTGGCCGTACTTGACGTTGTCGAAGACCACGCCGGAGACGTCGCCGGTGATGGCTGAAGCGGCGAGCGGCGGCTGACCCAACGCCCAGATGTTGCGGAATACGAAGTTCGAGAGCGAAGGCTGCTCCTGCTCCAGTTGCGCGAGCGAGTACCAGTTGTCGAGGAAGAGATTCTCAAATGTATAGCCCTGATGGCTGCCTTTTGCGCCGTTCGCGCCCCAGACCCCGATGAGCGCGAAGGTTTGAATACAGGCGCCGATGCCGGCGTGCAGAATGTCGGAATTGCGCAATGTGAAGTTGGAGGAGTTGAATATCTTCTGCGGCCAGCCGAGGCGCACGACGTTGGAGATGCTGGTAGAGAGTTCGGTGTTCTCGACCAGGATGTTGCGCACGTCGTGGCCGGGACGCAAAAGGTCGGCGTCGGTGTAGCCGTCCCAGTTGCCGAGCATGGCGAGGTCGTCGTCAGAGGCGCGGAAGAATGAGTTGCGAACCACCGCGTCGCCGCCTCCAAGCCAATCCATGCCATCCTGATTGGCATTGCCGGGGTTGCCTCCCACCACGCGCAGGTCGTCGTAGGTGAATCCGGTCGAATCCTTCATCTGGATGGACCAGGTTCTCGAGCGAATGACGCAGGTGAGGCCGTCGATCTCGACGTTGCGCGACTGCCAGGCGCCGATGCAGTGCCAGTCGGGCTTCTGCATCCAGCCCTCGTCGTGATCGGGATTCTGCGGGCCGTCATAAACAATCGTCCCGCGGCCCATGACTCTTACGTTCTCGACGTTCCAGAGGTTGAGGCTGCCGTAAAGGAACGCGCCGGGCGCCAAGTAAATGGTGCCGCCGGATTTGGGGTTGAGGCTCTCGCGATGCAGGCCCGCGGGAACGATGGTGACGTTGGGGCCGGAGGGCGGCGGAGGAGGAGGCGAGCCGGCGAAGAGAAACAACATGTGCGCGCGATTGAGAAAGTCGTTGGGCCGCGAGATGGCGAGCTTGACCGGCCCGTTGATGCGGAAGCGGATGGTTTGGCCGTTGCGCGTGGCGTGCAGGTCGAGCCGCCAAGGCTGAATGTCGACGCCATGGTCCCAGAAGCCGGTCTCGGCAGCGGTGATGGTGATTTCAGCGGGGCCGATGACATCGAAGCTGGCGAACTCAAAGTTGGCGGCGGCATTGGCCACGTCGACACGCTGGCCGTCGACGGTGATGGCGAAGAAGTACGAGCGCATCTCGTCGGGGACGGGCGCGGCTTGAAGGCGAGTGGCGGCGTGAAGCGAGGGAGAGATGGCCACAAACGCAGCAAGCGAGGCAGAGAGCAGATGGGGCAACGCGCAAAAACCCGGCAACAGGCAATACTCCGGCACAAGAATTGGGAAAGATAAGTGTAGCGCCCGGGATGCAGGGCTCTCCCGATATTTTGGCAGGTCAATTCTCGATCTCGGTTAGCTCGAACTCAGCTGAAATCGGAAAAAGATCGCGGCTACCGTGGAGAACGCGCTCGACTCGAACAGAGTTATTCAAAATGCGAAAGAGGATTACGTAATTACCGAGAATTGCGAGACGCGCATCATGCCCGATTTCCGGACGAAGCTGATAGAGCTGAGGCTGCTTCGCGATTTCCTGCATGCGCTGGCGAAGGAGACGAATCAAGCGGATAGCGTTGCGGGGACTGTCTTGCGCAATGTAATCGGCAATCTCTTCGAGGTCGCCGGAGACGTACTTTGAAAGCCTAAGTCGCATTAGCGTGCTGATTTCTGCGCGACCTTCTTATATTTTGTCTCAAGGCGATCGAAGACCTTGTCAGGATCGAGCCCCCCGGAGTTGTCACTTACTGCCTCTTGCCAGCGCTGCCGCACATTGACAAGAGCCTGCTCGCGAAGCCTGCGCTTATGCGACCAGTCGCGAAGAGCATCACGCACGACCTCGCTATGAGATGAGTATTCGCCCGCCTCCACAGCTTGGCGGACGATGGTTGCCATTTCAGAGGGAAGCGCGATGCTGAGTTTCTCGACAGTAGGCATAAAAGTGACCTCAGTAGGAAATTATACTACCGAACCGGTACCGGTAATAATATGGCTAATGGCTTCGCGATTAAGAACCATCGCACTTCTCCTCTCCTTTTCCGGAATCAGACTCTATGCTGCGCCCTGCGAGATGAATCCGAGCGGGCCGGCGCAGCTTGTTTTTGCGCAGCTTGATGCTCACCACGCCTGGACCGAATTCAAAAACATCGAGTCAGTACCAAAGCTGGCTCCTGGCGAAGGTGTCTCGGCGGAGGTTTGGAAGGATCCGAACCGGTCACTGCTGGTTAAGACCAGCGCGCCGGCCAAGGACATCGAAGCGTACACCGAATCCTGCTATTCGCGGGCGGGATACCTCGATTATGTCCAGTTCGAGCTGCGCACGGATTGGGGATGGTACTACAAGGCAGAGGGTCCGATCATCATGGGAAGGTTTCACCGATCGACCGAACAGTACTTCGACACAAAGAGCAATCAGCCGCTGGTCGTACGGCCGCAGCAGCCCGATGATTTTCCGCAAATGCTGATCCCGGTGCTTTACAAGCGAGCCAAGGCACTGCCGTTCGCGGATTTGCTCGAGAAGCGGCCGTAGATACCTACCGGTGGTTGCGAGCCGGCGGAATCAATTCACGTCTGCGAGAATCTGCCGCAGGGCCGGCACAGGGAGACCGAAGCGTTCGACGAGTTCTTTGAGCTCCTTTGCCAGTTGATTCATCTCGTCGGGGGCCTGCGAGCAGTGCCAGGCAGCGCCGATCTCGCCGTATTTCGAAGCCAAAAGAAGGCGAAAGAGAACGGCGATCAGGAATCGCGGTAAGGCGCCGATGAGTGCATTGGCGCGCGGAACGATGCGGCGGCCTGCGGCGCGAAGTACGGCCTGAGTCTCGGGAATGGCCGCAGCGAGAAGGCGCATGTCGCTTTTGGAGCGGGCCAGGGCGTAATTATCGCAATTGTGCTTGAGCAGGAGCTGAGCAAGGGGCGCAACCCCCGCAGCGTGGCAGGCAAGCCAGTCGGGCATACGCGGCTCCACTCTTGCTTTCAGGCCAGCGCGGTTGAGAATGCCTATGAGGCGCACAAGCCGGGGAGTGACAGCTCCGCTGGCTTCGCCGAAGGGCGTGGAAGCTCCCTTGGCGCGCATCGCACGCACCAGGCTGCCCTCGCGCCTTCCGCCGGCAAAAGCAAAGCCCATCATGACGCGATCTTCGCCCAGCTCGGAGATCCATTCCTCGGGTCCGAGGGCGGTGTTGACCATGAATACCACGCACGGCGGCTGGTTTTGTATGAGCGTGGGCATGAGTTCCCTCACTTGGTTCTTGCGGACCACGACCAGAACGTATTCATAAAGATCGCCCGGCGCGAGATGATCAATGACGGGAACCCTGGTCACGGTGCGTACGCTGTTGAGCGGGTTCTCGATTTCGATTCCGCGCTCCATCAGTTCCTGGTAGCGCTTGTTGCGAGCAAGAACGGTCACGTTGAAACCGGCGCGATGGAGTTCAACGGCGCACACCGAGCCATTGACCCCGGCCCCCACAACAAGAATGCGTGGCGATTCGCTGCTCATAAGAATTTCCACTAAAGGAGTTTGCCAGCATTGCAGCGCTATCTGCGGTTCGCGGCTGCGGGAGGGGAAAGGGTGGCGGGCGGCGGAGCAGCCGGTTTTGCCAATCGGCACCGATGGGAGCATACTGCATTCACGGTCGATATGGCCGCATTCCCCATCCCGATGTTTATGCATCTAAATTGAATGCCCGGCTGAGGCACAAGCAGCCGGCCGCATTCGAGCAAAAACAGGAGCCCCGATGCCTGCCGCACACACGCTTCCCCAAACGCTGGGGGAACTGAGGAAGAGTTCCCTATTCTCTGAGCCGCGACTGAATAACCGCAGCGTGAAGGACGAGATGCGCGCTAACCTGATGGCTCGCATCAAGGCGCGCGACACCATCTTTCCCGGCATTGTGGGCTATGAAGACACGGTGGTGCCGCAGATTGTGAATGCGGTGTTGTCGAAGCAGAACTTCATCCTGCTGGGGCTGCGCGGCCAGGCCAAGAGCCGCATTCTGCGCGCGCTGACGACGCTGCTCGATGAGCATACGCCGTATGTGGCGGGATGCGAGATTCGCGACAACCCCTATGCGCCGCTGTGTCGGCGCTGCCGCGACCTGATCGCCGAGAAAGGCGACACAACGCCGATCGCATACATGGGCCGCGACGAGCGCTACGTTGAAAAGCTGGCCACCCCCGACGTAACCGTCGCCGACCTGGTGGGCGACCTTGACCCCATCAAGGCAGCGCGCGGCGGCCAGCACCTGGCCAACGAACTCACCATGCACTACGGGCTGCTGCCGAGGGCCAATCGCGGCATCTTCGCCATCAACGAGCTGCCCGACCTGGCGGGCAAAATCCAGGTGGCGCTGTTCAACATCATGCAGGAAGGCGATGTACAGATTAAGGGCTACCCGGTGCGGCTGATGCTGGATGTGGCGCTGGTGTTCAGCGCCAACCCCGAGGACTACACGGCGCGCGGCAAGATTATTACTCCGCTCAAGGACCGCATCGGATCGGAGATTCGCACGCACTACCCCGAGACGCTGGAAGAAGGCATTGCCATTACCACGCAGGAGGCGTGGGCTGAGCGCGGCGCCGCGCAGATTGAGATTCCGCAATATGTGCGCGCGATTGTGGAGCAGGTGGCCTTCAGCGCGCGCGAAGACAAGAAGGTTGACAGGCGCAGCGGCGTAAGCCAGCGGCTGCCGATTTCAACCATGGAGCTGGTGATTTCAAACGCGGAGCGGCGTGCGCTGATTGCGGGCGAGAACCTGGTGCTGCCGCGCGTGGGCGATATCTACGCCGCGCTCCCGGGTATCACGGGCAAGCTGGAGCTCGAATACGAGGGCGAGATGAAAGGCGCCGGCACGGTGGTGCAGGAGTTGATCCGCGTTGCCGTGGCGAAGATCTACGACTGCTACTTTGAGGGCGAGGACACCAGCCAGATTGAGGAGTGGTTCAACCTCGGAGGCACGTTCAAGCTGGATGACGATCAGCCGGCTGCAAACGCGCTGAAGGATCTGAAGCAGATTCAGGGGCTGATGGAGAAGCTGAAGCCGCTGGCGGCGAAAGCATCGGACCCGGCGCCGCGCGTTGTGGCAGCCGCAGAGTTTCTGCTGGAGGGGATGGCCGCGCATCGCAAACTGAGCCGCAGCCAGGAGCACGGCTTTGCCGCGCAGGAGCATCAGCGCCGGCGCGAGCGCGACGAGTTTGCCCCGCAGCGTGAAGAGATGGAAATGGATTTCGAGGACTGGCAGAGGTCGAGGAAGACGCGGCGAGGCGGGCTGAATTAAGGCAGGGAGTAGGGAGTAGCCAATAGGGAGTAGGGATGAAGCGGGTTCGGTACGCCAGATATACGGGCGACCTGGCGTCGGAGATCGACCTTGAGGATTTGCTCAAGGGGCTCTCTGACTATTTGCTCGACTCGGGGTACTACAATCCTTGGGGCGATTTTCAGGATTTGCAGCACAACATGGACGATCTGCGCGAGGCGCTGCGCCGCGTGCTGCTGAAGGGCGATTTTCTTGACCAGGAGATGCGCGACCGTCTGCAGCAGATGGAGGCCGAGGGCGCGCTGGATGAGTTGCTCGACCGGCTGATGGAGCGCATGGAGCGGGAGAACTACATCGACTCCCAGCCGATGAATGGGCCCACGCGCACTTCAAACGTGGATGGGCAGGTGAGCGAGCCGGAGGGCCGGGTTCGGTTCGAAGTGACCGACAAGAGCATGGATTTTCTGGGCTTCAAGACGCTGCGCGATTTGATGGGGACGCTGGGCAAGTCGAGCTACGGCCGGCACGACACGCGGCACTGGGCCACGGGCATTGAGACGAGCGGCGGATCGCGGCGGTACGAATTTGGCGAAATGCTGAACCTGGACGCGACGGCGACATTGAGTTCGGCCATTGCGCGCGAAGGCATCGGGCTGCCTCTGAATATGGAGTACGAGGATCTGCATGTGCACCAGTGCGAGTATCAGAGCTCGTGCGCAACGGTGGTGATGCTGGACTGCTCGCACTCGATGATTCTCTACGGCGAGGACCGGTTCACCCCGGCCAAGCGCGTAGCCATGGCGCTCTCGCACCTGATTCGCACCCAGTATCCCGGCGATTCGCTCTCGCTGGTGCTGTTTCACGACTCGGCGGAAGAGATGCCGGTGTCGCAACTGGCGCGAGTGAAGGTAGGGCCGTGGCACACGAATACGCGCGAGGGGCTGCGCGTGGCGCAGCGAATACTCTCACGGCAGCGCAAAGACATGAAGCAGATTGTGATGATCACCGACGGCAAGCCGAGCGCGCTGACGCTGCCCGACGGGCGCATCTACAAGAACCCTTACGGGCTCGATCCGCTGGTGGTGAGCGAGACGCTGGAGGAAGTGGCGCGGTGCAAGCGCTCGAACGTAATGATCAACACGTTCATGCTGGCGCAGGACTTTGGGCTGGTGCAGTTTGTGCACAAGGTGAGCGAGATGTGCCGTGGCAAAGCGTATTTCACCACGCCCGACACGCTGGGGCAGTATCTGCTGCGCGACTACATGCAGCGAAAATCGAAGATGATTCACTAGCCCGAATTCCTCATAACCCTGCAAGCCTCAGGTCTCAGTTTTGTCCCACATTTTCTTGTTCCCGCCTTGGCGTTACCGTGCCTGGGGAAAGACGTAAGGAGGAGCAGGTTCCGTCGCGTTGGATTCCAAGAACTTAGCGCCTGTTTCCCCTGCAGATAATTACGCCCCTCCAGCGCACACTCTTAGTGGGAAGGATTGCAACCGGAACATGAAGAACTTCACCGTCAACGACAAGGACTACGCGCCAGCAGGAAGCGCCGAAAAATGCGGGAAACGCCGAAAAGGGTACCCCTTTTTCGGCTGTGTAACTCTGGTCCCAATGGAATCAATCGCTTGGCGGAATTCGCTCCACAGTTCCACAGTCAGCGAAGTCTCTCGGACTCGAGATTTGGGGCACCAACGCGTTATGGCTGGCCAAGCTTCGCGCGTCAAAACAGCTCGGGAATGCTGTGAAATGCAATGCGCGTGGGAGCGGCCTTGAAGGCGGTGAGCATCGAGGCTGGCGCCAGGGTGCTCATGCCGTACTTCGAGTTTAGCTCGTCCATGGTTTCAAGCAGCCGGGCGCGGCTTTGTTCGCCGTCGAGGGCGTCAAAGAGGTTGAGCGAGTGCAGCCGATCGGGAACCAGGCCGTTGAGGCTCACGCCGATGAAGTAGGGGTGGTCATACTCCTGGCCTGAGGGGCGCGACTCCCACAGGCGGCGCAGCGCGGCGATGAGCATGGCATTGTCCTGGCACTCGCTCAGGTGGATCTCGCTCTTCCAGCCGCGCGCCGGGACACCGAAGCTGGAAACGGGTTTGGAATCGCTGTGCGGCACGGCAAAGCCGATGGCAAGGCCGATGCCGCTCGCCCAGAGTTTGTGCTGGCGCAGCCGCATAGCGGCTTTGTGGAGCAGCTTATGGGCCACGGCCCAGGCCTTTTCGGCGGTGCGCATTTCGGGCGCGAGCACGTGCTGATGGCTGATGGACTTGAGGTGCTCGGTCCCGGCCATCTCGAAGTCTTCGCCGCGCAGCCAGTGCCACAGCCTCTCACCCCACACGGAACCCCAGAGCTGGCCCGCCTGCTCGCAATCGAGGGCCAGCAGGTCGTCCATGGTGTGCAGGCCTTTGGCGTTCAGGCGCTTCTCAGTCCGGGCTCCGACGCCGGGCAGGTCGCGGAGGGTGAGCTGGCGCAAGGCGTAGGGCAGGATGTCGAGAGGGAGGGCCACGATGCCGTCGGGCTTTTCCATGTCGCTGGCTACTTTGGCCAGGTAGCGGTTGGTGGCCAGGCCCACGGAACTGCGCAGCATTTCGCCGGCGTGTTCCCGAATTCTCTGCTTTACCCGGAGGCCAAGGTCGAGGGCCGCACGAAGTGGCCGCTCGCGGCCCATCAACCGGCAGGCCATCTCATCGATGGAGCAGACGGCAGTAACGGGGACGCAGCTTTCCACGGCTTCGACCACGCGGTGATGGTATTCAACGTAAATCTCGTGGCGGGCCTCGACGAGGACGAGATCGGGACACATGCGTTTTGCTTCGGCCACCACCGTGCCGGTACGCACGCCAAATGCCTTGGCTTCGTAGCTGGCGGCGATGCAGACGGTAGTGTCGGCCATCATGGGGACGACGGCAACCGGCTTGCCGCGCAGCTCGGGACGCACCTGCTGCTCGACCGAGGCGAAGTAGGAATTGAGGTCGACAAAGAGCCAGTTGACGTGAGGAGCTGCGAGGGGTTGCTGGTGGGCGGCCGGCGGGGACTCGGCGAATTGCGCAAGCTCGGCCGGCCACGGCTCAGCCGCGGAGATCTCGACCGGGATGGGCGCACTGCTCATTTCAACAACCAGATCGCCTTATACCTCATAGACGGCCCTGGCGAGCGGGTCTGTCTCGATCCCGACGGGGCTGAATCCAGGCGGTGTCGGGTCGATCCCTCCCGATTTGGGCCAATCCGTTCTACTCTATATACCAGTTTCGCTTTTTCTTCTCCATATTGCAAGAACTCTGCGTAAGAACTTCGCATTATGGGGCACAATACTTTTGTGCTATTCCTGTAGGGTGGTCGATGCTTTAGTATTGGACACCACAACGGATTGAGATTTGAATTGGGCGGGAACGCAGCGACATTGTTGAAAGTTGCGTCTGCATTGGTGATATGCACAGCTTGCTGGCATGGCTCGGAACGAATGCTACGGTGCTCGCCGTTCTGGTGACGGTTGGAGTGGCCGTGCTGATCGTGGCCTGCCTGGAGTGCTCCAAATGCGGATGCCGTGAGAAAGACGAGATCTTCAAGCGGCACGAGGTGTAGGCGAGCGAATCCGGTTCGGAACCAAAAGACACGGGCTTGAGGGCCCGTTTTTTTTTGTGCGCGGATTCAGGGGGCCTGAAGGCGCCTGCTCCCTCCGGATTCCCTCCGTTACGCCTGCGGCGCGTGGCCTCCTATGCCTTCGGGGACAAAGTCAAAAAGCAGGCCCTTCGACTCTGCTCCGCTTCGCTCAGGAGGATGGGGCACGGGGAGCCCAGCGGCGTCGGCGCGAAGGCTAAGCGTCAATTCACTGCTGCAGGTTTGAGGTAGGTCTCAAACTGCGACAGGATGCGGTTGAAGAGCTCGATGCGCGCCTCTTTTCCGGCGATGGAGTGGGTCTTGCGCGGAAAGATCTGCAGATCGTAAGGAATGCCGGCGTCGATCAGCTTTTGAACGTACTGCACAGTGTTTTCGATGTGCACGTTGTCGTCGCCGGTGCCATGAGCAATCAGCAGCCTTCCCTTGAGTTGCGCGGCTGAGGTGACCACCGATTGATCGCGATAAACATCGGCATTCTGAGAAGGCAAACCCAGGTAACGCTCGGTGTAGATGGAGTCGTAGTTGCGCCAGTCGGTAACCGGCGCGACCGAAACGCCGACGCGGAAGCGGTCAGTGTGCGAGAGCGCGTAGAGCGTGAAGGTGCCGCCCCAGCTCCATCCCCACCAGCCCAGGCGCTTGGGGTCGAGCTGCGAGTACTGGCTCAGAACGGAGTCGACTACGGTCATCTGATCTTCTAATTGAACCGGACCGAAGTTGTGATAGCAGGCTTGCGCGAAATCGCGGCCGCGCATTCCCGTGCCGCGATTGTCGGCGTGGAGGACCGCAAAGCCGTGCTCGGCAAGAAGCTCGTCGAAGAAGAGAGAGTCGGACCAGTGATTCTCGACCGTCTGCGGGCCGGGACCGCCGTAGGGATTGACGATCAGTGGCACGGACGCGGGCGAGGTTATGCCTTCGGGCAGGAGCAAGGTTGCATGCAGCGGAGTGCCATCATGGGCCTTGACGGTGAGATCGATGGGCGGATGCAGACGGTATTGATCGAGCGACGCCGGCTGAAAGATGACGCTGCATTTGCCCGGCGCCTGGCAGAGCTCGGCGGTGGCGGGGTCCATCCGGGTGGAATGACGGTCGACGAATGCGGAACCTGAGGGTGAAAATGAGCCGGCGTGGAAACCATGAGCGGTAGCGAGCGGCACGCGCTTGCCGTCGAATGCGACCTGCCAAAGCTGCTGTTCTTCAACATTGCCCTCGTTCGAGGCGTAATCGACAATCTTGTTTTTGAAGTCGACGCGAAAAATGTCCCCCACCTCGAATTCGCCCTGCGTGAGCTGCTTTTCAAGCGCGGTCGGGGCATCGAGGGGACGGTGCTGGTTGAAGCCATACAGGTAGATATGGTTGTGGCCATTGGACCAGTTGGAGAGGACGATGTGGCCGTCGCCAAGGTCGGCGTTGTAGTTATCGTCGAGGAACTTGTCGTCTTTGATTTCGAGCACCTGGCGAACCAGGCCCTTGCCGGGATCGGCAAAGTAAAGGTCACGGCGCTTATGGTCTCGGGTGACTGTCTCGATCCAGAGGGTCTTGTCGTCGACCCAGCCGAATCGCGGGATGTAGTCCTGGCCGGAAACTATGGGGAGCTTGATCCACGAGACGCGGCTGCCGTTGACTCCGACCACACCGACGCGAACGGCGGGATTGGGGTCGCCCGGCTGCGGATAGTGCTGATTTTCAACGGTCGCGTGCGTTGGAATCCAGTCGGTGATGGGGTATTTGGGCACCTGCGACTCATCCATTTCGAGGAAGGCGATGGATTTTGAGTTGGGAGACCAGAAGTAATTGCTGCGCACGTCAAGTTCTTCGAGATAGACCCAGTCGACCTCGCCTTCGAGAGTCTCAGGGGTGGGTGCCGGCGCCACTTTTATGGTTTGTTCGCCTGCCTCGCGAAGGCGAATGACCTCGAGACCGTGATTGTGAATGAAGGAGATATCGTGGCCATCGGGGGAGAACTTTGGGTCGTCGCCCGAGGCAGAGCCGGTAATGCCGATTTGCACGCCGGTGTTGGTCTTGAGGTCGTAGAGCCAGAGGTAGCCATCGGCGTCGAAAAGCAGGTGCTCGGAGTCGGGCGACCAGAAGTAATTTGCCTCAGAATAGCGCTCACGATGGTCGCGGTCCTGTTCAGAGCCGCCCCCCTTGACGAGCGGCGCCAGCTTTTCGCGGCTAATGAGCACCTCGGGGTTGCCGGTGGAGAGGTTCAGATCCATCAGCTGATCGTTGTCGAGGTAAGTGAGATGGTGGCCGTCGGGCGACCAGGAGAGTTCTTCGGGAGGATTTCCCGCGAGCGAGCCGTGACTGAAGATGGCCTCGACGGTGAGCGGCTTGTAGGCTGGCTGTTTCCCAGAATCCTGCGCGGCAGCGGAGGCGGCGAGCGGCAAGGCAACAAGGGAAGAGAGCAGAAGAGCGGCTGCGCGTGTCAAAAGGAGATCCTCCTGGTACAGGGTCCAGCCTGACGTGCAGGGATCGACGGACAGTGCTTGCAGATCCGGAAATCCCAGTGTAAATCACTCGGATTAAAGGGCTGACGGCGATCGAAAGAGATTTGAGATTGGTCGAATGTAAAGCCACCTGGCCAAAACAGCGATCAAAATGGCAGTGCTTTTCAATCGTAGAGCATCGAATCCGCAATCCACGCACGGCGCTTGCCTTGGAAAGAAAAAAGCTTGCCCGATTCCGGAGGAGACCCGTACATTGTAACAACTCCCCGGGAGGAAAAAACATGACGACAAATTACGATTTGGCCATCGCCGGCGGCGGTCTCGGCGGATCGGCCTTGGCCATCAACATGGCGCAGCGCGGCGCCAAGGTGCTGGTCATCGAGCGCGAGCGTCAATTCAAGGACCGCGTCCGCGGCGAAATGATGTTTCCCTGGGGCCACGCAGAGGTTAGAGCCTTGGGAGTTGCCGATCATTTCGCCGAAGCCGGAGGACATTTCATCAACTGGGTCGACTCTTATCTTGTAAATAAATGTCTCGTCCATCGCGAAGTAGTACCCACCACACCACAGCAACTGCCTTGCATGGCCTGCTATCACCCCGCCATGCAGGAGTCCCTGCTGAATGGGTCGGTTGCAGCGGGCGCTACGGTACGCCGTGGCGCAGCGGTTCGCGAGGTGCAGCCTGGCGCGCCGCCGGCCATGGTGGTTGAGGAAGACGGACATGTTGAAACCATCTCAGCGCGGCTGGTGGTGGGAGCCGAGGGAAGGTCCTCCGTGGTGCGTTCTTCAGCGCGCTTCCCGGTCCAGCGCGACCGTGAGGATATGATGATCGCCGGTGTACTGCTCGAGAATGTTCTGGCGGCGGAAGATACCTGCCAGGCCATTTACCACTTCGGATTGGGACAGCTCGTCGTCGTGGCGCCTCAGGGAGGTGGGCGCGTGCGCATGTATCTGTGCTACCACGACGCAACGCAACCACGCTTTCAGGGGTCCGGCGACTTGGCGCGATTCGTTGAAGGCTGCAAGAAGACGGGCGCGAACGCCGCGTTTTTCGAGGGCGCAGGGCAGATCGGTCCGCTGGCGACGTTCAGTTGTGCGCATAGCTGGGTGGATCACCCCTATCGCGACGGAGTGGCGCTGCTGGGCGACTCGGCCACATCGAGCGACCCAACGCACGGTCAGGGCCTTTCTCTCACCTTGCGCGACGCCCGAGTGCTGCGCGATCACCTACTGCGCTCCGACGATTGGGACGCTGCCGGCCATGCCTACGCGGAGGATCACGATGGTTATGCGGGCCGAATGCACACCTTCAACCAGTGGTTCACCGAGATTTATCTCGCCACAGGACCGGACGCCGATGCCCGCCGTGCGCGGGCCATGCCGCTGATTGCGAAAGATGCCAGCCGCCAGCCGGACTCGATCTTCTCAGGACCCGACATGCCGGCCGACGAAGCGGCAAGGAAGCGGTTTTTCGGCGAAGATTGACGCTGCACCCATCGTAAATTCAATTGTTCCTTACGCTTCCCGGATGCCACATGGAAGACTCCGCCGTATTGCGCCGCGGAGGCAAAGGGTATATCTTGCGGCTCATGCAAGGTACAAGCGGGCAGGAGAGACGCAAATTCGGGCAGATGCGGCGTAGACAGATCGGCCGCCAGCAACACGATGAACTTCACCCCCGGCTGCGGCCGGCGCCGGCGTTGGAGCTGCTGGACCGCTCAATGCGCGGGCGCGTGCCGGCGCTGGTGAAGCTGAAGTATGAGTTGATGGCCGAGTCTCCGTTTGCATACTTTCGCGGAGCCGCGCCGGTGATGGCGGCGGACCTGGCGATGATGCCGAATACCGGAATCGTGAGCCAACTTTGCGGCGATGCGCACGTGCGCAACCTGGGCGCCTTTGCCGCGCCCGACGGCCGGCTGGTGTTTGACATCAATGACTTCGATGAGACCATTCGGGGACCGTTCGAGTGGGACCTGAAGCGCATGGCGGCGTCGCTGGTGCTTGCGGGCCGCGCGGCCGGGCACAAGGATGGCGCTGCGCGCAAGGCAGTGGAGGCCTGCGTTGAGCGCTATTCGGCGCAGATGCGCGCGTTTGCCAAAATGCCGATGCTCGAGGTTGCACGATTCCAGGTGCATCGGCTGGGATTGGCAAAGCCGGTGCATTTGGCGCTGATCAAGGCGGAACGAGCCACTCCTCTGCATACGCTGGAACAACTGACGGAGCCGGAAGGAGGAGTGGAGGGTGCGCCGAGACACTTCAAGGAGATGAAGCCGACGCTGACGCCGGTATCCTCGGCAACGACTTCGGCGGTCCTTGCTTCGCTGGTTCCCTACCGCGCCATGCTGGAGCCGCAGCGGCAGCACCTGCTCTCGATGTACCGGCCGATCGATGTGGCATTCAAGGTGGTAGGAACCGGCTCGGTGGGGCTGCGCGATTATTGCGTTTATTTGGAGGGGAACGGCCCGGGGGATCCGCTGTTTTTGCAGATCAAGGAAGAGGTTGCATCAGCCTACTCGCCGTACTTGCCTGATGCGCGACCCGAGCACCACAACGGGCAGCGCGTGGCCGACGGGCAGCGGGCGATGCAGTTACAAACCGATCCGTTCCTGGGCTGGACGCACATTGGCACGCGCACCTACCTGGTCAGGCAGCTATGCGATCACAAGGGATCGATCGAGATTGAGGATCTGGCCGGCGACGGCCTGAGGGCGTATGGAGAGGTGTGCGGCGAATTGCTGGCCCGCGGGCACGGGCGCTCGGGCGATCCGCTGGTCATTGCCGGCTACCTTGGCTCCGGCGGGGGATTTGCGGAGGCGCTGGCGCGTTTTGGCGTGAATTATGCCAATCAGACCGAGAAGGATTGGGAAGAACTGAAGCGGTCGCGGAAGGTGGGGAAGAAGAGCTGAACGATCCGCAGCTCACAGACGCCTGTAAATATCGTATCCGCGAAGGTGCGCGGCAGGAGAGAACTCGCGCAGCAGCAGTTCGAGGGTTGTGGCGCGGCTGGGCGTCACATCTTCCTTGATCTGCAAATCGCGCTTGATCACCAGCCAGCGAATGTTGCGGGCGCGGACGAAGGCGGCTGTCTCTTCGGGCGAATAGGGGTCGGTTGATCTATCGAAGAGAAGCACGGGGAATTGCGGCGCGCGGCCGGTGACGAAGTAGAACGGATCTTCGCCTGGCAGCAGAATGATGCCGTCGTTCGCGGGGATGTTGACGGCGGCGTAGCGCAGGAGTTCGTCGAGTTCCGACAAATAGGGTCCGGGCGTGGCTGCGCCGGCAAGTTGCGGGAAGGCAGAGTGCTCGACAGGGCCTTCGGGAATGTTGACGTAGGAGAGCCGCTCTTCGCTGACTGTGTAGAAAGCGCCGCAAACAAGAAGAGTAACGGAGACGATGCTTGCGACGGAGGGAAGAAACCAACGATTTGTGGCGAGGAGTGAGGTAAGGCTGGCGAGGAAAACAAGCAGCTCGGCAATGAGGATGGCAAGAAGAGGCCAGATGGCATACGTTGAGCCCCAGAGCTGCTGCGAGAGCATGGCGCCGTGGATGGCGGCCAGCAGAATGAGAGGCAGAAACGAGCGCAGCGTGACGGTGCGGAAGCGAATCAGGTTGCGTAGGGCGAGCGCTGCGGCCAGAAGCATGAGAATAGGCCAGAGCGTCATCAGCATGTCGCCGAAGGAGTCGGGATCGTCGTAGTAGAGCCAGAGAGCGCTGAGCGCGAAGAAGAACGGAGCCGCGAAGAGCAGAAAGGCGGGAATCGCGATCCAGCGCCGCAGAAAGCTGGTTGTAGGACGCCAGGTGAGCAGAATGAGGGCCGCGACGGCGGCGGGCAGCGTCCAGTGCAGGCTGGGATCGGAGTACATGGCGATCATGACGGGCAGGCCGGGCAAGCGGCGCTGGGCTGCGAAGCGGATGGTCCAGTGGATGGAGTTGCCGACGCCGGCGGTGAAGTGAAGAACGAGCAGCGCGGCAAGGAGGGTTGTGACGGCGCCGGCGAGCACGGCGAGCAGCGTGGGAGTGGAGACCTGATCGGCCCCGGGTTTCTGGCGGCGAAACAGATTGGCGCAAAGCAGAAGCGCTACCGAGCCCAATGCCGCGACGAGGAACGGCAGGCCCATATTCTGCTTGACGAAGAGCGGCAGGCAGATTGCGTAGCCGGCTGCGAATCCGCGCCAACGCGCGCCAGGCGAGCTGGCGGGCGCGGAATCGAGCCCCTGCAAACACCAGACGGCGGCGAGAATGGCGAGGGCGCAGTCACAGTCGTAGGAGGGGAACGGCAGGATGGAGTAAACACCTAGAAAGGTAAGCGGAGCCGCCAACAGAAGTGCGATGGCCCATGCGAACCGGACGCGCGGGCGCAGCGACCGGAGCACAATGCGCCAGGCGAGGACAGTGCCAAGGCCGCCAATGACAGCGGCGTAGAGAACGTGGTGAAAGAAGACGCGGCCGGTGAGGCGGATGATGGCGGCCTGGATGAGAAACGTGAGCGGCGCGTGGACGAACGGAAAATCGCGGTAGGGCATTTGCCCCAGAGCGATGCGCATGGCGGTTTCCAGGGTGTAGCTCGAATCCCACAGAACGGCGACGTGGGCATTTTGCCAGAGCACTACGGAGACGGTGGCGAGAAAGAGCCCGACGGCCGCGGCAAAGTCGCGCGACTGCCAGCGCTCGCCCGGCGGGCGCAGGTGCTGCGGCGACGATTTCTCTGACGGCGTCATGGAAGCGTTCAGGAGCTCGAATCAAAGTTATCAAAGGCGGGGTGACGTCAAGCCGCTTGTGTAAAAACGCGGAGGGTGCGATTTTTCCATTCCAGGTTGAATCTCTGGAAGATGGAGTAGATGATGCGGTCCACGGATTGCACGTTGACGAAGCAGACCATGGGCCGGGTTCTTCGGCGAACTTCGACGAAGCAACGTTCGATGATGTTGGTGGTGCGCAGCTTGCGCCAGAGATGCTTGGGAAAAGCGAAGAAAGCGAGCAGCTCGGGCAGATCGCGCTCCAGTTGCCTGACCACGGAGGAATATTCGCTCCGCCAGCGACGGCAGAAGGCGCGCGCGGCAGCCTCTGCCTGACGGCGGCCTTTGGCCAGATAAATGGCCTGGGCGTCGACCTTGACGGCGTCGTAGTCGCGCTTGCGCACCTTCTCCAGGATGTTGCGCATCTTGTGCACCCAGCAGCGCTGGTGGGTCGCGCGCGGGTACACGGTTTGGATGGCCGCCGCCAACCCGGGACATCCGTCGGTGACGACCAGCAGCAGCTTGTCGCCCCTCAGGCCGCGCCGGTAGAGATCGTTGAGCAGCGCCTCCCAGTGGGCCTGGCCCTCACCTTTGGTGCGCAGAAAGCCGAGCAGTTGCCGAGTGCCGTCCTGGCGCACACCGTAGGCCACCAGCATCTGCACGCACTGCCGTCCTGCGGGCCGGCGCACCTTGAGATTTACCCCGTCCAGGAATAGATAGGCCCACTCGTCGTTCAGCTTGGCCTGATGAAACTGCCGGACGGCATGGTCCAGATCGCGAGCCAGGTTGGAGACCGTCTGCGCGCTGACCGTCTCGCCCGTCAGCGTGGCCACCACACGGCCCACCTGACGCGTGGAAATGCCGCGCAGAAAGGCCTCGCGAATCAGCAGCGCCACCTCCGGCGCCCGGCGCTGGAACTTGTCCAATCCGGCGGGAAGGAAACCCTTGTCCCGGGTGCGCGCTATGCGCAGCCGCAGGGTGCCGAAGCGGGTCACAAAGTCCCGCTCGTAATAGCCGTTGCGATAGCCCGCCGCCACCCTGGGGCCGCGTTCGTACGACTCGTAGCCCATGTACAGATTGCGCATCCGCTCCGACTCCGCCTCCAGAAAATGCTTCCAGGCCAGCCGCGTCTTGGCTTCCAGGTCGCCCCAGAAGCTCTCCTTCAAATCACTGAGAAAGTGTTGGAAATGCTCGTCAATCGAGATAATCTTCGCCATGGGGTGTAAGTCTCCTTTTCGGAATCGGCTTTAGCTCGTCAGGCCAAAGCCAACTTACACCCTCCTGCCTTTTACACAATCGAATTTACGTCACCAAAAGGCGGCATCAAAGTGTTGCGGAATCGAATTCGCGATAGAATAAGAAGCGCAGTGGTTCTCTTCGAGCCCATCTCGGCCCTCCTCTAGCGGCTCCCGCCGCCAAACCCCTGCCGTGTGCCAATTCCCCTTTTCGATCTCAGGATTCAGTAACCCGGCTGCGCACATCTGCGCCGGAGGAGAAATATGATTGACCGCCTTAAACAAATGGAGCACCGCTACATCGAGCTGCAGGCGCAGTTCGCGCTGCCCGAGGTGCTGAGCGATCACGAGAAGTATCAGAAGACGGCCAAGGCGCTGCGCGAGATTGAGGCGCCTGTGGAAAAGTATCGCGAGTTGAAGCAGGTGCGGCAGGGCCTGGCCGATGCGCGCGCAATGCTAAATGAGAGCGATGCCGGAATTCGCGCCATGGCCGAGGAAGAGATTGCCGCGCTGGAGCCGAGGCAGGCCGCGATTGAAGAAGAGCTGAAGCTGCTGTTGCTGCCCAAGGATCCCCACGACGAGAAGAACGTGATCCTTGAGATTCGCGCCGGCACGGGCGGCGACGAGGCTTCGCTGTTTGCCGCCGAGGTCTTCCGCATGTACACGCGCTTTGCCGAGCAGCATCGCTGGAAGGTCGAGGTGATGTCGCTTTCAGAGAGCGGCGTGGGCGGCTACAAGGAAGTGATTGCCATTATCGAGGGCGAGCGGGTGTTTTCGCAGCTCAAGTGGGAGAGCGGAGTGCATCGCGTGCAGCGCGTTCCCGAGACCGAGACGCAGGGCCGCGTGCATACTTCGGCGATCACGGTGGCCGTGCTGCCCGAAGCCGAGGAAGTGGACATCAAGATTGAGGCCAAGGATCTGCGCATCGATACGTTCTGCTCATCGGGGCCGGGCGGGCAGTCGGTCAACACGACTTATTCGGCGGTGCGTATTACGCACCTGCCCACGAATACCGTGGTAAGCTGCCAGGACGAGAAGTCGCAGATCAAGAATCGCGAGAAGGGAATGCGCGTGCTGCGTTCGCGGCTCTACGAGATGGAGATGGAGAAGCAGAATGCGGAGCTGGCGGCGGCGCGCAAATCGCAGGTGGGCTCGGGCGATCGCAGCGAGAAGATCCGCACCTACAACTTTCCGCAGAACCGGCTCACCGATCATCGCATCGGACTTACGCTGCACCAGCTCGATCTGATCATGGAGGGGCGGCTGCAGCCGGTTGTGGATGCGCTGATTGCTCACTACCAGGCGGAGCAGTTGAAGGCCGGGACAACGCAGTTGGCGTAAGAGCGCGATGCCATCTTTTTCAAACTACGTTGTGGGCGGGGCGGTGCGGCTGCACCTGGGGCCGCATTTCGATCGCGCGCGGCGTGACGCAGAGACACTGCTCTTGCACCTGTTAGGCAAGAATCGCGCGTGGATGCTGGCGCACCTGGATGACGAGCTTGGATACGAGTGGGCGGAGCAATACATCGCGCTGCTCGAACGGCGATTCGCCGGCGAGCCTATTCAATACATCGTTGGCGAAGCGGAGTTTTACCGGCTGCCGTTCCGTATTACTCCCGATGTTCTGATTCCTCGGCCTGAGACCGAGCACGCAGTTGAAAAGGCGCTTGAGCTGGCGGCGAAGTTCTTGAATCCGCGCATTGTGGATGTGGGAACGGGCTCGGGCGCGATTGCGGTTGCATTGGCGCACGAACTGCCTGAGGCATTCGTCACAGCGACGGATCTTTCCGCGATGGCGTTAAACGTGGCGCGCGAGAATGCGGAGCGGAACGGCGTGGCAGAGCGGATCCGGTTTTTTGAGGGCGATTTGCTCGAGCCAGTTGCGGGCGAGCAGTTTGACATCGTGGTTTCAAATCCGCCTTATGTGCCGGAGGGGGATCGCGAGTCGCTGGCGGTCGAGGTGCGCGAGTATGAGCCGGGGCAGGCTCTCTTTGCCGGCGCGGATGGTCTGGATGTGTATCTGCGGCTCATTCCCCAGGCTTTTGCGGCGCTCGCTCCAGGTGGGTACCTGGTTCTCGAGATCGGTCACGGGCAGGAGCCGCCGGTGGGCGCGCTGCTGGGTGAATCGGGGTTCGAAAATATCGAGTTTACTCCCGACCTGCAGGGAATTCCGCGCGTGGCCTGCGCGCAGCGAAAATAGGCGACTGAGCCGTCAGTCCGCGCGGCCGGTTTTATTGAGACGCTTGTAAAAACCAAGGTCGCGACCGGTGAGGCTTTTGGCGATGTAAGTAATCTGGCCGTAGTGCAGGCCGAAATGCTCCACAACCTGGTAGACGGCATCGAGCCCGCGGACGTGATAGCCCTGGATCTCGTACGGGGCCAGAAGCTCTTCGACGGTGAGACGATCGAGCACCTGGCTGGCGCGCTCCATGGTTGCGTCCAATTTCGCCAGCAGTTCCGCAGCGGTCAATCCACCTTCGGCAGCGAACTCCGCGGGACGGTTGCGCTTGTCCTCGTCGCGATTGAACGAGTCGACGAGCCACTGGGTGACGTTGCCGTTCAGGTGAAGAATGAGGTTGCCGATGCTGTTGCTGGCGGCATTGGGCCGCCACCACACCTGCTCGTCGGTGAGCGATTCAACGCACTGGCGCAGACGCGGCCAGAACTGGCCGAGGAGTTTTTGCCGCGAGAACTCGAGAAAGAGCGATGCGAGTTGGGAGTCGGTTGTGGACATGGGATGTGCCTTCTTTCAAGGAAAGCGTGGATGGATGTGCGGGTCAGGAGACCGGCGCTACAAATATCACACCAATTCGTAGACGGCGAACCAGTAGCCGATCTCGAAGGCCGCGGTCTCCTCACCGTCGGAACCGTGGATTGCGTTCTCCTGGATGGAGCCGGCGAACTTTTTGCGAATGGTTCCCTCTTCGGCGTTGGCAGGATTGGTGGCGCCCATCAATTTGCGCAGGCCGGCGATGGCGTTTTCTTTCTCGAGAACCATGAGAAAGAGCGGGCCCGAAGCCATGAACGCGCAGAGGTCGTTGAAGAAGGGCCGCGCGGCGTGAACCGCGTAAAAGCCCTCGGCCTGCTTGACCGAGATGGATTGTTTCTTGATGGAAACGATGCGGAAGCCGGCTTTTTCAATCTCGGCCAGAATGGCGCCCGTGTAGCCGTTGCGGACCGCGTCGGGCTTGATGATGCTGAAAGTACGTTGCAGCACTACAAATTGCTCCTAAGTGGGGATATCTCCCTTTTCAATTGTAATGGCCATACATGAGGGTTCGAGAGTCCGCCGGCGGCCCAGCTGCGCGCGAATCTGGTAGAGTTTCGGCATGAAATGCTTTGCCTCCTCCGCCCGCTTTTCTTGCTTACTTGCTCTGACTGTTGCGTTTGCCGGCGCGCCCTCGTTTTGCCAAAACGCTGCTCCCGCAGCGGGGGCGAGCCCGGCTGCCGCACCGGAGCTGCGCGTCTTCGATCCCTCGCTGATCGATACCTCAATCAATCCCTGCGAGAACTTTTATCGCTTCAGCTGCAACAAGTGGTTCCAGCGCAATCCGCTGCCCGCCGATCAGGCAGCCTACGGGCGATTCACTGAGCTCTACGAGTTGAATCGGCTGCACCTGAGGCAGATTCTGGAGGATGCGGCAAAGCCCTCGCCTGCTCGCACGGCGGATGAGCAGAAGATTGGTGATGAGTATGCAAGCTGCATGGATGTGGCCGCAGTAGACAAGCTGGGACTGAAGCCGCTCGAGCCTGAGTTGAATCGAATTGCCGCGCTCAATTCCGTTGCCGGGTTCCCGGCGCTGTTGGCGCATCTGCAGACGATCGGCGTGAACGCGTTCTTTGGATATGGATCAGGGCAGGACTATGCGGATGCGAGACAGGTGATCAGCGTCTTTGGTTCGGGCGGGCTTGGGCTGCCCGAACGCGACTACTACACGCGCACCGACGCTGACAGTGTGAAACTGCGCGAGCAGTATGTGGACCACGTGCGCAAGATGTTTGTGCTGGCGGGTGAGAACGACGCGCAGGCCGCGCCTGATGCAAACACAGTACTGGCGATTGAGACGCGGCTGGCCAAGGCAACTTTGACCATGACCGAGCAGCGCGATCCGCAGAACCTGAACCATCCGACCGATGTTGCTGGGATGGCAGGAGTGCTGACGCATTTCTCGCTGGCTCAATACCTGACCAATGCGGGCGCGCCGACGGCAGGCAAAGCAAATGACATGGAGCCGAAGTTCTTTGCCGAGTTCAACGCGATTGTTGCCGACACTCCGCTCGACCAGATTCGCGCCTACCTGCGCTGGCATTTGCTTGCGGCGTACTCGGGCACAATGTTGCCGGAGAGCTTCGACCAGGAGAACTGGAACTTCTACTCGCACATTTTGAACGGCGCCGAGAAGCAGCAGGACCGCTGGAAGCGCTGCACCAGCCGCGTGGATGAGGAATTGGGCGAGGCGCTGGGACAGGTGTACGTGGCAAAGTATTTTCCGCCCGAAGAGAAGCAACGCACGCTGGAGATGACGGTTGCCATTGAGGGGGCGATGGACAAGGACATTGATGGGCTGGACTGGATGAGCGCGGCCACCAAGCTGAAGGCTAAAGAAAAGCTGCACACGGTAATGAACAAGATCGGCTATCCCGACAAGTGGCGGGACTACTCGAAGCTCGAGATTATGCGCGGCGACGATTTGGGGAACTCAATGCGATCACATCAATTTGAGTTCGCGCGCGACCTGGCCAAGATCGGCAAGCCAGTGGACAAGACCGAGTGGATGATGACCCCGCCGACCGTGAATGCGTATTACGATCCGCAGATGAACAACGTGAATTTTCCTGCCGGATACCTGCAACCGCCCTTCTTCGGCGGCAAAGAAGACGATGCAGCGAATTATGGCGACATGGGCTCGACGATCGGTCACGAGCTGACCCACGGATTCGACGACCAGGGACGGCAGTTCGACAAGGACGGCAACCTGGCCGACTGGTGGATCAAAAGCGACGAGCAGGGATTCACTGACCGCGCCGATTGCATGGTGAAGCAATATGACGCAATCGAAGCTGTGCCCGGAGTGCACCTGAACGGCAAACTGACCGAGGGCGAGAACCTGGCCGACCTGGGAGGGCTTTGGCTGGCCTGGCTGGCCTGGCTTGATAAGGCGCATGCGGCGGGTGTTGACATGAACGCGACGATGGATGGTTACACGCCGGATCAACGCTTCTGGATCGCGTACGCCCAGCAGTGGTGCACGCAGACGCGGCCGGAGCAGCTGCGCACCCAGGCGCAGAGCGATCCGCACGCGCCGGACGAGTACCGAACGAATTCGGTGCTGCAGGATCTTCCGGCGTTTGCTAAAAGCTTCCAGTGCAAGAAGACCGACAAGATGGTGAGCGAGAAACCTTGCCGGGTGTGGTGACCACCCGCGGTGGGGCTGAGGCCGGCAAACGCCCGCATGGCGATGCAAACACGAAGGCCCACCGATGGGGTGGGCCTTTGTACCTTGAGCTAGCGGCTAGAAGCTAGCGGCTAAGAGCTACCCTTTCCCAATCACCTGAACCAGCGTGGCGCCGATCTCGGCGGGAGAGACGACGACATGAATGCCGGCCTCGCGCATGGCCTTCATCTTGTCGGCCGCAGTTCCCTGCCCGCCTGAAATAATCGCACCGGCATGGCCCATCCGGCGTCCGGGAGGCGCGGTTTGGCCGGCGATGAAGCCGACGACCGGCTTCTTGACGTGCGCCCTTACGAACGCTGCCGCAGCTTCTTCGGCTGAGCCGCCGATTTCGCCGATGAGGACGATGGCTTCGGTTTCGGGGTCGTCGTTGAGCAGCTTGAGCGCGTCGATGTGGGTGGTGCCGATGATGGGATCGCCGCCAATTCCAATGGCAGTCGACTGGCCAATGCCGCGCTGGGTGAGTTGATGCACGGCTTCGTATGTGAGCGTGCCCGAGCGCGAAACGATGCCGACGGAGCCTTCTTTGTGAATGCGGCCGGGCATGATGCCGATCTTGGCCTTGCCGGGCGAAATGACGCCGGGGCAGTTGGGGCCGATGAGCCGCGACTTCGAGTTCTTGAGCTTGGCCCACACCTTGACCATGTCGAGCGTAGGAATGCCTTCGGTGATGCAGACGATCAACGTAATGCCCGCGTCTTCAGCCTCAAGGATGGCATCAGCCGCGAACGGCGGCGGAACAAAGATCATGGTCGCGTTGGCGCCGGTTTCATTTACGGCGTCGGCGACGGTGTTGAAGACGGGCCAACCCTCGTGGGTCGTTCCGCCCTTGCCCGGCGTGACGCCGCCAACCACGTTGGTGCCGTACTCGGCGCAGCCCTTGGCGTGGAAAGTGCCTTCCTTGCCGGTGATTCCCTGAACGATGAGGCGCGTGTTTTTGTCTACCAGAACTGCCATGTTATGCACCCGCCTTCGCTGCCGCGACGACTAGTTCTGCGGCTTCCTTCATCGTTGCGCCTACCTGGAAGTTGAGGCCTGAATCCTTGAGAATCTGGCGGCCCTCTTCGACGTTTGTACCTTCGAGCCGCAGGACGATGGGTACCTTGACGTTCAGATTGCGGGCCGCAGCCACCACGCCGGTAGCGAGCCTGTCTACGCGCAGAATGCCGCCGAAGATGTTAATGAAGATGGCCTTCACATGCGCGTCACTGAGCAGGATTTCGAAGGCGTGCTCGATCTGTTCCTGCGTGGCGCCGCCGCCCACATCAAGGAAGTTGGCCGGGCTGCCGCCTGCGTACTGAATGATGTCCATGGTGGCCATGGCCAGGCCGGCGCCGTTCACCATGCAGGCGATGGAGCCGTCGAGCTTGATGTAATTGAGCGCGTATTTGCTGGCCTCGACCTCGAGCGGGTCTTCTTCTGCGGTGTCGCGCAGAGCTTTGATGGCGGGATGGCGGAAGAGCGCATTGTCGTCGAAGGTGATTTTGGCGTCGAGCGCGAAGAGCTTGTCGTCTTTGGTGGTGATGAAGGGATTGATTTCAACCAACGAAGCGTCAGTCTCAATGAAGGCCTTATAAAGGCTCTGGAAGAACGCGACCGCCTGATTGATCTGTGTGGGCTTGAGGCCGAGCGCGAAGGCCAGCTTGCGGGCCTGCCATGCGCCAAAACCGACGGCGGGGTCAATGGTCTCTTTGAAGATGGCTTCAGGAGTCTTGGCCGCGACCTCCTCAATCTCCATGCCACCGGCTTGCGATGCCATGAAGACCAGCTTGCCCGTGGCGCGGTCGAGCACGATGCCGAGATACAGCTCGCGGTCGATAGCTGCAGTCTCTTCAATCAGCAGCCGCTGCACCTTCTGGCCCAGGGGCCCGGTCTGGTGCGTCACCAGTTGCATGCCCAGGATGTTCTTGGCGTACGATTCGGCCTCTTCGCGCGATTTTGCCACCTTTACGCCGCCGCCTTTGCCGCGGCCTCCGGCATGAATCTGCGCTTTGACCACTACGCCCGACGCGCCCTCGGCAAACAGCCTGCGGGCCACGTCGTTGGCCTCTTCAAGGGTGTTTGCCATCTCGCCCTTCGGCACGGCAACACCATATTTCGCAAGGATTTCCTTCGCCTGATACTCGTGAATCTTCATTGGATTGGTTTGGCCCCGGCCGCTGTTGATGGGTAGATTGCGATCGCGCGGGGTTGCCGGCGAGGCCGTTGCAGCGGTAATCAAATACTATCTTGGCGGACTTTGGGCGGGCAATTCGGCGGGTTGCGTGCGTCTCACCGTTACCATAGAGAGATATATGGGCTTGGTGAAGGATTTATTGAAGCCGATGGCCGAGGACGGGCGCGCGCTGACGCGCGAGCAGGCGTCGGCGGTGCTCGAAAGCATTCTCGCGGGCGAAGTGCCGGAGGTGGAGACAGCCGCGCTGCTGGCGGTGATGGCGACGCGCGGCGAGCAGGCGCCGGAGCTCTCAGGCTTTGTGGACGTAATGCGCGCGCGAGTGACGCCGGTACCGCTCAGCGATGAAGAACGCGCGGAATTGGTAGATGTGGTGGGCACCGGAGGCGGGGGCCCATTGACATTCAATATTTCTTCGGGCGCGGCGCTGGTAGCGGCAGCGGCCGGAGCCAGGGTTGCCAAGCACGGCAATCGCGCCGTCACTTCGCGTTGCGGCGCGGCCGACGTGCTTGAAGCGCTGGGCGTGCCCATCGATCTGAAGCCGGAGCTGGCGGTCGAGTGCCTGCGCGAAACCGGTTTCATGTTTCTGTTTGCGCCGCTTTACCATCCGGCGATGAAGACGCTGGGGCAGCTGCGGCGGGCGTTGGGCTTCCGGACGATTTTGAATCTGTGCGGGCCGCTCACCAATCCTGCCGGCGCGCGAACGCAGGTGATTGGCGTGCTGGCGCCCAGCAAAGTGCTGCTGGTGGGTCGCACGCTGGCGGCGCTGGGCGCAAAGCGGGCCTTTGTGGTGCACGGGTCTGATGGAATTGACGAGCTGACCACGACTGGCGAGTCGGTGGTGGCGCGGGTCGAGGAGTCGGAGACGGGCGAGTCGACGCTGAAGGCCGCGCGGGTGACGCCGGAGATGGCGGGCCTGCCGCGAACGACGCTGGAGCACTTTATCGGCGGCGACGTGGCGACCAATACGTCGCTGCTCTTCGACGTGCTCACGGGCATTCCCGGCGCGCGCCGCGATGTTGTGCTGTTGAATGCTGCCGCAGCGCTGGTGGCGGCCGGGATGGCCGGAGATCTGAAAGAAGGCGTGGCCATGGGCGCCGAGGCCATCGACTCGGGCCAGGCGGCGGCAACGCTTGAAAAACTGCGGCGGTTTGGGGCGAGGTACGCGGGGAAGCCGAACTGAGAAGGCTTGAGCCTGATTTCCCAGCTTCGCAAAACGATTTTGCGTCGCCCTTCCGGGGCTGGCGGAAATATGTGTAGCAACTTACTCAATGGGATGGGGTAGGAGGGAGTTTAACTCCCGGCTTCCAATGCGGAGGATTCTTGATCTCGGGCCTGAAACCTTCCGGATCCTGGTAGGATGCCCACTCCTGATAGCGCCCGACCGCTGGGTTCCAAGCGATTTCGACTGGAGTTTGGTCGCTGCCGCCGTCCGGCCTTTCAATGTAAACGAGGTCCACGAGAAACGCCTTTTTATGATCTGACCGCTCATCTGACAGGCCCAACTGATAGCCCATGAAGCGAAAATAATCGTCGATATAGTCCAGGCCGACGTATCCGGCTTCGTTCTGAATCTCTCTCGAGGCAGTTAACGCTGTTCGCCAGCCCTTCGGCTCATGCCGGAGGATAACCATCTTCCAAATGGTCATGCCTGTTTCCCGGCTGGCCGGATATTTTGCCGGGAGCACCGCAACTGCCTCTTGAACACCAGCCGTGTTTAGGTGGCCGCATCTCACGACTAACGCTTGAGCTCCAAGGGTCTTTCTGGCGGCATCCAGACAATCCTGCTGCTGCGCTTGCGTCGGCGCGGATGAAACGCGGTTGCGGGCGGGGATCTGCTTCTGAGAATTCTGCTTGCACCCAGCCAGGGAGAGCGTACATAGAATGGCTACTGCGAGCGCCGGGCCGGCGGAATTCAGATTGGAAACGGAGCTGCCAGCTCCGGGACTGCGAACGCCTTCGAGCTTGCGGCGCATGCACAGAAGGATAAATCAGGCTGAGTCGGGCCCCCTCGGAATACTTTGCGGGCAACAGGTTCTAAAACATGCCCGAGCGGCGCGTAAGACGCCTTGATAACGCCCACGAAGCCAACGAAAGAACCAGCGCGAGCGCGACCCAGAAGGCCGGCGTAAGAAGGCTGAGCCCTGCAGCGGACAGGTGGGGCGCCTTCAGTGCGATTTGCCATTCGCCAGCGAAAGCGGTCCGAATGAACTCGTAGATCAACCAGCCAATGGTTCCGGCGGCCAGCACCATGCCCGGCAGCGCGCGCTTCCAGGGAAACGGGATGGGCTTAGGCGCGGCTGCTTCTTCGCGTATGCACTCCATGACGTCGACAACAAAACCCGAGGAGGGGGCAAGCTGGTCTTCGGCGCCGAGTACGCGGTCGATGGCATCAAGATTTGCGCCGGATTGCGTGTCGGGTTTCATCGAGAAAGTTCCTTTCCCGTGCTCAGGCTGGGATCGGCCACAGTCTGCGGATTGAGGTGCGGAAAGCGCTTGCGGAGCAGGTCGCGGGCGCGCGCCAGACGGGCTTTTACCGTTCCCTCGGGCAGGCCCATGGTCTGCGCCGCGCGGCCCACGTCCATCTCATGAAAATAATAGAGAATCACCGGTTCGCGATAGCGGAGCGGCAGCGCCAGAACCGCCCTGCGCACGGCCTCATTTTGCCCGCGCAGCTCAAAGTCTGAGAGTTGAGCCGCCGGTGCCGACGGTTCGGCGATCTCATCGAGGGGCACGGCCGCTGGAAATCGCTTGAGCTCGGAGCGGTAGACGTTGGCGGCGATAGAAAAAAGCCATGTCGGGAAGTTGGACTCGGAGCGCCAGCTTGCCAGTCCGCGCCAGGCGCGGAGGAAGGCCTCCTGCGCCATCTCTTCAGCGCGGCCGCGGTCGCGGCAGTAGCGCCAGGCCATGTTGACGAGCGGCCCCTGCCAGCGGAGCACAATCCCCTCGAAGGCGCTCACGTCTCCGGCCAGCACGCGGGCGACATAGGACACGTCGGGGGCGACCGAGTCGGGCTCGGCCGAATCGTTGCTGGCGGTGGTTGGCGTTCCGTTCAAAAGGCAGCCTTCTCCGGCAGGTATGACAGGCGCTCCGGTCAGGTGGTTGCAATTTTATTGCGAACCGCTGCGCCGAGTCCCCGGGCAGAAAAACCTCAAGAAAATGCAACCGGCTCTGGTGAGCCGCTGTCGTACCGGTCGCAAGCACAGAATTGGGACTGAAAAGGATGGGGAGGGCGACAATGATGCATCTGGCAATGACGCTTTTCAATGAATCAGGGGTGCCGACCGAGATCGGTTTGTGGATGTTCCTGTCAGTGGGCGCGGTGGCGCTGTTCGCGGTGTTTATTCCGCTGGTGAGTTGGATCGACAGCCGGCGCAGGGAGCGTGAGGCGTACTACCGCGCGGAGAATTTGCGGCGCGTGGCCGAGGCTTCGGGCGAAGGCTCGAAGGCGGCGCTGGAGCTGCTGTGGGAAGAAAACCGCCAAAAACAAACGCAGACGCGCGAGGGATTGAAGGTCGCCGGCGTGATCAATATCGGCGTGGGCATTGGCCTCATTCCCTTTCTCAAGATGCTGCTGCCTGGGCAAGCGGTGTTTCTTTGCGGCCTGATTCCCCTGATGATCGGCATAGCGATACTGGTTTACGTTTACTTAATGGCGCCGCCGATCATCGACAAGCGCAACCAGTGAGTCCGCAGGCGGAATTGGGCGAGGGTTATAATCGGACCCATGACGCTGGACCTCAAGCCGCAAGTTTCCGGGCCGCAAAATGTGGCTGGCGATGGCGAGTTGTCATCGGAGACTGCCGTAAGGCTGCGCGCGCTTGAGGAGCGGCTGCGCGAACTGGGCAGCGTGATGGTGGCTTACTCGGGCGGTGTGGATTCGGCGTTTCTGGCCGGGACGGCGCACCGTGTGCTGGGCGACAGGATGCTGGCCGTGCTTGCCGATTCGGCTTCGCTGGCGCGGCGCGACATGGAGCAGGCGATTGCTTTTGCGGGCACGATCGGGATGCCGCTGAAGGTGGTGCAGACCGAGGAGCTCGACCGGCCGGAGTACGCGCGCAACGATTCGAACCGGTGCTTCCACTGCAAAGACGAGTTGTTTGCCACGATGGAGGTGTTGGGCGCGAACCTGGGGTTCAAGCGCATCGCCTACGGAATGAACGCTGACGATACCCGCGACTACCGGCCCGGACAGCGTGCGGCCGAGCAGCATGAGGTGCTGGCTCCGCTTGCCGAGGCGGGATTGACCAAGCTCGACGTGCGGGCGCTGGCCAAAGCGGCGGGATATCCAGTTTGGGACCGGCCCGCGGCGCCCTGCCTTTCGTCGCGTGTGGAGTACGGGCGCACGGTGACGCGCGAGGTTCTCGAGCAAATCGAAAAGAGCGAAGAGAGCCTGCGCGCGCTGGGTTTTCGCGAGCTGCGCGTGCGGCATCACGGCGAACTGGCGCGGGTTGAGATTGCGCGCAGCGAGTTGCAGCGCGCTTTGAGCCTGGAGATGATGGACGCGATTACCGCCGCGCTCAAGCGGGCCGGGTATCAATTCGTGACGCTCGATTGCACGGGCTTCCGATCGGGCTCGATGAACGACCTTCTGCCTGCCGAAGTGCTGGCGCGGCGCGGGGCGTGAGGGCCGGGCCTGAAGGCCCGACTCATGTTCGCCGAGATTCAGGGGCCTGAAGGCCCCTGCTCCCTCCCATCGATCTGTTCCTTAGTCGCGAGCTGCTTTTTGCGCATCGATGGTTCGTTGCTTTCCACCCGGGCCCGCTCGCAGGGTTTTCCCTTCCCTCTGTCAGCCATTTAGAATCACAACGCGATGCGAGTTGCTTACCTTGAGTGCTTCTCCGGCATCAGCGGCGATATGCTGCTTGGCGCCCTCGTCGATGCGGGAGTTCCCTTTGAGTTGCTGGCGGAGACTGCGGCGGCGCTGAAAGTTGGCGCACGGCTTGAGAAGCGCACGGTCATGCGGGGCGGACTGACCGGGACCAAGGTGGACGTGATCGCCGAACAGGGATCAGGGGTCAGGGATCAGGGATCAGAAGACAGGGATCAGGGATCAGAAGACAGGGATCAGGGATCAGAAGACAGGGATCAGGGATCAGGGATCAGGGATCAGGAAGACGGGCACGCGCACAGCCATGAGCATCCGCACCATAATCATGAGCACGGGCACGGCGATGAGCACGACCATCATTCGCATGAGGCGCACGATGATCATGATGAGCACAGCCATGCCCCTCACCGGTCGCTGAGTGCGATTCTTGCAATCATCGAGGCTGCGCCGCTGAGCAAAACTGTGAAGGCGCAGGCGAGCAGGGCGTTCACGTTGCTGGGCGAGGCTGAGGCAGCAATTCACTCGATCCCCATTGAGAAGGTGCACTTCCACGAGGTGGGCGCGGTGGACACGATTGTAGACATTGTGTGCGCGGCCGCGGGATGCGAAGCGCTGGGCGTGGATCGGTGGATGGCTTCGCCATTGAATGTGGGCAGCGGAACGGTGAAGTGCGCGCATGGAACGCTGCCGGTGCCGGCTCCGGCGACGCTGGCGCTGTTGGGCGATGCACCGGTGTATGCCGCCGGATCGCTAATGGAACGCGTGACACCGACAGGCGCGGCGCTGTTGCGGATGTTGGATGTGGAGTACGGACCGCTGCCGGCGATGCGTGTGGAAGCGCGCGGCTACGGTGCGGGCGGGCGCGACACGCCAGGCGAGCCGAACCTGCTTCGACTGCTGGTGGGCGAAGAGACTGCAGCGGCGGGCGCGGAGCCGGGAACCGAGCCGATTGCAGTGATGGAGACGGTGATTGACGACGCGAATCCGCAGTTGCTGGCGTACGTGAGCGAACTGCTGCTCGAGGCCGGCGCGTGGGATGTGTATCGCGCGGCAATACAGATGAAAAAGGGCCGGACAGGAATGCAAATTACGGTGCTTTCGAGCCCCGAACGCGTACCGGCGCTGCGCGAGATCCTGTTCCGCGAGACGACCACCATCGGGCTGCGTTGGCGGATCGAGAACAAAATGGCGCTGGCGCGCGGGTTCGCGGATGTTGAGACCGAATGGGGCAAGGTGCGAATGAAGATTGCGCGGCTGGCTTCGGGAGAGATTGTTAATGCGTCGCCGGAATACGAACATTGCCGTGCGATCGCGCGCCAGAATGGTGTCCCGCTGAAGCGCGTGATGCAGGCGGCGATGCGAGTCTGGGGGACGGGCACGGCTGATGCGAAGAAGGTGGGAGACTAATGGATCCGGCACAGATTGAGGCACTGTTGAACGAAGTGCGCGAAGGCAGGACCGGCGTGGAAGAGGCGCTGACGCGGCTGCGCCATTTGCCGTTCGAGGACATGGGGTTTGCCAAGCTCGATCATCATCGGGCGCTGCGCACGGGCAATCCCGAGGTGATCTTTGCGGAGGGCAAGACAACCGCGCAGGTGACAGCGATCTTCAAGCGCATGGCGCAGGCGGGCGGCAACGTGCTGGCTACGCGCGCGTCGAGGGCTGTTTACGAGGCCGTGCTTCAAGCGGAACCGCGCGCCGAGTATCACGAGATTGCACGGGCTGTGACGCTTACGCAGACGCAGGCTCCGGCGGGCAAAGGCACGCTGGGCGTGGTGTGCGCGGGCACGAGCGATTTGCCGGTTGCAGAAGAGGCCGCGGTAACCGCGCGGCTGATGGGCAACACGGTAGAGCTGGTGGCCGATGTTGGAGTGGCCGGGATTCACCGGCTGCTTGCCGCACAGAACACGCTCAAATCGGCGCGCGTGCTGATTGTGTGCGCTGGCATGGAGGGAGCGCTGCCGACGGTTGTGGGTGGACTGGTGAATGCGCCGGTCATCGCGGTGCCGACGAGCGTAGGCTATGGCGCATCGCTGGGCGGCGTGGCCGCGTTGCTGGGCATGTTGAATACCTGCTCGCCGAATGTGAGCGTTGTGAACATCGATAACGGATTCGGCGCAGCGTGCATTGCGTCGCTCATCAATCATCTCTAGAGGGCGCAGGTTTTCTGCTCGCCGATGGCTCGTACTATTTCCGGATCGCCCAGGGTTCCCTCAAAGATATGCCGCATTGCCCAATGAAATTCCGGTTTGTTCGCGGAAGGCTCGCGCCCGGGGCACGGATTCTGGATATCGGGTGCGGAAACAATTCGCCCACGGTCACGAAGAAGTGGTTTCCGGGCTGCCATTATGCGGGCGCCGACATCCAGCGCTACAACAACAGCGATGCCGATCTTGCGGCAATGGACGAGTTCTTTCTGCTCGGCGCGGATGGCGCGGGTTACGATGCGATACCCGAGGCGAGCTACGACTTCGTGATTCTGAATCACGTGATCGAGCATATGGCTGAATCGAAGCCGATCGTGGCCGAGCTTTGCCGCAAATTGAAGCCCGGCGGATATATGTGGATCGCGTTTCCATCGAAGCGGAGTTTGACGCTGCCGCACTCGGTGGACGAAACGCTGAACTTTTATGACGACCCGACGCATATGCACGTGCCCGATCCCGGCGCGATAGCAAAGACGCTTGAGGCGAACGGCGTGGAAGTGATTCACTCCGGCCGATCGCGCGAGGGGTTTCTTACTACTCTTGGAGATATTTTCAGGCTAGGAAAGAGAATGTTGGTGAAGGCTGCGACGGGCCGGTTTTCAGGCCGCGGGATGTGGTACATCCTCGGCTTTGAGGACCATGTCTTCGGACGGCGCAAGGCATGATCGCTAATCGGTTGGCCGGTCGTAGAAGCGGAAGAACAGCGACGGCTTGGAGCAAGACTCCGCTTTGGCGACGAGTTCTGCCGTCTGCTTGTCGTTGAGCGGCGTGAATTCGCGGGCGAATTGCACGTTCTCCTCGAGCTGGGCAATGTTGTCGCAACCGATGATGACCGTGCTGACCGGGCGCGAGAGCGTGTAGTACATGGCTTCTCGCATGGTGAGCGTGCCGGATTTATCCGTCTGGATGGTCATGCCTTCCCAGCTATTCTTTTGAGCTTCAATGGACGGCGGCGTCCAGCTGGAGAGCAGGCGGCTGCGGCCCGGGATCTTCATGCCGATGATGCCCATCTGCTTTTCGACGGCGAGCGGCAGCAATTCCTCGTTGAAGCTGTAGTGGTGCGGGTCGGCGGCATTCATGGCCATCAGGATGGTGTCGAAGGGGTAACGGCGAATGCACTCCATGAGCACATCGGGGCGATAGTGGCCGGTGATGCCGAGATAGCGGACGACCTTCTGCTCCTTCATCTCAAGCAGCGCTTCAAACGCGCCGCCTTTACCGAAGACCTCGTCGACGTTCTTCGGGATGCCGATGTCGTGAAGCTGCCAGAGGTCGACGTGGTCGGTCTGGAGCAGCTCGAGCGACCTCTCGATCATGCGCATCGAGCCGTCGCGGGTGCGTTCCTTGGTCTTGGTGGCGACAAAGGCCTGGTTGCGGCGGTGGGCCATCACTTTGCCCACGTATTGCTCGCTCCAGCGGTCGGGTCCACCGTAGATGGACGACGTGTCGAGGTAGTTGACGCCGAGGTCGAGAGCGCGCTCGATGATGGGGACCGCGACATCGAAGTTATTGGGCTTCTCGAGCGCGGCCTGGCCGCCGAGCGAGAAGATGCCGACCTTGTAGCCGGTTTTGCCCAGGTTGCGCGTGGGCATGGAGTCGAAGGTGACTGGGTTGGAGGGAAGCGCGGGCAGCGACTTTTGGGTTTCGGCCATGACCGAAGGCACGAGCAATGCGGCGGTGACGGCTCCGCCGGCCTTCAGGAATTCACGGCGGCCGGTGTTGCGGGTTTCATTCTGGTTGCTCATCGGGGCTCCCTCCAAACACGCCCATGATAAACCTATGGGCGACTCGGCGTGCTGTGGGCGCGGATTCGGTTGAGGTTGGTCAGTTTGAAAGATCCCCCCTCAAGGGCTAAAGCCCGCTGACATTTTGCTCCGTTTATGTACGAGCTGAAGCCCGTACCCTTCATACTGCCCCTGCCGAATTCGTCGCCGGTCAGTTGGCGATGGGGCAGGGATTGGCGGGGGCGTCGGCGTGGGTCCATGTCTCGGAGCCACTGAGAAACGCAACACCCCAGTAGCCGTGAATGACGAGCTTGTCGCCGTCGGCAGTCATCTTTGAGTGATAAGTGCGGCCGGTCTTGGGGTCGTAGAGCAGTCCGCCCGAGGCGGTGGTGGGGCTGTTCAGCGTGAATCCGCTGCCGACCCTCATGCCGCAGAGCGGGCGGTCGTGCAGCGATGTGTCGGGATTGTGGATGTCTTTGTTCGAGGGAGCGGAGGGGCTGACGTAGAGAATCCAGGCGCAGATCTGCTGGCCGCAGCGATCAAAGCGGACGGTGGATCCGAGCGGGGTCTTCCAGTAGCCGATGACGCCGGAGCTCTGGGCTTGGGAGGCAAGCGCAGCGATAAAGAAGAGAATTGCGAAGGCGAGAGAGCGCCTCATGGGCAGTAACCTCCGGTGGATGGATGCCGAAACTCTACCTGCCCGATGGCTGGATGCGCAAGCCGCCGGGGCTTGCATGGCCGGAGGATCGGGCCGGTATACCCCCTGGTATCCCTGTAAAAAAGTCGTTTGGATACAACAGTTTGCGGGGACAGTAACGCCGTAGATGCCACAAAATAAATGGATTGCCATCAAAGATTCTGGAATCAACGAGTTACTGACGCTATTCATGGGCCGGGTTGACTGTCAGCCGCTGGGAAACGGCGAGCGCCAAGCCTGGACCATAAGCTGTGGCAGGTTCATTATGTCGCGCCGGGACTCAATTCCCGGCAAAGAGATGTGATTCTGGCAAATGCAGGCTAGACTCGTTGCATTGTTGCAATACAAAGGGAGGCGGTGCGGTGGCGCTGGGGTCGAAGGCCGGGAAGGTGAAGGCGAGGCTGAACGAGCGCGAGCTCTACGAGTACGCGGTGAAGGCGCTGGGACGGCACATGCGCACCGAGGCGGAGTTACGGCGGTTGATGCGTCAGCGCGCGGAGTTGGGCGAGCGCGGCGAGGCGGCAGTGGCTGCGGTTGTGAAACGGCTGAAGGAGTACGGATTTTTGAACGATGCGGCCTACGCGGAGACTTACGCGCGGCTGCGGCAGGAGAACGAGAAGCTGGGCGCGCGGAGGGTGCGGCGCGATCTGGCGCAGAAGGGGCTGAAGGCCGAACTGATTGAAGAGACCGTGGACGCGCGCTACGGCGAGACCAATGAGGAAGCGCTTGCGCGGCAGCACCTGGAGCGGAAGCGGATCAAAAAGCCGGAGAACGAGCGCGAAACGGCCCGGGTGGTGCGGCGGCTGGTGGCGGCGGGGTTTTCGACGGGCGTGATTATGCGGATTCTGCGCCAGTGGGACGTGCCGGAGGAGGCGCTGGCAGCGGTCGAGAGCATAGACGCCGAGCAGGGCGAAGAGTAAGGCCTCTGACCCTCACCACGCATTTGAGAGGCGTGTCTCAATCTTTGAAGGCTTCGTCTAGCCAAGGATTCTTTGAGCTGAGAGGTGAAATGCAGCGGGAGGCTGAACACATGATTGAGTTACCGGAGGCAGTTCTCGCAGAAGAGATCTCAAGCCAAATACGCATAATTGGGCAAGCCTGGGCAAACTCTTCTATCCGTCCACGCATTCTTCCCGAGTTGAAGCACCATTGGGACGATTTGATCGACCAGTGGGCGGAATCCGAACTGCCTCTCGTGGTTCGGAAAAGCAGCGGAGTACGTGGGCAGGAGGTCAGACATTCCGGGGGAAGGGGCGTCGTCATATCGGATAATTCACCCGCCCAATGGGCGTTCCTGATGGCGTTCCGGCGTTCGTCTTATACGCTAAACGACATAAGGCGACTTCTTGAATGCGACAATATTCCCTTCGCATTTGCAACCAAGACGAAAGAAAAGGTCCAGATGAAGTACAAGAGGACTCTGGCCCCCTCAGAGAGCATCAATAAGCGGAATTGGAAGTTTTGCCACATAAAAGAGGTAGGTTTAAATTCGAGAGCGCCGGTTAACGAAATTCCTCTCGAAACACTTAAAGAGAAATTCCGGCTATTGCTAAAACCGAGCAATCAATTCCTAGTTCCAATCGGCTGGTCTGGATTGGGGGAGCTTCCTGAAGTTATCGAAGAATTGCGGCGAGTCGAGGGTAGTGACAAGACTGAGCGGTAGAAATAACTGTTCCTTGGGGACTAAGCGCCTATTGTCCAGCTAGAAAAGTACCTTTCGGTGGACCCTCGCTGCCTCCCGACCCCGCCTCCCATTACACTGAAAGAGACATGCAATACCGCACGGGAAATGAGATACGTGAGCTGTTTCTGCGCTTTTTTGAGACGAAGGGGCACCGCCGGGTGCACTCGTCGTCGCTGGTGCCTGCCAACGATCCCACGCTGCTGTTTACCAACGCGGGCATGAACCAGTTCAAAGACCTGTTCCTGGGGGCCGAGAAGCGGGAGTACTCGCGCGCGACCACATCGCAGAAGTGCGTGCGGGCGGGCGGCAAGCACAACGACCTCGAAAATGTGGGCTTTACGCGCCGGCATCACACCTTTTTTGAGATGCTGGGCAACTTCTCGTTCGGCGACTACTTCAAGCGCGACGCGATCGCCTATGCGTGGGAGCTGGTGACCAGCGAGGGGTGGTTTGGAATCCCTAAAGACCGGCTCTACGTGACGATATTCGAGGGCGCCGACGGGGTTCCGCGGGACGACGAGGCCGAGCAGTTCTGGATTGAGACAGGCGTGCCCAAGGAGCGGATCTTTCAGTACGGGTTGAAAGACAACTTCTGGCAGATGGGCGAGACTGGGCCGTGCGGGCCGTGCAGCGAAATCTTCTACGACATGGGGATCGAGGCCGCTGAGACGCCGGGCGTAGTTCTGCCTTTCGGCCAGGACGACGCGCGCTACGTGGAGATCTGGAATCTGGTGTTCATGCAGTTTGATCGGTCGGCGGTGAAGGACGCTTCAGGCAACACGGCCTATAAGCTGACGTCGCTGCCCAAGCCATCCATCGACACGGGGATGGGGCTCGAACGCGTGGCGGCGGTGCTGCAGGGGAAGGTTAGCAACTTTGAGACGGATTTGTTCACGCCGTTGATTGAGGCAGCTGTCACCTTGGTTTCTTACGCTTCTGGGAAAAAGGAACAGTTCGAATCGGTCGGTGGCAAATCGGCCGCGTCATTCAAGGTGATGGCCGATCACGCGAGGGCCGCAGTCTTTCTGATCGCCGATGGTGTATTGCCTAGCAACGAAGGAAGGGGCTACGTGCTGCGCAAAATCATGCGCAGGGCAATTTGGCACGCCTATATAAACGGAGCTGCGAGCCCAATCTTCCACTACATGACGAAGCCAGTCGTAGACTTGATGTCCGAGGCCTATCCATACCTAATCGAGGCCAAGGATCGTATCGAGGCGGTTATCAAACACGAAGAACAACGCTTCTTCAGCATTCTTGCGACCGGGTCTAGGAAGTTTACTGAGGAACTGGATGCAAAGATCAAGGAGGCGACCGAGGAACTCAAAAGGGAGAGAGGCATCGTCGAAATGGTCACCGTAGATCAATCAGGCGCGACTGCAAGCGATCCGAGGGTAGTGCGCTCGATGGATATCGACATGCTTAGAAAGCATGGGCATCCCGTGACCTTCCCAGGCGACAGGGCCTTTTATCTCTACGAAACCTTTGGTTTGCCGCTGGACTTCATGTCAGACGCGGCGCGAGACTACGGCGTTGCCTTCGACCAGGAGGGCTTCGAGAAAGCTCGCGCCGAAGAACAGGCGCGCGCACGCGCTTCGTGGAAGGGCGGATCGCAGAAGTCTGCCAGCCCTGCGTTTCGCGATCTGCCCAAGACTGTTTTCGAGGGCTACCGGCAGCTCAACTCCGCCAACTGTGAAGTGCTGGCGATTGTGAAGAACGGCATTGGCGTTCCCGCGGCCAGCGCAGGCGACGAAGTGGAGATTGTCCTCGACCACACCAGCTTCTATGGCGACTCGGGCGGCCAGGTTGGCGATACTGGAGTGTTTCTGTCGACAGACGGGAACTCAACCGTAGCCGAGATTGTGGGTTGCGTGCTGCCGGTGCAGGGCGTGCGCGCGCACAAAGCGATTCTGAAGCAAGGGCTTGCTGTGGGTGATCACGTGAATACCGTGGTCGATGGCGATCGGCGCGACGCTATCCGGCGTAACCACACCGGCACGCACTTGCTTCATGCCGCGCTGCGCCAGGTGCTGGGCACGCATGTGAAGCAGGCGGGTTCGGCGGTGCATCCCGACCGGCTGCGATTCGACTTTTCGCACTTTGCGCAGGTGGCCGACGAGGAGCTGGCAGAGATTGAGACGATTGTGAACCGCGAGGTGCTAGGGAACGCGCGGGTCGAGACACTCGAAGATGTTCCGATTGATGTGGCCGTGAACGAGTACCACGCCATGGCGCTGTTCGGCGAGAAGTATGGCGACAAGGTGCGCGTGGTGAAGCTCTCCGACGGCTTTTCGACGGAGCTGTGTGGCGGCACGCATACCAAGGCGACGGGCGAGATCGGGCTCTTCAAGCTGACCGGTGAGACATCGGTGTCATCGGGCGTGCGGCGCATCGAGGCAATCAGCGGGCTGGGGTCGCTTGATACGTTCCGGCGGGACTTTGAAGTGGCGCAGACGGCGGCGCAATATACTCCGTCGGCCGAAGGCGATCTTGCGGAATCGCTGCGGCTGGCGATGGCCGGCAAAGAGGATGAGCTGAAGAAGCTGCGCCGCGAGCTTGAAGAGATGCGGATGAAGAGTGCCGCGGGCGGGCTGGACGAGGCGATTGCCGGCGCGGCCGAAGTGAAGGGCGTGAAGGTGGTCGCACATCGCGCCGATAATCTGGAGCGCGGGCAGTTGCGCACGCTCGTCGACAACCTTAAGCAGAAGCTGGGCGAGGGCGTGGTGGTGTTGGCGTCGGCGCAGCCTGAGGGCAAGGTGGCGATCATTGCCGGAGTGACGCCGGGCCTGGTGAAGCGGGTGCAGGCCGGCAAGCTGGTGGGCGCGGTGGCGAAGCTGGTAGGCGGATCGGGCGGCGGGAAACCCGAGATTGCCGAGGCCGGCGGCAAAGATCAGGGCCAGATCGATGCGGCGCTGAAGGCTGCGGCGGGGATTGTGGGCGAACTGCTGGGGTAAGCGGAATCGTGCCCGCGAAGCCGAGGGATGACATGTGGCTGTGTTACCGGATCTTGAAGTTATAGCCGATACCGACAGAGATGATGGGATAGACCTTGAGCGGGCTCAGGTCGTTCTGGTATTTGGAGATCTGAGACTGCAGGTTGGATTGCACGTCTGTGTCGGTAGCGATGTCCTGACAGCCTTCGGTACCCTGCGGATTGGAGCAGACCTGGCCCGAGGTGAGGGCGAGGTTCAGCTTGGGAGTTCCCACGAAGGCCGCGCCAATTTCAAAAGGAATCGAGAAATGGCCGCCGCGGCGCGAGATGAGATTGCCCCATCCCGCAGTCATGGTGAAGGCGGGGTTTTGCGCGTTGAGGCCGAGGCTGCCGGCACCTTGCACCGGGGCGGCAGGCGACGAGTAATATTCGATGTCGTTGAGCTTGAACGAGGTTCCGCCGCTGACGGTGACCGTTGCGTTGGCCGAGTTCTGGTTGTAGAAGAGTACGCCAGGGCTGAAGCGCAGGCCGTGGTAGGGAAACGGATACAAGTCAACGGAGAGGCCGGCGCTGGCGAGGTTGAGCTTGCCGTTAAGGGTCAGTCCGTTGGTGTTGACGTTGCTGACGGTGTAGTTGAAGACGTTGCCCACCATGCGGAGATTGATGTAGCGGTTGACGTTGGCTGCGGCCTGCAGGTTGATTCCGCCGGCCCCGATGCCCCCGGCCAGGGCCAAGCGGGAAAACGGCGCGGGCGTTGTGTCGTACGTTTTGAGAGCCACAGCGGGCGGATTGGCTGGGCTTGACTCCTGCGCAGCGGCAGAGCTTGACGCAGTGGAACTGGAAGAAGAGGGATCGGCGGTTGAACTGGTGAGAGCAAATGCGGCCGGTGAAACGGCCACAAGGGCAAGAACAACGCAGAGGGTCTTTCGCATCGGTCGGTCTCCTGAATGAAGAGGCAACGCTCGCTTGGGGGCGCGAAGATTGCGGTTGGTGGCCCTGGTTCGTCGTAACTGAGCAAGTGCGCAAGGCGGCAAAGTGGATTGCCGTTTGCGATGGCCGGTTATTTTAACGGAGCTATGGCGATACTAACAGCGCTCGGAACATGAATCTACGCAACAAAAGTGGCGCGGCAATGCGCTTAAGTGGTACGTGCAGATAGATGAGGCGATGCGGCAGGGTGTGCAAATGCCGTAAGCTGGGCGCATGGCGAGGCGCGAGCGGGATTCGTTGAAGCAAAGCTCATTCAAGATTGACCGGCTGCGGCGACGGCTGCTGAAGTGGTACGACGAGAACAAGCGCGACCTGCCGTGGCGGGGGAGCCGCGATCCGTATGCCATTTGGGTGTCGGAGATCATGCTGCAACAAACCCGCGTCGCAGTGGTGGTGGAGCGGTACCAGGCGTTTCTCAAGAGATTTCCGTCGCTTATGTCGCTGGCGCTGGCCAATGAAGAAGAAGTGCTGGCGCTGTGGAGCGGGCTGGGGTATTACCGGCGGGCACGGATGCTGCACAAGGCCGCGCAGTTTGTGGCCCACAACTACTACGGCAGCCTGCCCAGAAGGGCTGAGGAGCTGAAGGAGCTGCCGGGGATTGGCGAGTACACCGCAGCTGCAATTGCGAGCATCGCCCACGGCGAACGCGTGGCCGTGGTGGATGGCAACGTGGAAAGGGTGCTGTGCCGGCTCGCGGGGTGGGATGAGAGCGCCAGACTACGGCGAAAAGTGGGCGAGCTTGCGGCGCGGCTGGTGGATTCCGCGCGGCCGGGAGACTTTAACCAGGCAATGATGGAGCTGGGAGCGGTGGTTTGCCTGCCGCGCGGACCGCGATGCCCTGAGTGCCCGTTGGCCATGGACTGCAATACGCGCGGCGAGCACAAGACTCAAAAACGCGCGCCGATGAAGAGCCTGGAGGTTGCGCACGCGCTCTCGGTGCGCACAGCGGAGAAGAAAGCGGCGCACGATCGTGGAGGGCGCGAGGTGCTGCTGGAACAGCGGCCCGCGACGGCGAGCGTGATGCCGGGAATGTGGGAGCTGCCGCAACTGAACGAAGCCGAGGTGCCGCCAGCGGAGCTGCGCATGACGGTGCGTCACGCCATCATGCAGACCAACTACTACGTGCGCATACGAACAGTGTTTGAGGACGACGTGGCAAGACTGACAGTGGCGCACGGAAAGCGGCGATGGGTTCCGCTTGGCGAGGCGGCGGAGATGGCTCTGACGGGTCTCGCGCGTAAAGTGCTTACTCGGGCGCATCTGCTGCCGAGCGTGCCGATTGACGTCATTGCGCCGGCAGGGGATGCAGAAATCGTCTGAAAATGCATCCGAATCGCGCTGTCGATTGAGCGCGCCTGCCGCGAATGGCGAGCACGGCTCAGTAATAATCCGCGCAGCTCAGGTAGTAGCCGCAGTTGGTGCAGATCAGCTTGCAGCGATGGCCGTTGAGCCGATGGGAGCAGGTGGGGCAGAGCTGGCAGTGGTGGTCGACGGGCTGCGCGTCCTGGGGGGCGCAGGCGGCCCCGATCGATGAGTTTTCGGCGGCAAAATCGGGGTCGAGAACCAGGGGAAGATGCGGCAGCATGCCCGACAGATTAGCATGGATATAAGGCGACCTGCCTGCGGAAAGTTGGCAGGCGCCAGAAGCATTAACATGGGCTGGGCTTCCCCGCCCGACCGACGTGGCGCCGCAGCCGCTGGCCCGGCAAATTGATCCCAGCAATTACGTCAGGCAATCACAAATCTCTAAGAACTCAGGATTATCGAATCCCCCAAGGAGGGAATATGGCGAGCAAGGCAAGTGCGGTTTGGTATGGGTCGCTGAAGGAAGGCAGGGGCACGATTTCAACGGCAACGGGCGTGCTGAGCAACGCAAACTACTCGTTTGCGACGCGGTTTGAGGGCGCTGACTCGGGCACCACGCCTGAGGAGCTGATTGCGGCGGCGCATGCGAGCTGCTTCTCAATGGCGCTGGGCGCGACGCTGGGCGGATCGGGCCTGACGCCGGAGTCGATTGAGACCCACGCAGCGGTTACGCTGGCCAAGGTTGACGGTGGCTTCGCGATTACGAAGATCGCACTGACGACCACGGCCAAGGTCCCGGGCGCGACGCAGGAGGTGTTTGACGCGGCGGCTGCGGGCGCCAAGGCCGGATGCCCAATCTCAAAGCTGTTTGCAAACAACACCGAGATCACGCTGGACGCGAAGCTGGTGTAAGCGCGGCACCGGCATGTGGCCGAGGATTTCGACGCAGATGTCCCTCCTCCGATGTGCTTTTTGCTGAAGGCGCAGCGGGTGAGGGATGTTTGCTTTGGGTGCTGGGCCCAGGATTTCGAGGGGTTTTGAAAGGCTTTCTCGGCCGGCTGCAAAGAGTCTTTTCCAATCGAAGGATGAGCCTGAAGGGAGTGAAGGTCAGGCGAAGTGGGGAAGGTCCTTTCGGGTTTTGATTTTGAGTCAGACTAGCAGTCGCAGCCGGGGCCGAGGGAATGTGGGAATCGGTTTTTTCGATTTCCAAGGTCTTTGGAAAAGCCGTAGGGGGGGTTTGATCCCGTAGGCTTTTCCATGGACCGCCATTTCCTCGGCCCTCTGCCCCAGCCTTCGGTCCTAGGCGGTGAGCCTTAGCTTTTCGAACAGCCTGCTTTTTGCCAGTTGCATTCGGCGAGCGGCCTCTGTGTCGCTGCGGGCTGCGACGATGCGCTTCAGGGCGTTGACGCTGAGCCCCGGGCGTAGGTATTGTGCCGGTTTATGGAGTGCCAGCAGTGTCTCCAGCGGAGTTTGATAGCGTTTGTAACGAACCCGTTTGCGGCCCTTCTCATCGATCTCGACATCGGCCTGGGCGCAGGGGCGATGGTAGTTCGGATACGGGTTCAGATACTGGCGATAGAAGCTGTTGATGGTGTCGGCATGGCCGGCATCGATGTAGCCGTAGCCGATGTGTTTGCGGATCACCGCGCCGTTCTTGGTCTCCACCAGGCCGTTGTCGCCGCTCTGCCGGGGACGGCTCCTGGTCTGCTCGATGCGTAGTTTTTCCAGCAGTTCAGCCACCGTCCGGTTGATGAACTCCGAGCCGTTGTCGGTGTGGAAACCGAGGATGCGAAACGGGAACTGGCGCATCATGTCTTCTAAAACAGGCTTCCGATAGGCCTCCGAGATGCGCGGCGCGGAACCGGCAACCTGCCATTGCGTGACCTCATCGACGGCATTGATGTGATAGACGCCCTTGGCGTCCGGCTGGTCGCCCTGGTGTACCGTATCCAGGCGCAGATAGCCGGGCTGGCCTTGCGGATCGGGCTTGCGCCGTTCGCCGATCTGAACCGCCGTGGGTCGCGTCTCGATGTAGTTCAGACGCCGCTCCCGGTAACGCTGGCTCTTGCGCAGGTTGTACAGATGAGCCACGGAAATCCCCGCCAGCCGCTCGTACTCCTGCTTGCCGTAGAGTTGAACCTCGCGCTCCAGGATGCGCCGCGTGGCTGGACCACTCAAGGTCTCATGCGCCTCATCGACCGAGGCCAGCAGCTCGATGCCGGCCCGCGTGTAGCGCTCAGGGAAACGGCGCCGCCGGTAGACGGTTGGCTGCACTCGGCCGCTGGCCGCGTAGCGGCCGATCAGCCGCGTCACCTGCGCCCGGCTCATCCCGGTCATCTTTTCGATGTAGCGCCGAATCAGGCCCCGCGCCGCCTTGCCCTGCTGGCAATACTCCTGCTGGAGCAGTAATTGCTCCAACCAGACATAGACCTGATGGCGGTTTTGGCCCTCAAACCGGATCTCTTCGCTGGCCGCAACGAACCGGCCAATTGCTGCCGGACTCAAATTCTCTGCTTGGTGCACGCTGATGTTCAATCTCCAGCATGCCTAACCCTTCAGGCTCACCTTGTATTGGAATCAGTTCCTGCCTTCAGGCTCATCTTGTATTGGAAGAGAGTGCCAATTGACCCGGTAGCCGGTTTAACGATAGAATCGTAGAGTTTGGCGCTGCGCCCCGAAGAGGGGTGCGCGGGATTGTGCCGGGTTCACCGCCATGAACGGCGTGTGTGCGGCCCGCCTTCCGATGCAGTAACAGCCTGTATCCGCCCCACCGCAAAACCGGAGTTTTAGGGAAGTCTAAGCGCTTTGTGTTGTGCGCGGCGCTGGAGGATTTGTTATGTACGCAGTTATTCGCACCGGTGGCAAGCAGTATCGGGTTGCGCCCGGCGATGTGGTGAAGATTGAGAGCGTCGCGTCGAAGGATCAGACTGTCGAGTTCAGCGACGTACTCGCTGTTTCGGGCGAACCAGGCACGATAGCGAAGCCGTCGAGCGCGAAGGTGACAGCCGAAGTTTTGGGCGATGGCCGCGGCGACAAGATCCTGGTGTTCCACCTGAAGCGGAAGAAGCAGTACAAGAAGCTGCAGGGGCATCGGCAGGGCTTTACCGAGGTTCGCATCAAGACGATTGAGGCGGACGGCGTGACGTATAGCGCGAGCTAGCGCTTGCGCGGCGGTTAGCTATTGGCTTTTAGCGAATAGCTACTAACAACCGAGCCGACGGGGATTCATTCAAGCACGATGGAGCTACCGGCTGAGAGCCGATAGCTGGTTTTGAGAAGGGGATTGAGCAATGGCACATAAAAAAGGCGGCGGTAGTTCAACAAACGGGCGCGACTCAAATGCGCAGAGGCTGGGCGTGAAGGCGTTTGCCGGCCAGCTGGTGACCGGCGGTTCGATCATCATGCGGCAGCGCGGCACCAAGATCAAGCCGGGCGCAAATGTTGGCATTGGCTCCGACGACACACTCTTCGCGAAGGTGTCGGGACGGGTGAAGTTCACCGATCACGGAAATCGCGGACGTTATGCTTCGATCGAGCCGGTTGCCTCACAGTAAGCCCGCACAAAACAGAAGATTGAGCAGCAGAAAGGCCATGGCGAACGCCATGGCCTTTTTAGCTTCAGGATTCTTGTTTCTAGACTTCCGACTCGTGACTCTTGAGGTTGCGGTTGAGGACCTTGTCGACAACCTTCTCAACATCGGTGAGGAAGAAGCTGTTGGAGTGCTGAACGGCGACCTGCGTACCGGTGTGTCCAAGGGCTGAAGCGATCTCGTTCCAGCGATAGATTGTTGAGTTGGCCGGCATGACGACAGGCTGGTTGGCCGGCTCAGGCGCCGCGCAATAGGCTGTCCAGAGGCCGAGAGCAAAGAGAATCCCGCCCTCATACACAAACTGGAGCGGCCCAGTAAGAGACGCGAAGCGGGGGGCGATCGAGGCGTGAATGAAGTCGTTGGCGGCCAAGAATCCGAATCCCATTGCCAGTCCGAAGGACATATCGCGGGCCGAAAGACGCAACGCGTTCATGCACAGGCAGAGGAAACCGAGCAGGCACAGCTCAAGGATGCTGACCGAGCGCATCATGCCGTACGCAATGTCGGGAATCACCAGAATTCCACGGTGCGAAAATGAAACGGTCGAGAAGGTAACGATAAGAGAAACTAACGCTGCCCAACGGAAGATGACGACGCCGAACTTCATGAGTCCGGGTAGAGCAGCCAGCGCCGATTGGAATATCTCGACGCAAACGAAGAAGAGAATGGCCGCGCTTGCAATATAGACAGCCCAGAAACCGTAGAAGTAGGTAATTAGCCACAGCTGCGAGTGGACGATGTTATCTCCATACAGCAAGAGGAGCAGCACCGGAGTGGAGACCACGCGCAGAGCGAGGTAGATCCCCATGGCGCGGAACTTGGAGTTGAGCTTCTTACGCCAGAAAAGAAAAGCGACGGTCGCGGTGAGCAGGAACTCAACGACACCCATCAACGACATTGTTTGAACTGAGGACATAGACACCCGTGCGCCGATCCTGAGAGCTTTATCAGAATAGCGCCATTTGGCGTATGCCTCAACTGTAAATGACTGAGCCAGCTTGGCACTTTCGTGCCATTACCTTGGTTAGTTACTTCTCCGATTGGTTCGCCGGGCAGGTCGGCAGGCCCGGAACGCAGCCAGGTACCGGCAAAGTTGCGGTTGCTGCCTGGTGGCTCTTGATTGCGGGGGTCTTGGGAGTGACAGCAGCTGCGGCACCACCGGCAACGACGACAGCGAGGGCGAGAATGCGAACGGCGAGTTTCATAGTTAGTAACCCCTAGAGGATGAATATCTGCTGGAGGAGGTCCCCCATACACAAAAGGGATCATATCCAAAAGGGGAAGTCAAGTACAGAGTTTTCATCAAGATCAACAATTTATAACCACTTTGATTACTGATGTCACATACCACATAGGTAATCATTTTGAGTAACCGGTTTTCAGTCAATTGCGGGAGAGTAGCAAGCATCGGCTGCATGGTAAAATTGTGTTGAGAGAGACCTCGAACAAAGCCCACTGATTTCAAGCGTTTAATTCCCAGGAACCCCACTCGGGATCGAAGCCCGAAAACGGCGAAATGCTGGGCTGAAACGGGTCGAAAAGAACAGGATTTATGGCAACCGAACCGATTGGCAGCATGCCCCCTCCCGACGATTCAAGTTACACAGGCGACAGTATCCGCGTCCTGGAAGGACTGGAAGCGGTAAGGCTGCGCCCCGCCATGTACATTGGCTCGACCGGCGAAATGGGATTGCACCACCTGGTCTACGAGGTGGTGGACAACTCAGTCGACGAGGCCCTTGCCGGTTACGCCACGAAGATCGACGTTGTGATTCACGTCGACAACTCCATCACGGTCGTGGACGATGGCCGCGGTATTCCAGTGGACATGATGGACCTGCCCAATGGCGTTCGAATGCCGGCGGTTCAGGTAGTGTTGACGAAGTTGCACGCGGGAGGCAAGTTCGACGCGTCCACCTACAAGGTGTCGGGCGGGCTGCACGGCGTGGGTGTGAGTTGCGTGAACGCGTTGAGCCAGGAGTTCAACGTGGAGATCTGGCGCGACGGCCACACCTGGGAGATGGATTTCAGCTGCGGCTTGCCGACCAGCGAGTTGCGGCAGTCGGGAACGAGCAAGAAGCGCGGGACGAAGGTTCACTTTCTGCCCGACAGGTCGATTCTTGCCGCGACCGAGTACAACTACGACACCCTGGCACAGAGGCTGCGCGAGCTCGCCTTCCTGAACAAGGGTCTCGAAATCTCCCTCACTGACGAGCGCACCGCCGACTCGAAGACCGGAGAAGCCAAGCGGAGCGAGTTCCGGTACGCGGGCGGGATCTCAGAGTTTGTGAAGCATCTGAACCGCGGCAAGCAGGTTCTGCACGACAAGCCGATCATGATGGAAGCCTCACGGTCGGGCGTAGAGATCGAGATCGCGCTGCAGTATAACGACAGCTATTCCGAGACGGTGTTCAGTTTTGCGAACAACATCAATACAGTCGATGGCGGCTCGCATCTTTCCGGATTCCGTACGTCGCTGACGCGGACGATCAACGCGATTGGCCAGCAGATGGGGCTGTTCAAGGACATGAAGGAATCGTTGAGCGGCGACGATGTGCGCGAGGGCCTGGTGGCCGTGGTGAGCGTAAAGCTGCCTCAGCCGCAGTTTGAAGGACAGACCAAGGGCAAGCTGAATTCCGACATCGCGGGAACGGTGCAGGCGTTTGTGAACGAGCGGCTGGGCGGCTTCCTCGAGCAGAATCCTCCCGTGGCGCGGCGCATCATCAACAAAGCGATCGAGGCAGCGCGCGCGCGGGAAGCGGCACGCAAGGCACGCGACCTGACGCGGCGCAAGGGTGCGCTGGATGGTGGCGGATTGCCGGGAAAACTGGCGGATTGCTCCGAGCGCAACCCCGACCGCTGCGAGCTTTACCTGGTTGAGGGCGAGAGCGCAGGCGGGACGGCGAAGCAGGGCCGCGACCGGCGGTTCCAGGCGATTCTGCCGTTGAAGGGCAAGATTCTGAATGTTGAGAAGGCCCGCTACGACAAGATGCTGGGCCACGAAGAAATCCGCGCCATGATCACGGCCTTAGGCACGGGAATCGGCAAAGACGACTTCGATGCGAGCAAGCTGCGTTACGGCAAGATCATCCTGATGACCGACGCCGACGTCGACGGCTCCCACATCCGCACGCTGCTGCTGACGTTCTTCTTCCGCCACATGACGGATTTGATCAAGCGCGACAACGTGTATATTGCGCAGCCGCCGCTCTACAAGATCAAGAAGGGACGCTTCGAGCAGTACATCAAGGACGATCGGGATTTTGTGAAGGTGATGGTGAGCCGCGCGTCAGAAGGCATGGTGGTGCGGCACGGCGAGAATGCGAGCAAAATCGATGGCGCGGACCTGACAAAATTCATGGGTACGCTGAATGAGTATTTGGGCTTCGTGGAAAAGGTTGACAAGCGCATCCGCAACGAGCAATTGACTGAGCTGTTGGCGCGCGCCGAACTTACTCACCGCGCGGATTTCACTTCGAAGACTGAAAGCGATGTGCCGGAGAAACTGGCCGCTCTGCATGAGCAATTGACAGAACTGGCCGATCAGTTCCAGATCAAGGTGCACACCCCGGTGGAAGATGAGGAGCACCACACCTGGTCGATTTGTTTTACGGATTCGCAGGGCGCGACGCGTTGCATCGACTGGACGCTGGCATCGAGCCCCGAGTTCAGGCAGATGATGTCGAAGTATTCGCAAATCAAGCAATTCCTCGAGCCGCCATTCCTTGTGGAGTTTGCAAAGGCAGCTGCGGCAGAAACCATCGCCGACGAAGAAGAAGCGGATGCCGAGGGCGCGCCCCCGCCGGGAAGCGTGGAGACGAAGGCCGCGGCAAAGCGCGGGTCGCGGATTCCGCGTGAGCCGGTTGAAAAGCAGACGGCGCGCGATCTGTTTGCCTACATCGTGGAGCAGGGCAAAAAGGACTACCAGGTGCAGCGCTACAAGGGCCTGGGCGAAATGACCAGCACGCAGCTCTGGGAGACGACCATGGATCCCGAGCGGCGGACGCTTCTCAGCGTAAAGCTCGAAGACATTGCGGAGACCGATGCGATCTTCACCACGCTGATGGGCGAAGACGTTGAGGCGCGGCGGAAGTTCATCGAGGATAATGCGCTGGACGTGAAGAACCTCGACATCTAGGGCGGGCCGCATGCGTTTGCGGTAAGCGGCTGATGAGGCTGCGGGCCGTGAGACTGTGAAGCGAGTTCCGCTAAACCACTGAATCCATTCAACTGTGATTCACAGCCTCAGAGCCTTTTTTATCTGGGCGCTCAGTTTTGAGGCGAAGCAGGGACTTTGCTTCGGCCTGGAACGCTGCCATCCGGGCTGCGCGCCGAGCCAGTTCCCGGTCTTTGGCCGCAGTTTCGTCGGCCTGGCGGTTGCGCGCGATTGCGGATGCCGCATCAGCATTTAAACGAAGGTTGGACAGATTCTGCAGGCATAGCTTCACGATTGCCGAGACGGAGGTGTTTTTCTGCGCGGCAAAGACGCGGGCATCGGTATAAACGGCTTGACTGACGGTGACAGTAATGTTGGGCATAAACGCTTCCGATTAAGATTGTGCGCCGGGGAGGGGAAATTAACTGCAAAAAAGGCAGTGAAAGAGCGACAGGGTGAAAGAGTGAAGCAGTTCAGCAGTTGAATAGAGCAGATCCCTTCGCATGAGGATAGTGTGCGCGCGGGAGGGGAAATTAACTGCAAAGGCTATTAAACGAGAGCCGCAGACCCGGGTCTGTGGCTCTCGCTGTTTTTCCTTCAGGGCGCTCAGGGATGCGTTACCGTTGTTGGCCCATCGACGCCCACGCGGCTCCCAGCCGGGTGCGCATGGCGGACCGGTACAAGTGCAGGCGTTGTCTTCGCGCGAACCCCGTTCGGCCCCACTCCGTTGCCTGCCGGATGGTTGGCCTGATGCGCAATGAGCGTTCGCCGGGGGCCTGCCGCCGGGATGGGAGCGCCATGGGCGCGCGCAATCAAGGATCTTGCCTGCTCTTCGTTAAAGCGATCGGTTACGTCGACGAGCCGCTGTGATTCATAGCCGCGGCGCTTGGCAACGATCTTGTAGTCGAATGTGAGTGACGAGGTACCGCCGCCCGATTCGCGCACTTCGAAGCTGGTGAGGGTCTTGTTAATGACATAGAGGCCCTTGGAGTCGGCGTTGGGGGTGAGGAAGACGTGATAGTCGGCCGTCTCACTGACGGTTTCGGCAAAGGCTGGGTCGATTTTGACGACGGCCACGCCCATCTTCATCGTGCCCGTGCCATAATCCTCCATCCAGTTTTCGGCAGACTGAGTAGCGTAGGTTTCCACCTTGCGTGCGCCGCCACTAGTAATGGCCAGCGTCTTCACCTGGCCGGTGCAAGTCATATCTCCCGCGCCGCCGAATCCGCAGGTGCCGTCGGGCGTGGAAGCTCTGAGGGTTCTGAAGAGGCCGGTTGGGCCGCTGGAATTATAGTTGTCAACCTCCAGCGTCTCCTGAGTCGCGCTGTTGTTCACGATGATCGCCGCTTCGTTATTATCCACGGAAGCAACCAAGCCGACCGTCGCGTTGGTGGTGCCGTCATTCACGTTGGCGCTATCGGCCCAGACGCCGCTGACGATGTTAAAAGCAGTCACGAAGCCATACATGTCGCTGGTTGTGTACGCATTTCCGAAGACTCCGGCGTTGCCTGGCGCGGGGGACGTGGCTAAGCCGGAAACGCCGTGTCGGCCGGTACCGGCGGTGCCGTTATTCGTTGTAGTTCCGGAAACGCCAATGCCGCTGTACGATTCTCCGGCGACGCCATCGCCGCTCGAGGAAGAGCCGTAGACGCCTGCGCTGGTCGAGGATGAGCCGTAGACGCCATCGCCGCTGCTCGTTGTACCATAGACGCCATTGCCGCTGCTTGAATATCCGGTTACGCCATTGCCGGAAGTTGCCGATCCGCCCAAGGCTCCGCTGGTCCCCAGAGCCTGAGCCCAGACCGTGTAGAAGCCGTTATCGCTGGTATTGTAAAAGGCTCCGGCGTTGGCGCCGTCAGCCGTGCCCAGGACGCCCGCTGCCCAATAAACGCCGCTGCTGCCGCCGCCGACGGAGTTGGGATTGCCGGTGGTGTCGCCCCACACGCCGGCGACCTCATTGGCAGAGGTGTTGCCCAGGCTAGTGTAAGTGCCGCTGAATGAGGTTGAGGAATCGCCCATCACGCCGCCCACCCCAATTGCCGGCGTGGTGGAACGGCCCCAGAGGCCGTAATAGGTGTCCGAGTTCCCGTAGGTACCGACCGTTCCTTTGGTGCCAAAACCATAAAGAGCGGCATTATTGGAGCCCGTAGCTCCGTAGGCGGCAACTTGCGTGTCAAAGACGTTTTCCAGTGGGGCGGTAAAAGTGTTATTCGCAGCCAGTTGCGCATAGAGCCTGTTGAAGGTGGTCTCCAGCGGGGGCGTAATCGCAGGCAGCAGCAGGCCCGTGTTCAGGCCGAGGGCGACAGAGCCGCTGTCGCCTGAGCCGGTGAGCGGGCTTGAGGTGGTAATGCCGGTGATGGTGCCTGAGCCAGTACCTGGGAAGGTTTGGCCGGTGGCCCAGTTGATAAGTCCTTTGGGCGAGATGGAAAGGCCAGTGGCGGCGGGAGTGGCTGTCCCGGTGCTATAGAGCAAGGCGAGGTTGGACGACGGCGTGGCCGTGTCGTTGCCCGTGGGAAGCACCTGCCAGGCGAAGTTTTGCGCCACCGCGCTGGAAGAGCCGCTCGAGTAAGCGCTGGCGCCCAGCTCGAGCAACGGCGAGTTCGCCGCCGCCGATGAGGTCGCCGCGCTGGACGGCTCTGCCGCAAACCCGCCGTAGGAGGTCAACGCGCCCGTGCCGGTAAGGGCCAGATCGGTCGTATGGCTGGTTCCCAGCTGATAGCCGAGCCGGAACTGGCCGGAAGCGGAGGCCGTGTTATTGTTGACAGGCTCGATAAACAAATTAAAGGTCGGGGAGATGGCGGCAGCGGCGGTCGAGGACCATGCGCTGGCGCTCCACTGCATCACTTCCGAGGGCTGTGCGGTGGTAGTGGTTGCCGTGGCCAGCGCGGGCAAGACCAGTGATCCGCGAATCTGTCCGGCTCCGTTCACGTCCAGCATGTAGGCAGGCGAGGGCTCATTGATGCCGATTTTGGATCCGACCTGATACATGCTCGAGTTGCCCTGAGTCAGCGCCCCGGTCCACATCGGAATGATGCCCGCGGTGCCCGAACCGGTCACCGTGCCCGAGGTCAACGGCTGGAGCTCCGTGGCCTGTGCCCGCTGCGCCTCCGACTGGGCAAACTGGGACAATTGCTCCGATAATTGTTCATTGGTCACGAAATCCCCGGCCGGATGCCCGGCCAGCGCCTGGGCGTCGGCCGACTTCATGGCGTAGGGAACGCTGGAAAGCAGCACCCGCGCCAGCTCCGGAGCCCGCTCCACTGAGACGCCCAGCCAGCGCGCCGCGCCCGCGGCAAATAACGATTGCGGCAGGCCGGCAGGACTTGCGCTGCCCAGCAAAACCGTATAGGAACCATCCCCGTCGACCGTCACCTGCTGCGTCTCCGCCCACAGCGCTTCTCCGCCCTCAGGAGCCGCATAGATGCTGAAAACGGCTTCTACGGTATCGCCGGAACGGGTGGCCAGTTTTCCGGCGTACCGCACCTGTTGCGGTATCACCGGCGCCAGGACGTTAGCGCCCTGCTCGGGCTCCTGTTCGGTGGCTTGTGCATGCGCGGACATCCCCATGGCCAGGGGAATCCAGAACAGCGATGCGGCCAGGGCCAGGCGCGAAATATCCGCCCATGTGCCACTCTTGAAGACAGACGTCACTCCAATTTGTTTCATGCCATTCTCGTTTCTCTGCCTGAGAAATGGTCGCGCGGCGAGCCGTGCCCAGGCGGGGGGATGAATAATGCCGAGGATGTATGAGTGAAGAGAAAGAGGCCAGGGAAGAGCTTACTTGCTCGCAGCAGGGAGCAGTTTGCTGCCAGGGGAGCCATTCTCACTATAGCCCGTAAGCAATAAGCCCGTAAAGAACTACCTAAAGGGCGCCAGATGGATCAGCTCTTCGAGAACGGAGATGGGCCGATACCTTTCATGTCGTAGCGGTTCATGAATTCCTGAGTGGCTTTGGTCGCTGGATTGGCTGCGGCGTGGATGAAGTACTGCGCCGTTTTGCCGGCGGGGGTGAAGGCGATACGCGGGTTTGCTATAGCGCGGCCATTAAACCATTAAACTGAATAGATGGGCACCGGCCTGATATTGGGCATTGAGACATCGTGCGACGAGACTGCCGCAGCGGTAGTGGAGCGCGGGCGGCGGACTGTTTCGTCGGTGGTTGCGTCTCAGATTGCCACCCACGCGCGCTATGGCGGCGTGGTGCCGGAACTGGCCAGCCGGGAACACCTGCGCGCAATTGTGCCGGTGGTGCGAGCGGCGCTGGAGCAGGCTGGAGTTGGATTCAAGGATCTGGACGCCGTGGCTGTAACTGCGGGACCCGGGTTGGCCGGCGCTCTGCTGGTTGGAATTACCTATGCGAAGGCGCTGGCCTTTGCGAACCGGCTGCCGCTGATTGCGGTGAATCATCTTGAGGGGCACATTCATGCTGTTCTGCTGCGAGAGCGGGAAGAGCGCGATGCGCGGCAAAATGGAGAGCCGGCGCTGGCGCTGGTGGTGTCAGGCGGGCACACGCACCTTTATATGGCGCGGCCACGCGACGGATTGTGGAGTTACGAGCTGATTGGGCGCACGGTGGACGATGCCGCAGGAGAGGCATACGACAAAGTGGCGAAACTGCTCGGGCTGGGTTATCCGGGTGGACCGTGGATCGATGCGCTGGCGCAATTCGGAGATCCCAACGGAGTTGCATTCTCGTTTTCACAGGTGAAAGCGAAGGTGCATTTGCGCGGGAAAACCGCAAGAACAAAGGGCGCAATCACCTCGCCGATCGCCGATCTCGATCCGCACTTTCTCTTCTCATTTTCGGGAATCAAGACGGCGGTACTGCGCTACGTGGAAGTGCATGGATTGCGGATCGAGGCGGAACGAAGAGCCGAGCTGCTCTATTCAGCCCGGGCGGAGAGCGATGGAAGAGGGACAGACGGTGTGGCAAAACCTGCGCAGACGAAGGACGAAGCGTTGGCGCTGTGCACAGAGGGCACGCTGAATCTGATTGCGAGCTTTCAACATGCGGTGATCGGGGATTTGATAAAGAAAACCCTCGGCGCCGCTGAACGGCTGGGCGCAGGGCGAATCCTGGTAACGGGCGGCGTAGCAGCGAATCGCGAATTGCGCGAGCGATTCAGCCATGAGGCGGAGAAGCGGGGGCTGGAGATCTCATTTCCTACGAAGGCGCTTTCAACCGACAACGCTGCGATGATTGCGGCGGCGGCATGGCCGCGCTTTGAAGCCAGCGAGTTTGCGCCAGCAGACTTGAGCGGCGATCCGGCGCTGAAACTGGCATAGGATCTATCGATATATACAGGCGGGCAGCGTAACAGTGCGCAATTGTCAAAGAAGGCGACGGCGCCAGAAAAGCCTAAGTGCTTGAAAAATCAATTCTGCGAACGATCCTTGACGGTTGCAGGGAATTCCATAAAAATTCGTTAGCCTAAAGACATTCATACCGAAGTGAGCAGAGCGGGAGCGAATTCCTGAGGGAATTCTCCGCTCTTTTTTTCTTTGAAGCGGTTCGTGTGGATCGGGCTGTCAACGGCCTCGATCATTAGATTTCAAGCCTCAAACCGAGGCGACCAACTGCGATTGACAGAAGAATGCGCACCGGGCGGGGACTTCAAGTCCGCGCCGCAGGCGTACGTGCGCGCTCGAAACGGGGATGGGCGAATCCCGGTGAAGAAGAAGGACGAGACAGAGATGAGACTCACGAACGACGGATGGTTGCGCATTGCACGGCTGACGATGTTTTGCCTGGTCGCATTCGGGTTGGCGATGGCCGCGCACGGACAGGCTGTGGCAACAACGACCGTTCAGGGAACGGTTTACCTGGCAAATGGGCAACCAGGCGGGGGAACACTCACGGTAAGCTGGCCCGCATTTACGACCTCGGCCGGACAACTGGTGGCGGCAGACCAGACCAGCGTGACCATCGGTAATGACGGGTTTGCGAGTATCAACCTGGCGCCGAACCAGGGCGCGACGCCAGCAGGCCAATACTACACAGCGGTGTTCTACATGAGCGATGGCACAGTGAACACGCAATATTGGATTGTGCCCGCGGCAGCACAGGCAACGCTTGCACAGGTTCAGGCACAGGTGATGCCCGCGGCGCAGGCGGTGCAGGCGGTGAGCAAGGCATATGTAGACCAGGCAATTTCAGAAGCTGCACAGAGCGCTTTAGGGGGCGCAGGCGGAGTCCTGACCGGGCCGCTCTTTCTGAGCGGCGATCCGACGCAGCCGCTTCAGGCAGCTGACAAGCACTATGTGGATTCGCAGGTAGCGACGGCGGTACCGCTGGCCGGCGGGAACATGAGCGGGCCACTGACGGCCCCGGGAGTGAATGGAATAGAGGTCCCTGCCGGCACCCAGCAGACGACACTGCAGGCAACAATCAACGCGGCGGGCTCGAACGGCGCGATGGAGATTCCGCCAACGTACGCAGGGACGGATACGTTCACCAATCCTGACGGAGTTCGCGTGACGGATTTGCGGACGTCGGTCGCACAGCAAATTGAGCGCAGCGTCAAAGAATTCGGCGCGGTCTGCGACGGGGTAACAGATGACACGAATGCCTTGCAGTCGGCAATCAATTACGCGCAGGCACGCGGAGTTGCTTTGACCATTCCGGAAGGGACCTGCAAGACGCGGACGCTGATGTGGCATGGTGAATCGATTGGTGGTTTGGGCAAGCAGGTTTCAGCGCTGATGGGATTCCCGGGACAGGATGTGCTGGCAACAAGCCCGGACAATCCAAACATCCAGAGCTACACGCGGCTGCATGATTTGACGATCTACGTTGACCAAAGCCAGGACGTCAGCTGTTCGCCGGCAGAGGGCAGAGCGGCGGCAGGCAGTTGCCAGTTGAATCGCCCGATGGAAAGCAACACCATTTTTTCGCCTGGCGGTAACGGGTTGAAAGGAACTTCGGGAAACGGCACAGGATGGGCCGTAGGCAATTGCGCCATTGCCATGCAGGCGACGACCGGGGCCGGAGGCAATGGTCTGAAGAATGCGCAGATTGAAAACCTGGAGATTGTTGCGACCGGAACCGACCCGATGGCAACACAGTATTCGGGTGCGCACTCGACTCACACCTGCGGACTTTATCTTGCGCAGTGGCCGCAGTGGAGCGAATTCAAAAATATCGACATTCGCGGTTTGAACACAGGAGTAGCGATTCCGGCGCTTCCCGAGGCAACTCCCTCGGGATTGCTTGCCGATTCCAATCGCTGGCAGAACATCACGATTCAAGCGACACACGGATTCACAGCGGCAGCCGGTTGTAACGGCATCCTGGACGATGTGACGGCGATGGCGGGGAACTCAGCAGCAACAGCCGAACCTCCGACAGGAATCATCCTGGATCTTTCAAGCACGCAGGAGGGATGGACGGTACGCAATGCGGTTGTAGTTCCAAGCTGGACCGCAGTGCAACCAGCGCTGACCGTGACAGCGGCAACCGGATCGATAACTGCCGTGGCGGTTGGACCGGAACACGGTCTGGGATGGGATCCTTACGGGACGACCGTGCTTCTTGCGTTCAGCGGGAGCTGCACCGCACAGGCAAGCGCAACGGTGAACAACGACGGATCGATTGGCGCCATCAGCGTGACACAAGGCGGCTCAGGCTGTTCGTCGACGACTACGGCAAGCATCAACGCTCCCGGCAACTGGAACACGGCCGCGCCGGTGAACCTCATCGGCGGGCATAACATGACATTCTTTGCCGGCAGCATGTTGCGGGGCCACGGCGGATACACGGTCTGGAACGCAACCGGCGCGCAGAGTTACGGGACGCAGGTGAATGGCGGCGGAGGGAATCTGCCGGGTGGGGGGAGCTATCCGGCCTTTATCGCCAATAACAGCGTGGGTTCCACGCTCCAGGTGGATCAGTTCCCGGGCGCGGACTTCGGAGCAAAGCTGCAGGCTTGTGTGAATGCAGTCAATACAAATTTCGGCGGAACCTGCGACGCACGCAACTTTACCGGCAGCCAGACGATGAGCGCCAATCTCACAATTTCAACGCCGAATACAAGTGTCCTGCTGCCATGCGCGACCATCACGACCGCAGATCAGGTGATTGTATCGGCGGGAACGCGCAATGTTGCCCTGCGCGGTTGCGCGATGCGAGGCGGGTCGGCGGCAAGCGGAAGCCAGGGCGGCACGGCATTTGCCTTTTCGGGAACAGGTGCAGTCGTTCAAGTGGGCGACCCTACGTACGCCGTTGATACGCCGGGATTCCACATGGACAACTCGGCGATCAACATAACTGGGTCTACCAGCGCCACAGCGCAAGGACTGGTTGCCTACAGAACGCAGGAAATCGATCTCGAAGACATGTACTTCCTGGGCAATTCGAATCAAACCGGCATGACGCTGGACGGAACCGGGAATTACGCAGGTGGAACGATTCGGAGCGTTCAATTCGATGGATTTCAGACCGCTGTCAATGCAATTGGCCACCAGGTGGCGAATCCGGCCACAACGGATTGGATGAACGCGAGCACCTTTGTGCGGCTGCACATCGACTGCCCGACCAGCAATGGCAACCCGATCGCGGGAACAATTGGAATCAACCTGCAGCAGGGCGATGGAAATACATTCACGGGCGGCGACGTTGAGGGATGCTCCACGGCATTGCACCTGGGGCCGAATGCGCAAAACAACACAATGATCGGTTTGCGGAATGAAAACTCGACAAGCCAGGTCGTGGCGGACAAGGGCAGCGCCTATAACAACTGGATTACCGGCGGCACAATGTTCACCGGTCAATTGACCGATAACGGCACTCGCAACAGTTTCGAGGACACTTTTCATCGCAGCTTCAATGGAATGAACGGCGACTGGTACGGAAGCCAGCAGGATGCGACGGTGACCAATCACTTCCGCCTGGGAACCGGCGCAGGAAATGAACGCGGTCTGTTGAATGAGTATCAGACGGATTACGGTTACCGCTGGACAGAGGGACTGAGCGACGCAACGGGTGGCGAGCAGTTCTATCAGATCCTCGATCAGTTGAATAACGTCTACCGGCTTTCAATCGGACAGTACAACAACGGGCAGTCGAGCACCAACAACCAGACTGTGATGAATTCAGCCGGGACTGGCGCGGTGGTGCTGAACGCCACCACCAATTCGGGAACGGGAGGCGTGATCTTCGGGGCGGGCGGCGCGAGTCCGGCCACGGTTGCGACCATCGACAATTCCGGCGACGCACAGTTCAACGGAACGCTGCTGGTGGGCGGCACATCTCAATCGACCGGCACTATGACGGTGCGGAATAACGCCGACGCCGAAGTGGACTACTACTTGTGGCCGGGATTGACGACGAGCCAGAAAGGGTCGTTCACCTACAAGGATTGGAACGGAAACAGCCAGTGGTACATGGTGAAGGATTCAAGCAATAACTGGGCCTTGAATTCAGCCCTCGGCGGACTGGACAGCTTCAAGGCGTATCAGAGCACGAACAGCGGCGACACCTACATTAATGCGAGCAACTCGAGCGGGCACATCCGGCTCAATTACGAGGCTGGCTCTGGTGCGGAGACCGATGTCTATTCGGGGTCGAGCTCAAATCTCGTGGCTTCATTTCTGGGGCCGGCTGCAATCAAGTTTCCAGGATTAGCCGCAGGCTCTGGGCATTCCTGCCTGCAGATCGACAGCTCCGGATACATGACGAACACGGGTGTGGCTTGCGGTTCGGGCACAGTCAGCTCAGGCAACTCGGGACAGATTGCGTACTACTCAAGCAGCGGTACAACCATCGCGGGAATCAGCGCAGTTCCGGTCACGTCAGGAGGGACCGGGTCAACGAGCGCTGCAGGCGCTATGGCGAATCTGGGCGGCTACCCGCTGACTGGTGGAACGGTCAATGGGCCGGTCTCGGCGAACGTTGCGCCGCCTGGGTGGGTTGCGACCAGCAACTACGTTGACGGCGGATGCAATCTTCTGGATGCCAACGGAGATACGCGCTGCCAGCCGGGCTCCGACTTCGGAACGCGCCTCAACAACTGTCTGTCAGTCAATGTTCCGGCGAACGGTACATGCGACGGGCACAATGAGACGGGCTCCCCGACGATCAATAGCACCGTGAATTTGCAGACGAGCACGGACGTGAAGCTGCCGCCCGTCACGATCACCTGCAACGTCTCCCCATGTTTTGAGAGCAATAATCAACAGTTTCTATCCCTGCTCGGGACCAGCCGGGTTTCGCAAGGGCGAACACGAATCTTGATGGAGGTTCACGGTCCTGCCGTGCTACTCACCAACAGCACTGCTGCCCTAATGCAGTACGAGGTGGGCAACTTTTACTGCGACTATTCAGGCGTGAATACCACAGGCCCGAGCACAGACCCCGATGATAGCTGCGTAACTATATCGAGCGCCACTGCGGGGGTGGGATCGCAGAATTACGACTTCCACGACATCTACATCAATCGGGCCTACTACGGCATTTACGACGGCAATTGCAGCCCAAGCACCGCCCCGGCCTGCACGGGCACTTACACCGGCACGAACAGCAACGTGATTCGAATTGACAACGTAAAAGGCGTGTACCTCGGGAGCAGCATCGTCAGCTTCGGCAACAACACGACCACCTCCGTACACGACCAACTCACGATTACCAACAGCGGAGCGAATGGCACAAGCGTGGCTGATGGGACAGCCGCCATCTATGTGAAGGACACCGGCGACATCGACATGCGCCAAGTTTGGGTATGGCACATGGGCGACACTACCGCCGGCGAGACTACCGTGCCGAGCGGATCATCGGCTGTGCGCGTCGATAATTCCCACGGCGTGAATATCAGCACTCTCGACCTCGAAGATGACTACCTGTACGGGACAGGCTGGTTAGTCTATTTCAGCAATACCGACGCCTATATCTCCCATGTGACCAGCTGGGAGAATGTGTTTGGGGGTGCGGCGACAGGTAGTTTGTACCAAGCCTATGTAGGCGCTTACGCAAACACAACCGGGGGGGCCGTCCACGTCAGCGACTTCAATCCTAACTGGACTGGGGATGACACATGCTCCTCTCCAAACTCTTCGTTCTTAGGCGACATTATTTTTGAGAGCAGCAACGGGGGTACCTTCTACCTCGACAAGCCTTGGACTTCTTATCCCGCCATGCCGACTGGAACCGGGTGCACGCCTAACACACAACCGGCATCTGGATACGGCCCTGTCTACGACCCGAATGGTCAACGGCTTGTGAGCGGTCTCTATCAGGCGCCGTCTTTTGCTAATCTGACTGTCAACGGCGATACGGTTGGCGATCTTGCTTGTGCAGTAGCGGCGGATTCAACGATTAACCCAGTTACGCCTACAGCCGGAACAAGTACGTCATCCGCCTTTACCTTTACGATTTCGGCAACGCCTAAAACCTATTATGTGGGCCAGAAGATTGAGGGCCAGGGCAACACGCCGAGCGGGTACAACGGAGGACCATTCCTCGTCACAGGCACAACGAGCACCACTGTGACGGTAAGCTCCGCAAATAATCCCGGCAGCATGACCGGTTACGGAACTTTCTCGCTCTACTGCGGCGACCAGACGAACGATGCTCTCGCGTCCACTCCATACGAATTCACCGACGATATCGCTGTACCCGCAAACACGGTAGGCGTGACCCAGAGCACCTGGCAGATCAGGGCGCAGGGGATGCAGTACATGCCTTCAAGCGGCGCCGGCCCGTATTTCAAGATGCTCTACAATACGACTCTGTTGGCTAGCTCAAATTCGCCGTTGGCCCTGGTTGGAGCAGAAACCGGGGGAATACCGATAGAGGTATCCTACGATCTGACTGCCCTCAGTCCCTCTCTTTTGACAACGACGCCGCAAGCGGGTTGGGGGTATTGGAACACCAATGCATTCAGTCAGTTCACATCCGGCGCAACTCAACCCGTTTCAGTCACGACCACATCGGCAGGGGACTTCTACCTTCAGGCTTATTTCCCGGCTACTGGCGTAGTCAGCGGGACTTATACAAGCGGCGGAAGCATCTCGGGAAGCGGCGGTCAAACCTGTACCTTGAGCGCTTTTAACGACTCCTCAACCGCTACAGCTACGGTGGCGCTTACGGGGACCAACACAATTGCCAGCGGCACATCGCTCACCATTACATCGAGAGGGCAGGCGGCAACCGCGGCCCCAACCAGCGCGACTCTTGGCAGCGGGACCGCGACTTGCAGCGGGACTGCCACGATTTCAACGACACTGGGCGGTGCGCCGGGAAACGCGGTGCTGGTAGAAGCGGTGACGGGCAGGCAATAGCGGAGCGGTCTCAGACGGCGGCGCAATTTCCATCACATAGGTTATGAGCGTCACTATCGGGCAAGCGTGGGACACGACCGCCAACATTCACGCCTCGTGCAAGGAGCAGTCGACGCTGCCGCAGTAGGCGAGGCGAGCTACAGTATTAGCTCGCCGTGGTGCTTCGCGCTGCACCCGTAGAAAGCGTTCTTGAGTTGCACGATTCTTCCCGGATCGGCACACTTCGCAAGCTGACCGCGACCAGCGGATCGCCCGCGACGGGAGTGATCACCACGACCATCGGCACGGTCGCCGGGAATGCGATCGATTGAACGGCCTTGCAGTAAGGAGCAAGCCGGACCTCGGCGTGGGGCCGGTTGAGAGACGCTGAAGAGGAACTGTTCCAGACTGGTGCGGACCGTTCGCGAACCAGCGGGACGATGACCGGAGAGTACGGTAACGGTTCGGCAAGGGCATCTCCTTGTGGAGAGTCGATGGCAATACCTACAGATGCTGAAAAGGCCATTTCCAATATGGAGACCCTGCGGATACGGGCCCTCGACGGCGCGCAATTGCTTCAGCTCGGTTCGATGCTCGACGAGCGGCCGCCCGTTCTGCGGGGGCAGACGGTCGCGATGGCGTTGGCCCGAGCCCTGCTCAAGGTGAGAACCAGGGACGGCAGAACCGCACGGCTGAATGCAAACCCGGCACAGCGCCTTTTTGAAGAGCGGCGGGGCCGGCAGAACATCGTCCTGAAAGCGCGGCAGATGGGCATGACCACCTGGACTGCCGCGCGCTTCTTTTTGAAGACGATTACCCGGCCCGGCACGCTCACGCTGCAGGTGGCGCACACCCAGCAGGCGGCTGAAGAGATCTTCGCCATCGTGCACCGGTTCGTGAACCTGCTCCCCGGGAACCTGCGCGAGGGGCCGCTCAAACCTGGCCGGTCGAATGTGCGCCAGGTCGTGTTTCCCGTTCTTGACTCTCAATACCGTGTGGTGACGGCCGGCGACCGGAATGCAGGGCGCGGCTTGTCGGTCCAGAACATACACTGCTCCGAGCTGGCCCGCTGGCCCGGCAACCCTGCCGAGATTCTTGTCGGCCTGCGCGCGGCGCTCGGCGCCCGAAGGCGAGCTGATTCTCGAATCGACGCCGGACGGCGTTGGCGGATGCTTTCACGAGCTGTGGCTCAAGGCGCCCGAGACCGGCATGGTGAGGCACTTCTTGCCCTGGTGGCTGGAAAAACGCTATCGCGCGCCGGCGACGGACCCCGCCACGCTGAGCGACGAAGAGCGCGCATTGACCGAGAAGCACGGGCTCGACCTCGAACAGATCGGCTTCCGGCGCAAGCTGCGCGCTGACTTTCGCGGGCTGGCGCGGCAGGAGTTCGCCGAAGACGACGAAAGCTGCTTTCTGGCCAGCGGCGAGTCGGTGTTCGAGATCGACGCACTCGATGAGCGTTTGAAGACCGTGTCAGAACCGGTTGAATGCCGCAGCAACGTCGATCTCGCGATCTGGCTGCCCCCGGTCGCCGGCAAAAGTTATCTGCTCTCGGTCGATCCTGCGGGAGGCGGCAGCGAGGGCGATTACTCCGCCATCCAGGTGCTTGAGATTGAGACCGGCCTGCAATGCGCGGAGTTCGCCGGACACGTCGGCGGCCTGGAGCTGGCTCGGATTGTCACGGACCTTGCCCGCGAATACAACCGTGCCTGGGTGGTGGTGGAACGGAATAATCACGGCAGCGGCGTGCTGGCCTATCTCGAGTCACCCTGCGGCTGCGGGCGCATTTACCGGCAAGGCGGGCAGCCCGGCTGGCTGACCACTTCGCTGAGCCGGCCGGCGGCGCTGGGCCGGCTGGGAGCGGCCCTGGTCGACGAGCCAATGCGATTCCAGAGCCGCCGGCTGCTGGCCGAGTGCCGCGCCTTTGTGCGCCTGCCCAATGGCACCGCTGCGGCTCGCCCCGGTGTGCACGATGACCGTGTGATGGCCATGGCCATCGGCCTCGCCGCGCGCGAGGAGCTGCTTGGAAAGGCAGCCAGTAGGCATTAGCCAGTAGCCAGTAGCCGGCAGCAAATCGTTCGCACATCGTGGATCCCATGTCCCGGCTATTGGCTATTGGCTACTGGCTATTGGCTATTGGCTCCTTCTACAATGCGAAGAGAATTCCGCGGCGATCGAGGAGTACACTTTTGGCGGTTCTGGCAGTGCAGCAGATCCGGCGGATGCGGGGCGGCGCGCAGGGACAGCTCATGCTGGGCGCGGACGGCCAGGTCTACGTCGTCAAGTTCCAGAACAACCCGCAGCACACGCGGGTGCTGGCCAACGAGCTCGTGGCCTCGCGGCTGGCCGCAGCTGCCGGGCTTACCGTGCCCCGTGCCGAACTTGTCGAAGTGTCGAGCTGGCTGATCGAAAACACCCCGGAGCTGGAGATCGACCTGGGAAAAAGCCGCGAGCGATGCCGCCCGGGACTGCACTTCGGTTCCCATTTCGCGGGCGGGCTCATGCCCGGCCAGGTCGTTGATTACCTGGCCGAGGAACAACTGGCCGAGGTGAAGAATCTCGAGGAGTTCGCCGGCGTTCTGGCCCTCGACAAGTGGACCGCAAACGCCAACGGCCGCCAGGCGGTCTTCACGCGCCGCCAGCGGGAACGCCGTTACAAGGCCGTCTTCATCGACTTCGGGTACTGCTTCCACGCCGGCAACTGGACCTTCGAGGACGCGCCCCTGCGCGGAGTCTATTATCGCAACGATGTCTATCGCAATGTGACCGGGTGGGAGTCCTTCGAGCCCTGGCTCAAGCGTTTCGAGACCATGCCCGCGGAGACAGTTTGGAGTGCTGCCAACGAGGTGCCGCCCGAGTGGTACGGGGGCGACCTGGCCGATATGGAGGCGCTGGTCGAAAAACTGCTCGCCCGCCGCTCCCGGATCCGGGAGCTGATCGAAGCATTCCGGGACTCGGACCGCAAACCTTTTCCGAATTGGGGAACCGGGCCTCAAGAAATCGCCTCCCAGACATGGAATCAGTCGCAATGGGGAGATACCATCTCAGGGAGGGTGAATTGAGAAAGACAGGGATCAGGGAACAGGGATCAGGGATCAGCTTTTAGCTACTGGCTAGTGGCTGGTGGCTAGTGGCTAGTGGCTAGTGGCTATTGGCTTGAACGAAGAACACGTTTTATGCCTGCTTTTGAGCAACGCCGCGCCTGCGAGTTCCGGCTGCTCCGGTATGTACCGGATGCGGTGCGGAACGAGTATGTGCATATCGGGGTGATGCTGCGCGAAGAGGGCAGCCGCCACATGGAGGTGCGCTTTACCCGCGACTGGCGGCGGGTGCGCTGCCTCGATCCCGATGCGGACACCAGCCTCCTCGAATCGATGGAAACCGAACTGCGCCGGCAGCTCTCCGCAGAGCCCGGTGCAAAACTCATGCGCATTCTCGAAGAGTCTCTCTCGCTGGGCGTGCAGATGAGCGAGGCCAGGGCCTATCTTGCCGAAAGCATTCCTGCCGGCGTCGAAGAGCTGATGCGGCTCTACGTCGACCCGCCGCCGCGCGAAAAGCTTCCCAGGCTGGGCGGCCGCGCGGCCATCCAGGCCCGCATGCGCAGCGAGTTCGAGCATGCCGGGGTGTGGGACCTGCTGCGCAAGCGCATCGCCGCCGCGGACTACACGCGGCCCGGCGACCCCTTGCGCATCGACCTCGGCTACCGGCCCAATGGAATCATCCGCATGTTCCATGCCGTCAGCCTCGAACCGGGGCTGGAGATGGCCAAGGTGCTGGCCTTTTCGGCCGGGGCGCTGAAGGCGGGCGTCGAGCGGGTTGAGAAGGCCGAACTGGAGCTGACTGCCATCGTCGAGCCCGCGGTAAAACTCGGCGCCACCGACGAAGAGCCGGAACGGCTGGCCCTATATCGCTTCGGCGTGGAGACGATGGAAGAGCACCGGATCCGCGTGCTCACCACCTCCGATATGGGCCGCGTGGCGGAGACGGCGCGGCGCGAGCTGCGGGTCTAGGGCCTGTTAACACTACTGAGATGGACGGCGTTGCGAGCGAAAATCCGGTCAGACGCGGCCGAGCCCGAAGGCTGTGGCGGGTCCACCGTCGAGGGCGAGAAGTCGCCGCGGCGACTATGACCGGATTTGCGCCGCAACCCGAAGGGACGGGGCCAGTTTTTCCGATTTCGTTGTCGTTCGTCGCTGGCAGACACCCGGTGTGCGTCGCTCCTCTCTCCTAGAACTCGAAAAACTGGCGCCCGTCGCCGCCATCTCAGTAGTGTTAACAGGCCCTAGAATCCGAGCCGTCCTTGCAGCGGTTCCAGAATTGCTGAACCCCGGAACCACGACTGCTGAGTGGCATTTTCTTTGCCCGGGGCCCCCACGGGCGGGCGGCTCGAAGAGCCGGGGTCCGTGGGGTGGAAACCGCGCTGCTACAATCAAAAAAGGCCAAAAAACTGCCGAATTTAGTTGTTTGTATGACGGTCTGCTTTATGACGGTCCAGGAACGATGACGCTCCGCCTCTTCAACACTCTCTCGGGACAACTGGACCCGCTCTTCGCCGCTGACGGCCAATCGCTCGGCATGTACGCCTGCGGTCCCACCGTCTACGACTACGGCCACATCGGCAACTTCCGCACGTTTTTGCAGATTGACGTCCTGCGCCGCTTCCTCAAGCTCTTCGGCATCCAGGTCCGCCACGTCATGAACATCACCGACGTGGACGACAAGATCATCCGCAATGCAGCCGCCGCGGGCGTCTCCATCGGCGCATACACGGCCCGGTACGAAGAGGCCTTCTTCGAGGATCTGGATTCGCTGCGCGTCGAACGCCCCGAGCAGATCGCCCGCGCCACCGAGCATATTGCCCGCATGGTTGAGCTGGTGCAACGGCTGGAGAAAAAGGGCGCGGCCTACCAGACCGAGGACGGATCGTGGTACTTCCGCCTGGCCGCCTTCCCGGCCTACGGCAAACTCAGCAAGAAGGACCTGACCGGCATCGAGGATGGCGCGCGGGTTGACGTCGACGAATACGAGAAAGACTCGGCCCGGGACTTCGCGCTCTGGAAGGCTCCCAAGCCCGGCGAAACCTCGTGGGATACCCCGATCGGCCGCGGCCGGCCGGGATGGCACATCGAGTGCTCGGCCATGGCCATGGAGTACCTGGGCGAGAGCTTCGACCTGCACGCCGGCGGGGAGGACCTGATGTTCCCGCATCACGAGAACGAGATTGCGCAGAGCGAGACCGCAACCGGCAAGCCCTTCGCGCGCCACTGGATGCACGTCCGCTTTCTGCTCGTCGACGGGCGCAAGATGTCGAAGAGCGAGGGCAACTTCTATACCCTGCGCGACCTGCTGCTCAAGGGCTACAAGGCCTCCGCCATCCGTCTCGCGCTCATCTCCGTTCCCTACCGCCATCAGCTCAACTTCACCTTCGAAGGGCTCACCGAGGCCACCAACGCCATCGACCGGCTGCGTACCTTCCATCAACGGCTGAACACCGGCACATTCGCCGCGGGCGCAAACCCCGCGCTCGAGGCCGCTGCAGAGAAGGCTCAAACCGATTACCGCGAGGCCCTGGCCAACGACCTGAACACGGCCGAGGCCCGGGCGCCGATCTTCGACCTCATCCGCGCCGCCAACACAGCCATCGACCAGGGCCAGTTGTTTTCTGCGGACCGCGACCGAAACCTCGCCGTCCTCCGCGACTTCGACCAAGTCTTCGACGTGATCGAGGACCACGACGCCGAGCCCACCCGCCGGGCGCTCGAGTGGGCCGAGCGCGAGGGCCGAACGGCCGACGTCGCCCCTGCGCTGCGCGCCGCTCAATCCATTACCGATGCCGAGGTGGACGCACTCGTTGCCGAGCGCACCCTGGCCAAGAAGCAGCGCAACTTCGCCCGCGCCGACCAGATTCGCAACCAGCTTGCAGAAAAAGGTATCGTGATCGAGGACTCAAAAGACGGCGTGCGCTGGAAGCGGAAGTGAGAAAAGCAGCTTTCAGCTTTTAGCTCGTAGCTTTTAGCTGCCAGCTTAAAGCTGACCCTGAGGGAATCTCCGTGGAGCTGCCAATCAGAATTGAAACCAGTCGCGAAGACGACGGCCGCTGGATCGCCGAAGCACTCGACTTCCCCGGTGTACTAAAGTACGAGTCCACGCGAGAAGAAGCCAGAGCGAAGGCCGAAGCCCTGGCAAGAAATTTGGATCGGGAACGCGCGTTGGAGGGTCAGGCCGGAGGTTGAATGGAATCGAACGAAGCAGACGAACTCAAGGAAAACGCGGAAAAGGGATCCGAAGACCAGGCCATGCGGCCGGTGGCCTTCACCATGAGCGTGCTGGCCGTGCTGGTAGCCGTCACCACCGTCCTCGGCCATCGCACCCACACCCAGACGGTGCTCACGCAAAACCAGGAAACCGACCAGTGGAACTACTATCAGTCGCACAAGATTCGCTCCAGCGACACGGAGCTGATGAGCGACCTGCTGGGCGTCGTCGCCGTCGCCAATTCCGACAAGGCGAAGCAACTCGAGAAGACCTACGCCGACCACCAGGCCAAATGGGATGCCGATCTGAAAGACGCCGAGCAGAAGGCCGGCCAGCTCGAGCAGAAGGTGCATGTCGAAGAAGCTCGCGCCGACCGATTCGATCTGGCCGAGGCGCTGCTTGAAATCGGCCTCGTGATCACCTCGGTGACGCTGCTCACGCGCAGCCGCATCTACTGGTACTTCGGCTTCGCCTTTGCCGCAGCCGGCCTTGTGTCGGCGTTATCGGCGCTGCTGCTCAAGTAGGGGCTTGGGGTAGACTGTCCGGCAATTGAAAGGCGGACCCATGCGAGTCGTCCTCGCCGCTTCTCTCTTCGCTCTCGTTTACACGCCGCTTTCCGCGCAGACCCCGTCTCCTGCGGGGGGTGCGCCCGGCTCCCGCACTTACTCCAATCCACTCGGTTTCAGCTATGACCTTCCCGCGGATTGGGAGGTCGTCGACTCTCAGCCTTCGTTGCCCCAGGTCAAGGAAAAGGCGACTCGGGAAGTCTCCAGCGAGGAGGAAAAGAAGGGCGTGGCGTGCACACAGATAGGCCTGACCGCTCGCCATGGGAATCCGGCCTCGGTGATCCTGGTGGAGACTTTGCCTTACGATTGCTTCGGCCAGCAGATGACCGAAAACGATCTGCCGGGATTTGGCGCCGGCGTTGCGGAGGGCTTGAAACAAAGCTTCGACCTCGGCGATCCTCAGGTTGTTTCGTATACGCTGGGCAGCCATCGCCTGTGGGCCGAGCGCGTCCACGGCAATCCCAAGGGCCAGCCAGACGGGCATTACACCATCGAGATCAGCTGCGCGCTGCTCCGCAAGGCCGCCGTCTGCTGGATGATGATGGCCGCGGACTCGACCTCGCTCGCGATCTTCGAGAACGGATCATTGGCCCTCGAGGGCGATTCCCCCACGCCGCTGGTTCCTGCGGCAACATTCATGCAATAACCGCTGTTGCATTCACTTGTACGATGCGCTCAACAGGTCGCTGAAAAAATTCAACGATAGGTGCTTTGTATTAGGGCACTCGCTTACCCCTGCCGATGCACCGTCTCCCGTAGGGAGGCAAGGAATTTAGCCCAGGACGCAGTCCTGGGTAAGCGCAGCAAAAAGGACCGGAGCCCCGTAGGGGCGGCGCGAGTCAGCAGGAACGGGGCCTAAGCCCCTGCACCATGGTTCTTCGGCTCGAACCGCCTTCTGCCGCAACCCGTCAACCAGGACCGCCGGATCACGCCCCGCTCTCCTCGCCGCTCGCCTGTTTCGCGCCCATCTTCGCCGTGGTCAGCAGAAACACGGCCAGCACAATCGCCGCCATGCCGCCGAACTCGGCCGGCGCGGGCCGTTCGCCGAGGATCGCAATCCCCAGCAGCACCGCAATCACCGGGTTGACGTAGGTGTACGAGAGCACCTTGGCCGCCGGCAAATGCTCCAGCAGATAGATGAACCCGGTGTAACCCAGCAGCGATCCGCCAACCACCAGGTAAGCAAGCGAACCCGCCGTAGGCGCGTTCATATGCACGCTGGGCCACTCGCCCAGTGCTGTTCCCAGCAGAGTACAGAAGACGCCGGCAGCCAGCATCTGCCATGAGGCGGCCACAAAGCTGTTGGCCTGAACGCGCGTGTGCCGCGCCACCAGGCTGCCCACGGTCCACGAGAGCGCCCCTCCCAGCATGGCGGCAAACGCCCACAAAAGAGCGCGACTCCCTGCCAGAACGCTTTCGATCGAGGGCCACACCAATACAGCCAGCCCCGCAAAGCCCAGCAGCAGCCCCAGCCATCCGCGCCGCGGCAACGGCTCCCCATGGGGCAGAAACATCTCAATCAGCGCCACGTACAGGGGGATAACCGCAAAGACCAGCGATGCCAGGCCGCTGGGCACGGTCTTCTCCGCATAAACCAGGCCCACATTGCCTCCGCCCAGCAGCAGCAACCCAACCACGCTGAAGACGATCATCGTTCTCGGCGGCCACAGCAGCCGCAAACCCCGCCAGCGGCACCAGCCCAGCAAAATCGCGCCGGCAATCGTAAACCGGATTCCCGAGAGCAGAAGAGCCGGCATAAACGCCGCCGCAACCCGGATCGCGGTGTAGGTCGATCCCCAGAAGAAGTAGACGCTTGCGAAGGCCAGGGCGATCGTAAGCCGTGTTGCAGCCTTGGGTTGGTGCACTTGGGTTGAAGACGTCGAACCGGCCATGAGAGCTACTTCCATACTAGTCTGCTGGGCGCTGACAAATGGCAATGCGACATACGCGCATGCTATCCTCACGGTAGCGGAAGCTCTCAATGCAGGCGTGTCTGAGCCACGGAATCCTGATGGCCCCAGCCGGAAAACGCTGGTCGCGAACACGTGCGCGCATCATGTGCCCGCGCCGCCATCTTCGCGTCCTGCCCACCCGCACACGACCTAGCCTCTTCGGCGGCGACTAGGATCAGGTCCGCCGAAGATCCTCGCACGTTTTTTTGAGACCCTGATCGGGGTCCATGCAACTGACCGATCCCAATTACCGGGATCAGCGGCAGCGACCCATCCGCCAGGAATCACGGAACCAGGCTCCCGCCGCACAACCGATCTTTGCCGAGGAGAAGGCTCTATGAACAAGCACGAGTTGCACGCAAAATTCGGACCCAAACTGGTTTGTCCCCTGCCCGGCCCCAAGGCCCGGGCCGCCGTTGCGGCCGACAACCGCCTCATCTCGCCCAGCTACACGCGCTCTTATCCGCTGGTGGCAAAGCGCGGCCGCGGCATGCGCGTTGAAGACGTCGACGGCAACGAATTTCTCGATTTCGCCGCCGGTATTGCCGTCACTTCGACCGGCCATTGCCATCCTGAAGTGGTTGCCGCCATTCAAAAACAGGCCGCTGAGCTCATCCACATCTCGGGCACCGATTTTTACAACGAGCACCTCACCGATCTCGCCGAGCGGCTTTCGGCGGTCGCCCCCATGCCCGGTCCGCATCGCTTTTTCTACGGCAACTCCGGCGCTGAGGCCATCGAGTGCGCGCTCAAGCTGGCCCGCTATCACACCGGCCGCCAGCAAGTGATCGCATTCCTCGGCGCTTTCCATGGCCGCACCATGGGCGCGCTCTCGCTCACCGGCTCAAAGCCCCAGCAGAAGCGCCGCTTTGCGCCGCTGGTTCCCGGCGTCACCCACGTTCGCTATCCCTATACCTACCGCGGATGCACCGGTGGACCGCAGGAGGAAGAGGCATTCAGCCTGGGCTGCGCGCGCTACATCGAAGAAAAGCTCTTCAAGACCATCCTTGCTCCTGAAGAAGTGGCGGCCATCTTCGTCGAGCCCATCCAGGGCGAGGGCGGCTACGTTGTGGCCCCCACCAACTTCCTTCGCGAACTGCGCGACCTCTGCGACCGGCACGGTATTTTATTGGTCGTGGACGAGGTCCAGTCAGGCTGCGGAAGAACCGGCAAATGGTGGGCCATCGAGCACTCCGGCGTCGAGCCCGACATGGTCTGCATGGCCAAGGGAATTGCCAGTGGCATGCCCCTCGGCGTCTGCATGACCCGCGCCGATATCATGGACTGGGTTCCCGGCTCGCATGCTTCCACCTTCGGCGGCAACCCTGTCTCGATAGCGGCGGCTCTGGCCACCATCGACATCCTTGAGCGGGAGGCCATCGCCAACGCCGCGCGCGTGGGCGAGTTCATGCTCGATCGGCTGCGCGGCTGGGTCAAGACGCACCCCATGGTGGGCGAGGTGCGCGGCCGCGGCCTGATGATTGGCATCGAGCTGGTAAAAGACAAAGCCACTCGCGAACCTGCCGTGGCCGAGCGCAACCGCGTTGAGACGCTGGCCTTCGAGCGCGGCCTCATGATCCTGGGCTGCGGCGAAACCTCGCTGCGCCTGGCGCCTCCGCTCATCGTCAGCGAGGAGGAAGCAACCGTGGCCCTCGACATCCTCGAAGAATCTCTGACCATCGTTGCGAAAGACCACGAGCACGCCGCAGCCGAGGTGGCAACCGCCTGAAGCTGCAGCGATCCGCACCAAATAAGGGGCCGGCAAAACATCTGCCGGCCCTTTTTGTTTGGTTGACACCTCCCGGAAAGAATTGCGCCATTTGCGTCGCATCGCCTCGAAGGTTGAAAATGGTCTGCCATGCAATCCCTGAGAGACCTGCGCGTGGGCGCAATCCGTCTCGCAATCGATGGGCTCGATCGCGTTTCGCGCCTCGGCGGCCGCGATCCCGAGCTCCCGCCGCACCTGGTCACGGGCCTTGAAGGCGAGAAGGAAGCGTACTTCTATTTGCTGCGTACGGGTTACCTTGTGGTAGCAACGCGCTGGTCGGCAGGTAACCTGCCCGGCGACATCGACATCGTTGCCTGGAAAGACTCGCTGCTCTGCATTATTGAAGTCAAAACGCGTACCGCGCATGACATGACGCCCGCCGAAACCGCAGTCGACAGCCATAAACGCTCCATTCTTCGCCGGCTCGCGCACCGCTATATGAGCCAGCTGCCACAGACCCCTGGCTCGCAGCCTGTGTTGCCTCAAGTGCGGTTCGATGTGATCAGCGTTTATCTGCTGCCGGGCATGAAACCTGAAATCACACATTTCGAGAACACATTCGGCTGGAACGAGCGCTGGCTCGACCGGGAATAAGTTTCAGATGACGCGCCTTTTCCCCTTTCCAGTCCTTGAGGGGCTTCGATAAGCTCCCACTGGCAGATTCCCGTCAGGAGGTTTTATGAATCGAGTCGTTACATTCCTGATTGCCACGAATGCCGATGCCGCCCTTCGCTTCTATCGCGACACGTTGGGCTTGAACTTCCTGCGCGACGATGGCTTCGCGCTGGTCTTCGATATGGGTGGAGTGATGCTTCGCATCGCTAAGGTTCCGGAGTTTACGCCGGCGCAGCACACGGTACTTGGGTGGGAATCAGCGGATATCGCCGCAACAGTCGACGAGCTCGCGGCGAAAGGCGTCGCCTTCAATCGCTATCCCAACATGGGCCAGGACGAGCGCGGCATCTGCACCTTTCCTAACGGTGACAAAGTGGCGTGGTTCAAGGATCCCGACGGAAATGTGCTGTCGATCTCGCAGCACGCCGCCTGAACGAATCTGATCAGCCGAACTTCAGCCCGGCGCGTCCTGGTGCTCCTCGTGCCACGCCATCTGGATGGCCTCGAGCCGCGACTCGTTCGACTTGGACGGATCGTCGGCGAAGCCTTCGAGCTCGGTCACGTAGCGGTGCAGATCGGTAAACCGCACGGTCAACGGATCGATCTCAGGGTGCTTCTCCTGCAGTTGAATGCCGATCTCCTCGGCGTCGGTCCAATGAATCTCGCGCGGCATGTTTACTTCCCCTCCGCCATCGCCAGCGGCTTGCCCTCGGAAGTGTAGTTGCGGTTCCACTTGGGAATCTCAACCACATAGTTGCCGGGGCGCGTAATCACCGCCTGGCATCCCAGCCGCGAGTACAACTGCTGGTCGGCCGCCATGTCCATCCGGTCAAGCTCGTCGTCGTCCGCTTCGCTGATGCCTGCCTGGTCCTTGATCCACAGATGGCAGGTGGTGCAGGCGCAGACGCCTCCGCAAGCGTGGTCGAGAAAGATGCCGAAGTTCTCCGCCACATCCAGAAAACTCATTGGCTTGCCGTGGTGCTCATACGGCATTGTGCCGAACTCAAACTCAACGGTGCGGCCCTCGGGCATGAACGTCACCCGCACCAGCTTCTCCGGCGGAATCTCTTTCTTCGCTGTGTCGCTCATAATCAATCTTCCTAACTGCCAACTTGCTGTGTTGCTGACTTGCTGATTCCCTGCCTTACTAGCCCCGCTAACGCCGCTAGCTCCGCTCTTATTTGAACTCCGCTGTCGCCATCGGATGCGGCGCGGTAATTGCATCGCCCAGCTCTTCGCCCGCTTCGTTCATCGTCTTGCCGCGAATCGCTTCCGTCACAGCCGCGTCCATCATCAGATCGGCCAGCCGCCGCGTGGCCATGTCGAGCGCCACGCGCGCATCGCGAATCGCCGAAGCGTCCTCACCGGCCTTTGCCTGGATAAGCTTGTCTTGCGCGGCTGCAATCGTGGCTTGTTCCTCGCCGGTCAACTGCTGCCATGCAGGATTCGACCGCGCCTGATCGACCTTTGCCAGATCCGACTCCGCTTCAACCCGCGCCTCAATCAGCAGCCGCTTTGCAAAGTCCTCTTCGGCGTGATCGAACGAGTCGAGAATCATGCCCTCGACCTGCTCGTCGGTCAATCCGTAAGTCGGCTTCACCTCAATCTCAGCCTGCTTGCCACTGCGCTGCTCCCGCGCCGACACCTGCAGAATTCCATCGGCATCGATCAGAAACTTCACTTCGATGCGCGGCAGCCCGGCAATCATCGGCGGAATGCCCCTCAAATCGAAGCGCGCCAGCGAACGGCAGTCGGCCGCAAGCTCTCGCTCGCCCTGCACAACGTGGATCGCCACATTCGTCTGCCCGTCAACGCCGGTTGTAAAGTGCTCGGTCGCTGACGCAGGAATCGTCGAATTGCGCTGGATAATCTTCGCCACCACTCCGCCCAGCGCCTCAATGCCCAGCGAAAGCGGCGTCACGTCCAGCAGCAGCAACTCCTCGGTCGACTTCGACGCGCCGGCAAGAATGTCGGCCTGCACCGCCGCGCCCAGCGCAACCACTTCGTCGGGATTCAACTCCGTGTGCGCCTTCTTTCCTCGCGCTCTCAGGTTGAAGAGCTCATCTACCAGCCTGCGCACCGCCGGAATCCGCGTCGACCCGCCCACCAGCACTACTTCGTCGATCTGTTCAGGCGCGATGCCCGCGTCCTTCATCGCCTGCTTGCACGGCGCCACCGTCCGCTCCAGCACCGGCTCGATCAGCATCTCGAAGACCTCGCGCGGAATCTCGCGCTGATACCGGTCGCCATTTGGCAGCTCAATATCGAAGTGGGCCGAGGGCTCCGTCGAGAGCCTGACCTTGGCATCGATGGCCGCCTTGCGCAGCGCCTGCACTGCCGCGGGATGCGCCCTTAGATTGACGCCGTGCTCTGCGTGAATCTCATCCAGCGCAATCGCCAGCAGAAGATTGTCGATGTCGTCGCCGCCAAGGTGCGTGTCGCCATTGGTCGACTGCACCTCGAAGATGCCGTCACGCAGCTTCAAAATCGAAATATCGAACGTTCCGCCGCCAAGGTCGTACACGGCAATCGTGCCTTCCTTGGCGCGATCGAGCCCGTATGCGAGCGCGGCCGCGGTCGGCTCATTCACCAGCCGCAGCACGTCCAGCCCTGCCATCCTGCCCGCGTCTTTTGTCGCCTGCCGCTGCGCGTCGTTAAAGTACGCAGGCACCGTGATCACTGCTTGCGTAACCGGTGCTCCAAAGAACCGCTCGGCATTGCGCTTGAGCTGCCGCAGTATATACGCCGAGATCTCAGGTGGCGTAAAACGAAGCTCGCCCAGTTGAACGCGCGGCACTTCGCCCGCCTCAACATCGTCGGCAAGCCGGAACGGGAAGAGCTTGAGTTCGCTCCTCACCTCTTCCAGGCCACGCCCCATCAATCGCTTCACTGAGTAGATCACGCGTTCCGGCGTCTCAATCAGCGCCTTGCGCGCGCTGTTGCCCACGGTCACCGCCGGCCGGCCGTTGTTTCTTGCGGCAATCGGATCGAGCGCGACTGGATCGAGCGCAACTACTGACGGAACAAGATTCGACCCGTCAACGCCGGGAATCACCACCGGCCTGTCGCCCTGCATATATGCGACCAGCGAGTTGGTTGTCCCCAGGTCGATCCCGACTACTTTCCCTTCAGCCATAAACTCTGTTTAAGCTCCAAGTGTTTCTGTCACGTCGCGGACAAGATTATTCAGGTAACGGCGGCGATCAAGCAGCGCCACCATTGCGTTCTGCGCAGTCTTGCGCTCTGCCTCGCCGCCCTCATCCCACGCATTCCACTGCACGCGAAGATCGCGATCGACCTCATCAAGCAAGCCGTCAAACTTCTTCTTCGCCTCGGCCAGGTTCTTTTCAAGTTCCGGATCGGTCTCGCCGGCGGCGCGAGCCATGCGCATCTCTTCAAGCTGCATATTCAGCTCGAAAACTTCTTCCAGCAAATCGGGAGGAACGCGCGACGGATCGCGCCTCCTCCCCGCGGACGAAGACCTGTCCGCGGGGGCCCCGGGCCGATCTTTGCCGTCCGCTTCGGCGGACACCTCAACGGTCTCGGCGCCGCTCCGCTTCAGCAGATACTCAGTGCGCCGCAGCGGCTCCTTCAGCGTGCGATAGGCGTCGTTGAGCAGGGCCGTATCGGCCAGGCTCCATTCCTTTTCGCTTTCGGTAGCCCGCGCAAAGCGATCGGGGTGCAGCTTCCGGCTCAGGCGATGAAACTCCCGCTCCAGCGCGGCAAGATCGATATTGAGCCTAGGTTCGAGGCTGAAAACAGAAAAATAATCGCCGCTGGTTGGAGGCTGAATCTTGGTGCAATGCGGGCAAAAAAGCGTGGACTCGTTGTGAGCCACGGAGCAGGACCAGCATGCTACGGGGATTGCGGAATCGAGAACTTTCATCATAATCCAAACCCTGCGTGCAAAGAACCGCCTACGACGAAAACGAGGAACCGCAGCCGCAGGAGCGCGAAGAGTTTGGATTGATGAAGTTAAACCCCTGCCGCATCAGCGTCTCCTCGTAGTCCAGCGTCATGCCGTGCAGATAGAGGAACGACTTGGGATCGACGAAGACGCGCACCCCGTCGAACTCGTAGACGCGGTCGCGCTCGCGCGGCTGCGTGTCGAACTTGATGGAATACGAGAGCCCTGAGCATCCGCCGCCCATCACGCCCAGGCGCAGTCCGCCCTCGGTGGGCGAAATGCCTTCTTTCGCCATCGCCGAGCGAATGCGCTTGACCGCGCGCTCAGTCACCTGCAGGCCCTGCGCTGGCGCCTTGGGCGCGGATGCCTGCGGCTGCTGCGCAAACGCGCCTTCAGCCGGCTTCGCTCCAATTGTTACCACGTCTTGCATTCTTACCCCTGTGCTACCCGTGCCCCATCCTTGCGCATTTCTTCTGGCGCAAGGGTGGGAGACCACAGGCCCTCTTATTGGGCCGCGGCCGCATGGGCGGTCTCGGCCACGCCGTTCTTCTTCTTCCAGTCGCCGATCGCTGCGCGAATCGCGTCCTCAGCCAGCACCGAGCAGTGAATCTTGACCGGAGGAAGCGAAAGCTCCTTCACGATGTCGGTGTTCTTGATGGCCATCGCGTCATCCACCGTCCGGCCCTTGATCCACTCGGTGGCCAGTGACGAGCTCGCGATGGCCGAGCCGCAGCCAAAGGTCTTGAACTTGGCTTCCTCAATCACCTGGGTCTCAGGATTCACGCGGATCTGCAGGCGCATCACGTCGCCGCACTCCGGCGCGCCCACCAGCCCCGTGCCCACTTCGGTCGAGCTCTTGTCGAGCGTGCCCACGTTGCGCGGATTGTTGTAGTGGTCAATTACCCTGTCGCTGTATGCCATTTGCCTTTTCTCCTCCGCGGGGGAAGCCGCGAAAAACCAGTTGTCAGTTGCAAGTCTTCAGTTGCCAGTCATTTGATGCCTGGGGTCAGCGAGAAGCCGAATAAACTGACCACTGACAACTGATCACTGACAACTCGTTTCTTTAGTGCGCCTGCCATTCAATCTTGGTCAGGTCGATGCCTTCCAGCACCATCTCGTACAGCGGCGAAAGCTGGCGCAGCTTCTTCACAATGTCAATTACCTTTGCCGCAACGTAATCCACTTCAGCCTGCGTGTTGAAGCGGCCCAGCCCGAAGCGAATCGAGCTGTGCGCCACATCGTCGCCCAGGCCCAGCGCCTTCAGCACGTAGCTGGGCTCGAGCGTCGCCGACGTGCACGCCGAGCCGCTTGAAACGGCCACATCGTTGATGCCCATCAGCAGGCTCTCGCCCTCAACGTAAACAAAGCTCATGTTCAGGTTGCCGGGCAACCGGTGCTCCATCGAACCGTTCACGTGAACGTAGTCGAGATGCGATTCGAGTTCCTCCTTGAGCCGGTCGCGCAGCCCGCGCAGGTACGCCGCCTCTGAGTCCATCTCCTCGAGCGCAATCTCGCAGGCCTTGCCCAGTCCCACAATTCCGGGAACGTTCAGCGTCCCCGAACGCATGCCGCGCTCGTGGCCGCCGCCGTCAATCTGCGCTGCAATCTGCACGCGCGGGTTGCGGCGCCGCACATACAGCGCGCCCACGCCCTTGGGCCCGTAAACCTTGTGGCCCGAGATCGATGCAACGTCCACGTTGTCCGCAATCACGTTGAACGGAACCTTGCCGATAATCTGCACCGCATCGGTGTGGAACAGCACGCCCTTTTCGTGGCACAGCTTGCCGATCTCGCGAATGGGCTGCAGCACGCCGATCTCGTTGTTCGCGGCCATAATGGTTACAAGAATCGTCTTGTCGTCCATCGCGCGCTTCAAGTCTTCCAGATCGATCAACCCATCGGCCTTCACCGGCAAATAAGTCACGCGGTAACCGTACTTCTCAAGCCGCTTGCACGTATCCAGCACCGCCTTGTGCTCGGTCACCTGCGTAATGATGTGGTTGCCGCGCTCGCGGTACATCTCCGCAATGCCCTTGATGGCCAGGTTGTCGCTCTCCGTCGCGCCCGAAGTAAAAATGATCTCCTTGGCGCTCGCTCCAATCAGCTTCGCAATCTGCTCACGGGCCGTTTCAACGGCCTGCTCGGCTTCCCATCCAAACGAGTGGTTGCGGCTCGCCGCGTTTCCAAACTTGCTGGTGAAATAAGGCATCATCGCTTCCAGCACCCTCGGGTCTATAGGGCTGGTGGCGTGATTATCCATATATATCGGCAGGCTCACACCCGCCGGAACCTCCACTTGGCTGACAACTGTGCTCATCTTTTTCTCCAAACTCGTTTGCTTGCTAATCACGCCGGTCGAGCTGCCTTCTCAAGCTCGCTGACTTCCAACTCCGCTAGCGCCGCCAGCTCCGCTCCTACAGCGTCAATGCCACCAACCCATGAGTCTCGTGCTGCCGGCCGGCGGGCTGCACATGCTCTGCCAGGTCCTGAATGCTGATGCTCTTCAGCACTCCCGCAATTGTGTCGTTCACGCGCGCCAACGGCTCTTTGATGGTGCAGCTCGGCGTCAGCTCACAACCTTTGGCGCCCTTGGTGCACGAAGTAATAAAAAATGGGCCGTCGATGGCGTGAATCACCTCGTAGGCCGAAATCTGCCTTGCATCCCGCGCCAGCGCGTAGCCGCCGTTCATTCCGGCATGCGAGCGCAAAAGACCGGTCTTGGTAAGTCTCTGCAGAATCTTGGCCAGCAGTTGGGCCGGAATCCCGTACGCATCCGCCACATCCTTGGCGCTCAACGCAGGCGTCTCGGGATGCTCTGCCAGATACTTCAGAGCCATCAACCCGTAATCCGCCTTTTTTGTCAGTTTCAGCATGAAATATCCGACTGGATCGGTCCGCTTTTAGTATACGACCATTTCTGTCCGAGATTCAACTATCTACGGTCCACATCGTGCCGCCACCCCGGCGCCCCGGTATCGGACTGAAGATTCAACAAAATATGCTTTCGCAATTGGGGAAAAACGGGCTACAATCCCGCCCAAGAAAGCTATTTCCGCTCAATACAAGAACGATGGCTACCGCCTGCAGACACCCCAGGGTTCGAATCGTTTCCCGCCACGAAGACAGTGAATTCGTCGAGTGCCTGGAATGTGGCGAAGTTTTTGATTCCGAAGAGTTTCGCGACATGGAAATCGAAGACTCCGCCGAGACCGAAGACCTCTCTGACGATTCCTAGATGCGTTTTCCAGATCCGTTCAGGGTTGGCGGGCGCCGTTGCCGTTCGCCGCCGGAGAATTAGTCCGCCTTGAAACCAGCCATGCGTAGTGCAATCCCGACGCCACAGTCAGCATCATCGTAAGGTCGAGCGCCACCTGCCTGAAAATGATCACCCATGCCGCCGCCGTAAGCTGGCACAACAGCACCGCTGCCACTGCCACAATCTGGGCCAGCGTATTCGCCTTGCCAAACACGCTCGGGTGAAACTCCCTGCGGCCCACCGCCGCATAGAGGAGGGCCGAAACCAGCAGGATTCCCACGTCGCGCCCGAAGACCAGCACCGTTACGGTCACCGGGATGAGCCCTTTGTGCATCAGCACCAGGAACAACGTGCTCAGCAGCAGTTTGTCCGCCACGGGGTCAAGATAGTGCCCCAGCATGGAACGCTGTTTCAGGAGCCGCGCCAGGAATCCGTCCAGGGCGTCGGTGAGCCCGGCGGCAACAAAAAGCACAAAGCTCAGCAGGTATTCGCCCTGAAGAATCGCGGCCACCAGAAACGGCATCAGGCAGATGCGCAGGAGCGTAAGGAGATTGGGAGCCGTCCGGAGAGGATTCCAACGAGGATGCGAGTTGCCGTTCATAGCCTATGAATCTGGAGCCTTGGACTTAGAGGTACACATTTCCCTTGACTCCACTGAAGAGCCTTTTAATTCACGTAAACGATAGTACAGCATGGGATTCCTTCGGCGCAGGATCGGAGCGTACCCTGCGCGATGTCGCCTATTCAACCCATGAACCCAAAACATTCTGGCCGTGCCCGGCAGGATGTACTCTGGTAGCGCCGAAAGATCGCCGGCCAAAGGCCAATCCTGGCCGCCGGCCAGAATGGACAACGAAATGAGAAAAGTTACGACTCTGATAGTCCTGTTGATGACCCTCAGCGGCAGCGCCATGGCTGCCGGCGACTGGAAACAGAAGCTGCAGGACGACATCGCCATGTTCGGCCACCGCAATTGGATTGTGGTCGCCGATTCTGCCTACCCGCTTCAAACATCGCCGGGAATCGAAACCATCACGGTTGACGCAGATCAACTTGCGGTGGTCGAAGAGGTCATCTCCCAGCTCTCGAAAGCAAAGCACGTCAGGGCCATTGTCTATACCGACTCAGAGCTGAGTTATGTGCCTGAAAAAGAGGCCAATGGCGTCACTGCCTACCGAGAAGCAATCACCCGGTTGCTGGCCTCTCAGAACACGCACAAGCTGCTGCATGAACAGATCATCCAGAAGCTCGATGAAGCCGGCAAAACCTTCAAGGTGCTCATCATCAAAACGCCGCTCACCATTCCTTACACTTCGGTATTCTTCCAGTTGGATTGCGGCTATTGGAGCTCTGAGGATGAATCGCAGCTGAGAGCCGCGATAAAAACCTCAGGCAAACCGAGCCCCTCAAAATAGCCTGTCGAGCCCCCTCACGTCCGAAGCGTCGGGAAGATCGTCAACCGCAACTCGGTAGCCCCGTATGGAACCAGCGTAATCCGCGTCGCCAGCCCTGCTGTTTTGCGCGCCGAAACATCGGGCAATGGCGGGGTGAACTTCTGATTGCTGTCGTCGGGATTCGCCTGCAGATCCCAATCCACAATCAGCCGCGCTGGGACGGTGATGGATGTCGGAGGCTCGACCCATGGATCCAGAGCTTCGTCCTCTGCGAGCGGCTTGCGATGGAATTCGAAGCCGGCTTCGGGCTTGGCTGGGTCGAGATCAAGTCCGTAATTCCACGGGCTCGCTGGCGTGGCCTCCCAGCTGGGAAAATCGGCCGTTGTGTACTTTGGCTCCACTTTTGAGGTCCAGTTGGCCTGGATGGGAAGCGTATAGACGAGCGGGCCGTGTTCGACTGCCACGCCTTCCTGCGGCCAGTTGGTCACGCGGGCCCGCATGGGCAGCGTCAGGGTGATTCGGTCGCCGGGCCGGAAGGTGCGTTCGATGCGCAGAAAACCGTCCGCATTGCGGGCAACCTTCACTTCAGCCCCGTTGATTGTCACGCGCGGCGCAGCGCACCAGCCGGGAGCGCGCAGCAGCAGCGGAAACGCCACAGGCTTGCCGGTTTCAATGCTCAGGCGAATCTCTTCTTCAAAGGGATAGTGCGTGGTCTGGACAATCGAGACCGGTTGATTTTCGGCGCCCACCGTGGCCTGCACGCGCGAGGGTCCGTAAAGAACCGCGGCAAGGCCGTTGTCAGTCGTCTTCATCCACATGCGGATGGCAAAGTTGGGCAGCACGCGGTGCACGTTGGCTCCGCAGCAGGCGGTGCGCTGGCCGGGATTCGGCTGGTAGGCCATCATGCGGCCGCCATGCGTCATCACGTTGTGATCCGAGTTCAGCGTAGCCAGAAACTGGTTGGGGCAACTGAAGTACTGCAGGCCCTTCCAGTCGTTCCTGATGGCGCCGGGTGCGGCGTTGAAGCACGCGCGCTCCACGCGATCGGCCCACACCGCGTCGCCGGTGGCCATCAGCATGTAGCCCCATGACCATGTGTGGTCGCTGATGTCGCAGGTCTCGTGCGAATCGAGTGAAGTCCTGGTGCGGTACCACTCGGTGGTCGAGGGGATGCCGTCAACCAGCATGTGGTGGTCGAAGATGCGGCGCTCGGCGGCCATCGCAAATTCAAGGTACTCGGGCTTTCCGGTTGCCAGGTAGAGAATCGCCGGCAGCTTCATAGTTTCAGCGTAGGTGCAGCCATGGGAGTTGATGGGCGTGGCGGCGAAGACGCGCATTGCTCCCAGGTCGCCGTGATCGGGATCGGCGGCAACGTTCTTCTGGTAGCTCTTCCACGCTTCTTCAGCCATCTCCAGCAGGCGCTTGTCGCCGGTGCGGCCGTAACACCAGATCATGCCTTCAATGTTGGTCACGTTGCGCGTAGGCGACCCGTAGTCGGCCGTGTCCCCGAGAAAATGCCGTCGCAAGGCTCCGGCCACGTCGGCCGTCTCAGGCGAGCCCGGAATGGAACGCGCATCGGCCAGCGCGGCCATGCCGCGGAAGAGCACATTCTGCGGCCAGCGATGGAAGTCGCCTTTGGGATTGCGAAAATTCTCCGGGCCCAGGTAACCGTCGTCGCGCGCATGGCTGAGCGTGTAATCCAGCGACTGCCGTACCAGCGTCATCAGCTGCTCGTCCTTCAGCACGATGGCAAGGCGCGTGGCCCCGTCCAGCCAGTAGGCTTTCTGTTCCCACGGCCACCAGGTGTCGGTGGTAGCGCCTTCAACGGCCTCTTCGCCTGACCAATACGCGTCGCTGAACGGCCATGAAACCTGGGGAAGCTGCGATCCTAGTTGCGCGGCCTGTTTCTGGAGCCAGCCACGCAACCAGCCCTCGGGCTCCACGGCGCCGGGCGGCAACGGACTCAATGCGGCGTGAGCAAGCGAGGCGGGCGCGGCTTCTTCAGCGGCGTGCGCCCGGCCTGAGGCAGCCAGCGCGGCCGAAGCCGCCAGGGCGAGACGCAAAAACTCGCGCCGGTTCAGCTCGTTTTGATTGTGTTGCGTATGCGCAGCCATCTAGCCTCCAGATTCGGCCCCGTCGAAGTTTCTCCGGCGCCGAAAGAGGATTCTAACAAGCCGGGCGCCAAACCCCCCGCGCCCTATGCTTTCCGCGGGTCGCCGTGACGACTCGTGGAAAGGGCGGGAAACAAAGAACCCCATCCCACCTCTGTCATCCCGGGGCCGAAGGCGAAGGCTCGCTGCGGCCAGGAACGCGGAGTGCCCGGTGCTGACCATCCGGCGGCAGGTGGGCGGGAATCAGAGATCGATCAACTGCGGAGCGGCGGCGCGGACTCGCCGGGCGCGGGTGTGCGCGGCGCCATCGGCAACGTGGGAATGCGGACCCCGGTGGCGGCGAAAAGAGCGTTGGCGACGGCGGGCGCGAGAGCAACGATCCCGGTTTCGCCCGCTCCAGACGAGGGCAGATCCTTGCGGTCGATAAGCACAACCTCGATTTGCGGGACGTCGCTGAAGCGGGGCACGCGGTACTGAGCGAAGCGGGGATTGAGGACGCGGCCATCGGCGAACAGGACCTGCTCAAAGAGCGCGCCACCGATGGCCTGGACAATGGCGCCGGCAATCTGGTTGCGGAGGCCGTCAGGGTTGACGATCGCGCCGGACTCCCAGGCCTGGACAACGCGGACGATGCGGACAGTGTGAGCAGCGGGATCAATGGCGGCCTCGGCGCAGGCGGCGGTGTAGCCTCCCTTGTCTGTGCCTCCGGCGATGCCGAAGCCGCGCGCGGGCGTTGACTTCTCGCGGCCCCAGCCGAAGGCCTCAGCCACGGCCTGAAAGACAGCGCGAAGGCGGGGATCGGCGAGATTCTTGAGGCGGAAGTCGAGAGGATCGAGGCCGGCGGCATGAGCCAGCGCGTCCATGTGCGACTCGCGGGCGAAGACGTTGGCCGCGGCGGCCAGCGAGCGGTAAGAACCCTGGCGCAGCGGCGAGCGCGCGGGGTGGTAGTGGATGAGCTGGGCGGGAACGGCGTAGGGCATGGCGATGGCGGCTGAGCCGGAGTTGTAGTTGTGGTGCTCCCACGCAACGAGCGTGCCGTCAGCCTGCGCGGCGGCCCGAATCTCAATCACTCCGGCGGGGCGGAAGTAAGCCCAGGTGAACTCCTCGCTGCGGGTCCAGACGAGCTTGACGGGCTTACCGGCGGCGCGGGCCAGGCGCGCGGCCTCGACGGCGGCTTCACCGGTGTGCTTGCCGCCGTAGCCGCTGCCCATGTCCGGCTGGATGACGTGGACCTGATCGGCGGCGAGATGAAAGGCCTGGGCAAGCTCGTCGCGAACGCCGAAGGGACGCTGTGTTCCGGTCCATACCGTGAGGCTGGCGCCGTTCCACTCCGCGACGGCAGCGCGGGGCTCAAGCGGCGCGTGGGCAATGTACTGGACGGTGTATTGCTGGTCGACACGGATGGGCGCGGCGGCCAGCGCCTGCTCGACGGAGCCGGTGGAAGACTGCGGGCCGTCGCCGGGATCGGAGCTGTCCTTGAGGAGCTGGAAAAGTTCCCGGTTGGAGGGCTGCGCGGGGACGTTCCACTGGGCGCGGAGCAGGGAGACGGCATGCTGGGCGGTGAAATCATCGGGCGCGACAACGCCGACGAAGTCGCCGTCGCGGACCAGCTGGACGCCGGGGAGTTTTTCCGCGGCGCTGGAGTCGAGGGAGACAAGCGTGCCGTTGTAGCCCGTAGGCCGCAGCACCGCGCCGAAGAGCATGTTTTCACGCACGATGTCGGAGGGATATTGATGGCGGCCGGTGACGAAGTCGCGGCCATCGGCCTTGGCGACGGAGGTTCCGGCAATCTTCCAGTCGGCGGCAGGGGTGAGAGTTTCAGAATCGGAGACGACGCGGACCAGATCCTGGCCGCCGGTGAGTTCGCCGTAGGTGAAAGAGCGGGCAGTGCGCGGGTCAGTCACCTTGCCGGATTCGGCGGTGAGCGACGCGGTATTGAGCTTCCAGCGGGCGGCGGCGGCTTCAAGGAGCATCTGGCGGGCAGCGGCGGCCATGCTGCGGAGCTGCGGACCCATGGTGGGAGTGCTGCGGCTGCCGAAGGTGCCCATGTCGTAGGGAGTGAGGGCGGTATCTCCCATGACCATGGTGACGGAGTCAAAGGGAACCCGCAGCTCCTCGGCGACAAGCTGGGCGAGGGAGGTGCGGATGTTCTGGCCGACTTCGACCTTGCCGGTGAAGACGCGGACCTGGCTGGCAGCATCGATATGCAGCCAGGCGGCGATGTCGCGGGGCAGCGGATGGCCGCCGAAGGCGCGGCCCGGCTCCTGCGCAACGGCGGGCGGGTGAGCAAGGCAGACGAGCAGGCCGCCGCCGAAGAAGCGAAGAAAGTCGCGGCGGTCGAGGGGCAGGGCAAGCAGGCGCCAGCGCTCCTCCTGGAAGGATTCGAGCTCACGATCGACCTGATCGACGCGGCTGCTCATTGCGTGGCTCCGTGGGCGGCGCGGCGGATGGCGGCGAGGATGCGGGGATAGGTTCCGCAGCGGCAGACGTTGCCGTTCATCGAGGCCACAATCTGTTGGTCGGTGGGATGCGGCGTCTGGCGCAGGAGCGAGACGGCGCTGAGGATCATGCCGGAGGTGCAATAGCCGCACTGGAAGGCGCCCTCGTCGAGAAATGCCTGCTGGACGGGGGTGAGACGGCCATTCTGCTCCAGGCCCTCGATGGTGACAATGTGGGCGCCGCCGACGCCGCCCACCGGCGTGAGGCATGAACGCGCAGCGACGCCGTCGAGCAGGACAGTGCAGGCGCCGCACTGGCCCTCGCCGCAGCCGTAGTGGGTTCCGGTGAGGTTGAGATGGTTGCGGAGGACCGAGAGCAGGGATTCTTCAGGCGCGGCGGTCACGCTGAGATTAGAGCCGTTGATATGGAGGACAAACTCGCCCACGGGCAGGCTCCGCGCCGGATGAGGACCGGCGAGTACGGATCAGGATAGCGCAACTGGGCCGCGACGGGCAGAAGACGGCAGGCGCGGCTTAGCGCGGCGATATCGCCGAAAGAGTAACTGACGTGTTGGCGACTGACCACTCACGACCGCGAATCATGCACTGTGTCAGTGTGCCCGAGGCAGGATGTGAGATCGCAACTGAGATGTTCAACCCAACCGGCGCTCCAGACTACCCTGTCTTCCCGATTCACACGCAATGCGCGCCACGCTGCGGCTCAGTGTTCCGGGTGTAGAACCCAGGATCTGTGCCGCTCCATGTCGACAGATATCAAAGTGCCCTGACGCGGTATAAGACGACCCCGTGCGATGGAACAACCGCACTGATGGCATTGCCTGTTTTCTCCATCGCGTCTGTCCACAGGTTGTGTGTGGAATAGCCGCGTTCATTCCTGGGGAGGCCAACGGCAGTTGCTTGTACGGAGACTTTCTCCGCCGTGCCGCCGGTGTTGAACAAACCGACGATCGCGTCTCCGTTCAGTTCCATCTTTGCGAACACCTGCTGGTTGCCGGTTTTGACAGCTCTTTGCGCAGCGATCGAATCCTGGTCAACCGCGAGGACTGCGATGTTTTTCAGGTATTTCTGCAGATCCCGTTGGTCGAGGTTAGTAAGATCGACGCCGAGAATGAGGGGCGCCGATCCAAGCGCCCACAGGCTCAGCTGCGTCTGACGCTCGATTGCAGTAAGCCCGTCGTTGCTGCCGTTCCCTATCTCGATGGAGTCATAGTCGTTGAATCTCCCCGAACCAGAGTAAGGCTGCCACTCGGCCACATAGTTGAAGCGTTTCTCAATATCTTTCCAGCTTGTCAGCGGGTAGCTGCTGCCGTCCTTTTCGCATCTATAGCATTCAACGTCGGGTGCGAATTCCCATTGATCAGCGTACTTCATCAGTGTCGGGGCGAGGGCTTGTGTAAAGCTCCCCTGTGTGACGTCCAGAATGATCGGCCGCCCGCTTTGCCGTATTGCTTTCGACCATGCCTCAACGTCAGCGGCGTTGCTGTTTTTCATGCCGTCGATTTTGATGTAATCGACGCCGAATGCCGCGAGCATCTCGACCCATGAATTGATATACTCCTGCGCTCCGGGCTTACTGTAACTAATGCCGAGCATGCCTTTGCAGTTGTAGTTGTTCTCCGCTACAGACGGATCCGCAATCTGGACGGCCGTGTACGGCGTGCTTTTGATCGGTGTGTTCTTACTTACTGCCTGCCTCGAAATACCCGGCGTAACGTAGATCCCGAACTTCATCCCGAGACTGTGGATGTAGTCAGCGACTACCTGGATGCCATCGGTATCTCCCTGGGCCGGGAATTTCGAAGAGTCTGTCACCCAGCGGCCATAAGGGTCGACGTTGGGACCCTGGCTGCCCGGACACTGGTACCAGAAGTCGTCCAGGTTTACGTATTTGTAACCGAGTTTCTGCAAGCCGGAGTCCTGCAGTGCTCGCGCCTGAGCTTCGATCTTCGCTGCCGTGGGCTGCTCGCGGAGAAAGCTCCAACTGCTCCAGCCGAGAACGGGTCTGCGCTCGAGACCATTCTTCTTTGTCCCGCCGTTCTGCTGGCCGTCCACAGTGGCCGCGCCTGCCGACAAGACGACCATCAGCGCAGCCGTTAAAGCACGTGTCAATTGCCTCATGAAAATCATCCCTTTCTTTATCCTTGCCGGCGTCTTCCTTCGGGAAATCTACCGGCACTGGACCAATTGAGAAGCTTAACGCAGAAAGGCGCTTTCGTGTCCCGGTCGGCTGACCGGCAAACCGGAAGTTACCCGCTGAGCGGCAGTCCCAACGCCGGGCGCCCACCCTCCTGAGCGGAGCGGAGTCGAAGGACCTGCTTCTTGATTAAAGGCTGGGACGGAACTCCGCCAACCTGCTAACGTCGCGGCAGCGACGCTAACTCCGCTAAGCCCGCTGCTTTGCACTTGATTTCCACTCTTTGCAGCACACTGAAGATGCATGACTTTCCATCCCAGCCCGGCGCCCTATTATTCCTCGGTTATTACTCCACGCTCGCTGTTGGCAAGAACAATCCCCCTCCCCCAGCCCCCGTGAAACTGTGAAGGTTCGCAGGTGCACTTCTAAGCTAGAGGCTGGGAACCGGAAGCTGGGAGCGCAGTCCTCAGCCATCTACGTGCCCTTGACCAGCACGCTCTTCAACAGCACCGAGAGCCCGTTCCACGCAATCTGGACGCCGATCGTAAGCAGGATGAACGCCACGACCCGCAGAATTCCGCGAACAGTGGAAGGAGCAATCGCCAAGGTCAGCTTGGGAGCGTACGCGTAGCACAGATATACCATCAGGCTGAGAACAATCACGGCTATAAAGATGCCAATGTGACCCAGGATATTTCGCGCGAGGCTGGGGTTTGAAACATGCGCGCTCAGCGTCAGCATCAGCACCAGCGTCCCCGGTCCTGAGGTCACGGGAAAGGTCAGGGGATAGAACAGCATTTGTTCGACTTTGTGTCCGGCGTCCGTCTTTGCCGCGATGTCGGTGTTTTTGAACTGAACTTCGGTTTGTGTCGCCGGGGCATTCAGCACTGACCAGCCGATGGCGGCGATCACGATGCCGCCCGACACTTCCACCACGGGAATCGAGACGCCGAAGAACCGCAGGATGGCCGACCCCGTCACCTCGATCACGGTGAGGAAGATAACGTTGTTGATGGCAATCTTGCGGGCAAGATACTTGTAAGCGGCGGGAGGAACATCGCCGACAATCCCCATCAGGTTCAGCGCCGATCCCAGCGGGTTGATCATCGGCAGCAGCGCGCTGAACGCGAGCACAAATGTCGTCCAGATCAGCACCAACAACCTCCTTCAGGCGGCGCAGCCTGGAGAACAGTTTACCTGCACCTCCGGGGCGAGGCTTGAAAATTACTCCTGGATTGGCAGGACTCATTCATTTCTTCAGCGGCACATCCAACACCTGGATTGAGTAAGCCGGCGCATCGTAGGTCAGCGTGCTGCCGGCAATGGCCAGCGGCTTCTCTACGGGAACGATGCTCGCCGGATGATCGATGGTATTGGTTGCCGAGGTATCTTTACCGCTGAGCACCGTAACCCGGCCTGCCGGCCCAGGCAAAACGCCCTTGAAGCCGATCTTCACCGGCTGAGCGTCTGACGAAGCATTTACCAGCTTGATGTAGAGCCGCTTCTTTGCGGTGTCTTCAGTCACCGAGTAGAAGAACCTTGGGTTCCCGCCATCAACTTCAGATGCCGGCTTTTTGTCGCCGAGCTTTGAAGCGAATATCACCTGCGCATAGTAGCTGGGCGAGCCGTAACTGCGCAGCGCGTCGTAGCCGATCAGGTCGGGAACCCACTGCGACGCGCCTGGGTTCACGTTGATGAGCAGCGGCGCGTAGGAAGCCATCACAATAAGGTCGCTGTTGCGCTCCATGCCGGTCATCCACGCGGCGTCGCCCAGCGCGGCGCCCAGGTTCGGAGTCGGAGTGCCCTCGCGTGTTGCCCACTCGCCCACAAAAATCTTCGGTCCATTCCGGTCGGTCTTGTCGTAATGCGCCACATCGTCAAAGAACTGCGTGGCCCTCAGGTAGTAGTGCTCGTCAATTACATCGGGCTTTTCTGACTTCACCGGCGCCGTGGCAATCAACTGCAGTTCGGGATACTTCGCGCGAATCGCCTTGGCGAACTGGGCAAAACGTGCGTCATAGCTGCCCGACCGGTCAAACCAGTCTTCGTTGCCGATCTCCACGTAGGTAATGTGGAAAGGCGCCGGATGCCCGTCGGCCGCGCGCCGCGCTCCCCATGTCGTATCCGCGCCGCCGGTTGCATATTCAATCTCATCCAGCGCGCTCTGCACATATGGTTCGAGATCCGGCCCGGGCGTCACGTGCTGCCCTTGCAGCGAGTAACCCGCATAGACGGCAAGCACCGGTTGCATGTGCAGGTCCTCGCACCACTCCAGAAATTCGAGAAAACCGAAACCGTCAGTCGACCAGTAATCCCACGGGCTGTAGTGGCCGGGCCTGTCCACCAGCGGGCCGATGGTCTTCTTCCAGTCGTACCAGTCAGCGAGGCGATTGCCCTCAAGGTAGTTGCCGCCGGGAAAGCGCAAAAACGCCGGATGCATCGCCGCCAGCTTTTCCATCAGGTCGATGCGCGTTCCGTTGGCCCGGTCGTGATAGCTCGGCGGAAAAAGCGTGGCAAGGTTCAGCCACAATGAGCCCGCATGGGCAACCGTGAGCACAAAATGATTCGCCGTCGACACCCCCTCAATCGCGCCGGTCTTGAGCGTGAAACGATGCTCCGCCCACGTCGTCCCTACATCGGAGATCACAGCCGACGCCAGAACCCTTCCACTCTGGTCGGCAACCAGGCTCACCGTCACCCCTCCAAGGTCAGTGGAGTCTGCCTTTGCGTAGATCGCCCCGTGATAGGTTGTGTTCGGCCTGACGGGTATGCCCCAGAATCCGTCATTCAGCAGTCCTGCGGGGCTCTTCGGGCTGGCGCTGTCAATTGCAAGATGCAGGCTGTTAGGCAGCGCCGTGCTGGGGCCGGTGGTGCGATCCTCCGTCATCTTCGCCCTTGAGCTGCCGCTCTCAATCAGGTACCAGTCCCCGAACCCCGACCAGTCGCCCCGGAACGTGCCGTTCTGGATTAACTCCGAATACAGTCCACCCTCGTAGGAGTGGTTGATCTCTTCGGTCATCAGCCCGTACAGCGTCGGACTCACCTTCGCCACGAGTTGATCCCCGTGAATGGTCAGATTCGCAGGCGAATTCTGTGCTTGCGAAACCCCGGCGCTAAGCCCCGCAGCTACGAGCAACGAAAAAAATGTAAGACGGGTTCTCATCATCGCAAACCTCAATCGTCGGTTTCAGAGAAAACGGTTTCCAGTCCGCGCACAGCGGCCCCCGGTTCAAGGCGCCGCGGATGCTTTTTCTCTGAGCAACCGTATCTTATCACTTCCATTTGTCGCGCTTAACGCTGATCGAATTCTCGCGGGAGCAGGCCCGGTACGCCCCCAATCACACCGACTCAATTGCGCTGATGCCCGCTGCAACATCGCGAGTCAGCTGCCCTGCCTCAGGATAGAAAAGCCGCCGCTCCCGGGCAGGAAGCCTCTCCAGCAGTTCGCCGTAGGCCGCGGCTTCGCATCCCGCGAACGCCGGATACCCGGCTGAATCGGCAATTGCGCAACTCATTTTCACCAGCTCCGACAACCCCCATGCCCCGTCGGTCCGGCGTTGAGCATGATGGTCAAGCACCACCTCCCCGAATTCCTGGGGCAGCTTCCATCCAGCTACAAGCCTCAGTCCAGCCTCGCAGTGGTCCCAGCCAAAGATCCCGCGCTCGTACTCCAGAATGCTCCCCGCCGGGCCGTGATGAGATTCAAGCAGCGCAGCGTAGTCTTTCGGCTGGATCACGGTAAGTGCGATCCGGCCGATGTCGTGCAGAATTCCGGCAGTATAGGCCGTGTATTCGTCCACCAGCCCGCCCGCTGCCAGTTTTTGCGCAATCATTCCGCATGCCAGACTGTGCCGCCACAGGGCGCGCATGGCAGGTTGGCTCATGGTCTTGCCAAGGTAGGCGCGCACGCCCACCGTGATGCACATCCCCTGCAGCGTATCGGCGCCCAGCACCGCAATCGCCTGAAGAATGCTGCTGGCAGGGTAGCGCGGTGCGTAAAGCGCCGAGTTGGCCACTGTCAGCACCTCGCTGGCGAATGCCGCATCCGAGCTGACCAGGTCGCAAAGTTCGTGCAGTTGCACGTTCTCATTCGTAACCAGCTGCAAAACCCGCACCGCAACCTGCGGGAATGGCGGCAGACGCAGATACGCCCAGGGCATATTCGCCGGCCTGTCCAATCCCGCCTTCTCCAGGACCGGCTTTTCAAGGCCCGGCTTTTCAATGCTCGGCCTTTCCACGCCAGGCTTCGTCCGCACCGTTTCGCTGCCGGCCAGATCATCGGGTTTCGATTTGAAGAGAATCTCCGCCACGACTCCTGCCAATACTCCCCCGCCAAAGCTGGACCGCCGTATTGTCCTCTTCGGCTGGTTTCGAGGTTTCGTTAATCGCCCCAGAACAGCCCACAGCTTAAAAATTCCTCATCAAAACTCGCGCAAGAAATCCCCCCCGCCCCGTTCACAGCAGTGTCCGGCTCATAACGCGCCGGCCCAAAAGAGAAATATCGAGGTGCGAATCATGAAGAGTTCACTCAGGTACTTGCCGGCTGCCGTACTGTTTGCAGTACTGGCTGCCTTGGCGGGCAGCGGGTTTGTGACAGCGGCCGGTGGCCCCAATACCGGGGCCGGCGCATACCGCGTCCTGGCTCCCATCGAAAGCGGCCATCTGCTTCTGTTTCCCGTGGTCCGCACCAGCGGCGACACCCCCGCTGAAACTCCGTTCATTACCCTCGACGAAGGCATCAAATCCGGCGATGTCGAGGTCACTGAGGCCGGCAACGTCCGCGGACTCGTGCGTCCCCGCCCTGCCAACGGCTGGCACGACCCGGGCATCCACCCCCCTCCGCCCACCTCGTATCGCGGCGACCAGGTCAACACGCTGGTGCTCGTCAATCACTCCAGGAAGCCTCTCCTGCTCCTGGCTGGCGAGATTGTGACCGGCGGCAAGCAGGACCGCGTAATCGCAAAAGATCGCATCGTTCCTCCCGATGCCGATCCCATCGACCTCTCGGTCTTCTGCATCGAGCCCGGCCGCTGGACAGGGAGCACAGATAACTTTGGCGCGTCAAACAAGGCGTCAGCCGAGTCGTTCATGGTGCAGCCTGCGGTACGCGAAAGGGCGATGGCGGAAAAGGATCAGCAGGAGGTTTGGAATTCGGTGCACGGCACGATTTCGCAAATGGCAGCTGTCGCAGCACCCTCGTCCATCGGTTCAGCCTCTGAGACGGTAACTGTCGAAGCGGGGAGCAACCCGATCCCGCTCAACACCTCCAGCTACGCCCAGGCGATGAATAACGACGCAATCAAGGCCAAAGTGGATGAGGCGGCCACGCCCGCCAATGAAGTGCGGGCACAAGTACTCGAGAAGTTGCGCGAGGAACATGCCGTGGGCGTGGTGGTCGCGGTGCACGGCAAGCTCATCTGGGCCGATCTCTTTGCGAATACCGACCTTCTCTCGCGCTACTGGACCAAGCTGGTGCGTTCCTACGCAGCCGAAAGCGTAACAGAGAGCGGAGACCACGAGGCGCCGGGCGTCGCCGATGCCCAGCGGTTCCTCGAGTCGGCGGCGACGGGCCACGTAACCAGCGAGGGCGACGTGGGCGTGTATCGCTACAGCGAGCTGCACGGCGACAGGACTGAGACTTTTATTCTTGAGTCGCTGTTGCCCAATACCGACTACGAGGTGCACATCAGCAAGATGAAGTTGCGTGACAGCGGCGACCGGGCATGGCGCGAGGCTCCGGTCTCGCCAGGACCGGGCCTGGTTCCGCTCGAACCGATCCGCTGATCCGCTCTAATCTGCGATTCCGCCGCTATCACGCCGGCATTTCTCTGTTTGCGCCTCACGCTTTCTGGCTCACGCGCGCCAGGCGCGGTGCTGCAATCAGCGTGAGCGCAAACAGGAAGATCGAAGCGGCAATGTACTCCAGGTGCCCGTAGCGAAGATCCTCGACGATCAACTTTACGGCCACCAGCGCTATGCCGGCATAGCCCAACCGGCTAAGTTCCGGCCGACGCAGGCGCGCTCCGCCAAACACCAGCGCCAGCGATACGGCGCATAGCGTCAGGGTGCGGATGAAGGCAAGATGATGGGCTGCCGGGACCATCCCCAGCGCCACCATCCCTATCAGCCCCTGCACCAGCAGCGCAGTCAACGCAGCGGCCGTGATTGCCGCCAGTGATAGATGCAGCGCCTGCCGTTGCCATGCAAGCGCCTGCTGCTCCCCTGTATCTGACCGGTCGCGCCCTGCAGCTGAATAGCAAAGCGCCGCACTTGCCGTAGCCGGAAAGATCATTCCTCCCGTCGCGCCCATCGGCGCACCCGTCAGCGTGTGGCCGAGGTACTCGGCCAACCCTGAGGCAATTGCTGCCGCAAACAGAAAGGCAGTTCCGTGAAACTCCAGAATCACCCGCTTCAAGCGGTTGCCGGCAACAACCGCAATCAACGCGGCCACGCATAACCAGGCAGCCGTCCATGGTTCCTGAAGGCTGAGAAAGCTGCCGGCCAACAGCAGCACTCCGCTCCAGGTTGAGAACACCGCACTGTTGCGCCAGGGCGCCTTCCGGCTTAGGAGCGTGAGCGTCCCCGCGTAGCATGCGCCCGCGAGCACGATGCAGATAACGCCAAGAATCGCCTTGTTCGATGCAGGCCCGAATTCGATCAAAGCCACGGCCGCCAGCAGAAATGCAATTGTGGTCTGCGCGGTATCAAAGACAGTGATCGTCTGACCTTTGAATAGTGTTTTGAAAGTCACTGTTGACGCATTGAGCAGAAAAAGCAGGGCTCCCGGCGCCAGCAGCGCCGCCGCTCCGAGCGCCGGATAATCGACTCGCGTGCTCTGCGGGCTCGAATAGATATAAATCAGCAACCAGAGGCCCACATCGGCTGACAGCGCGACGATCGTCCCCGCCGAGCGACCCATGCCGGCCGCCGACCGGTATTCGCATAGAGCAGCAGCCAGAAGCAGAACCGCAAGAAACGGCAACGTCTCGTGGGTAGCGATCGCCAGAGCCACACCAAGGGCCGCCACGGCGATATTGCCAATCTGCAGCACAATCTCTCGTTGCGACTTACCCGCCAGAAAGAACGCCGTCAATTCGTATGTTGCGAGGGCGCCGGCGATCGCCGCCGCGGGAAGCACCTTGAATCGTATTGCCAGCTCCCAGAGCATGGGAGCGAGGATCACGGCCGAGTTTGCGGAATAAACCGCCCGGGCAAGACGCGCCCCTGCCGGCGCTCGCGCCGCAATAAACAGCCACAAGATCGCATAACCGATCCCAAGAATCGCCACAAGCGGCCTCGGGGCAATGCTGGCTTCTGCCGCGGCACGCAGCAGATATGCCCCGGCGATGCCCAGCATCGCTTTGCCCAGCACTGAGAAGATGCTGCCGGTTGGTGCAAGTCCGTCATTTTTGAGAAGGGCGGCTTCAAGCGTCCCTGGCGGAGTTCCGGCTTCAGTTGCCGCAAGCGGCCGGCGAGGCGAAACCGAACGCTCCAGTTCCTCGACACGGCTCTCCAGCGCATCGATGCGCCTGACGAGTTGGTCGATTGCATCGGGAAAATCGTTCATCGCCCACCCCGGCATGAGCCCGTCGCGTAGAGATCAATCTCCCAACGCCGTCTGATGTTTCGACTGTTCGGGCCACGGCGGCAACAGCTTCACCAGCGCCCACAGGAACAGCAGCGGCAGAATGAGGAAGCCGATGGCCACAAGCAAGCCTTCCTTCGTCACCAGGTCGACTTTGTAGGTGGTGTACCCCAGAAAGCTCTTTGAGAACAACTGGCCGCCGATCACCACGTTCCAGCGCATGGCAAACACGCTGATCATGATCAAGCTGCCACAAAAAACATAGATGCGTTTGCGCACGATCTCCGCGAACTTGACCACCTGCGTCAGGAACAGCAGAAACAGCGGCAGCAGCGTGCCGAGGCAAATCTGCAGCACGATCTGCGAAAAGTAGAGCTTGGAGTGCACCATGAAATCAAGGCTGCGGAACGATTCATCGGCCTCGTAGATGCGATGCACAAGATCCAGCATCTCAAGGCTGAAATCGATGATGAAGATATAGAACATGTACATGGCGATCGTATCCACGCAGTGGATGTCGATCGCCTGTTTGCGCAGCTTGGTCAGCGCCATGTAGAGCAGCATCACTCCTGCGATACCCGACACCATGGCTGAAAAGATAAAAACTACCGGCATCAGCGGCGACGACCACCAGGGATTGGCCTTGATCGATCCAAAAATAAATCCCACGTAGCCGTGCAGCAGGAACGCCGAAGGAATGCCGATCAGCGTCACAATCCAGCCTACCCTTTCATCGATGTGAAGCGAGCGCTCGCTGATATTGCTCGATCCAAGCGTCATGACTTTGTAAATCACGCGCAGCAGACCCTTCGATTGTTGCGAACGCAGCACGATCTCGCGCCGGTAATCCAGCCAGATCTCAAACACCAGCACCGCCATCAGGTACCACAGGTACACATAGCCGAACATCGCCATCGCCGAGGTTGCGTGGGGCGTAAAGTACATCTCCGGCGAGCGCTCGGGATGGCCGAGGTGAAACTGCAGCGGCAGCGGCGCAACCAGTAGGAATGAAAGCGCCGTCAGCAACGCCAGCCTGTAGGTAGGAGCGACCGCCTGAACACGGAACACGCGCACCAGCGACGCCAGGATGAACGCGCCCGCAACCAGGCCCGTGATGTAGGGGTAAAGAACGATCAGGACGCTCCAGTAGAGCGTAACCTCGTTCGGATACATATAACCTTCAACACCGCTCATAAAATCAACCCCTAGCTTCTTGTTCCCTTGTTCCCTGCCTCTACCGCACCGACCCGTCAAGCCCGTTGTAGAAGGCCTTGGCCCCGGTGGCCATCTGCGGCTTCAATATCTGCACCGTGTGGGTCTTCAAGAATTCGTGAATCGGATCGTTCGGATTTTTCAAATCGGCCAATTGCCGCGCTCCCGTCGGGCACGCCTCGCAACAAGCGGTCGTGAGTCCTTTGGTGATCCGGTGGTAGCACAGCGTGCACTTGTCCGCGACCTTCTTGGTGGGATGAATGTAGCGGCACCCGTAGGGGCATGCCTGAACGCAATAGGCGCAGCCCAGGCAATATTTCTGGTCGATCAGCACCACCCCATCCGGCGTAATAAACGTCGCGCCCACCGGGCAAACCTGCGTACACGGCGAGTCCGTGCAGTGGTTGCACATCTTGGGCACAAAGAAGAACTTCCCTTCTTCGCCTTCCTTCACCGCGGGGAATCCCTCTTTGCCGCCATCGGGCGAAATCACTTCGGGAGTCTCGAGATGGTCGTCCGAGCGGCGGTAGCGCTCAACCCACGTGCGGAAGAATCCATCCGGCACATCGTTTTCGGTCTGGCAGGCGCGTACGCAGTTTCCGCAGCCGATGCACTTGGGAATGTCAATCAGCATCCCCCACCAGTGTTCGCTCAACTTGTAGTTCGGTGAATCTTCGGGAGTCCCGGCCAATACGTGCTTCCAGGCAACCGCCGCCGCGGGTAAAAGAACCAATAGATGACGCCGGCTGATCTTCATTTCGCACCTCCCGTCGCGGCCGTTGCGCTCGTGTCCGACCCGATAACCGGACTGTGGGGGTTGTGGCAAGTTGCGCACGGAACGCCGTTCGAGTGATCTGCCGGATCAACCTGCGGAAAGCCTTTCGGCTTGGCCGCGCTCGCCGTATGGCAACGCGCGCACAGCACCGCTGAGTCCGGCTTGACCGGCGTTACCGACGCTGGGTCGTCGGCATGGAGTAGGAGAGGGACATCGGGAGGAGCCGGGGGAACGATCAGGGCCACTAATCGCTCGTAGAGGTTCCCCTTGGGCTGCGCCGGTGCGGGCAAACGCTGAAAGAGCGCTCCGTGGCAGGCTTCGCAGTTCACATGCGCATGCGCGCCCTTTGTCTTCGTGTCGGCTATATCGGTGTGGCATTGCTCGCACGCCTGGTGCCCGGCAAACTTTACCGGGTGCGCCGCAATATCGGTGATCGCCGCCCCGCGATAGTGACCGTACTCGCCAAAACTCTTGGGAACCACGTATCCGCGAATCACCCAGAACAACAGGAATGCGATGACGAATAGCCCCAGAAACCTGAAAAGGTGTCCTGCATCCTTCAGACCGCTCATCCAGCGGCGCCCCTTAACTCGCCTGCCAAAGTTGCCCTGTGATCCATGCTGTGATCTGGCACACTTTTGATATCTCTAAAATCAAGCTCAGGAGCAGGGGCTGTATGTGAGGAAGCTCACAAAGACATGTGACGTGAATTACTTCGGGAGCCGCAAACACCCCGAGGCGATACCATGATTCTTTGGAGCGGATGATGCCAAAAGTCCTCGACGGCGCCGCTATTGCAGCCGCCATCAAACATGAAGTTGCCGGTGAAGTTAAGAAGCTGGCCGCGCAGGGAATCCGGCCCGGTCTCGCGGCCGTCCTGGTGGGCAATGTGCCGGCGTCTGAGATCTACGTGCGCAGCAAGGTGCAGACCTGCGCCGAGCTTGGCCTGTTCAGTGAGCTCATCACGCCGCCCGACACGGTCACCACAGAAGACATGTTCGACCTGGTCAACAGCCTCAACAGCCGCGACGACATCGACGGCATCCTCATCCAGTTGCCGCTCCCTGCCCAGGTCGACGCAAAGTTCCTGCTCGACAGCGTCTCGCCTGAAAAAGACGTGGATGGCTTTCACCCCGTGAATGCCGGGCGCTTGCAGGCCGGCCGTCCCGCGCTGGCTCCTTGCACCCCTGCCGGCGTGATTGAAATCCTTAAACGCAGCAACATTCCCATCGCCGGCCGGCATGCGGTGGTGGTCGGCCGCAGCGACATCGCGGGCAAACCCGTTGCCATGCTTCTGCTTCACGAGAACGCAACTGTGACGATTTGCCATTCCAAAACGCAAAACCTCTCGGAAATCACCAGGCAGGCCGACATTCTGGTCGCCGCCATCGGCCGCCCCGGCTTCATCACGCCCGAGATGGTCAAGCCCGGCGCCACGCTTATCGATGTCGGCATCAATCGGATCAACGCGCGCGAGGAGTTCGACCGCTTCTTTAAAGGGAATGAGAAACGCGAGGCGGCCTTCGCCAAGCGCGGCTCGGTCATCGTCGGAGACATTCATCCAAAAGCATTCGAGATCGCCGGAGCTTACACACCTGTGCCGGGCGGCGTGGGACTGCTCACAATTGCCATGCTGATGGCCAACACCGTGCGCGCCGCCAAAATGCGGCGGGGGCTCTAAGCCCCGAATCGAGCACCCCACCGAGAGTACGTCGTGCTGCGGCTTCGCAGCGGTAGGGATTCGGTTGCGACGAGCCGTCTTCTCCTTTGTCAGTTAGCGACAGGGCGCTCGATGCGTTGCACGGTGTATACCGGCAAGATGTCCTCTTGTCGCTTCAGTTCGAGACCGAGTTTGCCCAGGACCGCAAAAATTGTGGGAAGGCCGGCGAAGTGGTTCGCGTCCGGCGCGGCGCCCGGTGGCGGAGGGGGCAGCCGCATGGGAAGCCAACCCTCAGTGTTTACAGTGAACAGCCCGCTAAGCGCCGTGCGGTTCACGACTGGCAAATCCGTCCAGTTCCCCAGGTATTGGGCAAGGTCGTCCATATCTATGGCTTTTGCGTTCAGGGGATGGCCGAAGCCGGGAACAAAGTTATGGCAACCTTCCGGGTCGGTATCGAAGGTGCAGTCCTTCTCGGCGATATCTGACTTCTGGAGCTTCGGACCACCGCTGCCTACGGTGAGAGCATAAACTGACATCGTTTTATTCTCGACCCGCATCACAAGACTGAAACGATCGGCGAGCAATCTGCGGATCATTTGCTGAATTCGGCTTCCCGCTTCGCTGTCCTGAAGACTGGGCGCGATGGCGTTGGCGGGCGATTTCCCTTCGATATCGTACCTCTCACGAAGAGCCCAATCGGTAAGAGGAGAAAGCCGTGGCGAAGGGTTGACCGGCACGTCGTAAGCGTAACTCAATAGCATAATCACAGGGACAGCACTCGCAATCAAGTCGCCGTTAGGCAGCACTTGCATGCGCGGGTTGTTCGCGTCGGCTGACTGAGCAGGCTTTATGGTGATCGTTGCAAATGCTTGCGACTGAGCGACAGCAGGCAAAGCCACGAGCAGGTATATGATCGCTTGGCTGAACACAGACATAATCCTCACCCTTCGACGAAAATCGGCGGCTGCCACGCTGGTATTTTGACCGTCATGCCATTCTTTGCCGAGTCTGATCCGGAATTCTAATTAACTTAGCCGCGACCGCACAGGGCTATCAACCTAACCGCAGAGATTCGCGCTCTTCTCGGGCAATTGACCGCGGCAGACAAGGTAATCCCGTCTAGGGCCTTTCAGCAATCCCCCGCGTCGGCAACCACGGACCCATTCGGCTGCGTAAGCTGCGCAACCACTTATATTTGAGATGAGAGGTCCTCTGCATGCTTCGCGTAGGCCTGACCGGCAGCCTGGGCAGCGGCAAAACCACCGTCGCCGCCATGCTGCGCGCTCTCGGCGCCGTGGTCATCGAGGCCGACGCGCTGGGCCGCGAGCTGATGGAACCGGGCCACGACGTCTTCGACCGGATCGTCGCCCACTTCGGCCCCCAGGTGCTCGCCGCCGATGGCCACCTCAACCGTCCTCGACTTGCCGAGATCGCCTTCCGCGAAGGCCGTCTCGACGACCTGAACGCCATCGTTCATCCCGCGGTCATCGACCTGCAGCGGCGTCTCATGTACGAGGCCTTCGCGCGTGATCCCAACGCCGTGGCCGTCATCGAGTCGGCCCTTATCTTTGAAGTGGTGCGCGATGCCCGCATCCGCGCTCAAAATCAAAAATCGCTCGCACCGGCCAAGGCGGACAGCCCGTGGTCGCCCGAATGGCTCGCCGACTGGCGCCGCCGCATCGATCGCATCATCGTGATTACCGCGCCCGACGACGTGAAGATCGCGCGCTACGTTGCGCGCCTCAACCTGCCGCCTGAAAAACTTGGCAGCGCCGAAGCCGACGCGCGCAGCCGCATTGCCCACCAGATTCCCGACACTGAAAAAGCCGCCCAGTCCGACTATGTCATTGATAATTCAGGAGATTTGGCCTCACTCCAAAGCCAGGTCAGCGAACTTTGGCCCCGCCTTACCGCTGAGAGCAACAATTCCCCGTTTTCGTTGTCTTTAAAATAAAGGGGGCGGCGGAACTCGTCCGGGAACCCCGCGCCCGAGTCCCCGTATCTGATGTCAGGAAGGTCTGTCAGGTTTACAGCATGAAATTGCGCGCATTGCTTCTGGTCGTCATTCTGGTGGGTGGATTCTGGTTCCTCACCTCGCACTACTCTCCCCTCGTCGACGGACATTCCCTGGGAAATCTTTCGCTGTTCCGTCCCAAAAGCGCCGGCTCCGGCCTGCACCTGACCGAGGCCGACGCCGCGCCCGCGTACGATGCCGAGGAGCAGAACAACATCGCGATTTACAAGCGCGTGCTGCCATCGGTGGTCAACATCACCTCCACCACGCTGGTCTTCAACTTCTTCTTCCAGCCTGTTCCGCAACAGGGCCAGGGTTCCGGCTTCATCCTCGACAAGAACGGCCACATCCTCACCAACTACCATGTGGTGGCAGGCGCCAACCGCGGCATTGAGGTTCAGCTTTCGAACAAGCGCCGCTACCAGGCCAAGGTCGTCGGCACTGACCGCTCTCACGATCTCGCGCTTCTTCAGATCGACGCGCCCGACCTTCAACCGGTTACGCTCGCAGACTCCTCTCAGCTCAACGTCGGCCAGAAGGTCTACGCCATCGGCAATCCCTTCGGCCTCAGCGGCACCATGACCCGCGGCATCATCAGCTCCATCCGCTCCATTCGCAATGAAGATGGAGCGCCGATCGAAGACGCCATCCAGACCGACGCCGCCATCAATCCCGGCAATTCCGGCGGCCCGCTCCTCAACTCGCATGGCGAGGTCATCGGCATCAACACCATGATCGCCTCGAACGGCGCCGACCAGAGCTCGGGTATCGGATTCGCAATTCCCATCAACACCGCCAAAGCCGTGCTCTCTGACCTCACCCGCTACGGTCGCGTCAAAAGGCCCTCGCTGGGCGTCGTTACCTATGCCATTGGGCCCGACCTTGCCGAGCAAATGGGTATTCCCGCCGACTACGGCCTCCTCATTCAGCGCGTCATTCCCGGCGGAGCCGCTGAACGCGCCGGGCTGCGCGGCGGCAATGAGCAGGCTTACGTGGGGAACACGCCGATCCTGCTGGGAGGCGATTTGATTGTGGCCATCGACGGCCAGCAGGTCGCCGATCAGCAGGACGTGAGCGCCATTATGAACAAGCACCAGGCCGGCGACGTAGTCAGCGTCACCATCGTCCGCGACCGCCGCCAGATGACCTTCAAGCTTCAACTCGGCGAAGCCCGCGACGCCAACGCGTAAGCCCGCCTTTAGATTGGGTGCCCCATCCTTCCACAGCGTCACCGTGGAAGGGTGGGAAACCACGAACCTATCCCAGCCAATCCTAATAATCCACGACCTCCGTGCCCCATCCTTTCGCGCGGCTCTTACGCGAAAGGGTGGGACACTGACGACTGACCACTGACCACTGTTTTTAAAGCCCCGCCTGCATCTCCGCCTGCTCCGCCTGCGCCAATTGCAACCTCGCTTGCGCAACCGGCTCGCCGTAATGCGCAGCCACCATCGTCACAGCCCGATCGCGATCGAGCAGCGGCTCGACGGCCGCAATCTTGATCTGCGCAGCCTGCGCCATGGCTGCAACAGCCGCTTTGCTTGAGATCGACTCCACCAGCGCCAGCATTGCATTCACAATAGTTGCCACGGCCTGAATGGCCGACAAGGCATGTTTCTGGCTTGCCGAATCCACAATCTTCGTCGCCGCCAGAAGCGAGCTGTTCACCTGCTGTTGAAACGTAACCACCTGCGTCTGCAGCTGGGCCAGAACGCTTGCCGAAGGATTGGCAAGATAGGCCTTGGCCTGCGTAACCAGCAGATTGGCAGCCGTATCAAAGCCCTCGGTTGCCGCGGCAAATACCGGCGCGTCCGCGGGAGCCAGCAACGCCGCGGTTGAATCCACCGTGGCGATTGCGCTCTCGAGTGAAGGTGTCCAGTTCACGATGTCCTGCGCCACGCCCGCCGCCGAACATCCTGTCACGGTCGACGTGAGCAGAAGCGCGATCAGCATCCACGCGCCCAGCTTGGCCGTGTCGATGTTTGCAGAAGGCGACTGGCTAGGATCGCGCGCCAGCAGCCCCAGCAGCGCGGTGGCAATCGCTGTCACCAGCGATATCACCGTGCCTGAGCCGGCCTTGCCCAGCGAAATGCCCTGCTGCGACAGCACGCCGGCAATGGTGACCGCCGCAATCAGCACTCCCGCCGCTGACGTCTTGGGATGATTCCAGATATTTGAAATGAAGTTCATGCACAACTCTCCTTTGGTTCGTTCGTAAACTCAAGAAAATGTCGTATTGAATTGGTTCGCGGCCGGGCACGCCGCACCCGCGAGAAACTCCGCGGTCGGGTGCCCCACCCTCGCGACGTCCTTGTTTTTGTCGCCAGGGTGGGATAATCCCGATCGAAGTTGCAACTCTTTCGCGCGCATCGGCACGATGTTGGTGCCGGGCAGCTCTCAATGCCCCATTGCAGCCGTGGTTCCGGTCATTTCAATGGGTGGAGATCTGCCCGGCGGCATTGCTGCTGCATCTGCATCGACAACTCTGCTCAGCGCGTCTGTGTCGGTCCGCGCCCCTGGCAGCAATCACTTGGGTTTCAGGAAAAGGTTGTCTTTCCTGGTGAGCGTTCACCCTTGTCTTGATTGGCTGTCTATAAGGGTAGGCAATTTCGCGCGAATTCCCTGCAATCCGCTCTAACTCTAAACAGAAGAAAATCAATAATCTAAAGACCAATATTGGGCGGCGCTCATTGACAAGAGATTTTTGTTAGAACGATGCCCGCGAGCTCATTCCTATTCCCTATTCCCGATTCCCTAGTCCCTAGTCCCTCAGTCCCTTAGTCCCTGCCTTTACGTACCGCCTTCCGCGAACCTCCCACATGCCGCTCGCCACCCGCGCAATTGCCTCGCTGTATGCAATATGCTCCTCGGCCAGGATCCGTCGGGCGAGCGAGTGCGCATCGTCAGTCTCCAGTACCGGAATCGCGCGCTGCACCACGATCGCCCCGTGGTCCAGCTCCTCATCCACAAAGTGCACCGTACATCCGGCCACCTTCACGCCGTACGCATACGCCTGCTCCTGCGCCTCGAGCCCAGGAAACGCCGGCAGCAGCGAGGGATGAATGTTGAGAATGCGATTGGGAAACGCCGCCACAAACTCCGGCGACAAGAGGCGCATGTAACCCGCAAGACAAACCAGGTCCACGCCACGCGCCTTCAGGCAGGCGGCCACATCGGCATCGTGTTCAGCGCGCTTGCGCCCCTTCGACTCAAAGACCGCCGCAGCCAGCCCAAGCTCGCGCGCCGCAGCCAGCCCGGACGCGTCGGCCACATTCGAAATCACCACCGCGATCTCAACGCCGGGCAGTCTTCCTGCGCGAATCGACTCGGCAATCGCCAAAAAATTCGACCCCCGGCCGGAGAGCAAAATCCCCAGCCGCACAGTCGATGCAGGTGACGAACTTTTCTGCGAATCTCCCAAACAAGCGCTCCCGTTTACTGCCGGGTGCCCCAGGTCTCGATTTTGCGACCTGGGAAAGCACAACCCTAACTTCGCTAACTCGCAAACGTGCGCGCCAGCGCACGCTAACGTCGCGTAAGCGAAGCTAACCCTGCTGCCTCTACGTGTACTGTACCCGCCGCTCGCCCTTCGCCACCCGGCCAATCACGTAGAACTTCTCCTCGGCCCGGTCCAGCAGCGCCTTGGCACGCGTGAACTTGGCCGCCGGAATCACCGCGATCAGCCCGATGCCCATGTTGAACGTGCGCATCATCTCCTCTGCGCTCACTTGCCCAATATCGCGCAGATGCTCAAAAATCGGCAGCACCGGCCATGAGCCCAACTCCACCTGCGCCGTCACATTCTTCGGCAATATCCGCGGCAGGTTCTCGGTAATTCCGCCGCCCGTAATGTGCGCCATGCCCACGGTCACCTGCCCCGCAACCAGCTTCTGAATCACGTGCAGATAGCTGCGATGCGTCTTCATCAGCGCCGCGCCGGCCTTTTCTTTAATCGCCGTCACGTATTGCGTCGCCTTGTACTTGCCCACCTCGAACAGCAACTTCCGCGCCAGCGAGTAGCCATTGGTGTGCAGTCCCGTTGACGGGAACCCGATCAGCACATCCCCAGCCTTGATGCCCGCGCCCGTCACCATCTTGTCGCGATCAACAGCGCCCACAATAAACCCCGCCAGGTCGTACTCGCCATCGGCATAAAAGCCCGGCATCTGCGCCGTCTCGCCGCCAATCAGCGCGCAACCGTTGGCCCGGCACGCGTCGGCCAGCCCCGTCACCACGTCCTCGGTCACCTCCGGGTCCAGCTTGCCGCTGGCAAAGTAGTCCAGGAAGAACAGCGGAGTGGCGCCTTGCACCCCAATATCGTTCACGCAGTGGTTCACCAGGTCGGCGCCCACCGTGTGGTGCAGCCCCAGCTCAAACGCAATCTTCAGCTTGGTGCCTACCCCGTCGGCCGAGCTCACCAGGATCGGGTTCTTCCACCGCTGCAGGTCCAGCCGGAACAGCGCCCCGAACCCTCCGATCCCTCCTAATACGTTGCGATTAAACGTCTTCTGTGCCAGGAACTTGATGCGTTCCTTGGCCCGGTCGCCGCCCGTGATATCAACCCCGGCATCGGCGTATGTGACGGATTTTTGCTTGATTTGGTCAGGCACAGTCAAAGCTTTCTGGGTATTGGAGTTGCGGCGCTTCGAGCAAGAGCGAGTTGCGGATTTTGCCGCAGACCGAGGGTCAGTGGTCTTGAAAGCTGAATTCTAGCAGGAATTTGAGTCCACGAATCCACAGCTGGGGCACCAGCACTCCGTCCTTCACAATTGCATCGCTCCAGCACTACTGCTTCAGCTAAACGGATCCTTTGTAAATCAGTTCCAGCGCTCGCTCTGCATATGTTTTCAATTCGGAAGGCGTGATTTGAACGTTGTCCGCATCCGGATTCGTGTCGTGATGAAATTGCCCTGCGTAGCTTACTACGCGGTTTCACTTTCAGCACATCCTCCAGCACTTCTTCGCACCGTTGCACCTGCCCGCCTCATGCCGCTAATCCCGCGCTCCCCTTTGCATGTAATTAGCCACATCCCAGCTACTCTCAAATCAGGGCACAGCACCCTCGCACCCGACCGGTGGCTCATTCCGCCCCGTCGCGGAGCAACTTTCGCCTCAGCCGGCGTGGGTCCGCCTTCATAACTCCTTTGCTCGCAGGATTTTGCGATTTAAGTCCTTTGCCATGAAGAATTTGCGGACATTGATCGCTCCTAAATCTTCGTCAACTTAAACAGAATCAGTCACTTAACCACGCAGAGGGGAGGGGGGAGGGTTCACCACATTCCACATCTCCAACGACTCCATGCCAGACCCGCTCAAAGAAAAACGTAAAGCCGGCTTGACATTCGTTCCAACCCGTGCCATTCTCTAATGGAAAGCCAACTTTACATGGCAAACACCATCGCAAACCGGGTAAAGGAGCTCCGCACCGCTCGCGGCTGGACCCAGGAGCAGCTTGCCGCAGCCACGGGCGTTTCGCGCCAGAGCATCAACTCCATCGAGCGCAACCGCTACGTGCCCTCGCTCGAACTGGCCCTCATCTTCGCCCGCGTCTTTGCCTGCCCCGCCGACGACATCTTCAAGCTGGAGACCAATTCATGACCAATCCGCCCCATCCCATCCTCAGTCGCATCCCCATCCTCAACAAATTCGTCGACGAACGCTTTCTCGACCATCGCCGCCGCTCCTCGGCCGCGGCCGGCATCATCGGAGCCATCCTCGCCATCGTGCTCTTCGAGTACCGCCTCTTCTACGACCATTTCTGGAGCTGGGATCTCTTCGCCGTCGCCATCACCATCGTCGTCCTTAAGATGTTGCTCTTCACCTGGTACCGCATGACCGCGTGAACCGGCCCGCGCGCAATCGACGGTCAGAGCTTGATCCGCGATCTTTCGACCATCGCCTGAAAGGAAAAAACATCATGTGCTACGTCCGCCACTCAATGCCCTTCAAAGCCCGCATCTTTCTCGTCATTGGCATGTTCTGCCTCGCTGCCAGTCCTGCACTTGGCGTCTTCGCTCACGATCTGAACTCCAATCGCCTGATCTGGCTTGACTTTGTCCGCGGACTGCTTCTCGGCTTGGCTATCGCCTTCAATCTCGGCTCCGCCAGGATTGCCCACCGCTGCGCGCCCGCCGACTTGCTGACTCGTTGACTCGCTGACTTCTATACTGAATTCACCATGTCCCAGCAGACCTCCGAGCCAACTCACGCGAAATCCGCAGCTCTCCAGTCACGCGCCGAGCGCTTCTTTCCCGGCGGCGTGAACTCCCCGGTGCGGGCCTTTCGCGCGGTGGGCGGCGCGCCTCCATTTGTCGCCAGCGCCCAGGGGGCGTGGATCACCGACGCCGACGGCAATCGCTATATCGACTACGTCGGCTCCTGGGGCCCCATGATTCTGGGCCACGCCTTCCCGCCCGTGGTTGAAGCCATCGAGCGCGCGGCCCGCAACTCGGCCAGCTTTGGCGCGTCAACCGCCGCCGAGGCCGATCTCGCCGAGCTCATCGTCGCCTGCTATCCGGCCATCGAAAGAATGCGCTTCGTCAGCTCCGGAACTGAAGCCACTATGTCGGCCATCCGCCTGGCCCGCGCAGCCACCCACCGCAAAATCATTGTCAAGTTCGAGGGTTGCTATCACGGCCACGCCGACTCGCTGCTCGTCAAAGCCGGCTCCGGCGTCGCCACCTTCGGAATCCCCGGCTCAGCCGGCGTGCCTGAAGAAATCGCGCACCTCACCCTCGCCCTGCCTTATAACAATCTCGCCGTGGTTGAAGCTGCCTTCGTCGCGCACCCCGACGCAATCGCCGCCATCATCGTCGAACCGGTCGTGGGCAACGCCGGTTGCATCGTTCCCGCCGCGGGCTATCTCGAAGGCCTGCGCACGCTTACCCGCCAACACGGCGCGCTGCTCATTGTCGATGAAGTAATGACCGGCTTCCGCGTCGCCCTCGGCGGCGCCTGCGAGCTCTACTCGCTCGATCCCGATCTGGTGACGCTTGGAAAGATTGTCGGTGGCGGCCTGCCCGTCGGCGTCTTCGGCGGCAAACTCCAATTCATGGACATGCTGGCGCCTCTCGGCCCCGTCTACCAGGCCGGAACGCTCAGCGGAAACCCCCTCGCCATGGCCGCGGGTTTTGCTACCGTGAGCTACCTCAAAGATCACGCCGGCGAAATTTATCCTCAGCTCGACGCCAACACTGGCAAACTCGCCGAGGGCGTCGCCGCCGACGCTGCATTGGTCGACATTCCACTCACGCTCAATCGTGTGGGATCGATGTGGACCTGGTTTTTCACTCCCGGCCCTGTAACGAATTACGACGAAGCCGCCAAGAGCGACACTGCCGCCTTCGGCCGTTTCCATCGCACCATGCTCGACCGCGGCGTCTGGCTGCCGCCCTCGCAGTTTGAAGCCGCATTCCTTTCGTACGCGCACGGCAAGGCCGAGATTGACGCAACCATCGCCGCAGCCCGGGAGGCGTTCGCGTCGCTCAAAGGCGCATAGCGCTTCAGGAAACGCGGGTGCCCCATCCTTGGCGTCCGCCGCGGCGGATTTTTGCGCCAAGGGTGGGAGACCAAGCCTCCAGCGTCACAAACCTGTAGCTAGGCTTGTAGCGCTCAACCAGCATCCCCGCCGCCGCCACTGATGGCCCGCGCTTGCCCACCGTCTCGCGATGATTGCCGTCATGCAGCACAATGTTCGCTGCAAATCCTCGCCGCGCCAACGCATCAACCCTCGCGCCGAGCGTCGCCGCAATTTTTTCGGCCGACGGTTCGCTCCAGTCCGTCGTCATTGCATTCCATAAGACTGTTTCCAGCCCCAATTCACGCGCAATGCGAAACACCGCCGGCCGCCGCGCGCCAAACGGAGGCCTGAAAAATCTCACCGGCGAGCCAACAATCTGCTCGAGCGTCTCCTTGGTCCGGTTCAGTTCTGCCTCAATCTGTCTTGCAGGGCATCGCGACAGCTTGGGATGGCTCCACGAGTGATCGCCCACCAGGTGCCCCTCCGCTGCAACCCGCCGCACCAGCTCCTTCTGCATCTCGGCAAACTTGCCCAGCATGAAGAACGTCGCCTTCACCTCGTGCCTGGCCAATATATCGAGCAGTTTCGGCGTCCACTCCGGATTCGGCCCATCGTCGAAGGTCAGCGCAATCTCACCGGGCCATCGCGGTGCTGTGATCGCCGTTCCGAAGATCCGCGAGCTTGGCCACAGCGACGCATAGGCGAATCCGCCCGCCGCCAATCCCACCGCGCCGGCTGCGCCCAGCGCCGCCGTCACTCCGGTTTCCAGTGCAGAGATCATCCTCTCCAGTCTGCGTCTCACGCCCTGCACCCCGCAAGCGGGCAGAGGCGTATACTTTTCTTGTTCGGGCTGCATCCTGGGTCTTCGGAGCGGCACTGGAGTGAATCATGAGTCTTACGCAATTCCCGGCCGACGCGCGCCTCGGGCCTGCCGGCCTTCCCTTCAAAAAAGTCACCGTGCCCGCACTGGCTGAGATGAAGCGCCAGTCCAGGCCCATCTCCGCGCTCACCGCGTATGACTACGCAACCGCTCGCCTCGTCGACGAGGCCGGAATCGACTTTGTGCTCGTCGGTGACTCGCTGGCCATGGTCGTCCTCGGCCACGAAAATACTCTCGCCGTCACCGTGGACGAAATGCTGCACCACACCCGGGCCGTGCGCCGAGCCGTGCGCCGCGCACTCGTGGTGGCCGATATGCCCTATGGCAGCTATCACGGTTCCATCGCTGAGGGCGTGGCCAACGCCGTGCGCTTCATCAAGGAAGCCGGCGCCGAAGCCGTAAAGATTGAAGGCCCGCGCATCGAGCTGGTCCGCGCTCTCACCGATGCTGAAGTCCCGGTCATCGGCCATCTTGGCCTCACGCCGCAGAGCGTCCACCGCATGGGCGGCTACCGCGTGCAGGCCCGCACCGTTGAAACCATCCGCCGCCTTCAGGCCGACGCCCGCGCCCTCGCCGAAGCCGGCGCTGGAGCCATCGTCCTTGAAGGCGTGCCGCGCGAAGTCGCCGAAGTCATCACCGCCGAGCTCGCCATCCCCACCATCGGCATCGGCGCCGGCCCCGGCTGCGACGGCCAGATCCTCGTCTTCCACGATCTCGTCGGACTCACCTTCGCCCCGGCCGCCAAGTTCGTTCGCCGCTACGCCGATCTCGGCGCAGCCATTCACTCCGCCGTCGAGCACTATCGCGAAGACGTGGAACATCGCGCCTTCCCCGCCGACGAGGAAAGCTACCATCTCGGCGAGGCTGCCCGCCAGGCGCTCGCATCGCCTCCCGTTCCTGCGTCCGATTTCGATTCCGCCGACGACATCGTCAATCGCGACTCGCTCCCGGACTGGACCAACTGAGACCCGGCAAACTGAAAATCGCCCGATGGAAATTCTTCGCAAAGTAACTGAACTTCGCAACTGGTCCCGCGATCAACGCACAAACGGCAAAACCGTTGGCCTCGTTCCAACCATGGGCGCGCTCCACGAGGGACACGCATCACTCATCCGCGCCGCGGCCGCATCATGCGGCGAAGTCGCCGTTTCAATCTTCGTCAATCCCACGCAATTCGGGCCCAATGAAGATTACGCCCGCTACCCGCGCGCCTTTGAAGCCGATTGCGCACTCGCTTCAGCCAACGGCGCACACATCGTCTTTGCGCCGGCAGTCGACGAGCTTTATCCAGCAGGTGCGTCAACATTTGTTGAAGTCGGAGGCCTGAGCAATCGCCTCGACGGGCTCTCGCGGCCAAGCCACTTTCGCGGCGTCGCCACCGTCGTCACCAAGCTTCTGATAGCCGCCGAAGCCGATCGCGCCTTCTTCGGCCAGAAAGACGCGGCGCAGGTTTCCGTCATTCGCCGATTGGTTACCGACCTGCGCATCGGAACTGAGATCGTCGTCTGCCCCATTGTTCGCGAGCCCGACGGCCTCGCACTCAGCTCGCGCAACGCCTATCTCAGCCCCGCCGAGCGCGCACACGCCCTCATGCTCAGCCGCGCAATTCGCTCGGTTGAGTCGCTGTTCGACGCCGGCGAGCGCAACGCCGCCGCACTGATCGCCGCCGCTCGAGACATTTTCGCCGCCGAGCCCCCAAACGACGTTCCTGTCCGCATCGACTACATCGAACTCGTCGACTGGTCAACGCTTGAGCCTCTCGAAACTGCCGCTTCGGGCGCGCTCTTCGCCGTCGCCGCGTACGTCGGCTCAACCCGCCTCATCGACAACGCAATCCTCGGCTAGTTCTGCCGCGGCAAATATTGACCGAGCCACTCGATCCATCGCCTGTACACATCGCGAATCCTTACCGGATCTGCCGGGCTGTGCCCGCCGATGGGATAGGCATAAAACACCGTCGTAATGCCGCGATCTTTCAACGAGTGGTACAGCTCGTACCCTTGCGTGATTGTCACGCGATAGTCGCCCACGTCCTGAAGCACCATCGTCGGTGTCACCATCTGGTCGTAGTAAGTAATCGGCGACTGCTCAACCCAGTGCTTCATCCAGTCGCCGGTGTAAGGCGAGCCGCCAATTGAAGCGGCGCGCGCAATATTTGAGTCCGAAAGGTTGTACTGGTCGATCAGGTTCGTCACCGGTGCTCCGGCAATCGCGCACTTCCAGAACTGCGCGTGGCCGATCAGCCAACTGGTCATAAAGCCGCCATAGCTCCAGCCCGTGACGGCAATGTTCGACTCGTCCACTATGCCGCGCTTCTTCAGCATCTCAACACCTGCCAGAACGTCGCGGCCAGGCCCATCGCCGGAGTCGTCGACAATCGCATGCGCAAAGTCGTTGCCCAGGTTGTCGCTGCCGCGGTAATTCGGCTCAAACACCAGCCATCCCTGCGCCGCAATGATCTGCGCAAACACGTTGAATGTGTCTTTCGATGCCGATGTCGGCCCGCCGTGGATGTAAAGCACCAGCGGAAGCTTCTTGCCCGGCGCGTAATCGGGCGGATACGTCAGAATCCCGTTCTCGGTCCAGTTCTTCGGCGCCTTGTCGGGGCTCTGCCACGTTACCACTTCGCTTTTGCCCAGGTTCAGTTGGTCAAATGCTGCATTCAACGACGTGAGCCTTCGCGGCTTTGAGTCCGGCGTGTCGAGTATGTAGATCTCCGCCGGATGATGCGGTTCGGTTCCCGCAAAGACAATCTGCCCCTGCGCGCCCACGTTCGCATCGAGCCAGTAGCCGGTGGAAACGGTCACATCTTCCAGGTCGAGCTGCTTTGCCTGCCCTGAGAGCGGTTTGATCCACAGGCCTACGCCGGCCTCATCGTTAGCTCCGCCTAAAATTGCTTTCCCGTCGGACGTCCACAAGGCGCGAAAGAAATTGCGATCGATGGCGCGCGTTGCGTTTTCGCCGTCGCCCTTCAGTCCGTCCACCACGTAGATGTCGTTGAAATTCCGCTCTACGCCATCGCGTGGGTAGATGTAAGCCACCTTCGACCCATCCGGCGACGGAACCGGGAACGAGGCCCACATGGTGTGCGTCGTAATTGGCTCCGATTTCAAGGTCGCGAGGTCAAGCACCTGCGGCGAACTGTAGCGCCGGTCGCCGGAGTACGTATTCTCGATGCGCACGTAAACGATCTTGTTCCCGTCAGCCGTAAACGCAATGGGCGACGCCGGCGGTCCTGGCGGAAAAGCCACTGGCAGCGACCACGCGCCCGACGTCAGCCGCTTTGCTTCGCCGCCATCCGCTGGAATGAGCCAAAGATGCGTGGGCAGCGCCTTGTCGCGATCGAGAAAGCTGTTGTCGCCTACTTCAAACGCGTCATCGAACTTGTCGGCGCCGGTCTCCTTCGGAGCATCGTCGATTGCGGCATAGGCAAACGCGCTTCCATCCGGCTTCCATGCGAACTGCTGGATCGAGGTCGGGCTCTTCGTCACCTGGAGCGCATCGCCGCCCGCCATATCGAGCACGAAGATCTGGTTGTGCTCCTTATCGTCGGGCGCAAGAAACGCAATTCTGTCTCCCGCGGGCGACCAGCGAGGGAAGCCGGCCTTCTTGCGATCGTGCGTCAGAAAATGGCTCTTACCGGTTGCGACGTCAACCAAAGCAAGCTCTGAGTCGTTGAGGTCGTTTTCATAGTCGTTCTTCGTCACCACGGCAACCAGTAACTTGCCGTCGGGCGAGAGCTCAGGATCGCTGGCGCGGACGATCTTGCCCACCCAGGCCAGATCGAAGGTCTTGCCCGGCGTTGCCGCTATAGCCAGCCTCGCAGTGGCATTCGCAGTGGGTGGGCTCTGTGCAATCAGTGCTGGAGTGAAGACGGCGGCAACAGCAAGGGACAGCGGAAGCAGATGCTTCATGGTGCGGGCTCCTGAATTCTGTGCTTTGGGGAAAGCGGGCGTGCGACAAATATACAGGACGATACCCCTCCGTAATTCCCCGGCAATCCCACCGGCCTGTGCTACGGTGAGCTAAAAAGATGCCCGAACTCCCCGACATCACGGCCTATATCGCTGCTCTCGAAGCCCGCATCGTTGGCCGTGTGCTTGAACGCGTTGCTGTCACCAGCCCGTTTCTGCTGCGTACCTTCGATCCGCCGCTCTCCAGCGCCGAGGGCCGCACGGTAACTGCGGTCCGCCGCATCGGCAAGCGCATCGCCATCGGCGTCGAAGGCGATCTGTGGCTGGTGCTGCACCTTATGATTGCCGGCCGTCTGCACTGGAAGGCTCCCAACGCCAAACTCGCCGGCCGCACCCTCGCGGGCTTTTACTTCTTGGATGGGATTCTTAGCCTGACTGAGGCCGGCAGCAAGCGCCGCGCTTCATTGCATGTCGTGCGCGGGGAAGAAGGCCTGCAGTCCCTCGACCCTGGCGGCATTGAGATCTTCTCCACCAACCTGGCCGGATTTCGAGCGGCTCTCACCCAGGAAAACCGCACTCTCAAGCGTGCCCTCACCGATCCCCGAATCGTGAGCGGAATTGGCAATGCCTATTCCGATGAGATATTGCACGCTGCGCGGCTCTCGCCCATCGCCCTCACTCACAAACTCAAAGACGAAGAATGGGAGCGCCTCTACGCCGCGACGCGCGAAACGCTGGATATTTGGACTACACGGCTCTCCTCCGAGGCCCGAAAAACCTTCCCTGAGGGCGTCACGGCTTTCCGCCCCGAGATGGCTGTGCATGGCCGCTTCGGCCAGCCCTGCCCGCGCTGCGGGCGGCCGGTGCAGCGCATTCGCTACGCCGACAACGAAACCAACTATTGCGCCCAGTGCCAGACCGGCGGCAAAGTGCTGGCTGACCGCAGTCTCTCGCGCCTGCTCGGTTCCGACTGGCCCCGCACGCTCGAAGAACTTGAAGCGCTGAAAAAACGCTGATGCAAGAATCCGTTCAATGCGCACTTGACTATTCCAACCCCGGCACCTTCACTGCGATTTGTCTTGACTTTCGATTCCACCCTCCATCAAATTGTTCACGCGACTCCTTTTTACACTGGCACGAGTTGGCTTCACTCTCCCTGGATGATCCGTCTCAGGGAGCCGGATATTAAAAAGAAATGGGAGGTTCTCTCGCATGCAGATTTTCCATGTCAGCCCCTTGGCAGTTCTCTACTCGGCAATCGCGCAGTGGCTGCTGGGCGCTCTATGGTATGGCTTTGTCTTCCGGGCTCGTTGGAAAGCGTTGGTCGGGATTCCGGACGGTGAGAAACCCAAAAATGCGTGGTTTCCAATGCTTGTCTCGTTCATTGCCAACCTGGTTCTCTCCATGGTGCTGGCGCACCTCATCAAATGGAGCGGCGCAACCTCTTTGTATCGCGGCCTCTACGTGGGCGCCATCTGCTGGGCCGGCTTTATTGCCCCGCCCCTGGTGACCGAGCACATTTTCGAAAAACGCCCGGCCAAGCTATTCGCCATCAATGCCGCTTACTGGCTGCTGGCGATGATGGTTGGCGGCGGCATCCTTGCCAACCTCAACCTTGGCTGAACCTGAATCCTCAGCACCCCTGTCTGCCCCGTTTCTGAAACTGGGGAGTCAGGGGTGTCTTGGGGGCGTTTAAAATCGGGCTATGACCAAGCAGGCGTTCTCCACCGCAGCCGCACCCGCAGCCATCGGCCCTTACTCGCAGGCCATCCGCTGCGGCAATCTCATCTTCACAGCCGGTCAAATTGCTCTTGATCCTGCCACGGGCAACATTGTCTCTGGCGGAATCACCGAACAGACGGCTCGAGTTCTTGAGAATCTGAAGGCCATCCTTGAAGCGGCTGGCAGCAGTCTTGACCGCGCTGTAAAGGCGACGGTCTTTCTGAAAGACTTCAACGACTTCGCAGCCATGAATGCGTCCTACGCTGTTTATCTTGCCGGCGAGGGCCGCGTTGCGCCGGCGCGCTCCACGGTTGAAGTTTCGCGGCTGCCGAAAGATGTGCTGGTCGAGATCGAGCTTGTCGCCGAGGTTTGAGCAGACTCGAGTTTTAGGGGGGCCGTTCGCTTCGCGCATCTAACCAACAGCGACCATCCCCGGGGAGGCGAAGTGAGCGACAGCGACGAAAAAGTAGTGCGCACTGAGGCTGAGTGGAGTGAGTCCCTGACGCCAATGCAGTACCACGTCCTGCGCGAAAAAGGTACGGAACGCCCGTTCACCGGCACACTCACTGAGAATCACGAAACCGGAGACTATCACTGCGCCGGATGCGGCGCACTGCTTTTTTTGAGCGGCGCCAAGTTCGACTCCGGCTGTGGCTGGCCGAGCTTCATGCTGCCGGCCGGTTCCAAGACAGTGGAAGAGCACGAGGACCGCAGCTTCGGCATGGCCCGCATTGAAGTCACCTGCGCACGCTGCGGCGGCCACCTCGGCCACGTATTCCCCGACGGTCCGCACCCTACCGGACTCCGCTATTGCATCAACTCGGCATCGCTCACCTTTACGCGCGCCGAAAAAGAGGCCTGATAGCGAAGCCCTGCGCCGGGGAATTACTCTCGAAGAATGAATCTGACCCGTACCGTCGCACTGTCCGGTTTGTGCCTGATCCTCCTTGGCGTTCCCTCACTCGAGGCGCAACATCCACCTCTCGTCAACGATTCCCAGCTCGACCTTCAACTGCAGTCGATTATTTCGGCGCACCACGGCAAGGTCGCCGTCTACGCTCACAACCTGCGCACCGGTCAAACTGCCGAGCTCGATGCCGATGAGCCGGTCAAGACTGCTTCCGTTATCAAAATGGGCATTCTGCTCGACGCCGCCGAACAGGTTCGCAGCGGAACAGCCACTTTCGACGAAAAGCTTGTACTGACGAAGGATAATCAGGTCCCCGGCTCAGGCATTCTGGGCCAGCTTACCGCACCCGTCACGCTTACCCTGCGCGACGTGCTCCATTTGATGGTTGTGTTGAGCGATAACACGGCTACTAACGTGGCCATCGATCGTCTCGGGCTGGCACCTATCAATGCCACGATGCAATCCGCCGGATTGAAGCAAACGGTGCTTTACAAAAAGGTCTTCAAGCCTGCCACCGGCCCCATGCCCGCTGACCAGCCGCTGTTCGGCCTTGGCAAAACCACCGCGCGCGAGATGGCCTCGATCATGGAACGCTTTGCCGAGTGCCACCTCGGACTGGACGGATCTGCGCCGCAGCCCGTCGACGGACCGAACTGCGGAGTCATTTTGCAATCGCTGCGTCAACAGCAGGATCGAGACAGCCTTCCCCGCTACCTTGAGTCGCTCGATACCAGCGAGAAAGGGTCGGCCATCGCCAATAAGACCGGCGCCCTCGACGAGGTTCGCAACGATGTTGCGCTGATTGCTTCAGTGAATGGCCCCATCGTGATTTCCGCCTTCACCTGGGACAACGCCGACCAGCGCTGGACGGGAGACAACGAGGCCGAACAGACGCTGGCTCGCCTGGCCCAGGCCATCGTCACCCGCTGGTCGCCGAAGGGCCTCGACGCCGGCTCGTTCAAGTGGGACAACCCGCTCGCGCCGGACGCGCACTGAGCACAGTCGTAGCGCCGGTCTCCAGACGCTGCGGACCCCCGCCCTCGCAGAATTGCGCGGCTTTGTAACGAGGGCATGGCTTTAGCCGGGCCGATAATCACAAAGATGAGTCCGGGGCTTTAGCCCGCATTTTTCACAGGCAAGATGTGTTTCGGTGAGATGGGATTTAGGAAAGGACTTGGAAAGGCCGTCTTTTCATGGCATAACTGCGTTGTCGAAGCGTAGTTTTGCCGTGCGGAGGCGGCCTTTCTGATGACAGAGTGTAGCCAAGAAACGTTCACATTTACAGCCCATTTTTCGCGCCGCGTGGAAGCCGGTTTCACGGCGGGTCGGGTTTCGAGCGACGGCGGGGCTTTGCTGCTGCGTCAGGTGGACCGCAAGATCAACCTTCTGGGTCGGCTGGCCTCCTGCTTCTGTGACAAGCGCAACCAGGACCAGGTGGAGCACACGGTTGCCGAGATGCTGGCACAGCGCATCTATGGTCTGGCGCTGGGTTACGAGGATCTTTGCGACCACGAGCAGTTGCGTGCCGATCCGTTGTTCGGGCTGCTGAGCGGCAAGCGCAAGCTGGAGGAACCGCTGGCGGGCAAGAGCACGCTGAACCGGCTGGAACTGTGTGGCCGCACCGAGCGCTACCACAAGATAGGCTACTCGGCTGAGTTGATCGACCGGCTGCTGGTTGAACTCTACATCGAGTCACACGCAACTGCGCCCACCGAGATCGTGCTCGACCTGGATGCGACCGACATCCCGCTCTACGGCCATCAGCCGGAGCGGTTCTTCCACGGCTACTACGACAACTACTGCTACCTGCCGCTGTACATCTTCGCTGGCGATCAACTGTTGTGCGCGCGGCTCAGGCCGGCCAATCAGGATGCGGCTGCAGGTTCGGTCGAAGAAGTGGCGCGCATCGTCGAGCAGTTGCGCCAGCGCTGGCCCGAGGTCAAGATCGTGCTGCGCGCCGACTCCGGCTTCTGCCGGGAAGAACTGATGGGCTGGTGCGAGGTCAACAAGGTTGAATATCTGTTCGGCCTGGCCCGCAATCAGCGGCTGCGCCGGATCATCGGCAAGCAGATGCAGCAGGCGCAACTGGAACACCAAGCCGCCGGCAAGGCGGCGCGTGTCTTCGCCGAGTTCCAGTACCAGACCCACAAGAGTTGGTCCTGCTCGCGCCGCGTGGTGGCCAAGGCAGAGTTCCTCGACAAGGGCGAGAACCCACGCTTCGTGGTCACTTCGTTAACCTCCGAGCAATGGGCTGCACAGAACTTATACGAGAAGTTCTACTGTGCTCGCGGAGAGATGGAGAACCGCATCAAGGAACAGATGTGCCTGTTCGCCGACCGGCTCTCGACCGATGAAATGAAAGGCAATCAGCTCAGGCTCTACTTCTCCGCACTGGCCTACACGCTGGTCGAGGCCCTGCGCCGGCTGGCTCTGATGGGTACCGAGTGGGCTCAGGCTCAGGTCGATACCATCCGCCGCAAGCTGTTCAAGGTCGGCGCCATCGTGCGCGTGAGTGTGCGCCGCATCCTGCTGGAAATGAGCTCGGCCTATCCGTGGAAGCGCTTCTATGCCGCGGCTTTCCGCGCTCTGCGATGCTGACCGTCACGCATCGCCCAGAAAACCCACTCCTCTCGGCCGCTGAACCGATCGGCCAGGCGGAGCCGTGCTGAAAATCCACGCCGGGAATCGAAACCAGACCGCAGCAAGGGCGTAAAAAGGTTCCGCCCGACAGTGCCGCCATCAAAACAGCCAATCGAGAGTCCACCACGAACCCAACTGCTCACAGAATCAGGGGTTGTGAGAAATGCGGGCTAGGAGAAGTCGACGGTATTTCGAATACCCGAGTGACCAGACGCACAACTGCCTCCCTATTTGCGCAAGGAAAAAGCGGAGCTGGCACTGGGTATGAAAGTTTTGGAGCGCTGCGCCAAATGCTGCGTGGAATGGCAAAAGCGAGGCAGCGGTCAGATCACGGATGGATCACGCGCGTGGCGACGATAGAAGTTGCGTTCGGCGCGCCTGCGACAGCGTCGGTTCGAATGAGAGCCTCGAAATAGACAGGCTGGCTCGGCGTGCCGGAAATGCCGAGAGCCTGCTGAAGTCTTTGCCGGTTGCCTGCATCCGCGAGAAAGAGTCCGGCAGCCTCAGTGCCCTCTTATTGCAATCCTTGCAGGATAAGAACGCTGCCGCGACCATTGGCAAGAGGCACAAGAGAGATAGTCGCATAGTCCTCTCCCGAACTGCCTGTAAAGGCTAGTCCATGGTAGGTTTCCTGCTCGCCGGTCTTTGGCTGAAGGTTCTCGAAGTACTTTATGCTTTCACCAACGACACCTTCACGCTCCTGAAAATTCAACTTGTCCTGGAAGTAGAAGACCCATGGGTTCGAGCTTGGACTGCCTACGAAGACAAAGTTACCCGCCTCCAGGTCACGCGGGCGCAATTCCCGGGCCGATCGTACAACGAGCGAGTCCCGAGAGTTCCCGCTCAACTTCATAAGTGTCTGCACCACCACGAGATCGGCATATGAGGAGAGCAAGGAGCCCGATAGATATTTCATGATTCGCTCCTCGCGAGCAGTGGGGTGCGCATCAGTAAAATCCTCCCCGCTTCGGTAGGATGAGCTCAGATATCTGTCCAGCGTTACGGGTCGTTCGTCGATCAACCGCGTCATGCCGTAGTTAACGTCTGCAACAACGATCTGAACAGGTCGATTGGGCGGATTGAAAAGCGCCGCGAGCGGCCAGGGAGGCGGCGGTGGAGTCGGAACCGCAGGCGAGCGAAACCACGCAATTAGAGCGGTAACGAGAAAGAGCGCCGCCAACGCCCAGGGCAGCACGCTCATCCAGGACTTGGGGTCGTTGTTTACTGGAACCGGCACCTGAACTGATGAGGTCCTCGGTTCAGCGGTGCGGAAAAGGGTTGTGTAAGCCCCTTTCGGAATTTCAACAATGGTGGTTTCGCCCCGACCTTCGCCATCGAAGTACTCGTGCAGCTTGAGGCGCAACTGACGCACGTGTACGCGAACCGAACTATCGTCAACAACACTGTAGTCGTCGGCTTTCCCGAAGACGGCGCTTCCTATGCGGTGCTCACTGAGGTCCTGGTGTTGGCCGCGGAGGGATTTCTCCGCCATGAAAGCCAAAAGATCTCTTAGCCGCGCCGATTTCTGGAAGGGCGGGCTGGCTACGATCCTCTCGATCAACTGCCAGCGTGCGTCTTCGCGAAGTCCAGGGTCCACTTCATTCATCCGCGCATAGTCCTATCGCGTTTAGATTCAAGGGATATCAAGTCCAACCCGGCCTCAGGAAGGTTTTTGACTGCGCGCTGATTGTAGCGCATCGAATTCCTCAAAGAAAAGCGCGACTTCAACTTCGACTTCATCGAGACTGCCTGAATATCCAGAACTGCAGAAGGACCCCCCCGAGTCAAAGCGTCTGAAAATGTCCGTTTGAGGGCGATCCCATCCCTAAGGGTGCGCTGTCTCTCCAATCCCGAGGTCAATTCGTGGAACCGAATGCGATTCACATGTGATTCGCATTGATTATCAAAGATTTCCGCCGTAAAGCCCTTTTCAGACGCACGCGCATTCCAAGAGGCTCTTGGTGAGCTTTCAAAAGCATGTTTATCGATCAGCGAAGCACCAACACGATTACCGAAGAACTCGAAGGGCGGAGAATGAACGATCTTGCACAACGCTTCGGGCAGAACCCCATTCTCAGCCCGCGGGACCTGCGTCCAAGCGTGGAAGGCATGGAAGTGATCTGCCTGCTGAATCCCGGCGTATTCCGTTTTGATGACAGCACTTGGTTGCTGGTCCGTGTGGCGGAGCGCCCTGCGCAAGTTCCAGGCAAGACTTCATTTCCAATCCTAACTCCCGATGGCCAGATGGAGGTGCTTGAGTTCGATTCGGGCGATCCAAGACTCGATCTAAGCGATCCGCGCGTGATCAATTTTGACGGGCGCGACTACCTCACGACTCTCTCTCACCCTCGCCTATTGTCGAGCCACGACGGGGTCCACTTTGTCGAGCCGGAGCAAAGCCTGCCTCTGATGGGGGCCGGGGAACTGGAAACTTACGGGATTGAGGACTGTCGAGTCGCGAAGATCGACGGAACCTACTGCCTGACGTATACGCAGGTCTCCAACAATGGCGTGGGAGTGGGTCTGAGGACCACTACTAATTGGAAAGATTTCGTGCACGCGGGCATGATCTTTGCTCCACACAACAAAGATTGCGCGCTCTTTGAAGAACAGATCAGCGGCAAGTACTATGCGTTGCATCGCCCGAGCAGCCCGGAGCTGGGCGGCAACTACATCTGGATTGCTGAATCGCCCGATCTGGTTCACTGGGGCAGTCACCGATGCGTGGCCCATAGTCGTGAAGGTTACTGGGACAGTGCGCGAGTTGGAGCAGGAGCGGCGCCGATACGGACCCCGGAAGGCTGGCTGGAGGTCTATCACGGAGCGACAAAGGATAACCGGTACTGTCTTGGAGCTCTACTCCTTGACCTCGACGAACCCTGGCGCGTGCTGGCCCGCTCCGAGACGCCCATCATGGAACCCTCGTATCCATACGAAGTCGAGGGGTTCTTTGGACAAGTCATTTTCACCAATGGCCATCTTGTGGATGGAGATTGCATCACCATTTACTATGGCGCGGCGGACAGCGTAATCTGCGCCGCCACATTCTCGATCAACGAAATCCTCAATTCGCTCGTTGGCTCAAGGGTGTGTGCATGAACAGGCTCATCAAGGAGTACAAACTCTTCCTCTCGTGCCCTCGAGACATGAGGATATTGCTGCTTACGAACATGCTCTTTGCATTTGTTCTGCCCGTAATAGAGATTTTCATAGCTGCATACGTCATGCGGAACTCTCATGAAGTTAGTAAAGTACTTACTTACCAACTTGCAATTTACACTGCAACGCCATTTGCCTTCCTGATCAATGGATTCCTATTGCGCATCGTTAACATCAACCACCTTTACTCAGCTGCAATGCTGTTGAGCGGCATCGCCATGGTCATAATGATGTCTTCGCCCGTCATCACTCTTTCCGGCATCGCAGTCTCTGGCTCGATGATGGGCTTCGCCACCGGATTGTTCTGGGCCAATCGCGGATTCTTGGTGCTGTCGACTACCAACGACAGCAATCGAAACTACTACTATGGGCTGGAATCTTTCTTCCTGACGTTCACGTCTGTGATTGTTCCTATGGGAATTGGTTTTTTCATAGCGGGCACGGTTAGAGAAGGGTGGCTCAATAGCAATCCGGATAGCGCATATCGCATTGTATCGATCTGCGTCATTATCCTCACTGTTCTCGCATCTGTTGTCCTGCACCTAGGGAGATTCAAAAATCCTCCGCTCACGAAGTTTGTGTATTTCCGCTTCGATCCCCTATGGCGCAGGATGCTAATGCTGGCCGCACTCAAAGGCCTGGTCCAAGGCTACATAGTCACGGCCCCTGCAATGCTCATCATGATGCTAGTAGGGCAGGAAGGAACGTTGGGAACCATTCAAGCAGTCGGAGGGATTGTCTCGTCTTTTCTTCTCTACGGCATTGGAAGAGTCGCAAAGCCCAATCATCGCGTTATCGTGTTTTCAATCGGTCTTTTGATGTTCTTCATTGGAACTATTGTCAACGCCGCGCTCTTCAATGCAAAAGGCGTCATCATTTTCATGGCATGTCTCATTTTGGCGAAGCCCATTCTTGATTTGGGCTACTTCCCCATTCAATTTCTTGTCACGGAAATCGTCTCGCGCGCGGAAGGTCGAAATCAGTACGCGTACATACTCAATCACGAATGCGGTCTATTCGCAGGTCGAGCGTTGGGATGTGGTTTGTTCCTCGCTCTGGCAACCTGGGTTTCGGATATCGCCGCCTTGAAATACGCATTGCCAATCGTGGCGGTCCTTCAACTCGGTTCGATTGGGATCGCGTCGGGAACTCTCGCTCTTGTGGAACAGTCCCAAAGGAATTCCCCAGAGGCGCTTCCAGCAAATGAGGAGATCCTTGCGCGATGACAATTCACAACATCGGAGACCAGATGCTAGATTCAGGAGGGATAACAATGGAAAACAGATCTCAAGTGACAAAGCAGAGAACTACTCGGAGAATGCTCGGAATTGTGGTGCTGGTTGCTTCACTGATGACGCCGTGCTTTCTGCACGCGCAACATGACTCAGCAACCGTCACTGGAACGGTGACAGATCCCAACGGTGCAGCTTTGCCGGCAGCAAATGTGACGATCACAAACCTCAATACCAAAGTGGTGTTCAAGGGCATCAGCAACCAGGTCGGGCTATATTCAATCCCCGACCTGCCGATCGGGGATTACACCCTTGGCATCACCCATCAGGGATTCAAAGCTTTCTCTGCGCCGGGTCTGCAGTTGGTCGCTGCGCAGGTTCTGGAAGTGAATGCCACACTTTCAGTGGGTTCGGTATCTGAAACCGTGCAAGTGACGGACGTTTCCCAACTTCTTGAAACTCAGACTTCGACAATTGGAGTGACCATCGAGAGCAAGGACATCAATACGCTCCCTAACAATGTAGCAAACATGGGTCGCGACGCGTCCTTTATCCAGTATGCGATCGTCCCAACTATGCAGGGATACTTTTATCAGGACAACATTGCGGGGTCGCAGTCCTTTTCAAAGTCAGTCCTGATGGATGGCATCGATGCGACATCAACCCTGCAAGGCGTTATCTTTACTCAAGGTCAAGATTCCATCGCTGAAATGCAAGTGCAGGTCAGCGGCATCGATATCGATAGCGCTGCTACAGGTGGTGGCGCTGTCTTATACGAAACGAAATCCGGAACCAACTCACTTCATGGCTCTGCCTTCTACTACATGCAAAACGAAGATCTGAATGCAAACGATTGGGCTGACAACTACTTTTTCTCCCAATGCGGATCTTCCAGCGATGTTGCTTCCTGCCGCTCGGAATATGGTAGAGCTAAAAACAGGTTAAACGACTACGGGGGAAGCATGGGCGGCCCGATCTGGAAGAATCATACGTTCATCTTTGGAGCTTGGGAAAGATATTCTCAAAATTTCAACGTCCTTATTCCTGCGGGCGCGACCGTTCCAACAACGGCTATGCTCGGTGGCGACTTCAGCGCTCTCCTTACGCAGGGAACCTACCAGGGCGTAATTGACGATCCAACAACCCAGCAACCGATCATCAACCCGTGCACTGGACAGCCCTATCTCTATGGCCAGGTGTTTGACCCTGCTACATGGACATCCGTGAACGGCATTCCTTGCGGAACGCCATTCCCCGGCAACGTAATTCCGACGTCACGGTTCAGCACTCTTTCGCAAGGGCTCATTCCTATCTATCAGAAGTACTTTGCCCCGACCTTACCGACTGTCACAAACAACTATCCTAACAATGCGGGGGCGCCTGTTAGCAAGGATAACGTGGATCTGCGGCTTGACCAAAGACTTACTGGGCGTCAGAACATTATGGCTGCATATACATTAAACAGACAATACTCTAATGGCGGTAGTGCTGGCCCTGGACCCCAAAACTGGTCTAGCGCAGGGCCTTTTGGTGATTGGTCACAAACGATTCTAAATTTTATGAATTTTCGCGTTCGTCATACCTTCGCAATTACCCCCAACCTGGTCAATTCTTTGTCTGCGTCTTATGTCGATGCTCACTCGCTAGATCTCCCGTACGAATCGGCGAATCCCGTGACATATGGGTTCCCTAACAGCAATAGCCCTAACAGCGGTTGGAATAACTTTCCGAATATAACTTACGGCGGTAGCAACGGCATCAGCGAGAGCGGAACCGGTACCTTTGTCGCAGATCATACCATCGATCCCGTATATCACTTCCAGGACGAAGTGTCATGGGTGAGAGGTAAGCACAGTCTCAAATTCGGTGGCGAGTTTTCGGCATTGCTAGTTAACACCGCCTTTGGCGGCGTGCAAACCTACAACTTCGCCAACAACACAGGAGGGCCAATCGACAGTCGAGTCACACCATTTATAGGGTCCGGATTCGCGGCCATGTTGCTTGGCGACGTAACCAGTGCCTCGATTCAGGAGCTTGATCCAACTTATGGGCGCCGCAAAAGCTTTGATCTCTTTGCCGACGACTCATGGAAGGCCTCTCAACGCCTGATCGTGGAGTTAGGACTTCGTTGGGACGCGAACACACCCTATCATGATGCGCGTGGACAATGGCAGGAATTCAGTCCTCTGGCGACCAACCCGAGCGGCGTGTGGGGAAACTATCCAGGAGCGTGGGAGTTCACTACCAGCAGCGGTCGGAGTTTCGAGACGAACAATAGCTTGACGGAGTTCGGTCCCCACTTCGGCGCGGATTATCGCCTGAAAAAGAACATGGTAGTCCGCGGAGGATACGGCGTGTTTTATGTTCCACAGAATATTAATGCCGGTGCGCAAATTTCGCCATACATGGACAACCAGTTCTGGGTTGCAACCAATCAGGTCCCGAACTACGTTAGCGGCTCAACTGCATACGATTGGGATAATGGCTATCCAGGTCAGCCACTCTATTACAGCCGTACGAGCAGCCAGTCGTACTTGCCCAACAATGGAGGTCCATGGTATGTCGACCCCAGCACTCTCCGTTTAGGATTCACCCAGAACTACAACGGCGGCGTAGAGTGGGAGGTGGCAAAAAATATCCTTCTGAGCGCTAACTATATTGGCAACAAGGGTCTCCGCCTCCATGACGGATCTTTGAAAACTCCAGCAAACTATACAAGCTGGGCGACATACAGTGCGATGCTTGAGGCCGGGCAGGAGAATGCCGTTGTCAACGACTCTGGACAGGCGGCTGCAGCCGGTGTGCCCTACCCCTATCCGGGGTTCAGCGGGTACGCATGGTCGGCAATCTCACCTTATCCTCAACTGGCTTCAACGGTTGGCGTCATCCAATATAGTAGCTCTCCTGTAGGTGTAAGCGAGTTCAATTCTCTTATCTTTGAAGTCAAGGCCCGCAAGGTTTATGGGTTGACGATGGATATGAACTACACCTTGTCAAAAGCGATTGGAGATGTACAAGGCGTTAGCAACTACACAGGATGCTGCGGCAATTACAACTTTCAGAACCTGCAAGAGTACAGTGAGGCCAAACATTGGGTTCTGCCGATTGATAACAAGAACGTAGTCAAAGGCTATATGAACTACGATTTTCCGTTCGGGAAAGGTAAACAATGGGCGTCCAGTTCCCGGCTTGTCAACGAGGCGATCGGTGGTTGGACCCTCGGAGTCATCTGCGCATATCAGACGGGCAGTCCTATTAGCGGACCTTCTGCTGCGAATTACCCGACTCCCGGCTGGATGGGGACAATCCGGTCGAACGTCACTCCCGGATTCCACTATGGAAAGAATCCACATGGCAAGCTTGATCTAAACAACTTGGCCGACCCAAGCAATACCGCATTCGACACGAGTGCCTTCACCGATCCGCAGATAGGCCAATTCGGAAACGATCCTTATGAGGTTGAGGGCTGGGGGCCGAATTACAACGACACGGATGCGAGTCTAATGAAGACCCTAGCGTTTGGACCGGACGGACGGTATGCTTTCACGTTGAACGCGGTTTTCTTCGATTCGCTTAATCAACACCACTATAATGCTCCCGATACCGGAACAGACGACCAGTTCTTTGGTCAAGTTACAGGGGTCAACGGCAATCGGTTTGGCCAACTGCAAGGCCGATTCACATTTTAGGCAACAACCATTGCCCGCAGTTTTGTGGATCTCATAATCATTTGGCGCCGTAACCTTCAAGTTTCTTCGCAGTCTCCGAACCCTTGGCGGGATCTTCACCAGAGATCCCGCCGTTAGACACATCTGAATGGCTCTTCGAGTCACCGCATCCAGATAAACGGAGTGCCATTCGAAGGAGTGCTGATCGCATTGACCGTGGCGGCGATCTGGAAACGAGGAATGGATCATGCGGAAACTTCAATGCGTGGTAGTCGGTACCGCACTGCTGTTGATGTCTTTGAACCTCTTAGCCTCTACGAAGAATCGCCGTGTCGGAACCGTTGACTTTTCCGGCGATCCTCAGTTTGATGCCGATAGCATTTCTGCGAGTGGTCCTAATCATTGGCAATGGCTGTCCTTTCCGGGCGGCCGGCTGGTTCTGAATCCAAGTCCGGTAGATTGTTCCCATATCCCGCCTCCTTTAGCGAAGGACATCCCACTCAATCTTGGTGGCTGGGTCGGGACCAAGACTATCAAGTTACTGAGCATCAGCCATGTGCTTGTGAGTACTTCAGCAAGCATTTCTGCCCCCGCGACATCTCTCAGCACAACGTGGTTCCCATACAGGTTTACTTTTGACGCAGATTATCCTGGCAATATTCAACTGCACGGAAAGGACTTCTTTACAGATGTCAACTCTTCTCTCATCCGGGATTTGGCTTTCACAAGCGGCGGCGATGCGACTGTGGAACTCGGCGGTGTTTACGAAGCGACTGAACAGGCAAACTGGATCCCTGCTGATGACATGCTTGTGGTATCCTCGCCCGACTACATTTATGCAATGAAGTTCGCCCGTATCGTGAATGGGCATGCAATGCCATTGCGAACGGATGCAGCCATGCAGCCGAACGGGTACGAGCTGAAAGTTAACTTGGGGCCGGGAGCGTCGGAGATTGCGATAGGATTTGGGTTTGCGACAAGCTCGGAAGGGCAAACGACCGCCATCGTACGAGCAGATCAATGCTTTCATCAGCGCATCTCCGAGGCCTTGGCGCATTCAAGAGCCGGGATCGAAGGCGCTCTACGCCGCGTCCCTGCTCCGCAGAAATGGGGAATCGAAGCCGGCGGAGGGTCGGGCGGGGTCACCGCGGCACAACACCGTCGGGCCTACTATGCTGCCTGGGCCTTTGTTATTCAGGATGTGGTTCGCAAACTGCCGGAATCGTCGTTCGCCTATGACCAGCTCATGACGGGTAAGCCGTCGCTCTGGAACGAAGGAGACCCGAGAGCGCCAGGGACTGCTCAATGGGATAGTGTGCTGGGCTATCAGTGGCTTTGCTATGTCGATTGCAAAGCAGCGTGGTCGGCATTCTCCGGGTTGATGTCTCTGGTCGATTCAAATGGCGCTATTGCAGGCGAGTCTCTGCCGGCGCGAAAAGCGCAGACTGCATGGATTCTCTACTCCAGAACAAAAGATATAGCGCGGCTACGGCGGATTTATCCCGCGATAAGAAAAAACCTCCTATGGGAGGAGGAGAATCCCCGCTGGATTTACGGGGATCACAATATCGCGGATGAGAAGGACTTGGAATTCACTGCATCCTGGATTTATGACGCGGGCTTTGCGAATCTGATCTGCAACGAATTGGGAAACTCGTCGGATGCGCAAATGTGGCGGAGTAAGCAGGCCGAAATGGCTGAGAATAGCAAGACATGGTTCTTTTCGGACCCAGCCCGGATCCACCAATACTATTTCGCAAATCAAGGCGTGAATGAAAAGGCTGACCGTGTTGAGGCGGATCATGCAGAGTTTTCTGCCTATATCACCCAAGCTCTTGCAGTCCAACGATTGTCGCCAGCCATTCGGATGCGCATCGCAGACTACTTCACCCAAGGTTTTCGACCAGCGGAGAATGGCTTGGGGTTTGATAACTACAAGTATCCAGACGTAAACCTCACCGCATACGGCCTCATAGACGCCGGGCGAATGGATCAGGCCGTCGAGTTCGTTTCCGGCGTCTTACGCGAAAGTATTCAAGTCGGAACTTTTGTCGAGGCAATCAATAAGACTCCGGCAGCCGACGGAGTTCAAGAATCGCTGTTCTCGCCGTCGAACATCATTGAGTTTACCTGGCTACTGAACGATTGTCGCTACGACGGTGGCAATCCAGTTTACGTAGACCTCACGGACCACTCTCGCTCGTTAAACGATCCTCATTCAACACAACCAACAACCGTCGGCAATTGAAAAGCCTTCTGCATCAAATCATGCGGGAATAGAGTACTTTTTTGTCAAACGCATTTACCAGTGACGAACTGCTATTTGGAACAAACAAGGAGATGGCAAGTGAAGACGAGGCGAGACTTTGTAGGTCTGTCAGCCGGCGTGGTCGGCTATACGTTCATGAAGCCGATGGGAGCTAGGGGTGCCGAACCGTCTCAAACTGAGAGTGCGGCAGCATCAGCGCGAGCCGTAATCGCTCGGCTGGTTGTTGCGCGAGCCGATGACTTTGAACTCGAACTTGTGCCATCGAATGGCCAGAATCCAGCATTCACATTCTCCGCATCGCGTGGAAGAGTGAAAATAAAGGGCAATACCCCTGTCGCATTGTGTCGAGGTGCGTATACCTATCTCAGGCAATCGTGCAACGCAATGGTTACCTGGAGCGGCAAGAATCTACGTCTGCCTGCCGTGTTTCCGGATTGTGACGCGGTTACAGTCAGCTCCCCTTACAAGTTTGTCCAATACTATAACGTCTGCACTTTTGGCTATTCCACGCCATATTGGCATTGGGACCGATGGGAACGCGAGATCGACTGGATGGCGCTCCATGGAATCAATATGCCGTTAGCCATGGAGGGGCAGGAGTATGTGTGGCAGAAAATCTGGACGCAAATGGGACTCAGCCAGGCGGAACTGGATCGCTTTTCGACAGGTCCAGCGCAGCTGCCGTGGCACCGGATGGGGAACATCAATTATTTTGATGGCCCGCTGCCCCAGAATTGGATCAAAAAGAAGAGAGATTTGCAGCAGCGGATTCTCACGCGCATGCGGGAGCTCGGAATGTCGCCCGTGGTCCCTGCATTTGCTGGTTTTGTTCCGGAAGGCTTTAAACGAATCTTCCCTCGTGCGAGGACTTTCACGGAAATATGGAGCGGAGAATCACCACGTATATCGGCAACGCTTCTTCTCGATCCCCGCGAGATTGACCTCTACAAAGAGATCGGGGGGAAGTTCATCCGGAGTTATAAAGAAGAATTCGGACGCCAGGAATTCTATCTGGCTGATTCTTTCAATGAAGTGAGAGCTCCGGTGGACCCAAAACATCGGCAATCAGACCTCGCGCGATTCGGCCGGACAATTTATGAGTCTATTCTGGCGGGTGACCCGGATGGCAAATGGGTAATGCAGGGATGGATGTTCAGGGACGATGCAAAGTTTTGGGACAACGATTCGATCTCCGCCTTTCTCTCGCAGGTGCCGGATGATCGGGCGATAATCATAGATTTTTCAAATGACTGGAGCGCTGCCGACTTCCGAACTGGTGCAGATCCGACAGCAGGCGATGAGTGGAATCTCCGCAACTCATTTTTCGGGAAGCAGTGGATTAACGGAATGATCCACACCTTCGGCGGAAACAACAATGTCAGAGGCAATTTGCCTCTGATTGCACTTCAGCCCGCGGCAGTTCTGAGCAGCAGGGACAAAGGGAACCTCGTCGGGTGGGGGATGGACCCGGAGGGAATTGAAAACAACGAAGTGGTGTACGAACTGATGACCGATGTCGGTTGGTCCATGAATATTGATTTGGATAACTGGATTCCAGCTTATTGCCGAGCGCGCTACGGGAGTTACCCCCCTGCGATGGAAAAAGCGTGGAAGCTGCTTCGTCAGAGCGCGTATCTGCGTAACGGATACTGGAATAGCGGACATGCTTGGCAATTTCGTCCCAACCTTACACCATCCGCGGGGGAAACAGACTCCGGACCGGAATTTCAAGAGGCTGTGGATGCATTTCTCTCATGTTTTGACGAATTCAAGTCGAATGAACTTTATCGCAACGATCTGATTGAATTTGTCGCCCAGGCAGCGGGAGGCCACGTCGATCGCCGTCTGGCTGCTGCGTGCGCCGCACATAAGGCGGATAAGCCGCAGGAGCGGGACGATAAGGCAAACCAGTCATTGGACATGCTTCGGCGCATTGACGCTCTGATGAATATCCGACATGATCGACGCCTTGAGACCTGGGTCACGGACGCTCGCAGTTGGGCCGCTACGCCCGATGAGGCTGCATACCTGGATTCGAATGCTCGCCGTCTTATCACGTACTGGGGATGGAACGACTTGAATGATTATGCGTCTCGAGTTTGGTCAGGCTTGATCCGAGACTATTACGTAGGTCGTTGGAGGACATTCTTTGACGGACTTCGCGATGGCAATGATGACCCGTACCTTCTGGATGCATGGGAGGCGGCTTGGATCGTGCAGCCTCTCCAGCTGAGTCCTCCACAACATGTCGAAGACGTGGCCTCCGAAGCCAAGGCGATACTTCAAATCTGCAAAGGATGGGCCTGATGACTACATTCCTCGATCCTATGGAAACAACTTCCGCAAAAAGTTCTGCGCCCTCTCAACGTCTTGTCTCCCTGGATGCACTGCGGGGTTTCGACATGTTCTGGATCATCGGCGTGGACGCCATGTTTGCCACGTTGCATTACACGTCCGGCAACAAAGTCATACAATTTGTGGCATATCAACTCGATCATTCCGAATGGGAAGGTTTTCGCTTCTACGACTTCATCTTCCCGCTCTTTGTGTTCATCGTCGGCGTTTCACTGGTTTTCTCCTTAAGCAAAACCATTGAAAAAGGCGGGCGTAGCAAAGCGATCGGACGCATCTTTCGCCGAAGCCTCCTGTTGTACGCCCTCGGAGTTTTTTATTACGGCGGATTTTCCAATTCGTGGGACAACATGAGATTGGTGGGGGTGCTTCCACGCATCGCGTTCTCATACTTTTTCGCCGGGCTGCTGTTCTGTTTTTTCAAGCCGCGAACGCTCGTCATCACTTGCGCGGGAATACTCATTGGCTATTGGGCAATGTTGACATTTGTTCCGTTTCCAAACTATCGCGACGCAACGGCACCCCAAATGGTTCATGGCTCGTTCACCCAAAACCTTAATTTGGTCGGTTACTTTGACCTGCAATATCTGCCGGGAGACAATGGGAATGGAATAGATCCCGAAGGTCTTTTGAGCAACATTCCGGCCATTGCCAGTTGCCTGCTCGGCGTGTTCGCCGGGCTGCTTCTGATGGATCAAAAAACAGTGGATCGGCGCAAGGTGATTTATCTGCTGTCATTCGGCGTCGTCAGCATCGCGCTGGGCTGGCTTTGGGGAGTGCAGTTCCCCGTCATAAAAAAGCTCTGGACGTCATCCTACGTTCTGGTGGCCGGTGGTTACAGCGCCATCCTGCTGGCCGCGTTTTATCAGATTGTGGACGTGTGGAAATATCAGAAATGGTGCCAACCATTTGTGTGGATAGGAATGAATGCCATCACGATTTACATGGGTGAAAATATCCTGGGTGGATACCACGGATACGACCACATATCAGAACGCTTTCTCGGAGGCGATATTAGGTCATTCTTTGAACATCACGTGGGCAAGGGCTTTGGCGAATCAATGATCAACATCGGCGGCTTGCTGGCGGCGTTCTTGCTCGCGCGCTTCCTGTATCGCCGGAAAATTTTCCTGCGGGTGTGAAATCAAAGGATTTTTCATGACGGCACACAAGGGAGAGCTGTGAGCACCCAAACCGCAATACCAATGACACCCGACACCAGAGTCCGCCCCAGCCGTCTTTTGTCAGTGGATTTGCTACGGGGTTTGACCTTCGGCTTCATGATCCTCGTGAATGACCCCGGCCGCGCACCAAAACCGGAAAACAAGTTGGATTTCAAGTACGCAGCGTGGTTGGCGGAATCTATATGAAAGCTCTCTCCGATCAGCAGCTCACGGCAAAGTGGCGGGACAAATATGTGACCGATCAATAGCAGATGAATTGGGTATGTTCATGCCGGATTGGGTTGCACATCTGGCTCTTCTTGAGGAAATGTCTACTTTATTCGCTCTCGAATTAGGGTGATTAAGCGCGGACAAAACTGCAGGGACATTGGAAGCTAGGCGAACTGATGACACCTATGAAATCGTAATCAGATGCCACGATTGATGTCAGATGCTAATGGGTCTCCAAAGCGTGGGAGATGCGCCAAGTAATTGTCATTGTCTAGGATCCGCGAGGTGCGCCTATGAAGGGTTTGATAGCACAATCGAAACTGGAAGAGGAAAATGAATGACGAGATTCTTGCGCTGTATTTGTGTAGCCATGGTCTGCCTATGTGGCGTCTTAGACTCCATGGCGCAGCAGGACTCAGCGGCGCCTCTGCGCGCTCCCGCAACTCCACTAGTGGCACATGACCCATACTTCAGCATCTGGTCGGCGGCAGACCGGCTTACTGGCGCCCCTACCAGCCACTGGACATCCACTCAGCAACCATTGAACGGCCTCATCCGGGTTGACCAAAAGAGCTATCGATATCTAGGTGGCTATGGGGACGACGCGATTCCGGCTATGGAAGAAACCGGGCGGCAAATCACACCAACCCGCACAATCGTTGCCATGCAAAGCCCGGAGATAGAATTGCGAGTTACATTCTTCACGCCGGCATTTCCAGACGACATGCGAATCTTGGCCCGGCCCGTCACCTATCTCAGCTGGGAGGTGAAGTCGCGCGATGGCAACCCGCATAGTGTGTCCCTATACCTTGACGCGGATGGGTCAATTGCCACCAACTTTCCCTTCGAGCCGGTTGTATGGTCGCGCGCTGAGATCAATGGCCTGCATCTGCTTCGTGTCGGAACCTCCAAACAGCCCATGCTCGAGCAGTGGGGGGACTTGATGCGAATCAACTGGGGATACTTCTACCTCGCAGTTCCATCCGGAGACGGTGCCAGTGAAATTGCTGCGGGAAACCAGAGCTATCGCGACCACTTCGTCGCCACCGGACACATTCTCCAGGAAGACGACCTAGGCCAGCCACGTGTGCCGCAAAGCACTCGCCCGCCGGCACCTGCGCTCAATATCGTTCTGCCCCTCGGCACCATAGGCGCCACAGCCGTATCCCGTCATGTATTGCTGGGCTATGACGACATTTACTCGGTAGAGTATATGCGCCAGAAGTTGTTGCCATATTGGCGGAAGGAATTTTCAGAGTTTAGTCAATTGCTTCAAGGCGCAGAGCGCGACTACCCGGAATTGAGCGAGCGAGCCGTACATTACGACGCCGATCTGGTGCATGATCTGGTACAAACTGGAGGGCCGGAGTACGCAGCTATTGCAACGCTAGCCTTCCGCCAGGCAATCGCTGCGCATAAGCTCGTGGAAGATGCCGATGGGGTGGCGTTCTTCATGCCCAAGGAGAACTCCAGCGACGGAATGATCTCAACCGTCGATGTTCTTTATCCATCCGCGCCGATGTTTCTCTTGCTTAATCCAAAGCTGGTGGAAGCGCAGTTGGAACCAGTGATGCGTTATGCTTCGTCTGCGCGTTGGAAATTTCCCTTCGCTCCACACGATCTTGGGTTTTATCCTCTGGCGAACGGGCCCGACTCCGAGAACCCAGATGGAGAAAAACAGATGTCCGTGGAAGAGATAGGCGGCCTGATGCCGGTGGAAGAGTCAGGCAACATGATTCTGATGGCCGCCGCAACTGCTCATGCAGAGCATGACGCCAGTTTTGCCTCTCGTCACTGGCCTTTGCTTACTAAATGGGCAGAGTACCTTCTTGCCAAAGGGTTCGATCCGGAAAACCAAGTATGCACTGACGATTTCACCGGTCATCTCGCGCACAACTCGAATCTTTCCATTAAGGCGATCGAGGCTTTGGCGGCGTATTCCCAACTGGCGGAGATGCGGGGTGATCACAGCACCGCAGCGCAATACGAAACCGCCGCTGAATCCATGGCTATCAAGTGGGCGCAGATGGCTCAAGACGGCGACCATTACCGCCTGGCCTTCGATAAGGCCAACACTTGGAGCCAGAAGTACAACCTTGTCTGGGATAACATTCTCGGGCTGCATCTGTTTCCCCCCGAGGTGGCTGATCGGGAAGTTTCTTTTTATAAGACTCACCTTAACCACTACGGACTGCCCCTGGATAGCCGTGCAACCTACACCAAGCTGGATTGGACGTTGTGGTCGGCCACGCTCGCCCGCAATCCCTCTGATTTTCAAGCCATAGTGCATCCAGTATTTCTGTTTCTTAACGAAACACGCGATCGCGTGGCGATGGCAGATTTTTATGACACGATCTCGGCCCACTCAGAAGGATTCTGGGCCCGATCTGTTGTCGGCGGAGTCTATGTAAAGTTGCTAGCCGATCCCAATTTGTGGAACAAGTGGGTTGCGCGCGCCAGCCGGACCGCGACTGATTCTGAACCGATGTCAAGCAAATGAGCCCAACATCGGCGGTCCGTTTGTAATCCGCCGAGTAAAGGGTTAACAGCAAACTGGAGAGGAACAATTGAAGAAGAATGAGTAGTGGACAAGGGTTGAAAGTGATCGGCAAAGGACGAGCAGTTGGCAACCGCGAAGGCGCTGGCTGATACTTACCTGAAGCGAGTCGACCGCCATCGAGCCGACGATCAACCCCTACCTCACCACTACGACCTGTAACCTGTGAACACGCCGCCTACCAGCCACTGACGCATCGCCCAATTGCGCTGCCGGCACAATGAACTGACACGTGCTGAGATCGGGCGGATGCTGATGAACTCGGCGCGGAACGGGTTCCCGAGGCGAAACGGGACTTAAAGCACCGTCCAGGCGCTGACACTTCCGGCGCATCCTTTTATCGCCGGACGCTACGACAGATGTTGCACATCAGTTCAAGCGGAGGGCGCGACCGATTGCGGATATCTGTCGATTTTCTCCGCGTCTGCGAGAAATTCGGCGAACGGCAATTGAACCGCAGGCCGGACAACCAGAAAGCAGCGCTTCCTGAAGCGGGAGCGCCACAAGCACAGGAGGACGAAATCGACAGGTCCATCTTCATAGAGTTCTCAGTTACCGAAGGTTCGTAGCTACAATTCCGGTTCGAGGCGTTTAACGTGCCAACACTGCGTATTCTTCCGACCTTAGCACGACAACGACTCATGCCTCCATCGGCGGGCAGGTCACGAATACGAGCAGCGAGCTGAGGCATCTCCAATTCGCGTCG
>CAWEHF010000016.1:0-81896 GCA_963808695.1 uncultured Acidobacteriaceae bacterium
TAACTGAGAACGTGGTGAGGGCCAACCTGCTGGCGGCCAATGCGCCCGCAGAGAAAGTATCGGGCAGGGTGATTAATGCGGCCACGGGCGTTAGGTTCACCTTGAATCAGACTTTCGATACCTTGCGCGAGCTTACCGGGTACGAGGGTGAGCCGGCATATGGAGAGCCGCGCGCCGGAGACATTCGCGATTCGCTGGCCGATATCACGCTGGCACGCGAGCTGCTTGGCTACGAACCGCTGGTCGACTTCCGCGAGGGACTGCGGCGGACGGTGGAGTGGTACAGGCTCTAGCCTGGGAGGGGCGCGAGGGGGCGGACGAAAGTCAGTTTTCCCCAGATTCATCCGCGGCCACAAACCTGCTCCTTATCATGTGTGATCCAAGACACGAGAGAAAGATTGAGAAAGGCGTGACACTACGGGGAACCTCGCCAGCCGCCCGATAAACCGAATTGTGTCAGGGGCCGGTTGCTTTCTGAGCGGGCGGAGTACCCAGGGTTGCCAGACGATATTTCAAATCAACACGACCAGGCCACGAAGCCCGATCTTGATTCCCGCGCATCGGTCGCGCTCTACTCCGGTTCGCTCAACCGAAACAGTTCGGTTACATCGCTCCGCGCTCTCTTGATGTTGGTAGCGCGTCGCCGCGGGCTGGTGCTTGGAATTGAATGCGGTTTGCTCGCCGCATGCCTAATCTACTGCCTTATCGCTCCCAACCAGTACGAGGCGGTCGGCCGCATTCAGCTCCGCAGTGCACCGGTGTCGGCGCTGAGCCTCGATGGGACCGAGTCGCCGGCCGCGGCTTCGCTGCTCACCACGCCCCTGGGGCTTGAAACCGTTGCCGGCGTATTGCGCAGCGATGAACTCGCGTGGCGCGTGATTAACGGCCTCAAGCTTTACCGGGAGCCCGGGTTCAAGGGCGGCTTCGATACAAAGTTCAAAGACTTCCGGCCTGAAGCGCCTTCGCCCGATGCCCAGGCCTGGCTGCTCGAGCGGTTTGAGAGGCGTCTCAATGTCGAGACCATTCCGCGCACTCTGATGGTGGAGATTCGGTTCCGCTGCCGCGATGCTGCGCTTTCAGCCGAGGTGGTGAATGCGCTGATTGGCGCCTACGAGCAACGAGACCAGGAGACCGAGCTCAACGCGACCGCCGCGGCTTCAGGCTGGCTGAAGGTACAGCTGAAGGAGCTGAAGGCCCGGACGGATTCCGACGATCAGCAATTGGCGGAATTCCAGGCCCAACACGGAATGGTGAGCTCGCCTGCAACGCTGGCCAACGGCACGGCCGGCGAGGCCGAGCACAACTCTGCGGCGCTGGAGATGGACGAACTTGGGCGCGAGCTCGTGGCCGCGACAACCGATCGCATTCTTGCCGAGGCTGAGTACCGGGCGGCCGGCGACGGCAATCCGGAACTGGTGATGGCTACCAGTCCCGATCTCAAGGGGCTGGGTGAGGCGGGAAACGTTTTGCTTGAGCAGATTCGCGTGAAGCGCAGCGACCTGGAACAGGAAAAGGCGCAGCTCAGCACGGAACATGGGCCGAATTTTCCACGGGTGGTTGAGATCGACCGCGAGATTGGCGACCTGGACCGCCAGAAAGAGGCAGAGGACGCCAAGCTGGTTGAACGGTTCCGGAGCAACTGGCAGACCGCGCTGACCCGCGAGCAGATGGTGCGTGCAAGCCTGGAGGATGAGACCGGCGAGGGGCTGAAGCAGAACCAGGCCGCAAGCGAATACGCGGCCATGCGGCAGGAAGCAAACGCCAGCCACGAGCTGTATGTGAAGGTGCTGGAAAAGGTTGAGGAGGCCGGACTGGCGGCAGGTGTGCACAACTCGAATATCGAGATTGTCGATTCCGCTCGTCAGCCAGCGAAGCCGGCTGCGCCCGATCTGCCACTCTACATGGCGATCACCTTCTTTGCCGGGCTCTGGATTGCATTGGGAGGGGCGCTGATGGCTGAGAATTTCGGTCGCAAGCAATTCGGCGCAGTTGCGGCGTTGATTGTGCTGGCCGCGTTCGGGCAATTGAGCGCCCGGGCACAGGCTCCCCCTTCGCCCAACACATCGGGACTGCCGTACGGCGTTACGAGCCTTCCGCAATCGCAGGAGATCAAGAGCCTACCGAACCCCAAGGAGGCGCCCGCCGTGTGGAATCAATCTGGCCCTCCGGTTGCTGGTGCGGGGGGCGCGCAGGCAGGCTTGCAGATGCCGGGTCCGATCGGCCCGGGAGACTGGCTCGACGTGAGCGAATTTCACGATGCACAATTCCACTCGCAGGTTCGGGTGTCGGCTGCAGGCGCGGTGGCGCTGCCGCTGATTGGCGAGATTCAACTTGCCGGGCTCGACGAGCCTGCCGCTGCGCACGCGATCGAGGCCGCGCTGGTGGCTAAGGGCATGCTGCTTCATCCGCTGGTGACAGTGCACGTCACGGCGTTCGCAGCGCAGGACGTAAGCGTACTGGGCGAGGTTACTCATCCTGGGGTATACCCGTTCGCGTTCCATCACCGGTTGCTCGACGTGGTCGCAGAGGCTTCGGGATTGACGCCCGGAGCCGGCCGCGTGGTCAACGTCATTCATCGCGATGACCCGAAGACCGCGCATCCGGTGATCCTCGACCCCACTGGCGCAGACCCGAACGGCGACCATAACCCCGAGTTGAGTCCCGGCGATACCGTTCAGGTGAGCCGCGCCGGCCTGGTCTACGTGGTCGGCGATCTGGTCCGCCCGGGGGGCTTCATGATCGATCCCGCGCAGGAGATCACGGTAGTTCAAGCCATCTCGCTGGCTTGGGGACCCTCGCAGAATGCCGCGCTCAGCAAAGCTATTCTCATCCGCGAGCAGAAAGGCGGGCGGACGATCACCGCTCTGAACCTGAAGCGTATGTTGCACGGCCTCGATCCCGATCTGCCGATCCACGATCGCGACATCATCTTTGTTCCGGACTCTTTTGCCAAGAATCTGATCAACCGCACCATGGAATCCGCCATTCAATCCACGATCGGCGTAAGCATCTACTCCGGCCTCGTCTACTCGCAGAGGTACTAAGGCGGGATATGAGAAGGCTTACGTGGGTTCTGCTTGTCCTCTTCGTCTTCGCGATTCCCTGGCAGTACTCGCTTGACCTCGGACCCCCGCTCGGCAATGCAGCGCGCATTGCCGGGCTGCTGGTGTTGCTGGTGGCTGTTCCAGCGGCTCTGCAGGCCGGCCGTGTGCGCACGCCGGGCATGATGCAGTGGCTGGTGCTGGCACTTTATCTCTGGCTCTGCTGCACCTACTTATGGACAATCGATGGGGCTGCCACTCTGGCCAAGATGCGCGGCAATTCTCAAGAGTTGATGATCGTGTGGCTGGTGTGGGAGTTTACCGAGACGCCTGACGATTTGAAGATTCTCTTGCGCGCCTTCATCGCCGGCTCGTGGGTGCTTGCGATCCTGACCCTGGCAAACTTCAGCTCGCCCGAGGCCATCGCCGAAGGCCATTACCGCTTTGTGGCCTACGGCCAGGACCCCAACGACGTTGCCCGCTTTCTCGATCTCGGCTTTCCGCTCGCCGCTCTGCTGGTTGGCTGCGAACGCCGCTGGTTACCGCGCATCCTGGCCGCAGGTTACCTGCCCCTGGGCCTGGTTGCCGTGCTGCTGACTGCGTCTCGCGGAGGATTCCTCGCTGCCCTGGTTGCGCTGGCGGGCACGATCGCGATTCTCTCTCGCGGGCATGCCCGCGCCGCAATTGCCGCGCTGCTGGCCTTGCCGGCCGTTGCCGCGGCGCTGTGGCTTGCCGTTCCCGCTGAAACCTTCGAGCGCCTGGCTACAATCCCGGCCCAGCTCCGGTATGGAGATCTGAACCAGCGCATCGATATCTGGTCGGCCGGCTGGCGCGCATTTGTTCATGCGCCCGTAATTGGAACCGGCGCTGGAACCTTTACCGATGCGTCGCACCTTTCACCTCTCGATACGGCTCATAACACGGCGCTTTCTCTAGCTGTTTCAGGCGGCCTGTGCGCGCTGTTTCTGGCCATGGTTGTTCTAGCGCTGGCGGTGCGAAACGTTGCCGCGATGCGCGATCCTCTGCGCCTCGCCTTTGCGGTCGCGCTCCTGGTGTGGAGCGTGACGGCAATTGTCGCTTCAGTTGAGGAGAGCCGCACGACATGGTTCTTGATGGCTGCCATCGCGGTCGCCGCGCGCCTCGGTCACGAATCGCCGGAACAACTCGATGCTTGTTTTACTGCCGATTCCCAAGCACCGCGCGTTTCGGTTGAAGGAATCAATAATCTTGTGGAGGTGTAACACGACATGTTACATTGTGAAAAGTGATCCGGACCTTCCGGCATCGGGGACTGGAGAAGTTCTTCAAGACAGGTTCGAAGACGGGAATTCAGCCGTCGCATGAAGCGCGGCTTCGAATCCTGCTTACGACGCTGAACCTAGCCGCAGTGCCGCAAGACATGAACCGGCCGGGATGGGACTGGCACCCACTTAAGGGGACTCTCAAGGGGCATTGGGCGGTAACCGTCAGTAAGAACTGGCGGCTCACTTTCACCTTTGACGGCGAAGACGCGATTCTGGTGGATTACCAGGACTATCACTAGGGAGGTGACAAGCATGGCGACAATGTACAACCCGGCAAGCCCTGGCGAACTGCTGAAGGAGTTTCTGGGAAAGACGACAGTGACGGAGCTCGCCCGCCGAATTGGCGTTGCGCGCGCCACTGTCTCGCGCATCCTCAATGGTCGCACGACAGTTACAGTCGATCTGAGCATTCGTCTCGGACAGGCCCTGGGGCTTTCACCGGACTTCTTTTCCAAGGCCCAGCTTCAATACGATCTCTGGATCGAATTGCAGAAGAAGCGCCCGAAGATCAAGCGCCTGGCCGCATGAAGCGAGGCCAATGCCAACTGTCGAGGAAATATCGAGAGGTACGGCCGACCCAACTCGGTTTCACCCGATTAATCGCGTCATCCTGCGCGCCGCGCTCTCGGTGGGCGCCGCGGGCGTGATCGTGAAGGCCGCCGCCACCTGCAAAGAGATTGCCGTTGCAGGCGTCTATGGCCGCGGTGACGCGATGGATGCGTTTCTGGCCGCGGCGCTCATCCCCAGCCTGCTCGTGAACCTGATCGCTGAGTCGATGAACCAGGCGCTGGCGCCAACGCTGATCGGCGTGCGGGAGCGCGAGGGCCGGGGAGCCGCGCAGCAGTTGCTTTCAAGCGCAATGTTGTGGCTGGGAGTGCTGCTGGTGGCCGCATCGATCGCCATGGCACTCGCTGCGCCCATCATTTTTCCGTTGATTGCGTCGCACTTTCCCCCCGGCAAGCTCGCGCTCTCAATCCGGCTCTTTTACGTACTGCTGCCCATAGTGCCTCTGACAGGCATCGCCACGATTTGCACTTCGGTCCTGAATACGCTCGACCGCTTCACAGTTCCAGCCCTTGCCCCCATTGTGATTTCGGTGTCGATCATTGCCTGCGCGCTCGCCCTGGGCCAACGATTCGGCATCTGGGCGATGGTGTACGGAACGGTTGCCGGAACCTTGATCCACCTTTGCATTGTGGCAACCATGATGCACCGCAGCGGCTACCGCTTCAGGCTGTGCTGGCATGGCATGAGTCCGGCCGTCGCGCAGGTTGGCCGGCAGTACGGTCCGGTTCTGTTGAGCGGCGTTGTGGCGTCGGGCGGCCTGCTCGTGGATCAGTCGATGGCCGCGATGCTGGCCGCGGGGAGCGTCTCGGCCCTGGTCTACGCCAATCGTTTCGTGAGCGTTGTTCTTGCGTTGCTCGCCGGCGCCATTTCAACGGCTATTGTTCCGCCCATCTCGCGGTCGATAGCGCGTCGTGAGTGGCAGAGCTGCCGTGCCATGTTGCGAACATGGGTTTGGAATACAGCAGCGGTGGCCGTGCCGATCGCGATCCTGCTCATTGCCTGCGCTCATCCGCTGGTCAGGGTCGCGCTACAGCATGGAGCTTTCGGGCCGCGTGACACCGCTGTGGTTGCGCGGGTGCTGGCGATGTACGCCATCCAGATCCCGTTTTTTGCCGCCAGCCGCGTCTTCTACCGGTTTCTGATTGCGATGCTGCGCACCGATCTGGTCCTCTACTGCGGAATCATCAACCTGGCTCTGGATGTTGTTCTCAACCTGGTGCTGATGCGCTGGTACGGCGTGGCCGGCATTGCGCTGGCCACTTCGCTCTGGACCGTGAGCACGTTCATTTTCCTCTGGTACTGGGCGCACAGAGTGCTGGCGCGCGCCGAGGCCTTGCCCCGAGTTGTCGATGCGGAGGCCGCAATATGACTCCGAGGCCGGCTCGTTTTCTGCTTCGTGTCGACGACCTTTGCCCTACGGTCAAACGCGAGCCATGGCTGCGGCTTGCCGCGCTCATCGAGGAGCTCAGCATCAGGCCGATACTCGCTGTGGTTCCAGACAATCAGGACCCCGAGCTTTGCGTCAGCGCGCACGATGAGTGTTTCTGGGAACGGATGCGTGCGATGCAGCGCGCGGGCGCAACAATTGCGCTGCATGGCTACCATCATCGGGCTGAGAGCCGGGGTCGCAGCCTGGCCCCTTTGCACCGCGAAAGCGAGTTTGCCGGCGTTTCCGCGCTGACCCAGCGCGCCTGGATTCGAACCGGCCTCGAGATCCTGCGCAGCCACGGGCTGAACCCGACGCTCTGGGCCGCGCCGCGCCACGGGTTCGATGGCGACACGCTCCGAGCGCTGCGCGCGGAGGGGATTTCTGTTTTGTCCGATGGTTTTGCGCGAAGGCCGTTTTTGCGCGACGAGTTTACCTGGATTCCGCAGCAGCTTTGGGCGCCGGTCAAGAAGCGTGCAGGCCTTTGGACAATTTGCCTGCATGTGAATACGATAACGGCTCGGCAGTTCGACGATTTTGCTGTGTTTGTCCGCGAGCACGCCGCACAGTTCACGTCGATCGACGAAGCGCTCGCGGAATTCCCGCCTTCGCGCCTCACCATTCTGGAGTGGCTGCGCGAGAATGTGGCGTATGCGCTCTTCGTCGGGTCACGGTTCAGGCGTGGGATGAAGCGCCGGCTTCATCTTGAGCGCGATCGGGCAGGCGCTCTTCGCCCGCCGCCCCAGCGCGAGGTCCGGCGGCTGTCCGAGTCTTCGCTCGCAGTAACTCGCGATACAGAGCTTCGTGCCGATCGAGCGCGGCCTCAAGGCTGAACCGCTCAATGACGCGTTGGCGGGCGCGAGCGCCCATCCGTCTCCGCTCCTCGCGCGGCATCGCCATCAGCCGATTCATGGCCTCGGCCAGTTCCGCGCAGTCCCCCGGCCCGGCGAGCAACCCTGTCACTCCGTCTTCAATTGCTTCGCGGGTCCCGCTTACGCTGGTGGCAACCTGGGGCAGTTCGCAAGCGCTTGCTTCGAGAACCGCCAAGGGAAGTCCTTCCCAGCACGAAGTCAAAATGAAGCCGTCCGCCGCCTGCATCCAGCGTCTGAGGTCAGGCACAAAGCCAAGAAAGCGGACTCGCCCTGCAACTCCGATTCGCTGTGACAGGAGCTCAAGTTCCTGCCGCTGAGGTCCGGCGCCGGCAATCACCAGGCGCGCCGGCCCCTGCACCCTCCCGAACGCTCTCAGCATCGTGGGAAAATCCTTGACCGGCTCAAGCCGGGCTGCGGCCAACCAGACAGATTCGCTGCCGAAGCCGAGGTCGCGGCGCAGAGTCTCGCGGTTTAACGCATCTGGGCGCCACGCTTCTATATCCACGCCGTTGGGTATTACTGTCAGGCGATGCGGGTCGACCAAGCCGGCGCTCAGGTGCGCCTCGGCTGCAGCGTGACTCACCGCAATCACGCGTTCCGGCAGGGATCGGCTCAACCGGTAACCGAATCTGCGCGGCCAGCCGCCGGGTGACGCACTGTGTATCGTGTCCACGACGGTGGGAGTTTGGGCGATCAGATGGGACCAACGCGCCATCCACGCTGCGTGAGGCAGATGGGCGTGGACGATGTCGGGTTTGTACCGTCGCAGCCACCCGAGCAGGCGCAGCCACCCGCGAGGATCGGCGAGGCCTTTGCGCATTTCCAGGGAAAGATAGCCAATTCCGTTGCGCTCGAGCGCCGCTGCCGCCTCGCCGCCAGTTCCGGCCAGTGCTAATACGGTTACATTCCATCCGCGCCGGCGCAGGCCTTTGGCCAGCACCAGCACATGCCGTTCAGCGCCACCAATGCGGTCGATGGTGGGAATCACGAGTGCGGCGTGGCTCATGCGCGGCACTCTGCGCAAAGCGCGTCAATGAGCGTCTCATAGGCCTCGAAGGCGCGCTCGAACTCAAGCTCGCCGCCAAACTCCGCGCAGCGCGGCGTCCTGGAGCCGGCAGTCATGCCTGCGATGGGCGCGTTCTCAGGGATGTGCCCGTCAGGGCCAGCAAGAGCCCGAATGCGAGCCAGCTTCTGCGATCGATGGCGGTCCCAGCAAGGGGTGTGGGCTTCGAGCGACTCAATGGCCTGCTTGAGAGCATGAGCCAATCCGGCGACACTCGCATCGGGGGCAAGCCAGGCGTTGGTGCGGCCGCGCAGCAGGTCGACCACGCCGCCTGAGGCGGGCGTAGCCACAACCGGCAATCCGCTGGCCATAGCTTCAATGAGCGCGTTCGGCATCCCCTCGTGACGCGAGGAGAGCACAAAGATGTCGGCGCCGGCGTAGAACGGCCCGAGCTGATCCACATAGCCGGGAAACCAAACCGCGTCCGCGATGGCAAGCTGAATCGCCAGTGCTTTCAGGGGAGTCTCCTCGGGGCCTTTGCCGGCTATTACCAGGCCGGTATGGGGAAAATCCCTGTGCACCAGGGCGACCGCCTTGAGCAGCAGATCGAAGCCCTTCTCGGGAGCGAGCCGGCCGATGGCGATTAGATGCGGGCCCAGCCCGGGCCACGGCGCGGGTTCTGTGGGGCTCCGTAATCCCTCGAAATCCACCGGGTTAGGCAGCACGGCGAGCCGTTCCGCTCCAATTCCGAGCTCTGCGATCAGGTCGTCGGCCATGGCCCGGGACTGGCAGACGATCCGGTCGGCAAAGCGGTAAAGCACCCAATAGAGCCAGCGCGTGTACCAGGGCAGCGCGTCGGCCTGGAGAGAAGCTGAGACGGTTGTGTTCTGGCGGACGATCACCGAAGTTCGCGCGGGAAAGAGCGGGCGGAGCATGAGCACCACGAAGTTCAGGTGGAACATGCCTGACAGAATGACGTCGGGCTTGAGGCAGCGGACCAGCTTGAGGATTCTTGGAGCGCCGCGCCTGACCCTGGATGCGCCGAGGGCATGCACGGTTACGGTTGGAGGCGCAGCTCCGGCGGGAGGCGATTCCTGAGTTACCAGTCCCAGGTGGATTTCGTATTTACGATCGGAGAGTCCCCGGGCCAGCAGAGCAGTGACTTGCTCAGCGCCGCCGCCGCCCAGGTGCGGAATCAAGAGGAGTACCCTCAATCGATCGGCCATGTAGTTTCGGTAGGAAGAGATTGTTGTTGTCTAAGAGGTCTTTAATCTGTGTTTTGCGTCACACTCTTTCCCTGAACGGAAATAGTACAGTTCATTTGCTTACTCTCAGTCCCATAGTCATAACCTTTCCGGTTGATTCGCCGATGGCCTCAACGGCAGTTCTCGAGCTGGATTCGGTCGCTCAATCGCCTGTCTCACGGCAGCAGAGCATCCTTGTCGGCGTCACGCGCCATGAATCATGCCTGGTGCTTCGCGGCCGGCTGCGCGCCCTGCGCGCCGCGGGCTTCGATGTGACCGTTGTGTCGAGTCCCGGTGTGCTGCTCACCCGGACCGCCGCACTCGAAGGTGTCCAGTCGGTTGCCATCCCCATCCGGCGCGGCATGGCACCCTTTGCCGATGTGATTTCGCTGGTCCGGCTCTGGCTGCTGATCGGCCGTCTGCGGCCTGACTTGGTTGAGTTCAGCACGCCGAAGGCAGGTTTTTTGGGGACATTGGCTGCCTGGCTGCGCGGCGTGCCGCGGCGGGTTTACATGCTGAGGGGGCTGAAGCTTGAGACCACCAGCGGGCTCAAGCGGCGCATTCTGCTTGCTGCAGAGCGGCTGGCGGCGCGGTGCGCACACGTGGTTCTATGCAACAGCCGCAGCCTAAGAGCGCAGGCTCAGGCGCTCGGGGTTGGGCCCGCATCACGGCTGCATCTGCTGGGCGAAGGCAGCAGCAACGGCGTCGACATCGACCACTTCTCTCCAGGGCTCTCGATGGCGCGCGTGCGGCTGCGGCTGCCGCGGCAGGCAAAGGTGGTGGGATTTGTGGGCCGGCTTACCCGGGACAAGGGTTTGCCGGAACTGATTGAGGCTTTCGACCAGTTACTGCAACGCGAGCCCGATGCGCACCTGCTCCTGGTGGGCTGGTTCGATAACGGGGAAGACGAACTTCCAGCCAGTCTGCGCGATCGGATCGTCGCGCATTCCCGGATTCATCGAACCGGTTACGTGCCCGATCCGCTGCCCTTTTATCGGGCCATGGACGTAATGGTGCTGCCAACCTGGCGGGAGGGTTTCCCCAACGTGGTTCTCGAGGCTGCGGCTACTGGAATCCCGGTGGTTACGACGCTTTCGACCGGCTCACGCGACTCGGTTGTGCCCGAGGTGACCGGCTTGCTGATTCCGCCGGGGCTTCCCCAGGCGATTGCGGAGGCTGTGTGCAAGCTGCTGGCCGACCCCGAGCGAGCGCGCCGCATGGGTGCAGCCGCGCGAGCCTGGGTGCTGGAGCATTATGTCGATGAGCACGTAATGCGGATGACCTCGAGCTTCTACAAGTCGTTGCTCGAGGCGCAGGGGAACGGCGACGCTTTTACTGAGCCGGCGACTTCGTACGCAGGGGATTGAGGCGGCGCCGTCGCCCCCTTCACAAATCTGAAATTTGCGCTGGAAAGTTCCGGGATTCAGCTTCCTTCGGTCGGGAAGAGTTCGGGCTCGGCTTCGCGCGGAGCGGCTGGCTGCCGCCGGCCGGGCGCGCCGATCAGGCTGAGCACCTGAAGAGACTGAATGGCTTTGCGCGGCACAAAGATGCGCTGGGTGTTGGAGCGCGTGTCGGGCGGGGTGAGCATCAGCCCGGCGCCATCGACGAGCGAAAGGTCGTTGGCCGCGAGGCCTTCGATCTCGTCGCCGTCGGTGAGCGTGAGACGCATCCACAAACCAGGGGTTCGCGGACGGATGGCGAAGCGCTTGCGGAGGAGACGCTCGGGGTTGGCGGGATCGGCCGTGGACGTGGGAAAATCGCGGACGTAGCAAACCCACTTGACCTGTTCCCAGACCATTCGAATGACCTTGCCGGCAAGATCGAGGATCTCGAGGTCCGCGCCGTCGCGGCCCAGCTCAGGTCCGGCGTAGCCGGCGTACCAGTCACGAGTGAACTTGCGGACAATGACGGGTTTGCGCGCGCTGGCCATCAAACAAAAACGAGGCTCGAAGTGAAAAAACGAGTGTCGATGTGAATTGTCGCACGTCTGGTGCGCAGGGATGGGCCAAATCGGTCTGCGCGAAACGAGAAAGGTAGCCCTAGGAAGCAGGCGTCGGCTCGGGCTGGGCCGCAGGCAGCGGGATAAGCGGAAGCTCTTCAGTGAGCTGGAGGCCTGATGCTGACAGCAGATTGGCCACCACCGCGGGAGTCAACCGCGTGGCGTCGAATTCCACGCGGACGGTGTGCGCAATGCGATCGAGGACGAGGCTGCGGATTCCATAGACATCGCGCGCATGAGCCAGCGCCAGGGCTACCCGTTCGGTGGGAGGAGCCCCGTATCGAAAGAGGATCTCAACAGTGGTCATGGAGAAAGGATAGCAGTTTGGCGGCGTGAAGTTGGATCGGCGAGCGTGAAGCGGCCGCTGCCGGGGGTCGGGTTCAGACGCTGCGGCGCGGGACAACGAGCCTGAGGTTGTGAGAGAGAATCGAGAGCTCGGCCTTGCCCGATCGGGTAACGTTGAGGCGCAGAGTCACCGGCTGCCTGGCGGGCGCAGTTCGAGAGCAAGCAGAACGATATCCGAGTTCCAAGACGAGAGCGGCGCCGGCAAAGCGCAGGTGCAAGATGGGCTGCGGCAAGCCGCGCCAAAGACTAACAACATTCGTGCACACGTGAGGCGAGGGGCCTGCTTGCACTGTCGATCCCGCGGTGCAGATGCAGATCAAAAGCGCTGTGAGGATCGAAGGGATCGGAGAGGTTTTCATTGGACACACCTCGAGTTGCCGGACATCGCTGAGTGAGCAGTGGGGCGAATTATTGTGGATCAATAGTCGCTGCGAGTGACGGCGGTTAGTCCGCCCTCGTTTGTATTCACAAATTGGGCCGCTCCGTCTCCAGTGAGCGTCAGGTGAAAGGTGACGGGCGGATCGTTGAGCGTGCGAGGAGGATGGGCGCGGCGATGGCTGACCTGGAAGGTCAGAGTTTTGCCGTCGAATTTCGGATTGAAGATGGGCTCAGGCAGACCGGGAGTAGCAGTGGAGGGGCGGCTCACGTCTTCGCGCTTCAGCAAATAGAAGAGAATGGCGCCGGAGAGCCCGCCGTTTTCGTCGGTGACGACGAGAGTGAAGGCGGGCTGACCGTCCATCTGGGCGCGCCACACGCCTAGGATCGGTTTGTTGTCGATGGGCTTATTGTTGACCTCTTGAGCTGCGGCGACCTGAGCGAACAGGACCATCACGAATAGAAGTGCATAGATCCGGAGTTTCATGGCTCGGCCTCCTTCCCGTTCCTTGCCTTCCACCTCACTGTTGCTTGTTGGCCAGTGCGATTGCGGCCAGCGAGCCGCCGAGGCCCATGGTTTCGACGGCGGATGAGGGCACGATAACCATGGAGCCGCGCTCCTTGATGGCTTCGTAGAGCATGTTCATGGCGCGCAGATGCAGTGCGACGGGGTCATTCTTGTAGGTGGCAGCGGCAGAGGCGAACTTGTCGGCGATCTCGGTTTCGGCGGTGCCGAGGATCACGCGGGCGCGGCGCTCGCGCTCAGCCTGGGCCTCGCGCGACATGGCATCCTGCAAAGCAAGAGGAATCTGCACATCGCGGATTTCGACGGACTGCACAGTAATGCCCCAGGGGGTGGTCTTTTCGTCGAGGATCTTCTGCAATTCCAGGCCGAGCATCTCGCGTTCGGCGAGGGCCTGGTGGAGGTCATGACGCCCGATCGATTCCCGCAGGGCGGTCTGCGCGCTCATGGTGATGGCGTCGTTGTAATTCTCCACCTCGAGAATTGCTTTCTCTGCGTTCCAGACCATCCAGAAGACGATGGCGTCCACGTTCACTGGAACGGTGTCGCGGGTGAGAGTGGTCTCGGCCGATACGTTGGCTACACGCACGCGCTGGTCGACGATCTGGCTCAACGTCTCGATCACCGGAACTATGAGAAAGACTCCCGGTCCAAGCAAGCCAATATACCGTCCGAAGCGGAGCTTGATGGCCTTTTCCCATTGCCGCACAACCTTGATGGCGAACAGCAGGTAGAGGCCAACGAGCGAGCCGGCGATGGCGTACTCAGGACGCTCGGTGACGGCGGTGCCGATGCCGCCGGCGGAAATGCAAAACACAAACGTGGTAATAGCCACTGGGTTGGGTGGTTGTGTACTGATTTTGGGTATCATTCTCTCTCCTTCGAGGCCGGCCGATTGGGCCAGCTCCTCAACTGTTCCAAGAGCTGTTCGATGGTGAAACCCGCGGCGCCGGCGCGGGCCACGGCGTCGGCCACAATCTGGCCAATCTGGCGCTCCCGTTCGGCGTGGTCGCTGGGTAGTTTCTGCCCACTGATGAAGGTGCCGGTTCCCTGGTGCGTTTCAAGCTGCCCGCTCAGGTCGAGTTCCTTATAGGCTCTGACGACGGTATTGGGATTGATAGAGAGATCGACCGCAAGCTGGCGGACGGTGGGGAGCTGATCACCGGTGGCGAGCGCACCGGACGCAATGGCGCCGCGGACCTGGTCGATGATCTGGCGGTAGACGGGGACGCCGCTTTGCAGGTCGAGGTGGAATCGGAAGGCGGGTTTGACTGGGGCGGTCATCGTTGAATCAATGTACCAGAACACTAGTACACTGAAACAAGCTTTGTGTCAAGAGGAAATTTGCAGGAATTTAAGGGGCTTGGAAGGCGAACGGTTTAGAGGCCTTGGATGAAGGAACGGATTTCGGGGTTGGACCAATCCGGGTCGCCGACAACCTTGCGACGAATAACACCTTTACGGTCAATAATGTAAGTCTCAGGCCAACCATCGGAGCCGTAGAGCTTGGCTACAGACTCGTTGGGGTCGCGGACGGTGCTGAAATCGACGTGGCGCTCGGTAATGAACTGCTTGTAGGCGTCGGGGTCCTCGTCGATGCTGACTGCAAGGATCACCAGATTGGGATCATCGTGGTGGAGCTTGACGAGCCCAGGCATCTCGCCGACGCAAGGAGGGCACCAGGTGGCCCACAGGTTCAGCAGCACCACTTTTCCGCGGTAGTTGGCAAGGTGGATGGTGCTGGCGCCGTCGGAGACAGTGAAGTCGGGTGCGGGGATATTGAGCATCTTGGGATGTGCGCCTCGATTGCAACCCATAACGAGAGTCAGGGAAGCAAGCAACAGAGGAGCGAGGAGCCGGAGACACTTCACCTTCTTATAATACGAGGGTGCAGGAAGTTTCGGAAGCCGCAGGACCGGGAATTGGCGAAGGATGATGGCAAGACGCGGGACTGGTGAAGGCGAAAGCAAGAGCGAGTACAAGCCGGTGCTGGGCCTGAGCGACGACGGCGGGGCGACCGGGCGCACAGACTGGCGGGAGTGGGCGGCGAGGACGATTCCGGGGACGGTCTTTGACCAGCCGGAACCGGAAGAGCTGATTGAGCTGACGGTGATTGTGCCGGCTCGTAACGAAGAGGATTGCCTGGGAGATTGCCTCAGGTCTCTCGCCAGCCAGTCAGATGAGATCTTTGCGCTGGGCCGCGATTGGGAACTGATCGTGGTGGACGATCACTCGACCGACCGCACGGCTGAGATTGCGCGCGGATTCGCAGGCGTGAAGGTGATGCAGGCCGGCAAGCTGGAGCCGGGCTGGACGGGCAAGGCGAATGCGGTGTGGACGGCAGCTCGAATAGCGCGGGGCCGCTGGCTGCTGTTTACCGACGCGGATACGGTGCACGAACCTGGCGATTTAAGGCGGGGAATCCACGAGGCGGAGCGGCATATGGCTGGAGTACTAAGCTATTCGCCGCGGCAGATTGTGAAAGGATTTGTGCAGCGATCGCTGATGCCGCTGGTGTTTTGCGAGCTGGCGCTGGCGTATCCGCCCGTCAAGGTTTCTGACCCGGCGGAACAGATCGCGGCGGCGAACGGGCAGTTTTTGCTGATTGAGCGGGAGGCGTACCGCAAACTGGGCGGGCACGCGAGCGTAGCCGACAAGGTGCTTGAAGACGTGCAACTCGCGTTCCTGGCCAAGCGACGGAAGATCGGGCTGCGGTTCAGGTACGCCGAAGATGCGCTGGCGGCGCGCATGTATCGCTCCACGGGCGCGATGATTGAGGGGTGGACCAAGAACCTGGTGCTGCTGTTCGACAACGCGCTGATGCTGGCGTTGTGGAGGGCTCTGGATTTTATTCTTCTTTTTGGATTGCCGGTTTTGGCATACGAACTGTGGAATTCGCGGCTGGCGGTGCATTCACTGGGGTGGCTGACGGCAGGATGGATTCTGGCGCTGTTGTGGATACGGACGTTGGTGCGGTTTTACGCGCGCGTGGCGAAGTCGAACTTTCCGTTTGCGGACTGCGCGATAACGCCGCTGGGGCTGCCGCTGTTCGTAGTGCTGCTGTACCGCAGCTGGTTCCGGCACCGAATTTTGAAACACGTGAGATGGAAAGGCAGGGAGTACAAAACCTAGGGGGTAGGAAATAGGGAGCGGCGCTTTCGCTATAAAGCCGCCGATTCAATGAAACGGCGGCCCAGGTGTAGGCATCTTTAGGAGTGAGGTTTGATGATTTTTCTGACGCGGCGGGCGACATTTTCAGCTTCGCACTACTACTGGAACGAGGCCTGGAACGCCGAGAGGAACGAAGCAGTGTTTGGCCGCTGCGCGAACCGCAACGGGCACGGGCACAACTACACCCTCGAAGTGACGGTTGCCGGCAACCCCGACCCGGTGACGGGGTTTGTGGTGGATTTGAAGTGGCTGAAGGACGTAATTGAGCAGGAAGTGCTGGCGGAATTCGACCACAGGCACCTGAACCTGGAAGTTGAGGAGTTTGGGCCAGGGAAGATGATTCCGACGACGGAGAACATCGCGATTGTGGCGTGGAAGCGGCTGGAGCCGGCGATCAAAAAAGCCGCCGGAGCGCAGTTGAGCCGGGTACGCGTGTATGAGACTCCCGAGATATTTGCCGAATACAGAGGCCGGCAATGAGTGAGCCCGAGGGGAACGCGGTTAAAGCATATTTCGGTCGGCGATACACGCTGAGCGCGAGCCACCGGCTGCACGCTGATGCTCTGACCGCCGAACAGAACCGGGCTGCTTACGGGAAGTGCAATAATCCGCATGGACACGGTCACAATTACGTGGTTGAAGTGGTGATTGGCGGGCCGGTAGACCGGGAAACCGGCATGGTGATGAACCTGGTTGATCTGGACCGCGTTGTGAATCAACGGGTCGTGGAGAGGTTCGATCACCGGAATCTGAATCTTGATCCCGCATTTGAGAGCAACGTGCCGACGACGGAGAATTTTTCCCTCGTTTTGGTTGAAATATTGCGAGACGCTCTTCCTGAGGGAAGGCTGGAGCATGTGCGGATCGAAGAGACAGAGAACAATTTTTTCGAGTGTTACGGTGCCTGAGAGCGCGGGCACGGGAGAGTGAATCGGAAATGGCACAGCCAATTGCAGTGAGCAAAGCATTAAGACGGATCGCACAAAATGACGAGGGACTGAGCGGGATCAGCACGCAGGAGATGTACCGGGAGATTCTAAGCCGGCTGGGCGAGGACCCGAATCGCGACGGGCTGGTGGCCACGCCCGCGCGGGTTGAGAAGGCGATGACTTTTTTGACCAAGGGATACGACCAGGACCCTGCGCAGATATTGCACGGCGCGCTGTTTGACGTGGACTACGACGAGATGGTGATTGTGAAGGATGTGGAGATGTTCTCGCTGTGCGAGCACCACATGCTGCCGTTTTTCGGCAAGGTTCATGTGGCCTATATTCCCAATGGCAAGGTGATCGGGCTCAGCAAGATTCCGCGGCTGGTTGAGGTGTTTGCGCGGCGGCTGCAGGTGCAGGAGCGGCTGACACGGCAGATTGCGGACGCGATTCAGGAGGCGATCAAGCCGCAGGGAGTGGGCGTGGTGATTGAGGCGCGGCACCTGTGCATGATGATGCGCGGAGTTGAGAAACAGCATTCTTCCACGGTGACCAGCGCGATGGTGGGCTGCTTCAGACAGAAAGAGACGCGCTCGGAGTTCCTGTCGCTGGTGCGGCAGCCGACCAACAGGCTGTGAGCGCGCAGCCTGCCAGATTTGCGCCGAGCTATTTCTTGCGTATTTTGCCGGAAGGCGTCTTTGACGGAGTGAGCCAGTGCTCGCGCATGGCATTCGAAACAGCTTTTGCCTGGCGCAGCTTCTTGCGCGCCGCTTTCTTGATCTCTTCGAGCAGAGCCTGGTCTTCTGGCCCAGGGATAGCCTGGGCGGCGACCTCAGCGAGCTGCTGCCAGTCGTGCCACTCGCCAATCTGATCCTTGACCACGCCCAGCGCGTCGACAAATGCCTTGTCCGATTCGGGTAGCGCCTGCAGAACGTAGCGAAGTTCTTTCACCTTGAGCCGGAGTTGATGGATGCTGCGCACCGTGATCACCGGCCATGCCGTGAGCTCCGCGATGAGCTCTCCGACGGCTGCATAAAGGGGATCGGCGGGCGGCTTGGTGGCCGACGACGAGCGCGCGCCGCCAGTTGCGGGTGGCGGAGCAGACTTAATCAGGCGGGAGTATTTTCTGATGCTTTTGCGGGCCAGCTTGCTTTCGTGATCGACTGTTTTGAGCAGCTTAAGCGCGTTTTTGGCGCGAGTGCTCTGGAGATAGTCGAGAAGTTGGGCGAGCGATGGGCCATTGGAGCGATCGCGCAGGCTGAGGGCATTGCTGGTCAGGACGTCCATATCGCGCACGCTGCCAGCGGCTCTGCGAAGCTGCTTGACAGGCTTGATGAGACGGCGGGCCTTATTTCCACCGGCGGGAGCAAGCGCGGAGGCGATAGATTCGATGCGCCGCGCTTGGATGCGCAGCTTGTGTACCTCCTCGGGCGGAGGGTTCTTTTCGATGTGCTTGAGCGATTCGCGCAGCTTGCGGAATGGCTCGCGCAGGTGTTCGGGGGAATCAGCCATCGTAGCCTTTTAGTTTTGAGGCTTTTACCCTGCAATTGCAAGTGCGCCCTTGAATTTTCCTGAATAAGACGAGCGAAACGTAACGGTACGGCGATGCCTTAGAGTTGATGATGTGAACGGGCTGCTTGTAGTGGATAAGCCGAGTGGCATGACCAGCCACGACGTGGTGAATCGTCTGAGAAGGATCACCAGCGAACGCTCGATCGGGCATTTAGGGACCCTTGATCCAATGGCGACCGGGGTATTGCCGCTGCTGATGGGCAAATACACCCGGCTGGCGCAGTATTTTTCGTCTGCGGAGAAAAGCTATACCGGCACGATCCGTTTTGGATTTGCCACGGATACGTACGATGCGGAAGGCGAGCCGGCGGGGCCGGACGTGTGGCCGGAGTTCAGCGCCAGGGTGAAAGTGGAGGCGGTGCGCGGCGAAGCAACGCGGTTTCACGGCGAGATTATGCAGATGCCGCCGCCATTTTCAGCCAAGAAAATTGACGGTAAGCCTGCCTACAAGCTGGCGCGGGAGGGCAAGTCGCCGGAACTCAAAGCGGCGAAGGTTCGTATCGATTGTTTTGAAGTAACCGCGATGGATGGCGCCGAGGCGAGCTTCAATATGACCATCAGCGCCGGCGGTTATGTGCGGTCGGTTGCGCACGAACTGGGCCAGGCGCTGGGCTGTGGAGCGCACCTGGCAGCCTTGCGGCGGGTGCGGGCCGGGATATTCACGATTGAGCAGGCGCACACGCTTGAGAAGCTGCAGCCGCTGGCGGGGCAGGTGGAGAAGCTTGAGAGCCTGTGCGTGCATCCGCGAAGCCTGCTGACTGAGATGCCGTCGGTTACTGCCGACGCGCAGGCGCTGGGCAAGCTGCGCAACGGAGCGCAGGCGAACCTGGCGGACTTTTCGCAGGCGCCGTTAGTCAAGGTGTTTGCCAGCCAGACGGAGCTGGTGGGAGTGGCAAAGAGGATTGCGGGAACGCTGTTTCAGCCGGTGGTGGTGTTCAGGAGTCAGTGATCAGTTTTCAGTTGTCAGTATTCCTTGCAATGGGTCGCGCTTCAGCGTTGCTCCAACTAACCGCTGACAACTGATAACTGATAACTAGCAGCCAGTCACTTCACCAGCAGCGGCTTGAGTGCCGGCAGCAGCGTTTTGGCCAGGATCTGCGAGCCTTTGGCGGTGGGGTGGATGCCGTCGGACTGGATGGTGCCGGGAACGTTGATGAGGTCTTTGTAGATCATGGGCACAAAGGCCACATGGTGACGGACGGCCATGGTGCGGTAAACCTGCTGGAAGGACTTGATGTAGTCGGGGCCATAGTTGGGCGGGAGCGTGATGCCGGCGAGGAGCACGCGGACGTGGGCTGCTTGGAGTGAGGAGAGGATCTGATCGAGGTTGTGACTGGTCTGATCGAGTGGAAGGCCGCGCAGCCCGTCGTTGCCGCCGAATTCGACGATGACCACGCTGGGGTGGAGCGCGAGGATTGAGGGAAGGTCATCGACGGCGTCTTTGGTGGTGGCGCCGCTGGTGCCGCGGTTGAGGACGGTGTAGTGGTAGCCCTGGGCGATGAGCAACGGTCGCAGAGCGTCGGGGTAGGATTGGCCGTCATCAAGGCCGAGACCGGCGGTAATGCTGTCGCCGTAGCAGACGAGAACGCGATCGGCGCCGCGGGCTAAAGAAGCGGCGAGCAGAACAAAGACAAGCGAAGCGAAAAGAGAGCGGCGAACGTCCACGGAATAAGTGTAGAAGAGCAGGGAACAAGGGAACGAGGGAACAAGGGGCTGAGAAACCGCCGGAGATGAGCTGGGGAAGGGGAAACCGGGTGATTGAACTGCGCGATGCGAAGAAGTGGATTCAGAATGGCGCACGGCGCGTCGACATTTTGAAGGGAATCAGCCTGACAATTCCAGCGGGGCAGTTTGTGGCCGTGGTGGGCGCGAGCGGCAGCGGCAAGAGCACGCTGCTGGGGCTGATGGCGGGGCTCGATACTCCCAGTTCAGGCGAGATCCGGCTCGACGGAATTCCCATTCACAACCTGGTGGAGTCAGAGCTGGCGGCCGTGCGCGGGCGCAAGATCGGGTTTGTGTTTCAGTCGTACCAGCTCATCCCTACGCTGACGGCGCTGGAAAATGTTCTGCTGCCGTACGAGCTGAATGTGGAGGGCAATGGGCTAAGCAAGGCGCGCCAGTTGCTGGGCGAGGTGGGCCTGCAGGAGCGGATGGACCACTATCCGGTTCAGCTCTCCGGTGGCGAGCAGCAAAGAGTGGCGCTGGCGCGGGCGTTTGTTGTCGATCCGCCGATTGTGATGGCCGATGAGCCGACGGGCAATCTGGACTCGACGAATGGACGGCTGGTGCTGGATCTGCTGCTCGATCGCAACAAGCGCTCGGGCACCACGCTAGTGCTGGTGACGCACGATGCTGATGTGGCGCATGAGGCCGACCGCAAAATTGTGCTGAAGGACGGGCTGGTGGTGGAGGACACGCTGCCAGGTTCTTGGGAGCCTCAAGCCCAAAGCGAGGGGAAAAATGGCTAGCCGGATGCTGAGCTGGAGCCGCGCTGCGTCGATCGGCTGGCGCGATCTGAAGTCGGCGCCGGGCAAGTTTGCCTTTGTGGTGGTGAGCGTTGCCGTGGGCGTGGCGGCGCTGGTGGGCGTGCGCGGGCTGAGCGACAGCTTTCGTTCGACGCTGATTGGACAGGCACGATCGCTGATGGCCGGCGACTTGAGCGCGCGCATTTTTCACGAACCAACGCCGGAGGAACTCGGAAAAATTGCGGCGGCGGTAAAACAGGGCGGGAATTCAATCCGCACAACGTGGGTGACGGAGACGATCTCGATGGCGTGGATGCAGCAACTGCAGGCGCCATTGCCGGTTTCGCTCAAGGCCGTCGACCCAGGTGAATATCCGTACTACGGCACGGTCGAGCTTGAGCCGGCAATGCCGTTGAACCAGGCGCTTGCAGGTGACTCCGCAGTAGTTGCCGACGAGTTTCTGATCCGGGTAAATGCAAAGGTAGGCGATTCGCTTCGGTTGGGGAGAAAAACATTCAAGATTACGGCGGTGTTGGAGGAGGAGCCGGACCGGATCACGGCCGGTCCGGGTCTGGGTCCGCGAGTGATGATCTCTTCGACCTCGCTGAAAGACACCGGGCTGATTGCGCCGGGCAGCCGGGCAAGCCAGCGGCTGCTGGTGAAGCTGCCGGATGTGCTGCCAAAGGGAGTGAACGGGACAAAGGAGACTGCGCAGGTGCGGAGCCAGCTTGAAGCCGCACTGCCCGACGCGCAGGTGATGGATTTCAGGGAGGGCAATCCGGCGCTGAGCCGGGGGCTGGATAATGCCACGGCTATTCTGAGCCTGATTTGCCTGGTGGCCATGGTACTGGGCGCGATTGGCGTGGCGATGGCCATGCATGCGCACCTTGAGCAGCGCATGGATACGCTGGCGATTTTGAAGGCGATGGGCGCCGATTCGACCGACCTGCTGCGCATCTTTGCGTTGCAGACGCTGGGGCTGGGCTTGGCCGGCGCGCTGCTGGGAGTAGCGGCGGGAGTGGTGGTAATGGTGGCGCTGCCGTCGGCCTTCGGCAACCTGCTGCCGGTGCACACGGTGCTCAGGTTCCCGTGGAAGTCTTGCCTGGCGGGGTTGGGAACGGGCGTGCTGACTACGCTGCTGTTCTGTTTGCCTCCATTGCTCGATGTGCGCGGAGTGCGGCCGGTGCTGGTGCTGCGACGGATGGTGGAGCAAGGCGCGGGAGGATTCCGGGGGTTCCTGGAACGCTGGCTGCGTCGCTGGCCGCAGTTGCTGCTTGCCGCCGCGCTGGTTGTGCCGCTTGTCGGGATTGCGTGGGCCTTATCCGATTCCGTTGTGGTGGGAGTGAGTTTCGGCATCGCGTTCGCGGTCGCGCTTGTAGTTCTGCTCCTGCTGGCTGCCCTCACGCTGCTGGCATTGAGGCTGTTTCTCACGTTGACGCGGTTGCGGCTGCCTGGCTCGCTGCGGCATGGGCTGGCAAATCTCTATCGGCCCGGGAACCAATCAGCGCCGGTGCTGGCTGCGCTGGGCACGGGCGTGATGCTGATCCTGGCCGTGTATCTGCTTCAGGCCGACATCCTGCGCGATCTGCGTTTGACCGCTTCGCCCAAGCTCCCGAATATCTTCCTGATTGATATGCGCAGCGAAGAAGTGGCCGGCGTGAAGAACTTTTTTGCGCACCAGGCTGGCGTCAAACAGCAGCTCGATCTGCTGCCGGTGGTGATGGGCCGATTCGTTTCCATCGACGGCAAGCCCCTGGAGCAGTTCAAGGGCCAGCATTTTCCGATTCGAATGCTTGAAACCGCTGAACTGAGCTGGGCCGATAGCGCGCCCGAGGGCGACAAGGTCACGCAGGGCGAATGGTGGAAGAGCGCCAACGATGCCGAGATCGCCATCAGCGAAGGACTGGCGAGCCGGCTGCACCTGCATGTGGGAACGCAGATGGAATTGGAGACCGGCGGCACGGATCGCAAGCTGAAGGTCGGCGCAATTTACAAACCGGATGGGCAGCATCTGAGCGCGCGGGTTGAGTTTTTTGTGCCTTCGGGACTGATTTCGAATCAGGCCGCGACGTGGTACGGAGGCGTGCACATCGATCCCGGCAAGGTGGGCGCCATGGAGCGCGCGTTCTTTGCGGCGTATCCCACGATTACGGTGATCAATGTCGCCGATGTGATGGAGCGGATTGAAAGCGTGGTGGATCAGATCACGTTTGTGGTAAGGCTGCTGGCGGGATTCTCGATTCTGGCCGGGCTGATGATTCTGGCTTCGAGCATCGCCAGCACGCGCTTCAGGCGCATGCGCGAGGCGGTCGTGTTGAAAACTCTGGGAGCAACGCGGATGCGCATTGTGCGCACTTTCAGCGTGGAATTCAGCGTGCTGGGATTGCTGGCCGGGGCAGTGGGCGTGGTGTTTGCGAATCTGCTCACCCGTGTGTTGCTGCACCGGCTTGAAGTCGGTTTCCACGTGGATTGGACAGCAACGCTGATCGCGTTGGCAGGTACTGCGGTGCTGGCCACGGCCACCGGCTGGATTGCGAGCTACAGGATCCTGGGGCTGAGGCCGCTGGAAGTGCTTAGGGAAGAGTGAGAGAAGCAGGGAACAGGGAGTAGGGAATAGGGAACGAGCTTCAAGCTACCAGCTCCCAGCTGCTGGCTCGGACGGTGGAAGATCGAAGAGCCGTGCTCGGAGACCGAGGCAAATTGCAGTGAGACTGATATTTATTTATGGGATGCCGGCGACGGGAAAGCTGACCGTGGCGCGGGAACTGGCGGCGAGAACCGGATTCAAGCTCTTCCACAACCATCTCGTGGTCGATTTGCTGCTTTCTGTCTTTGAGTTTGGCAGCCCCGGGTTCGTTCGGCTGCGGGAGGAGATTCTGGCTGGCCGTAATGAAGGATGCGTCGAACGCCGGAATCCCTGGCCTGATCTTCACTTTTGCGCAGGAGAGAACCGTGCGGCCGTCGTTTGTAAGCCAAGTTGAGAAGACCGTTTCTGAAGCATTGGGAAGGCTGGACTTTGTGGAGCTGGTTTGCCCGCTGGAGGAACTGAAACGGCGGATGGGCGATGCAACGAGAAGCGAGTTTGGGAAATTGACGTCGGTCGAGTTGTTTGAAGAGCTTTTTGCGGACGGGGTCTTCGACACGCCGGAAATGCCGGAGGCTGCGGTCAGGATTGACACCAGCGTGTGCTCGCCCGTTGAGGCTGCGGAGGAGATTGCGCGGGCGCTGGGGCTGGCCGGCTGAAGGGCTACACCTCTTCCGACATTTCTGCTTGCGGCAGCACGTCATCCTGGCGCGCCATCCAAACGTAAAGCGTGGGCAGCAGGAAGATGCTAATGGCGAGGTTGGTGATGAGGCCGCCCACGATGACGATTGCGAAGGGGCGCTGAGAATCGGAGCCGATGGCGTGCGAAAGCGCGGCCGGCAGCAGGCCCAGCGTGGCCACGAGCATGGTCATCATGATGGCCCGCAGGCGGAGGACGGCGCCATCGACTGCCGCGTCGATGATGGTATTGCCGCGGGCGCGCAGTTGATTGATGTATTCGAGCATGATGACGCCGATTTCGACCGAGACTCCAAAGAGCGCGAGGAAGCCGACCGCCGACGAAACCGAAAAATTGGTGTGGGTCATGAACAGGGCAAGCGGGCCGCCGACTGAGGCCATGATGACGCTCACCAGAATGAGCAGCGCCCACTTGGACGAGCGGAACATAGTGTAGAGGATGAGGAAGATGGCGAGCATGGTGATGGGCACCACGATGGCCATCCGCTGGTTGGCGCGCTGCTGGCTGGCAAACTCGCCGGCCCACTCGAAGTGATAGCCCGAGGGCAGTTTCACGTTCCGCGTCACTTTGCCGATGGCCTCTTCGACGGTAGAACCGAGGTCGCGGCCGCGGACCGAGTACTTGATGGCGATGTAGCGCTGGCCGCCTTCGCGATAAATTTCTTCCGCCCCGTCATCGGTAGAGACTTTGGTGAGTTGCGCGAGCGAGACGCGCTCGCCCGTGGGTGCGAGCAGGCGGACATTCTCGATGGCATCGCGGGTATCGCGGTATTGCTGCTGATAGCGGAGGGTTACGTCGAAGCGGGCTTCGCCCTGCTGCACCTGCGTCAATGCTTGAGAACCCACCGCGGTTTGAATTGCATCCTGAATGTCTGAGACGTTGATGCCCCAGCGAGCCGCGGCATCGCGGTCGACGGCGTAGTTCAGGTTGGGCTGGCCGATAATGCGAAAGATGCCGAGATCTTCGATGCCCCGCACGGTCTCCATCTGCGTCTGGATCAGGTCGGCGGTACTCTCAAGCTTGCGCAGATCGTCGCCGTAGAGCTTGACTGCCAGTTCGCCCTTCACACCTGAGACGGCTTCCTCCATGTTGTCTGAGATGGGTTGCGAGTAGTTCCAGATGACGCCGGGAAACTTTTCAAGTTCCTTATCCATCGCGGCGATGAGAAGATCCTTGTCCTGGTGAAAGACGGGGCGCCACTCTTTCATCGGCTTGAGGTCGACAAAGTACTCGGTGTCGAAGAAGCCGGTGGTGTCGGTTCCGTCGTCGGGGCGGCCGGTCTGGCTGACGACCTTCGTGACCTCAGGGAACGATGCCATGACCAAGCGAGCCTTGTTGGTAAAGTCGATGCTGGTTGTGGGGCCAACGCTGGGCGGCAGAGTTCCGCGCACCCAGATGGAGCCTTCATCCAGGTGAGGCAAAAACTCCGAGCCGATGGGTCCGCCGACAGAAAGATAGATGGCGAAGGCGAAGAGAACTGCCGAGATGCCGAGGGTCCGGTAGCGATGCGTGATGGCAGCACGTACGGCGTCGCGGTAGCGAACGGTGAGCCATTCCATAAAAGGGTTGCGCCACTCTTTGGCTCCTTTGCGAAACAGCACAAGCCCCATGACCGGCGCGACGAGGATGGCGAAGAGCAGCGCGCCGAAGAGGGCGAAGCAGACCGTCCAGGCCATGGGCTTGAAGAGCCGGCCCTCGACGGCCTGCAGCGTGAAGATAGGCAGATACGAAGTAATGATGATGCCGCGGGCGAAGAAGACAGGCCGCTGCACCTCGTGCGCCGCCTCGCGAATGCGCTGGGCTGGAGTGAGGCCAGTGCGCGTACGCGACAGATGGCGGACGATGTTCTCAATCATCACCACCGAACCATCGACCAGCATGCCGAAGTCGAGCGCCCCGAGCGAGAGCAGGTTTGCGGGCACGTGAATCAGGTTGAGGCAGATTGCGGCAAACAGAAGCGAGAACGGAATAGTGAGAGCCACGACGACGGCGCCGCGCACGTTGCCCAGAAAGAAGAACAGGATGATGGAAACAAGAATCATGCCTGCGGTCAGGTTGTATTCAACGGTGTTCACCGTGAAGCGGACAAGATCGGAACGGTCGAGGAAGGGAACTACCTTGACTCCGCGCGGCAGAATGCCGTTGTTGAGCTTGTGGACTTCTTCGTGAATGCCCTGCAGAACGGGATCGGAGTCATCGCCCTTCTGGAGCAGCACGATTCCTTCGACGGTATCGGGATTGTCGATGATTGCGCCGTCGGGGAGATGCGTGGAGCGGCCGATCTGGCCGAGGCGAATCTTGGGCGCCTGGACGACGGTGGCAATGTCTTTCACGCGGATGGAAGCGCCGGTCTGAGTCTTGATGACCGTGTTTTCGATGTCCTGAATCGTCCTGTATAGGCCGAGCGACTGAACGTTGACTTGCTGCTCGCCCTGCTCGATAAAGCTGCCGCCGCCGTTGGAGTTGTTATTTGCAATCTGCTGCTCGACCTGGGAAATGGAGAGGCCGTAGGAGACGAGCTTATCGGGATCGAGGCGGATCTGGTATTCCTTCGTGGGCCCGCCGAAGCTCGAGACATCCACGACGCCGGGAACACTCTTGAAGTTCTTTTCGAGGGTCCAGTCCTCGAGAGACTTCTTCTCCATCACGTCGTATTCGGGATTGGTGCTTTCGAGGGTGTACCAGAAGATCTGACCGACGGGACTCCAATCGCTGCCCATCTGCGGCACAAGATTGGCCGGAAGGTTGACCATGCTGAGCCGCTCAAGAACGTGCTCGCGATTGATGTCGCTGGTTGAATCGTCGTCGAAGATCAGCATCAGGCTGGAGAGACCGGCGAGCGTAGTAGAACGCAGATGAGTGAGGTGGGGAATGCCGGCCATCTGGATTTCGACGGGAACCGTGACCTGACGCTCGATCTCTTCGGCGCTGCGCCCCGGCCATTGCGTGATGATCTGAACGTAGTTGTTGGCCACGTCGGGGTAGGCTTCGACGGGCAGGCTGCGGAATGCGAGAACGCCCCAGGCGGTGAGCACAACGACTCCGCCGAGCACCAGCCAGCGATTCTTGAGCGCGAAGTCGACGAGAGCGCGAATCATTTACTGGTTCCCCGCAGCGTCAATCAGGAGTGCGTTGGTGACAACCTGCTGAGCGGGCTGAACGCCGGAGAGGAAGAGAATCTGCTGGCGATGGCCAGGGAGCATTGCTCCGGCATAAACCTCGGTTCGACGGAAGTGATTGCCGCCCGCCGGCACGTAGACCCAGTCGCGATCGTGCAGGTGAAGCACGGCATCGGCGGGAACCACTGAGACGGTTTGCTCCGTGCTGCCGGTGAAGGTTGCGGTGGCAAACATGCCGAGCTTGAGAAAGCCCGGGTTCTCGAGTTCAACGCGGACCTTGGCGGTGCGCAGCGAGGGATCGAGAACCGGACCGATGTCGCCGATGCGGCCGGTGAGCGGGCGTTCGGGATAAGCGTTGAGAACGATGAGGGCTTGCTGGCCAAGTTGCAGTTTGGGAATGTCGTTTTCGTAAACGTCGCAGAGAATCCAGACGTGACTGAGATCGGCGATGGTGAAGGCCGTAGACGAACCGCTGAGATTGACGCCCGCTGCCGCTGAGTTGGTGATGTTCTGGCCGATGATGACTCCGGAGACGGGGGCGTAGACGTTCATCACATCCGTGGGGTGATCCTCATCGACTCCCAGCATCTTTAACTGCTGCTCGGCAGCGTTCAAGTCGGCTTTGGCGTCTTTTTCGGCGTCTTCGGCCTGGTCGGCGGCCGCCTGCGAGATGGCTCCGTGACCGAGCAGATCCAGTGCGCGGGTCCAGTTTTTGCGGGCGAGCTGCTCGTCATTCAACGCCTTGAGATAAGCGTCGAAGGCACTGGTTACATCGGGGCTCTGCACCTTGAAGAGCAACTGGCCTTTCGTGACGTTGTCGTCGAGCCGCACCTCGATGTCGACCACGCGCCCATTGGCGAGAGAGATGACCGGCACCTCGCGCGAAACGTCCGGGACGACGGAGCCTGTGGCATTCAGCAGGGAGGGAGCCTGCATCTGTTCGACCGTGGCAAGAGGAAATTTCTTGAGGTCGTTCTGGTCGATAGTGATCAGGTTCATGTCGGGCACTTCGACCACCTGAGCGGGCGGAGGCGCCCCGTCGCCGCCTTCTTTCGACTTGCAGCCGGGAAAAGACAATCCAACCGCGCCAGTGACCGCCAGTGCAGCCAGGAGTTTTGCGAATTGTGTGAGTCGACGTTGCTTCATTGCATCACCTCGCGGCCCACGGCCAGATTGAGCTGAGCGGCTGCGGTTAAGTAGGCGCCGATGAGTTGTGCGTAGGCCAGTTGCACCTGGCGGAAATCGCTTTGCGCGTTCAGAAAGTCCATGAGAGATGCACCGCCGTGCTGGTAGGAATAGGTGACGGTGTCGCGCACGCGCAGAGCTTCATCGTTGTATTTGGCCTTGTAGGGCTTGAGCAGCTCAATATTACTGCGCACCAGCTCATAAGCCGTGTCAACGCCGGAAAAAACCTGGGAGCGGGTTGACTCTTCGGATTCGCGGCTGCGCTCAATGTCGATCTGGGTGCGTTTCTTCTCACCCTGGTTGCGGTCGAAGATGCGCAGGGGAATACTGGCGCTCACGCCCAGCGTCTGCATGCCGTTGGGATTGTTGTTAGAGGAGTTCCAAGTGTACCAGGCGCTAAGGGTGGGGTCGGTTGAGCCGTTTGCATTCGCGAGCTTGTGGTTGGTTTCGGCCTGTTGCATGGCCGCCAGAGCCGCCTGAAGGTCGGGGCGGGTGGATAAGGCCATCTGCCTGAAGTCATCGAGAGGCTGCAGGGTTTCAGAGAAGTCAAATGAGCCGGCTACGTCGAACTGATCGACGGCGGTACGGTCGTTGAGAAGTTCGAGCAGCTGAATCTTGGCGGTGCGCAGGTTGACCAAGGCAGTCTGAAGTTCGGACTCGTACTGCACGCGCAGGAGTTCGATGCGGTCGAAGTCAATCTGGGCAATGTCGCCGGCCTTGAGGCGGTCATTGCTGATTTCTATGATGTGGTCGTAGTACTCAAGATCGGCTTTGGAGAAGTCGAGGACGGTCTTGGCCTCGAGAGTCTGGACGAACGCGGTGCGGAGAACGAATTCGAGCGTCCGCTTAAGGTCTTCGTGCTCCGATTCGGAGATGTGCGTGCCCTCGCGTGCGCTTTCGAGCCGCAGTTCGCGTTTGTGGTCGCGCTCATGCAGGTAACTGAAGCTGGGCGAGACGAAGGTGCCTTTGAGCGGGGTCCACACGCCGTTGGCGGGGGCAATCGATGTGCCGTCGGCTGTGGCCGTGAACTGGGGATTGGGGCGGAGATAGGCAGTGATCTCTTCGGCCCGCATTTCGTCCACGTTGTCTGCGTCAGCGCGCAGGGCGGGATTTGAGGCTTCGAATCGAGTGCGCACCTGGTCCCAGGTGAGGGCTTGCTGAGCCGTCGCGCCGGCAGAAGTGAGCAGCAGAAAGAGCATTGCTGCGGGTGCGACGGAACATGAGAAGAATGGCTTCATAAAACCTTGCGCCGAAATATGCAGGGCGGTCAGAGGGATAGAGCCGCAATAACAAAACAGGAAGCTATGTGGGGAATCAGAGGGCAGGAGGCGGGCGGTTCAGAAGCCGAATTGAGGCCTGTGTGAGGATGAAAGCCAAGTGCGAGACTTCGGTGGCCGGCTTGGCGAGTGGCGCGGAAGACAGGCCGGCAAACGGAGCGTGGAGCAATACAGGAGCGTGATGGGGAACAGCGTGGTTGATTGAGGGCCGATGCCCCCAGCGTAGCGAAGTGTCGGTTTCGGCTGTGAACTGGACGGCCATCAGATCGTCGGAAATCGAAATCACCGGAAGCAGAATCGCGATGCAGACTATCAGGGCCGCCAACTGCATGCTGCCGTTGGCTTTATGACAGGAGCGGAAGCGGAGCCAGATGACGACCATGGCTGCTGCTAACACAGCCCACGCGAGGTTAAGAGATAACTCCACAATGACAGTGGCGATTGTACATGAGGAAAAGATAAACAAGATAGCCACGAAGAGCTACAGATCGGTCCGGATAGCCGTTGTAGAGAACCATCGCACTGCGCCACGAAAAGCCGGTATCTCGCCGGGTGCAGCCGGGGCTCAAAGGAAGAGGAGTTCGCAGGACTGGAAAAATGATTCTGGACAGGGAAGGGTGATTGCCAAACGACAGCCGGAAAGACTCTAGGCGGTTTGACCCGGGCTCGGAATGTTCCTTATGATGAATAAGTTGGGTCTTGCGCTGTCTTTACCGGCAGATAAGTCCAAACAGGCTGCGCGCAGGGCGTTCGCTCTGCTGTTGTTGCCCCCTCGTTCAACGGCAGGACAGCTGACTCTGGATCAGCATATCGGGGTTCGAATCCCTGGGGGGCAGCCAAAACCTCTTCCAAAAGGGTTTAGCGAAGTTTAGATTAGACCACCATTCCTTTCGTAACATGCTGAATCCACGACAAATCAGCGCCCAGAGCGGTCCAGGATGGTAATGCAGAAGCCATCCGTTCCTGGGGGTACTTTTGGGGGTGCCTTTTTCGGGCATCCAAGGTCGTGGGGTATTTCCTCGCGACTGGGGGTACCTCGCCGGAACGGTCCATTTAGGACTGCCATGAAATTGACTGACACGAAGCTCCGCGGGCCAAGCTGAAAAACCGAATCCGGACTCTGTTCCACTGGCAATTCTCGCCAAAGTTCCTCTATTTGAAGTCCTGCCGGGCGCTCTACCACACTACGAACGGGAGAATCCCCGCCGTTGGTGACAACGCTTAGATATTTATTGCTGTTGTTGAGAACCCACATCAGGCAGTTCTTCTGGGGCTGCGGGAACCGGAACGGCTGGGCGCCTGTGCCTGGGTCAAGACAACGGAGACAGAAAAGAGCGCCGATGCGTAAAACCGATTCAGCTTCATAGGGCATTCCTTTGGTCCGTAGGTCCTCACTTTAGCAGCAACTTAACCGTTTCACCCTTTGGCAAACGGTATGAGCGGCAGCCGGGAGGCGCCGGTTCGTGTCCCAGAGGAAAGGGAAGATTTTCGCCCACTTCGAGAATCAACTCGGCTTCGATTTCAGCCGGAACCTGCAGTGCGAGTTCCCGGCCCGAGGCAACCTGCTTGACCGAGTAACGTATTGGGCCATGCACGGTGTGTGCTTCGCATGCGATCTGTTTCACATCGCATGGCTGTGGTGCGATGACACATGTTTGAAAGCCAGGGCTTGTTGCGCGGAGCCCCATGATGCCGTGATAGAGCAGAATAAGCGGCGAAACCGGACAATGGCTCCATTCCGATTCGCTGTCGTAGCTCGGAGTCCAATCTTCCGAAAGCGTGTTGTTTTCCTCCACTGAAGGCATTGTCCACCGGGTGCGGAAGTCATCGAGAACCACCTGCATCCGGCGCGCCTTGGCGAGGGCCCAGTAACGCCAGACCGCGTTTGCGGGATAGGATAGGCCCATTTCCGCGGGGCAGCTTGCCAGCATGTCGACTGCTGATGCCGTAAAGCCGCCTGGGCACTGGTCAAACAATATCGATGTCGCGAGTGAACGATCGCAGATCCGTATCCGTCCTTCTTCGGTGCTCCAGGGGAGGTTGGCAACGAAAACCTTGCGGTCTGTATCCCAAAATCGCCGTACGGCCGCCAATTCGAGTTCCCGACCAAACCCTTCGATCGATTGCGCCGGATCCCGGTCGCCGAATGCGCGGGCCAGGGGCGCAAGCGCGTGCTGAAAAGCGGCTGCGGCATAGAGATTGAATGCGCATTGCTTGTGGCGCTGCTGAGCGTAAGCGTTGTGATCGATCCAAACGTACGGAATGCCGAGGTCCTCTACTCTCAGTAGTCCGTACTGGTCGCGAATCGATCTGAAATACTCGTGCATCGCGGCAAATCGCGGATAGGCCTCCTTCAGTGTCTCCAGTTCACCGGTATAGAGGTAGTGATGGTAGCAGTCGAATGCAAACCCGAGACTGTGATCGAGAATCGGTCCCCATCGCGTCAATTCAATGCTGCGTTCACCCACACGCCAGACCCGGTCGAAGGCGGGCCAGCAATCGAGGAAGTAGCCATTGGGTGATGCGCCCTGGCTAAAGGTGTTCACAAAGCGGCCCGGCAACCGGTATTCATTGAACGCATGATAGACGGCGTGAAGCTGATGGCCGCAGTCACCGCTGTATTGCTGGCGTTCGCGGGCCATTCCGTCTACCACGGTGTCTTGCGCGGAATTGTTGAGCGTATTCACGCTTGCAGCCAGGAGCTTGTTGAGGGCTGGGTCGGAACATGTAATCGAGGGCTGGCTGGGCCACGGATAAATCCGGCGGCGAACTGAAATATCCTTCAGGACAACCGGCCGGTTGTAGTTGCGGATGATGAACTGAATCCAGCGGAAACTTTCAAAGTCGAATGTCTCGAACCGGTTCTCACCTTCTCGGCAAATGAAGCGACTCCAGGAATCGAAGTGGGAGTTGAGGAGGAAGCAGCTTCCAGGTTGGTGCGCTTCGTGCACCAGGATCTCCACAACGGTTCCTTCAGGAGCATCGATTGTGAATGCCGGCCAGCCAACCACTTGCTCATCGCGCGCGAAAGTCAACGCGGCTGTCCGATTGCCGTTTGGTTCTACCTGCCAGGCGTCGCTGGAAATCTGCTTGGCGGCTGGAGCCCATTCACCGGTGCACGCATCCGGGGTTCTCAAATCGAAGTATTCTTCCGGGGGGCAACTCCAGGTGAGCCAGGAGCTTTCCCGGAGTGAAAAGCCGCCTAACACAGGCTCCGAAAGCATGGGCACACTCCGCGCGCGCAGAGAGCACATCTCCGGATTGCCCTCACTTTGCATCACATCAGCGTTACGGCTGCAGACTGAAGGCTTGTCGCCGCCGATACTATAGACTCCAGCGGTTCTCCACTCGCTGTCCGGCTTGAAGCCCGGCTCGTCCCAGCCGTAGGGATACAGGCGCGCATCGAACTGCTCCTGAAATGCTCGCAGGTACCAGCGCTTGTAGCGGCCCGGCGTCCAGCTTCGCGCGAGGTGTGCCTGCCAATGATCATCTGAAACCACTTGTTCCCGGCGACCGTCAGGCCATTCGAAATTGAGTTGGAATAGAAGACCGGGTTTGCCCATGACCCACGTTCCATCGCCTTGGCCGTAATAGAGCACGCTGGCGCCGATTACATTCATTCCACTGCGCAGATACGGCGTCAGGTCGAGCGGGTCTGCTTCGGGCCAACGGGGATCGAAGGGCGCCGGCCCCCATTGCACTCTTGAGCCATTGACAGTGAGCTTGTAGCGGCTGTCGGCAAGAATACGACCGGTTGCCGAACGCGGAACTGAATCCAACGTGACTTCGCGACGGAGCAAAACCACCGTACTCGGCAGGCAGCGGTCCATGGGATACCAAATCCAACGCGCGGGCTTCAAGTCGATAGGAGCGAGAAGGGAACCGGCATCCAGCGGCAATTGCGAGAACGGTAATGGAGTAACACTTGAGCCCACCGCTGCGGAAGATGTGTCCCGGAGCGAAGGAAGAGCGCACAATGCCGCGGTGTTGTGGAGAAAACTGCGCCGATTCACTGACCAAGCCTGCCTTTCGGGTGCAACTGCTACGAGACCAGAGATGCTGTTTCCTGTTCGCGCCGGTGCCCGATCCAAGCGGCGAGCATTATGGAGCCTTTGCCAAACGGGATTAAGAATACCGTTTGCAAATGGAAGTATGTGTGCGCTACGTCAGCAACTCAAGCGGCGTCAGCCGTCAAACATTTCTCCAGCCGGGCGTAGACACGATGCAAGAGTAATTCGACATGTTGTAAAGCGGATTTCTGGCCGGCGCATACATCCTTTCTCCGCGGAACCGCCGGTCCTGCGTGTAAATCCAAACGCTTTTCTCATCCCAGAGAACCACATCGTCGCGGCCGTCCCCAGTCAGATCGAGTGCGAAGCAGGCAAGGTCCGGGTGGCCGTCATCGGGAAACATCACCGCTCTTTCAAATCGGCCGTTGATCATTCCGCCGTACTTCGCATCGCCGGAGAGAAGTACGAACTCTTCGCCGTCGCCACGCCAATTCACCGGGACAAGCTTGCTTCCGCTGTGAATGGGCTCTGCCGTCTGCAGGATATTGCCTTCCCAGTCGAACAGCAGCATGACACCGGGATTCCAGTGAAAGTCCACCATCATGAATTGAAGACCGGGAACATCCATTCTGTATTTGCCAACGCTCGAACACTGCGCGTGGCCCACCAGGAGATGTTTCAGGATGCGGCCGTCATAGCTGAACATCAGAAAACCTTCATCGCTTCCGGTCGAATAGACTCGCGGCTGCTCGTCGGGTTTCCCGCTGAAGTTCACCACCGCAATGGAATCTGCGTGATCCAGCAAATCGGTATCATGCGACCACAGTTTCTTGCCGCTATGATCCCACATCGAATAGCCGATCATGATGCGGTCGTATCCATCCACGTCGAAGGGATAAGGGCAGTGCCCGGTTTGGCCTTCACCAGTCCATAACAGCTCAAGCTGGTTGTTATAAATCCAGAAGTGTTGATAGCGGTCTTTCACCAGGATGTCGTGACGTTCGCGGTTTCCCGTGACGTTGACAAAGAAGACCGCATCTCCGAGCTCGCGCTGGTAAGGACGGATGGCATTGTCAGGATGGTCAGGTGGCAGCGCCGGCGTCTCCGGCATCCAGCGCCACTTCTTGATTTTTCCGGTGCGTCCATCCAGAATCTGCAACTGGAAGTCACGAACCGTCACCACCTCGTTGTGCCCGTCGCCGTCGACGTCATGAATCTGGTAGGGATTATCGTTGGTCAGCAGGGCATTGCCGGGATTCGGTTTTCCCGACTGCCAGAGAATTCTGCCGTCGAGCTTGACTGCGGTGAGGCAACTGATCATGTCGTAGGAGTCATGCGAGACCGTCTGGATATTTTGAGCGAGAAGCATCTCCATTTCGCCGTCTCCATCCAAATCGCCAAATCGGACGTTGGAACCGCTGCCGAATCCGTCGACAGAGAATTTTCGCCACAACCGGGGCTGCGGATTGTCTTCCCGCAGTCGCGCAAGGGCTGCGTTGCGGCTGCCGATGCTACTCGATATCTTCTGATTCGCGGCTGCCGAGGCTAGAACCGACACATCCTGAAACCGAGCGGGAATATTCGCACTCAAACCGATTTTGCCGGCCGGATACTGTGCATTGTTGACCTCCAGCACCTGAGCTCCGTTGATGAAGGCGCGAATTCTCGACCCCTGGTTCTCCACCTTGAGCAGGTAGTAATCGTCAGTGCTGTACTTGAACGGAGCACTCGCCACTGTCTCCCAGTCCGGGACACGGAATGTTTTCGCGATCGGATGCTGCACATCGATCCGCACGGTATCCCCTCCCGAAAGACCGAGAAGGTAGTAGTGCAGGCTGCTCTGATAACGAAAGGCGATGCCCGCGATCCCGTCGTAAGCGAGAGGTTTAACCAACGCCTGATAGGAATAATCCGCCCACTCCTCCTCTCCGGCTATCAAAACCGCGCGGACTTCGTTGGGAGGATGCGACCAGTGCTGCATCATATAGGACTTGCCCGTTGCCGCTTCCGTCGACACGAGCCATGCATCCTGATCTGCAACGCCGTTGCTCCACGCGCCGAAGGCGTGCGCCCGCGCGTCGATCCAATGGTTTTCCTGGATCGCGGTGTTCTGAACGCCAACTGGAAAGGTCAGCCATCCCGCGGGCAATTTTGAAAAATCGTCGTGCAAAAGCACCGATTTTGAAGCAGGCGCATCCTGCGCAGTCGCAACCTCGGGTACGGCCAAGGAATTGATCGCGAAGGCGGGTACTGCAGCCATGGTTCCCTGAATCATTTCTCTTCTCGTTATCTTCATTGCAGTTCACTCCCTCATCGATGCGATCGGTAATGCAATCACTCAACCTGCGTGAGACTGGTCAGGGTTTTCGGGGCGAGACGGAATCCGCGAGTAATTACGGCCAGGTAGACGACGCCGATTCCGAGCCAGCAGAATCCGGCCACATGTGCTTTCACGCTGAGGTTAAGCCAAACCAAGGTGCACACCAGCGCGCCCGCCAGGGGAAAGATCAGATTGGAGAAGAAGGCGAAGCCGCTGCGCTGATGCAAACGGAAATAGAAATGCCTGATTACGCTGAGGTTGACAAGGATGAAGCCGATAAAGGCGCCGAAGTTAAGCAGCTCGGCTACTTCCTGAAACCGCATGAGGAGCGAACCGGCGAGAGAAACAATTCCCATCAGATAAATGCCCCGGGTCGGCGTGGAGAAACGCGGATCGACGTGCGCAAAAATCCGTCGTGAGATAACGCCGTCTCTTCCCATTCCCAGCAGGAGGCGAGAAGCCCCGGCTTGGCCGGTGAGCGCGCTCGCCAAGCCGGCAACCAGCAGAATAAAGATCAGGGAACCCATCATCCACGCGCCCCCGGCAAGGCGGCCGATGTCGAGAATCGCGGTTTCGGGATTTGGGAAGGTGCGAAAATCCGGCCAGACCAGCGCCGCCAGGTATGCCGTAACTCCACAGAAGACCGCCTGGATCAAGCAGACAAGAACGGTTGCGAACGAGATGTCGCGTTCCGGCTCAATGGTATCTTCCGCCAGTGTTGAGATCGCATCGAATCCGATGTAGGAGATGGTCGCGATGGCTGCTCCGCCCATCAATGCATGAACCGAAAAGGTCTCAGGCCGGAAGATACCGCGCCAGTCGAGCAGTCCCGATACGCCGTGCTGCAAGATTATCCAGCGGGCCGACACGAAGGCAAACAGGACGGCGCAGACTGTCATCAGCGCCATCATCACGTTTCCCGCCTGCGCCGTGACACGAATACCGCGCACGTTGATCGCGGTAATCAGAACCGTGCATAAGATCGCCCAAACGGAATAGGGGATCTGAGGGAACAAACGGTTGGCTGTCAGCGCTACGTAAACCACACTGAGCAACGGAATAAGAAAGTAGTCGAGGATCATTGCCCACCCGGCGATGAAACCGACGTGGGGGTCGAGAGCCTTCTGCGCATAGGTGTAGGTGGATCCAGCAGAGGGAAATGCGCCAGACATCTTGCCATAGCTTGCAGCTGTAAACAGCATCGCGACCATGGCCACGAGATAGCAGAGCGCCGTATGCCCGTGCGAGCTCTGCTGCACAATTCCGAAAACAGGGTAGGCGGCAGTTGGCGTCAGCAGAACCAGTCCATACAGGATCAGGTCTTTCCTTGAGAGGATGCGCTTCAATGCCGGTTCTGCAACTGCGGTTGCCATCCGATTAAATATCCTTGCTAGCCGGGCTGCCTGACTTTGTGTCCCGGGAAGTGCCTCGGGCAGGAAGGCTCGGCTGGGCGAGTCCGTTTTCTAGCTGGATCAGCGTTTGGTTGCCATGTCGAATCAATATATATCATTTTCTTTTCTTTACTGTCGATAAATAAAATAACGAAACGTAAAATGGGAGTGAAAGCGGCGCTGGCGTTGCCGCGCCAGAGTTCTTTATGCCGTTTTGACACCAACGACGCTGTGGGCTCCGGGGAGTCAATATCGGATTCCTGACTTAGTTTGTTTTTGGGGTCGGCTTGTAAAACTGCCTACTCAAGGGAAATCTGGCGGGCGCCTTGTGCAAAACCCGCGCTGGAGGCACGAAGGCGTTTCGCGACACTGCACAGCGCGAGAATCTCTTCGAGCAGCATGCTCAGAAGATTAAGATTCCTCAGGCTTGAATGACCTCAATGCCGCGGGCTCGCAGAGCCTGGACGAATGCCTCGGGCGCCTTAGTATCTGTGACCAGGCGGTGAACATGATCGAGGGAGCCGATACGCGACACACTGCGCCGGCCCAGCTTGCTGAAGTCGGCGACCACGGTTGTTTCTCTCGCCACCTTCATCATCAGGCTGTTCAACTGCGCCTCGAGCACGTCCGGCGTAGTTGGACCGCCCTCCAGATCGAATCCGTCCACAGCCAGGAAGAGCCGGTCGGCATTCAGCTCTTTCAACATGCTCTCGGCCTGCGGTCCGACAAAGGAGAGTGAAACAGGACGCAGAAGTCCACCGATGCCGATGACCGAAATTCCAGGCGCATCCATCAACTCGGAAACGACGTTGACGGCATTTGTGATGACTGTGACCCCGGAAATGGCGCGGGCCTTCAGCTGTCGCGCGATCTCGGCAGTGGTGGTGCCGGAGTCGAGAATGATCACTTCTCCCGGCTGAATCAGGTTGGCTGCTGCCTGGCCAATCTGCGTCTTCTCGGTCCGATGGACGGAGGCCTTGAGGCTGAGCGGGTAGTCGTGAGTGGGTTCCAGGCGGCGAACCGCCCCGCCATGCGACCGCACCGCCGCGCCCGAAGCGCCAAGGGCATCGAGGTCGGAGCGGATTGTTACCGCAGACATCGCAAACCGCTCGACCAGATCGTGAACCGTAATTTGTCCTTCTTGTTCCAGAAGATCAAGGATCTTCCGGCGCCGCTGCTCGGCCAACAACGGCCTGTTGTTTTTTGATCTCCGCATTGCGACCAAGTGTAAGCAAATACTAAATCAGAGTCAATAGACGGAGCGGGCAATCTACTGTTTCCCCTTTCGATTCCTTTCCGTTTTCCGTGGGAATTGAGGGCTGTAATTGATGATCGTACCCTTGATGATTCTTGAGATCCGGGTCAACTTCACTGGCCCTTGCCCGGCTCGCTTTTGTCTCCGCCACCGCACACAAGACTCATTTGCCGGTGAGCCCCAATTTGCCGGCAACGTCGAATGCCGCAGTTCAACCAGCTCCCTCGAAACTGGGTGCTTCCTCTCACACCGTGGTCAAACCTGTACCTCGCTGAACTGGCCGAAGGCTGCCAGTGAACCAGACGACCATTTTCGGGACGACGAATTGAGTGATTTAAGTCACTCCAAGGGAATTTGCTCGATGCTAGAATCCCAGAAAAGTCAATGATAAGTAAGCGTATTGGAGAGCTCCGGTGGCATTCGCCAGAAAGAGATGGTTATCTTTGTAATTTTATTATTGACATTTCTTTCTTTTATGTTCGATAATTTTCTAACTTTCAAAAAAGCATGTAGGTCATTTGGAATTGGAGGAAGTCTTCATGGGACGCAAACTACTTGGAAATGCGTTGTTGCTGGCCTCGCTCTTCGTGTTTTTCCTTTGCCAGGCCGGCAATGGTCAGATATCGAATGGCACCATCCGCGGAACCGTAACCGATATGACGGGCGCGGTGCTGCCTCAGGCCACTGTGACCCTCATCAATGAGGGAACGGCGGCACAGCTCACCACGCAGTCGAATCAGGAAGGTTACTACACCTTTACTGCACTCAGCCCTGGACAATACAGAATCCAGGTTATTGCACAGGGTTTTGACGCGTGGAAGGGAGAGCTGACGCTTCGCGTGGGCCAGGAGGCGGTGATCGACGCTCCGTTAAAGCCAGGAAAAGCGACGACAACCGTCACGGTCACTGACGTCACTCCGGTCATTGACGCGGGAGACGGAACCGTTTCCGATGTCAAGAGCGCGACGCTCATCAACACTTTGCCGGTGGAATCCAGCAACTTCGTAAATATTCTGAATTTCAGTCCAGGCGTGGTTGCCGGCAGCTATGGCGGGTCGGGCGGCGGTTTTACCCGTGTCGATGGAATCCCCGGCGGTTCGATCACCTTCCAGGTCGACGGCCAGTCCATGAACGACCGCTACACCAACGATCTTCAGCAAACTCCGCAGGCACTGCAGACCATCCAGGAACTCAAAGTGACCACCTCGAACGGCAGCGCGGAGTATGCTACGCCGGGCGTGGTTGATGTGGTGACCAAGGGCGGCACCAACCAGCTTCACGGCGAGTTGCACGAGCTTTATCAGACTGGTGGACTCGAAGCCCGGGGGTACAATTCTTATCCTTCTCATCTGGTTGACAACGAGTTTGGGGGCCAGGTGGGCGGTCCTGTGTGGCTTCCCAAGCTGTACAACGGCAGGAACAAGACCTTCTTCTATTTCGATGTGGAGAAGCGAATCCATCACAGTCTGGCGGGAGACAAGGAGTATGTTCCCCAGACCGACTGGACCAAGGGAAATTTCTCCGACTATACGGATACAAACGGCAATCCGGTTACCATCTACGACCCGATGAGCGGCGTTGCCAGTATCGATGAGAATGGCAACTACGTGGTTACCCGCACGGCATTTCCTGGAAATACCATTCCTCAGAGCCGGCAAAACCCGATTGCGGCTGCTGTCCTGGCATACCTGCCGACGCCCAATGAGAATGTAAACTCTTCAGGCGTTGTCAGCCTGCAGGGAATGAACTCCGGCTACGATTGGCTGAACCCGATGGCGTTCCAGTCGATCAGCACCCTGCGGTACACAGGGAAAGCCGACAAGCTTTTCGGCAAGAATCTGCTCTCCGCGCGCTACACATACGTGGATGAATCAAAGGTCGAACCTGATCAAGGCGGAAACTCAGGCCTCCTCGACCCGTCGCTAGAGTCGAGAGTCGGAGATAATGGCGTGCTCTCTTTTACCTCGCCAATCGGCTCTCGCGCGGTCAATGAGGCTCGCGTCGGCATACAGATGTTCCGGAACTATATCGGCTCAGAACCGGCGCCATCTGCGGTGTGGACTCTCGGCCTACCCAAGTATCCCGGCGCTGTGGGATGGCCTCAGTTCTATTGGACTGACGTCAACCAGCCGTACCTCAGCAATGGCATTCAGGCGCAGAACCCGCAGTGGTCACCCAACCAAAACGCAACTCTTGGCGATAACTACTCCTGGAGTCGCGGCAGGCACGAAATGAAGTTCGGGTTTCAGGTGGTCGACTCCAGGGTGAATTCGCTGGATCAGCAAAACCCCTCCGGCGACTATGAATTTGCGGGTGGCTATACCGGTCTCCAACCGGCGGGCACGTCCTTGTACTCAAATGCCGGAGACCTTCCCAGTCAGGCAGCGACGGATACGGGCGCCGCTTTGGCCGATATGCTTCTCGGCGACACGGACGTGGCGCAGCTCAATATCGATCCCATCTTCCATACGCGGCAAACAGATTACGACGCCTTCGCGCAGGACAACTTCAAGTTGAGCCCGCGCCTGACCTTGAACCTCGGTGTGCGCTGGGAGTATTGGAGCCCGTTCGAGGACTCAGGAGGCGAGGCGTCTACGATCGACCTCAAACACAGTGCCGACTGTTCCATCCCGGCATCTCTGGGCAATACTGCGGGGACTTCCTGCGTAGCTTTGGGGACGGCAGGATTTCCGGCGTGGTTTTCCCAGTCGACGCCCATGACCGTAATCCCCAATTCCGGGAAGGGACAGAATCCCTCTCTGTTGGCGGCCTTCGCGGCTGCCGGCATGCCGATTGAAACTGCCTCACAGGCAGGCATCGGGTCTTCATTGTGGAACATGCCGAAGAACAACTGGGCTCCGCGGTTAGGGTTTGCGTATCAGATCAACGACAAGACTGTGATCCGCGGTGGATACGGCATGTACTATTGGGCCATACCGCTGTTGCAGTATCAAAGGTTCACGCGCGACAATGCTCCTTTTGCCCAGGTAATTTACGACGTAATCGACCCGAGCATAGGAGTTGGGTACGGCGGCAATCCTTCGGCGGAGCTCGGCTTCCCGTTCGGTCCCGCCGGCGCGAATGGATACCAAGGCCAGTGCAACTGCACGACCCTCCCGGCGAACTATGTAAATCCGCGGTCATTAGGTACTGACTTTGCCACCTCCGCCCTGGCGTCAATCTCGAATACCAGTGGTTGGCTGTTGAATTCCTGGGATCCGAACTTCCATGCGCAGCGGGCCCAGGAGTGGAACCTCACCGTGGAGCGGACCTTGCCTGGCGACTTCGCGGTGAGCGTGGGATACATCGGCAATCACGGCGCGAACCTGCCCGATTACGATCCGATCAACGCTCCCCTTCCGCGTGCGCTGGCGCCCGCAACGGCCGAAGGCAACTCCTGGAACATCGCTCCGTATCCGATCTACAACACCGGAGGCGAGGGGAATAGCGATAGGATAGGCTTTTTCGGCTATTCGAACCACAACGAGGGACGCGCCGAGATCAAGCACACATTCAAGGGCTCCTTCCTCCTGCAAAGCTACTTTACCTACGGAAGATCGTTCACTACCGCCGAAGACACGCTCGGCTCTGGCGGAGGACTGGAACTTGAGCCCGCCTCTCTCACCCAAAACGCTCCGCTGTCGCAAAGGTTGCGGGCCATCTACTCTCCGGATTCGTATATGCCGGAGAAGACCTTCGTCGCCAACGGACACTATGAACTGCCCTTTGGAAAGGGTAAGCAGTTCCTGAACAAATCCAATACCCTGGTCGATGAAGTAGTGAGTGGCTGGAACAGTTCGCTCTTTTACATGTGGCACAGCGGATTGTTCTTCTCGCCGTACTTCTCTTCCAATCCTGGTTTTGGCGGTCAAGGCGCGCCCTGGGGAAATGAGTACATTCTGGCGCCAGGCTCGGCTAATCGCGGCATTCTGCCCCGCAATCAACGCACTGCATCGTGGTGGTTCGATGCTGACACATGGGATGCCAATCCCGGCGCTGGCAATCCGAACGGAACCCTTAACGGGCAACCATACACTGGGCCTTACGCCGGGCAAACTTTCCTGGTGCGCGATAATCTGCTTGACCGGGATTATCTGAACGGCATTCCAAGAAACTACATGACCGGTCCCGGCTTCTCGAATGCGGACGGAACCCTCTACAAATTGACGCCGATTGGTGAACACGCCAAGTTCGATCTTGAAATGCAGGTGTTCAACGTATTCAACCATACCAACCTCGGTTTGCCGAGCGTCAACGGCGTCATCAACAGCGGAGTAAGTTCAGCGAATACGCCGCGTCTGTTGCAATTCCAGGGCAAGCTCACCTTCTAAAGTGGTCTTACCTTGCATCCTCAACCGATCCGAAGCCGGTGCGGTTTTTCCTGAAAGGGAAGCGGCACCGGCTTTGGCCGCTTTAGGCAAGCTTTCCAACTCGAATCAAGGTTCACGAGTCTACGCGTGGAGATCTTCTTGCGAATGAGGTTTTCCACTGAATCCCAAGCTCAAGAGCCGGTTGTTTCGCTTGTGGCCGGCGGGCTCCCGCGAAAGGCGACATGACATGAAATCCCTACTAGCTGTTGCAGTGCTCGGATGCGTTTGCTCAGGCGGTCTGGCACAGACGGTCTCTCCGCTGTTGGCGCGTGGTTACACGGTGATTCCCCAACCGCAGAAAGTATCTCTGGAAACGGAAGACTTTTCGTTCGGCAATGGCTGGCAACTCCGTCTTGGCTCCGGCGTGAGCGCAAACGATGTGGCAGTGGAATCTCTGCGCGAGGGGCTATCCAATAGATTCCACGTAGCGCTGAACACCCCCGGAAGCTCCCTTGGAGTGCTGTCATTGCGCATTGCCGCAGGAAGCGTGCGCATTGGCCAAGCACAGGACAACGACAAGGGTGCGTTGGAGGAACAGGCATACCGGATCGAACTTCACCAGGGTAGTGTAACCATTACCGCCAATGCCCAAACCGGACTCTTCTATGGCGTCGACACGTTGATCCAGTTGCTACGCCCGGAGAAGGGAACATTGTGGCTGCCGGCAGGATCGATTGAAGATTGGCCCGACCTCCAACTCCGCCAGATTTATTGGGACGATGCGCATCATCTGGAAAAGATGGCTGAACTTAAGCGGGCTATAAAGCAAGCCGCGTTTTACAAGATCAACGGGTTTGTTATTAAGCTGGACGGCCACTTTCAATATAAGAGCGCTCCGGCCGCCGTCGAGCCTTACGCGCTCAGTCCGGCGCAGTTACAGGAACTTACCGACTATGGACTGCACTACCACATTGAGCTTATCCCGTATCTCGACGGACCCGCGCACATTGCCTTCCTGCTGAAGCACCCGGAATATGCCGGCTTGCGGGAGTCTCCAAACAGCGATTACGAGATATGCGCCACCAATCCCGACGCCTACAAACTGCTCGAGGGAATGTACCAGGATCTGCTGGATGCCAATCGCGGCGTTAAGCACTTCTTCCTTTCCACCGACGAACCGTACTATCTGGGGCTGGCGAATAATTCCCAATGCAATGAGACCGATATGGCGAAGTCACTCGGTTCAGTGGGGCAAGTGTTTGCTCACTTCGTCAATGAGGCCGCGGGGTATTTGCACGAGCGTGGGCGGACCGTCATGATCTGGGGAGAATACCCGTTGAAGCCAAGCGACATCAAAGCTCTGCCGCCATATATCGTCAATGGAGAAGTCTACGGACAGAGCTTCGATCAGGAATTCAGTCGGCGCGGCATCCAGCAGACAATCTTCACCTCTGCTGAAGGAGAAGAAAAGCTCTTTCCCGATTACTTCATGCTGCCCGAGACAGAACGCCTGCATCCGTTGGTCAAGGATGGCCCCGATCCCGATAACACAATCCCCCGAGTGACCGACATTATGAACACGATCTCCCTTGATTCTTCACGGGAGAACGCAAGCCTGATTGGAATCGTCGATTGTGGCTGGGGCGATATGGGGCTTCACCCTGAAACCTTCTGGCTGGGATATGTTGCCGGAGGCGCCGCGGGCTGGCATCCGGGAACGAGCCCCGAAGAACTTATGAACACGTTTTACCCCCTCTTCTACGGCCCAGGTGCAGTAGATTTGGACACCGCTTATCGGATGATGAGTTATCAGGCGCAGTTATGGTCCGACTTATGGGATACGGAGCCGTCAAATGCCCGCAAACCAATTTGGGGAGGTCCTTACGATATCTATAAGACACCCATCCCGGCCACTGACCAGGCGCTGCCGCTTCCGCCTGCGTTGTCCTCCGATCTCGCCTACCATTCAGAATGGTCAGCCCAGAACGCAAGACGGATTCAACTGGCGATTGATGGACTGTCGTCCAACGCCGCTCTACGTGCGCTTCTCGATGAGAACATTCTGCGGTCGCAGTTCAATCGCTACAACCTGGAAGTCTTTCTCTCAATCGCAGATTTGTACCGGCAGAATCTTGAGATGATCTCCGGGATCCACGACATGGATCTCTATCTCGTCGCCGCTGATCAGGCGAAGTTGGCTAATCCTGAGGCCGCTCTTAAGGATGTGGATCTGGCACTCGATACTGCAACCGCCATCTGGAGGGGGCGTAACAAGGCATTGCAAAACGCCCTCACTACCTGGAACGTATCCTGGTTACCCCGGGTTGCCGAGGCCAACGGCCGCCAATTCCTGCACGAACTGGATGACGTGAAGGACCACCTGCCCGACCGCACTGTCGATATGAGCTATCTTGCGTATCGCGAAATCTTGCTTCCATTCGGAACATGGGTCAATTCGATCGCTGCAGCAAGAGACCAGTATGCCTCCGCGCACCATCTGGCGGTTCGGAATTACCGGTTGACGTGGGACGATCTGGGCCTTGCCCCATCTTTGCCCGCTACCAACTCGAGCGTGCCAAACAGCTCAGGAATGTGAAATGTCGCGCAATGCGCAGGCTGCCAGGCGATCTCCACGCGATGCGATTCCGGTCCCTGGCTGCGGAAAGAATTGACTCGAAGTAAATTGCTGGCGGTTGCAGGCCGGGAGTCGACCGAGGAGTAGGGAATTCGTATGAACCCGCACCAGATATTTTTGTCGGTCGATTCGTGCCGCAACGTGGCAGCCTGAATTCCATACCCAGCCGCCTTCCGGATGCTGCCGATCAAGGTCGATGTCGAAATCGACCCACTCACCCTGCGGCGGAACTTCGAGCTCCTTGTATCTGCGGATGTTCTTAAAATCCGAGCCTATAAAGACTCCGCTACATCCCATCTCCATAGCTCGTTTGTTTAGACTGCGGTTTGCGGATCTGGTTCTAGATTGAGTTCATAGTAAGGGCAAACGAAGAGGAATTAGAAATTGTCAGCAGTCCACGCGGCGCGAATCTCAGTTATGTGATTGGCGACAGGTTGACCATGCGCATCTCTTTCCGCGAAAACTGCCGTAGCTGCGCGCTAGAAGTTGGAATCCGGGTCTGTATCTGGCCCTGACTCCTGACAAGTGAATTTCGCGGTCGCCTGATTAGAAAGTCTCGAACGGCGGCGCAGGGCGAGGGATGCGGCTGTCTTTTCATTTGCTTTCATTGTTATTTGCGTTTATAGAGCTTTTGCGTTGCAAAGTTTCTGTTTACTTGATAATATCGTGCTTTCTTATTGTTTATTCCCGAATTAGGAGGGGTCGTGAACGAGTTCGTCATCCCGGAGCAAACAATGATCAGCCACCCTCGGCCCGGTGCCATCGTGGAGAGCAGCAAAGAGGCAGCTAATTTGCTTCAATTTGCAGAAGATGAACAGCGTGCGAGGGGATATTTCTATACCTTGCAGGAGATTCTGCAACAGCCGGAGACCTGGTTGCGGACCGGCGAGGATGTGGCAAGGCAGTCCGACGGGCTTCGGCAGGCGATCAAGGGCGTCACGGCGCTGATTCTAACTGGCTCAGGTAGTTCCGAATACGCTGGGGAGTGTGTCCGCCTTCCTTTGCAGAACAGCCTGTCGATTCCGGTGCAAGTGGTGGGCGGCGGCGAGTTGTTGACGCACGGCGGCAAGGCAATTGCGCCCTGCGAATCGAGGTTGCTGATTTCACTTGGCCGGTCGGGAGACAGCCCGGAAAGTGCCGGCGCAGTATCAGTCATGCTGGTCACTAAGCCTGAAATCAGGCATCTGATTGTGACTTGCAATGCGAAAGGCCGGTTGGCGACGACCTATCGTGACGATCCCAACGTGAAAGCGATTTTGCTGGACGAACAAACCAACGACCGGAGCCTGGTGATGACCAGCAGCTTCACCAATATGGTGCTGGCCGCATCGTTTCTGGGCATGTTAGAGACGCCGGAAAAGTACCTCGCTCTCATCCAGGGCCTGAGCCGGACGGCGGACGAAGTGCTTCGGGCGAATTTTGACGCTTTGGCAGCTCTCGCGCGCCGTGATTTCGCCCGTGTCGTGTATCTTGCGAGCGGCCCACGCCTCGGCTCAGCCAAGGAGTCGGCCTTAAAGATGGTCGAGATGACGGCCGGGCGAGTGTGGGCTATGTGCGAATCGTATCTGGGTTTGCGTCACGGTCCAATGAGCGCGGTTCATCCCGACACATTGGTTGTCTGCTGTCTGGCCAGCGATCCGTTGGTGCGGGCATACGAGTGCGACCTGATTCGGGAGTTGAATGACAAGCAACTGGGCATGGCGAAGCTTATCTTCGGCGAGGGTGTTCCGGCTGATCTGGCTCGCGGTGGGGACGTGGTGATCGACTGCCACGGCCTGGCAGAATTCGGCGACGAGAATATGCCTGTTCTTGACGTAATTCTCGGGCAAGTACTGGCGCTCTTCCGCTGTATGAAGGAAGGACTCAAACCGGATTCGCCGTCTAGCAATGGCGTTATCAACCGGGTCGTGCAGGGATTCAGGCTGCATAGCCTCGCGGGCTGAAAAACACGAGGCTTCAAAGACAGCCACATCCATTTGGAGATCAAGCATGTGCAATGACAGAAGTACCTCCCCGATCGAGACGGCGGGTGCGTCGATGCCGCTTGACCTTTCGGAATTCGAACCGCAGAGCATGCTGGCGGTCAAACAGACCCAAGTGGAGCGTTCCAGATATCCGGTCATCGATATCCATGCGCACAGGTCATTTTCAAACCTTGTTGTGAATGGCGTGCATTTGGGCGCGGAGCGGCAGTACCTCGCAACTCCCGAGGAATTGCTGCCCGTGATGGACCGCAAGAATATCCGCATGCTTAACAACTTTACGGCTGGCTTCGGTAGCGGACTGGATGATGCAATCGGCCGCTACGACAAAGCCTATCCCGGAAGGTTCTGCTCGTTTACCGAACCCTGGTTCAGCCGGTTTCTGGAATCTGATTATCCCGGGTTTCAGGCTGATGCCATCGAGCAGGCGAAGCGTTCGGGAGCCAGGGGCTTGAAGATTCTCAAGACCTTGGGGCTGTTTTTGCGTGACGGAATTACGACCGGCAATCTGGTCGAAATCGATGACCCGCGTTTCGATCCGATGTGGGAAGCATGTGCAAGCCTGGATATGCCCGTGGCAATCCATGTTTCAGATCCAGCCGCGTTTTTCAAGCCGACTGACTGCTTCAACGAGCGCTTTGAGGAATTGAACAATCATCCCGACTGGTCGTTCTACGGCCGGGGTTTTCCATCAAACGATGAGCTGCTGGCCGCGCGTGACCGCGTCTTCGCCCGTCATCCTCGCACCCAATTCATTGCCCTGCATGTCGGCAATTTTGCTGAAGATTTAGGTCACGTTGCTTCGCGACTCGATCGCTTCCCGAACATGAGCGTGGACATAGCGGCGCGAATCGGGGAACTCGGGCGGCAGCCGCGCGCCGCACGTGCCTTTTTTGAGAAATATCAGGATCGGATTCTCTTTGGGACTGACGCAATTCCGCATGGAAACGACTATCCGCAACAGGTTTTTTGCGACCGGCTCTACGAGATCTACTACCGCTTCCTCGAGACGGACGATGAGAGCTTTGACTATGCTCCGGCACGGATTCCACCCCAGGGAAGATGGCAGATATCGGGCATCGGCCTGCCGGATTCAATTCTGAAGAAGGTTTACTACGAGAATGCCGCGCGCTTATTGCATGTCGGGTCGTAGCCTGCGTTGCCGGGTGACGGGAGCCACAACAACAAACCCGGCGCTGTTGGCCGCATTCGAAAAACCCGCCGATGCACGCTCGTGGCCCGATCGATTGGATGTATCCTAATGTCCGGGGAGCTCAATTCCGGCATGTCCACGCGTCGGAATGTCGCGGTGAAAGCCTTCATTCTTACAGCATGCCTTCTGATGGGCAGTTTAGCCGCGTCCCCATCCGCTTGTGCAGCGGAGTGCACAGGCTTGCCCTCATTGGAGGCCAGGCTTCATGCCCACCCCGACGCTAATGCTTACGCCGATTTGGGCGCCTGGTTCTACGATCAATACAAAACAGACTGCGCTATCGAGACTGTTCGGTCGGGGCTCAAACTTGAACCCGCTTCGGCGCGTTTGAACTACCTTCTCGGCCTGAGCCTTTACACCGCAGGCCGCATGGACGAGGCGGTTGCGCCATTCCGGAAATCGCTCCGGGTTGATCCCCAGGACGCTAAGGCGCACCTTCTCCTGGGTGTCGCGCTTGCCAGCCTGGGCCGAAACCAGGAGGCCATTCCTGAGTGGTATGCAGTGCTGAAAATCGATCCCACCTCAATGGCGGCGATCGACGGGCTGGCCCGGTCTCTTATCGCAGTTGGAGACTACGAAACGGTCATTCGCCGTCTTCATTCCATGTCTCTTGACGAGAACCTGTCTCTCGATCTGGCCACGGCTTACCGGAATGCGGGCGATCTCGACAGCGCCACACAATTGCTGACTGAAGGGCTGAAGAGTTATCCGGATTCCGACACTCTTACTGAAGCATTGGTGTCGATCAATGCCCAGCAAGGCCTAAACGAGGATGCGACCGCGCTTGCCGAAAAGCTCGCCAACCAGAAACCCAGCGACATTGCGGCGCAGCGCACTTATCTTTGGATGCTGGAAGAAGACAAGGACGATGACGTTGCCGCCCCGCTTGCACGCAAGCTGCTGGCGCTCGCGCCCCACGACATCAATATTCTCTATATGTCCGGCATTTTGGAGCGCCGCGCGGGCGACTATGCTGCAGCGCGCAAGAACCTCGAGGAAGCGGTGACTTTGGATCCCAAGCGAGACGATACCCGCTACAACCTGGGAGTGGTGCTGGCGCAACTCGGGGATTCTGCCGGGGCAAAGGCGCAGTTTGAAAAGGCCATTGAACTGGGCGCGGCTGGTCCCGAAATCCGCTTTGAACTGGCCAAAGTTCTGCGCACGTTAGGAGAGACAGAAGAAGCACAGCAGCAACTCAAGATCTATCAGCAGAAGCAGACTGAGAAGTCGAATCACGAGCTGGCCACGCTCAAGTCGACAGAAGCCGCGCAGGCAGTCAAGGCTGGAGACAACCTGAAGGCCGCCAACTTATATCGCGAGGCCTGCGCCGCCCAGCCTGACAATGCTGAGTTCCATTACAGGTTGGCTCTTGCCCTGCATGAGTTGGGCGACAGCGCGGGAGAGCGTGCGGCCGATGAGCAGGCAGTCAAGGCCAATCCGAATTTTGCTCCCGCTCAATACCATCTCGGCTACGTGGAATCCGAGGCCGGGGAATTTGCTGCGGCCGAACTGCAGTTCCGGTCGGCGGTAAAGACTGCTCCAGGCAACGTTCAGGCCTGGATCGCGTTGGCGTTTGTACTCAGCAGGGAATCTCGATTCACCGAGGCCCGGCAGGCCCTGAACAACGCTCTAAAGCTCGATCCCGGCAACCCACGCGCGCTCGAAGTTGGCAGGGATCTGACAGCCGCACAGTCCAAACAATAAGACAAGACCCATTCTTTCGCCCAAGGAGTATGCTGCCTGCTATGAGCGATAAGCCACCCGCTGTCTGGACGCGCCGCAACGTGCTGCACACCATCCCGGCAGCGCTGGCTCCGGTTTTCATTCCCGGCAGACTTCGGGCTGCGTTCGCCTTGGAAAAACCTGCTCCGCCGTTCTCGCGTTTTGTTGATGTCGCTCACGCCGCCGGCTTGACCGAGCCCATCATTTACGGCGAGCAAGGCAGCTTTACCTACATTGTTGAATCCATGGCCACCGGCTGCGCGTTCTTCGATTACGACAATGACGGCTGGATGGACATCTTCATTCTTGGCGGACGAACGCTTGCCGGAGTTCCGCCCGGCTCAGGCAACCGGCTCTACCACAACAACCGCGACGGAACGTTTACCGATGTGACGGTGAAGGCGGGACTCGCCGATCCAGGCTGGGCCCAAGGTGTCTGCGTAGGCGATTACAACAACGACGGCTGGGAAGATCTCTTCCTCACCTACTACGGTCAGAATCGCCTCTACCGCAACAACGGCGACGGCACGTTCACTGACGTATCTGCCAAGGCAGATTTGCTCTACCCCACTACGCGATTCAGCACTGGCTGCACATTTTTCGATTACAACCGCGACGGTCTGCTCGATCTCTTTGTCTCAAACTATCTTGAAATCGATCTCGCGACCGCGCCTAAACCTTCGTTGGACGTTCCTTTCTGCAAATACCAGGGCGTGCCGGTCAACTGCGGTCCCGCCGGCTTGCCCAAGACCCACAACTTCCTCTACCGCAACAATGGCGACGGCACTTTCACCGATGTTTCCGACGAGTCGGGCATATCGGGATTCCGCGGATCGTATTCGCTCACGGCCATCAGCATCGATGCCGATGAAGATGGCTGGCCCGATATTTTTGTGGCCTGCGATTCAACTCCCTCCATGCTGCTGATGAACAACCATGACGGCACCTTCCGTGAGGAAGGGCTGATTCGCGGCGTCGCCGTCAGCAGCGCTGGCCAGCAGTTGAGCGGCATGGGCGCCAGTGCGGGAGACTACAACCTCGACGGGCACATCGACCTGGCCAAGACTCATTTCCATGCCGAGGCCACGGGGCTCTACCGCAACGACGGGAGAGGCAACTTCGAAGACGTGACCATCCCGGCCAGTCTCAACAAAGAAACCCGTTTCGTCAGTTTTACGCCTGGATTGGCCGATTTCGACAACGATGGCTATCCCGACCTCCTGGTCACCACCGGCAACGTGTATCCGGAACTCGAGCGCGTCTTGCCTCAACTCCCGGCCCGAAGTCCATGCATTCTTTTCCGCAACCAGGGGGACGGCACATTTGTCGAATTGGACGTCGAAGCCGGACCCGGCATTATGGCGCCCCATTGCGCCCGCGGTGCTGCTTTCGGCGATTTCGATAACGACGGCGACATCGACGTTGTGATCATGAATGTGAATGAGCCGCCCAGCCTGTTGCGGAACGACGCCCCGGCAGGGAATCACTGGATCAAGATTCGCCTGGAAGGCACAAAGAGCAACCGCAGCGCCATCGGTGCGCGCGTACTGGCACGTTATGGCGGCAAAGTGCAGGTTCAGGAAGTATTGAGCCAGTCCGGCTTTCTCTCTTCCAATGATCCACGCATTCACTTCGGGCTGGGCGCCGCAACCACCGCGGACCTGGAGATTCACTGGCCACTTGGCGCAGTGGAGAAGTTCGGGGGCCTTGCCGCCGGCCAGCTGGTGACCATTCGGGAAGGCGTGGGAATCGTGAAAGGTCGTCCCTTCCGTTAATAGCTTTTTGGGGGCCATAATTTTCTTTAGACTTGCATCTATTAGTTGCTATAATCTGCGAATGGTTTCGAATAGAGAATATTTTTCGCCTGCTACTCTTTGTTTTGGTCCTCGTTTCCGGGCTGCGCTCGGCAGCGGCTCAAGTGCGAATCTGGGAAAGCACTCTGACGCTGCCCACCTATGGGGAGGGAAGTCTGGCCGTGGCTCAACGACTGGCGGGTGACGGAAATCACTTCGGAATCTCGTTTTCCATGTAGTAATAAACTCATAAACTCTAATAATCGCAAGAAAGAGATGAAAAACAAAAATGAAGACATGGTTTGTTTTCGGTCTTGCACTTGCGGCGCTTTTTGTTTCCCCCCGCGCCGTGGCCACCCAAACCTTGGTCCCGGTCAGCGTTTCCAAAGGCACTGTCACGATCCCGACCTACGAGCCTTCAGCGCGCGAGTTGGAACCGCCTTTGTTCCCGAACTCCACGGTGAAAGGTCTCTACCCATTTCCGACGTACACCTCAGTGTCGCAGGGCGATGTTCCCAAGCCGAAAACGTATAGCACGATACTTCTCGAAAACGAGTATCTGAAGTTGACCTACATTCCCGAGTTTGGCGGGCGTTTTTTTCTCTCTACGACAAGATCCGTAAGCGCGAGGTTTTCTATCGGAATGACGTGATCAAGCCGACCATGTTTAATCCGAGGCAGAGCTGGCCCGTGTCAGGCATCGAGCTCACAGGACCGTTCGATGTACACACGCTGACACTTCATGGAGAGCCGTTCTGGTCGAACACGATCTTGCGCCACCCCGATGGAAGTGTCTCTCTGGTGCTGGGTGAATCCGACCCCGTTTACCACATGAAGGTGAATCTATCGGCGACGCTCTATCCAGGCATCGCGGCCATGCAAATCAGCGTGTTCTGTTATAACGCCAACGACAGCCAGATGCCGCAGATGTTCTGGACGAATGCCGGCTTTCCATCCACGGAAGAGACCCGCTTTATTTATCCAATGACGCGCACTGTCGGCCACACGTCAGGAATGGTTTCCGACTGGCCGCTCTATAACGGAGTCGACTTGAGCTGGGACCGGAATAACCAGCATATGCTCGGCGTCTTCGGCATCGATTCCTACGACAATTTCGCGGGCTCCTACCAGTTTGATCGTGACTATGGCGTTTTCCGCTATGCGGACCGGCGCATTGTGCAGGGAATGAAGCTATGGACCTTTGGCTATGGCCCCGGCGCCGAGGAGCAGCAGGCCTATACCGATAACGCCGGCCCTTATGTAGAAGTGCAGAGTGGCCGGTATGTTTGGGATGGACACTACGAATGGGTCGCGCCCCACAAGGTGGAGACCTGGAGTGAGTGGTGGATTCCCATCGGTGGCATCGGCGGTTTGACCACCATAACTCGCGATGTCGCACTTAACCTGACGGTCCAGCCCGATCCGGCTGGAGAGAACTCTGAGGTCAAGCTGGATCTGTCGCCCGCGCGCGCGATGCCCAAAGCCGAGTTGGTTGTAACTGCGAAGTGTGGCGAACTGTTGAAGACTTCGCTTGATCTCACTCCGGGCACTCCGATCTCAAGGACGATTTCGAGTATTAAGGCGAATGCAGACGGATTGAAGGAGTTGACGATTCGCATTACCGATGCCTCCGGCCAGGAGGTAATGCGTTACGTCCGTCCGGACGAAGGCCCTGGACGCAAAGAGTACTCGCCGCTTGCCAAGGGCCTTGAGAATCCTGAGAAATCGCCCGAACAGATGGACGTCGAAGAGCTGGTGCAGGCTGCGGAATTCAAGCTCAAGGAAATGGATCCGGGTGCAATGCAGGACCTGGTCGACAAGGCGTTGATGCTCGATCCCGGCTACTCGCAGGCGCATCTGCTGCTCGGCGTTTATCACTATAACGAGGGCGATTACAAAGCAGCGGTCAACGAGCTTTCGAGGGCTACTGAACGTGACCCTTATCTGGGCGAGGGTTGGTACTACCTGGCGATCAGCCAGCTGGCCTTGGGTGATAACCAGAACGCCGAGCGCAACCTCTATTTTGTCGAACCGGACAGCGCATATTTCGGCGAGCGCGAGTTCCAACTTGGACGGCTGGCGCTCCTCGCAGATAAACTTCAAGACGCCGCAGAGCACTTCAACCGTGCTGTCCTGGCGAACGGTTACGATCTGAATGCGCGAGCCCTCTACGCTCTCACATTGCGAATCCAAGGCAAGAAAACTGAGGCCCTAGCGCAGTTGGCTGCGCTATTAGAGCTCGACCCCACCAACCGAATTGCCTACGCGGAGCGCCTTTTTCTTAACGGAGACGGCATTGCGAAAGGCGAATTGCTTCGGCTGATGGGCGAGCAAAGCCAGGAGGCCCTCGATGTCGCCATCTTCTATGGTGGTGTTCACCGTTGGCGCGAGGCGGCCGCGATAGTGCGCACAGTAGAGCAGACCAATCGAGATCCATGGAGCAGGTCGCCTATTTTCAATTACACGCTGGCGTACTATCTGCAGCGGTCCGGCGAAAATGCCGCAACTGTGGCCGAATATCGGAAGAAAGCACAAGCGGCTGCAGGAAACGTCGATCGCTTTCCTTATCGCCGCGAGAGCGAAGCGCCACTCGCCGAAGCAGCTAGTGCGGATCCGCAGGATGCGGTGGCGCGATTCAATCTTGGATGCTTGCTTTATTCCCTCGGCCGACAGGACGAGGCGATTGCGAACTGGCAGTCTGCAGTTGCACTTGATCCGAATGACTTCAGCGCTCGGCGCGAACTCGGCCTGGCTTATGCGGCGCAGGGTAAAACAGATGAGGCGTCCGAACAACTTGAAAAGGCGATTCAGCTCAGGCCGGACCACGTTGCGACATTCAATGATCTGAGCTCGATCTACGCAAGTGCCGGAAGATTCGATGATCAGATCGCTCTTATTAACAAAGCACTGCAGCGTTCTCCTGAGGATGACGACCTTACGATGGCCCTGCTCAACGCAGACCTGATCAAGGGACGATACGATGACGCGGATCGAATTGTAATGACGCACAAGTTCGCACCACGGCATCGCTCCACGGTGCTTCGCGATTTGTATCGCAATCTTCGCTATGGGATGGGCGCGGTCGCGTTCAACCTTGGGGATTACGCCCAGGCGCTCGCTATCTACCAATCTGCGCTCAAGCCGCCCGTCTCACTCCACCTCGATGATTTTCAATTTCAGGCGGCGCCGAGAGCCTATTACTACATCGGCCGCACGCTTGAAGCACTGGGGCGCAAGGACGAGGCAGCGAAGGCATACCGGGAGAGTACAACGGGAGTCGATCTTCTCTCAGGCGATCGCGACAGCTGGAACGGCGAGAACTTCTTTGCGGTACTCTCGCTGGAAAAATTGGGCGAGAGAGACAAAGCGATAGCTTTGATTCCGCGCTTTGAAGGTTTTGCGAGAACCGAGATGGACTACGCGAGCCCGTCGCCACGTGGCAAGGCACGCTACCTGCTGGCGTTAATTGAACACAACGCAGGGAATGACGAGTTGGCGCGCAAGTACATGAATGACTCGCTCCAGGCACTGCCTGATTTTCTCGAGCCGCGATACGAGTTGCGCGGCGATACAATCGATCCGGTCGGGACAGGAACCAACGCCGATAAGGCTGCTCAATGAAAGGGGCTGGTAAGTTGCGGAAACCGACATTTGGACTTTTGCTATTGTTGCTTGTGCCTGGAATCTATTGCTGGGCATCCGACTTCGCGGCCCTTTCCGCGTATCATCGCCCCGATCCCTTCGGAGGAATTGTTGCGAGCGATCAGCCCGAGGCGAGTTGGGACCATGCGATCAAGCTGACCGCCGCGCGTGGAGGCTATGCTTCGTTCCAGCTCGTCGTCAAGTCGGATCATCCCTGCAGCGATTGCAAGCTCTCGATCGAATTCTCACAGCCGGTGGAAGTGTATCGCGAGTGGTTTCATTTCGACACTCCGGACAAGCACTATTATCCCGATGCACTGATTCCGATAGATCTTCCTTATTCCTTCCAAATGCCGGATCAGGAGAATGCAATTTCGGGACAAAAGGCACGCGCGTTCTGGGTGGATCTCTGGATCGGTTCCGGCACAAAGCCAGGCGTGTACCATGGCCGCGCGGGGCTTTCTGAAGGCTCGTCACGCAAGACGATACCGTTCACCGTCTCTGTGCTGCCGGCGGAGATACCCGCGCTGGATGTCGTCTCCATCGATTCAAATTCCTACGGCATTGGGTGGCTGCGGGGGCAGTATCCTAAAGCGCTGAATGGGGCGGACCATGCCAATGAAGAGGAACAGTTCAATCTGGTTCAACAGTATTACAAAATCTTTTACGAGAACCGCACGACGTTTCATATCCTCGGTTACAGCCATGCGGGATACGTCGATCCGGGCTTCGCGCCCGAGGTAGCCGGGTCCGGGACCCAAAAGCATATTGTGAGCTGGGACAAATTCGACCGCCTGTTCGGTCCTTTGCTGGACGGTTCTGCGTTTGCCGATACACGACGCGGACCAAGCCCGATCCCGTTCATGTACCTTCCGATCAATCCCGAGTGGCCGGCAAATTATTTGTGGTGGGGAGAGCCCGGCTATCAGACGGAATTCACCAACGTAATGGGAGCGATGGAGCGCCACTTCCGCCAGAAGAACTGGACAACCACCCGTTTCGAAATGTTCTTCAACCAGAAGAAGCGATACAAAGGATTCGAATGGGATGGCGACGAAGAAAGATTTCCAGCGGACTATTCCTACATGCTGGCTTACCACGATCTCCTCATCAAGTCGTTGCCCGCGGAGACTCCAGTCCACTTCATCATGCGCGCCGACGTGAGCTGGACAATGCCGAAACAGATGGACGTACTCAAGAATGCCATCAATCTTTGGTGTACGAGCGGCGGGATGTATGTCTGGTCGGCCGATAACTTGCCGGTGTTGAGGCAGCGCGGCAATATAGTTTGGAACTATGGAGGAACGCCATCGGTTCAGGACGTTTCGGCATCCACCGCCTTCGATCCACTGCGGACCTGGATTCGAGGCGTGGATGGTTTCACGCGTTGGCTTGCGGTCGATCCAGGCCCCACGCCGTTTGAGTCGCTTTCCGATGGTGGCACAGAGACGCTGGTTTATTCAGGCGAGCGATTCGGAGTGGAAGGGCCCATTCCCAGTATTCGATTGAAGTTGCAGCGGAATGTGGTTCAGGATCTCGACCTGTTGGATATGGAAGCACGGCGTGGCGATCGCGATTCAATCAAATCGCAGGTTGTGCGTCTGTTTGACAACACAAATCTTGTCCAATGGAGTCATTCCTCTGCACCGCCCCCCGCGGGTCCGGTTCTCGATTGGACAAACGCCGACATCGGCGATGCTCTGAAGCCGTATGATGCGCAGTTTCCAACACCCCAGCCGGACGCCTGGCAACGTGTTCACGAATTCGCTATCGAGCATTCCGGAGGTGCGCAATGAAGTCAACTGTTTGGCTTGTGCTTGGCCTTGTGCTCGCCGTTCCATCGGCGCAGGCGGGCGCTCCCTCTGAAACCCAGAAGACACTGGACGAAATTGCGCGAGTGGCGACCTTCATGGTCGACGGAGATGTCACTCAGCATATCGTGACCCCTCGTGCGCTGGAGCACATGCTCAAGCATGACCCACGCGACGAGTGGCAGGCCGGCGACAACTACGATGTCAATAATGATGCGTTCATTCAGACGAAGAAGACATTGATCCGGCTGGCCATGATCGCGCCATTTCCTGTGGACGTAAATCTATGGATGCCGGTGCCTACTACGAACGACATTCAGTTAGTCATTCGAAATAAACATGACCTCAGCCAGTTTTGGAATGGGGATTTGGAGCAGGCCATGCCTGCGCCTATGCAGCAGGTGCTGAAGACAGGAGGCCGCGTAACGGTGGAGGAGAAGCCAGGGATGGTCTCCGTGCTGGCGCCGGTGCGCAACAGCCTGGGCGAAATCGTCGGCGTGGTAGAGGTGGTCAGCAGCACCTCCCCGCCTGCCCACGACGAGCAGTAGTGGCATTGGATGACACGAGCTTCGGATCTTGGCGCGAATGATGAAATTGACTCCTGAAGTGCGGATGGCAGGACGGCGGAACTTTCTCAAAGCCGAGCCCGGAACTTCAGCTTTAGCCGCACTCGGCACAAGCGCAACCATATACACATGACGTTCGAGCATCCCAAGCGATGCACTGTTGAATTGTCCCGTATTCTCAGCAATAGCTATAGCGGTCTGTACGAAGAGTTCCTCGGCTCGAAAGGGAGTTGCATCTGCCTCTCATATTTCGGAATTTACCTTCAAATTTACACGTTTACCGCCGAATCCTGACACATGCGAAGAAATAAGAAAGGCTAAGTCTGAGATTAAAAGTAAATAAACATAGAAAATATCACACAAACAACGAAAAATATAGTATTATTTCCACCAAAAGCTCCAGACTTGTTTTCAAGATCCAAAACAACACATGGATAAACGAAAGTGAAAGGAAGAACTATGCCGTCGGTAACCCAAAGGGAGATCTACCCAGCCCAAAATCGAGGTTTGGCATCGTTTCGCAACGGATTGACGATGATTGCGACTGCTCTGATCGTGTTCAGCAGCGTCGGCCTCATGGCCCAAGGCACGGGAAGAACCTTCCCGAATACGACGAACGGCATGTTCACATACAGCGATCAAATCGATATGAACGGGCTGACCAATGCTCAGATTCAATTCTTCGCTAAAAATTTTGTTGGCGGGCAGAAGCAAACGGCCGCTGAAGCAGCCACCTTGCGGGGATACAACTCGAACTTTCTAGTGCTGCACTATCGTTTGTCGGAGTTTTTGGGCTACGGATCGTGTAGTAGCGCGACGCCGCCGGTCCCGACAGAAACCAACTCCCTGACAATCATCGACACGCCCTCGGGCGGCTGGGGCGAGGAGTGGCCCTGGCCTGGAGTGGCCTGGCCTGGGTCTCAACCACCGGCGGAGGACTCGTGGTATTACTCCTATGGCGGGTCTCCGTGGGTCTACGATTGCGGCGAGCAGCATTACCTCATGAACATCGCCGACTTGACCCCCACGGGTTGGCCAGCGTTTTACAGCGCGGCCGTTCTCCAGGAGCTGCAAGATAACACCGACGACGGAGTCTTCGCGGATAGTTTCAGCGTTCCCAATTACCTGGGAGCCGGAAACTATACCCCGAACTTGCCGCTGCAAGGTACTGATTCGAGCTTCGAGCAGACCTGGGCCACGAATATGCACAGCTTTACCGACTACATGGAGTCCCAGCTTCACCCCACCTACCTGTGGATACCGAATGTGGGAGTATGGAACCTCCCTTATGATCCCTCCGACTACACCAACGTCGACGGCGTGATGATTGAGGATTTCGCGGAATACGGCGCCGGGAGCGGCACCCCGAGCTTTTTGGCTCCGGCCGACTGGGTCACGCAGATGAGTCGCGATATATCGCTCGCCAATCTCAACAAGATCGTGATTATGCAGGACTACCCCAGTGCGGCGCCGAGCGCCGGATTCGAGCGTCTTTTTGACACCGCAAGCTACCTGTTGGTGAAGGGAAACTACTCTTACTTGAATATGAACGCCGCGGGACCGGTGCAATGGTGGCCCGAGTACAACATCCCCATCGGAACGCCCTCCCAGGCGCTGCCCAGCACCAGCACCGGCATAGCTGGATTCTGGAATTCGAACTGGAATGCCTATGAGCGGACCTATTCAAACGGAATTGTTCTGGTAAATCCCACCGCCAACGACACTGGCCTGATCAACCTGGGCCAGACGTATTACATGGCTGTCAACGATCCAGATCCAAACCAGGGCGTCGTTCCCGCCAGCGGAGTCCCTACCGGTCAGAACATGTATGCTGCCGTGAGTTATGTCGACCTTCCGCCCTGTCCCACGATCACGGGGACAGGGGTGGGCAATTGCGCGGCCATTCTGCTGAACAATCCGCCCTCAGGCGCAGGCAATCCAACACTCACGCCCACGGTAACGGTGACGCCGTCCTCGTCGATCATCACGCAGGTGCAGTCACTTTCGGTGACAATTGCCGTTAATGGTGGAACCAGCAATCCAACGCCCACCGGCACGGTAATGATGAGCGGCGGTGGCTACAACTCCGGGGCGACGGCTCTAACGAGCGGCGGCGCAACCATTGTCATCCCCGCGGGTTCGTTGGCCTTGGGCAGTGATACTCTGGTGGCCACCTATACCCCCGACTCCAACAGTTCTTCGATTTACTACGGCGCCATGGGCGTCTCTTCGCCGGTGACGCTGGCAATTTTCCTACAGGGCCCGGATAACGAATTCGATTGGACATGGATGGGTGGAAGCAGCACCGTTGGAGCCGCAAGCGGCCTGGACGGAGTGTACCCCGCGCAGCCAGGACCACCCGCTGCCAGCGGAATCTTCCCCGGAGGCCGCGAGGCGCCTGCGATGTGGGCCGACAACAGCGGCAAAATATGGCTCTTCGGAGGAGGCGGTCTCGACTCCGCCGGCACGAATGGCATGCTCAACGACCTGTGGGAGTTCACTCCTTCCACGAATCTATGGACCTGGATCGGCGGAGCCAATGTAGCCAATAACCCCGGATCTTACGGCACGTTGGGTGTATTTGCGCCCGGGAACCTTCCCGAAAGCCGTGAGATGGGTTCTAACTGGAGCGACAGCAACGGCAATCTCTGGATATTCGCGGGCTGGGGCGCTACGGGCAACGACATGTGGGAGTACAGTCCGAGCTTGAATCAATGGGCCTGGATGGGCGGAAGCCCTACGGGCCAGAACGGAGTGTACAGCACGCAGGGCGTGCCCAATGCTGCAAACATTCCTGGATATCGGGGTAACCAGGTCGGAGTGACCGACAACAACGGCAATTTCTGGCTCTTTGGCGGGTATGGCGTCGACTCCGTTGGCAATTGGGGCGATCTCAACGACCTGTGGGAGTTCACTCCTTCAACGAACCAATGGACCTGGGTGAGCGGCAGCAACCAGAATGGCGGTTACCAGTCGCCCGGAAGCTACGGCGCCATGGGTGTGCCTGACGCCGGAACTCCCAACGTTCCCCCTGGCCGGGATAGCATGAGCGCCTGGATTGACGCCGATGGCAACTTCTGGGTCTTCGGGGGCGAGAACGCCAACATTAACGCCGATTACAACGACCTCTGGGAGTTCACCCCTTCCACCCGTCTATGGACCTGGGTGAGCGGTAGCAATACGACCGGCAGTACCGGCGTGTACGGCACATTGGGTGTGCCTGCTGCTGCAAACGTACCCGGGTCTCGTGATAACACAGTGAGTTGGACCGACAGCAGCGGCAATCTCTGGCTCTCAGGCGGCAATATCGGCGGTAACACATTCCTCAACGACCTCTGGGAGTTCACTCCTTCCACGGGTCTATGGATCTGGATGGGAGGAAGCACAACGCTCGGTGTCGTTGGCGGCATGCCAGCGCTGCCCGGCGTGTACGGCATGTTGGGCATACCTACCGTCGGAAGCACGCCTGGAAGCCGCCAGTCCGCGTCGAGTGTGACCGATTTCTACGGTAATCTTTGGCTCTTTGGGGGACAGGGCCTCGATTCCGTCGACAATAGCGGCATCCTCAACGATCTGTGGGAATACAGGCCGCCTACGGCCAGAACCACGCCCGCAGTGATAGCGACGCCATCCGCATCGAGCATTACGACGGCGCAGGATCTTGCGGTGACGGTTGCCGTCAGCGGCACAAACGGCACACCCACTGGCACGGTTGTCCTGACCGGCGGAGCGTACACCTCCACAGCGGCAACTCTGGTCAATGGCAGCGCGACCATTAACGTCATCGCCGGCGCGCTGGCAACCGGCAGCGACACGCTGACCGTCACCTATACTCCGGACCGGACAGATTCACCGGTCTACACAATCGCATCTGGCACGGCCACGGTGACTGTGTCGGCGATTATCGCGCCACCTGTTCCCGCCTTCGCCATTAGTGGTACAGCCGTCACTGTGGCGGCAGGGGCGACCAGCGGAAACACTTCAACCATCACCATAACGCCCAGCGGCGGCTTTACCGGCAGCGTGCAGCTCATTGCAGCGATCACCGGCAGCCCGAGCGGAGCCGCGGATCTGCCCACCCTGAGCTTTACAACCAACCCGGTGAGTGCTTCCGGAACGACCACTCTCGCCATCACCACAACTGCTGCTGTCGCAGCTACCAGCACCTCCAGCGGTCTGGTCAATCCCAAAGGCTCCGTTCCCTGGTACGCGGCTGGCGGAGCGACTCTGGCCTGCCTCCTGCTCTTCGGCATCCCGGCGAAGCGGCGTTCCTGGCGCACCATGCTTGGAATGCTTTTGCTCCTGACAGCCCTTACCGGGGGCGGTGTGCTCGGTTGCGGGACTAACACGACCATTACTGAAACTCAAGCTACTCCCGGCACTACTGCGGGAGCCTACACCATAACCGTGATTGGTACGTCAGGTACGACCACAGAGGCGGGTACAGTCTCGCTCACCGTGCAATAAGCAACCCGCGGTGCAAGAAAGGAGCGTAATGGCGATTTCGCCATTACGTTCCACCGGGCCAGGTAGCGCGACCGGGAATATTCAAGAATATGGCGGTTTCTCAAGTGCAGCGACCCGAAACCAGGGATCTAATGTGCCTTTCTCCAGGAGAAAGGCACTAATCTCGCGGGGCCACAACGTGCACCTCAATGGTGGGACCGTCAAAACAATCTGCCGAGCGGCTAGCCAATAAGGAGTCTGTGGCCGTCGATGTAACGGCCCTGCCATGCGCGCAACGTTCGCAAAAAAATACGCTAGAATTAAACACCCTTGTAGGCGGTCGCGGCCTCATTCATCGCTCCTTGTGCGCGCTGAACAGATCCAGGCCAGGCATCTTTTTTAATTGGCTACAATCCCGAACCTTTAGCGCACCTGCGGCTTTGCGCCACTCTCCTCGATGATCGCCAGGTCCCATGGCTCCAGGGTCAACTCGGTGGCATTGGCCACCTGCTTGCCATCGAGCAGATTGGTTCCGGCGCCGTAAGCATATTTCACCTTCACTTCAGATCCAGAGTAGTTGAAGTAATAGTGAAGATTCTTGCCCATCCGATTGACGCCATGCTGTACATGGACCGAGGAAGGCAATTGCTGGTCCGGCCCGGTGAGCCCGAGCTTGTCGAGACTGGCTCGCAGCACGGCAGTTTGCAATTCGTCCGAGAGATAGGTTCCCTCATAAAGCAGGGTTCCGGCGCCAAAAGTGTCTTCAGTGATGGCTGGCCAGCGGCCGAAAAAAGGGTGGTCGTAATAGGCAATCGCCTTGGCATGATCAGGCATCAGGAATTCGGCCCAGTACTGGACATGATTTCCGGCGCCTGCATGGTAGGGGTCGCCTTTGAGCGCCAACGGATGCTCGAGGTTTGAAAACTCCTGATAGCTGAAGCCTGCAGCCTCGCGTAAAGGACCGGGAGCCCTCACCCAGCGTACCGCCGAGTTTTCGTTGGCGAATCCGCTCTTGAAGGTCATCACAACATGGCCGCCGTTCTTCACATAATCCGAGATGCGCTGGAGCAGCGCATCGTCAGAGATGTAAAGCGCAGGAACAATCAGGAGCTTGTAGGCGGAGAAGTCGTGGGTGGTCGGGAAGACGAAGTCCGAGCCAACGTTAAGCTCGTAAAGAGACTTGTGAAACTGCCGCACCAGCGTGGCGTAGTCCGCCGCCGGCCCCGTTCCTTGCGGCCCTGGAGTGGTGAACGGCATAAAGTCGATGGCATTGAGCGAGTCACGGCTCCATAAGATGGCAACCTGGTTATGAATTTGCAGGCCTACCACATGGGGCCCGGTCTTTTCGAGTTCATGAGCGGTGCGGGCGATCTCGGCGTAGGCGCGGCCTGGTTCCAGATCATGCGAAAGAACGCCCTTCCAATAGGTCTCCTGGTCGGCGGCAATCGAGGCCCAGTGCCAGTACTCCACCATGTTTGCGCCGTTCGAGAGGTGGGTGTAAACGTCCTCGCGCAACTGCCCATCGTACGGCGGATACTGGTAAGCCGAATTCCAGCCAATGGTTTGAGCGTTGGTCTCGGTGACCAGGAAATCCCCGCCCTTCAGCGAGCGGGTGAAGTCCTCATTGATCGACTGCTCTGTGCCGTCGTAGTGGTCTTGTGTGCCGTGGTAGTTGTTCACAGCGGCAATATCCAGGGACTCGGCGACGGCCTCTTCGTTCACATCGTGATGCATCATGCCGCTGAAATCGGTCGTCACGAACTGGCGCGGCGATGCCGACTCCCGAACCAGTTCTGCCTGCCAATGGAGAAAATCTGTCACCCGCATCTGGCTCCAGCGGGTCCATTCCAGTTTGTAGCCGGTGCTTTGGGCGCCGTCGCGCGTGGGCAGATCTTCCCACGTGTGCAGATTCTCGCCCCAGTAGTTCAGGAACCAAGCCTTGCTGAGCGCCTCGGGAGTAACGAACTTCTTTTCGAGATAGTGTTGGAAGCCGATGAAGACGTCGGGATTCGCAGCGTCGTTGCTGCCCGTCTCGTTGTCGAGTTGCCAGCCAATCACCGTGGGGTTGTCCTTGTAATGAGCCACGATGTGGCGGATGAGCCGTTCGGCATAAAAGCGGAAGGCCGGCGAGTCGGTGTCCATGTTCTGGCGCATCCCGTAGGTGGCCTCCACGGTCGGTCCGCCGAACTCGCTGCTGCTCAGTTGGCGGGCAAAAATTTCGGGATGCTCGTGGGCCATCCACGCAGGAATTGAGTAGGTGGGCGTTCCCAGGATCACCTTGATGCCTGCCTTGCCCATGGCGTCAACTACACGGTCCATCCAGGCATACTCGAAGCGCCCGTCCTCGGGCTCCCACAGGCTCCAGGTGGACTCACCCATGCGGACCACGTTGAGACCGGCCGCCTTCATCTGCGCCACGTCCGTGTCCAGCCGGTCGTATGGCATGTACTCGTGGTAATAGGCCACGCCGTAGAGGACAGTAGGGAATTCGGTTACCGCGGCGGAGGATTCAGCGGGAGCACTCTCTTTGTTCTCTTGAGCGCCAGCCTCGACGGCCCATACAAATAGCGCGATCGCAACCAGGGCGAAAACATGTTTCTTAATTAACCGCATCATTTCTTCCTATTGCGTAGTTTAAGTCTCCGAGGTTCGGAATGGCGACGACGTCAGACCGGCCTTGTTGCGCAGACTGCATACTCGTGCAAGGGCATTTCAGGTTAACCAGGTTGCCCCGGAGGGTCTCATGGGTGGCGGGACTGCAGCACCGGCGGGAAGCCGTTAAAGAGCCAGAGCAGACCAGGCTCAAGAAGACGTCTGAAGGGTCACTTCGTTGCAGACTCTCTCAAGAGCGCCGCAGCAGCCCACAAGATCGGAGCTTGTCCGTGAAAGTCCCCGGTTTTTCGTCTCCGTTCCAGGTAATATTCCTGGTCGTTATTCTTTGATGTGCCTTCGCAGACGCTGGTTACGTCATTGTTCTGGTCGATGTATCCAACCACCGCGATCCATGCCTTCCGCGCGGCGGGTCCGTAAGTGTAAGGATCGAGCCATCCGTTCTTCACGCCGGTAATCATGGCAAACGCAAACATCGCCGAGCTGGAACTCTCAGGCCACGCCTCTTCGTGATCAATCAACTGCCGCCACATTCCATCCTCGCCTTGATACCTGAGCAAAGCGGCCATCATCATCTGGTAGCTGCGCATGATGCGCGCCCGCTGTGGGTGGTCAGCCGGCAAGTCGCGCAGCATCTCCGCCATGCCTGCGGCCACCCAGCCATCACCGCGCCCCCAGAAGAACGGCACGTCCGGCGCATGGTAGAAAAGCCCATTCGGCTCCTGAAGCTTATCCAGGTAAGAAACCATCTCCAGCGCGTCCCGGTTGAGATACTTCCTGTCTCCAGTAGCCCGATAGGCCTCTAATTGAAGAATCGTCAACATATACATGTCGTCGATCCAATATCGAGTCTCGGTCGAAAGCCCGTCAGGCTGTGGGTTCTCCCACTGTCGATCGGCAAATTCCTTGCCATATTGCAGGTATTTCGGGTCCCTGGTCTGAATCGCAATCTCTAAAGGAACAATGCCGAAGATCTCGTCGTCCACATGCCGGCGGCGGCCGATCAGACCGGTCTCCGACCCTCCCGGAAGCAATGGTTCGAAGCGCTTGATGAGCCGGTTTCGCAAATCTGAATCAGAAGTCAACTGCGCGAACGTGAGAGCACCGTACCATGCGCCTACCTCACCATAGAAAACGGTCGAACCCTGGTGCGGACTGGTGATAAAGTGCTCGGCGAGACCCTTGCCCACTTCTTGCGGCGAACTTCCTGCTGGCCAATTGCTGAAGTAATCCTGTTGCGCCGCAACCGTAGCGCACCCGGCCTGCAAAATCAGGCCCATAGCAACAACCCCTAAAGCGACACGCATCTCGGTCTCCTCATTGTTCGATGGAATGACGGAGCCCATTCTAATTGCGCAACCCCGCGGGTCGCAGCAATGGGGCTCACTTCTGCCACGCAAGCAGGCTGTCAGCAGCGCGTGGCGCAGAGTACTTCGTTACCGAACGATGCGAGAGAGTTCAAAGACGTACAGAGAACGCTGCGCTCGTGCCCTGAAGACCTGAAAGAGATCCCTATTTCTGGGGTAGAAATTGGGGTATTCAAAATGCAGATTGTCATATTCACTGTGTTTTCAAGAAATATGAATCCCGGGCGTGGAATCGTTCCCAGGAATCTTCTGAACCAGGCCTAGAGCATTTTCCGAGTTGTTATATCCCGGAGCCGGACAGCCGAGTCGACGCGACCACCAGGGAGCGGCGACCCTGCGAAGAGCTTCAAAGGGCGCAGTTACTCGGAGAACGCCGTAGGTTCAACCTGCACTGCAAGAGAGGTGACGTAAATTCGATTGTGTAAAAGGCAGGAGGGTGTAAGTTGGCTTTGGCCTGACGAGCTAAAGCCGATTCCGAAAAGGAGACTTACACCCCATGGCGAAGATTATCTCGATTGACGAGCATTTCCAACACTTTCTCAGTGATTTGAAGGAGAGCTTCTGGGGCGACCTGGAAGCCAAGACGCGGCTGGCCTGGAAGCATTTTCTGGAGGCGGAGTCGGAGCGGATGCGCAATCTGTACATGGGCTACGAGTCGTACGAACGCGGCCCCAGGGTGGCGGCGGGCTATCGCAACGGCTATTACGAGCGGGACTTTGTGACCCGCTTCGGCACCCTGCGGCTGCGCATAGCGCGCACCCGGGACAAGGGTTTCCTTCCCGCCGGATTGGACAAGTTCCAGCGCCGGGCGCCGGAGGTGGCGCTGCTGATTCGCGAGGCCTTTCTGCGCGGCATTTCCACGCGTCAGGTGGGCCGTGTGGTGGCCACGCTGACGGGCGAGACGGTCAGCGCGCAGACGGTCTCCAACCTGGCTCGCGATCTGGACCATGCCGTCCGGCAGTTTCATCAGGCCAAGCTGAACGACGAGTGGGCCTATCTATTCCTGGACGGGGTAAATCTCAAGGTGCGCCGGCCCGCAGGACGGCAGTGCGTGCAGATGCTGGTGGCCTACGGTGTGCGCCAGGACGGCACTCGGCAACTGCTCGGCTTTCTGCGCACCAAAGGTGAGGGCCAGGCCCACTGGGAGGCGCTGCTCAACGATCTCTACCGGCGCGGCCTGAGGGGCGACAAGCTGCTGCTGGTCGTCACCGACGGATGTCCCGGGTTGGCGGCGGCCATCCAAACCGTGTACCCGCGCGCGACCCACCAGCGCTGCTGGGTGCACAAGATGCGCAACATCCTGGAGAAGGTGCGCAAGCGCGACTACGACGCCGTCAAGGTCGACGCCCAGGCCATTTATCTGGCCAAAGGCCGCCGTCAGGCAGAGGCTGCCGCGCGCGCCTTCTGCCGTCGCTGGCGGAGCGAATATTCCTCCGTGGTCAGGCAACTGGAGCGCGATCTGCCCGAGCTGCTCGCTTTCTTCGCTTTTCCCAAGCATCTCTGGCGCAAGCTGCGCACCACCAACATCATCGAACGTTGCTTCGTCGAAGTTCGCCGAAGAACCCGGCCCATGGTCTGCTTCGTCAACGTGCAATCCGTGGACCGCATCATCTACTCCATCTTCCAGAGATTCAACCTGGAATGGAAAAATCGCACCCTCCGCGTTTTTACACAAGCGGCTTGACGTCACCGCAAGAGAGTCATTGGCGAAGGAAATGCGGAACCATGTTATACTGGCTTTGCGCTCGGTGATTTGGTCGTGAGCGGCGTTTCGCCTATTGAAGGCAACTCAGCCTTGCACAGATTTCCCCAAGCCCCTACAGCGTAACCCTTATGTCTCTCCCGGTGACTCAGCATCTAGTTTGAGAAAGGACCAGGTAAACTGAGCGACTTTGCCCTCCAGAGAAGGTGGGCAATTGAGCCAGGAGTGCGCATCGATTTGCGCAGAAGAAGGGTGCCGATCGGCAGTGTACCGATTGGCGGTTCGTGTAGCGTGGGTCAGTTCCGGGGCGCGGGCATTTTCAAGTGCTTGCCGCCAGTCCCAGGGACGTTTTCGGTTCTTCCTTACGCATGTTTTCGATGAGGTTTCGCGCCCATTCGTGGGTTTCCGCGCCTCTATGTCCGGTTCCGTTTGCAGGCCTCAATGAAATCTTGGGCTCCCGGAACCCAAAGGAAGTTTGTCTATTTTGACAACTCAGTTTTCACAGTTTTCACTTTCCCCTTCATTGATGGCTCGGCTCGAAGCCAACCAGTTCGAGACCCCCACGCCGGTGCAGGCCGGGGCAATTCCTCCCGCGCTCGAAGGCCGCGATGTGCTGGCTACGGCGCAGACCGGAACCGGCAAGACCCTCAGTTTCCTGATCCCCATCGTGGAAATGCTGCAGAAGCCAAATTCGCAGAGGACGGAAGGGCTTGGAGCGCAGGCGCTCATCGTGCTGCCCACGCGCGAATTAGCCATGCAGGTCGAGCAGGCCTTCAAGGCCGTACGGCCCAGCCCGGTTTACTCGGTGGCGCTGGTGGTCGGGGGCATGAATGAACGTCCGCAGATCGAATCTCTTCGCCGCGGCGTCCGCCTCATCGTGGCCACGCCCGGCCGCCTCGAGGACTATCTTAAGCGCCGCCTCGTTCGCCTCGACCAGGTCAAAATCCTGGTGCTCGACGAAGTCGATCGGATGCTCGATATGGGCTTCGAACCGGCCATTCGCCGCATCGCGAGCATGATCCCCGCGGATCGCCAGACCCTATGCTACTCGGCCACACTCGAGGGCTCGGTCAAGGAAGTGGCGCGCAATTATCTCAAGAATCCTGTTCGCATCGAGATCGGCTCGACCATGAAGCCGGCCGAGAACGTCGAACTGCGTGCCTTCAGCGTGGATGCAGACAAGAAGCAGGACCTTCTGGAGCACGTGCTGAATGCCGAGCAAGGCAGCTTTCTGGTATTTGTGCGCACCAAGCATGGCGCCGACCGCGTAGCGCGGCGGCTAGCTCGCTCCGGCCATGCGGCAACCCAGATTCATGGCGACCGTACGCAATCGCAGCGCAACCAGGCTCTGCGCAACTTCTCCGAAGGCCGGCATCGTGTGCTCGTGGCGACTGACGTGGCCGCTCGCGGCCTCGATGTGGCCAACGTTGCCCACGTGGTCAACTTCGATATGCCGAAAGTGGCGGAGGATTTTGTGCATCGTGTCGGCCGCACCGGCCGCGCTTCAGCCAAAGGGGTAGCTTCAACCTTTGCCGGACCGGCCGAGCGCAACGATCTGCGCAAGATCGAACGCGCGCTGTCGATTCGGATGACCCACTACAGGGTGCGCGGAGTGAATGCAGGCGCAGCCAACTAGAACGGGGCATAGACCTCGCTGCAGGTTCGCGCCCGCCTCAACACCAGACGCGCGGTTCTAGGCCTGCTCGCCGGTCTCGGCGGGCAGGTCCGCTTCGTTCGCGGCTGACGGCAGCGCCGGTAGCTTGAATTTGGAGAGCCTGCGCGTCATGACCTGGAAGTGATACCCCATCACGGCAAGGGTCATGGCTGTTCCGAAGCAGTGCCGGTACCGCGTGGCCGCGGACGCAAGGAACTTCCAGTAGCTCCAGCGCTGCCGGCCGAAGACTCCCTGGCGGATGATCGAAGTAACCAGAGCGCGCAGGTTGGCGCGGGTCAGCCAGGGCTCCTTGAAGCGCTTCTCGCCGGGTGCGGCCTGAATTCTGCTCAGGTAGAGCTTGATGCGCTTGTAGTAGGCCTCGCTGCTGTAGATCTGCTTCAACACCGAGCGATACCCCTCAATCAGTTTGGTTGCGTCCATTCGGGGCAGGAAGTTGAGACTGACGCTGGTGTTGTTGCCGGCGCCGGCGTGCAAAATGCGGCCCTCCTTCCACAGACGGCGGAAGAGCTGCGTCCCGGGCATGGCCTGCAGCAGCCCGACCATGGCGATGGGGATGCCGCTCTTTTGAATGAAATCGGTCATGCGGTCGAAGATGTCTTCACGGTCGGTATCGAAGCCGAGAATGAAGCCTCCCATCACCTGCATGCCATAACTCTGGATGATGGCCACGCTATCGAGCAGGCTGCGCCGTGTGTTCTGTAGCTTGTTGGCGGCGATAAGACCTGACGCGTCGGGTGTCTCGATGCCCAAAAACACCGATTGGAAGCCGGCGTCTTTCATCAGTTGCATCAGCTCGCGGTCGTCGGCAAGGTTCAGCGAGGCTTCGGTAATAAAACCGAAACGGGCTTTCGATTGGCCGCGCCAACGGGCGAGCGCGGCGCACAGTTCTTTGGCGCGCGCCTTATTGCCGATAAAGTTGTCGTCGACGATGAAAACGCTCTCGCGCCAACCGGCTGCGCACAACTGGTCGAGTTCTGCGATCACCTGCGCGACAGCCTTGATGCGCGGACGGCGGCCGTATATTTCGATGATGTCGCAGAACTCGCAGTTGAAGGGACAACCGCGCGAGTACTGCACGGACATCGTAGAGTAACGATTCATTTTGATCAGGCTGATGTCGGGGAGGGGGCTGGTTTCGAGCTCCGGGCGCTCGTCAGCCTGGTAGACGGGCTTGGCAGCGCCCTGCTCCAGCTCGCGTGCGAGAGTGGCAATCAGGCTTTCGGCTTCGCCGATCACTACGTGGTCGGCATTGATCTCCGCGGCGGGCAGACTGCTGGCGATGGGACCGCCGACCACGGTGCGCAGGCCGATAGCGCGGCATCGCGCCAGGATCGAGAAGAGCGCATCTTTCTGGATGTGCATTGCGCTGATCAGGGCCACGTCGGCCCATGCCAGATCGCGGTCGCGCAAACGCTCCACGTTCTCATCGACGAGGCGTTTGTTCCAGGGGCCGGGCAACAGGGCAGCTACGGTCATCAGGCCCAGCGGGGGCTGTGCAGCACGTTTGCCCAGGAAGGACAAGGCATGCTTGAAGCTCCAATATGTGTCGGGAAATTTGGGGTAGATCAGGAGGGCGTTCATGGGGGCACCTCGTTGGCAGGAAGAGCATCTGGCGGAGATGAACCACCAGGAGCGCAGCAAACTCGCATTACCCAATGTTCAGCCCGCAAGTTGCCGCAACGAATCTACCTAAGAGGCTTTTAGACAGGTTCTTCTGTGCCGGGCCGCCCCTTGGAGATCAACGATACTCCTTTTTGCCCCGGCCGGGCTATGCCGGAGAGATCGTCTTTGCGGAGTTGAAGTCAACGAGGTGAGCCGCCTGTGGCACAGACGGCCTTAATTCCAAAGAAGGCTCAACGCCGATCAGGCAAGCGGAGCAATCACCAGCGCGTCGATAGCAGGAGGGGGCGCGATCTCCGGTAATTCCACGTCCACATAGCGGCCGTCAGCCACATCGGCGAACACTCGATTGAGCGTATCTTCAGTCCTGCAGGAGTTGACGTGCAGCTTGCGCACGGCGTGCATAACCGTGGCGGACAACAGAAAGCGATTTTCTATTTTTAGCCCTGCCGAATACACCAGTTTCGATCGCATGTGTGCCCCAATTCTCGGTAGACGAACGTTTGCTACGGAGCCGGGCTCATCTTGGTGTAGTCCGCCGAACCAGTTTGGTGCTCTTCGAGGTCTCTGCCGGAAACACAAGGAGGAGGAGGGCTGAAGAGGGAAGAAGTTCCCGCTGATCCCCTTTGCAGTCAGCATACGCTTCTTTAGGCTCTTCTCCTAATCGCTGCCTGCAATCGCCCACAACTCCTGTGAATCGGCATACAACCGCGCTTCAATCGCCTCACATGCGCCGGAATTCCGTCCCCGCCGCAAGGGCTTGCATCGAAACAGTGGTACACTAAACACTGGTCGTCGAATCCGGCTTGGCGTTCTTGCCTGTTCTGCTTTCCCGCTCAACTCGCAATCAATTCCACTTGAGTTCAGCGATACATCAAGCAACAAAAGGTTTGTAATGGAACAGGGAACAGTGAAGTGGTTTAACGATGCGAAGGGATTCGGCTTCCTGAGCCGTGCCAACGGCGAAGACGTTTTCGTGCATTATTCGGCCATCCAGAGTGAAGGATTTCGTTCACTTCAGGAGGGCCAGGCGGTCCAGTTCGATGTTGTGAAGGGGCCGAAAGGCTGGCAGGCCGAGAACGTCCGGGTTGCCTGATTCAATGAATCGCTGGGAAGATTTCGGCTTCGTCATCTTCCCGGTTGTCGCCGGAAAGCCTGAGGACTCCAATACTCGGCAACGGCAGCGGTTTTGCGGCTTTTTGGATGCCGGGATTCCGGTCAACTCCGGTGACACCGAAGTTCTTAGAATCTCTTGCCGGCTCCCAATACAGAGTCGATCTTTAGTCTGGCAACTCAAGACCTGATTCATTTAGCGTCGCAGGCGCGGAAAACAAGTCAAGAGAGTTCAGCGGACTTTACAGCGGGTCAGTCGGCCGCGATCGTGAGTGACCGAGGCAAAACATCCAACGCAGCACACACCTGAAGCATCGACGAAAGGGAAACATGGCTGAAGATCAGCAACTTATGTGCAGCGATTGCGGGCAGGCATTCACGTTTACCGCTGAGGATCAGGATTTCTTCCGCGAACGTGGTTATTCGGCGCCTAAGCGCTGCAAAGCGTGCCGTCAGGCCAAGAAGAACGAACAATCGGGTGGCGGCGGGTACCAGCGCAGTGAATCACGGGGTACATCGGTGATCTGCTCCGGGTGCGGACAGCAGACGACAGTTCCATTCGAGCCCCGAGGGGACCGTCCCGTGTACTGCCAGAACTGCTTTCAGGCGCGAAAGAGCAGCGCTGGCGGCAGCGGCCGGCGAAGCTTTGGCAGGGGCCGTTAGCACATCGCGTTTGCAGCCTGGATGGAGCCGCCGCCTTCGATTGCAATGAGGCAGCGGCTTTCCGGTTCCTTCACTCCGCATTCGCCTGTCTTGGCTCGCTCACGTCGTTATTCCGTCAAAGCGTGACCCAACGAGACTTCCCTGATCATTGCAGGCCTCACTCTCGCAAACTCCGCTTTTCAGCCTTCTCCGAGGAGTTCCCCATGAAGAAACCAGTACCGCACGATAAATATTTCCTCAGATCGCTGCATCAGGAAATAGATCTCTACGACCGTAAAATCGCCTATCTGGATAAGTATGTCCAGTTTGATTCCATAGCCGATCGCGAGGGCGCCGAGAACAAGTTGCTCGCGAAGCGGGCAACGCTTGCAGAGACGGCAAGGCAACTGGTCGCCGACGGAGTGGAATTCAACCCTGCAGACCTCCCTCGCTCCTTCCGCGATGCGGCCAACACCAGCGCGGCACATTGATCCCGGCTCATTCTCCGTGGGATCCAGGCCTGGCTTACCAACTCCGGCCTGTCTTGATGATCCGGGCAGCGCCTCATGGTTCCGGATAAAGAAGCACGCTTTCCCGCTGCTCTTCGAACGCATGGAGCGCCCCACCCCAGTCAGATGCGATCTTCTCGGGATCTTCGCCGTTTTCCAGGTCCGTGAGAATCGACTGGTTAGCGAGCAAAGTGCTGATTTTCTTCAAGTCGAAATTGCCTGAGTAAAGATGCTCAAGGGCCGCGGCGATCAGGATGCCGGTCTCAGGGGCGTCAAAAACGTTGCGATCGGTGACGATGATCTGCACGCCGTGGCATAGCACTCCAGCATAGGGATATGGCGCCTGCGGAGTGAAGCTGGTTGCTACGAATCGCACGCCGGGGCGATCGAAGTGATGAAGATACCTTGCAAGTGCGCGGCCCTCAATCCAGGGTGCGCCGAGCAGCTGAAATGGCGTGTCGGTGCCGCGGCCAACGCTTACATTCGTAGTTTCAATCAAGCCCAGTGCAGGGTAAGTGGTAGCTTCTTCCAGGCTGCGAAGATTGGGCGAAGGGTTGATCCATTCGAGGCCTGTCGAATCGAACCAGTCGCCGCGCTGCCAGCCCTGCATTTGAATCACCGTGAGCGGCGCATTTAGATTGAGCTGCTGATTGAAGTAGCGCGCCAGCTCGCCCAGCGTCATTCCGTGGCGAACGGGCATTGGCATCGGGTCGACGTAGCTCTCGGCGCCCGCATCTGAGAGCGGACCTTGAACGAATGAGCCATTGATTGGGTTGGGGCGGTCGAGGATCACGATCAGAGGGCCCGATTTTGCTGCCGCTTCAAGGAAATAGCGCACAACAGTCTCGTAGGTGTAAAAGCGCACGCCGGCATCTTGCAGGTCGATTACAACCGCGTCCAGTTTGCTGAGAGTGTCGATTGACGGATGCCGTTCGGCGGCTGAATTGCCGTAGAGGCTGATCACCGGCAGGCCAGTAGCCGCATCGGTGGAGTTCGCGATTCCGGGGTGGTCGGCGATTCCCATGATTCCATGTTCCGGAGAGAAGAGGACCTCGAGCCTTAGGCCGGGAACGGCTGCCGGGGCGTCGTGGAAGAGAATATCGATGGTGCGCCGGCCGGCGGCATCAACTCCGGTCTGATTGGTGAGCAGGCCGAGCCGCAGTTTGCCGCCATGGCTTTTGGCAATGTCGGCCAATTCGCTGAAGTGGTCCGACTCGAGGACGTCGATTCCAGTCTTCACTTCGCCGTTGCGGGCTGCCCAATGGCGCGAGCCGCTGAGGGATTCGTTATAGCCGGTGATGTGCGCAGCCAGTGCGCCGCCGTCGGGAAACACTCCAAAAGCACGCGCGGCTGCATCGGCGACCTCGGAGCGAACGCTGTTGATGCTCTTCCCGCCATTGGGGTGGACGGCATTGGTAAGCAGGATGACGTAGGTGTTGCTCACCGGATCGATCCATAGCGACGTGCCGGTAAAGCCGGTGTGGCCGAATGAGCCGACAGGGAAGAGCGTGCCGCGGTTGCTGGAGTATGGGGAATCGATATCCCAGCCAAAGCCTCGCAACGCCGTACCGGTAGCCGGCTGTTCAGGCACAACCATCTTCTCGAGCATCGCGCGCGACAAGGGGAATTTGCTCGGGCGTCCGGCGAGGCGGTCGAGCAGGTTTTGCGCGTAGGTTGCCGCGTCATCGGCACTGCAGAAAAGTCCCGCATGACCGGCTACGCCTCCCATGCGGCGGGCCGTGGGATCATGCACTGTGCCGCGCAGCATCGTTCCGTGCTCGTCGTACTGGGTGGGAGCGATCTGCGGATCCCATGAATCCGGGGGCAGATAACGGCATCGGTCGAGGCCCAGAGGGGCGATGATGAAACGCTGCGCGTATTCATCGAGGCTGAGCCCGGAAACGCGTTCGACGAGCGCGCCAAGGACAATGTAGTTGATATCGCTGTATTGGAACCGCACACCGGGCGCGTGGGCCAGCACCGAGCTGAAGGCGCGGTTGAAGGCTTCCTGCTTGCCCTGCCATTGCTCTTCAAGATCGAGGTCGGGAGGAAGGCCAGAATAGTGGGTGAGCAGTTGCCGGATGGTGATGGACTGCTTGCCGTTGACGCCGAATTCGGGAATGTACTTCGCGATAGTTTCGTTCACGTTCAGCTTGCCCTCATCACAGAGCTGCATTACGGCCAGGGCCGTCATGGTGGGCTTGGTAAGCGAAGCCATGTCGAAGACGGTGTCCGCGGTCATGGGCTCGCGGGTCGGTTCGAGCGAGCGCATGCCGTAGGCGCGACGAAATTGAACTTTGCCGTCGTGACCGATAACGACCACTGCACCGGGGAACAAGTGGTCATCGACGGCGCGGTTGACGATTGAATCGATGGTGTCGAGGCTTGTTTGGGCGTGCCCCGTGAGCCTCAGGAGCGGAAAGAGAAGAAGGAGTACTGCGAAGTAGAGACCCTGGCGCATATGTAAATTGTCTCTCACTTGGATGCTGGCCGGCGTGTGGGAAACAAGCTGGCGGAGTATCGAACCACGAAGGTGACGATCGATCCAATGAGAACCCACCGCGTCCATGCGATTTTTGGAAGAGTGAACGCGGCCGAGGACCGGGACCGTGACATCAGGAGGCTGGGGTCATAAGAAGAGATTGATCGCGACTCCGGCCTGCATGCCTGCCAAGCGCCATTCTCAGTAGTGCGGCGGGCGCGGGTTCGAGGCACGCATAGAAGAACGGTCAATAGTCTAAACTGTCGATTGCGGAGGACGATCGATTTGCGGTCTCGTGGGCTTCTGGTAGCAGCGATCTCAGTAATTTTCCTAATGTGCGGCGTATGCTTTGGGCAGCAGGATCAACCGAAGCCGCAGCAGGGAGGCATGGGAGGCATTTCGTCCGGCGTTGTCACAGCCCCGGTTCTAGACGCGCAAAAGCGGCCTATTACCGCGGGCGGGTTTGTCGATTCGGGCCCGGTGGTCTTTCAGGACATCACCAAACAGGCCGGTCTGGCTGGCTGGCGGCACAAGATGGGAGTTCCCCAAAAGAACTTCATCGTGGAGACGAACGGCTCGGGCGTGTGCTTGATCGACTACGACAACGACGGATGGCTCGACATCTACCTGGTGAATGGATCGACGTTTGACGCCCTGGATGGAAAAGAGGAGCCGCCGCACGCCGCGCTTTTCCATAACAACCACGACGGAACCTTCACCGACGTCTCAAAGCAGGCGGGCGTGCAGAACGATCGCTGGGGCTACGGCTGCTCGGTTGCGGATTACGACAACGACGGGTGGCCCGACCTGTTTGTAGGCAACTACGGCAAGAACCGGCTCTACCACAACAATCACGACGGAACGTTTACCGATGTGGCAGAAAAGGCCGGGGTCGCACTGGGCAATTGGTCGTCGGGTTCCGCGTGGGGCGATTACGACGGAGATGGACGGCTCGACCTATATGTCTCCGGGTACGTTCATTTCGATCGCGACAATCTTCCCATTGCGGGTACAAAAGCGGTTGGATACGCCCAGTGCGAGTACCGAGGCGAATCGGTGAACTGCGGGCCGCGCGGGCTGCTGGGCGAGCCCGATCATCTCTTCCACAACAACGGTGACGGCACGTTTACCGATGTGACGGAGAAGGCTGGCGTTGTGGACAAGGATCGCTATTACGGATTTACGGCGATCTTTGTTGACCTGGATGGCGACGGCAAGCCCGACCTTGTTGTAGGCAACGACTCCACGCCGAATTTCCTCTATATGAACAAAGGGAACGGCACATTTGAGGATGACGGCTACTTATCAGGGTTCGCGTTAAATGCCGATGGGCGCGAGATAGCGTCGATGGGGATTGCCGCAGGCGACTACGAGAACAATGGATTGGTGGATTTTTTCGTGACCGATTTCGGCGACGACTACAAGGTTCTGTTCCACAACGACGGCGATGCAAATTTCACCGACGTGAGCTACAAGGCCGGCGTTGCGCAGACGACGATTCCGTTTGTCGGATGGGGCGATGGCTTCATTGACTACGACAACGATGGCTGGCTCGATATCTTCATGGTAGGCGGCCACGTCTATCCGCAGGTGGATCAGCACCAATGGGGCACGAGCTGGGCTCAACGGCCATTGCTGTTTCACAATGTGCCGGCCGCGCAAGGGAAGGGAAGGAAGTTTGAGAATGTGCCGGCGGTGAATGGGACCGGGCTTGCCGATGTGATTCCGGCGCGCGGCGCGGCCTTTGGCGACCTGTTCAACGATGGCAAAATCGACGTGGTGATCAGTCCCGTCGACGGGCCTCCGGTGCTGCTGCGGAATGTGAACCCCGATCATCATCATTGGGTTGAGATGCAACTGGTGGGCGGACCCAGGAGCCCACGGGACGCAACCTGCGCGACGGCATTTCTGACTGCCAACGGAATGCGGCAGCGCCAGGATGTGCTGGCCAGCGGGAGCTACATCAGCGCAAATGACCGGCGCCTGCATTTTGGTTTAGGCGACGCAACCGACGCCGGCTCGGTGGAGATTCACTGGCCCTCGGGTGCGAAAGAAACCATCAAACTGCCTGCGGTGGATCGGATTTACACGATCAGCGAAGGTAAAGGTATCACGGCAGCGATGTGCGACGGAAAACCCTGCGCCAGCCCGACCGCTCCGGCCTCTCAGGCAAGTTTGCCGCTCAAGAAATGACAACACGCCAGGCCAAGGATTCTGTTGCAGAACGAGACTGGAGCAGCGCGCATGCACGCCCCGCGTGGGGCGATCTAAGGGGAGCGCATTGGCTTGAGCGATTCGCGAGGTTGAACCGGCGGCGAGTCCTGGGTCCAATCGGCGGCTGCGACAGAGAAATGCCCCCGCACCTGCTTCTAAGGGATGCGATCTGCCCGTCCCCTGGAGCGCCAAAAAGCATTCGCGTCTGACCAAAATGAGGGGCCCGAACGCGGCCAAAGCCTGGCCGGGGATAAGAGACTCACAGGACTGGGAATCCACCGCCTCCCAACACCGTCATAAGCTAGTTTGTTTGAAAGGTATATTGCACATAATAAATGACTTGACTAACTAGGAGTCCCCCGCGAAATGCGCGCTCACAGGCCGGAGGCGGCGCCGAACTGGACCGAATTGGACACTGCTTGGTCGCACGACACATCCCCTCCGACAAACAGCTGAATCTGTCTCAGTGCGGCGAGGCGATCCTACTCTTTGGCCCCCCTCCGAGCCGATTCCGCAAAATTTATCTTGACAGTCCTCATTTCGTGGAGGTCTAATCCAGTCGTCTTTTCTTGTCCCTGCATTGTGCGACAAAGACTATCGATTGTCTAAAGGCACTTCGCTGGCGGCAGGGGAAGAGATGACGGAATTACGGCGGCTGGATTCATTGCATCGCAGACTAAGCAACGGATTTTGCAGACAATCGATTGTGTTTAAACAGGTTTATGGGCAGCGAGGGGGTCCTTGAAGAGATGAATGAGTTCCCCACGGCTTTTTCACCGTTCGTACTGCTGATTCCGGATGCAGGTCCGTGAAACGTACGCGGCGAAGATGGATAGCTGTAAGTGATTGGTTCTACCACATGAATTGCGCTCCTGTATCCGGCGGGGACCTCGTCCAAGAAAACACTTGACAAGAGACATTCGCCGGGGCTAATTTTTGGGCGCAGCGAAGTAAATCAATTTAGCTATGCAGCAAATTGGTTTACTGTATGACTGCCGGAGTCACCCCAGGACTTCGGAGTGAGCTTCGTGAGGCGGCCCATTTGCATCGGGAGGATACCCAGGGCGAAGGGACCGTGGTTGACAACAACAGAGCGAATTGCCTGCGCGAGAACGACGCGATCGGTTCCTTTCCCAAGAGAAGTTGAACGTGCCAATTCGAACGCGGCAGTCCTGTTCGAACCTTGCAGGAGGAGATGCATGACGCTTAGGAATTTGTCGGGCGTGCGCAAATTCGCAGCCGACAAGGGCCGGGGCATGTTGTGGATGCTTTCGGCCTTCGCGTTCTTTGTTGTGCTCACCTCCCACGTGTACGCACGAACCGCGACGGTTGTGGGTACTGTTACCGATCCCACAGGCGCTGTAGTGGCCAACGCCGCCGTCAAACTCACCAACCTTGAAACCGGCCTCTCAACCAACGTGGCTACGGTCGGCGTTGAACCCGCGGTTATTGCGTTGCAGCCCGGAACCAAACTTCTGGAGGAGATGTATGACGCTTAGGAATTTGTCGGGCGTGCGCAAATGCGCAGCCGACAAGGGCCGGGGCATGCTGTGGATGCATTCGGCCTTCGCGTTATTTGTTGTGCTCACCTCCCACGCGTACGCGCAGGCCAACTCAAGAAAATCTATTCGCCCCGTGGCTGGCATAGGCGGATTGAGGAATTGTCAGGCAGATTGGTTATCTCCTTGACAATTCCTCGATGTATTTCAAACCGCTTCATTCCAGACCAGGGGCGGAATCACCACACAAGCAGCACCAACTTTGAAAAGGAGGATCAGATGAGACAAGCGAGATACTGGATTTTCCTGTTACCGTTGTTCCTTATCCTGGCCTGCGTGGGAGCGTGGGCCCAGGAGAACGCGGTACTCACCGGAACCGTCACCGATCCGAGCGGAGCGGTGGTGGCCAATGCAACCGTGACCATCACCAATACCCTGAACGGCGAAACTCGTACAGCCATGACCAACGGCTCAGGGCTGTATGAATTTCCGGCTCTGGAGATTGGCAACTACACTCTCAAAGTGTCCGCCGCGGGCTTTAAGGCCTACACGGAGACCGGGATTGTCATGAACGTGGCTGCCACGGTGCGAGAGGATGTGAAACTTGCGATTGGCACCACCAGCCAGACGGTCACCGTCGCGGCAGACGCTCTGAGCCTGCAGACCGAGACCAACGAGGTCAGCAACCTGATTTCGGGTCAACAGATCAGCGAGCTGGCTACCAACGGACGCAGTCTGACTTCGCTCGAATCGCTGGGTACCGGCGTCTCGGGGAATCTGCCGGAATTCAATAACATCACAGCGCAGGGGAGCAGCGCCACCCTCAGCTTTAACGGAATGCGTACCGGCCACAACGACTTTCTGGTGGACGGCGGCGAAATCTATGACCGCGGCAGCGGCGGCAAATTGGGAGTCATGCCCTCGCTGGATGCGATCGCAGAATTCCAGACGCTGGACAGCAATTACCAGCCGGATTATGGAATCGCCTCGGGAGGCACGACCACGATCGTGCTGAAATCCGGAACCAATTCCTACCATGGCGGCCTCTGGGAGTTCGATCGTAACGACGACTTCGATGCTGTCAATTGGTTCACCAAAGAGGCGGCTGCGCAGAACAATACCGCCCCCGCTATACCGGAGTTGCGCCTGAATATTTTCGGCGGCGATTTCGGCGGCAAGGCGTTTATCCCCGGGATTTATCCCAAATCAAAGAGCCATACCTACTTCTTCGTGACCGAGGAATGGCGCAGATACATTGCGGGAGCTCCTGCCAGTTTCACGAATGCGCCGCTGACCTCGGAGATTCCGACGACCGCGGATGAGACGAGCGGCTTCACATACGTGCCGCCGGTGGGCTTACCGGAATCGCCGGCCGCCGGCGTCTGCAACACCGGACAAACTGCGCCGTGCGTTCCGAAGACGTCGGACACGGCCAAGTTAGCGCTGTACACAGGGGATGACCTGACCATCGGCAATTCGTTCCCGGGGGGAGTGATTCCTGGGAACCTCCTCGACCCGAACGCCATTCTCTTCATGGGCACGGGAGACATTCCGCCGTCCAACGTGACCGGGCCCAACGGTCAGCCGCAGGTGATTGCGTCGCCGAAGCAGCCGACGTTCGTGCGCGAAGATGTGGTGCGCATCGATCATGACATCACCCCGAAGA
>CAWEHF010000017.1:0-93569 GCA_963808695.1 uncultured Acidobacteriaceae bacterium
CTGGTCGCGCACGGGTTTGACGAATCGGCGCGGAGCAGAGAGAATAATATAGTTGTCTCCCGCAGATGTGGGCCTGTGGCGCAGTTTGGGAGCGCGCTTCCATGGCATGGAAGAGGTCATCGGTTCGATCCCGATCAGGTCCACCAATCATTTCAATAATTTAGACGGGGCGAACATTCAAGGGCAGAGCGTTTGTGTCATGGTTTGTGTCATAACCCACCATTCCAGTGCTCTTGGCAAGGGTTTCGAGGGCCGCGCGTTTGGCTTCCATGCGGACGTGGGAATACCGCTCCAGCATCCGGCGGCTGACGTGTCCGGCAATCGCCATGATGGTTGAGTCTGACGCGCCGCTCTCGGCAAGGGACGTGATCGCACAGTGCCGCAGATCATGGAACCGGAACCCCGGCAAGCTCGCTTTCTTCGTGAGCGTCCGCCATGCCGACCGCCAGCTATTCAAATGCCGCGTGGGATCGAAGCCGGTCACGTTGTAATCCACCACCGTCTTACCGCTGAAAGTGAACTTCGGCGTGAACGCGGCAAAGACGTAGTGCGACGGCTCTACCGGTCCGAATGATTCCGCCCGCGTCCGCAGCCGAGCAAGAGCGGAGCTTGCGACCGTGGTCAGCGGAACAATGCGTTCCCCGGCAGCCGTCTTGCTCTTGCAGATCGTGAGCGTCTTTGCGAACAGGTCAACGTCTCCCCACGTCAGCCCTTTCAACTCGCATCCCCGCGCAGTCGTATTCAGGCAGAGGATGGCCGCAAGGTAGGCCGTCTCCCACTCTGGCCGCATTGCAGCCGTTTTGAGCAGCCGTTGCTTGTCATCCTCAGTCAATGCCTTGCCGATGGTGGACGGCTCTTTCAGGGGCCGTATATCGTCAGCAACACGCGCCCAGAGCCGCGCACGCTTCATCACACGCCGCAAGATGCCAAGCTCCGCGTTGAGCGTTGCCGGTCCCACGCCTTGCTCTGCCCGCCATGCCCGATATTCAGTAATCCGCTTTGCGGTGATCGCTTTCAGCGGTTCCTGTTTGAAATAGGCCCGTAGTTGCACCAGCAATTGTTTTTCTTTGGCGCGGCTGGCCGGGGCCAACTCCAGTTTGCGGGCCGTCTCGTAATCGTCCGCCGCGTCGCCGAACGGCTGACGCGCCAGCGATGTTGAGGTCTGGTGCAACTTGCCCGCTTGCGCCTCTGCTATCAGTTCTTTCTCTTTGGCCTGTGCCTCCCGCCAGTCCGATGTTCCAAGGCTCTGCCGGAATCGCTGCCCGTTGACAACGAAATGACAGTGCCACGTCCTGCCGCGTTTTTTGAGTGCCATGTTACTTCCCCCTTCGGTTCTTGTTCCACCATTCGAGCTTGACCCTTCGTTGCGCCGCTTGAGCGCAACTCTCGCTGCAATACTTCTCTCGCTTATCACTGGCAATGAAATACGGAGACTTGCAGCCCTTGCCGCGATTCGCGCAAACGCATAATAGGGGAGCGGGTACAGACGCCATTTCAAGGGCGACGAACGCGGGAAGAAAATCCGTTACAAACGTGATTCTGCCGTTGATGAATCGGAGCCGGGCCGAAAAGGGGCCGTCTCCGATGGAAAGCGGAATCCCCTTTCGCCTGCACTTGGAAATCCAAGCCCACATATCCTGCAACTGTCTCACGCTCACGCCCCAGTCGCGCACCGAGAATCGGAACGGCTCTCCGGCGCGATAGGGAAACTCAAGCGGCCCATATTTCCTTGTGAAATCCAGTGCGGCCTTTTCGAGACGGCCCCGCCCAACGCCAGGGAGTGAGTCTAGCAGCTCCGCAACTTTTGGGAGACCGCCCTCAAGTGCGTTCAATAGCTCCGCAGGTTTTGGGAGACGTTCTGGCTCAGCCCCTTCGAGTGAATTCAATAGCTCGACAGCGATGGGACGGGATGCCTTTGCGCGAATCACCTTGGGGGCGGCCAGCCATCGCCCGACAATGAAATTTCTCTCGGAATCCGCGCTTTGGAGTTCGGCGCTGGAAACTCCCGTCTCGACTGCAATTCCGATATTCGTCGATCCACTGTCTAGAGTACGTTTCAAGTATTGCGCTCTAGGGCAAGATAGTGCAATCCTGTGCGAGAAGTCAAGGAGATTCGCAGATGGCAATCTGTTTTTCGGTGAAGACGGCGGCAGAACAGTGCGCATTGTCCGCGCGCACTCTCCACTCGGCCATTAAGCGGGGAGACTTGAAGGTACTGCGTGTTGGACGGCGTGTGCTCATTACCCCCGCAGCGTTGGAAGACTATCTGCATGGCAAGTCCGGCAAGAGCAAGGCGGGTGTCCAGTGACCACCGAACGGCTCTTGACTCTGTTGGAAGTGGCGGACTTGCTTCGCGTCAGCCCGCACACAGTCCGCGCGTGGGTCCGCAAGGGCCGCTTGCAGCCTGTCCGTATCTGCCGCCGCTTGCTGTTCGCCCCTGATGTGGTGTCGCGCTTTGTCAGCGTTGCGGAGCCGCATCAGTGACGGCACTACCCCGCGAAGTCACTGAGGCGAGCGCGCGTGGCTGGCGGCTCCACCCGCTCAAGTCGCGCTCGAAAACGCCTTGTCTGCGAGACTGGCAGCATCTTGCCACATCCGATCTTGGACAGATTGAGGCATGGGCGCGACAGTTCCCCGGCTGTAATTGGGGAGCCGTTGCCGGTCCTGAGTCTCGATTCTTCGCTGTGGATGTAGATGCCCCCGCCGCAATGCAAAGGTTGGAAGATGAGTACAGCCCGATTCCCGAAGGGCTTTGCGTGGTTACTGCGCGGGGATATGCGCTCATCTACGAATGGCCCCGAGATGCGGATGTGCGCCCGGCCACAAAACGCCCGTGTGAGGGCATCGACGTTCGCGGGCAAGACTCCTACATTGTCATTCCTCCCAGTGTCCATCCGAGCGGCCATGTCTACCGCTACTCAGACGATTCTCTGCCCATTCCGCCGTGTCCGGCGTGGTTGCTGGCCCTCATCCTCGGCCATTCGCAAGCGGGCGCACAGGACCGGCAAAGCTCACCAGCGGCGGGTGCTGTAGCAAGTCAACCAATCGGAAAGGGCGGGCGAACGAATCGCCTCGTTTCGCTCGCAGGGTCCGTGCACAAGCGGGGCATGACACCAGAAGCGATTGAGGCGGCCTTGCTTAAAGAGAACACGCAGTTTGCCCCACCGCTACCAGAGGAAAAGGTCAAGGCCATTGCGCATGACATTCCTACCCGCTATCCAAACCCGGCAGATGAAGGGCGAGCGAGCGGCTTCCGGCTTGAGCGACTGGGCGACTTGCTCGCAAAACCGGATGTTCCGCCGGATTACCTGGTGGACGGGTTGCTTGTGCGGGGCACGGTCTCCGCAGTAGTAGCAAAGCCGAAGGTTGGAAAGAGCACACTTGCCAGATTGCTTTGTTTGGCAGTCGCTACCGGAAAGGAATTTCTTGACCGGAGTACCAGACAAGGCGCTTGCATTTATCTGGCGATGGAAGAGCGGAAAGAAGAAATTACGGCAGACTTCCGGGCAATGGGAGCAGATGGGACAGAGGCAATCGACATTCACGCGGACACGGCACCGGCGGGGGCTATTTCTGCTCTGGTGGACCTTGTTCGCAATCAGCGTCCGGCGCTGGTGGTCATTGATCCGCTTTTCCGGCTGGCTCACATCCGCGATGAAAAAGCCTATGCGGAAGTCTACGCGGCCCTGGGTCCGCTCATTGATACCGCGCGCGAAACCGACACACACATTCTCGTTACGCATCACAGCGGCAAGGCCCAGAAAGCGGACGCCATTGACAGCCCGCTGGGGAGCACAGCATTAGGCGGGGCAGTCAGCGCGGTGATTGTACTCAAGCGTTCCGACTCTTACCGGAGCGTTCAATCCGTACAGAGGATTGGCATGGACATGCCGGAGACTGTCCTATCGTTCGATCCGGCAACGCACAGGCTCTCGATTGGCGGCACACGCGCCGAAGCCGACCGGCAAGCGGTTGAGCGCGAGATTGTCGAATACCTGAAAGGAGCAGGTGAAAGGAGCGAACCGGATATTGTCGCGCATGTGGAAGGCGCAAACGCCGTGAAGCGCAAGGCGCTCCGCTCGCTGGTGGAAAGAAGGCAGGTTGTACGTGCCGGGACGGGCAAGAAGGGCAATCCCTTCAAATACTTGTTTGCTTGTACGGAACCTATATCGCGTACAAGCGTACAAGAATCCAAGAATCATGCTCACACCCCCATGAATACTGGAGGAATGCTTGTACGCGGAAACTCGGAAACGGACGCGGCAAAAATGCTTGTACGGGGGGTGTTCGATTGCGAGTGTGGAGGCTTGCTCCAATGAAGACATGCGCCGTGTGTAACCATCCGCGCCGGGCGGAGATTGACCGGCTCCTGGTGGAGAAAGTCTCGCTCCGGGACATATCGGGACGTTTCGGCATGTCCCGTTCCGCGCTGTCCCGCCATGCCGGACACATCCCCGGCGCTCTGGTGGCCGCCAAGGGCGCTGAGGAGGCCGCCCAAGCTGAAACCCTGCTTGCCCAAGTCCAAGGGCTGGTGAAACGAGCTACCGGGATTCTCGACAGGGCAGAGCGGACCGGAGAGCTTCAGGCGGCGCTCGGAGCCATTCGAGAGGTGCGAGGCTGCCTGGAGTTGCTCGGCAAGCTCAACGGGGAGCTAAGGACAGGCGTCAACGCAATAGCGGTTGCGAACGCGCAGACCGTTCCCGTTCGCACACTCAGCGATTTCTATGCGGACTTGCGCGGCATGAAGGAAGTCCGTGCTGCACTGTACGGAGAGTAGTGAGGCAACCCTTAATCCAGCGCTCTGTGATTTTGGGAAACTCCAGTTTACGGATTCTTGCAGTTCTTATCGATTAGCTCTGCAAGCGGCGAACCAGGCTTGGCGGTATCAGGCTGGGTTATTCCAGGCATCGCCTCGAAAGGAACGGTGGGGGGCAAAAATGCCTGTTCGATTTGGGGCAAACCGTCTCCGTTTTTTCCGTCATAGGGCACGATGGCTCTGATCCAAAAGTCCCTGAAGTGGCAGCCGCAGACAATCACGAGGTGTTTGGATACCGTGCCATCCTTGACAATCCAAGATGAGGGAATGTTGAAAATGACCGCCGAGCCTGGAAGAACCAGTTGGGTCGCAAGTCCCGGACTAAGCGTAAACTTGACCGATGCCTCGCCGCCTATCGATCCCAGGCCCATCGAAACCGTTCCATCCAGCGACTTCTCGATATTGTAGCCATTGCGAAGGGTGACAACTTCCCTCCCGTTTGGAAACCTCTCGATCGTGCTCCCGGTGGGAAGAGTTGCACTCGTGCTTCCGTCAAGTCCCACGTTGAAATTGCCTTCGACTTTCTCCCCGCTGGGGAGGATCAACGTCGTTTTTCCGCCGGGATCGATTTCAAGTTCGTTTCCGCCGGGCAGCATCAACATTTTGTCTCCATTGGGGAGATTCTTGGATTGAACGGTGATTGTCGCGCGGCCAGGAACGATCAAGGTAAACTCTCCGTTCGGGAAGGATTCACCTATATACCCATTGGAGAGACGCGAAACCGTTGCTCCTTCAGGGAGAATATCCAGCTCATTCGCGTAAGGGAAGTTTGCACGCCTTTCTCCAGTAGCCAATACCGTGTAGGTGCCTTTGATTGCGCTCCCATTGGGGAATATCAAGGTCGCATCCCCAAACGCTGCCTTGCTATACGGGAAGAATTTGACCGTGTTTCCATTGGGTAGCGTTTGGACTATGACTCCACCAGGAAGAGCCTCGGTTTTCGCCGGGATGAGGCTCTGCGCGGCGATTTGCAGCGCGGACAGGACCGCGAGACCGATAGCCATGATGCGGCTGTGATTGCTTCTCATCCTTTGCCTGCCCTTCTGACTTCGCCTTCTTTGCTCGCCGTGCCCGCCGGTATGCGCACTCACAGATCAACCAGTGTTGCTGCCAGTAAAACGGCACTCAGGATCGCTACTCGATAGATCATTGCGAATCCTCCGTTCCCGTTTCCCCGATCAATTCTCAGGCCCATTCGAGCTTTTCAATGTTCGGCATACCGAACATTCTAGCCGATCATGGCGGTAACGATGGGGAAATGGCAATCTCTTTTCCCGTCCGTCTCGGTCGCCGATTGAGTGATTTAAGGGAAAAGCATGGCCTGTCTCAGACCCAGCTTGCGGACATGGCTGGAATCGGGCGAGCACACCTTAGCCAAATCGAGAATGGAGCCGTTGCCGCCAGAATTGACACCCTGTACGCGCTGGCACAGGCTCTTGATTTGAAGCTGGAAGAGTTGTTCAAGAGTTTTTGATTGCAGTTCCTAAAAAGGAGAAATCAACCGGGGAAAATACCGGGAACCCTGGGCATTCCCCGATGCGGCGCTCAGCGACTTGTGTCATAGCTTGTGTCACAACCCTCCCATCCCTGCCCGTGTCGCGCCGTTACCGGCAGTGTCACTCAGGTACACAAGAAAGGCAGTGAACGTGCGCGAAACCCGCATGAACACTGCCTTTCTGTGTCGTTCCATTTCGCTCTGTGTCTGCTCGTCTCGATTCACCCTTGGAAATGGCATGGAAGAGGCCGTCGGTTCGATCCCGACCAGGTCCACCAATTACATCAACAACTTGGAAGCACCTCCCCTCTCCGACTTTGTCGCATCTTTGTCGCAAATTCCAAAACCACACCACGAGCCGGCTTCGCATGTGCTGCGGCAACCTCATCCGGAGTGTTGATCGAGAGTGCTGCTGACGCCGCCAGCACCTCCTTCATCGTGGGGCCATCGGAACTCTGAACAGCTGGCACCGCCGGCTCCGGAGAAGTCGCCGGAACAGTCTTCTTCGACAACTCTCTATGAATAGAGTCGACCGTCGAGCGCACCTCTGGTTGGAGGATTTGCATATAGACGTTCGTCGTCGTCGAGACCTGCGAGTGTCGCATCATGCCCTGAACACCCTTGACATGACCTTCTGCCAGGGTTGCGATAGTGCGCCGGATGACCTGGAACGTCAGCTTCGGCAGTTCCAGCTCCTCAGCCAGTTTGTGCAGAACGCGCTTCCGGAAGTTGCTCGGATCCATCGGCCCGTCGAAACGGCCTCGGAACATGAACGCGTCCGTCGAGACGTCCTTGCCTTTTTTTCTGAGTTCTTCTCGCCATTCCACCACTTTCTTGGCTAATGCTCCCGCGATTGGGACCTGGGTGGTGCTTCCCTTTGTCTTTCCGTAAGGACGAATTTTCCCCTTGTAGAGCGTCTCCTGAATGTCCAAGAGCAGCGGTACCTCAAGGAAGCTCCGCCAGCGCAAGCAGAACAGCTCGCTGGGCCGAAGCGCATTCGCCATATCGAGCATCATCAGGATCCAATCGCGCGGACTCTTTTCTAAGAGTCTGTCGAGCGCGGAACGCAGCTGCTCCCACGTAAGAGTCGTTTTATGACCTCGCGCAGGTTCGCCGGCACCTTGAGCGAACGCGCAGGATCCTTCGCGAGATAGTCCTGGTCGACTGCCTCGGCAAAGATAGCCCGTACGTATGATCGGATCTGTAGCACTCGATCCTTGGAATGGGTTTTGGCCAGCTGATTGAGGTGATTCTGCAGGGTGTACTTGTCGAAGTTTTCGAGTCGTACATCCTCGAACGGGACGATTAGATCTGCCGTGATGATCAGCTTCTTCACCTTGGCAGTCTCTTCTCGCCAGTCCGACTCCTTCAGCGGCAGGTAGCGGTTTCTGACAAACCATCCGAAGGTAACAGTGCCGTTCTTGACGGAACCGTCTTCGGTGATCTGCCCACTCAGCCGGGTGATCTCTTGCGCCAACTTCTCCCGGGCCTGAGATTTGGTCATCTCAGATTTCAGGCCAAGAGCTACCGGCGTAGAGACCGTCTTCGGTTGATTTGTCTCCGGATCGAGGACGGTGCGGCGGAAGTAGCCGTACCACTTCTTCCCTCGAATCGAGACCCATCCTTTCTGGTACGAAGTTCCCATTTATTCCTCAAATTCTGTGTGGGGGAATAAGCGGGCCATCCTTATTTTACCGGCGTTTCCGGCGTAAACTGGCAGCTCGCTCCCGCTCCTTTAGAAACTCCTCGATCCCACTCGCCCTATAGCGCAGGGCGCCGTCACTCATGCGAATGACCGGCAGATACGGCAATCTGCGCGAGGAGTGATCCCAAACCCAGTCCTTGCTAACCCTTAGCCTTTGGGCGACATCCTCGGCCGTCAAAAGTGGATCGACCGTCTCCAACTCCCTTAAAGCAAGCACAGATCCCATGACTTCATTTCCTCCAAACCTGTGTTGTCCGGGCCGGTTCGGCCCGATGAGTGTGGAAATCTTGGGTCCAATCCGATTTTCGGTCAAATTGACGCCGACTGCTGCCTTGCCCGCCGGTTCAAGCGTTGACAACCTTTGGAATTCGGATTTGACCGAGTTTTGAGTCCACATCATGCTGTCTACGAATTTGAGGAGGCTCGCGTGAAGCAACGCGCCAGGAATCTCATCATCGCGGTGTTGTTGACGATGCTCGATGCGGCCGTGACCGTGCGCACCGGCGCAGAGATCTGGAGGGCATGGCCAGAAGACATTTGGGCTTGCGGCGTTCTGGTTCTCTTTGCGGGACTTGGGGGCATATCGCTGGCGAATGTGTGGGCGCATGCCTGGTGGTCGGCTTGCGGTATTGATCGGCAAGACGTGGGCCTGGCATCGAACACGCCGCTCGTTAACGCGGCAGCCCAGGGAGAAGCTGATGTTTGATTCAATCACTGACCTCGCCGGCAAGCTGGCCAAGACCGGTTACTTCATCGACCCAGTGATGACCCAGGTAGTGTTTCTCGCGGCCAAACTTCAGAAGCCGCTTTTGCTCGAAGGGCCAGCCGGCAGTGGTAAAACGCAGTTGGCCCTCTCGGTCGCTGCGGCTGCCAGCACGCACGTCGAGCGGCTCCAGTGCTACCGCGGTGTGACAGAGGACAAGGCCATCGGTCGATTCGATGAGGGTCTGCAGCGGCTCTACATGGAGTTCACGAAGGGCCAGCACGAGAACTGGCAGACGGTGCAGGCGAACCTTAAGGGGCGTGATTTCTTTCGGCCGGGTCCTCTGATGCGCGCGCTCGAATGCGACCGGCCGTGCGTTCTGCTGATTGATGAGTTGGACAAGGTAGACGATGGTTTTGAAGCGCAAGCGTTCAAACGGGCTGCGAGTTGTTACGGTCTGGGGCGTTACCTTTATAACCTCGCCGAGATGTGGGTCCCGCTCAATGAGTATCGGCAGCCATTCGAATTCCCATCTCTCCCGCAATGGGCGCTACCGAAAACGGGTGCGCCCGTTAAGAACCATCCAGCATCCGGCCCGCACCCGGCGGCAGTCCAACGAGGGCCCATCGATCAGAGGATTACGGGCCAGATCGAAGGCTTTCGGCGCATTCTCGGCGATCCAATTTACGGAGAGATATTGTGGCGTATCGCGCGAACGCAGAAGGCGAATGCCATCCCCAACGCACAGCTACAGGCAAGTGTCGCAGAGGCGATGGATCGCGCCGCACGAGGGATCCGGAAGGCGCAGTCACTGGCCGAGTCGATTGGCGATACGCAATTCGTCTCCGTGCTCGATCGGTTGCATATCGCGTCGATGACGACAATCCGCAATCTCGAAGCACTCAAGCATCTCGTTTCGGAACTCGAAGGACTGGCTGGGCAACCTACCGCCTGATTGCTGAAGAGTTTTGAAGCACAGCCTCCCTGTCGCCCCGGAGGCGTGGCACGCACAGTGCAGATGATTCGTCGCGTTCCGGAACTTGTCTTGGCCACTTCCCAGCGAGTTGTCTGCCTTGATATCAGCAAAACGTCGCATACGCTGCGGCTCCCCCGATTGACGGATGAGTCGCCGCGCCAAAGGAGCTTTGAATGGGAGCCGAAAACGAGCGTTCTCAAACATTTGTTGACTGGGCCCTGGCTCTGCTGGAAGAACGCTTTCCATGGCTGGGATCAGGACAAGATGAACCGGTCGGCGGAGCGGATACGGTCGATGAACTCGCCGGCCTGTACAAGTCGCTTATCGAGCAACGCGACAAGGCACGTCGCGAAAACGGTGATCCACGAACGTACCCGGCATCGGTCGATACCTGGAGGATCTATGTGCAATGTACGGATGATTCGACCGGAGCCCGGTCTAGTATCGATTCCGCTGGAGAAGGCCGTCTATTGTGAGAACTGTAAGACGGTCTCTACGTCGAGCGGACAGCGCTGCGGGCTCTGCGGGTCGGAGCACATTGTCAGATTGGCTCCCCTGTTCCCGGGCCCGCTGGACCCGAGTCCGGTCCCGGCTTTGGCCTTGGCCGCATAGCGAGGAGACCGCGGGGAGCCTCGATTTGATACTCGTCGATTTTGCGTAAACAGAGGGCTCCCCTCGGCGAAGCCATGGCTACTGGCCGATATCAGCTTGGGATGACCACGGTTCTGGAGCGTCCTCTCTCAGTAAGATGTGGACCAGGCCACCGCCGAGTTTTGGATCGCATGGTGCAATTGCGAACCGTTCGGTGACGTCCATGCTGAGTTCCACACTCTTCTGCGACTTGAAGGTTCCGTGGCGGGTGAATCTCAGTTCGCGGATTCCGTGCCGCTCGAAGAGAATTCCACCGAATTCTCGGCTACGGAAATCTTCAATGGCGAAGCCGAGCATTTGGGCACGGAAATACTGAGCGTGCATTGGGGCCAGCAGAGCATCCAACTCAGGGGACTTTCCTCTGTGACCGCATAGCATTTCATCTCTGCTTAGGGCCCACAACAATCCCCTTGGGGACCATTTCATCAATATGACGAGCGCAGCCCGATCGCTTTCGGCGATTCGGAGGTCGTCTTTAATCCGGAGGCTTTCCGCGAGAAGTTCATCGTCGATGAGGCTGTCCCAGTCGGTCGAGGCAAGGATGGACATGAAACAAATGCCGCCGACGAGTTCTCGCATGATCGTGGCGCGTAGGCCAAGATCGTTTGCAATGCCAGCGATCTTGAACGCGCCCGCTTCCGAGATGACTTTCCCTTCGGCTATCAACTCGCCCCGCGCATTATCGAGGTCCGTAGGTGTCACTGGCAGGCCTTGAGGGAAGAAGTTTTCCTGCCCTGGATAGTCCGTAGATTGACCCGTCAGCAATTGGGCAAGGATGTACTTGCGGGCGAGAGCCAAGCGATCCTTGGCAAGCTGCTCTTGAGAAAGGTTCCTATATCTTCCGGCCTGTATCTGGGCAGAGATGATCTCAACCAAATCGCTTGGAGGATTTTGATCGAGCGATTCTCCATAAAGCACAGTGAAGGTCTCATTGAAGAATTCAGCAATCCAGAAGGCACGGTCGCCGTAATAACCGAGCGATGTTTGAACGACGGTGTCGTTGGTCATTTGCTCAATTCGCCTAAGGAACTGAGTCACATCAGGGAGCTTGAACTCGACCAAGACCTGCCCGACAAGATTGTCTCCGGTGATAAGATCCACTGATTCATTGTGGTTTTTCAGGGCGTCATATGCGCCGGCTACGTTCCCGTTCACGCCAGATAATGCAACGAAAACCCCGCGGACAGACTGTTGCTTGAGGATCCTTTCCGTGTACAGCTTGCCCAAGAACTTTAGCCAGTCTGGAAGCCCGACGGTCCCCTCGAAGGCCTTGCATTCCCCGACCAAGTGGATGGTATTTCCGCCGCTCAGGCCTGGCACAGGATATTCGGCGCGAATGTCAATTTCGCTGCCGCCGGAGCCGATCGAATTAAGAGCGATCTGTCGATAACCAAGCCGCTCCAATAGACGTTGCGTCAGCTTTTCGAGCTGCGCCCCCTTGTCATCCGCAGTCTTCCCGAACAGGCGAACTCTCATTATTCCCCCTCACTTCCTAAGCACTCCCTGATTGGTCGGCGCAGTGCACCTTCCCCGCTCCTATGGAATCACAAAGACGCATTGCTTGGATAAAGCGTAAATTCCTTCGACGGCACCGAGCGGTTGTTCAGGTTGGCCTACCGAACATGATTCTCTGGATTCGATGGCTGATGAGGCGCTGATCGGGATTGCGGTGGAACCAATTGGTGATATCAGCCCAACGCGCCAATCCAGATCAGAAGCTGGAAGCCCCATCGTGCCCATTTTATGAGAATCCAATTCGACGAGATGAGGTGAATCTATGCGGAATGTCGCGCGCCTGAAAATGGGTTACTACCCATTACCGGAGGCCGAGGGAGTGAAACTGCGCTCTCTGCTCTTCTTTGATGGACCGGCTTCGGTGATCGACCCTTGCGTTGGACAAGGAACTGCGCTGCATCTCGTTACGAGCGACGCGCAAGTTCGTCGCTATGGCGTTGAGCTGGACGCCGAACGTGCGCGGATTGCCAGCGCCAACGGCATCGAGACCATCCAGGGCAATGCCTTTGACGCCATTGCGCGTCCTGAGTCCTTCTCGCTCCTGTATCTGAATCCGCCCTATGACTCCGAGATCGGCTCGATTGCCAATCGCAGAATGGAATCCGTGTTCCTGGAACATACCTACCGCTGGCTGACGATGGAAGGCGTTCTCATCCTGGTGATCCCGTTCGAGCGCATGCACGACTGCGCCGGCATCCTTGCTTCCCATTTCGCCCAGCTTGCCGTTCTTCGGATGACAGATGAGGAATCGGTCAAGTACCGGCAAATCGCGGTGCTTGGCCTGCGGCGCGATGTCAGAGGAGCAGCCGTTGAAAACAATAAGCGACAGCTTCAGAGCATTGGTCTCTATGGCAGCTTCCTGGGACTTCCCGAGTTGCAGCCTGGCGCGTGCCTGCCTTACTTCGTTCCTCCGTCCGGCGACGCGGAGCTGAGCTATCGCGGCCTTCCCTACGACTTGTTGGAAGACTTGCTGCCGCAATCGGGCGCATGGAAACAGGCGGCACCGCTGCTGATGCCGCATGAGGACGTTGCGACTGGCCGGCCCATCACGCCTCTGCATGGAGGCCACGTCGGGCTTCTGTGTACTGCGGGGCTCCTGAACGGCGTCTTCGGCCAAGACGACGACCGGCACATAGCCCGCTGGCGTTCGGTCAAGCATGTGACGACGTTTGTCGAACAGGACGGAGACACCGAGATCATCCACCACCGAGAGCGGTGGGCTAATGAGTTGTACCTTGTCTACGCCGATGGGAGGACGCTGAAGCTCACTGAGTCGCCTGCGAAGAAGGAGGACGAAGCCGATGGGGAATGCACACCTGCGGCTCGGGCTGCCTGAGTACGTGCGCGTGACGGAGAAGACCTCAAGCTCGATCACGCTATTGGGAGATGTTTGCCAAGGCGGAAGGTGAGGACCCCAGAGGCGGCGGTAAACTGAAATACGGAACCGGGATCCAAAACGGAGGTAAGATGATCATATGACGACGCTCCTTCGGATTGACGCCGACACATTACCCCGAGTGCTTGTTCTCGATCCGCCGATCTCCGACGCGGAGTTCGAGGCTCTGTGCCGTGAAAATGACAATGTTCGCCTGGAACGCACGAAGGAAGGAGCGGTTCGCATGAACCCGCCAACGGGTGGTTGGACAAGCAATGGCAACCAAGAGATCTCAAGGCAGCTTGGCAACTGGTGGGCTGTTCAAGAGAATGGCCGCGTCTTCGATTCGAGCGGCGGCTTTCGCCTCCAAGACGGATCAACGCTAAGCCCGGATGCGTCGTACATTTCCGAGGAGCGCCTGCGCAGCCTTCCCAAGGGTGGGCTACAAGGCTTTCCCCGCGTCTGCCCGGACTTCGTGATTGAATTGCGCTCTGAGTCCGATGCGCTCCAGGAACTCAAAGACAAGATGAATGACTGGATCGCCAATGGCGCGCAGCTGGGATGGTTGATCGATCCCTACGAGCGGCAGGTGTTTGTGTATCGCCCGAACCGTTCAGCCGAAGCGATATCGGGTGACCTCATTGCCGGAGATGGTCCCGTCCAAGGCTTCATTCTGAATCTCGCCCGAGTCTGGAAGTGCTATCAAGACTGAAGACGTGTCCTGCAGCCTCCTGCTTTGACGAACTTCATTTCCTGATGATCGTTCTCGTTGCCGAGCTCGGTTGGCCCTTGTCCCCTTTCCGGCAATCAAACCCCGAAACTCGCCTCAAATCAGGTCCGGTTGTGCTGATGAGCAAGACTCATTCGGTCGCAACGCATGACCGAGCCGCTGGCTAAGCCCGAAGGAGAATCCAATGGAGAATGCACACCTGCGGCTCGGGCTGCTTGAATACGTACGCATTACGGAAAAGGCCTCGACCCGCATTCGCCTGCGGGTCGATCGCTATATAGGGGAAGATCGGCAGGCGCATCTTCTAAGCGTTTTCGGCAACGACTCGGATGTGGGCGCAATCACGGCGGCAGTTCACGAGAAGGCCGCCTTCAGTTTGACCTTCCCCGACGGCACGGTAAAGGACGTGACCCTCGGCGAACATGCCTCCTGCTACAAAGGGGCTGTCACTCTGCCCGGCCGGAAACAGCCAGTTCGGCATCTGCTGGCGGTATCCCAGGAACTCCACACCAATGGCAGCGCGGGGCGGACGATCCTGTTGCGATACCGGCGAGTGGAAGCGTGGGCCGCGCTGGTGAGTTTCCTGGGGCTGCCTGCCCATGCGACATGGGCAGACCACATCCTTGGGATCGTCGAGGAAAAGAAGAGGATCGAGGAGATTGATGGTATCGGCTGCCAGCCTGTTGCGATTTCAGCGACGACAGAGGAAATGCTTGAGTGGATTAGTCATGGTCTGAGTTCTCGGGCGTTGACATTTCCAGACTGCGATGGGCCGATCGTCTGGCCGCGATATGCGCTTGCCGCATCGTTGGGATAGGGTGCGACGATTTGAAATGGCCAGCGGCTTCACCTGCGCCTGAAAGGCCGATAGAAGCCAGTTGACGGAGGGCTCCTGTCCGGCGGTCTAAGAAATACAAAAAAGGGCGGTGCGGGTGTTGTTGACTAGAACAGAATTACGGTCTAATATTTAGATTGTAATGGAGGGGAAATGCCGCAACGAGGACTGAAACTGAAGCAGGCGAGCACAGTTCTGAGGGTTGAGCCGAAGGAATTGCAAAACCTCGTGCAATTTGGCGTGGTCAAGCCGAGGAGGGTGGATGGGAACTATCTTTTTGACAGAGAGACCCTCCTCACGGCGAAGGTGGCACTCCGCTTGAAGGAATCCCTGGGGACGCGCGCAAACGTTCTATTGAAGCTTATCGACGTCTTTCGCGCCTCTGAGAAGGGACTGCGCATCAAGAATCCGGAGTACGTGGTCTTTACGTGCCGCTTCTCTGCCGAGGAGGAGCCCATCAAGCTGGGTGTTCCTTTTCGATCTCTCGGCGAGCAGATTGAAGAGGGCCTGAGCAGAGCGGACCTCTACCGCGACATGCCGCGCGGGCGGAAGCGTGCGGGATGGAAGAAGGAATTCCTGGACGCGCTCTCCGAGGCTGCCAAGGATATTGGCGAGATCTCCGAAGAGGAGATCCAACGAACCATTCGCAGTTACCGTGAGGAAAGGCGAATGCCGGAGATTACCATTGCTGCCGAAGTCTAGGAAGCGAAAACAACGTGCCGTGGTGGACACGAATGTTGTGGTGGCGGGCATCTCCGGTTTCCGGGACCAACACTCTGCAGGCCGGATTCCGAGCGCCGATCTACTCCATCGCTGGGCGGACGAGGAACACTTTGTGTGGCTGTACTCGGAGGATATTCTCGCAGAGTACAAGGAAGTTCTGAAGCGGTTGCACGTTCGATCCGCAGCGATCGGCGCGCTCATCAATTTCATTCGAGACCGGGGAGAATCGGTCGAGATTCGCTCCTCGGCCGAAATATCGCCCGACCCCAAGGACGATGCATTCTGTATTTGTGCCGAGGAAGGAAGTGCGGATTTCATCTTCACTCTCAACCCAAAAGACTTCCCGCAGAGCCGCCTGAAGGCGAAAGTAATTCAGCCCGATCCCACACAAGGCCGTCGAGGCCGTTGAAGGTTGCTCCAAACCGGTGAATGATCTGACGCCCACAGTCCCTAACTCTCCGTTTCATCCAAATCTCACAAGGTTGAATCTTCCGCGAGGTTCCTCCATGGAAACGACCTTCGACTATTTGCGCGCCTACGCGACCCTGCTAGGTTCGCGCATTCTCGAAACCTATCCCCCGCTCCAGAGCACGAAAGACCCTGTTGCGCCGCGGATTGCAACGCTTCTGCGGAAAGCTCTCCCAGCTCAGGCGCTTGCCATTACGGGCACCGCGAAGTACCTCCGCAAAGCCAAGTCTGCGCGGATCGTGGCCGAATGCGGAGCTGGCAAGACCTACATGGCGTTGGGAACAATCCATGTGCTGGCGGATGGGCGGCCCAGTACCACTCTGGTGATGTGCCCATCGCATATTACACACAAGTGGGCGCGCGAGGTTTTGCTGACGATCCCCCGCGCTCGCGCCTTCCTCATCGAGGATATGCGCAATGGCGGCGATCCCGGCAGGCCCCACGGCATCTGCGAGGTGAAGCTGAGCAAAGGTAAAACGGTCTACGAGGGCAAGCGCCTCAGCCTGGCCGAAATGCGGCGCATGGGCCGCAAGGAATGGCGGAAACACTTTCCTGGGCCGACTTTCTTTATCACGGGCAAGGACAAAGGCAAGCTGGGTTACTTCTGGGAGCACGTCTATCTTAAGGCAAAGTCCGGACCGAATCTGGGCGGCGTCATCAACCCGGACTCCGGCGTTGCCATTCTCGATTCCGAGATGGAGAAGCTCACCGCGCTCGACTTCACCGACAAGCTGAAGGTCTCGGAGGCGCTGACCGCGCCGCGCGGCGGCACCACGCGCTTCTCGGCGCTGTGGCAGGCCGACCGAACCCGCATTCAACGCATGGCGCCAATCGAGTACATCGGGCGTTATATGCGGGGATGGTTCGACTTCGCCATCGCCGATGAACTGCACCAGTTGGCTGGCGACACGGCGCAAGGCAACGGACTTGGCGTGCTCGGGCGGGCTGCGCAGAGATTGATCGCGCTCACCGGGACCCTGATGGGCGGATATGCAGACGACCTCTTCAACATCTTTTACCGGATGGAGCCACGCGTGATGGTGCGCGAAGGCTTCGCCTATGGAGGGCAGGGAAGGCGGGACTTCCAGGAGCAGTACGGCGTTCTCGAAACCATCGAGAAGGTGGAAGAGGCAGACAACGCCTGTTCGAGAGCCACCAAGAAGACGGTCCGGGTTCTGCGCAAACCCGGAGCATCGCCGATGCTCTTCGGCAAGTTCCTGATGACCACGACGGCGTTTCTGTCGCTTGAGGACATCTCGGACAATCTCCCCGCGTACGACGAGAGCGTCATTTCGGTCGATATGGACGACGCACTTCAGCGTGCCTACGAACAGCTTGAGGAGGATATTCGTTCCGCGATGAAAGCGCATCGCGGAAACAAAAGCCTGATGAGCATCCTGCTCAACACGCTTCTGCTCTATCCAGACCATCCCTACGGCTTCGACGAGATTTGGGCGCGAGCCTTCGATCCGCAAACAAAGGAGTATGTGAAGTTCCTGGTTACTGAACCGGAGAACCTCACGCGCGAGGCTCTCTACGCGAAGGAGCGCGCCCTGATCGCCGACGTCAAAGAGGAGCTGCGGCAGGGACGGCGCTGCCAGGTCTATGCAACCTATACGGGCGAGAAAGACGTCACGCTGCGATTGGAGGCTGTGCTGCGGCAGGAGGGCATTCGCGTCGCCGTCCTCCGCTCATCCGTTGCCACCGACAAGCGAGAGGATTGGTACGAACGGCAGTTGAAGGCCGGCGTCCAAGTGGTGATCTGCCATCCCAAGCTGGTCGAGACGGGATTGGACCTGCTGGCTTTTCCAACGCTCTACTTCTACGAGACCGGGTACTCGCTGCATACCTTGCGGCAAGCCAGCCGAAGATCATGGCGCATTGGACAGAGATTCCCAGTGCGGGTAAAGTTCGTCACCTACTCGGGCACGATGCAGGAGACGTGCCTCCGTTTGATGGGCAAGAAGATGCTGGTCGCGCTCATGATGGAGGGCAAGTTCTCGGGCGAGGGCCTCCAGGCGCTCGACACCGACGAGGACCTGATGAGCGCGATGGCGCGCGAGCTGGTTGAAAAGGCTGGTGTCGGAGAATCCGCCGACGCCGTGTGGCGGGACCTCGGCCACGAACGCGAGAAAGTGCTGCCCCGCCAGGCTGCGGTGGAACCTGAGTCCGAAGAGGAGTCCGAACTGGCTCCCGACCTGCCGGGCTTGATCGCAGCAGAACCGGCTCCGACGCCATTCGGCATCCACCTGATCGAACCGACCCTGCCATCAAAGAAGCGGAAGAAGGCCGCGATTTGGCCGACAGCCAATGAGGAGAATGTGCAACTCTCCCTCTTCGACTGAGAGGAAAGCCCTGCCTGTCCGAGATGGCGGCAAAGTTTTTTCACTATTAGCGTCTGTGCTCGTTTCAGTTACGGTTATGTCCCTCCAGTCAAAGGGGAAGCGGTCGTCCAGGGAAGCGCTTTCGATTATCCTGTAGATAGGATCAAATGAAGGCTGTTGATGAAACATCGTGAGAACAGTAGTTGGCCCAGAGGTGATCAATGAAGCCATTAGAACAAGAGACTCTGCGGCTTTTCGCGACGAAGTACATCTGGTGGAAAGCCCCAGACGAGGCCCTCAAACATCCCGAACGGATCATCGCCCAGGTCATGAATATCGGGGATTATGACGACGTTCGCGCCCTTTTCAAGCTCGTGGACGAGGAATATCTGAGAGCCGTGCTTCAGGGAGCTGAGGCCGGGGAGCTCAATGAGCGATCATGGACGTATTGGCACTATAGGCTTCGAGTTTCAGAGCCTGGCGAAGTGCCTGCTCTCCCCGAACGGAGAGTTGCGTGATGAATACGTTCCATCCTCACCTTGAGATACTGCCCGAGCCGCAGCTGCGGTTGTGGCATAAGCTCGGTCCGATCGCCGAACTTGGCATTGCACTCTATGGAGGAACGGCTATTGCGCTCCGCCTGGGCCATCGAGCGTCGGTTGACTTCGATTTCTTCATGGAGCGCGCACTCGATCGCTCATCGCTAGAAGAACTGCTTCCGTTCCTCCGCACAGCGCAGGTCTTGCAGGAAACTCCAGACACCCTCACCGTCCTGGCCTTCTCCGATGTTGCTGATCAACGTCCAGTCAAGCTTTCCTTCTTCGGCTCCATTACCTTTGGCCGTGTCGGAGAACCCGAGTGGACGGACGATGGGATTGTCCAGGTTGCCTCACTGGAAGATCTTCTCGCGACCAAAGTGAAAGTTCTGCTGCAAAGAGTAGAGGCCAAGGACTACCTCGATGTCGCCGCCCTTCTGGGCAACGGTGTTTCGTTGGCGCGGGGCCTGGCGGCCGCGCGCTCCATGTTCGGCCCGGCGTTTCAGCCAAGCGAGTGCCTGAAAGCGCTGGTGTATTTTGAGGGCGGCGATCTCAACTCTCTGAGCGGGACCACCAGGAATCAGCTCATTTATGCGGCAAGCGCCGTAGGAGACCTACCCCAAGTCCCAGTCGTCAATAAACAGTTGACGGTTGGTTGAACGGGCGGCGTCTTCTTTAGTTTGGATTGATAGTTTTCGAACCGCTCTCCCAGGTTGGTGCCTTGCGGGTGTGCCCGCATCCGCAGCACCAGGCTCCCGTTGTCGATCCCCAATTCCGCTCGGACGACCGTGCCCGGGTACTCATGGTCTTCCACTCACATTCTTTGGCAAGTGGGGGCGCGCGCATTGCGAAGGGACGCCCTCCATTTTCCCCCCGAGTTGGCAAAACCTCGCCTCGTTCACCGCATTGGGAACAGGCGATGGGAAGGATCCGAGCAATCGCGGCATCTTCGGCTGCTGGCTCATTCAGACAGGCCGGCGAAATACCGGCCCGAACAGATTGTGGGCAAAGCCACATTGGCTGATCCTGCACATTCTCAATCGAGAGGTAACAGTATGAGCGAGGAACGAGAGAAGGTTCGTTGCCGGAGTTGCGAGCTTGTCCAATGGAGTGATCGAGCCAATTGCCGGCGTTGTGGGACGGCTCTGCCTGAGCCGATCGTGAGGATTGTTGAGCGCGTAGTGGAGAAGGTCGTGCTTCGGCAGGCCCCGCAATGCCTTCAGAAGCTCGAACAGGCCTCCAGATTGATCTCGACGGCAACCGAGCGGTTGACGCAGCAGTGCGTGGCGTCAGTAGCTCCAGTCGTCTTAGCGCAGGTTCCAGAGACGGGAGTCTTTCCGACGATGGCGGAGGTGGAGCGAGCGATGATCGTGGCGGCCTACGAGAGATCGAATCGCAGACCTCTCGAAGCTGCGCGGCTGCTGGGAATCGGGAAGACCACGGTGTATCGCAAGCTCAGAGAAATAGGCGAAGCGGCAGCGTGACGGCGACAGAGCCATCAATCTCCCTGGAACCGCTGGTCTTCAGCGGGTGCGAGTGATAGCGTATCTCTTGGGAGAATGTTCCAGCGAGGCCGTTACGGTCTCAACCGAGACAAGGAAGAGGGTCGGCTTCGGCTGGCCCTTTTCTTATGCGTGGAGATCACCATGCCCAAGGGGCCATTTCTCCCATCGGAGTTCACAGCCACGAAGTTTTCAACGGCCGCGGACAAGGCGGAGTTCGGAAACACTTTGCTGTGTTTTATTGAATCGGAGTGGGCGTCGGCGCTCTTCACAAAGAGCTTCTACAACCGCCTCTCCATGTGCTTCGCGCACATTGCGAACTACAACCGCACTCAATTCTACGAGGAGTGGTTTTCATCTCTTGCCGCTCAGGTGCGGTTCCTGAAGCACACACCGCGATTCCCCTGCTACGGAGATCCGGAATACACGTTTTCCGATGTCGAGAGGGCGATCCAGCGAGAAATCAGCAACCGGAATTACCTTGCGCGGTATCAGCTGCGCCTGGCGGAAGAGCAACAGACAGCCGATCTTGCGCTCCTTAGGCAATTGGAAAGCAAGTATAGGACTCAGGCGATAGAGAAGGATCAGGAGCCCCAACCTGCTGTTCCATCAGCGGATCAGATACCTGTCATGCCTATCCAAGGCTCGTTGTTCTGAGGCCGTCTATATTCACGGCTGGGTGCCTACTGGCTGATTTGACCGGATTTTATTCCGAGGGTACAAACCCTTCAATGACGCGGTGCGACGGTGGCACAGTCTCTCTTCCACTGCAGGAGGTGTGTGATGGATACCTTAAAACCGACGCCCCGAGCGTTCAGTGGAGAAGATTCGAAATCATTCGACCCGGCCAGCGTTGATGACCCAACCAAATTGGCAGATGGAACTCCAGGATCCGCGTCTGACCTCCTGGGTCCGCCGGCAGCGAATCGCCACCGGCTCCAGAATGAGCGTTCGGCCATCACGCATCACTTCTCTGTCGGCGGCCACGAAGGCTATCTGACGGTTGGCCTCTACCCGAACGGCCAGCCTGGCGAGATCTTCATTCGCATGGCGAAGGCCGGATCCACCATTGCGGGGTTGATGGAGTGCTTCGGGACCGTGGTTTCTGTCAGCCTTCAGCACGGAGTGCCATTGAAAGTCCTCTGCGACAAGCTCTCGCATACCCGTTTGAGCCTTCCGGCTGGACGGGCAACGCGCAGATCGGGTACGCGAAGTCGATCATGGACTACCTTTTTCGTTGGATGGAGCTGCGGTTTCTGTCCGGAAAACAACTCTCGCTATTCGGCCAAGGCAGTAACAAGAATGGCGCAGGCAGTGAGCTGACACCCGGCCCGGTCGACGACTCACAGTTCCTCTATGACATTGGCGACGCTCCGCCCTGTGTAGCGTGTGGCGGCCTGATGAAACCCAGCGGAACCTGCTACACGTGCCTCAATTGTGGTCAAACTAGCGCTTGCTCGTGAACGTCTGGGTTGCAACCGATTTCGCCGAGATCAGACACTGAGAATCGGGTGAGATGGCGATCCCGGAAACACACCTCGGTCTCGTTAACCCAAGATCCTGCCAAGGCAGATCGGCGGACCTAGCCAACTTTTGGGGAGTCGTCTTTCCCGGCTGGAGACTTCGTGCTTTCCCAGGTCTCAAAATCGGGACCTTGGGCACCCACATTCATCAATCTGCCTTTGAGATGTGGGCCACCCTCCAAATATTCGCACTCTTGCCGATTCCGATCGAGATTCTAGAACGACTCACATTGGCCCTCTTTACGTTTCGCCGTGTTCCCGCCCCCCATGATCGACCGATCATCGTGGCACGATAAGCGATCAGTAATCGTGTTATTGAAAATCTGCGTTGCCCCAATATTATGGTCGTCATCCAGGCTCCCGCCCACCGTGTTAATGTTGACCACGGATGATCCGCTGTTATCGTGGATACGAATGTTTCCGGATACTGCGTTGTTGAAGACCTGAGCGGGTGCGGAATTGTCCTCGACGTTCAGGTTTCCACCGATAATATTTCCTCCACACGTGGTGGGGGAGCCTGAACCGATCTGCACAGTAACGGCATTGTCTCGGATGTGCAAATTGTGGAGCACGGTTGAGCCGCAAACTTGATTTACTGTGCTTCCTGAAGGAAGATGTTGGACTTCCAGGTCTCCCGCAATTTTCGTGGACGAAAGAATTGAGAAGTTGCCGCCCCTATCGACTCGGACGTTCCCGCCGATGGTCGCTCCGATGAGGCTCACATTCCCCCCGTCGGAGTGGACGCTGCCGGAGACTGTGCCGTGCATAATGATGCACCTCTGGCCGCGGGAGACGTCTATATTTCCGATGAACGTGCCGCCGTAGACGCCATTGCAGGCGTCTCCTGAGCTTAAAGGCGGTGCTGCTGGCAGCAACCCCAGGCCAGCACGGGCCGATTGGGAAACAAAAGGACTGGAATCAAGTGCGCCTTGGCCGAGGGCAGCGCTTATTTCTGCCATCGACGCAGGATCATTTACGAGTGAAATGTTCTGAGGCGACAGCATGTTCACCAGCGTAATCATCACGCACTTTCGTACGATCCAATCCGGGTCCGCGACTCTGGCAATTACTGGACCTAATGCGGCGGTGCCGTACTGGGCAAGCCGTCTTGGTACCATATTCCCCGAGCCGATCACGTCAACAAGCGCTGGAATTGTCGAAGGATCATTCAAGTTCACCACTGCGGATATCAAATCAGAATAGTAGTCACCGTCCAGATCGACAGCATCTGCTGAGGACGACTCGAGGATCAGCAAATTAGAAACCGCTGCTACAGCTCTCGGATCAATTGGATCCTGTGTGAGATAGGGAACTAACGCTTCGAATGCGCTCATGCGAACGCTGGGATCCGTGCTCTGAGTTTCACTAATAATTGAATCCAGAGCGTCGGCGCGACAAATCGTCGAAAGAAGGAGAACGCTAACAGCGATTATTATCGTCGTCCGCATAAGATCACTCCTCTAGGGCGCGTAAGGCGTTGAAGGCGACACTGCGGCCTTCGTCGACTTTCGCCAATCCGCATGGACACATTTCATCTGACACGGCCCGCAGGCGTACTGGATGGATCCCGAATCGCTTTCCGTGAAATCAGCTCCCGCTTCGAGGGCGGCACTTACGAGGCTGGCCCACTCACTTGCGTTTCCAGTATGCACTGCAACAGTAACCTTATTGACTACACAGTTCGCTATAAGACCACTGGGCACTACGTAAAGATCAGCTGCGTCACCGAACATGTGCCTGCCATAAGGAGCCGCCGGTTTCCTAGAGCGTGTTTCATAAATAGATTCGGCCTCAAGTCAGTGACTTACGTTTGAGACATGCGGACTGTTGAGCTTCTGTCATGAAGAAGCGGCAGAAGCTATTGAGTGACGAGCAGTGGGAGTTGATTGGGCGGTTGTTTCCGGAGCCACGGCGCAGGAAGGACAACCGGGGCCGTCCGTGGGCTGAGAACCGGGCGTGTTTTGAGGGCATCCTGTGGGTGCTGCAGACTGGAGCGGCGTGGCGCTTTCTGCCCGACGAGTATCCCTCGCCGTCGACCTGCTGGCGGCGGCTGAAGCAATGGGAAGAGGAGGGTGTTTGGCTCAAGGCCTGGCGAACTTTGCTGGGCGCCCTGGACGCAGAGGGTCTGTTGAAATGGGACGAAGCCTTTCTGGACGGCAGCTTCGCTCCGGCCAAAAAGGGGGCGATGCAGTCGGCAAAACCAAACGCGGTAAAGGCACAAAGTGGATGGTACTGGGAGACGGTGAAGGTGTTCCGTTGGGAGTTCGGCTGGAAAGTGCCTCTCCGGCAGAAGTTACGCTTGCGGATGCCACGCTCAAAGAGGTCCGCGTCCCTAGGCCGAAAGGCCGTCCGCGGCAAAAGCCAAAACGGGTGATCGCGGACCGGGGTTACGACTCCGATCCACTGCGCCAGAGATGGAGGCGGCGCGGCATCGAGCTGATCGCACCTTACAGGAAGAACAACAAGGAGAGGAAATACGAAGATGGTCGGAAACTGCGACGCTACAAACGGCGCTGGATTATCGAACGCACCAACGCCTGGCTGGGACAGTTCCGCCGATTGCTCGTTCGCCATGAACATCTGCTCTCCACCTACAGGGCCTTCTTCTATCTCGCTTGCCTCTGGATCACGCTGCGAAAATGTTTATGAAACATGCTCTAAGCACGTTCTTGCATTCATGAGGTAGGAGCCTCGCCGCCTGGTTTTACTCCGCCCTTGACAGGGGCGGATATTGAAGCTCAAAACGACCGGATTCTGGGCCCTTTCCTGTACCATGAATGGCTCAGGGTTTGCGTCATCGCAGCTGACGACCATCCGTTGCACTTCGACGAAAGCAATGCCTGGGACAATTGACACCGAATTAAACCCTGACTCTTGTTCCAGCCGAACGATGTGGAATTGCGAAGATCATTTCAGTGCAGCCGATACATCACAGCAAAGATACTTTGAGCCACTAACAGTATCTATGTCTGGATGCGGGCCATGTCGGATATCCAATTCGCAAGATTGCCCGAAAGGACGGCGGCCACTACCTTCGCGTGAAATCGCGCGCTTTTGAGATTTCGCCTATTCGCGAACGGTCGGGTTGGTCAGCGAGCCCAGACCTTCGACGGTGACGGTGACGGTTTCGCCAGGTTTGAGCCAGCGCTTGGGTGTGCGACCCAGGCCCACTCCAGAAGGAGTGCCAGTTGAAACGATATCGCCAGGAAGCAGCGGCGTGATGGAAGAGAGATACTCGACGAGCGCAGGAATCTTGAAGATGAGCTCACGCGTATTCGACCTTTGCAGGACTGCGCCGTCGATGTCGAGGCTGATTTCGAGCTGGTGCGGATCGGGGATTTCATCGGCAGTGACAATGGCCGGACCGAGTGGACAGAATGTGGGGAAGCTCTTGCTCATGGACCACTGCGAAGTGGCGAACTGCACGTCACGGGCACTTACGTCGTTGACGATGGTATAGCCGTAGACGTGCTCGCGCCACGCCGCTGCGGGAATGCGATAGCCACCTTTGCCAATAACGAAGGCGAACTCAGCCTCGTAGTCGGGTTCCGCGGAATTCCTGGGCAAAATAATGGCTTCGCCGGGACCAATGATGGCTGCGGGGAGCTTGAAGAAGACCACTGGAGTAGTAGGAATAGCCATGCCCGATTCCACGGCGTGGTCGTGGTAGTTGAGGCCAATCGCGAAGACGCGCGGCGGATTGGACAAAGGCGCCTGCAGGCAGACCTCCGAAAGCGGATAGGTCCTGCACGCGGTGTCTGGCCTCACGCTTGTGCATCCAGCTGTTATGACTTCAAGCGCTTCGGGGTATCCAGCTGCGGTGAGATCGACGACCTGCCTGCCATCTGCGACAAAAACTCCTGGACGGACTGAACCATCCGCAATAGAGAACGAGACGAGCTTCATAGTACCCTCCGGGTAGGAAGCCGAGACATGATTAGCATTCAGAACCTATGCAGCGGTCCAGCCGCCGTCGATGGCAAATAGTGACCCGGTGATGAACGCGGCCTCATCAGAGGCCAGGTAGCGCACCATGGAGGCAATTTCCTTCGGCTGGCCCAGACGGCCCATAGGCTGGCGTGCGCGGAGCTCGGCGCGTATTTCATCCTTATTCTGCTTATGGAATTTCTCGAGATACCCTTCAACAAAAGGCGTCTCGACAGTGCCCGGGCATATGCCGTTAACGCGCAGGGTTTTCGGATACTCGACTGCAAGTTGGCGAGTCATGGCGATTACCGCACCTTTAGTGGTGCAGTAAGCGAAGCGCTGCTTAATGCCGACCATGCCCGCGACTGAGGCGACATTGATAATAATCCCGCTTTGTCCGCGCTCAGCGCCGGTGGTCAGTAGCAAGGGTAGACATCTTCGAGTGACGAGGTAGACGGCGCGAACATTTACGTTCAGCAGTCGGTCGAAGTCCTCAAGCTCGGTAGCTTCAATGGAGCCCACATGGCCGATGCCTGCATTGTTCACCAGGATGTCGAGACGGTTAAGATGCGCGACTGCCGCCCCAATGGACTCCATGCTGGTCACGTCCAGATGAAGGGCCTGGGTAGAGCCTACGGAATTGCTCAGAGTCTCCGCAGCGGTTTGATTGATGTCGGCGATCCAGACAAAGGCGCCGGCGCGCGCCAGCTCCTTGACCGTGGCCTCGCCAATGCCGCTGGCACCCCCAGTGACCAGAGCCTGCCGACCGTCGAGGCGAAATGACTGGTCCGTGGTGACCATTGCAGAGTGCTGCTGCACATTCGTACTCATGGAACTCTCACTCTCTTGCTGTGAATCTCAGATTTTCTGTCTCAAGAAGGAATACACAGAATCACAAGTGCTACGCGGGTCAAATCGGCATCCGTGACGATAAAACCGAACATTTGCGAACTCGCTGAAATTGAGAGCAACGCCGGGATGAACCCGAGATGAAAGCTATTCCGACTGGATTAGTCGACATGAAATACTTCCGTCATCGGTGACCAGACTTCGCCTAGGGCACGATCAGGCAATAGCTCAAGACAGGGCACGGACTCGGCCCACCAGCGTTTCGTGACTGGGTGCTCAATCATTCGCGCCATGTCGCCACTGAAATCCGTGCCGACATATTCGAAATAGCTGAAGAGATAGTAGCGACCGTCAACAAGTTTACGGAGATAGATCGAATAGTTGCAGATCCGGCTGCTCTTGATTACCGCCAGAACTTCCGGCCATACCGCTTTGTGCAATTCTCGGTACTGGGCGACCTTGCTGTCCCTTACACCCACGACCGAGGCATAACGTTGAATTTGATTGTTCATCGTGAACGTCAACTCCTAGAACTGGTTGCATAAATGGTTCGGCCTCAAGGTAGGGACTTATGCCTGAGGCAGGTTGATTGTTGAACTGCTTCTATGAAGAAGCGGCAAGAGTTGCTAAGTGAAGAGCAATGGAAGATTTTGGAGCCGTTGTTTCCTGAGCCCAAGCGTCGCAGGGACGGCCGTGGTCGTCCCTGGGCAGCCAACCGCGAATGCTTAGAAGGCATTCTGTGGGTTCTGCGTACTGGAGCACGATGGCGTGACATGCCCGAGCCATACCCGGATGGCTCGACCTGTTGGCGTCGATTGCGTAGCTGGGAGGAACAAGGCGTATGGCAAAAGGGGTGGCGAAAGCTGTTGTCGATGTTGGACCAGCGCCGTCTGCTGGATTGGGAAGAGGCCTTTCTGGACGCCACTTTTGTCACTGCCAAAAAGGGGGCTCCGCAGTCGGCAAAACCCGTCGCGGGAAAGGTACGAAGTGCATGGTGGTGGTCGACGGCAACGGCATACCTGTCGGAGCGCAACTTGCGTCCGCGCAACTGGCCGAGTGCCGGCTGGCCGAAAGCACGCTCGCGGCGGTGAAGGTTCCGCGTCAAGGCCGCGGACGACCGCGTTCCCACATGAAGCGGATCATTGCCGATCGCGGCTACGACTCCGACGCCTTGCGCAAGCGCTTCAAGGCGCGGGGAACAGAGTTGATTGTCCCCTACCGCAAGAACATCCGCAACCGACGCTTTGAGGATAAGCGCAAGCTGCGACGCTACCGGAAACGCTGGAAAATCGAACGCACCAACGCCTGGCTGCAGAATTTCCGTCGCATCCAGGTCCGATATGACCGCATTCTCACCGTGTTTCAGGGCTTTTTTCATTGCGCTTGCCTGATCATCGCCTTGAGGCATTTATGCAACCAGTTCTAGGCTCTTTCCTTTTGACTAGAGCGTGTTTCATAAATAGATTCGGCCTCAAGTCAGTGACTTACGTTTGAGACATGCGGACTGTTGAGCTTCTGTCATGAAGAAGCGGCAGAAGCTATTGAGTGACGAGCAGTGGGAGTTGATTGGGCGGTTGTTTCCGGAGCCACGGCGCAGGAAGGACAACCGGGGCCGTCCGTGGGCTGAGAACCGGGCGTGTTTTGAGGGCATCCTGTGGGTGCTGCAGACTGGAGCGGCGTGGCGCTTTCTGCCCGACGAGTATCCCTCGCCGTCGACCTGCTGGCGGCGGCTGAAGCAATGGGAAGAGGAGGGTGTTTGGCTCAAGGCCTGGCGAACTTTGCTGGGCGCCCTGGACGCAGAGGGTCTGTTGAAATGGGACGAAGCCTTTCTGGACGGCAGCTTCGCTCCGGCCAAAAAGGGGGCGATGCAGTCGGCAAAACCAAACGCGGTAAAGGCACAAAGTGGATGGTACTGGGAGACGGTGAAGGTGTTCCGTTGGGAGTTCGGCTGGAAAGTGCCTCTCCGGCAGAAGTTACGCTTGCGGATGCCACGCTCAAAGAGGTCCGCGTCCCTAGGCCGAAAGGCCGTCCGCGGCAAAAGCCAAAACGGGTGATCGCGGACCGGGGTTACGACTCCGATCCACTGCGCCAGAGATGGAGGCGGCGCGGCATCGAGCTGATCGCACCTTACAGGAAGAACAACAAGGAGAGGAAATACGAAGATGGTCGGAAACTGCGACGCTACAAACGGCGCTGGATTATCGAACGCACCAACGCCTGGCTGGGACAGTTCCGCCGATTGCTCGTTCGCCATGAACATCTGCTCTCCACCTACAGGGCCTTCTTCTATCTCGCTTGCCTCTGGATCACGCTGCGAAAATGTTTATGAAACATGCTCTAGCAATTCTCATCCTGCTGGCCATTCCTGCCTGCGCACAGGCCGCAACCGTAACCCACCTCCACGAGGGATGGCGTCTCCAGTCGGCCTGCAAAGTCGATAACGGTGGCGAAATGATCTCCATCTCCGATTTCCCGGTCGAGAGCTGGATCAAGACATCGGTTCCCAACAAGGTGCTGGCTGCACAGGTCGCGGCCGGCATTTTCCCCGATCCTTACTTCGGTGACAATCTTCGCCACATTCCAGGCGCCAGCTACCCGATAGGCCAGAACTTCGCGACTCTTCCCATGCCGACCGACAGTCCTTACCACTGCGGCTGGAGGTATCGCACGGAATTCACTGCGCCAGCAGTCTCATCGGTTGGTAGCCATTTCTGGCTGCATTTCGGCGGAATCAATTACTGTGCCGACATTTGGCTCAACGGCCACAATATCGCTAACAACACTGACGTCGCCGGAGCCTACCGCACCTATGACTTCGATGTGACGGGAATCCTCAAGCCGGGCGGCCATAACGTCCTCGCCGTTGAAACGTTCGCGCCCAGCGATGAAGATCTCGGCATCAACTGGGTTGACTGGAACCCCGCACCTCCCGATAAAGACATGGGCCTATGGGGCGATATTGATCTCGAGGTCACAGGTCCGGTAACAGTTCGCTCGCCGATGGCGGCAGCACATTTTGAAGACGCCACGCTCAATGTCGCCGACCTCACCGTCTATGCAGAGTTGCACAACGCCACTACACACGCTGACAAAGGGTTGGTCTCCGGCTCGGCCGCCGGAGTCAAGTTCGAGCAGAGCGTTGAACTGGCGCCAAACGAAGATCGCACGATCATCTTTTCGCCGGAGCAATTTCCCCAGCTTCGCATTCACGATCCCGCGATCTGGTGGCCACGGCAGATGGGACAGCAAAATCTTGAGCATCTCACTGTAAGCTTCACCGTGGGCGGTCACGTCTCCGACGAACGGAGCGTTGACTTCGGAATCCGTGAGATCACCTCCGAGCTGACCGCCAACGGAAGCCGCCTCTTTCTCATCAACGGCAAGCCCATCCTCATCCGAGGCGGTGGTTGGTCGCAGGACATGCTGCTCCGCACCGATGACAAGCGCCTGCGCGATCAGTTCCGCCTGGTGCGGGACCTGGGGCTGAACACCATTCGACTTGAAGGCAAGCTCGAAACCGAAGACTTTTTTCACATGGCCGATCAGCAGGGCATCCTTGTCATGCTCGGCTGGTGCTGCTGCGATCAGTGGGAGCACTGGAGCCTGTGGACGCCCCAGGATCTTGAGATAGCCAAGGCCTCGTTGCGCTCGCAGATGCTTCGCCTCCGACAGCACGCCAGTCTGCTGGTCTGGCTCAACGGCAGCGACCATCATCCGACGGCCCCGGTGGAACAAGCGTACCTGCAAGTTGAAGCCGAAGCGCACTGGCCCAACCCGGTGCTTTCGTCAGCCTCTGCCACGCCCTCCACGGTCACCGGCGAGAGCGGCGTAAAGATGACCGGCCCCTACGATTACGTCGAACCTCTCTATTGGTACGCCGGACTCAAGCTTGGCGGCGCCGAGGGCTTTATTACGGAGACAAGCCCCGGCCCTGCTATTCCATCCCTTGCCAGTCGCCGGAAGTTCCTTCCCGATCCCGAAGCTTGGCCAACGTCCTCCGCGTGGAGTATGCATTTTGGCGGCGGCGACTACATCAACCCCAGTGTCTTCGATGCGGCCATGAACGCCATTTATACAGCGCCTGACTCTGCCGCCGAATATACTCGAATCGCCCAGACCATCGAATACGACACCGAGCGCGCGATGTTCGAAGCCTACGCAAAGAATAAGTACCAGTCCACAGGTGTCATTCAGTGGATGCTGAACAATGCCTGGCCCTCCATGATCTGGCATCTTTACGACTACTATCTCGACGCGGGCGGCGGCTATTTCGGCGCGAAGAAGGCCTGCGAACCTCTCCACATCCAGTACTCGTATGACGATGACTCCGTCGTCGTCGTGAACAGCACCTACAAACCCGCACTGGGCCTCAGCGCCAACGTGGTGGTGCACGACATCAAGTGGAAAGAGCTGTACCACGCCGAAAGCACAATCAATGCTCTGGCTGACAGTTCGCAGCGCGCATTCCTCGTCCCCGACAGCCTCTTTGCCAGCGGTGAGCGCATCTTCTTTATCGATCTCTCTCTGAGTGATGCATCGGGCCATCTGCTCAGCCGGAACTTCTATTGGGTGCCCGGCACGCTCACCACCTTCGCCTGGGATCGGAACGAGGACTCGCACACTCCTCCAGTGCGCTACGAGGATCTCGCCGCGCTTACAACCCTCCCGTCGGCCGCGGTCGCAGCCCATGCTGAGATTGAGAGTGGCCCTATGGGGCGCAGAATCACTCTGCATCTCGAGAACTCGTCGCAACAGCTCGCTTTCCAGGTAAGGGCTGCGGTCCGCACCTCAACCGGGGGCCTCGTTGCTCCCGTCTTCTGGTCCGACAACTTGGTCGAGATCATTCCCGGCGAGTCTGAAACGCTCACCGCGCTGCTGCCTGACGACGCACCCGATTCTCCAGTGGTCGATATTGAAGGCTGGAACATCGCCCCAGCTACTCTTACGCCAACACCCGGCGCCGCCGCACTGACGGGCATTAGGTGACTCGCCAAGTCGCTGCCTCGCTGCTTTCCCGGCCCACCTCGGGGCGTCTGCTATATATAAAGGTTCGAAGTCAGGAGTTGCACCATGCCCTGGATCGCGCGTGGATTTGTCTACTTGGTGGCCGGTTCGTCCTCACTGCTGTTTGCCGCCGATTGCGCGAGCCTCAAAACTCTGCAACTCGCGAACACCAACATCACGGTGGCGGAATCCGTCACGTCGGGCGTCGCCGAAATCGCCGACGCGGGGGCGCCCCTGCGCGATCTCCCCGCATTTTGCCGCATCGCCGGTGAAATTCGCCCCACTGCCGATTCCAGGATTCGCTTCGAAGTGTGGCTTCCCGTGCAAGATTGGAACGGCCGCATGCTCGGCACCGGAAACGGCGGCTTCGTCGGCGCAATTGGATACGAGCAACTCGCGCGCTACTTGAAGCGCGGGTTCGCTGTGGCTGGCACCGATGCTGGTCACCAGGCTGAGTCAACCGATGCGAGTTGGGCCTACGGACATCCTGAAAAGGTGAAGGATTTCGGTTGGCGTGCGATCCACCTGACCGCCGAGCGGTCAAAACAGATTATTGATGCTTACTACGGCAAGCCAGCCGACAAATCCTATTTTGACGCCTGCTCCGATGGAGGCCGCGAAGCGCTGATGGAAGCGCAGCGGTTTCCGGAGGATTACGACGGAATTCTTGCTGGCGCGCCCGCAAACGCCTGGTCGACGATGCTAGCGGCTGGTGCGCGCGCTTTGCAGGAACTGACCGGCAATCCCGATGCATATATTCCCGAACGCAAGCTTCCTGCCATTCAACGGGCGTCGCTCGCGGCCTGTGACGCGCTCGACGGCGTGAAGGACAACCTGATCGGCGATCCGGCAAAGTGCAAATTCGATCCTCAGGTTCTCCTCTGCAAGGGAGACGATTCTTCCGACTGCCTGACCCAGCCGCAGATCGATTCGCTCAAATCGCTCTACACCGGAATCAAGGACGAAAAGGGCACGCTCATCTTTCCCGGATACTCCATGGGAGATGAGACAAGTTGGAAAGAGTGGATTGTCGGAGAAGATCCGGCAGCATCGCTCTCTTCGCGCTTCGTGCAGAACTATCTTCGGTACATGGTGACCGATGATCCCAGGATCAACGTACTTACGGCAAACGCGGACGAACTGCTCCGCCTGTCGAAAGAGAAAGGTGCTGCGGATCTGGATGCGACGAATACCGATCTGAGCCGATTTGCAGCGCACGGCGGGAAACTGATTCTTTATCACGGCTGGAACGATCCCGCCATCTCGCCTGGAAGCACGGTCTCCTACTTCAAAAGCGTAGAAACGCAGATGGGCGCGGAAAAGGCGGAGAGCTTTGTTCGCCTCTACATGGTTCCCGGCATGGAGCACTGCAGCGGCGGTCCTGCAGCGAGCACGTTCGGGCAATATGGCACAGAGACATCCGTGGGGCCCAAATACGGCCTCTTTGATTCGCTCGAGAACTGGGTCGAGAAGGGTTCACCCCTCGAGAATGTGGTCGCCACAAAGTACGAGGCAGGGCCGAATGGCGCCATTAAAGCGGCCCTCACCCGGCCACTCTGCGCCTATCCCAAGGTCGCCCGCTACACCGGCTCAGGGGACGTGAACGATGCCGCGAATTTCGCCTGCGTTGAGCCGTGAACCGGGTAGGCCCCTCGCCAGTGCTGTTCCTCATAGAGGGCGAGGGACAACATCTCGATAATGCAACTTGGTCTGTGCCCATTTTTGTGCCCACCCTCCTTCGAAATAGGGCATAATCTGGGTTGTATCGATAGCAATTCGGGGAAGGGAGGCGACAGGTAAAGTGCACAAAGGATAGGAACTTATAACAACCGGTAGCAGCTGGAGTGAGAACGATGCATTCGGCTGTTAACCGAAGGGTTGTAGCGGCAAATTTCGTTCGTCGACTGCACTCGACGAGTTCTCCGTAGGCTCCAGATATCTCTCCACCGATTCCAGTCACATTTGGTGTATAAGAAACAGAGAATACTTCAGATCGCCCGCTGAACGGACCGGAAGGTGCAGTTGTTGGAGTTGTAGGAATTCTTTGTACGCGGTTTGTACGCAGACTGGGCAATCGTGGCATTTTGCGCGATTCGGGCATTCACAGAATCAGTAAGTTACGTGTGGTCAACGTCTAAGCTCGGTTCGACTCCCGCCGCCCCAAAAAACTGAAGCCCAAAGCATACAACCGCAGCGGGCACCAACTCGTGATCGCGACTGCTGGGCACTCGTCACAAGCCGATTAGTTCCAAATCGGAGGATGCTTCCCGCGGGCGATGCAGGCCAGCCTTGGTTGCTCGTCACGATCTTCAGAGTCTGCAGTTCCTGGCGAGGCCAACTTGCGAATCGGCTTGAAGAACTCCGAAGCAGCTCGGAAGTTGTTCGCTTCCGAGTTCATGGATGCCGATTGCGGCAAACAGGATGGGGGCTGATCCCACACGATCGGCCCTGTGGCCCGCTGCTAAAAAGTTTGTCGCATTTTTGTCGCAAATAGCGCCGATTGTGCCGGTTTTACCGACTTAGCCGACTCGTAAGTACTGTGCCGTCTATAATTTGCAGTTTGAGCCGTTCCATGGCATGGAAGAGGTCGTCGGTTCGATCCCGACCAGGTCCACCAATTCCCGCATTGTTGATTTCAAATCAGGTACCCTTCCCCTTCACTGCGTTCAACATCAGGATTTCGCCTGCGGGCTCCCGCCACGCTCACGCCCGTAAATAGGCTCAAACCGAAACACGCGGGCCAAAATCTCCATCGCCACTTGGCTCAGCTTTGCCGGGCGGGTCAACATTCCAGTTTGCCTCATTCCCGTTGGCACAGAATTTGCCGGGCACTTCAGGACCAAAGACGTAATTCAAAGGTTGCAAGCGAGAGATCGTATCGCCCCTCAAGCAGATGCTGCCCGACTCATTCAACTTGCAGGTCAAAAGCCAATGGAACGATGGTGAGGGCGGCTTCGGGGACTCCAGGCGGGTTATTCCGACACGGAGAGCGCGATCACGGTGATATCGTCTTCCTGGCCAAACTGTTGCGCAGTACGGGCGATATGATCGGCGGCCTGCGAGCAAAGCGCAGCGGTGCGCTCGAAGCCGAACAGCTCGCCGGATTGCGAACGGGCCTCGGGCACGCCGTCGGAGAGAAGCACGAGGCGCTCGCCGCGATTGAGCCTTCCCCGCACGAGTTCGAAATTCTGGCCGGCGACGAGGCCCAAAGGCAGCGCCGGAATTGTCTGAAGCTCGCGGCTTGAGACGTAGGGCGCAATGTGACCGGCATTGGCAAAGGCGAACTCGCCGGTGAGAGCGATGCGGATGCAGCAAGCAGTGGCGAATCCAAGATGGCCCTGTGCGACGAGCGCGTTGTTGAGGTTGAAGAGGATTTCGGCGGGGTCGTACGAAGTCTCGCGCCGAAGCACGCCCAGGATCATGGCCACGCGCATAGCCGCGGTGAGGCCTTTGCCCGAGACGTCGCCGACGATAACGAGCAGTGAGCCGCCGGGCGCCGGCTGGACGTAGAAGAAATCTCCGCCGACTTCGCTTGCGGGAAGGTATACGGATTCAACTTGAAAACCGGGCGTGGGGCGGGAACCGCCCTGCAGCAGGAGTTGCTGCACCGAGCTCGCTGCTTGCAACTCGGCGGCGTAGGCGGCGCGCTCGCGTGCGGATTCAACCATCTCTGCGCAGAGGGCTGCGTTTTGAGTAGCCGCCGCGGCCTGCAGCGCGATGGTGTTGAGCAGCTTGAGATCGGCGGCGGAGTAAGAGGCATCGGGTTCGGTGCTGGCCAGGGCAATGAGACCGGCAGTGCGCTGACCTGCGCGCAGGGGCGCCAAGATCAGTGCGCGTAGACTGCACTCGTTGCCGCGCGAGCGGGGATCGCCGGCACAGTCGTTGACGATTTCTGCCACGCCGCGCTCGAGGACTGAGGCAGCAAACAGCGAATCGGGCGCGAGGGCTCCGCAAGAGTGATTGCCGCTTTCGGCTGACGGCGCGAATGAGCCTTCAATCCGCAGCCTGCCCGTGGATTTATCAACGAGCAACACGCTGCCGTGCGTCGCAGAAATAAGGCGCTGCGCCTGTGCGAGGGCCGACTCGCTGACCGCGGGGAGATTAAGAACGGCGGCGAGCTGTTCAGAGAGCTGCTCGATGAGGTTAATTTCGCGATAGAGGTGGAGGGTCTCAGCGGCGAGCGCGCGCTGCTCGGTTTCTCGCGCAGCAAGGTGCGTCAAGAGCTGAGCCACGGCGGCGGCGTGAGCCTCGGGGCCAGCAACGGATCCGAGTGTCACGTCGCCGCAGTCAATGGGAAAGCGCGAATGCGAATCGGTTTCGCCGTCTGGCGCCGCGCCCAGCAGAACCCGGCCTGAAGAGTCGACAATTCTCAGGCTCGAGCCCGCCTGATCGCAAACTGCCTTCACAGTCGCGTACGTGCCCGACCTGGGGTTGAGAAGAGCGCGCAGAGTCAGTCCGGCCATGGGATCGCTATCTAAGCCGTTAGTCCGAGGACTGAGCGAGCCTTGGCGACCAGCGCATCGGGATCGAAGGGCTTGGTCATGTAGAGGTCGGCGCCGACTTCCTGGCCCCGCTGGCGATCGAACTCCTGGCCTTTGGCAGTGAGAAGCACGATGTGGATGTGGCTGAGACCGAGCTCGTTCTTCACTTCGTTGCACACATCAAAGCCATTCTTTTTGGGCATCATCACGTCGAGAAAAACAAGACTGGGCTCTTCGTCGCGGATGGCCGCAAGGGCCTCCTCGCCGTTCGTGGCAGTGATCAGCTCGACTCCCTCGTCCTCCAGTTCCTCGAGAGTCTGCTGAATCAGCGTGCGCAGATGGGGTTCGTCATCAACGATCAGGATCTTTTTGTTCATTGGTAGATCAGGAATAATACGTTTTCCATCCCCTTCTCGAAGCGCAGTGCTCGGACGGCTTCGTTATTGGAAAGAAGCGAATTCAAAATGATGATGTCGGGGCGGGAGCTTACCGCGCGCGCGATGAGTTCGGAACCGTTCGACTCCACCACCTGGTAGCCGCGGGTCTGGAGCACATCGGTAATGCTGCGCAGCGCCGTCGCATCCTCGTCGACCACCATGACTTTCTTGTGCGAGGCGCCCTGTTCAAGCAGCGTTCCGATCTCCTTGAAGAGCGATGGAGTGTCGATCGGCTTGGTAAGATAGCGATCCACGCCGAGACGGAAACCGCGCTCCTTATCCTCGAGGATGGACAGAATAATGATGGGGATGTGCATGGTGGCCGGGTCGTTCTTGAGCACGGCTGCAACATCGAAGCCGTTCATCTCCGGCATCATCACGTCAAGGATGATCAGGCCCGGCATCTCCTCGCGCACCAGTGCGAGAGCCTTGCGGCCGTCCTCGGCCAGGCGCACTGCATAACCCGCCTCTGAAAGTTCCTGTTGCAGCAGGGAGCGAATATTGGCGTCGTCGTCGACCACCAGGATGGATTTTTCGGCCGGGTGCTGGGTGGCGACGGTTTCGCGCAGTTGCCTCACCAGGGACTCGATATCGATGGTGCGCCGGACGGGCAAGAGCTCGAGCTGGCCGGTTTTTCCTGAGATGGGAAGCGTGAACGAGAACGTGCTGCCTTTGCCTGGTTCGCTTTCAACCCAGATGCGCCCGCCATGGTATTCCACGATCTCCTTGCAGATGGGCAGGCCGAGGCCGGTGCCCTTGGGCTTGTCAGTGAGCGTGTCGCCAACCTGTTTGAACTTTTCGAATACTTTGGGCTGGTCGGCCGGTGCAATGCCGATACCGGAGTCGGTTACGCTGACGACCAGATCGTCGCCCTCGTGGCGAAGAGCACACTTGATGGAGCCGGCATCAGTGAACTTCGTCGCGTTGGAGATGAGATTGATGACCACTTGAATGAGCCGGTCCTGATCTCCGGTAATCGGCGGCAGATCGGGTTCGATCTCGGTCACCAAGGTGAGTTTCTTGGCCTCGAAGAGCGAAGACGTGGCTGAGGTTGCGCGCTCGACGACTTCAGACATGGAGACGCTGGCCATGTTCCAGGTAAACTTGCCGGCCTCAATCTTGGCCAGGTCGAGCACGTCGTCGATGAGCTTGGTGAGGCGCTCGCCCTCACTGACGACGACCCCGAGGTTGTCGAGCACCTGCTGCTTGGTCTGCACTACCCTTTTATCTTCGTCAGGGATCAGCGGGAGCAGACGCTCTTCAAGCCGTCGGCGGATGATCTTGGCAAAGCCCAGCACGCTGGTGAGCGGCGTACGCAACTCATGGCTAACGGTGGAGAGGAAGGAACTCTTGGCCGCGTCGGCATCTTCAGCGGCTTCGCGCGCCAGGCGGGCTTCTTCAAAGAGCTTGGCGTTGTAAATGGCAACGCCGACTGCGGAGGCAATGGTGGAGAGCAGACGCTGATCGGACTCGGTGAATCGGCCTTCCTGATCGGTGGATTGCACGCTGATGACGCCAATGGTCTGCCCGCCGGAGTGTATGGGCACACCCAGATAGGAAGCGATGTTACGGCCCATCCGCTCAACGCCGAGGCGCTTGCGGTTCTGCTCCATGTCCTCGTTGATGAGGAGCGGTTCGCCGGTGCGGATGATGCGCGAGGTGAGGCCGGTGCCGAAGGGCCGCGACTGCACCTCTTCGCCGAAGGTGTAGGGGAAGTGCAACATCATGGTGGAGCGGTCGAGCAGAGAGATGTAAGCGATGGGTGCATGGAACAGGTCGCGAATCTGCTCGCCGACGAGTTGGATCAGGCGCTCCTTGTCGAGCTGAGAGGAGAGCGCCTGCGTAACGCGGTTGATGGTCAGCAACTCGGCCGCACGTTCGCTGACCGCGCGCTGGGCGTCATTGAGGGTCTGGTAGGCGTTGGCATTGTCGAGCGCAATCGTGGTGTAGGCGGCCAGGTTTTCAAGCAGGCTGAGATGCTGCGGGGTATACGCGTTCTTTCTAAAGCTTTGCACGCTGAGCACGCCCAGCACCCGCTCCTGCGCGATCAGCGGCAGATAGATCATCGATGCGGGCGGCTGGGATGCGCTGCCGTCCTCGAGCGTTCCCGCCACGTCGTCATAAGTGGCGATGTATTTCGAATACTCGGTGGCAATGTCGTTGATCAGGATTGGTTTTCGATGATCGATGCACCAGACGGCGAACTGGTTCTTGTCGTCGGTGCTGCGCGTGTAGGGCGCATAGCGTTTGCCATTTTCAATGGCCAGGCTGTATTCGATCACGTGCTTTTCGGGCCGGTAGAGGCCGACGCCGAAGATGGCGGCATCGACAATCTGGTTCACGCGCTCGTAAAGCTTGAACAGGATGGTGTTCAGGTCGAGCGATGCGGTGATCTCTTTGCCGATCTCGTTGAGGAACTCGATGGAGTCCTTCTGCGCGGCGATCTCAGCCGCCTGGGCGCGAATCTCCTGCGTACGCTCAGTGACCGTGACCTCAAGGGCTTTGGCCTGTGCTTCAAGTTCTTCAGTTTTGCGAAGAGCTTTCCTGCGCTCGAATCTGCCGATCAGCACCCAGCCCAGGGCGGCAACGCCGACAAACAAGAGGAAATAGATGACCAGCGCGGTCGTGGTGCGATACCAGGGCGCGAGAATCGTGAAGGCAAACGTGCCCTCTTCGCCAAGGCGGCCGTCGTCGGTTTTCGATCGTACGTGGAAGCGATAGTTTCCCGGCCCGAGCCCGCTGTAGTTGGCCTCTTTGTGTTTGTCCCAGGGCGACCAGTCCTTGTCAACGCCATCGAGCCTGTATTGGTACTGTGTCTCAGACGGGTTGCCATAGTTCAGGGCGGCAAATTGAAAGTGCAGATCGCTGTTGCCCGGCGCAAGCCGCAGTGTTGGAGCGCCTGCCGCCGTCATTCCGCCAAACACAATTTGGGTGCCCGATTTCACTTGCCGAACTTCGGTCGTAAACGGCTGGAGTGCAGGTGGCCTGGCCTTGTCGTCAAAACGAACCAGAGAATCTCCGGTTACCAGGAAGGCTGAATCTCCATCTCGCCGAATGGTGAATACAGTGAAGCGGTTGAGATCGCGGTAGGCGTCCTCTTCCAGCTTCCAGCTACCATCGGGTTGCCGCGTGTAAAGGCCGAGACGCGATGTGTCTGACGAACTGTTCTGGCTCCAGAAGCGATCCTTGTCAATCGGCCACAGAAATGCATTTACATCGGGTTTATCGATGGGGAGCAGGAAACGATTGTCGACAACCAACTTCGTCGCGGCCGGATCCCATCGAAAGATATTCTTGCTGCGCTGGACCGAAACATAGACGTGACCGTCAATGACGCTTACAAAATTCGACCCCTTAAGCAGTCCCGCCTGGCTGCCGATGACCTCGACCTTGGAGTCGCGCATTCCTGTCGGGGCAACCCGAATGCGCAGCACGCTGCCTGTAGTGCCCGCAACCCACACTGTGCCGTCTGCCTCTTCGGCCAAGCTATTGACCTGGTAGTTCGTGTTCGGCAATCGGCCTTCGTCTACCCACGAGCTGCCATTCCAGTGCATCGAGCCCACGCCGTCGGTGTGCCCGATCAAGACCCGGGACGGGTCTTTGATTGAGGTGAGGATAATGGGACCCGCTTCGGTAGGCCCATGCACCTTGGGCATCGCCGGAACGAGATTGTCGCCCTCTACCCGCATGACGCCGTCGCTGGTGGCCACCAGCAGTTGTTCGTTGGTTGGATTCTTTGGATCTTTGAAGTCGACGAATGCCCAACCTTGAGAAGGGCCATGCAGCACGGTTGTCTTGGGCCGGTTGGTCTGCTTGTCGAAGTCGATCCTCGCGACCGCGGCGCTGCCTACGGTCGATGCATAGACCGCCCCTTTATACCGGATAGTGTCAAAGCCACCATCGCGAGAGAGGATCGATATCGGCGAATTCAACTCCACGCGCGAAACGCCGGCATCCGAACCAATCCACAATCCCCCGTCCCGATCCTGGTAAGCGCTCAGCGTTTGAGAACTGAGCAGCCCCGCGCCCTGGTCGAGAACCTGGCGCAGTCTGCCGTCGGGTTCCAGAATCGCTGCGCCGCCGTCAAGGGAAGTGAGGCAGATGGAGCCGTCGTTGAGAATGGCCGACGTGTAGATCTCGTGCTTTTTAAAGTAATCATCGGCACCGGTTTTGAATGGCATCGACTTTTGCCCGTCATACTGAGTCAACAGCTCGTGGCGGGCTGAAATCAGGATCTGGCCGTTGTCGAACGGATGCAGGAACAGTTTGACCGAATTCTTGTAGGCGTCGCCGCCGGGCGCAGGACGCAGATCGTCTCCCACAATCTCCTCGAGGCCGATTCCGGTTTCGGCGGTATAAACATGGCCACGCACCATTGAGAGCGCCTGGAAACGCGATCCGTTCGGGACGCTCCATGACTTCATCCGGTTGCCATCCCAGCGGAAAAGCCTTTGATAGGAGCGGAAGAACACGCCTTGCGCGGTGGGCAGAATCTGCCATACGTCGGTAAAGTCGCGATCCGTCGCCGGCACTTTGTCAAGGAGGGAGACGTACTGGAACGAGCCGGCGGCATCGGGCGCGAGGTATCCGAAATCTGCCTCGAGGCCGGCAAAGATCTCTCCCGAGTCGCCCATGGCGAGCGAGCGCACCGTGCTCGACTGATGAAAGATCTTCCTCCACGTAGCGCCGTCGAACTCGAGAATGGCACCGGAAGAAGAGGCCACGTACATCATGCCGCGCTTGTCTTGGAGTACCGCCCAGACCTGCGGGCCGGCGTTGTAGTCCTTGGTCGAGTAGTTGTGGATGATCGGCAGTCCCACCTGCACGGGATCAGCAGCGGTCGGCTTTGAAGTAGCGGGCGCAGTTTTTTGCGCGAAACAGGGGTTCGCCAGCGCCAGGACTGCGAGCGCCGGGAGAAACGGCCGGAGGCAAAACGGTGAATTCGAGATCACGTAACGTTCCAATAGGCTCCGATCAGAGAAGAGGGAGGGAAGCTAGAGCGGAGCAACAATAACGGACGGCTGAGGCAAGAGCTTACCATGCAGCAGTTTCCGAGCGCAAGCAAGAAACCGGAGAGACGCCCGGCAGCTGGCGGCGGAGGCCAAGGGGCGGAAAAATAACTCGCCGGACGCCGATGAGTTTTGTCCATCCGCTGCTGCCCGATTCCGGCTCCTACCACGCCGCCGATATGACCGCCAGCAACTCCTCACCCGTGAGCGGAAGCGGATTGGCCTTCATGCTGCTGGCACTGGCTGCCTTCTCGACTGCGCCGGGCAAATCGGCTTCAGTGACACCCCATTCGCGCAGTCCAGGGACTTTGAGCTCGGCGCAGAGCGCGTGTACCCATTTGATGCCGTCCTCCGCGCTCGCTTCATTCCGGCCGGTAAGCAGGCGCGCAATGGCGGCGTAGCGCCCAAGTGCGGGATGAAGCGGCGCGCGCGCCCGCAACGCAGCCACATTTGCCGCCATGCCGTGCGGCAACAGCGCCGCGCAAAGAGCACCGTGCGGCGCCTTCCACGAGCCTCCGAGCGGCGCCGCAAAGCCATGCACGACGCCCAGCCCGGCGTTGGCGAGCGCCAAGCCGCCGAAAAGGCTTGCCAGCGCCATGTCACGCCGGGCCTCGCGATCCGCGCCGTCGTGGTACGCACGGCGCAGCGCTCCGGCAACGCGTCCCATCCCTTCGACGCAAATCGCATCGACGAGTGGATTGGCGCGCGCGCTCACATACGGTTCGATGAGCTGCGTCAGGGCGTCGAGGCCCGTGCTGGCGGTGACCGCTGGCGGCAGCCCATACGTCAGCTCGGGATCGACGAGCGCGACCCGCGGCAGCATCAGTGGGCTTCGCAAGCTCGCTTTCATGCCGTGTTCTGTCGATCCGAGGACCGCGTTGCGCGTCACCTCGCTGCCGGTGCCGGCCGTGGTGGGCGCCGCAATAAACGGCAGCGGTGCGGCCGTAATCGCGCAACCCTTTCCCACTACTTCAAGAAAATCGAGCGGCTCGCCGCCGTTGGTGGCAATGGCGGCAATTGCTTTGCCAGCGTCAATTGCGCTGCCCCCGCCCAGCGAGATGACGACATCGCAGGCAGCGTCCAGCACGCGTCGTGCGCCCTCGCGGACCAGGTCGGCAGTAGGCTCGCCGGGTACTGTAAAGGTCTCAGCCGAGAGTGCCGAGATAAGCGCTGCCGCGCGCTCTTGAGAGGCGCCGGTCACCACCAGCGGGCGGGCGCCGAAAGTGCGAGCCAGTTCAGGGAGGGTGGCAGCCGTGCCCTCGCCGAAGACAATGCGCGTTGCGGTCGCAAACTCGAAACGCATGGCGCTACCAGTCCCGGGGATCAGGGAAGACAGCGTTGTACTGCACTCTTTGGCGCGGCTCGGCCATCATGGACGCGACCGCATCGCGCCACTTCGCGTAGTGAGCGGTTTCTTTATGCGCGGCCGCCGCTTCCGGCGTGCGGTAGATCTCGATCAGTACGAACCGCGTCGCATCGTCCTGCTGCTGCACCAAGTCAAAGCGCGCGATACCGGGCTCCTGAACACTCGACCGCGCGTTTTCGATGGTGGCCTGCCTGAACTCTTCCACCGATTCGGGCTTGACGTGTACGTCCACGTGAACGATGAGCATCGGACTTGCCTCCGCTCCTTATCCTACTGCCGGGCTGTGCTACAACCCTTTGTCGGACTGTGCGACCCCGAGTGAGAGCGTCGCGGGCTCCATTTGATCCGCCGCCGGGGTTGGAGCGGCAAATGACACGGGCGCTTGCCTTTTCGTGCTAACCCGATGCTGTTAAACTATGTTCTGTTACGCAATAGGCGCGTAGCTCAGTTGGTTAGAGCGCTTCCTTGACACGGAAGAGGTCGCTGGTTCGAATCCAGTCGTGCCTACCATTCATTCTAAATAACTTAGTAGCGATTTGCATCGATAGAAACAAGCCCTCTATATCGTTCGTACGGCAATAATACGGCAAACCCGCTTTGATCCTAAGTGCCGTTCGCTCCGTTCGCAGCGCTCGCCTGCCGTGAGAGCCTACCGCAGACCCCCACACCCCTAGCGGCCATCCCTCGAATCGCGGGGATACCACTCCGTCAATACTGGTCATTATTAGGAAACTCGGTCGAGACCCAATTCCCTAGGCAATTGCGCAACAATAGGTTTGATGGAACTCAAAAACGACAAGCCAAGGCGCTACTTTAGTGCTCGGAAGGGGCGCAAGCAGTCCATTTCGCTTGGAGAGGCTTATTCACGATTAGAGGCTCTATACGAGCTATACCGCGACAAAGACTATTTCAAGCAAAAGCTCCATACCTTACGGAGCCGAACATCAGATGAGCACAAGAGATCGGCTGTGGTCAGTCTGGGATTTGCCGCTTTTCCGGTGAGCGAATGGAAGGCCGAAGACGTAACCGAAGATCATATATTCGACGCAATTGAGTTTCTGTTTGACCACGTTTCTAAGCCTGGCGATTGGGTCATGCATAAATCATCGACTGGCTTCGACTACGAGGATTACGATTCCTACGATGAAGCTGCCGGGCAAGGCGAGTTCAGAGCAGCAGCCAACCATATTCTGAGTGACTTTGGTGAAGGATTTGAACTCGGCAAGGATGGCCAGATTCGCGCGAATGCTTCGGGCGGGCTTGAACACATCATAGACGCTCAGATTGTTCCATTCGACGAGGTGAACGTTGACAGTAAGGTAAGGGCGGCCATCGAAAAGTGGCGAAAGCGCCACGTCACCATCGATGACAAGAAAGAGGCGATTCGACTTCTCGCTGACGTTTTCGAATGGCTGAAAAAGACTAAACACCTTGAAAATGCGTTGGCGAACAGAGATGAATCAGACCTTTTCAACATCGCGAACAACTTCGCTATTCGGCACCATCAGCCAGCTCAAAAAGGGAACTACGATCAGGCCATTTGGTACAACTGGATGTTCCACTTCTATCTCGCTACATATCATGCGTCGATTCGGTTACTCTTGAAACATCGAGCATTACCGAGTCAGCCGACGCATCCAAAGCCGACGCTCAAGCAGCATCCAGTAGTGGCAAATCAGACTCCCCATGGGAAGCCATGAGGGAAATCAACCCCGCTTATTAGCAACCCTCATTTGAGCATCCAAACGAAGACCCAACTTGTCCAACAATCTCGGCAGTATGTCATTCAAAAGCGTTGACGCCACCGCTACAGCAACAACGGCCTCACTATCACCGCTTGAATCCGCTCGATGAATTATCGCGTTCCGCGCATCTTGAATCTTTTTGATTTCTGCATAAAGCCCCACCGTTGAACCGTCTCTCATGTATGTTTTCAAGTCATGGCCAATAAAATGCGACAGGATTGCGGTCAATAAGCTATTGAATGTATCAATGCCTCCCGCATGCTTCGTTGTCAAATCTGAGATTAAATCTGCCACCGATTCAGAATGGACAAACCCAGAAACAATGGGCCGCAATAGAACCGTCTTAATCGACACCTCGATTGAGGTTGCTGCAAATACGATTGCTGCGCGAGGATAGGAGATAAGGAGCGATTGAGCATAGGATAGAGCGGTAAATGCTCTGATAGCCAATTCGGGGTTTTCTAAGTAGTAAGATGTCAAACGTTCACTCGTAAAATGTTCAACCACTTCGTCGTAGTATTTTTCAATTAATTCTTGAGCGTGATCCTCTGCCCACTGAGGACCAAGTTGGCCATACATATACTCCATTCCCGCTTCGTAGTCGGCGTCTTCCTGAGTGTAGCTCATAACGGAATGATACTCTAAAGCACGACTGTTCACCAGGACTCGCCCATTTTCGCCAGTCATTAGATTTGCATCTCGCACTCATCTGGGTTACTCTCTCGTGAGTGCCAGTCGGCACAACTGCAACAGCTAACACCTTCCCAGTCGGGAACGAAGGCGAACCAGTCGGCAAGCCCGGATCAAACAAATCCCACTTTGATTCGAGGTTGCCACATGGCACAGGTTCAGATTACTGACGTTGTAGTCCCCGCCGAATTCAGGGCCTATCAAGTAAAAAACTCAATGGTCAGCACAGCCCTGTTTCAATCGGGTGTAGTGCTTCCCAATGGTGAGATGTCGGCACAGCTTAACTGGTGCGCAGCAGTTCACCGTACCGTTCTGGAGCGACATCCCGGACATCGAAGCCGATGTAACTACCGATGTTTTGGCAATACTACGCTGCATTCGCGTTTCGACGTTGCGATCCATCCACTAGGCTTCGCATTCACTGGCGCATCGGTCGCAAGCGTAAGCCCGGTTCAAGCTGAATTAGCGTTGGCAGCGAACTGGACACGCGCATATGTTCATCAGCGGCGGCGTGAATGTTTACCCCGCCGAAATCGAAGCTGAGCTCTTGCAGCATGGTGGCGTGCAGGATGCTGCCGTGGTGGGCGTGCCTGATTCCACCTGGGGCGAGGTCGGCGTGGCCTTCGTGGTGCGCCGCGGCCCGCATGGGACGACCCCGGAAGAACTTGCCGATTTCCTGGGCAAGAGGCTGGCCCGGTATAAGGTACCCAGGGAGTTCTTGTTTGTGGACGCCCTGCCGCGGACCGCGTACGGCAAGGTGGTCAAGGCAGAGTTGCTGAAGCAGTATAAGGATAGAAGGCCATCCGGTCCTCCGCTGGGCTGAGCTTTGCGCAGGGTGCGAGAGCAGGAAGGAAAGCAGGCATGAAACCCATCTATATCGCCGCTTATCATCAATCCAGGTTTGGCAAGCTCCTGGCTATGACCGTGCCGGAGATCATCGAGAACGCCATCCTCGGCGCGTGCCGTGAGATCGGTGTCGAGCCCACCGTATTGGATGTCGGCTCGATCGGCGCCACCTGCAATATTTCTCTCAACCAGCAGGGGCTGCTGGCTGGCCTGATGGCGATGGTCCCGGGCCTGGCGGGCAAGCCCATTGAAGCGGTGGAGAACGCCTGCGCCTCCGGCGGCCAGGCCGTGCTCTCGGTCATCCAGAAACTGCTGCTCGGATGGGGAGACGTCGGCATCGCCGTCGGCTATGAAAAGATGCGCGACAGCCAGGGCAAGATGGACGGCAAACTGATTGGGCAGGCTCTGGGCTACTTTTCCCACCCTGCAGAACGCGAGGGCAAGGTTTTCATCTTTCCCCACCTTTTCGCGGAGATCATGGAGTGCTACCAGAGAGAACATGCGGTGCGGGAGGAAGATCTGGCTCAGATCGCAGTCGCCGAATACACGAACGCTAGCCACAACCCTTACGCGCAGATGGCAAACGTGCAGCTCACCCTGGAGCAGGCAATGAAGATCGAAGGCGTGAATCGCTACATTGTCGAGGGGCTGCCGCTGAAGACCTACGATTGCTCGCAGATCAGCGATGGCTACGCCAGCCTCATCCTGGCTACCGAGGAGGGTTTGCGCAAGCTCGGGGTGGTGAGGTCAGGCTGCGTGGAGATCGCAGGCTACGCGCAGGCTACCGATGCGCTCGAGAAGGCGGGGCGCGATGTGCTGCGGCCCAGGGCGCTTACCGGGCTATGAACAGGGCCTACGAGATGGCCGGAGTGAAACCCGCGGACGTGCGCGTGGCGGAGATTCACGATTGCTTCACGGTGATGGGCGCCATCGGCACTGAGGTGTTGGGCAAAGCTGCCCCGGGCCACGGAGCCCGCTACTGGTGCGAAGGCAAAGCCGGCGTAGACGGCGAGTGCGGCATCAACACTTCCGGCGGACTCATCGCCAAGGGCCATCCCATCGGCGCCACCGGCATCGCCATGCTCGGTTGGTGTGCCTGGCAACTGCAGGGGAAGGCTCCCGCCGGCCTGCAGGTGAAGAATCCGGGGGTGGCGGCCACCTTGAATGTTGGCGGACCCATTTGCGCCTCCGTTTGCACCGTGCTCAGACCAGCGGACTAGGGACGAACTGCTGCCAACGCCTCTGCGTGCGTGACAAAAGGCTGTCAATGGGAATTGAGCCGTAGGATTAAACCGCCATTCAGACTGCCCAAGTGCTCAGCGCTTCAGCTTTCAAGACTGCGCTACGGCATTTTCCGAGTAACTGTGCCCTTTTCAGCTATTCGCAGGGGCGCCGCTCCCTGGTGGTCGCGCCGACTAGGCTGCCCGGCTGCGGAATAGTATCGACCCGCGCACTGTAATGGAATACGCCGGTCATGCGGACTTGGAGACGACCTTGCGATATCTCCGTCCGGAACGTAAGCAGCCAAGCACACGAGGAGGAGTTTCCGGACGGATGAGCATGAGGGTTTAAGTCACACGAAGTGGGAGTGCGAATGCCGTTTCATCTTTATCCCGAAGTGTCGGCGCAGGACGTTGTGCGGCAGTTTGCGTCTGTGCCTGGAGAAAGGATCGCGATCGATAGGTTTTATAGCGTAAAACGATTATTCCTGGATGGAGAGGACGACGAACCCGCGCGGCTCATGCAAGCAGCAGAGTCTCGTTCCAGCGAGAGGCAGTACAACACCGATTTTCCCTCCAGATGACCGCCGGCTGAAAGCCGATCGTGGCCGTTGCTGCTGGTTCGATTGCTGTCGCCTTACCGTGCAGTCCGATGCGCTGTTTCTCATTCGAGTTCTGAATCGCCAAAAACCTGACGCTGAAACGCCGATTGAAGCCGGGGGTTGGGTTGCCCCTCATTGCGCTCACCTTCGCCAGCGTCGTTTTAAGCAGTAAAACGTAATGTCTGGGGGCGTTTTTCCCTAGCCTCTCTCTGTTGACCTGCCTAGGCTATCCCCGCAGCAAATGTTGTGGTTGCAAACGTGCAGACTGGGATAGAGATCGTACGATGGTGCAAACGCCATGCATTCGAGCATTCGCGACTACCAGATGAATCCCGGTGTTCCATCCGAAACGTAACGTGACGATGCCCGCGATTCTTCTTTAGAGGGTCAAATATCGTCCAAGTGCACCTCGACGATTATCGAATCAGAAAACTCACCTTGATCCGGATGGGTGCGACCTGCTAACGCTGTAGCTTCTGGAATCTCCGGTTTAGAAAGAGGAAAGAATGAATAATCTGAGCATGACAAGAAGAAGATTCCTTATGACAAGCGCGGTGACTGTGGGGTCTTCGATCGTTGCTTCGGGATCCATCGAAGGGCAATCCGAGTCTGGTAAAGAGTCCAATCACAAGCAGGCCCTGCCGGACTCGCATCTCGTCTGTAATGGGGCTGAACAGCCGGTTCCCGTAAAAATACAAGTTTCGGCGGCAGAGCCGGTTCATGTGATGCGTGGCGGGATCGGCGCATCCTTTCACACAATCAGCACCACGTTGCCGGGCGCCAAGCCCGATGGAAGCTCCTGGTCCGGCAGCGCATGGGGCGGTAACCCGGAAGCTGGAGACGACAAGCACTGGCATGAGCTATTCAGGCACGCCGAGTGGCTGGGAGTGAATTGGTGCCGCGTCGAACTTGAACAACGCATATATGAGCCGGAACGGCGGGTCTTTGCATGGGACAATTCCGAGATGCAAGTGTTGTATCGCATCCTGGACTGGGCGGAGCGCCGCGGCGTCGACGTTTTTTTGCAGCAAATGTGGAGTAACGTGGCATGGAACGCCTATCCCGGCAATGCGGAGGACCCGATCAGGCGGCTGCGCAGCGCCCCGTACTCGATACCGGAGTGGGCCTACGGCATCGGAGAGCTCGTCGATCATTTGATACGGGCGAAAAAGCATACCTGCATCCGCTGGGTATCGGTTGCCAACGAGCCTGGTCATGACGATTTCTCCTGGTGGCAGGACTCCGATATGAAGTCGGTCCCGTTCAGTCCGAGCCTGAAAGCTGTGCGTGAGGAGTTTGACCGCCGCGGGCTGGTCGTGCCAATCTCCGGACCCGATCGGACCGACCTGCCGGAACTCACACCTGCCGAGGTGGATTTCGACGCTTACATCGGCGCGTACGATCTGCACTCATATAACGGAGTATTTGACTCGATGCCCGGAGAGTATAGCTTGACTGAGGCAGAGAGGCGCATGAGCCAATGGGCGGAATGGGCACGCGCGAGGAACAAACCTTTCTTCATTTCAGAGTTTGGCACCATGGCCTTTGGCTGGGGTCACACTGACGCAGGCCCGGCCTGCTATCAGTCCGGATTGAAAAATGCATCGCTCGTTGTGCGCGGCATCAACGCCGGTGTGGATGGCTTTAATCGCTGGAGTTTTACCAACCGCGGTGACCTGGACGGACAATGGCAATTGGTGCGCACCTGGGACAGCGATCGCGATAAACTGCTGGATACCTTCGCCCCCCAGCCCAATGCCTACTATCAGTTTGCGATGCTTTCGCGCTACCTGCCTAAGTATGCCGAGGTGCTGGCATCTCGTGTCGATGCGCCGTATCTTGAAAAGGATCGGAAATTCGTAGCTGCCGCACTCCGTACCCCCAAAGGAAACCTTACGCTGATATTGGTAAACGAGAACCATCGCGCAGCCGACGTGAATATGGAATTGAATGGTTTGGCTGCCACAGTGCGCTTGCATCGCTATGCGATAACCAAAGACGATGAAGACAAGTGCAATGTTAATCTTCGTCCGCATAACAGCATGGACGTCAGCAAGACGCTTTCAGACCTCATTCCGCCTTCGAGCATCGTGATTTACTCGACTTACTCGCTCGAAGCTGACGATCCGGGTTTAATCGTCGAATGAGTCTTGTAACAGATAGTCGCCGTCTCCAACCTATTGAAGCTCAACGTTGCAGGAACCAGAAGTTGATTGAATGTCGAGCCTTCCCGTTTCTGAAAACTCTCGGGCTGCGAATGAGTCGGTTGGGTTGCGACTGTGGGCGCCTGTTTGCAGTGGAAACCGCAGGAAGCTCTCCACGCCTGGTTGCTGCGGCCCTGCCGCTTGCTGCTGCCATATTCATGCAGTTCAGCGCTATGCAGCCTGTTCAGCATCTCCATCGCAAAAAGTTCAAGGAGTATAAACTGTGCAAATCAACCGTCGATGTCTTGTTGTCATAGCCGCAATCCTGATCGTGGCGGGAAGCGCTCACGCCAGTGAACAATATGAAGTCAAAGTCGAAACCAATGTGGCGATGAAAACTCGCGACGGAGTGACTCTGGAAGCAGATATCTATCGTCCCAAAGCTCCGGGAAAATTCCCAGTTATTCTGGAACGCACGCCTTACGACAAGCGCAATGAAGTTGCCTTTGGGCTGCAAGCTGCTTCTGACGGCTACATATTTATTGTGCAGGATGTCAGGGGCCGCAACGCTTCGGAGGGTGATTGGTATCCATTCAAGTATGAATCCCAGGACGGTTATGACACCGTTGAATGGGCTGCTGCGCTTTCCTATTCCAATGGTAAGGTCGGCATGTATGGCGGATCTTATGTAGGCGCGACGCAGATGCTTGCGGCCATTGCCGCGCCGCCTCACTTGGCGGGCATTATGCCCTTTGTAACCGCCTCAGACTACCACGAGCACTGGGCGTATCAAGGCGGAGCTTTTGAACAGTTGCTCGCCCAAGCCTGGAGCAGCGCTCTTGCCATTGACGGGCTATCGCGGCGCGCGGGAAAGAGCGCGCTGCCGTCGCATTGGGACATGAAACAATCGCCATCCGCGTATCCCTTGTTGGACACCGGCACTTCCGCGGGATTGGCTGACTACTATTCCGACTGGATCGAACACCCAAATTATGACGATTACTGGAAGCAGTGGTCGATCGAGCAGCACTTTGCTCAGATTCAAGTTCCAGCGTTGAACATCGGCGGCTGGTACGACTTGTTTCAGGATGGCTCGATCCGGAACTACATGGGGATCAAGAGCAAGGGAGGGAGCGAGGCGGCGCGGAAAGGACAGCGCTTAATCATGATTGCAGGAGGCCACGCGGGGATGGCCGCCAAGATCGGCGATGTCGATTTTGGCAAGGATTCGGTACCGGATATATCGAAACTTGCTCTCCGCTGGTATGACTACCTCCTAAAAGGCATTGACAACGGGATGGCAACGGAGAAGCCCGTTCGATTATTCGTTATGGGCAAGAATATCTGGCGCGACGAGGATGAGTGGCCTTTGGCGCGCGCCAAAGCTGCCCCTTACTACTTGCATTCAGGCGGAAAGTCTAACACGCTCAGCGGTGACGGAACGTTGAGCACAGTTCCACCAGAAGCTGAGACTGCCGATCAGTATGTCTACGATCCAAATGATCCCGTACCGACACACGGCGGTGCGGTATTGGGTGACACCGCCCACTTTCCTCCAGGTCCCCTTGACCAGCGGGCCGTTGAGACAAGGCCGGATGTGCTCGTGTATACCACCCCCGCCTTCAAGAAAGACACCGAGGTGACTGGTCCCGTCACACTGGATCTGTATGTGAGTTCTTCTGCTGTCGACACGGATTTTGCAGGCAAGTTGATAGACGTGTGGCCGAACGGATTTGCGGAAAACCTTACGGATGGCATTCTGCGGGCACGCGACAGGGTTTCGATGGAAAAGCCAGAACTGATGAATCCAGGCGAGGTCTACAAGTTGACTATCAATCTGTGGTCGACTTCCAATGTATTTCTGGCTGGACACAAACTTCGCCTGGAGATTGAAAGCAGCAATTTTCCCCGCTTCGATCGGAATCTCAATAACGGACTAAGCCCGGAAATCTCAACAGACCCAGTCAAGGCCACCAATGTGATCTATCACGACAGCGCACATGCCTCAGCCCTGATATTGCCAATCGTGCCGTGAGAAGACGAAACGCACTTCCGCGTTGCGAGATATGCTTTGGGTCCATACAGGATGCTTTTCTCGGAGTTTGTCCTTTGCCGGCGTGTAGTTGCTGCAACTCCAGTGGCAGGCCGCCTTCATGCTGGGGTGGTGCGAGGCGCGCACGACTGCCATCCGAAGGGATCGACCCTTTATCGGGCCGAGTGGTCATATGGTTGAATGCTACCCGCTGGCATCTGCCGGTTCGAAGCGCAACTGGATTGGCAGAGATGGCAGTTTTATCCTTAGAAACGTCTTTTAGGCCGCCGAAATGTCATCGGTTTTCGACCCCGCGTTTCGTACAATTCTCGTTGTTTATGTGGCGGCAAGTTCTACGGAAGGATAAGCCCCCACTCAACCTAACAGTTCCGAAACGGCCCGCCGTGGGCGCACGGATTAAACGAATAAGCAATAGCTTGTCGTTGGTAGCTCTGTTGCGGCGGAAAGGGAAGCTGATGAAGCGATCGAGTGTTAACAGGTACATTGCTGAAGCCAGCGCGTTCTTCTCGGAAAACCGGTTTAGTTTGCCGCCGTATGCCGATTGGACACCCGAAGAATGGAAACAACACGGAAGCGAGGCCGATGAGATTCGCACGTGCCGGTTGGGATGGGATGTTACCGATTTTAATTCGGGAGATTTTGATTCCTTAGGACTCACGCTGTTTACGCTTCGCAATGGATCGTTATCCGGCAATAGACCCTCTAAGATCTACGCTGAAAAAATCATGTTCGTCCGGCAGAATCAGGTTACTCCTTTTCACTATCATGCCCGAAAGACTGAGGACATCATTAACAGGGGCGGCAAGGAGATAGGACGCCTGGCGGTGCAACTCTACAATTCGACTGAGGACGGAGGATTTGCAGATAGCCCAGTTATCGTGAGCTGCGATGGGATCCGACGCCAAGTCGACCCTGGGCACACCATAATCCTTGGTCCAGGCGAATCTATCACGCTAACTCCATATCTTTATCACACATTTTATGCAATTGATGGCCATGGTCTTATTGGCGAAGTGTCCTCTGTCAACAATGACGATATTGATAATCATTTCAAGGAACAGCTCCCAAGATACCCGCAGATCGTAGAAGATGAGGCGCCATTGCGATTGCTCTGCACCGAATATCAGATGAAGTAAGCATGCGAAGCGGGGAGGCGAGAGAAGTGGCAGCAACCGTCGAATCTATTGAAACACCAAATGCCACCAGCACGCTCGGCTGCAAAACTGGCTATTGCACTTTGACGCGTGTTCCCGCGAAATGTAGTGTGCGGTGCTTAGATCCGAGTGAGGAGATTCCCAAAAGGTCCTTGGCCGCGACAGGAGCCAGTAGATCTTGAAATTCATCATCGCAAGAATGAGCAGCAGTTATGGAGGAGTCCTATGAATACTGAGCTTCACGTGAACGTACGAGAGTTTCTTGCCAAACCACTCCCGAACCAAATTGACGGCAAGGCGTGCATGACCGCAACAGAACAAGTGGTGAATCCATCGGATGGGTCGATTCTCGCCGAAGTTGCGATGGGTGATGCGGAAGACATCCATCGATCGGTGACAGCGGGAGAGAAGGCATTTCCTTCCTGGTCGGCCTTACGACCCGCGGACCGCGCCCAGATACTGCATCGTCTCGCTGATGCACTTGAGAAGCACTCCGCCGAATTGGCGCAACTCGAGTCGCTCGATGTCGGCAAACCGATCACAGCAGCCGAGAGTTTTGACATCCCTTTCGGCATTGACTGTCTTCGCTATTTCGCTGACCTCTTGACACGGGCGCAGTACAGTGTACCGCTTGATCTCAAGGGCTTCGAGGCCCGCACCTGGCGGGTTCCTTACGGTGTATGCGGCTTTATTTTCCCGTGGAATTTCCCCTTTACACTACTTTGCTGGGGAATTGCTCCGGCGCTTGCCGCAGGCAATACGGTGGTCGTCAAACCTTCCGAAGTGACTCCGCTTACTACACTGTATTCGGCGCAGATTGCTTTAGAGGCCGGCTTGCCGCCCGGCGTACTCAACGTCGTTGTCGGTAATGGACGGGAAGCTGGTGTCGCACTCTCGTCCCATTCGCGCCTCAAGCGCATTTCATTCACCGGATCGCCGGAGGTGGGAAGAACAGTCGCAGAACGGAGCGGGCGCAACCTTGTCCCATGCAAACTCGAACTCGGCGGCAAAGGCGCAGCAGTTGTTTTTGACGATGTTGATGTGGATGCGACTGCGGCCCAACTTGCCGCAGCCGTTACCTTGAATACTGGGCAGGTTTGTTGTACGGCAACACGATGGCTGATTCACGAGAATATCTATGACCGTTTTGTCGGCAAGGTGACAGAAGCGCTGAAACAAACGAAGATTGGCCCCGGGCTGAATCGCGACACGCAGATGGGACCTCTCGTCAGTCAGATTCAGCGTGGGCGCGTGCTGGGGTATCTTGAGCGCGGCAAGCAGAGCGGCGCCCGGACGATCTTCGAAGGTGGCGCGATGGCTCCACCAGGCGGGGGAAACGGATTCTATGTCGCCGCGGCGCTTCTGGAAGGACCAGACAACAACGTTTGTTGCCGTGAAGAGATATTCGGACCCTGTGCGTATCTCTTGCGCTTCAAGGATGAAGAATCTGCAATCGGAAAAGTCAATGAACTTGCATACGGCCTCGCGAATAGCGTTTGGAGTTGCGATCTGAAGCGCGCAAACCGTGTGGCCGAGCGCCTGGTCGCCGGCAACAATTGGATTAATGCGCACAACCTCTTCGCCTACGGCTTGCCCTACGGCGGAGTCAATTTAAGCGGTATGGGGGGCGGCGTGAATAGCCCGGAGACGTATTACGATTATCTGCGGGCGCAAACCATTGCTCGCCCATTGGTCTAACTGCGGTGCCGATGCTGGCACGCGAGCGGGACGCGGCCCATCTGAATGCCAGTTGTGACGGGACCGACCTGGTACGTTGTGCGCCAATTCGGTCACGTGGGTTGCGCCGAAATGATTTGGACCTGCTGGCGGACCCTGGCTAACCGCCTGAACCAGATACGCTCACGATGACGCCCGCAAGTTGTTGACGCAGGCGAAGATTTAAGAGGGACGATTTTACGTAGATAACGGAAGGGGTCAGAGATGAATCTTGGCTGTAAGAATAACTTGTTGGCAGGTATGCTGTGGGCTGCTTTAGCCGCTACGGTACTCCATGCAGCTTCCGCATCTGACTACGCCAAAAGCACGATTTTTCGAATTGGAGAGTTCGATCATTCGTCTGCCGAGTTTGCCCCTGGAGCGCCCACACGCAACGTCGATTTCATCGTCTCTCAAAGCGACCCTGCAGAAGATTGGTTTGGGGTCCAGCCGGCCGTGCTGAGTTCGACCAGCCAGTCCCAGCAGGCCGCAATCGCCTCTGCGCCCCGCGCGATCACGTTCTCGCTGCAAGGTCCGCCAGCAAGCAATTATGAGCTTCATATCGCCCTGCTTGTGGAAAGCGCAAGCGTGCCTACCTTAAAGGTCGCTATCAACGATAAGGCTGGGATGTTCTATCTGCATCCCCGGCTGGACTATAGCAATGGCGACCAGTGGGATTCCTTTGCCCCTGCGTATTCTTCAGCGGACGTTGATTTTGTATTTCCTGGAAGTTACCTTCGAGCAGGTGTCAATACCATTACTTTGGAGGTTATCGAACAGGCGGCGGAAGCCGTTCCAGAAGCTGGATTGAATTACGACGCCATTGAACTCGACAGCGTTCCACAAAAGGCAGCGTCCGAAGCTGCCTCGGTGCAGCTTGTGCCCACCATCTTCTTTCAGCAGCAAAACGGCGAACTGCTGGAAAGCGTAGGCGCATTTATTCGCCATTCCCGGAGACTTGAGGCAGGAGGCAAAGCAGAGCTGACTGTCGCGCAACGGAATTATCGTGTGGAACTGCATGGCGGATACGACTTTGGCGATGAGAAGGCCGAGTTCCTGGTCCACGAGTTCGATCCGCTGACCGAGGCTACACTCACGGTAGATATCAACGGACGGAAGCAACATTACAAGCAAACGATCAGTCCTGCCAAGAAATGGACGGTGTTTGTCGTTCCCCATATCCATGTTGACGTTGGATATTCCGATTTCCAGGCTAAAGTCGCCGCTATCCAAAGCCGTACGATTGGCGAAGCAATGGACATGACTGCAGAACATCCGGAGTTCCGCTTCAGCCTGGATGGAGAATGGGATCTTCAGCAGTATCTTGATACACGCACTACCGCCCAGCAACAGCGTGCCATTGAGGCCATAAAGAGAGAGCAACTGTTTGTTCCTGCTCAATACGCAAATCTGCTTACAGGCATTGCCAGCGCTGAGACGCTGATCCGCTCGCTGTATCCCAGCGCCAACTTCAGCAGGAAATACGGCACACCTCTGGACTACGCCAATATCACGGATGTTCCCTCATTTTCCTGGTCCTATGCTTCCATCCTTGCAGCAGCGGGCATACCGTATCTCGCCAGTGGGAGCGATAACTATCGCGGACCTGTGTTATTGCAGGGGCGTCTCAACGAAAACTCGCCTATGTGGTGGGTGGGACCGGACGGGAAGAAGGTCCTGCTATGGTATTCACGCCACTATATGCACATGCAGATGCTATTCGGGTTGCCTCCGGTACTATCGGCAGGGCGCGATACTTTACCGTTGTTTCTGCAGATGTACGAGAATGCGGGTTACCATGCAAACTCCACCATCCTCTATGGCACACAAGTGGAGAATACCGATCTGTTCCCGCAGCAGGCAGAGCTAGTGGGGAAATGGAACAGCGTGTATGCATACCCGCGCCTCAAGTATTCCGGCTTTCACGAGGCGTTACAGGATATCGCAAGACAGTTTGGCGACACCATTCCCAGCATCCGCGGGGACGGCGGGCCGTATTGGGAGGATGGAGCAGCCTCCGATGCGTATTACCTGGCCAAGGAGCGCTGGAATGAAGCGCGGGGGCTGACGGCCGAAAAGCTGGATACATTGGCATCGCTGATGAACCCTCTTCTTAAGACGGATACGGACGAGTTGGGTCGCATGTGGACCAGCATGGTCCTTATGGATGAGCACACGTTCGACTCGTGGAACAGCGTGTCTGACCCGACAAGTAGAGAAGCTGTCGATCAGCTTGCATTTAAAGAACAGTTTGCGGTCAACGCCGCAGCCCAGGTTGACTTTATCGCCAGACGCAGCATGGCAAACCTGGCAGATGCGATTCCTGCAGCCCCAGGGAGCGTGATTGTTTTTAACAGCTTGAACTGGGAACGAAGCGGCCCGGTTTCCGTTGACCTCAACAAATCGGATGAGATTGTGGACTTGGCAACCGACCAAACAGTGCCCTGCGAAATTCTCTCCAGCGGCAATGACTTCAATCGCGTTCGTTTTTTGGCCCAGAATGTCGCGCCGGTTGGCTACAAGATATATTTCATGCGGCCATCGAAGAAAGCCGCACCCGCCTCCGCGACGGAACAGATCACATCGCTTGAAAGCCGGTACTACAGGGTACAGCTCGATTCGGAGACCGGCGCAATTCGCAGCATCTACGATAAAGAACTGCAGCGTGAGCTCGTAAGCCAGGACAGCCCATATCGCTTTGGAGAGTATCTCTACGTTACCGGGGGCGATAAGGAGCCGAACACAATACTGGTTTATAGTCATGTGTCGCCGAAGCCGGCACTGGAGGTTCACCCCGCGCAGAACGGCCGCGTTTTGTCGATCGAACACACCGCCGATGGAGTTGTTGCGCGAATGGAAAGCGAGGATCTGAATACTCCGTTGATCAAAACGGAGATTCGGTTGTTCAACGACGAGAAGAAGATTGACTTTATTGAAGAGGTCGACAAGAAGGAGGTTCATAGCAAGGAGGCCGTTTACTTTGCCTTCCCCTTTGCTTTCAACCGGCCTCAGTTTCAGTACGAGATTCAGAACGGAGTTGTCGATCCCGCCCAAGACACGTACCCAGGGGCAGGGCACGAGTGGTTTTCAGTGCAGCACTGGATATCTGTGCAACAGGACGGGGTATCGGGCAGCGTACTCCCTCTCGACGCGCCGTTGGTTACGTTAGGCGATATTAATCGCGGTGAGTGGCCGGAGCAGTTCGGAAAGAGATCTGGAACCATCTTTTCCTATGTGATGAATAACTACTGGAATACGAACTATCGAGCCGGCCAGGGAGGACACTTCAGCTTTCACTACGTCGTTACAAGTGCAGCTTCGACAAGCGCGACTGATCTGAGCCGCATGGGATGGGAAGAGATTACGCCCCTGGAGACGGACGTGGTTACGACTCAGGACAAGGCGGTAGCTCGTCCGGTTCCAAATCAACAAAGTGAAACAGAGCAGTCTTCTCGAACACCAGTAGAGGCCAGCTCATCACAAAAGTCGGGAGGAGAGCAGGGAAGCTTTTTGGAAATGACGGACCCAAAGGTGCTGCTGGAAACATGGAAGCCCGCCGAAGACGGAAATGGGACAATCTTGCGCTTTCTTGACTTTGCTGGAACCGAGCGGACCGTGTCCGTCAGAATTCCATGGCTTCGTCTGGATCACGTTTGGAAGACCGATGCGGTAGAACGAGGCCAGGAGGCCGTATCGATGACAGAGGACGGTCAATTTCATTTCACGATCCATCCTCACGAGATTGTCACAGTGCGAATTGCCGGGGTGCGCAAATAGAAAGTGGCAACCTTCAACTTGACAACTTCATTTGACGATAGGCTCGAGAATGCGCAGCGTTGCCAGCCGTTCAGCCGCCTCGTGCCCTCGCATCGAATGAGGCTGGAAGCCAAGTATCAGTCCTGCGATCCGTCCAGCTTTATAGTTGTGGGCCCCGAAGTAGAAACTGTCCGGATGGTGGTGCAACACTCCGTCGCACACACCAGTGAGGACGTACAAGTGTGGTTCTTGCGCTAACAGGCATACAAATTTACAAGGAAAGCGATTCGCTCACATGATGACCAAGCAAGGGAAGTGGATTTCTAACGCAAGAAAGCCACTTATTTTCGCAGCTATCCTCTTCATTTTGATTGCTCTTTATCCCGCGATCGGCCTTTCGGAAGGCGCGAGGCTCCCTGGCGCGGCGAAAGGGAGTGAAGCGGCGCGAGCCATTCCTGGCCCTGGGAATCCGTACTGGTGGGTTCAAATCGACTACCTGAAGCCGGGCGAGGGTCAGGCAGCCAGTACGCCGTGGACGGACGCGGATTTTGCTGCTCTTGCCAAAGCGGGGATGAATGGCGTGGAGATCAACCTGGTGTGGGGCAGCATTGAGCCGCGCCGGGGTGAATACGATTTTGCGTTGCTGGATAGCTACCTGGCTTCGGCCGCCAAGGCGCATGTCGGGCTTTACCTGATTTTTTGGCAGAGCGTGTGGGCGGAGGCGCCACCCAAGGTAGTGGGCAAGGATCCGCCGCTATGGGTCACGGCGCGCGACCTGACCAGCGAAGGCATGATCACGAATGAGCCTTCCTGGTGGGATAAGGATTCCCGGCAGGCGTATTTCGATTACATTTGCCGGACGATCGAACACGTGAATGGCAAGCCCGGCTTCGGGGGCTTGTTCGCGAACTATGGATGGCTGGACGCGATGTGGGGGCCCGAAAATTACAAAGGCGCAGGCTTGGAACCCACCCGCGGAATTGCGGGCTACGCTCCGGCAGACATCCAGGAGTTTTACCAATGGCTGCCCCGAACTTACAAGACTCTCGCCGCTTTCAACCATAAGTGGCAAACCTCTTATACGGAGTGGAGCCAGGTTCCAGCGGCCAAGCCGGGTGAGCCGCTGTTCCCGGTGTATCAAGGCTTTCGGTACCAGAGCGTCCTCCAGACGTACGACGAGATTTCGCGCCTGGTGCGGGCCCGGACCAATGCCCCCCTGCTTTACTACTGGGGCGGGATGATAGGCGGGGATTCGACTGGGGCGGGCGTGATGATGAACGCCCCGGATATCTTCTTCAAGACGGCCAAGCGCTACAACGCCATCGTGGTGCTGGACGATGCGGACTACACAGGGCTCGCAATAGTGTTTGGCAGCCTGGCCCGATCCTACCAGGTGCCTCTCTTTGAAGAGTGGACGCCGCAGGAAAGCGGGATGGAGGAGGAAACCGCAAGATGGTTGGGCCATATCGCTATGGGAGCGCCATACGAGATCGGTGCGGATTTCTTCGTCTACCCGCCGCCGAAAAACCCAGATGGATGGGCCGCTGCCTGGCCGAAGTTCCAAGCCTGGCGCGACACGATAGCGCAGATCAAGGGGAAAACCCCGGAGCAACCGGTCGCGATCCTCATACCGATGAAGAAGATCGTATTCGGCCCGGATTTGGATGCATTCTCTGGGTTGGAGGTCCAACTGGGCGACTTCTGGCGGATTCATCATGTGATGCCCCACTTCATTACCGACGAGCAGGTGACGGACGGGAGCGTAGACCTGGGGCAGTTCAAAGCCGTAGTGGACCTGGGCAACGAGCGCGCAGATCTGCCGGAGCTCAATACCTACGCGGAGAAGCATCCGGTCCTCAAGAATCTCAGCGAGGCGGTTCCTCTATTACGACCGTATGTGACGCTGGATCCGGTTTACGATTTTCTGGAGGTGACGCCGGTCGTGGACGGAAGTTCGGTGTGGCTTACCCTGGCCAATTGCAGCGGCGAGAAGGCTTACGCCGGAAACATAGATTTCGATCCTCAGGCCGTGGGCCTGGAATCGACGGACTTCGATGTGACGATCGTCAAAGGGGGAGAAAGCGTTCCCGCCAGCCGCACGCAGGATGGGAAGATTCAATGGCGGATCAGCCTGCCGCCAGCGGGGTTTGAGGTGGTTCGTCTCAGCCCTCGCAAGTCCGCGACAAAGTGAAACGGCAGCTCAGAGTCAGACGCCGACGATCTGCACGGCTCAGGCCGATGCAGGCAGCTGACCGCACATTTCTGCGGGACTTGCAATGGGTGGAAGGTCGTGTCAACCATTGATCTTGCGTTTCAAATTACCGATTGGGGCCTTCGCCCTGTGTGCATCCAGACGTCATTGGGATAGATTTTATCAACGTTCTCGTGTGTCACGAGCTCGTGTTGCGTAAAGACAGCAGGGGGCACCCGCTTTTTCTCCAAGATTTCTATAGCGAGCTTAATAAGTTGCGGCCCGTAGGTTTCAGGGAAATAGGCAACTGAACCAATTAGCCTGGTAAATGGTCTTCTCATCTCCTGCCTGGCCTCAACGTTCGCATCTTGGCCCACAATTGTGCACTCCTGCTCAAGGCCAATTTCGCGAAACGCCTGAAGAGCCGCGAGTGCGGTGGAATCGTTCACCGCCCCTACCAGGACTCGCTTTGCCTTGCGGCGACGAAGATGCTTCCTTACCGTATCGAGCGTCGCGTCGAATTGACCTCCCTTGGTATCGTAGTGGCAGGCAGGGACATTCCTGCTCTCGGGCATGTTCTCATTCAGGCCGTCGCATATGCCGGTCAACCGGCTATTTAAAAGGGGCCCCGCTGCATCCACTCCGAGGTAGATGACCTGCTCGACGTTGCCATGCCACTTAGTAAGAGTCCACCGGGCAAGATGGCGCCCGGCAATACGCCCAGCCTTATAGTTGTCGGCTCCAAAGTAAAAGCTACCGGGATGGGGTATATCAACTGCTATGAATGGAATTCCAGCATCCAAGAACGTTGAACCGATCTGAGAGGCTATGTTTACGTTGATTTGCGAATCAATGACAAGATCCACTTTCTCTTCAACGAACCGCTTTGCATTTTCCAAAGCTACACGGGGACTAAACTGGTTGTTCAAGACCATGAGGTCTATGTCGGCCCTGCTTGCGGCGCTCAGAAGACTATCTGTCACAATCCCGGTGAAAGGAAGTAAGTTGCTCTGGGAGGCGTATCCAAGTCGAAATCTCTTTGTACGAAGCAGTTGTAAGCTTGACTGATACCCTTGCTTGCCAGCTCGAACGACGAAACCTGTCTCCACGAGAGTCTCGAGGAAACGAAAAACCGTTCCTTTGTCAAGTTGCGTACGCTCAACCACGGTTCGTAGCGTCAGCACCTCAGAGGGAGATGAAAATGCTCTCAAGGTAGTTGCCGCACGTGCAACCGACCGAATGGTATATGACCGTTTATCAGGCCCATGCACTCGCACGGAGGGAGCAACTGATTTCATGGAGTGAAATGCTATAACAATGGCGCCAGGCCTGACAAGCCAGCCGCAGCAGGAACGTTTGGTTCAGAAATGCCGCATTGCAGTCGTTCAAGCTTTCGTGAAATATTTTATCTGATAAAACGTCCTATTCCAGCACTTTTTGCTGCTAAACGTGCTCTTTCGATTCGTTTATGCTCTTGATTCGACGGGCCAGGTCAAGATGCTTTAGAGTAATTAACCCGCGATTGTGTGCGGCCGAAATCGTCACATAGTCGGCGCTCGTCCTGGCTCTGTCAAGTCGCAGCCTGTTTTGACCGTTCATGGAGGTTTGTGGAAAAAACTCTCGATGTAAAGCTTGCCGCTCTTAAGAATGACCCGAGCAGCGGGGTTTTCATCTTGGCCGATGCCAAGGATGCCGACATGGCTTTCGGCATCTCATCGACGGGGAAGAATCGCGATGGAAAGCCTCGGTCGCTGGCCGAATACCGGGATCAGATGCGTCAAATTGTCTCCCAGGGCATGGTGGATATCATGCTTATGTCGGCCAGCACCTCGGAGATACTGACGATTCAAGAACGGATATTCGAATCTTCGGCTGTGACGCCAGCCGTACGTGCCAACGATACGACGGATGTGCACATCATTCGCGGGGCGCGATATCCGGAAGTCCCTTCGCAACCGTTTGCCACGGCCACGCTTGACCACATTCAGGCCGGCAAATACCCGTGTTCGGAGGCGGAGCGTCATTTGGGCGCGAATTTGGGCCTTTATTCAATCACTTTCAACAACGACCCTGAGCGCGATGTCAAGGCTATGGAGGCTTACAGGGCGTTTCGTCTGGAAGCAGAGGCGAAGGGCTTTAACCATTTTCTCGAGGTGTTTCATCCCAATGTTCCGGCCAAAGTCCACGGCATTGCGCCCGAGCAGATTCCCCACTTTGTCAACGACCATATCGTGCGACTCCTGGCCGGAGTGCCCTCAGCATCCAGGCCGCGCTTCCTGAAAATTCCTTATGCGGGTCCAGGGGCTCTGGAAGAACTGTGTGGATACGATCCTTCACTTGTCGTGGGGGTATTGGGCGGCTGCGCAGGCACAACGCACGATGCATTTGCCCTTGTCTATGAAGCAAAGCGCCATGGGGCGCGGGTCGCGCTGTTCGGCCGAAAGATTAATGCGGCGGAGGACCAATTATCGTTCGTTCAACATCTGCGCCTGGTGGCGGACGATCAAATTCAACCTGCTGAAGCGGTGAAGGCATATCACGGGGTCCTCCAAACATCGGGAATCACGCCGCACCGCGTTTTGGAATATGACTTGGAATTGACTTCAACGTTCGCAAACTACGGGTGCGGGTAAGGCCGGACTGGACTGTTGCATTTCATGGTATGGGGACTCTCGGAAATTGAAAGACATCGATGCCTGTCTTATGCCGATCGACGGGCGGAAAGCATGTATGGACAAAAAGTACGATGTGCTGGGGGCCGGAATCGCGGCGGTCGACGATCTGCTCTATGTTTCGGATTATCCACAAGTGGATTGCAAGGTGCCGGTGCACGGCAGCACCCGCCAGGGCGGGGGACCCGCCTGCACGGGGATTGCTGCAATCGGGTCACTAGGGGGACGAGCCGCCTATGTTGCGCGATTTGGAAGCAATGACTTATCCAGATTCATCGAATCCGCGCTTCAGCATCGTGGAGTAGATATCTCGCATATCGCGCAGGATCCTACTGGTGGGCCGTACCACAGTGTTATCGTGGTTGACGGCGCGGGCCATCGCAACGTGTTTTACGACCCGGCACTTTATAAGGCGGTTAGCCCTGACGATCTACCGGCCGCCCTGATTCAGTCTGCCGCGCTCGTCTTGCTTGATCACATCACTGAGCCAGCGCTCACCTCGGTCGCAGAGAAGGCTCATGCCCTGGGAGTACCCGTATTGGGGGATATTGAAGGCTGCTCTGAATCCGCAAAAGATATGGCTGCGCTGACAGACTACCTGATAGTTCCCAAAGCGTGGGCTCTCTGGGCCAGCGGCGCACGGGACCCGCGCGAGGCCTGCTCGTTCCTGGCCGGCACACAACGCCTCGCGACGGTTGTGACCGACTCTGCAGGAGGCTGCTATTGTTGCTCGAGGACGGACTTGACTGTGCGCCATTTCCCGGCTTTCAAAGTTGACGCCTTTGATACGAATGGATGCGGGGATACATTTCATGGCGCCTTCGCATTGGCAGTTGCGAGGAACCTGACGGTCGAGGAAGCAATTACATTTGCTTCGGCATCGGCCGCGCTCAAGGCCATGGCTGCTGGAGGACAACGGCGGGGTTGGGACGCACTTCCCACGTTTGATGAAGTATCCCGGTTCCTCCAGGCTGCACTCAAGGAACCTGAAAGATCCTCATTGTTGAAAAGTCTTCAAGCTCTTAGAGATCCCGTGCACTCGGCGAGGTAGCTGAGTGCTATGGAACTTCCGTCCTTGTGCGGTCATGCAGAGTGCAAATCTTCTGCGGGTGGCCACGGCCGCTTGATTGGATTGGCCTGAAAAACTGCCAATTCGCCAGAGCGGCAGCCGCGCACCGCATGAATACGTCAGAGCTCAAATGAGCAATCCAACCGTTCCTTTTACCTGAAAAAGGACGCAGGCTCGAAAGCGGGTATGCCCATCCATGAATAACACAGAGTTCGGATTTCTACTCCTGACGGTCGCGGGCCTGATGAATGCGAGCTTCACCCAGCCCATGAAATTCACGCGAAGCTGGGCATGGGAGAATACATGGCTGGTCTGGTCTTTCTTCGCCCTGCTCATGCTGCCGGCAGTGGCGACGTTCTGCTCGGTGCCTGAGCTTGCAGCGGTATATCGAATGTCAAGCCTTTCACCGTTATTGTGCGTAATGGCTTTCGGAGTTGGCTGGGGCATATCGCAGGTCTTCTTCGGCATAGCAGCCGAAGCGATTGGCATTGCGCTGACCTTTTCCCTCGTTTTGGGCACTTCTGCCGCAGTGGGCGCACTGGTACCTTTGCTGCGCCTCAATCCAGATAAACTCCACACTCCCGCAGGACACAGTTTGTTGCTGGGCATCGCGACGGTCCTGCTGGGCGTAGCGATTTGCGCGGTTGCCGGAAAGATTCGCGAAGGCGTGAGGCCCGGTCCCGTTGGCAAGCAGCGCAAGAGCGCAACATCCGGCTTGGTCCTTGCGATCCTCTGCGGATGCGGAGCCGCCTTTATGAACTTCGGCCTTGCCTTTGGAGCGCCACTGAGCGACATGGCCATCCGGTATGGCGCCAATCGCGTCAGTGCCGGCAATGCGGTCTGGTTACCACTCCTGGCGGCTGGAGCCATACCCAACCTGCTTTACTGTGTCTATCTGCTGAACAGAAATTCGAGCGGCCGCAATTTCAGACGTTCAGGGCTCAATCACTGGATTCTCGCTCTTGCGATGGGCGTTCTCTGGTTTGGCAGTGTATTGCTCTATGGAGCATCTGTGTCACAACTTGGCCCTCTCGGAGCTGCCGTAGGCTGGCCGCTTTTTATGTCACTTATTGTGCTTGCTGCCAGCTTCTTGGGCATCGTGACCGGGGAATGGCGGCGCAGCGGTCACTGGCCCCTTGCCATTCAGTTGACGGGTGTAGCTGCACTGATTCTCGCTATCTTCATCTTAGCCAGCGCCACTCACGCATTGGCTTAAGCAAGAAACGATTCACGCCCTTCTGCCGGAACGAAAACCCCGGCCACGCTTTCGAGCCATTCGTCGCGCACTACGCTGAGACGTTCATTGTACCGGCGTGCATTGGACGGTACCGGATTTCGCCAACGAAGACATCCGATACGTCACTGGCAACCATTAAAGCGCTTGTACGGAGCGAGGAATGAGGTGGATAGAAACACGAGTGAATCTCGCTGTCGATGCGGCTACGATGGGCTTGCGGGTTGATTGCAGCCTTGCGGAGTTTCGACTGCTGGTTGATGAGGGCTACTTGGGCTTTGTCCGCGAAGCGGCCAACGCTCCGGGCGCGTTTGCGGTCGCCTTCGTGCCAGACGAGATAAAAACACTGGCCGGTTGGAAGGTCTACCAACTTTTTCGGTGGGGTACTGTACCCAGTGGCACAGCGAATGTAGAGTCGTGCGGTAGTGTTCGCCATAAATCCTCCGAGGGTTAATACTCAGAGGTCGGCGATTCTTAACAGATTATCGTAGCAGCGACCGTATCTTATTGATTCTAAATGCTGGCGGAGAGAGGGGGATTCGAACCCCCGGTACAGCTTTTGACCGTACAACGGTTTAGCAAACCGCCGCCTTCAGCCACTCGGCCATCTCTCCGGTTCTCAGTGGCGATTATACCGGAATGCGAGCCGCTGTGTTTCCCTCCCGGGCTGCGGCTGGCCGGGGAGGGAAAAAAAACTGTTCCGGGGGTCATTTTTCTGCTCGCGAGAAGGCCAAAGGTTGTTAGATTCACATTGTGTTCCACCGCCCCCAGCCCGCGCGGCGCGCCATAAGGATGCTGCCGCTCATCGCGGCCACTTATTTCATGGTGTCGGGCGGGCCTTACGGAATCGAAGACATCCTTGGCGGCGCGGGATTCGGCAGGGCCATCCTGATCCTGCTGCTGCTGCCGCTGGTTTGGAGCCTTCCCACTGCGCTGATGATCGGCGAACTGGCCGCGGCTATCCCCGCCGAGGGCGGATTCTACGTGTGGGTGCGCCGCGCGATGGGGCCCTTCTGGGGCTACCAGGAGAGTTGGCTATCGCTGACGGCCAGCATCTTCGACATGGCGCTCTATCCTTCGATTTTTGCGCTCTACCTGGGCGCGCTGGCGCCGTCGCTCACAGCGGATTGGCGCGCCTACGGCTGGAAGCTGGCAGTGGTTGCGCTGTGCTGCGCGTGGAACCTGCGCGGCGCGCCGGAGGTGGGTGAGGACTCAGTGAAGCTTGGCGCGCTGCTGCTGGCGCCATTCGCAGCGTTCGTCATTCTCGGGATCTGGCATGGCATCGCGGTGCATCCCGCCATTGCGTGGGGAAGGCCGGCAGCGGGCGCGGGCATCTCCACGGCGCTCCTGGTGGCCATGTGGAACTACATGGGCTGGGACAACGCTTCGACGGTGGCGCGAGAGGTTGAGAATCCGCAGCGCAACTATCCGCACGCCATGATCTCGGCGGCAATCCTGACGGCATTCACCTACGTGCTCCCGCTTGCCGCAATGGCGTTTGGCGGGTTGTCGCCCGAGGGTTTCACCACCGGCTCATGGGCCGATGCAGCCCGTTCGCTTGGAGGGCAGGTTCTGGTGCTGGCAATCGTGGCCGGCGGAATCGTTTGCGGCGTAGGCATGTTCAACGCGCTCATGATGAGTTACACCCGCCTGCCGCTTGCCATGGCCGAGGACGGCATGCTGCCCCGCGTACTGGCCAGGCGAAACCGCCGCGGCGTGCCGTGGGTGAGCGTGCTGGTCTGCGCCGTGGCCTGGGCGGTGGCGCTCAAACTGCCGTTTGAGCGGCTCATCTCGATCGATCTGATTCTCTATGGATCAAGCCTGCTGCTGGAGTTTGTGGCGCTGGTGGTGCTGCGCGTTCGCGAGCCCGGACTCAAGCGCCCGTTCACTGCCGGCAACATGGTCTCGGCCTGCATGCTGGGCGTGGGGCCGGCTTCGCTCATCGGCTACGCGTTGTGGGCTTCGCGCAGCGAAAAGCTCGGCGACCCGAATACCACATTCGGCAATGTCTCCGCGCTATGGTTCGCTGCCATCATCGCTCTGCTTGGCCCGGTGTTTTACTGGCTCACAACTTCAGGGTGGCGCCCCGAGCGTGAGCCGGTGCGCCCGGCGCAGCCTGCGCCTGAGGCTGAGGGCTAAGGCGGATCAGGAAATCGTATCCGAGGAGCAACGCTCCAAAATCAACGCGACCATCTGCTATAGCGGAATTGCGGGTTTGGGCACGAAAACACGGCCAAATTGGCGCAAAAGGCGACGTTTTGAGGTCGTTCGCGTGATTTGTATCACCTCTGGGTCAAGGTCACCACGTTGCTAAATTCTTTGTTTACAGGATTTCCCTTCACAGTTTCACAGTTATACAGCGGCTTGAGGGGAGGGGGTGGGGGGATTATCGGTACGGACCGGTCACATCCCTGACAATTGAGAGGTTGAACGGTTGAACAAGATTTCTGGCATGTAACTAGTGTGCGCCTGGAAGGGAAAATTGGACGCAAAGGCGGTGATCATTGATCAGTGGTCGGGGTCCGGGCGAGTCGGCTCGCCTACGCTGGCCGACTTTTGAGAACCAATCCGCCATGGATAAGTGGGTGGTTGCCTTTCCGATCGCTTCGCTAACGCACTATTTCATTCAAGACCAGTCGTTCGGCGGATCTATGCTTAGGCTCCAAAACCGACGGAATCGCAGAGCTGAAACGATCTTCAAGTTCTGCCCCGCAGCCGATCCTTCGGAAAATTGGTTTCCGGGATTTCGCGAACCGGCGGCATAGACGTAGAATGTTGCCGTTCCCAAGTTCGAATAGAAGATTGCAGTTCAGGAAATTCCGGATTCGGAGCCCGGGAATTCAGGTTCACGAAGCGAAGCGGCGCAACGCGCGCATTTTCAGGATTTCGTGCCTGGAATCCAGGACGCGGATGATCCTTCGGAATCGGCTACAACGCCAATCCTCGCGAAACTACCGTCAGCCAACCCGCACATCCACTCACCGTTACGCATGGAGATGCATATGCAGCACAGCGCTTATCGATTTTGGTTTGTGGCCGCCGTCATTTTGTTTTGCTCTGTCCTGGGCTTTTCGCAACGAGAGGCTCCAGACCGCTTGGCCTCGCCCATCGTCGCCGCGCAGCGCACGGTCACGAACGGCGTGCATCCACTGGCAACGAAACAACACGACGCGGGCAGAGTGGCCGGCACTCAAGTGTTTCATCGCATGGTTTTGTTGACGCAGCGCAGCGCCGCTCAGGAGGCAGACCTTGAGCAATTGCTTCAGCAGCAGCAGGACCCGAGTTCGCCGCAGTACCACCAGTGGCTGACGCCCACTGAATTCGGTGAGCGCTTCGGCCCCAGCGCGAACGACATGGCGAAGATCGCCGGCTGGCTGCGAGCGCAGGGATTCACGGTGGAGAAGCCGTCGAATGGACGCGAATTCCTGCTCTTCACCGGGACGAGCGCGCAGGTGGAGTCGGCGTTCCAGACGGAGATGCATCGCTACAGCGTGAACGGCAAGACGTATTTTGCCAACGCCAAAACGGCCAGCATCCCCACGGCGTTGGCCCCGGCAGTCAGCGGGGCGGCAAGCCTGAACTCTTTCACTCAGTTCGCGCCTGAGTACCATATGGCGGCGAAACCTCAGATCGAAATCCAGAATCAGGCATTGACCGGCCCCGCAGATTTGAGCGCCATCTACGACGCCGCGCCTTTGCAAAAGGCGAACGTGCTGGGGCAGGGACAGTCAATTGCGCTCATCGAGGAGAGCAATATCGTTCTGCAGGATGTGACGGACTTCAGGACAATCGCCAAGCTTCCGGCAGCGACGGTGAACGTGATCGTGAACGGCACGAACCCTGGCCTGCTTTATGGCGAAGAGACGGAAGCTATTGCCGATGTGGAGTACGCCGGCGCGGTGGCGCCCGATGCGACGTTGAATGTGATCGTGACGGCCAGCACCGAGTTCAACCAGGGCATCGACCTTTCGACGGCGTACGCGGTCGATAACGACATTTCGCCCATCACCTCGCTGAGCTACGGAGGATGCGAGACTCTGAACAATACCTTCGCGCCCAACTCCGTGGCACTGTACAAGGCAGCCTATGAGCAGGGCGCGGCCGAGGGCATCAGCCACTTTGTTTCTGCAGGAGACTACGGCGGCGACTCCTGCGGGTATACCGGCTTGAGCCTCGGCTACGGCGTAAACGCAATCGGCGACTCGCCGTGGAACGTGTCGGTGGGCGGCACGGAGTTCGTCATGCCCGACGCGAACGTTTACTTTCCTCCGCCCAGCTACTCCGCGACGGGTTACATCCCGGAGAGGACCTGGAACGACTACGAGAATCCGGAGGATGGACGGCCGCTGGCGGGCGGCGGAGGCGTCTCGATCAACTTTACCAAGCCGGCATGGCAGACGGGACCCGGCGTTCCGGCGGATGGCGCACGCGATGTGCCGGACGTCTCGCTGGTGGCGGGCGATAACCTGGCTTACATGGTGTGCGAAGCCGATGCGGGCGGCGACTGCTCGCAGGGCTATGCACTGGGGCTGATCGGCACTTCGCTGGCTTCGCCCTCGTGGGCCAGCATTCAGGCGCTCGTGAACCAGCAGAACAACGAAGTGGGCGGCGCGGGCAATCCCAACCCGACGTACTACCGGCTGGCAGCGGGATCGAGCTCGCCCTTCCACGACATCACGGTGGGCGATACCGAGGTTCCCGATAACTGCTATTACCAGCTCTTTTGCTACGCGGGGTCAGGTTTGGTGGGCTACGAGGCAACACCCGGCTACGACCTGGCGACGGGGCTGGGTTCGGTGGACGTGAACAAGCTGGCGACCAACTGGCTTCCGCCCACGGGCAGTGGCACGGCCACCGTTACCATGAGCACCGGCGGCGTGACCAGCATCATGCATGGCGATGCGCTGACGGCGACGGTGACGGTAACGAGCGGCGGATCGACAACGCCTACAGGCGATGTGGTGCTGATGGCGGGTTCGCAGGGCGTGGAACGGATCACGCTGGGCGCATCGGGAACTGCATCGGTGACGTTCGGAGCGGCGTCGGGGGTCGAACTGTCCGGCGGAGGCTACAACCTGACCGCGCACTACGCCGGCGACGCGAACTTCGCGGCGGCCAACTCGAATGCGGTGGCATTGACTGTCAGCCCCGAGCCGACCACGACGCAAGCCTCGAGCAACGCTACCGGCGCGGTCCTGTACGGCACGCCCATCACGCTGATGGCCGCAGCGTACGGCAACAACAGCGGAACCGGATATCCGGTTCCGGGCACATACACATTTACTGAAGGCGCGACCACGCTGGGGACCGCGACCCTTGCGGTGACAGGCGAGGGACTGGCATTTGTGACCAGCGGCGCGATGGCCAGCCTGGCCTGCTGCGTGCAGACCACGCTGGGCGCTGGCACGCACCAGATTGTCGCGGCCTCGCCGGCGGCGAGCGCCAGCTTTCAGGCCAGCGTCTCTGCGCCCGTCGCCGTAGTGGTCACCAAGAGCCAGGTGCTGGTGTCGCTCACTCCCAGCTACGACGACCCGGCGGTGAATACTGCGGTCAACCTGGTGGTCAATGTCCTCCCGCTGTACGAGGCCAACAACAACCTCTACGGGGGCGGGGCTCCCGTCACGGGCAACGTGGACTTCTACGACAACAGCACGAACCCGGCAACGAAACTGGGTACCGTGGCGCTATCGAACAACGCCGCGACGCTGGCTGTTACCTTTAGCGCCACAGGCCTGCACCCGATCATTGCGCAATACGACGGCGACGCCAACGACCTCGCCAACTCTTCCGGAGCGGTGGACATCACGGTCGGCACGAAGGTCCCGACGGCCACGACCGTCAGCGGCGGCTACGGCTGGACCTACGCCCCCAGTCCGATCACACTGACGGCAACAATCACCGGGGACTTTACCGGCATCGCGCCTACCGGTACCGTGACCTTCACCGACGCCTCTGCCAACAACGGCGCAGGCGCAACTATCGGCACGGCGCCGATCGGCTCGCCGGTGGATGGGGAGGCGCAGGCTACGTTGAGCACGAGCACGCTGAGCGCGGGCACGCACGGCATCACGGCAAGCTACTCGGGCGACGCGAATTATATCGGCTCGGCGTCGATGGCCGCACAAGTTTCCGTCATCGCCATGACGCTGACGCTGAGTTCCACGTCGGCCACGGTAACGGCGGGACAAAACAATTCTGCGACCTCGATTTCGTTCTCCACCAACCCCATCTTCACCGGCTATTACTACTGGTGGGTGAACCTCTCCTGTTCCGGCTTGCCCGCAGGGGCAACGTGCGTCTTTACGCCGGGATCGTTCGACCCCACGTACAACTCAACCACCGGCGTCCTCTCGGGCTCATCGTCCCTGAGCATCTACACCAATGGGCCAACGCTTCAGCAAGCTTCGATCGCGCCTCCGCAGAAACCGTGGCGTGGATTCGAGACTCTGGCAGTGGCCGGTTTACTGGCGTTTGGTTACCGCCGCCGCTGGCGCCGGATTTTCTCTTCGCTGGCGGCGCTGGCGATACTCGTCTTCTTCCTGAGTCTTGGCGGCTGCGGTGGGGGCGGCGGAAAGTACAACATCACCAATCAAGGGACGCCGGCGGGAACCTATGCCGTTGCTGTAACCGGGACCATGGTCGTCCAGCCCTTCGGCACTTACACGACGACAACAACCTACAACCTGACGGTGACGGCAGCGGGGCAATGAGGGGGCGGCGAAGACCGAACGCGGAACAGTGAAATAGAGCGCTTTGCCTGGAGCACAGGATGTGGACCGCGCTTTGATCTCAGAAAAAGTGAAGCAGAGTATGGCACGAGTGAATTCATGCCCTGATACGAAGCGGGGTGGGGCCTGCGGTCTCCCACCCTAGCAACAAAAACAAAAACGTCGCGAGGATGGGGCACCCGGCTATGGAGCTACGAGTTACGAATCGCTGGCTGCTTAGCCTTTCGACTTCTTCCCGGATTCGTGCTGCCTGGCCGCTTTGGCTTCTGCGAATAGCTTCACTGCGCGGGCCACGCGATCGCGCGCATAGGCTGCGTCGTGCCAGCCCTTCACTTCCACACGCTTGCCTTCAAGGTCTTTGTAAATCGAGAAGAAGTGCGTGATCTCCTTAAGCAAATGCGGATACATATCGGTGTAATTCCACACGTTCGTATAACGCGGATTGTTTTTGCCCACGGCCAGCACTTTTTCGTCGAGCACGCCCTGGTCGAGCATCTCAAGCAGACCGATGGGGCGCACCTCCTGCACGCAACCGGGAAAACTCGGGCTGGGCACCAGCACCAGCACGTCGAGGGGGTCGCCGTCGTCGCTCAGGCTTGAGGGGATGAACCCATAGTCGCCGGGGTAGTGGACCGGCGAGTGCAGGTTGCGGTCGAGCTTGAAAACATGGAGCTGCTTGTCGTACTCGAACTTCTGCACGCCCTCCTTGGGAATCTCGATGACGCAGCGGAAAACCTCAGGGCAGCGGTCGCCGACGGGCAGTTCAAGGTAGTTGACCATCACGTCCTCTTTCTTGGGTAAGGGGAAATTTGACTTCGGATAAAACGATCCGTTCCGGCTGAAAGGAGAAACCGGCGTCCCGGCGTCAATAGAGCCGACCCCGGAACTACTATAATCACGGATGATGAAGGCGCATGTCTATGTCACGCTGAAGACATCGGTCCTGGACCCCCAGGGCCAAACCATCCAGAATGCCTTGCGCAAGATCGGCTTTGCCGCAGTGACGGCGGTCCGGCAGGGCAAGTATTTTCAGCTTTCGCTGGCCGGCGATCTGACGCCGGAGGCCGCCAGGGCAGAGGTAGAGAAGATCGCGCGCGATGTGCTCACCAACCCGGTGATTGAAGAATTCAGCTATGAAATAGAGGAATGAACCGGTTGTGGGCCCCTGCCAGCCGCACTGGGGAAGGGCGCTCCCTTGCCTGGTTTTTTCCCGCTACTGTGCTCCGCCCGAGCGGCCGGCAATCCTGCGCCCTACAATTCTAATGGCGCGGGTGGGATCGGTTCGCGGCTCGGGATCTCGTAAGTCAGCCCGCGGCGGCAGCGGCGGAAGAGATCGATTCCCACGCTGCTCGGCGTAATGTCGAAGTTTTCAGTCTCCACGTACGAGGTAAAGTCAAAGAGCCGGTCGATCGCGCCGAGGTTGTAAAGATAGGCAACATCCGTGGCGATGCGGGTAAGGTCGTACATGCGTGTGAGCTCGATCATGCCGTGGGGCGACAGAACGATCCGATGCGGCGGCGCTGTGTCGGCATCCTGCATCGATTGAAGCGACCGGTTGCAGCCTTCGATAAAAATCGTCGCCTGGACCGGCGTCACGTTGACGAGCATATCGGCAAAGACCATGTTCGAGTCGTCCCATCCCTCCGGCGCGCACGAATTCGCAAAAAGACCTATCCAGAGCTGCTTCTGCGGATCGGAATGGGACCACGAGCCTTCGCGCAGCATATGCGCGACCAGCTTGGGATCGGCGCGCATCTTGTCGGCGTTATATTCGGTGGCGAGCAGCTTTTCTGCGCCGAGCGCGATTTCAAAAACGCATTCCGTTCTGGGGGGGTCGAGCTGGCCGCCCAGCAACAGAATGGCTTCCTCGGCTCCCGATTGGCACAGGCGGCATAGGAAGAGGATGGTGCGGAGCGTCCGGAACATGTGGGTGATCCCGCTTGCCTCGGTAAGAACCACCGTATTCCTCACCAGCACGCTCCAGAGATTGGTGTCGAGCCCGGCCGGTAAAACGAACGAGAGACCGATACCGTCCTGCCCTTGACGGGCTACGCGAGCCTCAACCGCGATCTCCAGTTCCGAATGATCCTCTCCAGACCCCTGCGCTTGGAGGGTGAGATGAACAACCTCACCCGTAGCGAAGCGCTTCTCTGTGACCAGATACAGTCCGGTTGAGCTGATGTCTTTGACGCCGGCATCAACGTGGTTGAGTTCGGTATCGCAATGGGCGGCAAGACTGGCGGCAGGCAGCCGCTCGGCACGCGGCTGCTCAACGTAGCCTAACCTTTGAAGCTTGCGTTTCAGATCGCCGATTCCAAACATCGTTGAGAACCACTCCGCATCAATTCAGACGCCTGACTCTGGAATTTGCTGTAATTCTAGCCAAACTCAAGCAAAAATGGCAGTGCCCACGATTGCACCCCCAACCAGGCGCCAGGCCCTCAGCGCCGCGCATGAAAACAACTGCTGGTTTATCAATAGTTTCAGAGGTTCGCAAATACCGTCTTGCCGGGCGCTAGAATGGAGCCATGTGCGGGATAGTGGGTTACGTCGGACCGAAGAAGGTCGTGCCCGTCATTCTTGAGGGGCTGAGGCGTCTGGAGTACCGCGGCTACGACTCGGCGGGAATCGCGGTGGGCAATCCGTCAAGCCAGAAGCTTGAGGTGTGGCGCGCGCCGGGAAAGCTGGCGAACCTTGAAGAGGTGCTCCACGACCACCCGCTCGATGGGACGTTCGGCATCGGGCACACGCGCTGGGCCACGCACGGGCGCCCCACCGAAGAGAACGCGCACCCGCACCGCGACTGCACGGGCCGCATCGTGGTGGTTCACAACGGCATTGTAGAAAACTACCTTGAGCTGAAACGCGAGCTCACAGCGCTGGGGCACAGCTTTGTCACCGAGACCGACACCGAGGTCATCGCCCACCTGATCGAGCAGATCCAGCGCCAGGCCAAATCTGAAGGCAGGCCCATTCTGCTGGAAGAAGCTTTACGCCGCGCGGTGCGGCGGCTCACGGGCGCCTTTGCATTGGGAGTGCTGTCGGCCGCCGAGCCCGATAAGATCTTGGCCGCGCGGCTCGGGCCTCCGGTGATCATCGGCGTGGGCGATGGAGAGTTCTTTGTCGCTTCCGACGTGCCCGGAATCCTGCATCATACGCGCAATATCTACTTTCTTGCCGACGGCGACATGGCCATCATCACGCGCGATGGCGTGGAACTGACTGACTTCGACGGCCACCCCATCAAGCGGGAGCTGACGCGCATCCAGTGGGACCCGATCCAGGCGGAAAAGGGCGGCTACAAGCACTTCATGCTCAAGGAGATATGGGAGCAGCCGCGGGCGATAACCGAGACCACGCTGGGACGCGTCTCGCTCGACTCAGGCAATGTCTTCCTGGGCGAGATGGAGATTGGCGACGACGAGCTGGCGCGCGCTTCGAGCATCAACATCGCCGCCTGCGGCACCAGTTGGCATGCCGCGCTCACCGGGAAATACATGATCGAGCGGCTGGCGCGTTTGCCGGTGGACGTGGACTACGCCAGCGAATACCGCTACCGCGACCCTATCGCCGACCCCAATGCGCTGGGCCTGCTGATTACTCAATCGGGCGAAACCGCCGACACCCTCGCCGCCCAGCGCGAAATGAAGGCTCTCGGCTCAAAGACTGTCGCCATCTGCAACGTTGTGGGCGCCATGGTGGCGCGCGAAGCGCACGGCGCTATTTACACCCACGCCGGCCCCGAGATTGGCGTTGCCTCCACCAAGGCCTTTACCTCCCAGCTCACCGCTCTCTTCCTGTTGGCGCTCAAGCTCGGCCAGTTGCGCGGCCATCTTAATAAAGATCAATCGATAGAGCTGATCACGGAGCTGACTCGCATTCCCGGCAGGATCGAAGAGGTTCTGCGCGCCCGCTCGGCGCAGTGCGAGGCGCTGGCGAAGGATTTTGCTTCGTCTCGGGATTTTCTTTACCTGGGCCGCGGCATCCATTTCCCCATCGCTCTTGAAGGCGCGCTCAAGCTCAAAGAAATCTCCTACATTCACGCCGAGGGTTACCCTGCCGGCGAGATGAAGCATGGGCCCAATGCCTTGATCGACGAATCGCTTCCGGTGGTGGTGGTCGCCACGCGGGACCACGCCGACGCGGCATCGAAGCTGCGCTACGAAAAGACGCTCTCGAATATCCAGGAGGTGACCGCGCGTTCAGGCCGCGTGATCGCCGTCGCCACCGAGGGCGACGCATCGATCGGCGACCTGGTGGAGCACGTAATCCACATTCCGCACGCGCCCGAACTGCTTTCGCCGCTCATTGAGATTGTTCCGCTGCAACTGCTGGCCTATTACATCGCCGTGCGACGCGGCTGCGACGTAGACCAGCCGCGCAATCTGGCCAAGTCAGTCACTGTCGAGTAATCAATCCGAAAAGGCATCAGCTGCCTCTTCCGGATTGCCGCGCAGCTCACTTCGCGAATAGCTTCATGTCAATGCCGTCGGCCATGGCTTTGTAGCCCGCGTCGTTGGGGTGCAGGTGATCGCCGGAGTCGTACGCCGGGTTGAACTTCGTCGGATTCGCCGGGTCCTGCGTGATCTTGTCGAAATCAACTACGCCGTCGAAGACGCCGCTGGCTCTGATCCAGTCGTTCACCTCCTCGCGAATCTGCTCGCCCTTGTCAGACGAGTATCCAGCGCCGCCATACGGCGTCAACGTCGCGCCGTAGATCTTGATTCCGTGCTCATGCGCGGCGTCGGCAAGCTGACTCAATCCATATTCAAGGTCTGCTGCAGTGATCACGTCTTCCGGCGTGATCACCCTCGACGCCAGGCGGCCAATGTCGTTGATGCTGTCGAGCACAATCACATACTTCACTCCGTTTTGGGCCAGCACGTCGCGATCGATGCGCGCAACCGCGCTGGGGCCGGCGCCCTCGTTCAGCACGCGGTTGCCGCTGATGCCCTGGTTCAGCACCGCTACGTTCTCAAGTCCATGCTCCTGCTTGAGCCGCGCCGCCAGCAGATCGGGCCAGCGCTGATTGGTGTCGGGGGTTGAGAGAGCGCCGTCGGTGATCGAGTCGCCCACTGTCACAATGGCGCGCGAACCCTCAACCGCGGGCACGTCGACGCCGTCGAGGAAGTACCAGGAATTGATCTTGACGGCATCGCTCAGCGTTGCGGCGGCGGCTTGATCGCCATTCACTTGGTAGTTGGTCTGGAGGCCGAGTTGATGATAGGTTTCTGCCCGCATTACCTGGTTGGGAAAAAAGAAGCTGATGGCGAGGTCAGAGAGCGGAGCAACCGCCAGCGGCACCGCATCGGAATAAACTTCAGCTCCGGGCGCAAGGCGAATGCCGGTCGCTCCGCCGAAGGTGACTGCGTGGTCGGTGCCTTCTTTGATTGAAGACCCGCCGGCGCTCACTGCCACATGCACGTCGGCGATAGCCAATGAATCGGTGCCATACGCATTGGTGAGCCGGATGCGCACCTGGTCGCCGCCGTTCGAGATGTGAACAATCTGGCGTAGCGTTGTGAGGGTGAAAGGCCGCATGGTGAAGCCCTGCGCCGCCATGGGCGATGCCGCCCACGTTCCCACCCAGGCAGTTCTCGTTCCGCCCTGGGCAAAGCAAACCGTTCCCGCGGCCACGGCCGCAAACCCAGCAATCACACTCAACCAGCGTTTCAGCATCGCCTTCGTTTACCTCCAAAATAGAGTCGATTCCCTGCGCAACCGGAGTCTATCACGCAGGCGAGACGATGAGGTGCAACCGATTGACTCGCCGCTGTGTGCTTTGCGAGACTCTGCCCATGGGATACAGCGGCAAGATTGAGTACGCCGAACAACGCAAAATCCGCGAACGCAACACAGTTGTTTACCGCATGTGCCACCTGCCCATCTGGATCTGGGTCTACTTTCTCGCTCCCGGGCCGCTTACCTTCAGCCTTTTTGAGCACGGCTTCAGCCGCGGCAACACCGTCTGGCTTTCGATCGTGCTCGTCGGCGTGGCCATTGCCGGGTACTACGCGCAGTTGCCCGGCGTGGAGCACCGGCCCTACATCCTGCGTTTCGACGAAGACAAGCCCAACCCGCTCTATCGCCGGATCTGCTACACGTTTGCCTGGAATGCCGTGTTCAACTTCGCGCTGCTCAACATGGCCGGTCTGGTGATCGCCGTGGTCACCGGCACGTGGATGCTGAAGCAGATTTACCTCTACGCCTACTCGCCGCTCTGCGCTGTGATTCTGTTCCTCGGCATCATCGGCAAGCTGCCGCGCGTGGGCCCGTCGACCAGGCGCGAGGGCATTGAGCGCCGTTACTTCTACGGTTCGGTGTGGGCCGTCACCATTGCGCAAACGGTTCTGCTGATTTTGTGGAAGGCGCTGCCCGAGACGCGAACCGGCTCGCTGGTCAAGCTGGTGGTCTTTGTGGGCGTGCTGGCGCTGGTGGGCTTTGCCGCCTCGCGAGGAATACTGCCGCGCACGCGGACGATTCTGCCCGGTGAGACAATGGTGTCGGACTAATGGCTCGATTGAGGACGACCATGTTCAAAGCGCGCGCTGACCTGTTTTGCTTGGATGCAATTTGGGCTGTTGGAATAGGATCGGCCCTTCTGATTGCCGTGCCACCTCGATGCATAGCGCGACAAGAATTAAATTCTACTAGCCGGCTCAGCGCCACCTGTGCTTTCGACACGCCAGGGACCCGGTTAGAGGGAACGCTCACTTGGCGCACGTTTTACGGTCCGCCCGGTTTTGGCGAGACACCGGCCCAGGATGCGCGCGAAAGGGTTCTCGTTCTTCAGTTAAGAGTGCCAATCACCGTCGTGCCGGTAAAGGACGCTGAAGCCCGGAACAGTCCGAATTTGGATGTGAAGCATCACGTTCTGCACGTTCAACTTTTTGTTCCCGACGACCAGGCTGCCTTGGCCCGCAAACTTGTTCGGAAAAAAGTTGTCGCTGTTGGCACCTTGGACGAAGCGCTCGCGCCCGGTCAGCATACTGACGCGACGATGGACGTTCAAGTGCTGGCGGCAGAATCAAATCCGAATTTTAAGTGATCTAAATCACATTTCGTGGTCATAGCTGGGGGGTATAACGTAGTTGCCATGTGTCTTGCTATCCCCGGCCGCGTTGACGAAATTCTGAATGAAAACGACCTGCGCATTGGCCGCGTGAACTTTGGCGGCATTGTGAAGCGGGTCTGCCTCGACTACGTCCCCGATATCGAAGTGGGCGACTATGCCATTGTCCACGTTGGGTTTGCCATCTCGAAGCTCGACGCCGAGACCGCCGAGAAGACCCTGGAAGTCTTTCGCAAGATGGGAATGCTCGAAGAAGAACTGGCCAGCGAGGAAGAGGCTTTTGCTCGGGCGGCCAGGGCACCACAATCGCCGTGCCCGGATGGAAGCTGCGGTGAAGAGACAGCAAGTCAGCAAGTCATCGAGTCAGCAAGTCAGCCGGCCGGCAGCGAGCGCAAATGAAGTACCTGACCGAGTTCCGCAACGGCGAGATTGCGCAACGGATAGCGCGGGAGATTCATGCCGTGGCCACGCGCCCGTGGAAGATCATGGAGGTGTGCGGCGGCCAGACCCACTCCATTATCAAGAACGGAATCGACCAGATGCTGCCGGCGGGCGTAGAGATGGTGCACGGGCCGGGCTGCCCGGTCTGCGTCACTCCGCTTGAGCTCATTGATAAAGCACTCGCGATTGCCGCGCAGCCGGGAGTCATCTTCTGCTCTTTCGGCGACATGCTGCGCGTTCCCGGCACCGATCGCGACCTTTTCCAGGTAAAAGGCGCGGGCGGCGATGTGCGCGTGGTGTATTCGCCGCTGGATGCCGTCGACCTTGCTGTGAAGAATCCTGACAAGCAGGTGGTTTTTTTCGGCGTGGGGTTTGAAACCACCGCGCCGGCCAACGCCATGAGCGTGCATCTGGCCAAGCGCCGCGGCATCAAGAACTTTTCCGTGCTGGTCTCGCATGTGCTTGTGCCGCCGGCTATCGAGGCCATTCTGCAGTCGCCGGGAAACCAGGTGCAGGCGTTTCTTGCCGCCGGACACGTATGCAGCGTGATGGGCTACTGGGAGTATCCGCCGATCGCCGAGCGATTCAAGGTCCCCATCGTCGTTACCGGCTTCGAGCCGCTCGATCTGCTCGACGGAATCCGGCGTACCGTCATTCAGCTCGAGGCAGGGAAGCACGAGGTTGAGAACGCGTATGAGCGCGTGGTGAGTTTTGAGGGCAACCGCGCGGCGCAGAAACTGCTTTCCGAAGTCTTTGAAGTCACGGATCGGGCGTGGCGTGGCATTGGCGTAATCAAGAAGAGCGGCTGGCGGCTCAATGCCGATTACCGCGAGTTCGACGCCGAGTATCGCTTCGAGATCACCGGCATTCATACGCAGGAGTCGCCGCTGTGTCATTCCGGTGATGTCCTGCGCGGCGTTATCAAGCCGGCCGAGTGCCCGGCCTTCGGCAAGGAGTGCACGCCGCGTCATCCGCTGGGCGCGACCATGGTTTCAAGCGAAGGCGCATGCGCGGCTTACTTCAACTACGGGCGTTTTCTTTCGGCAAATGAGCTGGCGAATGCGGGCTCGGCGCTCTCGGGAGCGGCCCATGGGTGATAGCCAGCCCCCCGACTTCGCAAACTGGTCGTGCCCGCTGCCGCTGGCCGACTACCCAACCATCGTGATGGGTCACGGCGGCGGCGGCAAGCTGGGCAACGAACTGGTCGAGCATCTGTTTCTCCCCGCGTTCCGCAATCCCGCTCTTGAGAATCTGGGCGACGCTGCCGTGCTGGAGGTTAGTGGCGGGAGAATCGCGATCAGCACCGATTCGTTTGTGGTGCAGCCATTGTTTTTCCCCGGCGGATCGATCGGCGAACTCGCCGTCAACGGCACGGTCAACGATCTGGCCGTGAGCGGCGCGATTCCGAAGTTCCTGACCGCCGGTTTCATTCTCGAAGAAGGATTTCCGCTGGCGCAGCTGGCGGCCATTGTTGACGCGATGGCCAACGCGGCGAAAGAAGCAGGCGTGAAGATCGTCACCGGCGACACCAAAGTTGTGGAGCGCGGCCACGGCGACGGCTGCTACATCAACACCACAGGCGTGGGGCAGCTACGTGCGGACGTGTCGGTGGGTCCGGAACGCGCGCAGCCGGGAGACGTTGTGCTGGTGTCGGGAACCATCGGCGATCACGGCATGGCCATTATGAGCGTGCGTGAGGGGCTGGAGTTCGAGAGCCAGATTCGCAGCGACTGCGCGGCGCTCAACGGCCTGATTAGCGATGTGCTCGACGCGGTGGGCAGTTCGGTTCACACCATGCGCGACCCTACGCGCGGCGGCCTGGCTTCAACGCTCAACGAGATTGCCGGGTCATCCGGTGTCGGCATCGATATAGACGAAGCCAGAGTTCCGGTGCGGCCTGAAGTGCAGTCGGCCTGCGAGTTGCTCGGGCTCGATCCTGTGTACGTCGCCAACGAAGGCAAGGTGGTTATATTCGTCGCGCCGGATGCTGCCGATCGCACGCTTGAGGTTTTGCGCGCACATCCGCTGGGCGCCAACGCAGCACGCATCGGCCACGTGACTGCCGAACACAAACGCATGCTGGTTGCGCGCACGGCCATGGGCGCCAACCGCGTGATTCCCACGCAGATTGGCGAGCAGTTGCCGAGGATCTGCTAGCGGCCTTCGATCGTTATTGACTGGGCACCGCATTCAGCAGCTCGGGCGTAGGCGCTTCCCTTTGCGTCAGCAGAATGCGTTTCACCTTGTTGCGATCGATATGCTGAATCGCGCCACCGACCCGCACCTGGATATCCATTCCCGAGATCGAAACCAGGTCGCCATTCAACACGCTGCCGTCGCGCAGCTCAATCGTGTCGAAGGATGCGGCGCCCAGCTCATAACTTACCGATCCGCCGGAGACGTCATCGGGGCCGATGTCGAGCGGAAAATTACCGGTGTTGAATCCATCCTTCGAGAAGTTAAGGATGTGGTGGCCCGCGCCGACCGAAATCATCCGGGGCGTGGTGCCAGCATCAGTCCCGTCCACCTTCAGCGACGCGCCCTGAGGAGTAGAGTTCACCGTCAGCGTAACCTTCCTGGACGCCTGCTCGATTGGTTCGATGGAGACGGAGACTGGCTGTCCAGACGCCATCACCGTGGTTTGGAACTTGACTGTCTCGCCGGGCCCGACGTTGCGGACCTCGATCGTGTCTTCGCCGACCCGCGCTTTTCCTTTGTCATACAGATATACGCGGAACCGCGCATCCGGAATCACGCTGGGCGACAAGTTCTGTGCCGTCGTATCCATCACGTAACCCTGCAGGTTTTGCATGCCTGGGAGCGCCTTGATTTTGCTGAAGGTGAAGCGCAGAACCGGCGTGCCGGTCTGAGGCCAGTCAATTGTGGCCATCGGCGTTTCTTTGGCGAAAAGGGGCGCGGCGACGAGGAGCAACACGAGGGCGAGCCGCAGCAATCGCGGTGCGGGAGCGGTGGATTTCATGGCGCTCCCATCATACTGCCAGTGCAGCCGGCGTTACTCGAACTTCGCGAACCCCGCCGCGATCTTGCCGGCCAGCGTATTGTGCGCGTCGCCCAGGTTGTAGCCGATTTCGAGCACCGTTGCCGGCGGCGTGGCCAGATCCTTGAGCGCATTGGCAGTCGCCGGCCAATCGATGGTCCCATCGCCGGGCCACAGGTGCTCGTCCTTCTCGGCATGATTGTCGTGCACGTGCACTGAGACGATCTTCTTGCCCAACGTGGCAATCGCTTCGGCTACGCCCACGGTAATGTGCGCATGGCCGAGATCCAGGCAGATTCCCACGTCATTCAGGCGTCCTAACTCGAGGATAAGCTTCAGGTGCTCGGGAGTGGTGGCCTCGCTCAACAGGTTCTCAACCAGCAGGCGCACACCGAGGGGCCGGGCAAACGCGCCCAGGTGCTCGAGCGCGATCTGCGCGTACTCAATCGACCGCGGCGACCAGGCATCTTCGCGCTCGCCCAGATGCACCACCATATGTTTGAAAGGGATGCGCTCGGCCGACTCCAGCGCGCGCTTGATCTCGTCCATGGCGTCGATGCGGCGCGACTTCTCGGGATGAAGCACGTTTACGCCCGGCGCTCCTGCGCGGCCCATCTCGCGGTCGGGGTAAAGCGGGGCGTGCATCGAGAACGGCTCAACCGTCGCGGAACGGAACCACTCGGCCAGCTCAGCCACGTGCTCGCGGCTGGTGTAGTCAAAGTGCTGGCGTGCCGCAAACAGCTCAATCGCCTGCGCGCCCGCGCGGCCGGCTTCTTCAAGCAGGCCGGGGTGCAGCCGGTGGCTCAGGAACAGGTGGGTTGAAAGAACGCGCAGCATCGTGTGGAAATCTCTGGCTCCGGGTGAGATTTTCAGGAACGGTCCGGAGTCTGACTCCATTTTCTCACCTCGCGAGTGACCGGACGGGCGCCTCATTGGCTCGGGAGATGCCGTCTGGGGCTCGGGAGGTGGCAAAAAGATCGCCGGGAAGGCCGAGCAGCTCCACGGGAAACCGCTCAAAGCCCTCCCGGCGCAGTGCTGAGGAGGGGTCTGGAGAAACACGCAGCCACACCGTGTCGCGTGCGAAACACAACACTGGCTCGGATGAATGTTGCCGGGGAGGGGTTGTACGGCAGATCGAAAATGATTCCTTCTCGACAATCTCCATCCGGCCGGCCGGAGGATCTAATATCCCGCCGCTTTACCGATGTGTCCGCGGTGGTCCTGGCCGCCCTCGAGTTCGCCGGTCGCCGGATCGACTGCGATGCACTCGCCGTCAGACCAGTGGCCGCGACTCACGCTCACGTCGTAACCCATGGCGCGGAGGGCGTCGATGGTCTGAGGGGCAAATCCGGGCTCGAGATAGAGCTTGTCAGGCAGATATTGATGGTGAAAGCGCGGGGCGTCGACCGCCTGCTGGATGTTGAGGCCGCCCCGGGTTGCCGACAGAAAGATATTCGCCACGGTTGAAATAATGCGCCCTCCGCCCGGCGAGCCAAGAACATAACGCAGCTTGCCGTTCTCAAGCACGATGGTCGGCGTCATGGAACTGAGCGGGCGCTTGCCCGGCGCAATTGCGTTGGCCGGACCCTGGATGAGCCCGAACATATTCGGCACGTTCATCTTGGCGGCAAAGTCGTCCATCTCGTCGTTGAGCAGAAAGCCGAGCGAGCCGGCGGTCACGTGCGAACCAAAGCTGTTGTTGAGCGTGGTGGTGACGGCAACAGCGTTGCCTTCGCTGTCGACCACCGAGTAATGAGTTGTGTCATTTGATTCCTCGCGGCGACGGCCGGCAGTGGTGGGCGCAGGCGGAACGAAGCCCTCAGGCCGCACCAGGGTCGCGCTCGGCGTGGCCTTGGCCAAATCGATGCCGGTTCGCCACGCCGCTGCGTAATTCTTCGCGGTCAGCGCGGCCACGGGAATCTGGTTGTAATCCGGGTCGCCCAGGTATTGCGCGCGGTCCATGTAAGCCCGGCGAAAAGCCTCGGTGACAAGGTGAATCCATTCCGGCGACCGGTCGCCGGAATGCTTCAGGTCGTAGCCCTCAAGGATATTGAGCGCACTGACCAGCACCACGCCGCCCGAGGATGGTGGAGGGGCGCTCAGAATTGTGTAGTCGTGAAAGGTTCCGACAACCGGCTCGCGCTCAACCACGGTGTAATCGGCCAGGTCCTCTGTGGTCAGCAGCGACCCTTTTAGATTGGCGACAAGTTCCTGGGCCATCTTGCCGTGATAAAAACCGCCGGGATCGCTGGCAATGCGTTCGAGGGTTCGCGCCAGTTCAGGCTGCTTGAAAGTCTCGCCGGGGTTGTACAGATTTCCATCGCGCTGAAAGATGCGTTTCGAATCGGCGAATTTCGCCAGGTCGGGATCAGCAAGCTGACGCGCCTCTTCTTCAGAGAGCACGAACCCGTCGCGTGCCAGCGCAATGGCCGGGGCCATGACTTTTTTGAGTCCCAGCCGGCCATATTTTTTTTCTGCGTAGGCAAGACCTGCAACCGAGCCGGGGGTCGCAATGGATCGATATCCCAGCACGCTGGCGTCGGGAATCACGTTCCCTTGCGCATCGAGATACATGTTCTGAGTGGCGGCGAGCGGGGCCTGCTCGCGGTAATCGATGAAGGTGGTTTTGCCGTCGTGAGTGCGCAGCAGCATGAAGCCACCGCCGCCTAAATTGCCGGCGATGGGATGCACCACGGCCAGCGCGAATCCCGTGGCCACGGCTGCATCAACGGCGTTGCCGCCCTCGCGCAGGATGGCGATGCCTGCGTCCGAGGCCAGGTGATGGACGCTCACCACCATTCCGTGCTGCGCATGCACGGGTTGCTCGGTCAGATAAGGGAGGTTGTTTGCGTTGCTCTGCGCCTGCGCTGCGATGGGAATCCAAAGCGTAATGCAGCAGGCAATTGCGGTCGCGAGTCGAAGAGTGGGCCGGTTCATTGGTCTCTTCAGATCATAACTTTTTGTCGCGGGCCGGGATCACCTTTTGCAGGCACGCCTCCGTGTGCGTTGCCGGCAGTCTTTGAAAGGGTATCTTGGGCGTTACCGTTCGGGACTTTGCCCGCTGACGCAACCGATTCCGTCCCGTCCATACTTGAAGCAGGAACAACGGCAAGTTGATTTTCAGGCGTTGCTGCTCTTACTCAGGCATCACCGCTCTCGCGGCACGCTTCAAATTCATTCAAGGAGGCAATGCTTACCGCAATGATCAAGACCGATTTCATGACCGGCCGCTGGTTTGCATTCTTTGGTCTGCTTGCACTCGCATTTGTCGCGGCTTCGGCTCAGGCGCAAACCGATGTGGCGCTCAGCATCTACGGCGCATTTAACGGATCCACCAACGGCAACGGCGTTCAGCAGAGTCCATCGAACTCGGCGGGCGGAATGCTCGAGTTGTGCCACATCAGCCATCCGCTCATCGGTTACGACGTGACGTACTCGTACAACCGCGACAACCAGGTGTATAACGCTTCAGGCTACGTCTGCCCCGCGATCAGTTGTGGCCCGTCGACACCCGCAGCCGTTTCAGCTAACGCGCATGAGCTAACGGGGGACTGGGTGGCGTCGGTCAAGGTGGCCAACCTGAGGCCGTTTGCGCTGGGCGGCGTTGGACTGCTGCTCAACGAGCCGGTGAGCGGCCAGAGCAACACCCAGTCATCCACAAAGCCGGTGTTTGTTTACGGCGCAGGACTCGACTGGGGCCTGTTGCCGCACATCGGGCTGCGGCTGCAGTACCGCGGCAATCTTTACAAGGCGCCCGATCTCACCAAGCTGTACACATCGACCGGGGCCTTTACGCACTCCGCCGAACCCATGCTTGGCGCGTATCTCAGGTTCTAGGAAGGCAGGGAACGAGGGAACAAGGGAACGAGCAGGAAGGGAATGACGGCCTGAGAACCGGGAGTTTGCGGAGCCGGGCGACACTCGGCCCAGGCCGGTCAACGCCCCGAGATCAGCATCAGCGGATCGGGCGTAACGCGGCACTCCTGGCCGCCGGGCGCGTTCCAGCTCGTGCCATCGACGTAGGTCAGCGAAATCAGGTAGAGGGAATCGACGGCGGTCAGACCAGGCACCCAAACATTGCCTTCCGTCTGCCCGTTGGGCATGTCTCGAAATGAAACTATTACGGTCCGTACCGCGTCGGGGCCATTTTTGCTGCCTGTCTGCGTCATGTGGGCCTTGTCAGAGTAGCCGCGAACCTTGAGTTGAGCGGTAGAAACCGTAGGGGTCATAACCGTGATATGCAGCCACTGGCCGATGCCATTGGGATGCGCGCTGCCGGCCCTGCCCGCTGTCCTGATCATCGACCCATCTGCCAGATGCGAGGCATTCAGCGCGACTGGGCAGTTGGCTGCCTGCTGGGCGTAAATCGTGATGGTGGGCGATACGGTGAAATTCTTAGGAATGTTGACGACGGGACCCTGGCTCGCCGTGGCGCCAGCGGAACCCTGCTGCGCGGCAAGAGGGAGTGAACCTGAAAGCAATGCAATTGCGAGCACGATGGAGGGTCTCATCAAGTTCCTCCTCTGGGCGGGCTGATGGCGCCTGGCCATGTCTTCAGCCCACAAACAAAATACTCCCGTTCGGGCTTCGAGACAAACCCCTGTGCGGTTTAGACTCGCCAGGCGCAAGCTCGGCGCACGGGCGGGCAATCACTTGAATGAAATCGACGCAACCTGGAGGGTTCGTCCCGGCCCTACGGGACGGCTCCGATTATTGGGGCGCGCTTCCCAGGATTCCGTCCACTCCAGCGGACTCCATCCTGGGCTACTTTCGCTTGGTCCCTACGGGATGAGGGCCCGTCGATGCGCCCATGCGCATGTGTTACCGTTTGAGTACGGCGATCCGTAGCCGGCGCGTGCCCTTGCTCCTCGATTCGGAGCGGGTCCGGCGCCTCGCGGTTACCGCCGAACAGCAAAGGAATGTCGCAGCAGCCGGAAACGCCAATGTCATCTCTCGCCCTTGGTCCGGCTTCGCTGTCTGGGCCGGGGGGCGAATTTGTGCCGACGCCGGCCAAGAGCGATCCAATCCCGGCCCCGAGCGAACTGGCCCCCGCAACAGGCGATCTGACCCCCGCAACAAGCGAACTGGCGCCGGCAGAGCCCTCCCCGGCAGTCCGTCAACCCGAACCAACTCCCCCGCAACGAATTCCGCGCTGGCTGGTGCGGGTGGAACTGTTTCTGAGGGTGATGCTGCGCATGTATATCGGCCTCGCCATCTGTTATGCGCCTTGGTCGCACGCATTCTGGGACCAGAACCCGATCTTCCTGCAGTTTCCGGCCCTGGGCGTGATCGCGGTGAACGGCGCCGTGCGCGGCCTGGTTTCCGGACTGGGGCTTTTGAATTTGTGGATCGCGTTTCAGGATGCGTTGGGGCGAGGCCGGGATTGACGGCCACCGGATTGCAAGCTTCCGCATCAGAATCAGAAGTCTTGGAGGGGTTGAAGAGCAAAGTTGGGCGGGATTGACGAACGAAGTTGGGTGGTTTTCATGAGCGAAAGCGAATACGCAGCAGGAAACAGCAGGCAGGGAATTGATGCGACGACGGCCGCGCCCGCAACGCAACCGGGCCAGGCGCCAGGCGAAGGCCCGTTGATGCCGCCTGACAACACGCCACCACCTCTCGCGGCCGCTCCTCTCGCGTATGAGAATTCCGCATTCCTGAACAGCGCCGATGGACGCCTGATCCGCATCGTGTCGGAGTATCTTGAGCCGCTGGCGCGTTTCCGGCGCGAGCAGATTCAGGACACGGTGGTCTTCTTTGGCTCGGCGCGATTCCGCGGCCGTGACGAGGCCGATCACGCTCTCGAACTGCTTGCCAACACCGGCTCGACGCGGCCGGCCCCCAACGAGGAACAGCCGGCCAAGGCGGGAGAGATCGCTTCAGGAGTAGCCAGCGATCTGCAACGCAAGCGCGCCGTGGCTGCAGTCGAGATGGCTCGCTACTACGAAGACGCACGGCGGCTGGCGCAAATGTTCACGCACTGGGCCATGAATATTCCGTCGCGGAAGCACCGTTTCGTGGTCACATCCGGCGGTGGCCCCGGCATCATGGAGGCGGCCAACCGCGGCGCTCACGAGGCGGGGGGCAAAACCATCGGCCTCAACATCGCGCTGCCGTTTGAGCAGACGCCCAATCCCTACATCACGCCCGGCCTCAACTTTGAGTTCCATTACTTCTTCATGCGCAAGCTATGGTTTGCCTATCTTTCCAAGGCGCTGGTCGTCTTTCCCGGAGGGTTCGGCACCCTTGACGAGATGTTCGAGATTCTTACCCTCATGCAGACCCAGAAACTGGCCAAGAAGATCACCGTGGTTGTGTACGGTGCAGAGTATTGGAAGAAGGTGCTGAATCTGGACGCGCTGGTGGACTCCGGAGCAATCTCGCCGAAGGACCTTGATCTGTTCCAGATTGCCGATACGCCTGAGCAGGCCTTTGAGATGCTGCGCCGCGGGCTCACCGAGAACTACCTGGCTGGCGAACTTGCCGCGGCCCAGGCTCAAAACCACGGCAACAACCACGATGAAGATCTGATGGCCGGCTGGACGGTAGAGGATTTCCTGAGCCCCGAACTGGCCAGGACGCGGAAGTGAAAATGCAGGGAATAGGGAATAGGGAACAGGGAACAGGGAACAGCCAGTAGCCAATAGCCAGTAGCTAAAAGCTAAGAGCTAAAAGCTGCTTCACGGCTCACAGTCTGCACCGCGCGGAGCCATTCGGCGTTAAACTTATAGCCAGACCGAAGACACGAATACGAGCACTGAGCAGGCACTACCCGCAGGATTAAGGCCAAATCCAATCGAGCGTAAGCAGGCTCAGATTCTGAGACATAGCGGTCTCAATTCCTCTTCAGGCTGAATCCAGCCTGAATTTGATTTCGGTTATTACCAGGATTTATGGGGGTATTGCCGTAACTCTATTGATTCTTTTCTCAATTCTCAGCCCTTTTGCGTTCTCTTAACAGAGCTTTTATACGAATCCATGGATACTGAAGCTGGAAATCGGGAAAAGCCTTGGATCGAAGCAAGGAGTTGGAGAGCTGAAATGCCAACATCTTCCATCTCGTACCTGTGGCGCGACCGGGAGGCTCCCAAAGGCTTCCGGAGCGGGGTTTCGTTGCACAGCCACACGAACCAGTCGCGGGAGACCCTGGATTTTCTGGCCAACTTCGGCAACCAGTATCCCGTAATGCGGCCGTTGCTGGCGCGGCTTGAGCGTCGCTCCGAGGCCGTTCACGGCGTGCGCATCAACTACGCTGCAAGCTACTGGACGCCGCCCATGACTCCCAAGCTGGCTTTCGATCTGGAGTGCAAGCAAATTGAAAAGCTTGACCTTGCGCCGATGGTGTCGATTACCGACCACGACAACATCAACGCTCCCATGCTGTTGCGCACGGTTCCCAGCGCGCGGCGCATTCCGGTCTCGGTGGAGTGGAGCGCGCCCTACGGCAGCATGCAGTCGTTCCACCTGGGCATTCACAACCTGCCCAGCAGCAGGGCGACCGAGTGGATGGAAATCTTCACCGACCTGACCGCCCATCCCAACGACGTGCGGCTGAGCGAGGCTCTGGCGGCGCTCGACAAGGAACCCAATGTGCTGGTGGTGTTCAACCACCCCATGTGGGACCTCTATCTGATCGGCAGGGAGAAGCATGAGTTCCTGGTGAATGAGTTCCTGCAGAAGAACGGCGCTTTCATTCACGCGCTTGAGCTGAACGGGTTGCGCAACTGGGATGAGAACCGCCTGGTGCGGCGGTTGGCCGAGCAGTGGAATATGCTGCTGATCTCGGGAGGCGACCGGCACGGCGTTGAGCCCAACGCGAACGTGAACCTGACCAACGCAACCAGCTTTACCGAGTTTGTTCACGAGATCCGCCGGCAGAAGTTGAGCAACGTGCTCTTTATGCCGCAGTACGCCGAGCCGTGGAAGCACCGCATTCTGCAGTCAACCGTTGACGCCATCCGTGACTATCCTGAGTTCCCGCAGGGCTCGCGCACATGGGACGAGCGTGTTTACCACCCCGACCGCAATGGGGTGGTAAGGCCGCTGAGCGAGCTGTGGCCCAACGGCGCACCGCCGCGGGTGATGAGCGCAGTCATCGGAATGGTGCAGATGATGGGCCGCGGCCTGGTTTCAGGCGGCCTGCGCTATGCCTGGAGCCAATCGCACGAGCTGCGCCTGGCCCTCGGCGAGCAGGACAGCTAAGTTCACGTGGAGTGGCTGTTGCGAGCCGATTCAAGCGATCAGGCGTCGTGTGTTTCAACGGTGGCCCCGGAGATGGGCGGCGCAGCCTCATCTCCTTTCCAATCCAATCATTCTTCCAACTGCGTGGCGCGCCCGCCTCGCGTCGCCTATTTCCCTGACTCATTTCACGAAGTGAACGGAGTGGCGCACACCAGCCGCCACTTTGAGGCTTTTGCGCGGCGCCGCAATCTGCCCTTTTTGTGCGTGCGCGCCGGCGACCGCGCCGAAGCGCTTGTGGAAGAAGGGAACGTGTGGACCCTGGAGCTGGCGCGCGGCTTTCTCTCGGTTGCGCTCGAGAAGGACCTGCGCTTCGATCCCGCCTATCTGCGCCATGTTCCGCTCATTGGCGAGGTGCTCGAGCGCTTCAAGCCCGATTTGATTCACATCACCGGCCCCAGCGAAGTCGGTATGCTGGGAGCGGCCCTCGCCCATCACCTTAGTCTGCCGCTCGCGGCAAGCTGGCATACCAACGTGCACGAGTATCTCGTCCGCCGCTCCGAGTGGTTTTTGAGCCGGCTGCCTGAGCGCCAATCGGCGGCAACGGCAAAGAAGATTCAGGACCTGGCGCTGGCCACGGCCGGAATTCTCTACTCGAGGGCGGACGTAACCTTTGCGCCCAACCCCGAGCTTTGCGCGCAGCTTGAGCAGGTCACCCATCGCCCCTGCCACCTGATGCCGCGCGGCGTCGACGCCGAAATCTTTCATCCTGCAAAACGCAAACGGGACGCGGATGACAGGGAGATCGTGCTGGGATTTGTGGGCCGGCTGTCGGTTGAGAAGAACATCGCGCTGCTGGTGGAGATTCAGCAGGAGCTGGACCGGATGGGCGTCACCGGCTACCGCTTCCTGATTGTCGGCCACGGCGGCGACGAGGCTTGGCTGCGCGAGCGGCTGCATCGAGCAGACTTTACGGGCGTCTTGCGCGGGGAAGCGCTGTCGACGGCCTACGCCAACATGGACCTTTTCGTCTTCCCCTCGCACACCGATACGTTTGGCAACGTGGTGCTGGAGGCGCTGGCCTCGGGTGTGCCGGCGATCGTGACTCCCGACGGCGGACCGAAGACGATTGTGCGCGACGGCGAGACCGGGCGGATTGTTGCGGATGAAGAATTTGATGCGGCGATTGCTGCGATTCTTGCCGATCCCGCAAGGCATGAGGCAATGCGTGCCGCGGCGCGTGCCTACGCGCTGACGGCTGGCTGGGACTCGGTGTTTGAAGGGGTGTACGCGGGGTATATATCGATGCTGCCGCTCAAAGTGTAGAGCGGTGAGTAATCAGACCTCGTATCCCTCCTCTGGTTTGAGCGGATTTATCAAGATGACCTTGTCCCAATCGTGCTTCACATTCAGAGGCTCCCTCTGGCCGAAGCTGATGTGATCGACGAGGACTAACCACCATTCTGGGTATCTTGTCCGCATCCTGGCGATCTTCTCGGTTTTTTCCTTGATGCAGACTTGGATGTTGTTCCTAAGATCGGGGATGAGCCAGCCTCCCGCGTTTCGGTCAACGTATCCGAGCAAAACAAAACGATTCGAGCGAGCAGTACTGCAAGGGGATAGAAACAGGTTGAACTGGTCGCCGATGGGTATTTTTCGATCGGTTATAGGTCCGTCGCAAAAACTTGCGAGAGCATGTTTGATGTCCCGCCGTAGCGTAGCGAACGGGGGTAGAGGGCGCTTGAACCAGAAGCGTACGAACCAGCTCTGGCCGGTCATCGGAGCGCCAAACGCTGGGAGCAGGCGCTTCATGTAACGCATCAATGCAATCTGGGAGCTTTCCACTCCTTCAGTGTGTCCAGTTTTGTCGATATAGGTGTAATTCATGCGACGAACTTCTACCGCAATTCTCCCATCGACCAAGAAGTCCGGCGGGACGTTCCCGTCTGGTTCATAGATGGCTCGAGAAAAGCCGCGGGAGTGAAGAAACCTGAGTGCCTGCGATTCGGAATCTTTCACATCACCGATTTTCGCAGAGTTCAGGCCTGCGCTGTCCCACTCTTTCGCCAAAAAGAGGGCGAAAGGATGGGGCACGGGAGATAGTAATTAG